>NZ_BDCO01000002.1:1254432-2508865 GCF_001613545.1 Terrimicrobium sacchariphilum
AAAGTTGTCGAGGTTCATCGTGCCGCCATTGGCATTGACGGTGTAAGTCACCTGTGTCGCGATCCCGGTAACGAATTGGGATGTCGATACCGTCCATGTCGTGGGTTCGGTGAGCGGGACGGACGACGATGTGGGAATAAGGGAAAAGTAGAACTCATCCGCCTGGGTCGATGGATTGAGCACCATCTTGCCGATGGCCAAATATTGGGTGGCCGTCGCGAAGGTGGAACCCTCGGCCAGTACGGTGGTCGAGTCGATGCTGTTGCCTCCGGACGTCACGATGCGAATGCGGTTGGATGCGTTCATCCCAAAAGCCGCAATGCTCGTGCTTGTGGAGTCGCGGAATCGCGGGAAGAACATATCGCTGCTTACCGTGCCATCATTGAGTACCGAGATGAGGCTGCTGAAATAGTACGTCGTACTCGTGGCCGGATCGAAATCGATCGACGTTTGCAGATTGCGGGTATAGTCGATCTTCGCCGATCCCGCCGCCGTCAGGGCCACATAATTGGTCCCCGTCGAATAGGTGTAGTTCGTCGGTGTGGAAAATGTCCCCGCGAGATTGGTGTAGGTGCGACCGTTCGTCGTCACTCCCGACCAGCTGCCGCTCCATCCACTGCCTCCATTATTTGCCGCCGCGCTGGTGCCGGAGGTATAGTTGAAGAAATCCTCGACCAGTACTGCGGCCCGGGTGGAGGTCATGCCCAGCAGGAGTCCTGCGGCGATGGAGAAGGTCAGGAGTAGGGGAGCTTTCTGTTCCATGGGGCGAAGCATAGGAACCCTCCTCGATGGGCCAACCTGTTGCTCATTAACTCAGGTAAGTAGTCGAGCCGCAGACGAGCGACGCGCTGACCTGTGTAAGGAGATTGCGAGTTGGGAATCATACCCAGGCCGGGTTCATTTCCCTTTAGCAATGCACGACACCGCCCAGGCAACATGTGAACTCCCCGGCATAGCGGGAACCCTCTCGCAGGAGCGGGTGATGGTCTGCCTCGATGACAAGGAACGCGAGATGTTCGCCTCCGGCGGGTATTTTCAAAATCTGCCCGTCGAGGTGATTCACTACACGACCGGCCAGTGCACGCCTGCCCAGTGGCGGAAGGTGCTCATGGAAGTGCAGCCGACGGTGCTGGTCACCTGCTGGCGTGCTTTGCCGCTGCCGGAGGACTATGTGAATGATCCCGCCCTGCGGCTCCGCTACGTCTGCCACCTCGTGGGATCAGTCAAATCGTTGATACCCCGCAGGCTTCTGGAGCGTGGCGTCGCGGTCACCAACTGGGGCGGTATCGCCGCGGTGGCGGTGGCCGAGCATGCCCTGCTGCTCCTGCTCGCGGCTCTGCGGAGGAACCCCCGCTGGCGCGAGGGGCTGCAGGTGCCATTCCGCGAGCAGCCGCAGTACCGCATCGAGCTCCAGACACTCTCGCTCTCGGGCCGGGCCGTCGGTATTCACGGCTTCGGGATGATCGCACGTCACCTCGTGAAGCTTCTCCAGCCGTTTGGAGTGCAGGTTTCCGCTTACTCGCACGGCGTGCCGGAGTCTTTCATGCGCAAGCACGGGGTGAGGCCCTGCGCCTCGCTGGAGGAGCTGTTTTCGGCGCACTCGGTGGTGGTGGAGTGCGAGGCCCTCACACCGTATACGGAGAACAGCGTGACGGCCGGCCTCCTGAACCTGCTCCCGGATGACGCCGTCTTTGTCAATATCGCCCGGGGGCGACTGGTCGATGAGCAGGAGCTGGCGCGGTTGGCGCGGATCGGCCGCATTCGCATCGCGCTGGATGTCTATCGCGACGAGCCGCTCCCTCTGCCTCCTTCGGCAGAACTATTAGGCATAAAGGATGCCATTTTGTCCCCCCATATCGGAGGCCCCACCAGCGACCTGTATCCAAAATGCACCGCGCTGGCCGAGGCCAACCTGACTCGGTTCTTTAACAACGAGCCACTGGAAGCAAAGATAACCCTCCAGGAATACGATCGGGCCACCTGATCTTCCTCCAACCGCAAACCACCCCCTCTATGAGCTACAAAGCCGCCCTCGCCGCCTGTACCCTTCTTGCCACCACCGGAGTTTCGTCGCTCTCTGCCGCAGACACTGTTGTCATGCAGGAGGAGTTTACCTCCCCCTTGTCGCCCAAGCTATGGAAAGGCACTCCCGATGGCGTGAGCGTCGACAATGGAGCGCTTCTTCTCAAGGTCCCCGCGGCGGATACCCCGCCCGAGCGCGCGGTTGGCACCGTCCTTACGGACACTGAGGGAAAACTCAACTTCCTTCGGCACCCGGTGGCTATCGAACTCGATGACCTTGATATCCAGGGGACCTCCGCCGATGAGAATGGCGTCTTCATGCTCTTCCTCTCGGAGGACAAAAACACCTCCACCGCGAAATACGTCCTCCAGCTGCGCGTGGATCGCACTGGCAATTCCTACCTCTGGTTGTATTACCTCGCTACATCCGGCGAGCCGCAGAAGCGGGCGCAGATGGCGTTCCTGCCCGGGATGCAGTTTCCTTTGAAGAAGGTCGTTATCCAGGCCGACTCCAGGGCGGCAAAGCTCACCATCACCGATGCGGCTGGCACGCAGAGTGATTCCCGCGAGTGGAATGCCGAGGTCGATCCGTCAAAATGGGATGGAGCCGAGCTCTATCTCATGCTTCGCGCCGTGTCGAAGAAGGATCCCGGATCGACCGATGTCTCCATCGGCGCTCTCAAGGCCGAAACCTCCAGGTAAGCCCATGAAACAGATTCTTTGCCTCGCGGGATTGGCGGGCTTCGCGTTTGCTGTCGGTCCCGTTTACGCCCAACCGGTCAACCGGCTCGATAATGCTTCGTTTGAGTCCGAGATGATCAATGGACTCCCGGATGACTGGGAACTCTTTTGTCCGGTGGCTGGCGATGGCGGTGAACTATCGCGGGCCGGACGTGCAGCCTTCGCCACTGATGAGTCCGTATATCATGGCGGATCGCGGGCCGTGCGCATCTCCTCCGACAAGCCGACCCGCTGCGCCGTGCTGCAGCGCAGCATCCCCTGCCAGGCGGGGGAGAAATGGAAGTTCTCCGTCTGGATGAAAGGTAGCGGGTTGGGGGTGGGCGGAGATGCCGGAGCCATCGCGAGAGTGAGCTTTCTCAATCCAGCGGACCCTTCCAGGAATGCCGCGCTGACCCAGCGAAGCGCTTCCGTCCGCTCGGAAAGTGCGGACTTTGACTGGACGCGACTGGAGACGGCGGGCGAGGTGCCTGCTGACGCGACGGTGGCGCAGGTCGAGCTCTTCCTCTGGAAGGGAAAGGGAACCGTATGGTTTGACGATGCCTCGCTCGAGTTTGCGGCGCCGGCGTCCTCCCGCGCGCCAGACCGTGCGGGCAAGCTGCGATCGCGCAATGCTAACAACCGCCTCACCGGCCAGCCTCGGAGCGGCGAGCGTGTGATTTTCATGGGGGATTCCATCACCGAGGGGTGGAACCTCCGGGCGGCCTTTCCCGATCAGGACTTCGTAAATCGCGGGATCGGCGGGCAGTTGACCTGGCAGATGGTCTCCCGGTTTCCTCAGGATGTCCTCTCCCATAAACCGGATGCCGTCGTGATCCTCGCCGGCACCAATGACATCGGAGGCGCGATGCCACCGGAGATCATTGTTTCCAATATCCGTTCGATGGTGGAGGCCGCGAAAGATGCGGGAGCGCGCGTGGTGGTCTGCTCAATCCTGCCCGTCACCGATGCGCTCGCCACGCCCGCCAGTCCTCAGCTCGTTCGCACCGCGAAACGTCCGCCCGGGGTGATCCGGGAGGTCAATGCATTGCTGCGCATTATGGCGGAAGACGAAAAGGTTTCCTTCGTCGATCTGCATCAGGCCCTCGCCGACGAGCATGGAGCTTTGCCCGCCACGCTGACTGTGGATGGATTGCATCTCAATCCCGACGGATACGCGGTGATCTCCCCGATCGTGCTCAAGGCGATCCAGTCCGGTCGCAAAAGCTGACCCGTGGCAAAGATGATGAACGTCGCGCCTGGCCGGGAAACGGAAGACCACATGAACTCTCGGATCGGTGGCAGCCCCCGACGCTGGACTGTCGGTACGCTGAGTTACTCTGCATTGGGCCTGTTCATCCTGTTCTGCTGGTTGCTCTGGGGAGACTTCTCATGGTCGATGAAGGAGCGGGCTGTGCCTCCCATCACGCAGCTGTTGCTCAAGGGGCACGGCGCCCCCGATTCGCTCATTGGATTTCTCATCGGCTCGGTCCCAGCGATCCTGACGATTGTGATCGGTCCGATCATCAGCTACAGGTCGGATCGTCACCGGGGCCGATGGGGTCGGCGCATTCCCTACCTGCTGGTTACGACGCCGATCGCCGTCGTTTCGATGGTGGGGCTCGCCTCCACACCTTATCTCACCGGCATGCTGCATCGGAGCCTTGGTGCGGCTTCGCCCGGGCTGCATCCCCTGTCGATCGTGCTCTATGGCCTGTTCTGGACGGTCTTCGAATTTGCCAGCATCATCGGTAATGCCGTTTTTCTCGCGCTGATCAATGATGTGGTGCCGGAGAAATTCCTTGGCCGCTTCTTTGGCGCCTTCCGCGCCATCGGCTTGATGGCCGGGATTCTCTTCAGCTTCTGGATCATGGGCATTGCCGAGACACATCCGGCCTGGATCTTCCTTGGCATGGGCGTGCTCTATGGAGCCGCCTTTGGTTTGATGTGCTTGAAGGTCCGCGAGGGCGGGTATCCGCCACCATCCGATGAGGCAGACGACGGGCGGGGAGGGTTCCTTCACTCGGCACGCACCTATTTTCGCGAGTGCTACGGCCACTCTTACTATCGCTGGTTTTTTCTCTCGCTGGCTTTCTCCTGGATGGCGTTTGTCCCGGTTAATCTCTTCAGTCTGTTCTTTGCCAAAAGCATCGGCATGAGCATCGATACCTGGGGCAAATGCATGGCCGCAGCATACTGCATATCGCTGGTATTGGCTTATCCTCTGGGTGTTTTGGTCGATCGTTTTCATCCATTGCGGATCAGCCTGATCACACAGGCCGTCTATGTGGCTGTGGTTCTCTGGGGAGGGCTCTTCGTGCGCGATGCCGCGACCTTTGGGGTGGTGCTCATCTTGCAGTGCACGCTGGCCGGGACCTGGATGACAGCCGCCGCGTCGCTGCCACAACGCCTGTTGCCCAAGGATCGGTTTGCGCAATTCGCCTCCGCTGCCGCCATCGTGACCAGCCTCGGTACGATGCTGGCGGGACCACTCATGGGGTTGTTGCTCGACCTGACCGGGCAGGTTTACCAGTACACCTTTCTCGTCAGTTCCGCCCTCGCAGCGACCGCACTGGTGACTGGCGTGGTCGTGCTCGTCAAGTTTGGCCGACTCGGCGGGGCGGCACATTATGCAGCGCCGCAATAGGAAAAGCTGACCTGTGTAAGCAATTTCTCATTCGAGTATGCGCCGAGGCGATATTAGCTTTTCAACGTCACCCCTTGGTATTTTGGATATTTCTCGGAGCACCCCCATGAATCTTCAATCAGGCGGCCGTCGGGCATTCACCCTTGTCGAGATGCTGATCACTGTTGCCGTCCTGGGTGTGCTCGCGGCGCTTCTCTTTCCAATGGCCTCGCGAAGCGTAAAGTCCGCCCGGGCCGCACAGTCGCTGGCCAATCTCAAGAGCATCGGAACTGTGATGCACTTGTATGCGGGCGACAATAATGGCGCGTTCCCATTGGTCTGGGACAGCGCGACCTCGACCTCCTGGATCGCGACGATCTGGCCATATGCCTCGGATCGCCGCTTTCCCGGCACCACGCCCAACGCTCTCAAGGGTAGTATCTTTTACACTCCGCTGGCCGAGAACGGCACCACCGCACGGACCTATGGGATGAACGAACCCTTGCAGTTGAAATACCCATCCCGAATGTATCTCTCCACCGTCCCCTCGCCGTCCAAAGTCTCGCTGGTGGGTGATGTCAAAACCAGTGGCAGCTTCCGCCCGGATCAGGTCAACTATCGCAACAATGGCCTCGCACACGTCCTCTTTATCGACGGCCACACCGGTGCTGTCGGTTCATCCGATGTCCCCGTGAATACGGTGTCCGTCTTCTGGACCGGAGTTCAATCCAACTGAAATATCGTCCGCATGCCTGCGGTTCTCGATCGGTTTCCGTCAAGGCGGCCCCTCTTTTCTTCGTTCCCGTCGGGATGGCATGGAAAGAGGCATGGAAATTGACTGATCTCGGTACGGACATCCCGAGGGGATGAGGGGATTTGTGAGAAATCAGCAGATTCGGAGGAGTCTGTCTGGAATCATAACGCAATCGCCTTTCCCTGGCGGTACCCAAACCGGGTAGAGAACCATCCGGGAAGATGAGGCGATCCTGAATTGGAAAAATTGGACGCTGATCCAGCCGATTGGCTTTGGAAAGCTGTGTATAACCAATTGGCTGCCTCGCATGGATTCGAACCATGACAAAGTGATCCAGAATCACTTGTGCTACCGTTACACCACGAGGCAATACTTTTTCCCCAAGCTCGAACCCGTGGGGAACTCCTCCTTGGTTTCCCAAGTTCAGATCTCCCGCCAGTCGCGCTGGGAGGGTCAGAATATCGACCCAAGAATCGAAATCAACGCAATTTTTTCCTGTTTGCGAAAATGCTCTTGGAGTCCTCCTCTTGGGCGGCGGAATGGATGCTGCGGGTCCTCGATTTGCCCTCATGGAGAGGGGAGGGCGGGTAATCTTGGAAAAAATCTCTCCAGATATTTTCCGCGTAAGGGCTGTGGGTTGTCCGGAAATTCCACGGGACGCAGCTCCGTCCCCCCGTCATTGCGGCATGAACGGTGTCTGCAATGTTGCGGAAAACGCGGCGAGGGAGGCCCGGGCAGTCGGGGGGATTCCTCTGCGGCGATCCCCGGGCGGAAAATCATCCGCAGGATTTCTGCGATCCTTGTACCAAATAGCTGTACTTAGTTTTCTAAGTTATTCTATAGCTGGCTCGCCGCATGATTTGTCTCGCCTATTGTGCCGATAGACTGATGTGTCCGTCGCTGCATGTATCACTGTTTTCAGTGCTCTCTCATGCGACGGACGAGGTCCGATTGTGGCTTTACCTTGAAGGCTATTCTCCTAAGGAAATCGATCGGCTGAAGCGCACTGTCCTTAGCGCAAGGCCGGATACGGTGGTGAATTTCATCCAGCTGGAGCTTGGGGTTTTCAAGGCCTTTCGACCATTTTACGGAAGCTATCTTCCCTATGCCAGGCTGCTGCTCCCAGAGATCATTCCCGCAGAGAGGTTCATCTATCTGGATGCGGATACCCTCTGCACGGCGGACTGCCGTTTCCTGATGGGCGAGGAGTTGGGCGACGCCATCGCCGGAATGCGGGCGGAGGGCCCGGTCTCGTCCGCCCGGGATCGCGACGTGTTGCTTGCCGCCGGAATGACTGAGGATGCCCAGACCTTTAATAGCGGCGTCATCGTTCTCGACGCGAAGAAATGGAGAGAGGAAGGCATTGGTGAGCGTATCCTGGATTTTGGGCGTAACAACTCGGCGTATCTTTTTACAGCGGATCAGGTTTGCCTGAATGCGGTATTAAAGGATCGGATTGCCCCTCTGGCTTACAGCTGGAACGAATGTGTTTACCCGATCGGCTCTCGCGAACGTAAGGCTGGACCCGAGCAGCAGGAGCGGTCCGCGATTTACCACTTCCTGGGAAATCCGAAGCCGTGGGATATCGGTGCATTTCTGTTCTCTCCGGGCTGGCCTCTTTTTTCTGAGTACGTTTCTCGTTCCCGTACATGGGATGAGGTGGCACGGCATCATATCCGGAGGGATAGCGTTGAGCGTGCCTGGCGATTGCGGCGAAACTACACGGCTGCCTGGAAGGGGAGCTTGTCAAAAAAGACCTCCTGAGCCGCGTGGGGCTTTCGCCTGTTTCCCAGGGAGGCTGGCGATGCGGTTTTCCGCAAGGTCATGGACTCCACTCGGGCAACCGGAGTCACCGGCTCCGGTTGCGGGCAGAGCAGGTTATTCCGGGAGCAACTTGATGCTGTGTGTCCCCGGGCCGAATTCAGCACTGGCGGGTTTCCGGAAACCCTTGGGCGCGACGAACGTTCCGCGGGAGTTTTCTGGAATGGTCAGGACGGCCTCCAGGGAACCATCGACGATCGTCCACGAGATGCCGGTCGGACCCTGAGGCGTCTGCAGTCGGGCTTTGGCCCAGGTGATCGTGCCGCCCGGCGAGGGCTGAAATACGACATGCCGGTAACCGGGATCACTCTCGTCGAGATCAAGGCCTGCGACATTTCGATACATCCAATCGCCCACGGCACCGTAGGCATAATGATTGAAGGAATTCATTCCCTCGTCCTGAAAACCGCGTTCAGGCGTCCAGCCGTCCCACCGCTCCCAGATGGTGGTCGCTCCGTTTTTGACGGGGAAGAGCCAGGACGGAAAGGTCTCCTGCTCCAGCAGGCGGTAGGCGATGTCGAGGTATCCCTCCCGGGTGAGAACGTCGAGAATGTACGGGGTGCCGACAAAGCCCGTGGCGATATGGTACTCGCGCTGCTTGATGTCGTGGACGAGTTCCCTCGTGGTCGTGGCGCGCACTTCCTCCGGTACGAGGTCAAAATGCAGCGACAGCACGTAGGCGGTCTGCGTGCCGGAGGCAATGAGACCCTCAGGCGTTACGTAACGCCGTTGGAATGCCTGGACGACCCGCGAGTGAAGTTCCGTGTACTTCTCCGCATCCTCCGCCTTGCCGAGGACCGTGGCGATGCGCGCCATGAGGCTGGCATCATAGGCCAGGAAGGCCGTGCCGATCAGGTCCTTTGGGGTCGCGCCTTCGGTCTTCCCGCTGCCATCGAGGGCGAGCCAGTCCCCATAGCCCGGGTAAGCCGTGGAGTCGGGATGGGAGCGGATCAGATTGATGCTCGCCTCGGTGCTGATGTACTGGATGTACCGCTGCATCGAGTCGTAATGATCCGCGAGGATCTCCTTGTCTCCGTAGCAAAGGTACATCGTCCATGGGCAGATGATCGCGGCATCGGACCATGCCGGCCCTCCATCCTCATGGCCGAAGAATTTGACCGAGGGAATGACCTCGGGCACGCCCCCGCTGGGTTTCTGAGCATCGCGGATGTCCTGCACCCATTTGTGGAAGAAACGCCGGACGTCGCGGTTGAAGGCTGCCGTGCGTATGAAAACCTGCGCATCGCCGGTCCAGCCCAGGCGCTCGTTGCGTTGCGGGCAGTCCGTGGGCGCCTCGAGGAAGTTGCTGCTCTGGCCCCACCGGATATTGTGCTGGAGCTGGTTGAGAAGGGGATTTGAGCAGGAAAACTCCCCGGTGGACGGCGCGTCGGATTGAAGCACGAGGCCGGTGATGTCGATCTCGGCCCCGACGGGCAGGCCCTCCACTTCGACATAGCGGAAGCCGTGGAAGGTGAAACCAGGCTCCCACGTTTCTTCGCCGCCACCCTTGCAGATATAGGTGTCGGTGGCCCGGGCGCCCCGCAGATTTTCTGTATAGAGCGATCCGTCGGCATTGAGGATTTCGGCATGGCGGAAGGTCAGCGACGTATCGCGGGGGGCATTCACCCGGATGCGGATACGTCCGCTGAAGTTCTGCCCCATGTCGTAGCGATGATTGCCGAGCGGCTGGGGATGAAACTCGTCGGTTTGGCGTACGCCCGGGTAGTCGATGGTGTCGAGGATGATGTTCCTGGCTGGTCCGGTCTGCGCTGGAGTCCATGCAGAATCGTCGTACCCCGCCTCGCTCCAGCCGGTGAGTTCCTTCCGTGCGTCGTAGATTTCGCCCATCAGGAGATCATTCTCCAGGATGGGGCCGGTGGCGGTTGTCCACGAGCCATCGGTGACGACGTGGGTGCCGGAACCATCCGAAAAGGAAATTTCGAGATCGGCCAGCAGTTCTGGTTTCGCGCCATAGCCCTGCCGTTCGCCCCAGCCGACGTGGCCACAGTACCAGCCATCGCCCAGCACGACACCGAGCACGTTCTTTCCCGGTTTCAGCAGGGAGGCGACGTCGTAGGTCTGGAGCGGCACCCTGGTGTCGTAGTCCATCCAGCCCGGAGCGAGCGCCCGGTCGCCCACCCGCCTGCCATTGATCTCCGCCTGATAAAGACCCAGCGCAGTGATATGGAGAGTGGCTTTGGCGAGAGGACGATCCAGCCAGATCTCTTTGCGAAAATACGGCGCGGGAGCCATGGTTTTTTCATCACCCTGGGTGGAGGAGGAAATCCATTGAGAAGAGGAATCGAGGGAAGCCATGTGGTGGGACATTAGCGGCTTTCCCGGATTGCTTCCTTGATGATGACGCCAGATTATAGCATTATTCCGCCATGCGACGGGGGCGTAATCTGCTGCGTGAGGCGTTCTTTTCGGACCCCAGGCTGGGCGTTGTGGTCTGTCGGCAGAGAGACCAGTCCCCGATCGAGATGCATGGTCATGAGTTTTGTGAGATCGTCATTGTGCTGGGAGGGACGGGGCGGCATTTCACCCCGCAGGGATCGCGCTCAATCCTCGCTGGAGACGTGCTCGTGGTGAACCGGAAGCAAAGCCACGGCTACGGGGATACGCAGGGGCTGGATATCGCCAACATCCTCGTCGCGGATGAGGTGATGCGTGATGCCGAGGTGGCGCTCGGGTCCATGCCGGGGTATCACGCCTTGTTTACGATGGAGGCTGTACGAAGAAGCTCCGGGGCGGGCGATGCCCATATCCATCTCCGTTCCGATGAACTCGCCTGGGTGGAGAATCTGGTGGAGTCGATGGAGGCGGAGGGTCGCCGCCCGGACGATGGCGGTGGCGCGATGATTCGGGTCTGGTTCCTGCTCTTGGTGGGGTTTCTCGCCCGGCGCTATCAGCCCCGCGATGAGAAAAGACCGGGTCTCGATGCGCGCATTGGCACGGTGCTCGCACGCATCGACAGGCACCCGGAGCATCCGGTCTCGCTCGGGGAGCTTGCGCGCGGGGCCGGGATGTCGGAGCGATCGTTCTTGCGCAGCTTCAAGGAGGCCACCGCTCTCTCCCCGGTCGACTATGTGCTGCGGGCGAGGGTGCGCAAAGCCGAGCGGCTGCTCGTTGCGGCGCAGCCCCGCCAGAGCATCACCGAGATCGCGTTTACCTGTGGGTTCAATGACAGCAACTATTTCTCGCGGGTCTTCCGCCGCTTTGCCCTGTGCTCGCCGAGGGATTTCCGGGCGGCGCGGCGAGGTTTGCTCCGGTGATTTTCACCCGGCGAGGAAGGCTGTGTGCTTTCCTGCGGAGTCGCGCTCGGACCCGCAAACCATGTGCCGCTGATCTGTACCGAACAGGGATGTTCCGGCACGCCATACTCGTTGCGGTTGATTTGATCGATGACGAGTTTGGCTGCGGCCTGCCCGACTTCAAAGTTGTTTTGCCGGATCCCCGCGAGATTGGTCCAGGTTGAGTCCAGGCCGAGATGCGCGAAGCCGATCTCGCCCGGGATCTTCACTCCTGCCTCCTGTAGGTAAATGAGCGGCTCATGCTCAGCCGCCAGCACGGCGTCGGGTCGCTGTTTCTCGACCCATTGCAGGAATCTCGTGCGATCCCAGGTTTCCGTCCAGTGCGGAGGGATGATGGCCAGGCCTCCCTGCAAGCTCCAGCCGAGACATGCCGAGAGAGCGCGATAGTCGACCGTGGCGATCCAGTCGGCACGGCTCATGGCGAGGCCGATGCGGCGATATCCCAGCGCTGCGAGCTGGGTCATTGCCAGCCAGGCGTTTCGGTAGTGGTCGGTCCCTGCAAAATGACAGGGGACATTCAGCTGCCGGTTGCCGACCGATGCCATTGCGTAGTTTTTCCATAAGGCGGCATCCCAGGGCGGAATCACTCCGGCCTGAATGATGATCCCTGGCACTCTCCTGGCGGTCAGCGCGGTAAACAGCTTCCGCGGGTTGTCGAAGTAGTCCTCGATGAGAAACTCATCGATGCTGAATCCCGCCTCATCGAGCGTATCGCGATATCCCTGGTAGGACTCCCGATTGGTGGAGATTAGGCCCCGATTCCGTCGGGTTTTGCGATCGGTGAGGCAGGCGATTATCGCCCGCATCCGGCGGCGCGCGTTGCTGCGGCGATGGCCTGTCATCAAGGCCGTGACCATCGGGTTGGGCTTATAGCCCAGTGTCCTTGCCACCTCGGTGATACGCTTGCGTACTTCTTGCGAGACTCCCGGACGATTCCGCAGCGCGCAACTTACAGAAAAGATACTGACCTTGGCGATCTCTGCGATCTGACGGTAAGTGGGGTGGCTCATTCTGATGATAACGTGTTAGGTATAAAACCAGTTGTTGAAGCAGGTTCAAGCCGATACTTCTGCTCAGCAACACCAAGCGAACTTCCCTAACCCCCGAAAAATCATGAAACTTTGGATTTCCACCATCCTAATGCTAGTGAGTCCCGTCCTGGCAAACGCGACGATGCTCTATTACCTGCCGTTTGATCAAAATGGCTCGGCCTCTCTGGCAAACATGGGTTCCGTCTCCGGCACGGCCACGGCAGTAACCGGCGGCGGAGGAGGCGCTGCGCCGACTGCCTCGACATCGGTCGCCCCGAATCTTGGCTCCACGTATTCGGAGCGATTCACAGGCTCTGGCGTCAATGCCGGAACCGTTGTGCTGCCGTCCAGCACCACCGAGTTTCGCCTGAGCTCCAGCAGCCAGAAGATGACCTTATCGACCTGGGTGTACTGGAACGGCGCTCTGGCTGCGGGGCAGCTCTCGGGGGTCGTGAACAACTATGTCTCGGCATCTAATAGCGGCTGGGGCATTTCCATCACCGATGTCGGGGAGATCCGTTTCAACTACGGCACGGGAACAAGCTCGACCAACCGCAAAAGCTCGACCGGCGCCGTGGTGGCCGGTCAGTGGACTTTGCTCACTGTGACGTGGGATGGCTCGAAGGCAAATCCGCTCACCTTCTATGCTAACGGTCTTTCTTTGGGGTCGACCGCAACCGGCGCGAGTTCTCTGGCCAGCAATGCCGAGCCGATCAGATTGGGCGTAACCACTGCCTCGACTTACAATTCGCTCAATGGCAACATGGATGATCTGGCCATGTGGGACACTGCTCTCGGTGCCGGCGAGGTTCGCGCTCTGGTGACCGCGCCGACTCTGCTGAACGGATATAATGCGGGCGTCATGAATCAGCTTTTCCTCGTGGCAGGCGGGACATCGTCGAGTGCCACGATCGATGCTCTCAACTGGACCCAGGCGACCGGGTTGAATGTTTCAGGCCGGTCCCTTGGCGATACGTGGCAGAGCGGTGGCAATTATTACATGTGGCTCTCGGGAGATGCTTTAAATGCCGCCGGCCTCGTTGCGACGAGCGTGCCCGAGCCCGGCACGGTGGTCCTGCTCGGTCTCGCGGCGGGCGTTCTGTTGCTGAGATTCAGCCGACGTGCGAAGGCTTGATCGTGCGTGAATGCGAAAGTCTCCTCTATGAAGTATAAACTTGTCCATCTCGCCCTTGCCGTATTTTGTGCGGCGACCCTGCACTCTTATGCAGCGGAGCCTGTCTATCAACTCCGGTTCGACGCCGGTGAACTCAAGAACACTGGCTCGGCTGGCGGCGAGGCCCAGCAGGCCGGCATCCTTTCGCTGGTCGATGTCGTGATCGATGCGGACCTGGGTATCTATGCGGCAAATCTGAAAATGTCGGCCAATGGTAGCCAGGGAGGCGCTTTGGCCTTTCCAGAGAGCGGCTCGCGACTCCAACTCGGCGGCTTGAGTGACGAACTCACCCTCGCCATGTGGGTGAAGTGGCGCGGACCTCACGCTCATGCCGATAAACGTCACGGACTCGTCAGCACCATGCCTGCCAAGAAGGACGCGGGCTGGGCGTTCTCGATTCTCGAGGACGGACGGCTTCAGTTCAACTGGGTCAACGAAAAGGGGGGCAGTTTCCGCACGTCGAGTGCGAGTCTGGCCGAGAACCAGTGGACGCATGTCGCCATGCGGTGGCAGGGTGGGGAGAAATCGGGCGGACTGGAGTTTTTCATCAATGGCGAGCCTGTGGGGGTGAATCAGAAATGGACGGGAGGCGGTCCGATCAAGAAGAGCGGGCTCAATCTTATCCTTGGGGTGATGGACGAGGCCGCCTATCTGCCCCTCAATGGCTCGCTCGCCGAGGTCAATCTTTTCGGGAGTGCTCTTTCCGATGAGAATATCCGGGCTTTGGCTCAGGCCCCCCGCCAATCCGCCCTTCCCAAAGAGCCTGCTCGCAACGTAGCGAAGGCCGCCCGCCCGCCGCGCATGGTCTTTGCGCACTACATGGTGGCATTGCCTACGGCGGGAGGCGACGCCAGCGTCGAGGATTACAAAAAGGAGATTCAACAGGCGCAGGCACTGGGCATCGACGGCTTTGCTTTGAACTCCGGTGGCTGGACGATTGAGAAAAAGATCCCCTCCTACAAGGAGCGCACCAGCCGCATCTATGAGGCAGCTAAGCAACTCGGCACGGGATTCAAGCTTTTCATCTCGGCTGATTTTGCCACCAAGCTGAACTTCCCAGAGTTCGCGGACATGGTTCTGTCATTTCGCAATCATCCCAATCAGCTCGAGGTGGATGGCAAGCCCGTCATTTCGAGCTACAAGGGGGAGAATATCGACCTGACCCGCAGTGCTCGCACGGCCTTCACCGACGAGAATGCGATTTTCCTCATTCCATTTTTGCGCTCGAACCCCCAGGCCGAGCTTCCTTCCCAGGAACTGGTGGAAGGAGTGTTTCGCGCCAATCAGGACCTCGATGGATTTTTTGATTTTGGTGCGGCGGGAAGCCCTCAGGATCTCTGTGCCGCGACGAAGCGCATGGCAGGTGTGTGGATGGGCGCGGGCAAGGTCTTCATGGCCCCCGTCACTCCCTACTATCGCGGACGGGGAAAGAATTTCCGGATGTTTGAAAGCCGTGGCTTCGAGGGCATGGCCATGCAGTGGGAGAATGCGATCAATCTCGGGGTGGACTGGGTTGAAATCGTCACCTGGAACGATTGGGCGGAGTCCAGCTACATCGCCCAGTTTGGCGCCCCGGCGGATACTCAGTTCTGGGACGATCATTATGGAAAGATGCTTTCGCATCGCGGGTTTGCCGAGGCGAGCAAGCACTACATCAAGTGGTTCAAGGACGCGAAGGAACCCGCGATCTCAGAGGATCGGTTTTTCTACTTCTATCGCCTCCATCCGAAGTCGACTCCGGCACCGGACGGTCGATTCCCTCGCGGTGTCGAGAATGCGGAGGATCGCATCTACGCCACCGTGTTTCTCAAAGCGCCAGCCGTCTTCACGATAGAGTGCGGCGATGTCTCCGAGAGATTCCCGCTGGAGGCGGGTGTGCATCACGTGTCCAGCGCCTTTGCTCAGGGGACGCCCCGGTTTCAGGTCATCCGCGATGACCAGGTCGTCCTGGCCAAAACGGCCGAGATGCCCATCAGCGGCGACTCCGCCTGGGGAAACTTTAACTATTTTTCCTCGTCCAGTTTATAACCCCAGCCACTCAGCATGCTCTCCTCCAGGCCATCACGAGTGTCACAGGGATTCTCCTTGATGGAGATCCTGACGGCGGTTGCGATCGTTGCGATCTGTTCGGCGATGATCTTTCCCTACGTGGGGAAACTCCGAGACAAAGCAATCTCGGCGCGATGTGTGGCCAACCTGCGCTCCAGTCACGTGGCGCTCAGCGCCTTTGCCGCAGACGCCGGGAGCTGGCCGTCCGTGAACATGAACCACGAGACGAACCCGACCGGGGAGGGCACCCAGCTCTGGTTCGTTCCCCTCATACGCGACCAGTATGTCGATACCTCGGCGGTCCGGATCGGCGGGGTGAATTGCCTGCAGGCCGCCTCGCTTCTCTGCCCCGGCAACAAGATACTGAAGAAGGAACCCTATCCCTGGACCAGTGCGCCTTATCCTGTCTACCCCAGCTACGCGATGAATGTTTACTGGGGAGAGCGGACAGTCTCTCCGCTGCGGGTTCCCATCGGGGCCGTGGTCAATGGAGGTGCCATTCTTTTGATCGATAGCACGGTCAATGGGAGCCGCTCGATCTATGCCACTGACCCCACTCATTTGCAGTGGGACTCTGCGAATTGCAAGATCCCCAAGGATATTCATCCGGATGGGGCTCATGCCCTTCTCGCCAATGGAAGCGTGATATCCGTGAGTCCGGCGACTCATCCCGACATCCAGGACCCCAGGTACTGGAACCCAAGATACCAGAGATAATCCATAGCGTTTTCGAAAACAAACCATGACGAGTGTGTTGCTGTCTGAAGGAAAAGGAAATACATACAGGCTGTATAATGGCATTGAAATTCCGGCCGACTGGCCTCCGTCCTCCCTCCGGATTTCGGATGAGGTTCCCTTCCCGGATCTCGGTACCGCCTTTGCGGTGGATGATCCCCGGGAGCTGACGGCCAGGAGGCTCCCCCCGGCTGTTCCCTATCTCGATCACCCTCCGGAGGTCGTTCTCATTGATGTCGGCCGGCAGTTGTTCATCGACGATTTTTTGATCGAGGAGACCGACTTGGTCAGGGAATACCACCTGGCGCGAAAGTATGAGGGCAACCCGGTGTTGCAATCCGAGACGGACTTGGAAAAACCGGAGGGCCGCATGGCGGGTGCGGCTCCGAAAAGCGGCGGACTCTGGTGGAGTCCCGAGGAGGGAGTCTTCAAACTTTGGTATGAGGCCGGGTGGTGTGAATCCACCGCCTATGCGACGAGCGGGGATGGGCTGCACTGGACACGCCCCGATCTGGGCGGGTCAAACCGCATTGTTCCCGAGTATCCGCCGGATTCCGTGACCGTTTTCTACGATCCGTGGGCCAGATCCTCCGGAGAGCGTTTCAAGATGCTCTTGAGGCGGCCCGGCAGTTGGGAGAGCGGCTTTGCGATGGTATCGGGGGACGGGCTGAACTGGTCGGAGCCGGTGAAAACCGGACTGATGAATGACCGCAGCACCATGTTTTATAATCCCTTCCGGAAGAAATGGATCTTTAGCATTCGTTCCCTGGCGTACGGTCGCACCCGTCACTACTTTGAGCATGACGATTTTTTGCAGGGAACTCAGTGGCGTGATGACGAGCCGGTTTTCTGGGCGTCCGCAGACGATCTGGATTTACCTGATCCTCAGGTGGGCGTCCCCACCCAGTTGTACAACCTCGATGCGGTCGCCTACGAAAGCGTCATGCTGGGGCTCTTTGAGATCCTGCGCGGCCCCAATAACTTGGATTGCGCCGCTGCAGGGCGTCCCAAGATCACGGATTTGACGCTCGCCTACAGCCGGGACGGCTTTCATTGGCACAGGCCGGATCGGCGGTCTTTCATTGCCTCGACGAACAGGGAGGGCGATTGGGACCGGGGGTACATTCAGTCCGTTGGGGGCGTTTGTGCCGTGGTTGGAGACGAGTTGTGGTTCTTTTACAGTGGTGCCAAAGGCGGGGATAAGGATCGCGATCCTGAGGGCGGCATGTACGCCAACCGGAGCATGGGTATCGCGAAGCTGCGTCGCGACGGTTTTGCGTCGATGCGCGCGGGAGCGTGCGTCGGCACGCTGCTCACTCGACCGCTTCGATTTTCAGGAGCGTATCTCTTTGCCAATGTCGATTGCCCGGCAGGCGAGCTGCGTGCAGAGGTGCTGGATGAAAGTGGTCGCGTTTTCCCGGGATTCGGCGTCGAGGACTCCATCCCCGTACAGGGTGACCATGCAAAAGTTCTGCTGGCGTGGAGATCCGGTCGCAGTCTGTCGGATCTGGCGGGACAGAATGTCCGGTTCCGATTTCATCTTGGGAACGGCGACCTTTTCTCCTTTTGGGTGTCCCGTTCCGAGTGCGGCGAAAGCGGAGGTTATCTTGCCGCTGGCGGTCCTGGATTCGCGGGATTGGTTGATGAGTGAAAAGCTCGTTTTCCGCCTTTGGCTCGCCGCGTGATCGTTGGGCGACGCGAAGGCATCCGACCTGTTAAGACAGCGTTCCCGGCTTGGGAAAATTCCGCGAGGCGTCGTCGAGCACGAGAACGAGGTCGATCATCTCTCCCTCCTCAGGGTGGCGGAAGGCGAGTTCCTCCCAGCGGTCGATGAGGCCGATCAACGTGCTTTCACCCGTGCGGGGATGGAACCACCATGCCTTGAGTCTCTCTCCTGTGAGATTTTCCGTGCGGACGTGGAAGTTTCGCCCGGCCGGGGCGTAGATCATCGCGTAGCTGCCTGCGCTATCCCGGGTCGCGGCGAAGCGGTACAACCCGGCCCCTGGAAGTACGGTGGCATGGTCGTGCGGAACGATCAGCGTGTCATCCGGGATGCGTGTCAGGAATGGGCGGGACTCCAGGAGCGCCCGGGCGTGCCGCATCTGGGCGGCCCCAGGTTGATCGAGAGCATCGCGCCACGACATGACGGGGAGGTTGATCCCGGCCCGGCCCGGCTCCCACATCTGCCAGACGGAATGGTGCCCGTAGGTATGGCCAAAAGCCCCGCTGAACAGATCCCAGTACAGCGCGCGGCGGGTATCGACCGCCAGGGAATGGCCGCGACCGTGCGCGTCGAAGGAGACCGGGTGATCTTCGTAGATCGGCTCGGCGTCGATGACGGGCTTCACTGGCTCGCGGTCGTAATCCCGCCGCGTCTTGTCGTAGCGGCCGGTGTACTCCGCGACATGGCCGTTCTGCCGCATGTTAAAGTCCAGCCACGGCTCGTCGTGAAAGGACTCGGCGGAACCCAGCCCGCCGCCTGGATGAAACGTCATCAGGTGCGCTCCGCCGTCTCCCTGCCGCACTCCGCGCGCCATGGCCCGGATGATTGCACGATGGCGGTCGGTTTCCACGGCTTTGTCTCCCCCGAGCACCCAGACGATGCCCGCGCTGCGATACCTGCGCCCGATCCACTCTCCGTAGGCTTCTGCATTCTCCGGTGTGAACACGGCATTCTCCGGGTGCCAGTGGCAGGCCCAGGTCGGGAGCAGCGCGATGCAGAGGCCGAGTCGATTCGCCTGGGTTACGACCCAGTCGACATGGGCAAAGTAGTCGTCATTCGGCCGGGCGGGATCGCGGTCGGCCAGGGGCAGATGCCCGTAGGCATTGGGGCTTTCGAGTCCCTGCAATTCCGCCAGCGCCACGGCCTGGATGACCGTGTAACCCTGCGCCGCCCGGCGCTCAAGATAATGGAGCGCGTCTTCGCGGGTGAGGCGGTGAAACAACTCCCATGCCGTGTCTCCCAGCCAGAAAAACGGCCTTCCGCCGGCATCCAGCAGGTATCTGCCATTGTCGCTGATCGCCTGGGGCTGCGGGAGTGAGGTGGGCATGGCGCGAGAGGGTTTTGTGTTCGGATTTTTCCTGCGCGCGGTCAAGCGTCTGCATGGGAGTGTCTTCCTCGGGGCTTGGCCGAATGCCGTCCCCGGGCGCTTTCTGGGGCTTCCGGCTCTTTTCGTCTTTATCTCCGGGGCGCAATGTGATGATTCCCTTGGGTTCGATTCCCCGGGAATTCCCACTCTCTGTTTCATCATATCATGTCTCAATCTCTCCTGCCCCTTTTGAGCTTCGGCGCCGCCAACACCTGGACGTCACCCGAATTGCTGTGCGCCGCCCGGTTGCCAATGCGTGCGACCGCCTACCCATTCCCTGACGTGGAGACCGCCCGGACGCTTGACCGCGAGAACTCCCCGTGGTTCCAGCTCCTCAACGGGCAGTGGAATTTCAAGATGGTCGACCGCCCCGAGTTGCTGAAGGAGGCTGATGTCGCGGTGGAGACGGATCGCGAGGATTGGGACAATGTCGCCGTGCCGGGCAACTGGACGCTCCAGGGCTACGGTGCGCCGCATTACACCAACGTGCAGATGCCCTTCAACGACGAGCCGCCGACCGTGCCGAAGGAAAACCCGACGGGCGTCTACGTGCGTGAGGTGCGCATCCCGCGCGACTGGAAGGGCCGCCGCGTCGTCATTCATTTCGGCGGAGCGGAGAGCGTGCTGTTTCTGTATGTGAATGGAAAAGCCGTGGGCTTTGGCAAGGACTGCCGCCTGCCCTCGGAGTTTGACATCACGGACTTCGTCAAAGTCGGTCGCGTCAATACGATCGCCGCCGTGGTCGTAAAGTGGTCGGACGCCACCTTCATCGAGGATCAGGACCAGTGGTGGATGGGCGGCCTGCATCGCGAGGTCTATCTCTACTCGACCGCGCCCGTGCACATCGCCGACGTCTTTGCCAAGGGCAAGCTCGACGAGGAATACGAGGACGGCCTGCTCGACATCACCGTGCGCGCGGGTTTCCCGGGCTCTCCCGAGGCGGGCTGGAAGGTCGCCGTTCAGCTCTTTGACGCGAAGGGCAAAGCCGTTTTCAAGAAACCCTCCGAAAAGGAGATTCCGGTGAGCGGCTCCGCGATCGGCGCTTACGACCGGCTGCTGGCGAAGCTCTCCATCCCGGTCCGCAAGCCGCTTCAGTGGTCGGCGGAGATTCCGAATCTCTACACCGTTGTTGTCACGCTCATCAGCCCCTCCGGCCAGAAGGTCGAGACGACGTCCACCCGCATCGGGTTCCGCTCTGTCGAGGTGCGCGACCGGCAGTTGCTGGTCAATGGCAAGTGCGTCCTCATCCACGGCGTGAACCGCCACGATCACCACGAGACGCTGGGCAAGGCGCTCGATCGCGAGACCATGCGCCTCGATGCGCTGACGATGAAGCAGTTCAACGTCAATGCCGTCCGCTGCTCGCATTACCCGAATGATCCGTACTGGCTGGATATTTGCGATGAACTGGGCCTTTACGTCATCGATGAGGCCAACCTGGAGGCGCATGCCTATTATCACCAGCTCGGCAATGAGTCGCGGTGGGCGACGGCATTCCTGGATCGCGCGGTCCGCATGGTGGAGCGGGATAAAAACCACGCTTCCGTCATTCTGTGGTCACTGGGAAATGAGACAGGTCTCGGGCCTAACCAGGAAGGCATGGCAGGGTGGGTACGCGGTCGCGATGAGACACGTCCTCTGCATTATGAACCCGGGATCTGGACGCAGGGCTTGTCGGAGGAGGAGCATCCCTGGACGCATGTTTATGACCTGGGACATCGAGTGTCGGACATTGTATGTCCGATGTACCCGAGCCTTGACACGCTCCTGAAGTGGGCGACCGATCCGACGCATCCCGACCAGCGACGCCCGCTCATCATGTGCGAGTATTCGCACGCCATGGGTAACAGCAATGGCGGCCTCGCGGATTATTACAAACTCTTTGAAACCATCCCCGGTCTGCAGGGTGGGTTCATCTGGGAATGGATCGACCACGGCCTTCGCCAGAAGTCGACGGATGGCACCGAATATTGGGTCTACGGCGGCGACTATGGCGACACGCCGAATGATGCAAATTTCGTCTGCGACGGAATGGTGTGGCCCGATCGCAACCCGCACCCCGCCTTGTTTGAGTTCAAGAAACTCGCGCAGCCGGTCGGCGTGAAGCTCGTCGACAGTCGCGGCCTTGCCATCGAGATCACGAACAAGAACGACTTCCGCTCCCTCGGCTGGCTCGAGTGCGAGTGGGAACTCCTCGTCGACGGTGTGGTTTCCGGCACGGGTAAGTTCCGCCTGCCCGACATCACCCCGCATTCCTCGGCCAAGGTGCCGTGGAAGGCCCCGGCGAAAAAACTCGTCGGCGAGAAGGCCTCGCTCCTCGTGCGCTTCTACTCCCGCGTGGATACCGACTGGTGCGGCAAGGGCCACCTCGTGGCCTGGGACAGCCTCGCGCTGCCCGCCTCGATCCTCACGCAGCCGAAGGCCGCTCCGGCCCTCGTGCCGAGCTTTGAGATCACCAAGCGCTCTGGCGACCGCTTTGAGGTGCGCACGGGCGACCTCGACCTCATCCTCGATCCGACGGAGGGCGGGCTTTCGCTCATCCGCATTCACGGCGAGGACGTGCTGACGGCCGCCCCGCAGCTCAATGTCTGGCGCGCCCCGACCGACAACGACGGCATTAAACTTTGGACCGGCCAGGACTGGAAGCCGCTCGGCCGCTACCGGGCGCAGGGCCTCGACAAGGTGGTCACCCGCCTCGTGAGTTCCACCTTCCGTCAGTCGAAGGATGCGGGCGCGGTGTGGACGTATCGGTTCGAATCCACGGGCCGCGAGAAATGGGACGACTTCTCCTGGAGCTATCGCGTGTCGCTTCCGGGCGAGGGCGTCGTCCGCATCTCGGCCCAGATCGAAACCGGCAAGGAAATCTCCGACCCGCCGCGCATCGGCCTCCTCTTCCGGGTCGCTCCGGGCTTTGAGGATCTGAGCTGGCTCGGCCTCGGACCGCTCGAGAACTACCCCGACCGTCAGGCATCCTCATGGGAGGCCGTGCACCAGAGCACCGTCACCAATGAGTATGTGCCCTACGTGATGCCGCAGGAGCACGGCCTCAAGTGCGACACGCGCTGGATCGCGCTGAACAACGGCGAGAACGAACTCCGCGTCACCTCCGCCGCGCCCATCGCCTTCTCGGCGAGCCATCTGCACGCGCAGGATCTCACCGAGGCGAAACACACGATCGACCTCGTGCCGCGCGACGAAGTCTGGCTCTCAATCGACGCCGCCCACCGCGGACTCGGCACCGCCAGCTGCGGCCCAGACACCACCGAACCCTACCGGATCAAGGCGAAACGCTTCGCCCTTGATCTCGAGTGGACAGTGAGCTGACCGAAGTCGGATTTTGGAATTCGGAAGCGGGAAGTGCTTCGAGATGCGGAGCACTTCCTGGACCCGTTGTCAGATCATCGCCGTATGGCGGCGTATCTTGCTCGAAGAGAAAGCCTCAGATCGGATCGATGGTGATGATTGATCATCGCCATCCCCGTACTCGGCATTTGCCTTCCTCAGTGGAAATGAGATCTCAGTCTTCGGCTTTCTTCGGGGCCTGAGACTCAGAGGAAGCCGGAAGTTCGAAAAGCGCTCGATAAAGCTGCGATGACTTTGGGAAAGCGATCGGTTTACTATCGACGCCGGAAATCCGTGAATTGCCCTCCGATTGGGCGTCGAAGTCAAAATATGAAGCGAAGTAAACGTGATGATCCGGATCCTGAATGTATTCAAACATCCTCTGTATGAAATATGGATTGTCGGAGCCGCCGCGATTGTTCGGCTCCGGTCGCTGAATAAGCCCCCATTCGGGGATGGTGAGCGGCTTGCCGTGACGATCAGCAAATGCCTGCCAATAATCGATGCCCCATGCGGAAGCCGCCGCGATAGCCTGGCTCCAAGCGGCCTCGTGCCGCGCCGCGATTTCCTGCTCCCCCGCCCCGGGAGGGGGCGGATAAACCCCCTTGGGGAACTTCGCCGAACTCATCCAGGTCTGGTCGTAAACATCGATTCCGATGTAATCGACAAAAGCATTCCCAGGATAGGCTTCCATGGGATCGAAAGCCATTGGGAAGCCGCTGGTGACATTCCAGTCGAACGTGAGATTCTCCGTGCCGGGGACGGAGCGCATCGTATTCACAATCTGCCGCCAGTAGGCAGCAAAATGGTGAGCGTCTTCCGAATTCAAAACCTTCCAGGCATACCAATTCCCGTTCCATTCCCAGCCGAGACGAAGGATGCTGTTTCCCAACTGGCCGGCCACCAAGGTTCGCGCCAGTTCCCGGAAATACTCGTTATAAGCACCGGATGCGCCCTGAACCAGAGAAACCGGCTTCCCGCCACCGTCGCCGGTGCGAGGTCCGGAGCCGTCGGGAGGCCCCGGCAAAAGCGGAACCGAAAGGACTAGACGGCGTCCCGGCGCCGCTTGGATCCACTTTGACCACGGCTCGTAAAACCAGTCCTGCCATTTTCCCGAAACATGGTCCCAAGTGCTCTCGGGACCAAAGGGGAGCGTGTCGTGTCCCCAGACGTTCGTGCGATGAAGCCATAGAGCGTAACGCTCGTTTCCTTCGATGCCGGGCCCGACGCAACCTTCATAGACACCCATATAGGGCGGCCGCAAATTGTCCGTCAGAGGCAGCGATGAGTGATTTTCGGCGAGAAGGGATGAAGCAACGCAGCAAAAGCAGACGGCCGTCAGACCTCTACGCGCCATCGCCAAGGAGTTAATCATGTTTTGATCGGAGTTTCAATGATCAGACATTGCCATGAGATTCCTAATGGCAGGGAAAGCAGCGGCGGTTTAAACGGGGCTACGCTCCGCAGCATGACGCCGAAATAGTTCGTTTTTCTCAATGAGATAATATCGTCATAAGAAATGCGTGTTTCGTCAGATAATAGGAAAACACGACTTCCTCTTCTCGAAACTCGCAGTTTTTTTGGATTCATTCAGACATCATCCCTGCCGGAGTATCTCGTTCAAGGAGCTCCTCTCGATGGTTCCCTCAGCTGGTCGCGTGATAGATCAACCCAGCAAAAGTACGCTATATCCAAATGCCGCCATCAGGTGTTTTTTGGGTGATGCTGGCGAGGCTGTAACCCTCTCAAGGGTGAGTGGGCCGGTTCTTCGTTGCGAAAAGACTTGGTATTACAGATATAAGAATTTCTCGAACCTGGGTGAAGCTAGCAAGATTACGGAGCTTGCGCCGTTGAATGTTGCTTTCCGAAATTTGATCCGGTGCCCTCCAAGGGTGTTTTCAATTTCTTTTGAAAGAAGCCTTTCGCCGGCGCGGCTTGCATCGTCAATCAGTATGACGAAGTCTTCATTCAATATGCTTGGGATAAAGCGCGTTATTCCCAGGCGATCGTATTTTGTTTTCCTATTGGAGGCCGGAGGTCCGTCGATCAGGACGAAGTCATATTTTTGCGAAAATCCTTCTATTGCATACCATTGGGATGCGTGGTGGTTTTCGAGGCCCTGCAGCGGAGCATGAACCGTTTTGATTTTGCTCGATGTCTTGGCGATTTCTTCAAGCCAATATGCATCGTGATCGACGGTGGTTAGGCTTTGATTCGTGTGCTCTACGTATGAAGCGAATAGCTGTGTTGATTTTCCTGCTCCAAGTTCAAGGATGTTTGAGCAACACTTGTCGTTAAGTATGGAGAGGATGATGTAAAGCAATGTGTAGCTTGCCGTGCCTCCGCGTGGCGAGGATAGCGGCGTTCTTTTAAGCCACTCGGCTTGGTTGCAGAGCTCGAAATAATTTCTCTGGTAAATTAATTCTATGTGGCTGGTGTTAATTGTTCGATTAATCCCCTGGATGAGATTTGCGATTTTGTACAATTTTTCGGCCAACATATGATTTTCTGCTGGAAAGCGCTTTAGGTGGAGTGGGGAGTCTCTTAAAGAAAGCCTTTCTTTGAAAGAGTAATCAAATCGTCTGATTGGTTTGCCCCCGAAAATAAGGGCGGGCGATGTTCGTCAATCAGCGTCAGGAATGCGTCCCTGCAAGGTGCTCAGTGGTCGTGCGCAAATACCCCCACCGGAGCGGAAACTTCCGCCTTCGGCTTACTTGACGTTTTCGGGGAGGAAGGCCTGGAGTTTTTTGATGTCTTGGGCGGCGTCGCGGTGGCAGACGAGGAGGGCGTCGGGGGTTTCGACGACGATCAGGTCGTTGACGCCGCAGAGGGCGATGACGCGGGTGTTGGCGAGGACGACGTTGTTGTGGGAATTCACCTGGTGGACTTCGCCGCGGGCGGTGTTGCCGTCGCAATCGGCGCCGAGGTGCTCGGGGAGCGAGGTCCAGGCGCCGACGTCGTCCCAGTCAAATTTCGCCTTCACGGCCAGCACCTGGCGGGCTTTTTCCATGATGGCGTAGTCGACGGAGATCTTGGGCAGTTCGGCGAAGCACCCGGCGAGATACCCGTCCACGTCGGCGGCGGGGAACTGGCGGATGAAGTTGGCCAGGGCGGGGGCGTTCAGGTCGCACTCGGCGAGGAAGACCTCGGAGCGCCAGACGAACATGCCTGCGTTCCACCCGTAGTCGCCGCTGTCGACGTACTTTTGCGCGGTCTCGGCGTCCGGTTTCTCGACGAAGCGCCGCACCTGATGCAGCCCCGGCTCGATTTCCTCGCCGAGGTGCAGGTAGCCGAAGCCCGTGGCGGGGTGATTCGGGGTAATGGAAAAGGTCACCAGCGCGTCATTGGTCGCGGCGGCGCGGGCGGCGTCCCTCACCTGCTGGCGCAGCACGGGGACGTTGTGAATCATGGAATCCGCCGGGAGCAGGGCGCAGATGGCCTGCGGATCGCGCGCGCGGGCGAGTCCGGTAGCCAGCGCACAGGCGGGCGCGGTGTCGCGCTTGGCGGGTTCGGCGATGATGTTCTCCGGCGGCAAAAAGGGGAGTTCCTTGCGAATGGCGTCGACCTGCGAGGCATTCGTCAGCACGAAGATGCGCTCCCACGGGGCCACGCCCTCCATGCGCAGGACGGTCATTTCCAGCATGGTCTGCTCGCTGAGGAGGCGCAGGAGGTGCTTGGGCGTCCTGGTCCGGCTCATCGGCCAGAACCGTTCGCCGCTGCCGCCAGCCATGACAAAGATATGCAGATGTTCGACCATGTGATGTGGGAAGTAGGGGCTGGAGCGTGAGAAGTCAACCGAAGTTGAAAACGACGCGAAGTCGGAACTCGGAATCCGGAAGTCGGAAGTAGTTTTTCCGGCCCATGGGCCGGGTTGAGTTTTCGCGGAAACGGGCCTCTTTTTTGAGAATTACTCAGCTAAGTGGGCCGGGAAACCGAGAATCAGGAGCAGTAGGATAGCCTTGCAGCCGGGCGTCGTTATCGACTCCAGCAAGAAGCACGTGAAATGGTATGGCGGGCCCGTCCGAAGAGTCCCCTTCCTTGACGGGAGTGGATAATTCGTTCGCTACCATCGCCAGTGTATCCAGCAGTTTCGCCAAGGCGTCGCTGTTCGAGTCGGCCAATACCTCAGACGAATGCGCCAGGCAGATCACAACGGCGTCTGCTCGAAGCACGTGCCGATCAGAGAGGCAGTCGCAGAGGGCGTCAAGGTTACGGCCAAAGTAGCTCGGAAAATCAAATTCTCGGGCTAGGTGCTCATATGCGCGATTCCAATCACGCATCTGCCTGCCATCGAGGTCGATCCATCTTCTCCCGGCTGTTGCAAGCCATGCCTCCCGGATATCGGGCTGGAGCGAACTGACTCGCGCGATGCGAGGCTCCGCGGTGGTTTCAAGCCAGGAAATCATTGGAGGTCGGAGGTTGGAACCCAGAAGTCGAAATCAGAAGTAGAAGCCCCTCCAGCGTAGGCGCAAAGGCGCGGAAGCTCAGGAAGTGCTCCGCATCACGAAACACTTCCCACTTCCGAAATCCCACTTCCGCCTTCGGCTAGCCGAGGCTGGCCACAGCGTCGCGGAGCGCTTCCAGCCGCCCTTTCCAGCTCGCCTCGCGCGCCCGATGCTCGGCCACGACCTCGGCGGGGGCTCCGTTGACGAAGGACTCGCTGGAGAGCTTGCCCTGCACCTTCTTGATTTCCACCTCGACCTTCTTGATCTCCCCGGCGAGGCGCGTTTTTTCGCTCTCGGGGTCGATGATGCCCTCCAGCGGGAGGAGGAGCAGGCCGATCGGGCTCGGGCAGGAGGCGACGGAACCCGCCGGGCGCTCGGTCACGATCTCGATGGCCTCAGCATTGAGCAGGACGGAAAGCACGCCGGTTTCGCCCGCCACCCAGGGTTCGCTGGGCTGGAGCAACCACCGGAGGCGCTTGTTGGACGGCAGGTTGTAGGTCGCGCGGAGATTGCGGGCCTGCGCGGCGGCATCAAAGGCCGCCTCGGCGCGGGCGTCGGCTTCCCAGCCGTGGGCCTTGGGCCATTCCGCGTATTGAATGCTTCCCGTGCCGTAGCCCAGCTCGTGCCACAGCTCCTCGGTGATAAAGGGCGCGTAGGGGTGCAGGAGGCGCAGCACGCGGCCGATCACGTAGTCGATCGTGGCCAGCGTGCCCTCGCGGCGGGCGGGGTTTTGGAAATCCGCCTTGGCCGCCTCGATGAAGCGGTCGCAGAAGTCGCCCCAGACAAAATCATAGAGCGCCTGCGCCACCTCGCTGAAGCGATATTCGTCATACGCCGTGTCGATGCGCCGGATGGTCGCGTCGAGCTTGGCCAGCAGGTCCTTGGCGAAGAGCGAGAGCTCGTGCTTCGACGGGTCCGCCGCCGGGTCGATCTCGCCCTGGATCTGGCGGAACCGGCAGGCGTTCCAGAATTTGTTGCAGAAATTGCGCCCCTCGACGATCTGCTGCTCGTCGTAGCGGATGTCCTGCCCCTGCGGCGCGATGCGGATGATGCCAAAGCGCAACCCATCCGCGCCCACCTTGGCGATGAGATCGAGCGGGTCGGGCGAGTTGCCCAGCGATTTCGACATCTTCTTGCCCTGCTTGTCGCGGATGATGCCGGTGAAGTACACGTGGCGAAACGGCACCTCGCCCATGTACTCCAGCCCCGCCATGATCATGCGGGCCACCCAGAAGAAAATGATGTCCGGCCCCGTCACGAGCACGCTCGTGGGGTAAAACTTTGCCCGCGTGGCGTCGTCCATCGTGTCGTGCGCCCACAGCCAGGAGGAGAACCACGTGTCGAGCACGTCTCCATCCTGCACCCAGCCCTCGCCGGGGCTGTCCACCTGGCAGCGCACCTCGCCGTCCTTGTTCCAGACCGGGATGCGATGGCCCCACCAGAGCTGGCGCGAGATGCACCAGTCCTGGATGTTTTCCAGCCAGTGGTCGTAGACCTTTTCCCAGCGGTCGGGGAAGAACCGGATGAGCTGATTGCGCACGGCGTCGCGCGCCTGCACGGTCATCGGGTACTTCAGGAACCACTGCTCGGAGAGCCTCGGCTCGATCGGCACGCCCGCGCGTTCGCTGTAGCCCACGTTGTTCTCGTGAGGCTCCTCCTTCACCAGCAGGCCCAGCTCGCGGAGCTTCTCCACCGCGGCCTCGCGCGCCTCGAATCGATCCAGCCCGGCGAATTCCTCGCCGGCCAGGTCGTTCAGCGTCCCGTTGGGGTTCAAAACGTCGATCACCGCCAGCCCGTGGCGCAGGCCGATCTCGTAGTCCACCTTGTCATGGGCCGGGGTCACCTTCAGCACGCCCGTGCCGAACTCAAAATCCACCGCCTCGTCGCCCACGATGGGAATCTCCGCGCGGTTGTCCAGCGGGAGCGGACGCCGCACGTGCTTGCCGATGAGGTTGGCATAGCGCGGGTCCTTCGGGTTCACCGCCACGCCCGTGTCGCCCATGATCGTCTCGGGCCGCGTCGTGGCGATCTCCAGCCACGTGCCGGGCTCCTCCACCACCTCGACCTTGAAGTGATACAGGAAGCCCTTGTGCGGCGTCGGGATCACCTCCTCGTCGCTCAAGGCGGTGAGGGAAACCGGGCACCAGTTCACCATCCGCACGCCGCGGTAGATGAGGCCCTTGTTGTACAGGTCCACGAAGACCTCCTGCACGCGCCGCGCGTAGGCCTCGTCCATGGTGAAGCGCTCCCGGCTCCAGTCGCACGAGCACCCGAGCTTCTTCAGCTGGTTGATGATGATGCCGCCGTGCTTTTCCTTCCACTCCCACACGCGCTTGAGGAATTCCTCGCGCCCGAGGTCGTGGCGGGTCTTGTGCTCCTCCTTGCGGAGCTTGCGCTCGACGACGGTCTGGGTGGCGATGCCGGCATGGTCCGTGCCCGGCAGCCACAGCACCTCGTGCCCCTGCATGCGGGCGCGGCGGGCCAGGATGTCCTGGATCGTGTTGTTCAGCACATGCCCCAGCGTGAGCACGCCCGTGACGTTCGGCGGCGGGATGACGATGGAATACGCCGGTTTGGCCGACTGCGGGTCCGCCTCGAAGCAACGTTGCTCGAGCCACCACGCATAAAGCCGGTCTTCTACCGCCTGCGGTTCGTACGCTTTGGAAAGTTCAGCCATTGGAAAGGAAAAACGCCCATTCTGGACGATCCCGCGACGGCTGGCAAGGGCGGGGGTATGTTCCACGCCTCTTTATCCCTGGTCATTCTCGATTTTAAAACTTGGGTGATGAACCGAAAGAAGCCGTTAGTAGGAGCGATGGAATTGCATATCACTTTTGTATCAAGCGAAGTGCCTCTACTGATGAGCAGTAGCAAGACTGTTGTCTAAACACTTGCCCGAGCCTCCGGCGAATTTCTGAAACAAAGCTATCGTGATTTAACACGATAGCTTGTCCTTGCTGAGTGAGACTTGATCAATTTCGTCAAATAATTTAAGATAGTGATTGTAATCTCCTTGGCATGAAATGGGTTACGCTATAAGGCAAATATGAAGTCGAATGTGAGTGTTCGTCTTCAATTGAAGGTCTTGTATGACGAATATCATCTCTCCTCATCCGGAACCGTTTTGGGAAGTGCGTGTTCATGATCTGTCCATCGACCCATCGTTGACCGGATTATGTGTTGGATACGAAATGGAAAAATGGCGGGCTGACCAGTTGGCTGAACATATGATGGAGTGGCTTCCTGATTTTGCGTTAAGTTCAAGTGAAAGGGCGGGGGTGCATTCAGGCAACATGGTGAGACTTATGCGGGAGGCTGCTCGAAAGATCTACAAATCTGAGAAATTCAAGAGCCGAGGAGAATTTGGGGAGCTATTTCTACATGCGGCAATTAGAACTGTATTTGGTTCAGTGCCTGCTATTTCGAAGATATACTATAAGACATCCGCGAATGATACTGTAAAGGGCTTCGATGCCGTCCATGTTGTTGGGCCGCCGGATTGCATGGAGCTTTGGATTGGGGAAGTAAAGTTCTATAAAAATATCAATTCCGCGATTCGCGATGTGGTTTCCGAGATTGAATCGCATACGCAGAGAGACTATCTAAAAGATGAGTTTCTTTGGATAAAGGGAAAGCTAGATGAAAGAGATCCTCATGCGCAACAATTGAAGAAACTTCTATCACCTAACGTCTCCCTCGATACCGTATTTAAGCGAGCTTGCATTCCCGTGCTTTTAACTTACGAAAGTGACTGTGTTGGTCGCCATACTGCGTGCAGTGACGAGTATATTCAAGGGTTTGAAGAGGAGGTTATTAAAAACCATTCATCATTTGTGGCAAAAATGAAGGCTATTGAGATTTCGCCAGCGCTTAATGTTCGTCTTTTCCTTTTGCCTATTCACTTGAAAAATGAGCTTATCGCCGCTCTCGATAGGAACCTGAAGTCTTGGCAGAACAAATGAAAAAGGAAGAAATTCGGCTTATTTTATCTCATGGAGAAGGGGTTGAGGAGCGGGCGTTTGAGATTTTGCAAGGGATCGCGAGGTATGTTAATGATGAGGAAGGCGAAGAAATTGGAAGGGATCTTGTCCTTAGAGCCTTGGAGCGGCGTGTCGAATTTGGCGGATTCTCTGAGGTTCTTGATGGGCTTACGAGAGAGGTTGGTTTGTTTCCTTATCTGGACCAAGAGGAGTTGTCGTTAAAGGATTCGTTGGCATATGAATTTCATAGACCAGACGAGAGTTCTGATTTCGTCTTTCATCGAGTGCAGGCTCAGGTATTCAGGCGGTTAATCGATGGGGAAAATGTAATTTTGAGCGCACCGACAAGCTTTGGGAAGAGCCGTGTCATTGATTCTATTATTTCTGCTAAAGAATTTCAAAATATTGTGATTCTCGTTCCGTCTATCGCGTTAATTGATGAGACTAGGCGTAGGTTGGTTTCGTTCTCTCCCTCCTATAAAATAGTTTCTCAGTTGTCTCAGAGGCCGGATAAGAGGAATATTTTCGTATTCACTGCTGAAAGGTTAAATGCGTACGAGGAATTGCCGCCTATAGATTTTTTTGTAATTGATGAGTTTTATAAAATCGGAGCAATCAGCGATAGGGATCAGGCGCGATTTGTGGCCTTAAACCAAGCCTTCTATCGTTTGAGTAAGAGTCGAGGGCAGTTCTATCTTCTTGGTCCCAGCGTTAAAGCTATACCGGATGGAATTGAAGCTAAGCTTCCATGCTATTTTTTCCCGACAAGATTCTCGACTGTGGCCAGTGATGTTGTCGAAGTTTACAACTGGGATAATGATCTGGATGAGCTTCTGAAATTGTGTTCTGAAATTGATGAACCTACATTGATTTTTTGCAAATCTCCGGCCCGTGTTAACGAGGTTGCGCGGGCGTTGGTGGAAAAGGAAATTGTCTCCGATGGTCGGAAGATGGGAGATGCGGCGCGCTGGATTTCCGAGAATTTTCATCCAAAATGGATTTATCCTCTAGCGATAACGCACGGCGTTGGTTTGCATCATGGGCGGCTGCCTCGATCCTTGGGGCAGTTGAGTGTTAGGGCTTTTAATGAAAACAAAATAAAATTCCTAATTTGTACGTCCACTCTTATCGAGGGTGTTAATACATGTGCAAAAAATGTAATAATATTTGATAATGTAATTAATAAAGTTCCTGTGGACTTCTTTACATTCAATAATATTAGGGGGAGATGCGGGCGGATGTTTGAGCATTTTGTTGGTCGCGTCTACCTTTTTCATCCTCCACCTCAGGAGGAGTTGCCCTATGTTGATTTTCCAGCAATAACGCAGGGGGCGGAGGTTCCTGAAAGCCTTCTCATTCAGATGGAGCGAGAGGATCTGAGCTCTGAATCTGACGGCAGGGTTGATGAGATATATCGACAGACCATTCTTCCAATTGAGGTAATCAGAAAAAATTCTACACTTGATCCCTTGGCGCAAATTGAATTAGCCAAAGAGCTTTCGGGGCTCAAGAGGTCGGAGGCTTCGTTGTTCTGGTGGAAGAGATTTCCAGATTACGACGGACTACTAGTGGTGGCGCGGCTATTGTGGAAGTATTTTGTGGCTGGCAGGAAGCACGGCGTTTCATCTCCAGAGCAATTGACGTTAAAGTTATGGAAATTGAAATCTTCTCCCGGAATAAAAGGTCGGATTCTCGAAGAGCTGCGCCCTGGAAAGTATCAGGCGGCCTCCCCTGATGAGGCTGTGGAGCGAGTGTTTTCCTTTGATCGCAACTGGGCGGGATTTGAGTTTCCTAGGCTTTTAATGGCAGTTTCGCGAATACAGCAGCATATTTTTGATGCGAGATTCGGAGTTAGTGGAAATTACGCTCTTTTTGCGGCGAGATGTGAACAGCTATTTCGAAATCCCGCACTAGTTGCTCTTGAGGAATACGGGTTGCCTATCCAATTGGGGGAACGAATCGCTGAGAGCATAAATCTTAGTGAGGATTTAGATGTGGCGATTAAGCAAGTTAAAGAATTTGACCCTGCGGGTTATGGGTTTGATCGGTTTGAGGTTGATCTTTTAAAAGAGGTTCAGAGAGGAGTTTGAGCTTTGGTTGTTAATATTGCTTTATATTTGAAGTCGGCAAGCGTGAAAAAATAACGCTATTGTGTTCTGAGGGAATTTGGGAGAGGTTGGGATTTGTAACGGATCGATGGCATGGGATGGGGGAATTTTGGTCCAGCGGATAGCAATAGTGTCAGTTTTCGCTGCTCCGGTATGCTCGCATAATCTTTTTCACGGCGCGGTATACCCATCCAGATCCACCACAACCGGGTCGTCGGAGAAGGGGGTGGTGACGGAGGTGTCGAGGCCGAGGAGGGGCTTGAGGTCGGGGGAGGTCTTTTGCACACCGATGAGGGTGTCGAAGGAACGGGCGATGGCTCCGGCGTAATCGCTTGCGGTGCTGGAGTTTGAGACGTTGATTTGCAGGTACTGGCCGCCGCTGTTGAGAGGGGCCGTCGAGGTGATGGCGCTGGTGATCGCGATATTGGCGGCGGAGCCGGAGTTTTGCGCCCAGGGGGTGAGCCAGCGATTGCCCGCCATGCCGGGAAAGCCGTCGGTGGCGGCATTGGTAAGGCCGTCGGAGAAGCTGGCGAGGGGGCCGACAGGCGGGGTGGTCGAGCCGCCGGAGAGCTGCATGGCGAGGTTATCCACGGAGAAGGTCATCGCGCCGGGGTGGTCCTTGTCATCGCGGGCGCCGAAGAAGACGCGCTGCTGCGCCGTGCCGGTGGCGCGGAAGGGGATGCCGGTCGGGCTGGTGTAGTTCGTGGAGCCGCCCGCGATGGTGAAGGAATACGTGCTCGCGGCCGGGTCGACATTGACCACGATGTGGTAGACCGTGCCGGGCACGAAGGTGACGCCGGTGGTCGTGAGGGTGGAGCCATTGTAGTACCGCCACTGGAGCGCGCCGCCGGAGTAGGTCGCGCCGAGGCCCCAGGTGGTATTCGCATCGAGGCCGGAGGCGTTTTCCACCAGGCTGCCGAAGATGGCGTAGTTGCTATTCGTATCCGCGCTCACGGCGGGAATGACGGAGTCGCCGCGGAAGTCGAAGGCGAGCTGGTACGGCCCCGTGAGGTTGGAGGTCTCGGTGGTCCAGAGGACGGCCTTGGCATTGCCGGGCGTGCCGTCGGCATCGAGCGCGGTGGGGTTCCAGAAGACGAGGCACCAGTCCTTGGCGTTGTTCAGCGGGGCGGTGTTGCCGAGAGAGACCTTCTGGACGTAGCGGTAGCCGTCGAGGGCGGCATTGAGCGCGGCGACCTTGGCGACGGCGGGCTTGGCCACGAGGGTCTTGGCAAAGTTCGCCCCCGAGGTGGTGAAGAGCCCGTAGTGTTTGTCGGACGTGTTGTCATCGACATTGCGGGCGTCGTCGAGCGAGTAGACGCAGTTGATCGTGAGCCCGGTGTAGTAGCCCATGAGGATCTGGCGGACGGCGAACTTTGCATGCGTGTCGGTGCTCACGCCGTAGTCGTTGCGGTCCGTCGAGAAGCCCCATTCCGTGAGGACGATGGGGAAGTTGGGCTTGCCGCGGGCGGCGAGCTCCGTCTTCAGCAGCGAGATGGGCGAGGCGAGGGCCTCGGGGACGCGCTTGGCGGGATCGGAGCTGTAGTTGGAATACGGGTGGATCGAGACGCCGTCGACGAGGTCGAGCAGGCCGCGGTCGAAGCACTTGTCGATGAAGTTGCCGCGCGCCCAGGCATTGGCCACGCCGGGGGCGATGACGAGGGGATTCGGGAGGTTCTGCGATTCCCGCCCGAGGTGCCAGCCCTCGCGCAGGCCGGAGACGGCGTAGGGGACGAGCGCCATGTATTCATCGACATTCGATGCGGGCACCCAGAAGCCGCTCAGGTTCGGCTCGTTCCAGATCTCGAAGATGGGATTGAAATCGCGGAAGGCATAGGCGAGGGCCTTGCAGTAGTCGTGAAAGCCCTGCCGCTGGGCATCGGTCTGGATGCCGCCGTTGGTGGTATCCGTGCCGTACACGGTATTGCCGAGTCCCACGAAGATGATGGGGCGGATGCCCTTGCTCGCGAGCATTTCCACGAGCTGCTGATAGCCGGGGATGTAGGACTGCGGGGAGGTGAGATTGTAACTGCCCGCGCTGCGCTCGACATCGAACCACGGCACGCCAAACCGCGCAAAGCGGTAGCCCGCGTTGGCGTATTGGTTCATCGCCGGGTCATTGGCGGTCGAGGTGAAGTCGATGTAGGTATTCGTATGCAGGGCCGCGCCGTTGATATTCGGCACGATGGGCTCGGGGAAGCCCTCGGCCAGGATGGGTCCGGAAGCCTCGATGCGCACATGGTCGAGGGAGAAATTCACCGAGCCGGTGTGGTCCTTGTCGTCCTTGGCGGAGAAGAAAACTTTGTTCACGCCCACGGAGGCATTGCGGAAGGGGATGCCGGTCGGGCTTTCGTAGACGGTGGCTCCGTCATTGATCATGAAGGAATACGTCTTCGCCTGCGGATCGACGAAAACGCCCACGCGGTAGACGGTGCCCGTGGTGTAGGTGATGCCGGTGTCGACGAGGGTGGAGCCGCTGTAGTAGCGCCACCGCGTCGCGCCGCTGGCGGTGCGAATCGTGAGGCCCCACGTGGTGTTGGCATCAAGCTGGGCGGCGGAGTTTGAGATACTGCCAAAGATGGCGTAGTCGCTATTCGTATCCGCGCTCACGGCGGGAATGACCGAGTCGCCGCGGAAGTCGAAGTACAAATCCCACGGGGTCGAGGGGTCGACCACGGCGGAGTCAAAGGTGCGCGTCACCGCGCCGCCGTAGTCCGAGGCGGTGCTGGCATTGCTCACCTGCACGGAGAGGTAATTGCCGCCGCCCGCGAGCGGCGAGGCCGAGGAGGCGGAGTTGGTCAGCGTGACATTGGCGGAGGAGGTTTTGTTCGACGTCCATCCCGAGGCCCAACCGGAGCCGGTCGCGCCGGGATAGCCATCGACGAGCGCGCTGGTGTTGCCATCCGTGAAATCGGCGAGGATCTGCGCCTGGCCTGATGAACACAGGCCCGGCAGGATGGCGGAGCAGGCAATTGCGATATGCCGGACGCTGACGCGCAGGCGTGAAAAATCAACCCGGGGGATGGTTTTCATAGCTGGGAGAATGTGTGATGAGGGGAGATGACCCGGAGGCGGGAAATCTGCGGCAAGCTAATCGGTTTTCCCCAGGCGGGGCCATAACGCCATCGCCCCAATACTTTACATTTAGGAACCTTGCTAATGATTGGCAACCGGTTGCTAACACTGTGGTGCGGAGGGGTGCAAGGGAAGGATCAGGTAATGCTAATGGCGGCGGAGCGGAGCGGGCGTCTTTCCTCGCGGAGGGCGCTCTGTTCTTGATGCGGATGGGGAAGTGCGGGATGATGCCGGGTCAAATTTTCAACCCAGTGCATAATATTCGGAATCTCGGGGCGATCGGGGATGGACTCGCAGACGACTCGGCAGCCATTCAGAAAGTGCTCGATGGAGGGCGGAAGGAGGTCTTCATTCCCGCCGGGGTGTACCGGATCGCGCAGACGCTGAAGGTCGATTCCTTCACGAAGATCGTGGCCGACCCCGGGGCGAGGCTTTTTCACTGCGGGGAGACTCCGCACGGGGCGGAGGATTTTCTCCTGACCAACCGCGACCCCGTCTTTGGCAACGCGGAGATTCAGATCACGGGCGGGACGTGGGACGGGAACAAGACGGGGCGGACGAATTTCAAGGACCCCGATCTTTTCAACCTGAAGGCCTTCACGGGAACGGTGCTGAATTTTCGCAACGTGCGCGACCTCAAGCTCAGCGACCTCATCGTGGCCAACAGCGTCGTGTACTTCGTGCGCATGTGCATGCTCGACGGGTTTGAGATCCGCAACATCGGATTCCAGAGCGACGTCATTGAGAACAACCAGGACGGGCTGCATTTCAACGGCTGGGTGCGCAATGGAGTGGTGGAAAACATTCGCGCGCTGACGAAGGGGCAGCCGAACGATGACCTGATTGCGCTGAACGCCGACGACAGCATGGCGCGGCTGGAGAATACCGGGATGACCTGCGGGCCGATCGAGAACATCGTCTTTCGCAATCTCTACGCGGAGGACTGCCACACGGCGGTGCGGCTGCTCAGCTACGTCTCGCCGATCCGCAACCTGCGCTTTGAGAACGTGGTGGCGGGCTGCCGGTGCTTTGCCATCAACATGGACGGGGCGCGGTATTGCCGCACCCCGCTCTTCCGCGACGAGGATTTCCCGCAGGGCGTCGGGCGGATCGAGAATATCGAGTTCCGCGGGCTGAAGGTCTGGTGGAGCACGCCGGGCGAGCGCAAGGCGCTGATCGATGGCGAGAGCCGGGTGGAGAATTTTTTGATCCGGGGCTTTGAGCGCGATGCCACGCGGGACCAGGCGCCGGAGGTGCCGACGCTGTGGGTGGAAAAGACGCCGGGGCTGCCGATCAAGGCTCTCGCGGGAGAGCGCGTCGTGTTGGATGCAGTGGCGGGCAGCGAGCCGGTGGTGGTGAGCGAGGCGTTTTCCGAGCTGAGGCTCGGCTAGGTATGTCCGTCCCGCTCGGTGCGGTGCGAGGAGCGGCTTTTAGTGCGAGGCCGTCGCGCCCTCGGACCTTATGCCCATGATGGGCAGGACGATCGGGAGCACGGCGTCGACGAATTCATCGCGGCTCTGCGTTTGCTGGCGCTGCCATTCCGTGGCCGCGCCGCAGATCGCCCAGGCGGCCAGGGTGGCGCGCAGCTCGGCATTGGTGCGGTCGCGCGCGGGGCAATCTCGCAGCGCCCCGGCGACGAGGAATTCGCGGAGGCGTTCGCGGATGGTGGATTCGATTAACGGCCCGGCCTGACGCTGGAACTCCTGGCAGCGCGACGGAAATCCCGCCAAAAAGTCGCAGACCGTCTCGATGAGCGCGCGAATGCCATGCGGGCACTGGGCCGGGCGTTCCGCCATGCGGGCCATGAAGGCGCTGCGAAATTTCTCCCCGATGAGGTCCTGAAAGAGCGCGAACTTGTCCGTGTAGTGGTCGTAAAAGGTCGCGCGGTTCAGGGTGGAGCGCTCCGCAATATCCTGCACGGAAATGGCTTGCAGGGATTTTGAGCCAAGCAGCTCCTCAAAGGCGCGCAGCAGCATCTCCCGCGTGCGCTTCACGCGAGGGTCGAGGTTGCAGGCGGCTTCCGTCTCCATGGAAGCAAACATACCATTTGACAAACTTCCCGTCTAGTGATGGATTAACAACAGATGTCGTTTAGAAAACAAGCGACGTCAAAATTCAAAAAGGAGACACACATCATGAGCACGACACTGGAATACAAAGACCTGACGAAAGAAGCCCCGCGCAGCCCGCGTGAACGCCTGGGCGGCTACATCCTCCTCGCCCGCGCGATCGACAAGGGCCGCGCCACGCTGGCCGGGAAAAACGGCGAGTACCATTTCGACTGTCCGCTGGACAACTACCTCTTCGGCTTCAAGGAAGTGAAGGGCGCCGACGTCAAAGCCCTCCTCGAGAAGGGCGCGACAGATGAGGAGATCGTTGCGTGGTTCAATACCAACGGCGCGACGAAGACGCCCGAGGAGATCGCGGAGTTCGGCAAAAACGTCGAGGGCTATCGTCCCTACGACGACCCGGAGAAGCGCGATTGGTTCGTGGGCGAGGCGACGAAGTCCGGCCTCGATCCGGCGAAAGTCACCCTCTTCGACTGGCTCGAGGTGGACGACAAGCAGAGCTACCAGAGCTAAGAGGACAGCCTCTTTTTACAGAAAGCCGACCCGGGGAATTGGAGCCCCGGGCGCGGTTTGACAGAGCCGAGCCTGGTAAACAGGCGGAGCCAAGAGAGCGAAGGAAGCCAAGGGTCAGGCGTTGTGTGGAGATGGCGCCGGGCCGGAGGCTTCCTTCGCTTTTTTTTGTTTAAGGCGGTGCGATGAGCTGTTCAGTCCCGGAGAGATGGAACAGGCGAAGCCAGCCTCCCAACCTCTAGGCAATGATGGGACAGATACTCCCTGGGAGCGCCCGAGCGATGGCGGCAGCGCGTCGGCCGATTGTTCGCTGTTGCAGCGGGAAAAGAGTCGGTCATTTCGAGGAGGAGCCTGGCGCAGAAAGGTAGTTGGCCAGGTTCATGCCATTGTAGAAAATCGCCAGATCTTCCTCGTCTGTGGTAATGCGGCCGGGGATGAAACCTGCGGCAAACCGGTAGCCCTGGAAGGAATACTTCATGTGCATCCTCCCACAACTCATGATGCGCGCATCGGCCACGGGCGCCGCCAGCGCCCCCTTTGCCGTGGTGGCCACAGAGCAGTCGGCGCGATCCCATGCCATCACTTCGGTCAGGGGCACCGCCTTGATCTGCTTATAGGAGTCTTGCTTGTGGGCGCTCCAGGTGGCCGGATTATTCCGGTCCAGATCCGGGTTCGGCTTGTATTTGATGATGATCAGATAGGGAACGCCATAACGGAGTGAAGCGGGCCTATGGTCGTCGGAATCCCCAACGCTCATGGCTGGCGGGATATTGTCCTTGGGGTCGCCGGGTTGGGTGACCCATTGCAAATGCAGGCGGTCGCGGTAGGCGAAGATGTGGGCATTGCCCCACTCGTCGTGGGTCAGGTCGGTCTTTCCTGTTGGAGCCTGAACCACTTTGCTCGGCCACTTGGCGAAATCCGTTTCAAAGTTGATCTCCGGCGGGTTGTCGATGGCGACAGTGGGATTGGTGTAAAAGACCCAGTTGTTGTGATGGCGACCCACCGTCCACGGAGCTTCGATTCCACCCTTGCCGCGGCTGTCGGGCTCGGTCATAGGCCCCGAGCGCATTCCCAGCAGGTCGACCAGGGAATTGTTCGACGCCATGGCCGGGTCGAGCATGGCGATCATCCAGACGGTCCATTCCCATTGGTCGGAGAAATAGCCGGTGTCTGCCTGGAAAACATTCGCCACATTTTTGTAATCCCCCGCATAGAGCCCGCGGATGCCATACTCGCTCTCGGAAGCCGGCGAGAATGCCGGTTGGTAAACCGTCTTCCCGTTGGTGACTTCGGCTGTATTGAGGACCAGATTGGCCTTTCCGAACAGCCCCGGAATCGCGGTTTTACTTCCGGCATCCGTCGTTTTCCCGAAATCAAAAACTTCGCCGAGCGCGGGCAGTTGCCCCAGAGTCAGAGACCGTCGCCATCCTGCCTGCCGGGCAAGCCCCCAGTGCAGCGTGCGTATTTCCGGGATCGAGAGCCGGTCGGAGACAATGATGCCATACAGCAGGAAATCCTGGCCCTGGTTGGCTGCGGCGGGCTCGCTGCCGTCGATCCCGAGGCGAAGCGTTCCCGCATTCTCTTCCAGAGCCGATGGTGACGGCGCGCGTTGCTGCGTGTTCAATTGCGCACCATTCCGAAATACGGCGAAAGATCCATCCGCACCGCAGTTGAGCGTGAGGATATTGTGGGAGCCCTCCGGGAGAGCCTCTGCGGACTTGTAAGACGGACTCTGCGCCGCCCCGTTGCGCCAGGAGAAGAGGGCCGTGCCGCCGGGTACACTTCCCCCCAGTTGCACGTCCACCTGGTTCGCGCCGCCACTGCCACGGTATGACCAAGGGTAGTCCGGAGAGCCTGCGCCTCCCTTTTCCATGCGAATCGGGTTGACGACGATGCCCGTAAAGGACTTGCCGCCGCCGGTTGCGAAGGACATCCCCTCAAGAGCCGTCGAGAGCGCACGGCCCCCAGTAAAGTGAATACACCAATTGCCAGCGGCATCCTTGCCCAGGGTCGGTTTCGATTGACCGGGCGGAACCGTCATCCAGACCGGCTCCGTCGTGCCCGGACGCTGCAACGCCAGTTCGACCTCCATTCCCTCAAGCGACGGAGTTCCCTTGGGCAGAGCGGCCAGCGCCGCAGATTCGTCGAATGCCCCGGACGCGGTCATGCCGATGGCCGTGCCGTTAATCCGGCAGGTCGGTCCCGAATAAGTCGGAATCATTCGGTCGAGTCCCGCGGCGTAATGCAAGGAAGTCGAAAGCGCCGACGCTCCCACAGGCTGAACTGCATCCTGCCAGCCACTGCGGGCGTCTGCGACAAGAGCGAAGAATGCCAGAAGCGCAGATATTGCCGGCTGCACCAGCCGAAGCCGGGATGACGCTGGAGAGAGTTGTTCTTTCATTGAATTCATAATGACGATCGAAAAGTGTACCGCTCGGGTTCGAGCTCATCCGATCGCTCAACTGTTGCGCCCCATTCAGCTTCAGGGAAGCAGGAACTTGCTGGCGGTCATGCGGCCTGAAAAGGAGGTGGCGTTCGCGCTGGGTACGCATCTGGTGGAAGCTAAGGGAACGCCTCCGCCTTAGCATACGTTCTGGTTGGTCCTCTGCGAGGAATACAAAGGCGAAGGGTGGGATACGACGCAGGGAGAGGGAAAGATGCCTTGCGATGGGTTGACTAGGGCACGGTAGGGGTAAAACCTTAGGGTCCTCGGGGTGGGGATGGTTGACGGTGCCGGAGCGAACGGGGGAGGATGCCTCATGGCGAAAGTAAAAAAATCTCTCCCTGTCCTGAAGAAGGCACCGACAGGTATTGACGGATTTGACCAGATTACGAACGGGGGAGTGCCGCAGGGCCGACCGACTTTGGTTTGCGGTTCGGCGGGATGCGGCAAGTCGCTCTTTGCGGTGGAGTTTCTCATTCGTGGCGCGACGGAATTTGGCGAGCCCGGAGTGCTGATGACGTTTGAGGAGACGGCGGACGACATTCGCAAGAACGTGGCGTCGCTCGGTTTCGACGTGGACAAGCTGATCGCGGAAAAGAAACTCGTGATTGATCACGTCAAGGTCGACCGCGCCGAGATCGAGGAGAATGGCGAATACGATCTCGAGGGGCTGTTTATCCGGCTCGGGTATGCGATCCAGTCGATCGGGGCGAAGCGCGTCGTGCTGGACACGATCGAGACGCTCTTCTCGGGTTTGTCCAATCAGGCGGTGCTCCGCTCGGAACTGCGGCGGCTTTTCTACTGGCTGAAGGAAAAGGGCATGACGACGGTCATCACCGGCGAGCGCGGCGAGGGGCAACTCACGCGGCAGGGGCTGGAGGAGTATGTGTCGGATTGCGTCATTCTGCTCGACCATCGCGTGATCGGCCAGATCTCCACCCGGCGGCTGCGCGTGGTGAAGTATCGCGGCACCACACACGGAACCAACGAGTATCCTTTCCTCATCGACGAGGAGGGCATCTCGGTGCTGCCCATCACGGCCTCCGGGCTGGACTATGAGGTTTCCAATGAGCGGATCTCCAGCGGCGTGGACGGCCTGGACGAGATGCTGGGCGGAGGGGGGTATTACCGCGGGAGCACGGTGCTGCTCTCCGGCACGGCGGGCACGGGAAAAAGCAGCGTGGCGGCGCAACTCGCGCGAGCCACGTGCGCACGCGGAGAGAGGTGCCTGTACTTTTCTTTTGAGGAATCGCCCGCGCAGATTCAGAGGAACATGCGATCTATAGGTGTAGACCTTGCGCCATACGTGAAGAAAGGGACACTGGAGTTCCACTCCACGAGACCCACGGTCTTCGGACTCGAAATGCACCTCGTGCGCATGCATAAGCTCATAGAAGATTTTCAACCCGACGTGGTCGTCATTGACCCGGTCTCCAACATGCAGAATGCCGGCACGCTGGAGGAATCCACCAACATGCTGATCCGCATGGTGGACTACCTGAGGAAGAACAACATCCTCGGGTTCATGGTGAGCCTGAGCGGCGGCGGCAAGGCTCTCGAGGCGACCGAGGAAGGGCTCAGCTCCATCGTCGACACCTGGCTGCTGCTGCGCGACGTGGAGACGAACGGCGAGCGAAACCGGCTGCTGTACATCCTGAAATCGCGCGGCATGGCGCACTCCAATCAAGTGCGGGAATTTCTCATCACCACGCAGGGACTCAAGCTGGTCGAGGCCTACCTCGGCGATGAAGGTGTGCTCACCGGTTCCGCCCGGGTGGCGCAGGAGGCGCGAAACGCAAAAGACCTGCGCAAGACGGAGGACGAGATCGCGCGCAAGAAGCTCGCGTATGAACACCGCCGACGCGCCGCCGAGGCGCAGATCGAGGCTCTCCGCGCCGGTTTGATGGCGGAAGAGGAAGAGTTTAAGCGTGCGGTCGAGGCCGAGGAGGCGCGCCTGCAGAAAATTTCCAGTGATCGTGAAGCCATGAGTCGGAGCCGTGGTCTCGCTTCTGAATCCACAGCTCCGAAACGTCGTCGATGAAGAAGAAAACCCAGAAAACCGCCAGTCATGGCGTGAACGGCACAGCGCCGGATACCGAGATATTCTCGCTCCGTCTTTATGTCGCCGGACAGACACCGAAATCCCTCACAGCCTTTGCCAATCTCAAGCGGCTGTGCGAGGAACATCTGCCCGGGCAATACCGGATCGAGGTGATCGACCTGGTAAAGAATCCGCATTTGGCCCAATCGGACCAGATCGTGGCTCTGCCGACACTCGTGCGGAAGCTTCCTGAGCCGATCAAGCGCGTGGTAGGCGATCTTTCCAACTCGGAAAAGGTCATCGTGGGCATGGATATCCAAAGCCTGAAAGCAAACTAGGGGAGTCCACCCGCAAAGGACGTGCGAAGGGATTAACATGATGCAAAGGGAGCGAAGCCAATACATCGACAGTACCCGGGAGTTTGAGGAGATGTTGAAAAACACCTCGGGTGAACAGCACTATGTGCTGCGCCTTTATGTGACAGGGTCGACCATGCGTTCGGCGAAGGCCATCGAGACGATCCGGGCGCTCTGCGACGATTATCTCGCGGGGCACTACGACCTTACGGTCGTCGACATTTACCAGCAACCGACAGCAGCCCAGGATGACCAGATCATCGCCGCTCCCACGCTGGTCAAGTCGGAGCCGCTGCCGCACAAGCGCCTGATCGGAGACCTTTCCGATCGCGAACGCATCCTGGTCGGTCTCGATCTCACCCACGAAACCCCTGAACACGGAGAAGACGACGAATGAACGGAAATCCTGGGGAGCCGCCCGCCGAGTCGGCTGAAAATGCTGGCAATCGCGGAGTCTGGCTGAGCCCGACGGAGTTTGGGCAATTGCAAGCCAGCCTCCATGAGGCGCAGGAGACTCTCAACGCCATCCGCAATGGCGAGGTCGATGCGGTGGTCGTCACCGGCAGCAAGGGAAACAAGATTTACAGCCTCTCCGGGGCGGAGCACCCCTATCGCATCTATGTCGAGCAGATGCAGGAGGGGGCGGTAACCGTGACTCCGGAAGGCCTCATCCTGTATTGCAATCAGCGATTTGCGGAAATGCTCGGCGAGCCGCTCGACCAGGTGATCAGCTCGCAACTCATCCCGCGACTCGATGCGGAGAGCTGGGCTGCCATCTCGACAGTGCTGGGCGATCACGAGGGCGCGACCAAGCACGAGAGCTTCCTCCAGTGCGCGGAGGGCGTGGCATTGCCCGTGCACTTCACCGCGAGCCCGCTGCCGCTCATGGACCAGACGGTGATCTGCCTCGTCGTGACCGACCTGAGCTTGCAGAAATCCGGTGAGGTTTTGAGGCTGGCCAAGGAGGTCGCCGAGCGATCGAGCGCGGCGAAGGACAGCTTCCTCGCGGCCCTCAGCCACGAGCTACGCACCCCGCTCACGCCCGCGTTGATGGGCGTCGCCACGCTCCAGCAGGAGCGGGGTTTGCCTGCGGGAGTATTGACTCATCTTTCCATGATCCGGCGCAATATCGAGCTGGAGATTCGCCTCATCGACGACCTCCTCGATCTCACGCGGATCGCCCATGGAAAGTTTGAGCTGCAGGATGCGGAGATGGATATCAACTCCGTCCTCGATCGGGTGCTGGAGATTTGCCGCTCGACCTGGGAGGCCAAGAATCTGACTCTCACGGTGGAGCGTTCCGCCGTCGACACCCGCACGGTCGGTGACGTCGTGAGGCTCCAGCAGGTGCTTTGGAACGTGATCCGCAACGCGGTGAAGTTCACCCCCTCAGGCGGATCGATCTGGATCACCACGGAAAATCCCACACCTGGTGCGTTTCGCATTTCCGTGCGGGACTCGGGCATCGGCTTCAATGCGGCGGAGGAGCCGCAGCTCTTTCAGCCCTTTGAACAGGTGGGCCGCGAGATCACACGGCTCTTTGGCGGCCTGGGTCTCGGATTGTCGATCAGCAGGTCGATTGTTTCCGCCCACGGCGGCCGTATCTGGGGCGAGAGTCCGGGGCCGAACAAGGGTGCGACTTTTCACGTCGAGATCCCGCTGCGCCGGAGCGCGCAACCCTCCCAGCAGGACGACGCGATGGAGGCGGAGCCGGGGATGCGGCGGAGCCTGGTGATCCTCCTCGTCGAGGATCACGATGATACCCGCCAACTGCTCCAGATGATCCTAAGTCAAAAAGGCCATGCCGTGCATGCGGCCGCCACCGGCGAGGATGCGCTGGCGCTCGCAGAGAAGGAGTCGTTTCATCTCGTCATCAGCGATCTCGGTCTGCCCGACATCTCCGGCTCGGCCCTGATGAGCCAGCTGCGCTCCCGCTATCCGAAGCTGCGAGGGGTCGCCGTGAGTGGTTATGGCATGGAGGAGGATGTGCGCCGGAGCAAGGAATCGGGATTTGATCATCACCTGACCAAACCTGTGGACCCCGCCCGTCTGGATCGCCTCATTGGCGAGTTGGCACAGGAGATTCTTTAGGGTTTCAGGAGCGGCTGTGCGCTGACGCGACCGTTTAGCTCTCGGTTTCCGGGATGCCGGAGAGATGCTGGGGCAGGGCGGCGCGCAGGCGGCGCAGGCCGGTACGGCCGACGGGTATCGGCTCCTCCGCCCCTTCCATGAAGACCCGGGCGCCTCGCGAGGGGCTGATCTCCACTGAGCTCAGCCGGTTGAGATTCAGGATGAGCGAGCGATCCACCCGGACAAAAGGCGGCGAGGGGAGCGTGCGCTCGTAGATGCCGAGCGTCTGGCAGATCAACAGCGGGGAAAGCTCGGCCACGGCGACACGGGTGAAATCTCCCTCGGCCTTCAGGGAAATGAGATTCGAAAGCGGCGCGATGATGGTGCGCTCGGGCGTGCGCAGGCAGATGCGGTCGGAGAGAGCGTAGGGCGGCTGGTCGCCCGAGCCGATCTCGGAGCGGATGCGGCGCAGGGTCTCCTCCAGTCGCGAGCGACGGACAGGCTTGAGTAGATAATCGACCGCTTCGACGTCAAAAGCCTGCGTGGCGTAATCCGAGTACGCCGTGACGAAGACCACGAGCGGCACGCGGTCGAGAGACTCCAGGACGTTGAATCCATCGCCTCCCGGGAGACGGATATCGAGAAAGATGACATCGGGCGAAAGCGACGGGATCTGCGCCACGGCAGAGGCGGCGGTATCGGCCTCGCCGACGATCTCGACGTCGGAAAACTCGTGCAGCAGCTCGCGCAAACCTTGTCGGGCGAGACGTTCGTCGTCGATGAGCATGACGCGGATGGGGCCGTGCGCCGATGCGACAGGTGTCGTCATCTCGGCAGACGGATGCGTGACGGTGACTGGCGAATTCATGGCAGCGTAGAACCCTGGGGAACCGGCTCTGGATTCTGCCAGCGAAAGCGTGGGGTGGGAAGTTTTTTGAGCGGGTCTAGACCGCCTCCGCCGCACCCCACAGCTGAATGGTCGCACAGACTACCCGCCCCCTCTGCTCGAGGGTGAAGTGATGGCGGCCCGGGTAATAGATCTCCAGACGTCGGCTGAGGGTGTCGAGGCCGACGCCCCCTGCCTTGTCGCGCGGGGTGGACTCGAGATGCCCGCTGTTCATCACCTCGATCTCGAGCACCCCACCCGTCTGAAAGGCCCGGATGTCGACGGTCATGGCATTGGCCGACTGATGAAAGCCCCATTTTAGCGCGTTTTCGACGAGGGGTTGGAGGATGAAGGTGGGGACGCGATGGGTGAGGGCCTCCGGCGACGCATCGACGGAGAACTGCAGCCGTTCGCCAAACCGGGCTTTCTCGATCTCCAGATAGGCATGCATGGCCCCGAGTTCGGACTCCAGCGCGGTAAAGGTCTGTTTGCGATGTTCCAGGGAGTAGCGGAGATAATCCGACAGACGGCAGATCATCTCGACGGCTTCATCGGGATGGGCATGGACCTCTGCGGCGATGCCGTTGAGGGAATTGAATAGAAAATGAGGGTCGAGCTGGGCCCGGAGCATCTGGAGTTCCATCCGATGAGCCTGGTGCTCCGCCTCCTCGGCATGGCGCGATTCTGCCGTCCACGCCTTCTCCGCCTGAAACCAGAAATACCCGAGGCTCCACCCCAGGAGGGCTGTCCACATGATGGTAAACCGCAGCATGGACGACTCCAGATCGGTGATGTTTTGCATCCGCCATCCCGTCAGCAAGGTGATCAGGTAGGTGGCGAGAGAAAGGATGATCGACCAGAACAGGCTGACCGCAACCACCGAGAGAGCGGTGCGCAGTCGAAACGGGATGCCAAAGCGCTGGTAATAGCGACGCAGAATGAGCGATGTCCCGAGTGCGAGACTTTCGTTCAAGATGGTGAGAATCAACGCCTTCGGTACATCGAGGTGAAAGAGGCACCGGACGAGGAAGGTCATCATCGCAAAGACCAGCCAGGCGGCCAGATTTACCCTCCAGAAGGAGAGGGAGATGAGCTTGCGGCGGATGACCTGGCGACGCAGCCAGCGCAGCACCACATCGCCGAACGGAGCGGGCGGCGGATGGGGGGTGGAACGGGGCGCGTTTTGTGGCTGATTCATCGAGTATCCGCGACGCTTGGTCGAGTTCGCGTGGCCTCCCCTTACATGCCCGGTTAACCCTCCTGCAAAGAAAATTATGAAGAGGAATCCCCTTTTTCCGCTTATCACCCTCCTGCTGGGGCTGCTGACGACATTCCTGTCTCAGGCCTCGGCCAGCGCGGCTCCCACCGTGGCTCTCTCGGTCGAGAGTAAATGGGACTCCGGTTTTACCGGAAAAGTCACCGTCTCGAACCCCGGCACGACGGCCATCAGTGGCTGGACGCTGGTATTTGACCTGAATCGCACGATCACGAGTTCGTGGAGTGCGGTACAGAAGAGCAAGTCGGGCTCGACCTATACCTTCACCAACGAAAGCTGGACCGGCAACATCCCGGCTGGCGGCTCCGTTTCCTTCGGCATCCAGGTCGATGGTACGGCCAAGGACGCACTGCTGACCAATGCCAAGTTGAACGGCTCCGCCATCGCCAGCTCGACCACCGGGAACACCAGTGGATCGACCACAGATAGCGGCAACGGCTCGGGATCGTCGACCACCACACCTGACATCGTGCTGAATGCCGATGCGCAGGGCGAGGTGCTCCAGCTTTCCCAGGTCCCGGGCGTGCAGAGTTATCCGTTCAAGAACACGGGTACCTATGCAGTCGTGTCGAACAACCCGGATGTCGCCGCGGCAGCCATCGTGAATGGCGCGCTCCAGATCACTGGCAAGAAGGCTGGTCGCGCCTCGGTGCGCATCAGCGAGTCCACATCGGGCAAGACGCGCGTCCTCGGCGTGCGGATCAACAACGCCGACGGCTCGGCTCCGGGCCTGCCGAACTATCTCGCCATCGGCTCGGTGAGCGAAGACTCCACTGCGGATCTGAATTTCTGGTCCGACTTTGCCAACGCCGGGCAGAACAAGCGCGTCGACGTGCGCTACATCTACCTGAATGGCGGCGCCTCCAATAGCATCGGCGACGGATGGAACTGGCGCGTGCTCAATAACGGCCAGCGCGCCACGCGCTTCGTCGAGGAGAGCATCAAGCTCGGCATGATCCCGTACTTCGTCTGGTACAACATCCCCGATGGCGGTGAGAGCTACTACACCGACAAGGCGCACATCGAGTCCAAGACCTATATGGAAGGCTACTTCGCCGACCTGCGTCACGCGCTGGAGATCACAAAGGAAGCCGCTGGCGATGAGCCCATCGGCTGGGTGCTGGAGCCGGACTTCCTCGGCTATTTCGCGCAAAACAACACCGGAACGCCCGATACCATCGTCGCACAGACCGACGCGGCCTACTCGAGTGGCGTGCTGGTGAAGGGCGTCGACCCGACATTCCCCAACACCCTGCGCGGACTCGTCGAGGCGATCAACTACACCATTGGCAAATACCAGCCCAATGCCATCTTCGGCTGGCAGTTCAACCTCTGGGCTTCGCCTGCGGGCGGCTTCACCAATGCCGGCATCACCGGCAAGGGCATCGTGCGCCTCACGGATACACTCGGCCTGGCCAAGGGTCGCAATGCGATCTCCAACGAAGCCAAGGCCATCGCCAACTACTATGTGTCGGCGGGCATCCTGACCCATGGCGCGAAGTTCATCAGCATCGACAAATACGGCCTCGATGCGGGCTTTGAGAACAAGAACAGCGATCCTCAGCAGTCCACGTGGTTCTGGAATGCGACGCACTGGACGAATTACCTGATCTTCGTCAATGCGCTGCACAACGCCACGCAGCTGCCTGTGACTCTGTGGCAGATCCCGGTGGGCCGCATCAACTCGACCACGGCGATCAGCCCGTACACGAATGCGAAGTTCCCGGATCTGACGAACACCACGCAGAACTACGAGGACTCGGCGTCCACGTACTTCTTCGGCGATACCTTCACCACGACGGGATCGCGCGCCACGTACTTCGGCACGACCGACGGCGGCCAGTCGCTGGTCAGCACGAGCGGGAGCAACCTCACCTGGGGTTCGCACCTGCAACTCGCCCGTGATGCCGGCGTGACCGTCGCGCTCTTCGGCCCCGGCGTGGGTGACAGCACCGACAACGTGGGCTCGGGCGAGAGCTACTACTGGATCAGCAAGGTGCAGAACTACTACAAGACCCCGGTTGCTCTCGTGAGTTCGCCTGCCGGTATTCCTCTGCCCGCTGATACGGGTGGAAGCACCGGCGGTAATACGGGCGGCTCGACCGGAGGCGGCACTGGCGGCTCGACGGGCGGGACCGATTCCGGCTCGGCCTCGGTTGCGGCGGCCTTTGCGGTCGTGAGCGACTGGGGCAGCGGCTACACGGCCAATGTCACGCTGACCAACAACGGCACCGCTTCGGTGACCGGCTGGACGGTGAGCTTTGACCTCGGCGTACCGATCACCAGCTTCTGGAGCGCCAAGGGCTCGCAGAACGGCACGAAGGCGACCTTTACCAACGAGTCGTGGAATGGCGTGATCGCCCCCGGCAAGTCGGTGACCTTCGGCATCCAGACCTCGTCGAGCGCGGACAAGACGGCGCAGAACTTCGTCATCAACGGCGCGGCGTCTTCGACCGGCAGCACGGGTGGAAGCACCGGAGGGTCGACTGGTTCGACCGGCGGCACCACCGGCGGAAGCACGGGAGGCACGACGGGCGGCAGTACGGATACCGGAGGCACAACCGGCGGAACCAGTGGTGGTTCGACCGGTGGTACTACTGGCGGAAGCACGGGCGGTTCGACCGGTGGAAGCACCGGAGGAACCACAGGCGGCTCGACGGGCGGTGGCAGCACCGCGACGGGCAGCGTGGCCTTTGCGGTCGCGAGCGACTGGGGCAGCGGCTACAGCGCCAATGTCACGGTGACGAACAACGGCACGACCTCGCTCTCGAGCTGGACGGTGAGCTTCGACCTCGACGTTCCGATCACCAGCTTCTGGAGCGCGAAGGGCGGCACCAAGGTGGGCAACCGCTACACCTTCACCAATGAGTCGTGGAACGGCACCATCGCTCCCGGCAAGTCGGTGACCTTCGGCGTGCAGACCTCGTCGAGCGCGGACAAGGTGGCGGAGAACTTCGCCCTCAACGGCGCGACAGCCTCCACCGGTGGAAGCACGGGCGGCACGGATACCGGAGGCACGACAGGCGGCAGCACGGATACCGGCGGAACGACTGGAGGCACAGGTAATACTGGTGGCGGCACCGACACGACAGGCGGCGGCTCGACAACGATCCCGGCGACCCGCGCAGTAGTCGGCTACTGGCATAACTGGAACAACGCCAGCTCGCCGTACATCCCGCTGCGCAATGTCGACAGCCGTTACAGCCAGGTGAACATCGCCTTTGCCGAACCCGCCACCTCGGGCGGAGCCGACATGGCCTTTGCCCCGGCGGTGGAGAGCAAGACGCAGTTCAAGGCCGACGTCGCCGCCCTCAAGCAGCGCGGCACCAAGGTCGTCATCTCGATCGGCGGCGCCAATGCTCCGATCGAACTCAAGACCACGGCCCAGAAGCAGCAGTTCGTTACCTCGATGAAGGCGATCATTGATGAATACGGCTTCAACGGTCTCGACGTGGACCTGGAAGGCACATCCGTGATCCTCGACGGCGGCGACACGGACTTCAAAAATCCGAAGACACCGAAGATCGTGAACCTGATCAGCGCCCTGCGGGAAATCGCGGATGCGTATGGCAGCAGCTTCATCCTCACCGCCGCACCCGAGACGCAGTACGTCCAGGGCGGCTATGGCAACTACGGCGGAGCCTTCGGCGGGTATCTCCCGATCCTCCACGCGCTGCGCGACAAGCTCACGTTTGTCCACGTGCAGTACTACAACACGGGTTCGCAGTTCGCCTACACCGGGGTGAATGATCCCAACAAGGATCTCATCCTGAGCCAGAGCACGCCGGACTTTGTGGTCGCCATGACGGAGATGCTCATCTCGGGCTTCCCGGTGGCGCGCAATGCAGCCAATGCCTTCCCGGGCCTCGGCGCGGACAAGGTCGCCATTGGCCTGCCCGCGACGCCCTCGGCGGCTCCGGCTGGCGGATACCTCGCCCCGGACAAGGTGAAGCAGGCTCTCGATTACCTGATCACAGGCAAGTCGGGATATGCCAATACCTACAAGCTCCGCAGCACCACGGGATACCCGGGATTGCGCGGCGTCATGACGTGGTCGGTCAACTGGGACAAGACGACCGACGGCGGCACCGCCTCGAATGAATTTGTCGCGGCCTACAGCGACTACTTCAGCAAGCTCAAGTAACAGGCCAAAGGCAGATACCAACGGCAGTCCCGACCCACGGCGGGGCTGCCGTTTTGCTTTTCCAGAACGTCCTAGGAGACGCCAAACTCCTCCGCCACGCGGCGGGCCTCCTCCTCCATGCGGCAGCACATCACGTCGCAGAGCTTGTAGACGTTTTTATCCGCGATGCAGTAGCGGGCAAAATTTCCCTCCCGCTCGCGCGCCACGAAGCGCGCCGTAAGCAGCACGCCGAGGTGCTTCGATACGTTGCCCTGCTTCATCTCCGTCGCCTCGATCAGCTCCGTGACCGTGAGCGGGCGATCCATCAGGGCGCGCAGGAGTTTCAGCCGCGAGGGTTCCGACAGGATCGAGAACAGCCGGGCGGCCTCGTTGATCTGGGCATCGGACATGGATGGTTTGTTTTTCCCTTGCATATTACTGTATCGGAATATAGTTGTATACGTATACCTTATGAATAACTCGACTGCAACCAGCGGAGAGTCAATCCGCAAAGTCCCGGCGGCGGGCATCGGCAACGCGGTGCTCCTGGATGTCCGGACCCCGGCGGAATATGAAGAAATGCACATCGAAGGCTCGGTGCTGCATCCATTGACCGAACTCGATCCGAGGGAGGTGAAAACTCTCCTCGGAAACGCTCCGGAGTGCGTGGTCGTGTGCGCCAGCGGTCAGCGGGCCATGCGAGCCGCCGAGCGTTTGCAAAAGGAACTGGGTGGTGCGGTGAAGCTCTCCGTCCTCGACGGCGGCGTGAAAGCCTGGGACGCTGCGGGGATGCCGCTCATCCGCGGCAAGGGCGTGATTTCCCTCGAGCGCCAGGTGCGCATTGCGGCGGGTTCCTTTGTGCTCACGGGGGTGGTCCTCGGCTTTCTTGTCAACCCGGCGTGGTTTGCCCTCTCGGGGTTTGTCGGGGCGGGGTTGGTTTTTGCCGGTGTTACAGACACTTGTGGGATGGGCATGCTGCTCGCCCGCATGCCGTGGAATAATCGCCGTCCGCTCCCCTCCTGCTGCGTGAAAGGAGGCCGGGCGTGAGCAAGAGAGTCCTTATCGTGGGCGGCGTGGCTGGCGGGGCGGCCTGTGCCGCACGGCTGCGGCGCATGGATGAAAACGCGGAGATCGTCATCTTTGACCGGGGTTCCTTTGTTTCCTTCGCCAACTGCGGGCTGCCGTATTTCATTGGTGGCGTCATTGAAAAGGAAAAGAGCCTTCTCGTGGCGGATGAGAAGCTGTTCAAGGACCGCTTCAATATCGACGTCCATACCGAGACCGAGGTCCTGGCGATTGATCGGGAAAAGAAGACCGTCTCCGTGATCGACCGCCGGAATGATCGCGTGAGAGTCGAGTCCTACGATGACCTCGTGCTTTCTCCTGGCGCGTCGCCTTTCCGGCCTCCGGTCGACGGCATCGATCTGCCCGGCGTGTTTTCGCTGCGGACCATTCCCGACAGTCGGGAGATTCGACAGTGGCTGGAGGAGCGCGAGGTGAAAACTGCGGTCGTTATCGGCGGGGGATTCATCGGCCTGGAGATGGCGGAAAACCTCACCCATCGCGGCGTGCAGGTCACCATCGTCGAGATGCTCGACCAGGTCATGCCGCCGTTTGATGTCGAGATGGCCTCGCTCGTGGCTGAGAAGCTGACACAAAAGGGTGTGCAACTCGCCCTGGGTGATGGTTTGAAGTCCATCGGGCAGACAGACTCCGGCGCGCTGGTCGTGCATACGCAATCTGGCAAACACCACGAGGCGGGTATCGTGATCCTCGCCATCGGCGTTCGCCCGGAGACGCGGCTCGCCGCCGAGGCAGGTCTGGTGCTGGGCTCCCGCGGAGGCATTCGCGTCGACCAGCACATGCGCACCAGCGACCCGGCCATCTGGGCGGTGGGTGATGCCGTGGAGGTGACGGATTACGTTACCGGCCAGCCTGCGCTCGTGCCACTCGCGGGACCGGCGGCAAGGCAGGGACGCATCGCGGCGGATAACATCTGCGGACGCGACGCGCGTTTTCGCGGCGTGCAGGGTACGGCGATCTGCGGGGTTTTTGACCTGGAGGTGGCCTGTACCGGCGCGAGCGAAAAGACCCTTCGCCGGCTCGGTGACACCGACTTTGAGAAAATCTATCTCCATCCCAACGATCACGCGGGCTACTTCCCCGGTGCCACCGGGATGAGTCTGAAGCTGATCTTTCGTCCCTCCGACGGTCGCGTGCTCGGCGCGCAGGGCGTGGGAGTGAAAGGTGTGGCCCGACGCATCGACGTCATTGCCATGGCCATCCAGATGGCCGGAACGATCTATGACCTGGAGGAGGCTGAACTGTGCTATGCCCCGCAATTTGGCGGAGCGAAGGACCCGGCCAATTTCGCGGGAATGATCGCCGCCGACGTGGCGCGCGGAGACATGCCGATCACGCACTGGAGCGAGCCGGCCACGCCCGACACCGTGCTGCTCGACGTGCGCAGCCCGGGAGAGTTTGCCCATGGCCATGCTCCCGGCGCGGTGAATTACCCGTTGGAAAGCCTGCGTGATTCGCTGGATCGCGTCCCCGCTTCCCCGGATCTGCGGGTTTACTGTGCGGTGGGGCAGCGTGGCTATGTCGCCACGCGACTCCTGCGGCAACACGGCATCCCGGCGCGCAATCTCTCGGGCGGACTGACTACGGGCCGCCAGGTGCTGGGCGTGTCAAAGGCCTAACGGCGCGCCTGCGTTTCGCCGAGGACGAAGCTGCCGAGTTCGCTGCGGGTCGGCATCGATTCCCAGTCTCCCTGCCCCATGCAGGCCATCGCGCCCATCGCGTTGGCCGTGCGGAGGGTGAGGGGACGGGATAGCTTCTCCCGGCGGGCGGAGAGGAACCCGGCGTTGAAGGCGTCTCCCGCACCGATGGTGTCGAGCGGCGCGACCTTGAAGGCCTTGCCATGCAGCGGAGCCTGACCCTTGCGGAATTGCCAGGCACCCTTTCCGCCATCCTTGATGAGGATCTCCTGAACGCCTCCCTGGAGGCATTTCTTCGCAATATCGGCGACCTTCGTCGCTCCGGTGAGGATGCGGCCCTCCTCGATTCCGACGAAGAGCGTGTGAATACTCGGCAGCAGCGGCGTCAGGCATTCGCGGAAGGCTTCGCGAGTCCAGAGCTTGCTGCGGAAATTTGCATCGAAATACACCGGCATTTTTTCCGCATAGGCTCGCCGGATGAGTTCCGATCCTGCCTCCCGGCTTTGCGGGCCGAGGGCCAGGGTGATTCCTGTGGTGAAAAAGATGTCGCCGGGCTGAAACTTTACCCGTTCCGCGACGGCAAGGCTCTCGGAAAGAAAAGCGGTATCCTTGCGGTAATAGAAGACATCCGGTTCGCGCCAGGCGAAGCAGTTGCGGACGAGCAGGCCGGTCGGTGCTCGACGGCTCGGCGTGACATTGCTTACGTCGAGACGCTCTGCTCGCAGAGTCCGCAGGATGCGCTCGCCGAAGGGATCATGGCCGACGGCCGTATTGAACTGACACGAATATCCCAGCCGGGCCAGGGCAATGGCCGTGTTGGATTCCGCTCCCGCGATGGAAATGGTGCCGCTCGGCGTGGACTCGATCCGGGACTGGGGTGTTCCGAGAATGAGTCCCAATACTTCACCGAAGAAGACAAAACGTTCTGTGCTTGTGGGTGGGCGCTCGAAGATGGATTGGTTCATGTCAGGGTCATACCGCCCTGCGACATTCCTTGCGTTTTCGTGCGGGCAGCGAATCAGTCTCAAAAGGGTGGCAAATCGGAGAGGGGATGTCCAGTCGGGGAGATTTTCCGCAGGGACTAAGCGAGGGAAATTATTAGTTTCTGGATCAGATCCGGAGAAAACTTATACTAGGACTTCCTGTGAAGAGTGAGTTGTTGCCAGCGCCGGCCTCGGTCCCGAGGCGGCCCCGTGCATTTCATGTGATGGCCAAGCCCTTCGGGGCGATTTGCAACCTGGAATGTTCCTACTGCTATTACCTGGGCAAAAAGGAGATGTATCCGGCCTCGGAGAGCTTTCGCATGTCCGATCCTGTGCTGGACCAGTATATCCGGCAATACATCGACTCGCAGGATACGGAGGAGGTCACGTTTGTCTGGCAGGGCGGAGAGCCGACCCTCCTCGGCCTGGGCTTCTTTGAAAAAGCACTGGAGTTGCAGGCCCGTCATGGTCAGGGCCGCAAGATCAGCAACTCGCTCCAGACCAACGGGACAAATCTCACCGATGAGTGGTGCGAGTTTTTCCACCGGCACCATTTTCTCATCGGGGTGAGCATTGATGGGCCGCGCAAGATCCACGACCGCTACCGTCTCGACAAAAAACAACAGCCGACTTTTGACCGTGTGGTCAACGGCATCGCGCTGCTGAAAAAGCACAAGGTCGAGTTCAACACGCTCACCGTGGTGAACCGCACCAATGCCGCGCAGCCGCTCGATGTCTACCGCTTCTTGAAGCGGCTGGGTTCGCGTTATTTGCAGTTCATTCCCATCGTGGAGATCGATCACCAGCGGTCGACGCCGGGCCGCACGGTGGTGACCCAGGAGAGCGTGGAGCCGCGGCAGTTTGGCGAGTTTCTCATCCGGATCTTCGACGAGTGGGTGCGCCACGATGTCGGGCAGACGTTCGTCCAGCTTTTCGACAACACGCTCAGTCGTCACATGGGCCTGCCATCCACTGTCTGCGCCTTTGGGGAAACCTGCGGCGAAGCGATGGCCATCGAGCACAATGGCGATGTCTTCAGCTGCGATCATTTCGTTTATCCCGAGTATCGGCTGGGTAACATCATGGAGACGCCGCTTGCCGATATCGCGCTCTCGGAGCGGCAGCAGCAGTTTGGCCGGATGAAAAAGGACGGGCTGCCAAAGTATTGCCGCGAGTGCCATGTGCTTTTTGCCTGCAACGGGGAGTGCCCGAAGCATCGCTTCCTCAAGACGCACGATGGCGAGGAGGGGCTGAATTACCTCTGCACCGCGTACCAGCGGTTTTTCCACCACACCGATCCCTACATGAAGACAATGGCCCACCTGCTGCATCGCGGCAGGCCGGCCTCGGATGTGATGCGGCTGGCGAACTGACTTCGCCGTGCGGCGTCGATATCAGCTCACGCCGCCTACGAGGAAGCCCTGGCCCTCAAAGAACGTGCGGACGCGCGAGGCCTGGTCGCCTTGCAACTCCAGTTCGCGCCCGTTGAGCGCGCCGCCGCAGCCGAGTGACTTGCGCGCGGCCTTGAGGAGATTCTCGAGTTCCGGCGGAGAAAGGTGCGTCGGGAGCTGGCTCACGACGATGACGGTCTTGCCGCCGCGCTGGGCCTTTTCCTTGCGCAGGACGATGCGGTGGCGCTTCGTGTCCACTTTTTCCGGAGCGGGTTCCGGCGCGATCTCTTGTCCCTCGGGCAGGCCGTCCATCTGGAGGGCGGCGAAGGGGGACTGGAGCGGGTTCTGTGGCGCGGAGACGGGAATCTTGCGACTCATGCGGAAAAGGTAGGATGCGGTTTTTCGCGACGCAAGCCGCCTATGGCATTGCGCCCGAGAGCTTGAGCGCCTCGCGGCGGCTGGAGTCCACCCGCAGCAGCGAGGCGAGATAGGCGTCGGAATTCGGAATGCTCGCCCAGGCGGCGATCCGCTCCGGGTGCTCGAGCCGGGAAAAGAGCATCCAGGCGATTTTCTTGCGCGAGACGGAGCGCGTACCCATGCCGTCGGGCTTGTTGCTGGACCAGTATTTCACCATCTCCTGCCCGTTTACGATTTCCGTACCCAGATAGATCACGGAATGTCCGCGTTCATTCTGCCCCACGGCATCCGTCCAGAAGACCTTGAGAAAATCCCCGGGTCGGGCCTCCCGGATGTCGGTGAAATTCCGGCCGAGGCCGAGTTCGTAAAAGAGCCGCGCCGTGCCGGGACCATTGGCATTCCAGCGGCCCCAGATGCCCGTGCCATCCGGGAGCGGCTGGGGCCGGATCGCCTCCCATGTCTCGGGCATGATGGTGATCTCCCCACGTTTTTCCAAGTCCTGCAAGGCCATGAGCAGGGCGAGGTACGTCGCCCCGGAGCAATAGCTGGGCCGCGCCGCCCCTGGCGTGATGCGTGCGCCTGCGTCCGTCACGGAAACCGACCGCGTCAGCGCCTGATGCGCGCCGGTGTCGGTGGCGTAGCGTCCGCCGCCCGGAATGCGCGAAATCTGCTCGAGCACGACGGCATTGTAGTCCGAGGCCATCGCCCACCACGGGGCGAGAAGGAGGAAAAAGAGGACTCGCGCAATCATGCGACCATGACAATGTTCCTCTCGCATGACTGCAAGGCGGATATTGTCCCTCGTTCTGTTGTTTCTCCTCGTCTTCGTGGCGTGGACGGGGTGGTGGTTGACGGACTGGCTCGGTCGCCGGCCCATCGATCCCTCGGGCGGACTGTATTTTCCGTCGCGTTACGTACTCTCCGTCCCGCAGTTCCTTCAGGAGGACCCGCGCTGGGGGCAGGATCAGTTGGCCACAACCCCATCGACGGTGGGCGGCGAGGGGTGCGCGGTTTCCTCGGCGGCGATGGTGCTGGCCTCGTACGGCGTCGATGTCGACCCGGGCCGGCTCAACAAGTTTCTCACCCAATTACCCGGCGGCTACACCCCGGAGGGCTGGATTTATTGGGAAAAGGCGGCGGAGTTCGCTCCCGGCCTGACGGCGAAACTCCTTCCCCATTATGAGGACAAGCCATCGTATTTCCTCATCGACCGGAACCTCATCCAGGGAAATCCCGTCATCATTCGGCTGCGCTATCCCTCTGGGGTCACGCACTTTGTGGTGATTTGCGGCAAGGACGGTTACGACTACCTCATCCGCGATCCCGGTCGCGGGGGAGTCAAGGGCGTGTACCCGCTCAAGGACTTTGGCGGACCCATCGAGGCGCTGCGATTTTACCGGAAGCCTTGAGGCGGACGGGCAGGCCTGCTTAGTTGGAGGGGACCCCTTAAAATGAAAACCTTCATCTCCGACAACTTCCTTCTGCACAGCGATAGCGCGAAGAGGTTGTACCACGACTACGCCCGCCAGGAGCCCATTTTCGACTACCACTGCCACCTGCCTCCCGCTGAGATCGCGTCCAACCGGCAGTTTGCCAATCTCTACGACATCTGGCTCGGCGGAGATCACTACAAGTGGCGCGCCATGCGCTCCAACGGAGTCGACGAGCGCTACTGCACGGGCGATGCCCAGCCGTTTGACAAGTTCCTCGCCTACGCCCGCACCGTGCCTCGCACGCTGCGCAATCCGCTCTACCACTGGACGCACCTTGAGTTGCTCCGGTATTTCGGCATCGACGAGATCCTCAATGAACACAGCGCCCAGTGGATATGGGATCGGTGCAACGAACTGCTGGCGCAGCCGGATTTCTCGACGCAGAGCCTCATCCGTCGCAGCAACGTCAAGGTCATCTGCACCACCGACGACCCGACCGACGATCTCTCGGCGCACATTTTCCTGCGGGACAATCCTTTCGGCACCAAGGTCTACCCGACCTTCCGCCCCGATCGCGCCATGGGCGTGGACAAGCCGGAGTCGTTCAACGCCTGGATCAAGAAACTCGAGGCGGTTTCCGGCGTGGACTGCACGAAGTTCGGCGGATTCCTCTACGCGTTGGAGAAGCGCCACGACTTCTTCCACGAGATGGGAACGCGGCTTTCCGACCACGGGCTGAGCTATTGCCCCGGAGCCTTTGCCAGCGAGAAAAAGGCACGTCGCATCTTTGAGGATGCCCGGGCCGGCGAGGGGGCGAATCCCGAGGATTGGGAGAAATTCGCGGGTTTCCTCATGATCTTCTTCGGCCGCCTCGATGCGCGTCGCGGTTGGGTGAAGCAGCTCCATCTCGGGGCGCAGCGCAATAATAACACCCGCCTCATGCGCAGCCTCGGTCCGGATACGGGCTTTGACTCCATCGGCGACTGGCGGCAGGCCCACACGCTGGCCCGCTACCTCGACGTGCTCGACAGCGAGAATTCCCTGCCCAAGACGATCATCTACAACCTCAATCCCGCCGATAACTACGTGATGGGGACGATGGTCGGCAACTTCCAGGACGGTTCCGTCCCCGGCAAGGTGCAGTTTGGCAGCGGCTGGTGGTTCCTCGACCAGAAGGAAGGCATGGAATGGCAGATCAACGCGCTGTCAAATCTCGGCCTGCTTTCGCGCTTCGTCGGCATGCTGACGGATTCCCGCTCGTTCCTCTCCTACACCCGCCACGAGTATTTCCGCCGTATCCTGTGCAACATGATCGGCACCGACGTGGAAAAGGGCGAACTGCCATGGGACTTTGATCTGCTCGGCCAGACCGTGCGCGACATCTGCTACGGCAATGCCGCCGGGTACTTCGGCCTCGAAGCCTGAGGAGTTTCCAGCGAGGCGCCGGTGGATTTTTCTGCCGGCGCCTTTTTCGTTTTTACCGGAGGGGTTGCTCAGTGCCCTGGCTGAGGCGCAAGGCCAGGCCAAAGGGCGATCCCTTTGTATGAAGATCAAATCTCTCCTCGCAATCGCAGTATCTTCCGCGCTCGTTTCGTTGGTTGCGGTGGCGCAGCAAGGCACCACCGGGGCATCGGGTTCCGGCGCGGGAACGGGAAATCCCGGCGGGACCACGACCGGTACGGGAGGACAGCGGAATACCTCGCAAAATGGATCGGGCAGCTCGCAAAGCGGATCGGGAAATAGCAGTGCCGCCACCAATTCCCAGCGCTCCACCTCCAGCGCTACCGGCGATGCCCAGACCGGCGTGCAGGGCCAGAATGGTATGCAAGGCCAGAATGGCACGCAGGGCAGCAATGGGCAGACCGGCAGCTCCGGTACGGCGACCGGAACCTCCCAGGAGCCGATGCGCAACCAGGCCGGAGTGCAATCGGGCATGTTGCGTAGTGATGGATCGACCGTCACTTCTACGAACAACAACGCCACCCAGGGCAACTCGGGAAGCCAGTACCAGAACGGTCAGGGAGGGACGATCCAGACGAACTCCACAGGAACCGGGACGGGTAATACGTCCGCGGGTGGAGTGAGCGATACCGTCAACCCCTCGGCGAATACCGGGACGACCAATACCATCTCGCCGACCCCGAGTCCCACCGCTTCGCCGAGTCCTGCTCCGCGGACGAATTCCTCCGGCGGCGTGAGCACGATCGAGAGCCCGGGCGTCCGGCCCGCACCCTGAGCGTTCACGGAAGTGAGCAGTCGACCGGTATCGGTGACCGCTCGACGTAATGACTGATCCTAGAAGCGGAAGCCCATCCCGGCGTAGACACCGGGCATGTTCATGCGGAACAGGAAATTGTCCTTGTTGTAATCCACGTACATGTAGCGGTATCCCGCCTCGAGGGAGATGTTGCGGGTGATGTTCACCCCTGCGGAACCCTGGGTGAAGAACGCGATGTCCGATCCCGCGCCGAACCCGCCGACGTCCGCCTGTCCTGTAAGGAACAGCACGCGAGTGACATTGACCCGGAAACGCAGCCCGAGGATCGGATCGGCCCACCAGCGATCGGCATCAGCGGAGGTGGGGAATGCCTTTTCCGGGGCGACGCGTTCGCCAATGGCCCGAGCGAGGCGGGTCGCCCGGGTGTCCTTCACCTCGGCTGTTATATCGAGCCCCATGTAGTAGACGCGGGCCCCGGCGTACGCATCGACGAAGAAGTTCCGCGCGTCGATCGCACGGTAGGCGAGGATGAAGGAGTCCATACTTTGCTGGAGTTGTGCGCTGGCACTCTTGTAGATCGGGCCGGATGGCGTGAGATCAGCGGAGAACTGGGCAAAAAAACCATCCGCTGCGATGCCCCACCGCCCCTTGCGGATCTCCGCCTGCATAAATACGCCCCAGTCCAGTTGCTTCAGCACATCGATCGGGCTGGAGTTTACTCCCATCTGGGGAAGGTCCCCGATGCCGACGGTGCCGTAGACGCCGGGACTCCACAGATACGGCTCCAGCCGGAAGCTCCAGCCGTTTGGGTCCTTGCCCGGTACCTCCTCAAACGGCGCCTTGGGCCGCAGCACGTTGTCGGCGAACCAGCTGTTCTGGACGGGCGGAGGTTCCGGCGAGGGTGTTGACTTGTCCCCAGCCATCGCGCTGGCGGCGAGGGAAAAGGCGAGGGCGGTGGTGAGAATGCAGGAACGATGCAGGATCATGGCTGTTGAGGTACGGCTTCGTCTTCGACCGGGATGGTGGCCGGTCCGAAGGCGCCGGCCATCACGGCATCCAGCGCCGTGCCAAAGAAGAGAGGCTTGGCCGCCTCTTTCGACAGTTTTTCGATTCGGGCCTGGAGCTCCTGGACGACCTGCGGATTCTCCGCGGCGACGTTGGTCGTTTCATTCGGGTCCGTCTTGAGATTGAAGAGTTCGACCTGGGTCGGAAGCACGGTACGCCAGACGAGCTTCCAGTCGCCCTCGCGAACGGCGGCGCGGAAGGGCTCGATGTTGTAGACGATCTCGGAGCGCGGGGACGGACCCTTGCCCGTCAGTGACGCGGAGACATCGGAACCATCGAGTGGCTTGCAGTTCGCCGTGGAGCCTCCAGAGACGGCGGCGAGCGTCGGCAGCATGTCTGTGATATGATAGAGGCCATTCAACTCTCCTGCCGCGATATGGCCGGGCCAGAAGATGAATGCCGGCACACGAGTACCTCCCTCATAGAGACCGCCCTTTCCTCCGCGGAGCGGACTGTTGTCGCAGGGGAGTTCCTTGACCTTGCTCTCTCCGGTGAGGCGTGCGTTGGTTGTACCGCCATTGTCGCTATGAAAGACGATGATGGAGTTTTCCAGCATTCCCTTTTCCTTGAGCGCGGCGACGACGCGGCCGACCTGGTCATCCATGCACGAGATCATTCCGGCGTAAACGCGACGCGTTTCGTTGGGAATGTTGGCAAACCGGTCGATGTACTTCTGCGGCGCCTGATAGGGAGCGTGGGGTGCGGTGAAGGCGAGGTAGAGGAAAAGCGGGTTCTTCGTATTATGATCATCGATCACCTTCACGGCATCATCTCCGAGCAGCTCGGTGACATAGCCTTTTTCTTTCACGGCCTTGTTATTCCTCTGCCAGTCGAGCACTCCATGGGCCTCGCGGGTGAAGTAGTCGATCTCTCCGAGGACTGCGCCATAGAAGTAATCAAACCCGCGCTGCCTGGGCCAGTAGTCGGCATCGGCATGGCCGAGGTGCCACTTGCCTACCATGGCGGTGTCGTAGCCCGCATCCTTGAGCACCTGCGGGAGAAGGTATTCGTCCTTGGCCAAGCCATAGGAACCCTTGCTGGGAACGACCAGCGTCTGGAGGCCGTAGCGCATGGGATAGCGTCCGGTCATGAGGGCCGCCCGCGTCGGCGTGCACATGGGCTGCACGTAAAACTGGTCGAGCTTCGCCGCCTGCGAGGCGAGCTTGTCGATGTTCGGAGTCAGGATGTCCTTGGCTCCCTGAAAGCCGACGTCCTTCCAGCCGATATCGTCGGCTACGATATAGATGATGTTTGGCTTGTCCTCCGCACGTAGTGAAATGACGGAGAGAAAGGCCCAGACGGTTAATGAGAGAAATATGCGCATCGAGAAACCGGTTGTGTATCGCCCGTAAATGGCAGGCAGGGCGACTTAACACAAGGAGCGGGCAAAACTATCCACTTTGCGCATCACCTGCGGATTACCGCGCTGGATGAAGGGGGATCCACGTCCATCACAACGTTGCGTTGGAACGCCGGTGCGCAGGCCAAAAAAATCCGGGCCGAAGCAGGGAGCCTCGACCCGGACGGAAAGTTACGCAGCTTTTGGGATTAATCCCACTGCCACATCCGGCCCTTGCGGGCATCCTGAAACACCTCGGGGCTGAGGAGATAGGATTTCGGGGGGTTCGGGAGCGGACCGTCGTCGAGCACAGGCAGGGTTTTGCCGATGGTCGCGTCCCATGGCTGGCTCTTGGCGATGTTGATCGGCGTACCGACCCGGACCACCGAAAAGACCTTGCGGGCCGAATCGATCGGGAGACGCACACAGCCATGCGTGGCCGGGTACGGTTTGACGAAGCCCCAGTGCAGGCCGTAGGCGGGCTTGAACTCCATCCAGAAGGTCATCGGATAACCCGCATCCGGATTGCTCACGCGGCGGCGATTTTCGACCTTGGAGTAAATCGTGTAGGTGCCGAGCGGCGTCGGGCTGGAGGGCGCGCCTACCGTCACGGGCGTGGCGAGCAGGACCTTGTCACCCTCGACGACATAGAGGCGCTGGGCTCCGGTGCTCAGGAAGAGCTTCACCTTGGCGGGATTCTTCGGCTGGGTGAGCGGCGGATCGAAATCAAAGGAGTTCTTGCGGCCCAGCGAAGTCGTTTCGCAGGCGCTCAGGCCGAAAAGGAGAGCGACTGCAGTCGCGGAGGTGAAAAGTTTGATCAGCAGGGATTTCATGGCTTCCAGAAGTCCCGGAGACTGCCCCAACTTCGGCTTCTGTGCAAGTGGCTTGAACTACGAGGCAGAATCTAGGCGGCGGCGGGACGATCGATGCAGGCCATGGCGGCGGCTACGCGGTTATCGACGCCGAGCTTTTCAAAGATGTGATCGAGGTGGTTTTTCACCGTGTGCACGCTGATCCCGAGGATCTGCGCGATCTGCTCGTTCGACTTGCCCTGCGAGAGCCAGTGGTGCACCTCGCGCTCCCGCGCCGTCAGCGTGCAGGCGCGATCGCAGGGGGAATAGGACGTTTCCGATGCGACCACCAGCGCCTCGGAGCGAAGCGGTATGATCGTGACGGCGAGCTCCGAGTAGCAATGACGGAAATGAATCTGTACCGGGCCCGCGCCCGTGCTGGCGTTGACCGCCTTGAGGACCTCGCGCGGCAGGAGCCGCTCGGGTTCCGGGAGGTAACGCGCAAGCAGTTCGCGGGTTTTCTGCGTCCAATAGCGCACCTCGCCGCGCTTGTTGAGAAAAACCAGGCCGCGCTCCATCAGCTCCTCGTAAAGATTCGTTTCGGGCAGGGAGGCTCCCGCCTTGCCTTTCATCGTATGCTCGACAAACCACTCCACGGAAATATCCACGCCGGTGATGCCGAGGCACTGGCCGTCCATCACGACCGGGGCGATCTGGCTGGTGAGGAGCAGCCGTTTTCCCGCCACGGGGTACATGTATGGGTCCATCACGCAGAGCTGTTTCTGGCTGGTCGAGACCCAGTACCAGTTGCCGGGGCCGGGGTATTCGTACCCGGTGACCGGATCGAGCCGTACCTCGCCGCCGCTGCGATTCCAGAATGGTACGAAGCGCCCCGATTGGTCGTGGCCGGGGGCATTGCGAAACTTCGCATCCTGGCCGTCCAGCGCGTCGGGTTCCCACACGCTCCACACGCCGAAGAAATCCGGGTTTTCCTCCAGCGTCTTGCGAAACAGGAGCGAGTACATCTCGCGGTCGCGAATGCCGAGGGTTTGCAGCGCGACGCAGGCCCGGGCCAGTTCCTCGGCCGGTCGGCCTCTGGGTCTGGCTGGCGCGACGGGAATCTCTCCCGCATCGACCACCTTGAGTGCGTTACCCATGCGATATCCTATTTACCCGCGAGCCGGTCGAAATCAACCTCCCGCCGGGCCTCCGGCGTCTGGTCGTACCACCGCGCGATCTCCGCTCCGCGCGCAAACCACACGCCGGGCTTGGCTTTCATGGCGTTGATTAGTTTTTCCAGCAGCCGCACTCGCGACGGACGGCCCGACAGCCACGGATGCAGCGTGAGCACAAAGCAGCAGCCAAAATCGTACATGGCTTCAAATTCCTTCCACCAGAGATCGAAGACCTTGTCGCAATTCTCGGGGATCGATCCCCACGCGGGATCGGCGTTGAAGGCAAACTGCTCCCAATCCTCCAGCATCCACTGGCCGGGGATTTCGATGAGGCCGTTATGATGACGATACGGCACGTCGTCGCCCATGGCGCTGGCGACGTAAAAGACGCCATTGCGTTGCAGGACTGAAGGCGTCCAGGGATTCAACTCAAACCACGGCGCGCGATAGCCGACAGGGCGCGTCCCGGTGAGATCCTCCAGAATGGTGAAGCTCTTTTGCAGAATCGCCTCCTCCTGGGTTTCGTTGAGCGTGATCAGGCGTTCGTGCAAATACCCGTGCAGCCCGATCTCGTGTCCGGCGGCCTGCACCGCGCGAGTCATCTCCGGATGATGCTCGGCGATGTAGCCGGGAATAAAAAACGTGGCGGGCACCTGGCAGTGGTCGAGCAAGCCCAGCAGGCGCGGCACGCCCACGGTCGGACCATATTCGCATTGCGACATGGTGGTCAGGCGCTTTGCCAGGGCGGGGTCATGCTCGAGGGCGGTGGTTTCGCCGTCGACGTCGAAGCACAACATGACGGCCACCTTGGCCCCTCCCGGCCAGGTGAATCGTGGCTGCGGAGAAAATGCATTCATCAGACGGCCCTCCAGAGCGAAGCGATTTCCTCGACGGTGACGAGTTGCCCCCAGATGCCGCCCTCCTGGTTCACCATCAGCTCGCAGGCGCGGCGGATCTCCGGGTCAAAGGTCGAGATGGCATCGCGCACATAATAGCAATCGAAACCCCGGTCAGCCGCTTCCCTGAGCGTGGTGTGGACGCACACATCAGCGGTTACTCCCGCGATGGCGAGGCGGCGCACGCCTTTTTCTTTGAGTAGCTTTTCGAGGTCAGATTTCGCGAACGCCCCGTAGGTATTCTTATCCAGCACGGTCTCGCCCGGCAGCGGCTGGAGTTCGTCGACAAAGTCATGTCCGTACTCGCCACGGATCATCAGGCGGCCGAGCGGTCCCTGGCTGCCATACTCTCCGCCCGCCTTGCGCGAACGCTCCACCCGCACGGGCGGGCAATCCGACAGATCGGGCGCGTAGCCTTCGCGGGTGTGAACGATGAACGCTCCGGCCTCTCGCGCCTCCTCCAGAAGGCGGATGGCATTGGGCAATATAGGCAGCACCCAGTCCAGTCCCCCGCAGAGGTCGCTATAGCCACCCCGGGCGCAGAAGTCCCTCTGGAAGTCGATCATCAAAAGGCCGAAGTCGTTCATGACCTGGTTATTTGGCGAAGTCGGGAGCGAGCAGCCCGGCCACGGTGGCGTCCTTGTCGACGGACCCCTTGTTCTTGAAGAAAATCAGCAGTTCGTCTGCGCTCTTCGCGGCTTCGCCCTTCATCTGGGCGGAACTGGCAGCGAGGTCGTAGAGCGTCACCTTGCCGAGCATGCCCTTGATATCCTCGGCAGGAACCTCCAGAGCCTTGCCCGCGATGGCTGCAGCCTCGTCGGGGTGTGCCTTCACGAATTCCGTCGCCTTGTTCATGGCGGCGAGGAACGCTGCGATTTCCGCTTTTTTGGCTTTTTCACCCTGTGCGCTGATGACCACGCAATCGGTAAGCACGTTTGGTGCCTGTTTCGAGGTGAAGACCGCATTGGCATTTCCTGCTCCGACGAGCTGGCTGATCCACGGCTCCCATGTTACGGCGGCGTCGACGTTCCCGGCCTTTAGGGCGGTCCCGGCGGCGTCGGGGTCCATGTTGACGAGGGTCACGTCTTTTTCGGTCAGGCCTCCAGCTTGCAGGGCCTTTTGCAGGAGCACCTCGTTGCACTCGCCCAGGGTCACGGCGATCTTCCTGCCCTTCAGGTCGGCGGGCGTTTTCACCGCCGGGCCGCCGAGCACGGCATCGGCTCCGGCCGAGGTGTCGACGAGCGCGACCACCTTGAGGGAACCCGGCGCATTGGCGGAGCGCAGGATGGCGGCGTCGACGGTCGAGAGATGGATGTCGAGATCGCCCGAGATCAGGGGCACAAGGCCCTCGCCCGGGGCGCTGAAGACCTTGGGCTGCACATCGAGCCCGGCTTGTTTGAAGTACCCTTTATCCTGGGCGACGAAGAAGGCGATGAATCCAACCCAGTTGTTGTATCCGACCTTCAGGGGCTTGGTTTCGGCGGCGTGAGCCGATCCGGTAAGTGCCGCGACCAGGAGTGCGGCGATGGCTTTCATGGTGTGTTTCATGGGTGTTGCTGGTTTGTCGTGGTGGTGACCGGCGAGGCGGTCGTGGCGTGGAAATGCTGGCCGAGGCGCTCGAGGATTTCGGCCCGGCCGGAGGAGGGACGCCCACCTGCGTGGAGCAGGTCGACGAGGCGGCGCTTGAGGGCGAGAAACTCGGGCGTGAGCTTGATATCGAGGAGGCGGTCCTTGGGGAAGGGGACGATGATTTCCTCCAGGATGCGACCCGGCCGGGCGGAGAGCACGATGACGCGATCGGCGAGGTAGATGGCCTCCTCGATGTCGTGCGTCACGAGCAGTGTGGTGGTTTTCTCGTAGAGGCCGAGGAGCAGCATCAGCTCCTGGAGCTCCTCGCGGGTCTGGGCGTCGAGCGCGCCGAAAGGCTCATCCATCAGGAGGATGCGGGGCTTGTTCGTCAGGGCGCGGGCGATGGCGACGCGCTGCTTCATCCCGCCGGAAAGCTCGCGCGGGTAGCGATTGCGGAATTGCGCGAGGCCCATGATCTCCAGCAGATGCCCGGCGTACTCGATCTCTCCCATGATCACGGCGTTGGGCCGCGCATAGTCCATGTTTGCCTTTAGGCGGAAGGGGAACTTGATGTTCTGCTCCACCGTGAGCCACGGGTAGAGCGTATAGTTTTGGAAGACCATGCCGCGCTCCTTCCCCGGACCACGTAGCGCCCGATCGTCCAGCATCACGGTGCCGGAGGTGGCCTCCTCCAGGCCTGCGGCGATGTAGAGCAGCGTGGATTTTCCGCAGCCCGATGGCCCGATGAGCGAGACAAACTCCCCGTCATTCACGGTGAAGGAGCAATCCTCCAGAGCGCACACTTCGGAGGCGCCGGTGCGGAAGGTCTTGGTGATGTGGGAAAGTTCCAGCGCCATGATCAGTTGCGGGCGGCGACGTTCCAGCGGAACGCGATTTTGCTGAAGAGCCGGAAGGCGAGGTCGAGCATCAGGCCGATGACCCCTAGCGCGACGAGGTAGAAAAAGATCTTATCCGTCTGGAGGAAGCGCTGATACTTCACGATGCGGAAGCCCATGCCCTCATTGGCGGCGACGAGTTCCGCCACGATGAGCCACGACCAGGCCCAGCCGTTGCACAGCCGCAGCGCATCGACGATGCCGGGCCAGGAGGCGGGGAGCAGCACTTCCGTCACCGCCTCACGCCGCGTGCCGCCCATGGTGTAAACCGCCTGCACCAGATCGTAAGGCACGCGCCGGATTTCGTCCGACACCATGAGCATGAGCTGAAAGAAGGTGCCGAGATAGATCAGCATGATCTTCGACGTTTCCTCGATGCCGAAGATCACGATCAGGAGTGGAATCAGGGCCGGGACGGGAATGTAGCGGATGAATTCCGTCACCGGCTGAATGAAGGCCTCTCCTATACGGTAGGAGCCGATCATCACCCCGAGCGGAATCGCCGTAAGCGCGGCCAGGGCAAAGGCCGCCGTGACGCGAAAAAAGCTGATCCGGAGATCGGTGGCGAAATTTTGAAAATCGCGTGCCGCCGGTTCCTGCCCGGTCGCCGCTCCGCGCACCATGTTTTGCATCACCTGCCCGACGGCGGCAGGCGAGGGAAAGAGAACCTGTTTTCCCTGTCCCGCATAGTAACCCGCCGCCCATTGCCAGACGCACAACAGGACGACGAAACCCAGTACCGCGGAGCCCCAGTAAAAGGGCCGCGGTATCGAGCGTCGCGGGCTGAGGAGTCCGCTCATCTTACCGGACTCCCCGCGCGGAAACTGTCAATACAGTCTGGCGTATTTCTTGATCTCCCATGGCGAGATGGTGAGGTTGTATTCCTCCCATTCGGCGGATTTGTATTTGATGAATTCGTCGCGGAGTTCCTGGCCGAGCACCTGCGTGATGAAGGGATCGCCCGCGAATGCGTCGATGGCCTCACCGAGTGACCGGGGCAGCGACTGGACGCCGATATTTTTTAGTTCCTCGTCGCTGTAGGCATAGAGATTCTCCGACCGCGGAGCGCCGGGATCGAGCTGTCCCTCGATGCCCTCCATGCCTGCGGCGAGCGCGAGGGCGGCGGCGAGATAGGGATTGCAGGCGGAGTCGGCGTTGCGGGATTCCACCCGGCCGCCCGCCATTGGGATGCGCACGGAGTTGGTCCGGTTGTTCGTGCCGAAGGAGTTGAACACCGGAGCCCACGAGTAGTAGCCCATGAGTCCGCGACGCACGAGGCGCTTGTAGCTGTTCACCGTCGGTGCCCAGGCCGCGCAGAGCGCGCGGCCATGTTTCAGGATGCCGGCGGTGTACTGGTAGCCGAGTTGGGAAAGACCCAGGCCGTGCGGATCGCTGCGGTCGGCCTGCTTGAAAAGATTCGCCCCGGTTTCGATGTCGGCGAGCGACATGTTGAAGTGCGCCCCGTTGCCGGTCTTGTCGGCGAATGGCTTGGGCATGAAGGTCGCGATGAGGCCGTGCTTTGCGGCGATCTTCTTCGCCATGTAGCGGAAGAAAACATAGCGGTCGCACATCGTCAGCGCGTCGGAATACTCGAAGTCGAACTCGAACTGACCATTGCCGTCCTCGTGGTCGAAGGAATACAGCCCCCAGCCGAGTTCCTCGATCGTGCTCGCGATCTCGTCGATGAGGCCGTAGCTGTCGAGGAATCGCTTCACGTCGTAACAGGGCTTCATCAGGTTGTCGTCGGAGTTCTCGACCGCGAGCCCGCCTTCGTCCGTGAGCTTGAGGAAATACACCTCGCACTCGATCCCAAGGTTGAATTTCCAACCCTTTGCCGCCGCATCGGCGAGCACCTTCTTTAATAGCGTGCGGGTGTTAAGGAGATAGGGTTCGCCGTGATAGGTGTTGTCTGCCGGGAACCACGCGACTTCCTTTTGCCAGGGCAGCTGAATGCCTCGCTCGAGATCCGGCACGGAGGCGATCTCGTCATCGTTGGGGCTCTGGCCGAGACCGTCGAGGGCATATCCCGTATAGAGTTCCGATCCGGACGCAAAGTCCTCGAAATGCGAAATGGGGACGATCTTGCCTTTCGGCACCCCGTGGATGTCCACGTAGGCTCCGATGCAATACTTCACCCCTTTGGCCAACAAATCCTGCTTGATAGCGTCAACAGCGCCCATGCGGATCACTGTGTCCGCAGGCAGCCAGGGCAACAATAGGAAGGTCTTCCTATGAGGGGGATAGCCTGGATGGAACCCGCTCAGCCAGAGGGAGAAACGCTTGCCCTAAATCAGGGCGGGAGGATTATCTGCGCGGCCTGGCCGTGCTTTCGCGCACCACGAGGTCGGGCTTGATCAGGACATTGCGAGAGACCTCGGAGGCCGCAGCGATGCTCTCCTCGACGATGCGGAGGGCTTCACGCGTATAGCGCTCGAGATCGATCTGGAGCGTGGTGAGAGGCGGGGCGCTGTAGTTGCACAGCGGTGACTCGCTGGCGTAGGTGATCACACTCATCTGGTCGGGAACCCGGATGCCACGTTCCCGGAACGCATGGAGCGCGGCAAGGGCGCCGGTCCATCCGACACAGAAAATGGCGGTGAAATCCATCGGGTGCTTGTCGAGCCATTTGCAAAGACGCTCGTAGGAACCTCCGATGGCCTCGGTGCCGGAGGGCACGGAGCAGTCGGCCACGAGGGAATCGATATTCGGAATCCTCGCCCGCGTCATGGCGCTCCGCCAGCCTTCGAGCCGTGTCGTGCTGGAGGGGTTATAGGGCTCGCTGAGCATGACGGCGATGCGCTTGTGGCCCAGATCCAGCAGGTGTTTCGTCGCCAGCTTGCCGACCACCTCGTCATCCACCCAGACAGACCCTGCACGGAGAACCTCCCTGGGCTTCTCGCGGAGAAAGACAATGGGTTTGCGCGATCCATTGATGGCCTCGATCTGGGCCTCGGAGATGCTTCTATCCCCAATGATCAGGCCGGCATCGGCGTCTTTTAGCGCTTGTTCGATATTCAGGCGCTTCCCATCGGAGTACACGTGCAACCCAAAGCCAAAGTGCTCCTTGAGGCCCATCTCATAGATGCGATTGGTGATCGAGTCAAAATCGGGCGAAGGCCAGAGAGGACGGATCAGATTGAGTTGGAACCGCGGAGCCAGTCCATCCTGGGCAACCACCAGGCGCATCTTGCCAGATGGACGCTCGATCAATCCCCGGAATCGCAGCCGGTCGAGCGCCTGGGTAATGGTCGCCTGGGAGCACTTGTAGCGGGATTTCAGCTCATCGATCGTCGGCAGCACATCGCCGGGTCCCATGAGCCGAATCTTCTCGGTCAGGAGTTTGGAGATCTTGAAGTGTTTGGTGTGTGCGACGCGCCGGGCCATGGTGCTTGAAGGTGCTTCTATATAGGGAAAGTTGCGATGGATTATCGATATAATTTTCGCTTTTTCCTGACGCCCTGCACGTGAATGCGATATCCGGAAGGTGTTGCTCCCGGATGTCCAGATTTCAGGAAATATCGAGATTCCCAGCCATCGCGCGTCGGCAATGATGTCTTCCTGAGGGACAATCGCGGGAGGGTGCCATTCGATTTCGCAGGTTTTTCAAAACCCGATGCGAGATGCAGGGTTTCATGAGGTGTGAGAATACGAAAGATGCGGTCGCAGGGTTCAACTGTCCCCGCGAAAGGATTCCTCGAGATTGGATTGGATGCGGTTCAGCCTGGCCAGGAGATACTGTCTTTGCCCCGCGTCGAGACCCTGGATCGCTATTTCCGAGAGTCTGCTGACCTCCTTTCGGAGCATCTGGTGAATTTTTTCGCCCTGCGGAGTCAGCGCCAGTTTGACTTTGCGGCGATCGGTGTCGTCTTCCACGCTCGCCAGGAGACCCTGCTCCTTGAGGCTCCGGATCAGCCTGGCGAGTTGGCCCTTGTCTTTGCCCGTCTCCTCCGCGAGGTCTCCCAGCGTCGATCCGGGATGCCGCGAAAAATACCCGAGCAGCTTTCCCTCCAGATGGGTCAGCTTATACGGGCCATCGCGCAGGACCCGGTACATCCCTGAACGAAAAAGATGCATCAGGTAATGAATGGATTCGAAGACCTGCTCGGCTTCGCTCAGGGGTTTCCTGTTGACATTGTCAAGCGATGTGCGACGCATTGTTGATAATATCAATGAGTTTTCCTGCCGAAGAAAGCACTATTTTCGAGGTCCGGACGAGGGGGAGTATCCGCCTGGCGCCTGGTGGAACTCTTGGAAGGGGCGGCATGGCCTTGGCTGGGGGCAAGCGCGATCAAGGCTGGAGGAACGGACTGATACTGTCGTGAACGAGATGCGTAGTTGTGAAGTTCCCGGGGGAATCCAAAGCCCTTGGATGGTTGCCACGGTGAGAGTGCTTGTTTCGTGCGCCTTCCTGCTCGCCTTGGCTTTGGGCTTTGGCTCCTGCGCGAATCACCGCGACCAGTGGAAAGACTCGGTCGATGTTCCGGCGAAATGGAAGGGTTCCAGCCAGAAGGGGGGATCGCTGGATACGGCGGCTTTGAAGAAATGGTGGAAACGATTCGGCGATCCCACACTCGATGAGTTGATCGCAAAGGCGATGGCGTCGAGTCCCGACATCAAGACGGCGATTTCCAAGGTGGCTCAATCGCGGGGCGAGCGCAGCGTGCAACTGGCTGGCCTGCTTCCCTCCGTGACGGGAAATGCCTCCGACCGCCTCCAGCGTCGCGACGAGCAGAGCACTGGCCTGGTTACACGCAGTGAGACTTATAATCTCTCATTGGACATGAGCTGGGAGGTGGATCTCTTTGGACGGCAGATGCAGAACCTTTCCGCCGCCACGAAGGATGTGCAGCAGACGATAGACAACTATTATGCTGCGCAGGTGACTTTGACTGGTGACGTGGCGATGGCCTATATCACCTACCGGGCGGCGCAGGCCCAGCTCGACGTCGTCCGGCGCAATATCGAAACCCGGCGCGAAACCACGGAAATCACACGCTGGCAGCAGGAAGCCGGAGTGAGCGACACACTGGAACTCCAGCAGGCTGTCAGCACGCTGGAGCAGGCTCGCGCTGCCATTCCCGCCCTGGAGCAAACCATCTCCGAAACAAAGAACCAGCTGGCCGTGCTTTGCGGGCAGGCACCTGGAGCGCTCGACCGGCTCCTGGATCGTTCCGGTTCCATTCCCCGCGTCCCCGCGCGGATCGCGGTAGGCATCCCCGCCGATGCCCTGAACAACCGGCCCGACGTGCGCGCAGCGGTAAACGGCGTGCTGGCGGCGTATTATCGCAAAACTGCGGCGGAGCTTGAGCGATTTCCCACGATCAATCTCGATGGTTCTCTGGGGCTGGAAGCTCTTCGCACCGGCACGATTTTCTCTCCCGAGGCCGCCGCCCGCACTCTCGCCGGCAGTCTCCTCGCCAGCCTCGCCCAGCCCATTTTTGAGGGAGGAGCCATTACCGCCAATATCCATATCAACGAGGAATTGGCGAAGCAGGCGGTCTATTCCTTCCAATCCACCGTGCTCTCCGCTCTCTCCGAGGTGGAAGACGCCCTGGTGGCGACCCGCAAGACAGCCGAGAGACTGGACACCCTGCGCAAGGCCGACGCCGCGGCGCAGGAGGCCTCCCAACTGGCCACGCAGCAGTACCAGGCGGGTGAGGTGGAGCTTTTGACCGTCCTCGATACCCAGCGCACGCAGCTCAGCGTCGAGGAGGAACGTGTCAATACGGAGGCGGATCAGGTGAAAGCTTATGTGCAACTTTACAAATCTCTCGGAGGCGGGTGGCAGCCGTTATGAGTAGCAATCCGGAACTCGCCGACCTGCTGAAGGCGGAGAAACGCTCCTCTGGGCGCTGGAGGATTTTCGTGATCGCGGGAGCCGTCCTGGCCGTCGTGCTGGGGGCTCTCGCCTGGAAGCTTTCCGCCGGTGGGGAAAAACGGACGACTTATGTGACCGAGCCGATCGCCCGGGGCAGCATCCGGGTGACAGTCAATGCCACGGGCAACCTCGAGCCGACCAATGAGGTGACGGTGGGCAGCGAGCTTTCCGGCACGATCAAGGAGGTCTTTGTCGACACCAACGATCAGGTGATCAAGGGGCAGCCCCTGGCCAAGCTGGATACGAGCAAACTCGACCAGCAGACCGAGAGCAGCCGGGCGATGGCTGCTGCGGCCCAGGCCAGGGTGGCACAGGTGCAGGCCACGCTCAAGGAGAGCGAGGCCGCGCTGGAGCGGTTGAAAAAGCTGCACGAGGCGAGTGGCGGGAAGCTTCCTTCCCAGGCCAATATGGACACTGCCGTCGCGACCGCCGACCGGGCCAAGGCGGACCTCCTGAGTGCTGAGGCCGAGGTGCGCCAGGCCGAAGCCAATGTGGGAACCAATGAAAGCGATCTCCAGAAAGCCGTCATTCGCTCGCCCATCGACGGCATCATCCTGACTCGCAACATCGATCCCGGCCAGACCGTCGCCGCCACCATGACCGCGCCGGAGCTGTTTGTTGTGGCCGAGAAACTCGAGAACATGAAGCTCGAGGTGGCGGTGGCCGAGGCCGATATCGGCCGGGTCAAAGCCGACCAGCACGCTACCTTCACGGTGGATGCGTGGCCGAGCCGCGTCTTCAAGGCGCTCGTGAAAAAGGCCGAGTTTGGCTCGACCGTCACGGACAATGTCGTGACCTACAAGACCGAGCTTGAGGTGTCCAATGACGACCTCAGCCTGCGCCCTGGCATGACCGCGACTGCCGAGATTTCTGTAGCCGAGAACAAGGATGTCCTGCTCGTGCCAAACGCCGCCCTGCGCTTCGATCCCGAGGCTCAGCAGGCCAGGGCGGGCGCCCCGCAGAAAAAGACCTTCGTACAGAGCCTGATCCCGGGCCCTCCGCGTCGCCAATCCGGTAGACCGCAATCGGGTGATGAGAGCCCCCAGCGACCGGCGGCGGCTGCGCGCATCTGGATCTTGCGCGACGGAAAACCACAGCCGCTTCCCGTCACCGTCGGACTCTCCGATGGCCGCGCCACCGAGATTTCCGGCGAGGGCCTCACCGAGGGAATGCCCGTGGTGCTTTACGCTGTGCCTCCCAAATGACAGACGCTTCGCTCATCGAGCTTCGCGGGATCACGAAGACCTACGGCTCCGGCGACGCCGCTTTTCAGGCCTTGCGTGGGATCGATCTTACGATCCGCCGCGGGGATTTTGTCGCGGTGATGGGCCCCAGCGGGTCAGGGAAATCCACCCTGATGAATCTCCTCGGCTGCCTCGATACCCCGACCTCGGGGCAGTATCTCTATCAGGACATCGCCGTCGAGCGGTTGGACCCCGATCAACGTTCCCTGCTCCGGCGTCAGGAACTGGGCTTCATTTTTCAAGGGTTCAACCTGCTGGCCCGTACGAGTGCTCTGGAAAATGTCGAACTGCCCATGATCTATCGGGGCATCCCTCGCGCGGAACGTCATCACCTCGCGGCCGATGCTCTCACCTCCGTGGGACTGCCCAACAAGCTCCGCAATACGCCCGCCGAGCTCTCCGGCGGCCAGCAGCAACGCGTCGCCATCGCCCGGGCCATCGTCACTTCTCCGTCGACGCTTTTTGCCGATGAGCCGACGGGCAATCTCGATTCCACCACGACGGTCGAGATCATGGAACTCCTCGCCCGCCTCAATGGCGAGCGCGGCATCACCGTCATTCTCGTCACCCACGAGGACGATGTGGCCACCTACGCGCGCCGAACCATCCACGTCCGCGACGGCCTTATCGCCTCGGATGAATCCAGACCCTCGTAGCCATGCTGGGAAACGCCTTTCTTATCGCGCTGCGCGAGATTCGCCGCAACCTCATGCGGGCTTTTCTCACCGTGCTCGGCGTCATCATTGGAGTTGCTGCCGTCGTGACCATGGTCACCCTCGGCCAAGGTACCACCATGGCGGTGAAGGGCCAGATTTCCAACCTCGGTAGCAACCTCGTCATGCTGCGTCCGGGCATGGGATTCGGGCCTCGCGCATCCTCTGCGGGCGTGCCAAATTTCACCCAGCGCGATGTGGATGCGTTGCGCGACCAGGTCTATGGGATTGAAGCCATCGCTCCGGTGAAGAGCTCCAGCCTCAGCACGATCTATCGCCAGAAGGCCCGCTCCACCAGCGTGACCGGTACGACGCCCTCCTATTTCACCATCAACAACTGGAAAATCGCCGAGGGTCGCTTCTTCGATGAAAACGATCTTCGCGATGGCAATGCGGTCTGCGTGATTGGCGATACCGCGAAACAGGAGCTGTTTGGCTCGGAAGATCCCATTGGTCGTCTGATTCGCATCGGCGCGCCCAACTCATCCTCCTCCAGTTCTTCCTCCTCCAAGAAAAGCACCAGCTCTGCGTCTTCGTCTTCCAAGAGCAGCTCCTCCAGCAGTTCTACGAGCAGTTCCTCGAGTACGGATACCGTTTATTCCTCGACGGTTCAGGTCATCGGCGTGCTTGCAGCCAAGGGGCAGATCGGCATGGGCAACCAGGACGACACCATCATCATGCCGTTGACCGCCCTTCAACGCCGCCTCACGGGGCGCACCTCCTCGCGCGACGTTTCCCAGATCGCCATCTCCGCCAAGGAGGGCTCGGATAGCGATCGCCTCGTCTCGGACATTACGAACCTCATGCGTGCGCGTCGCAACCTCGACCGCAACAAGGACAATGATTTCAACGTCTTCGATACCCGCCAGATCGCGGAAACTCTCAGCGCCTCCACACAAATGATGACCACTCTGCTCGCCGCCGTGGCCGGGGTGAGCCTGCTCGTTGGCGGCATCGGCATCATGAATATCATGCTCGTCAGCGTGACCGAGCGTACGCGCGAGATCGGCATCCGTCTCGCCATCGGCGCCCGCGCTCGCGAGGTGCTCCTGCAGTTTCTCGTGGAGGCGGTCACGTTGTCCTGCATCGGCGGGCTGGTGGGTATTGCCGTTGCCTTTGGCCTCTGTGTGGGCATTGCGCAACTCATCCAGGTGCCGTTCATCTTCGATTTGCGCATCAACGTCATCGCCTTCCTGTTCTCCGCTGCGGTGGGCATCGCTTTTGGCTATGCCCCCGCTCGTCGCGCCGCCGCCCTCGACCCCATTGACGCATTGCGTCACGAGTGAGTTTGCGGGTCGACCGGGGTGAATGGATTTTACGCTTGCGGGAAACCGCGGCACGGAAGAATCTCCCCGCCATGATCTTGCCGGCCTGCAGGCCGGAAGCATCAGCGTCGCCCGGATGGCGGAATTGGCAGACGCGCCAGACTTAGGATCTGGTACCGCAAGGTGTGTGGGTTCGAGTCCCTCTCCGGGCAGTTTCCCTCTGGTGCGAGAGGGTTGTGTGTCTGGCTCGCCACATCCAGTGGGCGTCTGGTAACATAACTTGCCATGCCATCGGTCCTCTTTCACGCTTCCGGGAAGGATTTTGATATCCGGTCCTTGGACGACACAGGTTTGAATCCCTATCGTGTATACCAGGTAGGGGAGCGGGCAAGGAGCGGGCGCAGAGGTTTTGTCTACGAAGATTCCGGATTTTCCATCGACCTCGGTCCAGACGATAAAGAGGACCTAAATACCCAGATCGAAGCGTCATCCGCATTTCTGGGAATGCACGGCTCTACGATAAGTCAGCTCACCGGTCTCGACGAGATGAGGTTTGATTTTGGATATATCCCTCGAAAGGGAAAAGACGGTCTCCAAATCATGATCCAGTGCGACTATTTTCCGGCGGAATTTCTCCGTGAATGCGGCAATCTCGGCATCGGTATTGAACTCTCCCTTTATCTCGTAAGTGAATCTGGAGAAGAAGCTGCGCCGACAAGTGCGTAGGCCATCAAGCCGGAGGTCTATCGGACCTTTCGACATACCGGGATCCGAAGGCAGAGGCCTAAGTTTTCCCATCTCGTACGTGGGCGAATGCGCGGGCCGCGAATCCCTTGTGATCGGCCTATCCCGAGTGGAGGATATGCCGTGACCAACCGGAGCGACTGACAGGTGCTCTCAGGAGGGAAAGCAACTCCGGGACAGGTTCCCATGGGTGGCTGCCGACATCGAGTCCCAGCGCAGTGTGGCCAGGCTCGATGGCGAGGCTGGTTGAAACCTGATGAATCGCTTCCACGTGTCGCGATGCTCGCTTGGCCGGGCAGGCTGATCGGCGTCGTTCTCTCGTGCATTCGATGACGGATGCGAGCATGCGCTCTCGATTGATTTCCTCGAGGTCCAGTCGCCACGTCGCGAGCCTTGCGCCGCGTTCATCGTACAGGACTGCACCTTCCTCCTGACGCCAGTGGAGGCAGCCCCTCTCGGCTTCAATTTGAATGACAGGATTGACGTTTTCTGCCGCGGCGTGCGTGAGCAGACAACTGAGTTCGACCCCGGTTGAGGTCGTCATCTCGATATCCGCCGTGTCAAAAGTCTCGATCGGAAAAAAACGCAGGAGACGTCCGGAAACGCTCTCCACTACAGCATTATCGTCAGGCGATTCTGCGGCGAAAAATAGCGCGAGATTGAGAAAGTGAGCGAAAGCGTTATTCAGCGGGGAGTCGAAGACCGGCCTGCCATCGCAATGCGACCGGCCGGCCCAGCGGTTGCGCTGATAGTAGGAGGAGGTACGCGGCCAGCTTCCTTCGATCGTGATGCTGCGGATTTTGCCGATCACGCCCGCGTCGATGGTCGCCCGGATCTTGTGAACCTGCGGGGCATAGATGTCTTGAAAGCCGACAGAGACCAACCGTCCCGAGGACTCTGCCGCCCGAATGATCGCCTTCGCCTCATTGACGCTTCCTGTCAGGGGTTTCTCCACCAGGACATCGCAGCCGGCGTCCAGCGCCGAGATCGTCATCGGAGCATGCTGATGAATGCTGGTGGGAATAATGCACAGATTGTTCCCTGGTACGACATCGGCCAGCATGGCGGAGTAGTCTGAATATATCCGGCATCCCAAGCCTTCGAGCCTTCGGCAGGCATCGCTCTCTTCCTCCCGGTTGATGACTGTTGCGGAAGCCAGCCGGGCATTTGCGTGATCCAGCACCGAGAGCAGCGAGCGCAGCACGGCTCTCGCGTAGCCGGAGACCCCGATGAGGTGAAGCGAGACGGGCTTCGGATTTTCAGGAAGATTCATCTTTGGCGACGGGCGAGGTCGGGCTTCAGGGTGCAGGCTGGGTGCGGATATAGATCGGGAACTTGGTGACGCGGGCCTGCTCGTAAGGAATCACGTTTCCCATCAGATCTTTTACCTCCGCGATGGCAGAGGCTGGATATACTTTGGACAGCGGAAGGTCGTCGGCCGACCAACAGGCTTCGATTGGGCCACTGGCCGCGCGGAAGCGCGCGATCTGGATCGTGACATCTCCTATCTTGCGGCTCTCGAATCCCTCCGGCGAGGCATCCTCGGTAAGGGCTACCATGGCGGCATGGGCAGCGATCCCCGGCCCGGGGATGCCGGTCACATCGATAAACCCGCAGGTGATGTCTTCGTGTACCTTGCGTCCTGCGGGACTGGTTCCGAGTTGGTAGTCGAAGTATCGCTTCACTCCGGATGCCTTGAAATAAAGCGCTGCCCGGACCATGGAGGCAGCCGCCTCGGAGGGAGTCACGGACGAAGAATGCGGCACGCGATAGGTTTCCAGCCAGCTCTGGCTGCCCTGGAGGAAAGCTCCACCCTCTGTATGCCAGAGCGGCATCGGGAGACCTTCTCGGTTGGAAAATGTCCGGTAGCGAGCGAGCAGGGGAGTGACATATGCGGTGTCAGGCGATCCGCCGCCTGCCTCCAGGCTGTAAAAATGAAATGAGAATGCATCGAGGAATCGGCCGGTTCCCATTTCCAGGATATCCCACCCGAGAGGCGCATTGATGCTGGCGAGAGCAGGTCCTATGAGGGTGGCTGGCTTGCCATTGGCATCGAGAGCTTCCCTGGTGGCCTGGAGGATTTGCGCATAGACAGTGGCCTTATCCTGACCGGGGCGGACACGCAGATAATCGCCATCCGGTTCGTTCCAGACCTCCCATGCATCCACCTGGGGGTAAAACGCATTGAAGCACCGTGTGACATATTCCTTCCAGCGTGCCATGTCGGCTGGAGGATAGCTGCGCGACCACCGGGGACGCTCGGGATCCTTGGGATTCATGTCCGCGGCGAAGCTTGGAGCCGTCGCGAAAACGCCGAGCAACCGGAAACCTTCTCTGCGTGCGCGAGCTGCGCCCTCGGTCCGAAAATTCCATTGTCCAGGGTGATGTTCGACCGACATCCAGAGCGTGCTGAGCGGCGGATACAAACGCAGCCAGCGAAATCCTCCTTTGCGTGCGATTTCCAGATTGTAGTTGGTGAAGTCCACGTGACCGCCGAAGAAGGAATCAGGCCGGTCTCCGGGGGGAGGCAATGCGGGGAGCACGCTGTAGATTTGCTCGGCGGCAATCTCCGAGGGAGCGCTCTTCTGCCGCCCCTTTACGAGGCTCGTCATCCAGGCGAGGAATCCCGAGGTTTCGGTGTTGATCCGACGAGCCTCCAGCCGGAACGCTCCGAAGCGCTCTGTGGGTACGGTAAATGCCGACTCCCCGGCCCCGGTTTCATCCGGTTGAAGCTGCACGGTTTGCTGTGCGATCGGGCTGCCGGTGAAATCATACACGGTCACTTGATATTCCCCGGATTGACGAGGAGTCATACCCGCAGCCAGAAGGCGAAACCGTGCCGGTTGGTGCTGATCGTACAGATGGGCGACGGGAGCATCGGCGGAAGGCTCGATGGCGAGGGATGCGGGGAAGAGTTCTTCGGGCGCCGTATCAGCTTCGACGATCGAAACGGCATCAAGGTCGTAACGACCGGAAGCATTGAAGTCGAAGTCAATACAGTAGCTTCCGCCCGGGGCTGCCTTGAGCGTCACGGGCACCTCGTAGGTCTTCCACTGGGGCGTGGCCTTCAGCGTGGTACGTCCGTCGAATCGTGTATTCGCATTCTTCCCCGACCCGATCGCCACTTGAAAATCCTTTTCACTGTCTGAGCGCAGGGAAAACGTCAGCCGCATGGGATGGCCGTACCTCGCGGAGAAGTATCCCGACGAGAGCGTCGCCCGGCATTCCGGATCGACCTGCATGGATAGAAACTTGCTCCCATGGGGTGCATCGGGTTCGGAGCGGATATTCAGGACGGCGTCTTCTGGCGAAGGGCTGTTTGACCCGCTTTCCTCCCACGGTGTGCCAAACTCACGTTCGCGGAATGAAGCCGTCCAGCCGTCGCGCCCGACCTCGAAGGAACCGTTGCGTAGCGGACTGGCGACGGGCGGGGCTCCGCCCTCCACCCCGGGGAGTTCGACGATAGACACATCGTCGATCCACACCTGGCCGGGGGCCTTGATCAGAAAGACGAGTTGGCAATTTCCCGCGTCTACTGTGGCGGGCAGCGTCATCGTATAGGCAAACTCCTGCCATTGCTCGACCGGCACCGATTCCGCCCGGAAATACGTGGGATACGGCTCGCTTCCTTTACGGAGAATGATGTGAAGGGGCGGGCCGTTGCTGATGCCCCGGGCCCAGTAGCTGATTCTGAGCGTCTGCCCCGCTTTGATCGCAAGCTGTGGATAAAAGAACTGCAGGGCCGAGCCGCCGATCGCCCGGCGAAAATGCATCTTGTAACTGAATGCTCCCGAGTGGGGGTTTACCGGGTCGCGTTCAAACCGGGCGTCATTTTTCAACCAGTTATTTTCCTGCCAGGGAGCACTTCCATTTTCAAATCCCGGATTCGTGATCAGGTTTTCGCCAGCCGGGGAATGGGAAGCAATCAGGAACCACAAGCCGAGAAAGGCACCGAGGGAGAGTCTGTTCATTTTCAAATATTCCTTGAGGATGCGGTCTACAGCGTGCGCGAGATCAGCTCTCCGACCTCGACAAATGCGACGTCCACCCTCCCTCTCACATTGGTAGTATAGCAGACAAAGCGATCCTGCAGGCAAAACTGAGGGTGGGGGTGAATATGATAGCGTGACAGCGAGGACGGGATCTGGTCGAGATGCGTCACGATCTCCACCTGTTTTCCGGTCGCCAGATTATAAAACAAGACCTGATGCTTGTCGGGCGCCTCCGGCGGCAACGCATCGGCCACCAGCCAGTTTTCCCCCCGATCGACATGGGCGTGAGAGAGCAGCGACTTTCGCCAGACGACTTCTTCTTCCCCACCTCCGACGGGCACTCGTGCCACCCCGGTACCATAATGGACATACCACACGTGCTGACCGTCAGCACTCCACCACTCGTGGCCAAGAAGGGCGCGTTCGTCGGAGATAATGCGGGCGGCGTCGTTGAAGTAATGCGGGTTGCCCCCGACCCGTCGTGGCGCGCTCGTCAAGGGAGTCGGAAAGATCGGGCATGCGGTGTGCCCCCGCCTGATGACCCACAGCCGGTTCTGATAGCCGATCGATTTGCCGCTGACCGGATGAATCGAGTGATCCTGCGCGATCAATTGCAGATCGGGATCGACGGGGTTGAACTGGGCATGGTTGAAACACTGGTCAAACTTTTGCCAGAGCACGAAATCCCCTCCATCCAGCGGAAGGTGCCCGATGTACCACTCGGAGCCGATCTCGACGTCGATGTTCAGCGCCTGCCGGTCTGCGGAAAAGGTCAGGTGAGTCGCAAGGCGCCACGGACGACGATTGCTCGCTATCTCGGGTGGGAAGCGATTGACGAAGACGGGGACGGCATCCGGTTCCGGCCGGCGTTTCCAGATCTCCAGGCCCGAGCACCAGTACGCCTCGCCGGTACGCTCGTCGACAACCGGTGACGCATCGGTGAAGGCCGTCTCGGAAAAGTGGGTGAGCGTCTTTTGCCAGAGGTCCACCACGCCAAGCGAGCGCCCCTGATTTGCGCTCCCTGCCGGCGGGAATGCGCAGTAAAACCAGTAGTAGCGTCCATCGGAAGAGAAGCTTGTATTGACGAAATAAAAGCTCTGCTGAATGGGAGCCACCTGCCCGGCGAGGATGTGGCTGGTCACTCCACTGACCGGGTCGATCCATCGCTCAAACAAGGGAGAATCTAGCGGCAATGCCGGGTGAGGAGGATGAATATCCCGGATCGGGGAGGGACCTGAAGCTAACATGGGTCCCAGATTAAGCCCGAAAGAAAGGTCTGCCAGTAACTCGGAGGTTAAGCGTTCACCAGTTTCTGGAAATCAACTACGAGATCTTTCGCCGAACTCTTTCGCGCCAATCCTCTCGTTCCCGTTTCCACTCCGTAAAATCCTCCACCCACTGGCCTTCGATGGAGATGATCTGAGGATGTGACGGCAGGCCGATTTCATTGCGCTGCAACTGGGCGACCAGGTGCTCGCAGGCGAGGCGACCGATGATTGGTGTCAGCTTGTCGATCCCATTGGCTCTTCCGTCGGTATAAGCGATATTCAGATTTGCGTAGCGGATATCCGAGGGAGGCTGTCTGCCGGTCACCTTCTCATAATCCACACAGAAGTCGCCAAATCCGGCACTTACCACGGCATCGGGACGCACTTTCTCCATCCATGCAGCCAGATTGCCTCGGCCATCGGGAGAGAAGTTCACAGGCAGCCGCCGGCTTTTGGGCAGGTACTCCTGATGGCGTAGATAGGCGGAGTGCCATAGACCCAGCACCTTGGCGTCGTCCCCGCTGTTGGCATTGAGCGCGATGCGTTGGCACCCGGCGCGGGAAAGCCGTTCGAGCAGGGCCAACATCTCGTTGTAATGATTATTCGCCGCCCGGTGGAGAAGGGGAGATTGGAGCGAGTAGTCAAATGCGACTGCCGCAAAGTTCTTCCAATCGAGATCGAGTGAAACACCGAGCTTGTCGAATCCGCCGACGAGCAGTCCCCGGATGCCGCGGCTCACCAGCAGGCGGCTCATGCGGGCCGGCGTCATGTCTGGAGCCGAGAGATGAAATAAATCCAGGCGATAACCGAGCTCCAGCGCACGCTCGGCTGCACCCAGATAGTAATCATGGTGTGGCATCCAGTTCCACGCATCATAGGAAGGATAGCTGCTGAGATAAGCCAGCGTCTCCCGATATTCCGAGGCACCTTGCGCCCGCAGGTGCTGCATGAGCGTGGCGATCTTTGGGTCGGGATGATAGTCGAGGCGCTTCGCGATCTGTTGGACCTTGAGGCGCGTTGCAGCCGAGATGCGCGGGTTGTTGCGCAATGCCAGCGATGCTGCGGCCAGGGAGAGTCCTGCTTCGCGAGCAATGTCACGCAACGTTGGCCGAGAGGAACCGGAGGAAGGCATAGTTAACGCTTAAGCAGTAGAGCGTTTGCCGGGAGAAATGGCAAGGCCTACGCTTGGCGCAATCCTCGATTCCCCTATATGAAACACACCTTCCTGCTGCCCGTTGTTGCTCTTTTCACCCTGGCTTCGGCTCCTGCTGTCCATGCGCAGCTCATCACCTCCGTGTCGAGCACGGCCCCCGCGACGGATGTCGCCATTAGTTTTACCACGGCAAACTATTCTGCCACCTCCGTAAACACGGTCGGCATGGGGTGGAAGGGCGATACGGGAAGCCGTCGGGACATGGGACAAACCTTCACGACGACAACCTCGTTCCTTCTGGATCGCATCACTGTGCAACTGCAATTCGTTGGCACGAGCGCTCCTGGTGCGAATTACTCTCTGTCTCTGTACGAGTTCCCTTCGGCTGGAAGCCTCACTGCTTCGAGCACGGTGGGTACCTGGACCGGGACGCTGCCGGGTTCGTCGACTCTCGCTCCGGCGACATATACGTTTAGTAATGGCACGGTCGGTCCATTCCTGACCTTCGACATGCCTAATGTGACTTTGTCAGCCAGTACGACCTATGGCTTTGTTTTGAGCTTCACCACGCTGGCCAGCAACGAGTCGCTGAATTTCTGGACCAAGGGCGGCGGCGCCTACGCGGGGGGCCAGCAGATCCAGACGGGTACGGCAGGGGCGACGACGTTCACCTCCAGCGGTAATGATGTGCTGTTTTACGTTCAGGCTGTGCCGGAGGGCTCGACTTTTGCGATGGTCTTGGGGGGCGCTCTTCTCTTATTCTGGGTTCGCCGTCTTCGCCGTACCGCATCCCCCGCCTCCCGGTAACTTCCACCCTTGTCGTAACTATGAAATTCCGGCACCTCTTCGTGGTTCTGGTCTCCCTTGCTTCAGCGCATGTCGTCCACGCGCAACAGGAGCTCCTGCGCTATTCATTTAATGATCCTGATCTTCAGACGACAACAACTGCCGATGCGGGGCCGGACGGTCATACGCTCACGATGTACTCCGCCGATGGGGAGGCCGCCGCGCTTCAGACGGGATCAGGAGTGAGCGGAAAGGCGGGGGACCATTCATTCAACAACTCAAGGGCCACCGGCATGGGACGGAACGGACAGGGAGGATGGGCTGAGGGGTCCATCCGTGGGGAGGAAACCATTTGGCAGCGGGGAATGACATCATTTACCGTGACGGGGTGGTTCCAGCCGACCGAAAGTCAGCCTAGCGATACCGCCCGGATCGTCTATATCCAACCCAGTCTGAACGGAAACGCGATGACCGTCTGGGCCGTCGGCGGGGGACGATTGGAACTTAGGTTGGATAAGCAGGTGGATGGAGGGCAGAGCGACCCTGTCTTTGGCAGCAAGCCGGGAGAGTGGAACTTCTTTGCCGTCACTTTTGATGCGACGAAAAGGTCGGACAATATCCATTACTATGCAGGTACCGATTCCTCGTCCGTTCGTGAAGTGGGAGTGGGAACCCTCGCAATGGACCGATGGACGCCGGCGCGCGATGGATCGCACACGCCGCTGTGCATCATTGGCAATGGTGGTCGGGATGTGCAGCGTCCCTTTCAGGGTCATATTGATGAGATCCGGCTGTTCGGGGCGGAGAGTGGATCGGGCGGTGCCTTGAGCCAGGAAAAGTTGGAGGAGATTCGCTGCGAGGCGCTTGTTCCCTGAGAGACTTCATAGATTCCCCCATGAGCTCTTCCCTGACAGGCTGGCGTTGCTCGAAAAGCCGGCATGCGTTTTCCCTTATGGAATTGCTGGTGACGATTGCGCTCATCGGTGTTCTTTCCGCGATGCTGGCAGGAGGAATGCGGGCTTTTAACGAGAACGGGAAGCGCCTGAAGTGCGCCTCCCAGTTGCGGCAGATTTACGAAGCGATCGCGCTTTACCGGGCGGAAAACAATAACTCCTATCCGCCTGCCAATCCGTGGAATGCCGAGACAGGAGATGCCGGGTGGCTGGCCTGGCACACAGCCAATGAGAAGTATGGGAAGGAGTCTCCTCTCGCCGTTTATGTGGGAGGGGTGGAGTCCCTGCGCAAACTAAGTGTTTGCCCGGCCAACGGCACCAAGTTTGCAGGTGCTGTGCCGGATCAGGTGCACAACGCATACGGGTACCCATATACGGTCAACTACAACGTCATGGTGGACTCTTTGTCGGGCGGAAAAACCGCGAAAAGCGCAAACACCATTACGCGCCCCGGAAGCACGATCCTGATGGCCGATTCGACTGCCACCCCGTCGGGATGGGGGCCGGGATTTGCCGACACGGGATGGTCTAGCTTTCAGAGAATCGCAAAACCGCATGGCGAGAAGACAAGCCTGCTCTGGTGCGATGGTCACGTCACCCTGCAATCGCCGGCTACTATCGATAACAAAAACCTCTACCCCTAGGCTGAGTGCTCGAGGCTTATCCAGCCCTCCGCCTTTGCACCAGGGAAAGTTTCCCGTTTCCGCGACCGGCTATGGCAACGCAGCCTTTGCTCCTTGAACGAGGATTTTTTCGAGATCGGCAGCCACGGCTTTCGTCAGCCCTGGAACGTCGTTGAGATCCTTGCTGTTCCAGAGCGCTGAGTGGCCGAGGACGGCCTTGGTGACGGCTTCGGCGGAGGTGTCGGGACGCGTCCAGACATCGCGGAAGAACTCCAGCACCTCGGGGCTGTCCTTGATCGGGTAGGCTCCATCCTTGGCGCGAGTACCGATGAGCGCGCCGTCCGCGATCTCGGTGCCGCGATAGAAGGCGACGAGAGCCGCCAGAGAATAGACCAGCCGCGCGGGCAGCTTGCCCCGCCGGTCGAGATAGGTGAGCAGCGAGGGCAGCACGCGGGCGGTGAACTTGCTCGTGGAGTTGAGCGAGATGCTGAGCAGCGGATGCTTGACGAAGGGATTGGCAAAACGCTCCAGCACGGCGGCGGCGAAGGCATCGAGATCCGAGCGTGGCAGGTCGAGGGTGGGGATGATCTCCTCGTTGAGCGCATCGCGCAGGAAGCTGGCAAACGCCGGATCGTCGAGGCACTCCTTTACCAGGTCATGCCCGGCGAGAAAGGCGGCGAGGACGGTGGAGGTGTGCGCGCCGTTGAGGATGCGCACTTTGCGATCCCGATAGGGTTTGTAGTCCCGGGTGAAAATGACGTTGAGGCCCGCCTTGTCGAGCGGCAGTTCCTCCGCCAGCGAGGCAGGACCTTCGATCACCCAGGCGTGGAAGACTTCCGAAGTGTTGAGCAGCGTATCCTCGTAGCCAAGCTTGGCGCAGATTTCCGCCGCTTCTTCGCGCGGGTAACCTGTCACGATGCGATCGACGAGCGTGTTGCAGAAAACGACGTGCGTCTCGATCCAGGAAATCATGGCGGCATCGAGTTCCCATTTAGCCGCGGTCTCCAGCACGCAGCGCCGGAGGTTGGTTCCGTTGAACTCGATCAGTTCGCAGGGGAGGATGACGAGCCCGCTTTCCGCCGTGCCGCCAAAGGCCTGAAAACGCTCCAGCAGCAGACGGGTCAGCTTGCCGGGAAACGAGACCGGCGGCTGCGCGTCGATGCGGTCATCTGGGTGGCAGGCAATACCGGCCTCGGTGGTGTTCGAGACGACGAAGCGCAGGTCAGGATTGCGGGCGGTGGCGAGGAAGGCATCGAAGTCCGCGAAAGGGTTGATTCCGCGCCGGATGGAGCCGACGACCTCGGTCTCCTCCACCAGCTTTCCGTCGACCACGCCGCGCAGGATGTGGGTGAAAAGCCCGTCCTGCGCGTTGAGCGCGTCGACGAGGCCATTGGCCAGCGGCTGAACCACCACGACCGACCCGTCGAAAAGCGCCTGCTTGTTGAGCTGGTGCACCATCCAGTCGACGAATCCCCGGAGGAATGCGCCTTCGCCGAATTGCAGGATGCGTTCCGGGCGGGTGTTGGTTGGGATGTCGAGGGTGGCGGCGTTCAGCTTGGGCAGGGGCGAGGACATGGTCGGGTTATTCCGTGGGGAGCGGTGGGTTTCTAGAGAGTCACGCCGTCTTTCCAGATGGCGATTTCGCGGTGGCCGCGGGTTTCGTTGCGGGTATGGGCTTCGCCCGAGGCGATGGCCACAATCTGTCGCCAGAGTTGCTCGGTGAGCTCGGGAAAGTCAGCCGTGCCGTCGGCCACGGGACCGGCGCTGAAGTCGATCCAGTGCGGCTTGCGTGTGGCGAGGTCGGAGTTGCTGGAGATTTTCACCGTCGGGACCGGGAAGCCCATCGGGTTGCCTCGGCCTGTGGTGAAAAGCAGGATGTGCGCTCCGGCGATGGTCATGGCCGTGCCGGAGACTCCGTCGTTGCCAGGACCCTGGAGCAGGGAAAGGCCGCCGAGTCCGGGATTCGCCGTGGCTCCGTAAGGAAGCACCTGGCGCACCGGGGCCTGTCCGCCCTTTTGCACACAGCCGAGGGATTTGTCGGCCAGTGTGGTGATGCCGCCCGCCTTGTTGCCCGGGGACGGGTTTTCATCGATGGGCTCGTTGTGCTTCTGGAAATAGGCGCGGAAATCATTGACCAGGTCGATGACGCCATTGAAGACGCTTTCGTCGCTGGTGCGCTCGAGCAGCATCCGCTCCGCGCCGAACATCTCGGGCACCTCGGTGAGGAGCACGGTGCCGCCATGGGACGTATGGAGGTCCGCGATGCGGCCCACCAGCGGGTTGGCCGTGATGCCGGAGAAGCCATCGGAACCGCCGCACTTCATGCCCAGGATCAGCTCGGAAACCGGAATCGGCTCGCGCCGGAACTGGCGCACATAGTCGGCCAGCTCCCGCACCGCCTCGATGCCGGACTCGATCTCATCCGTCACCTGCTGGGCGTTGAACCAGCGGATGCGCTCGGCAGCCTGCGGACCGACGACTTCCAGGAAGTCGTTCATCTGATTGTTCTCGCATCCCAGACCGAGCACGAGGACGGCGGCGGCATTGGGATGGCGGACCAATCCCGCGAGTACCTTCTGGGTGTGCTGGAGGTCGTCGCCGAGCTGGGAGCAGCCAAAGGGATGGCTGAAGGTGTAAACACCGTCGATGCCCGAGCCGGGCGTCGCCAGTTCCGCATGGGCGGCCGCCGCGATCTTCTCGGAGGCGATATTGACGCATCCCACCGTGTTGACGATCCAGATTTCATTCCGGGTCGCGGCGCGGCCATCGGGTCGTCGGTATCCTAGGAAGGTTTCCTGCGTCTCGCTTTCCGAGCGGGAAGCGTGCTGAGGCTTGGCGACTTCAGCGTAGCGCAGGTCGGAGAGCTTTTCCGCCAGGTTGCCCCGGACGTTGTGGCTGTGCACATGGACCCCGGCGGGAATGGCTTCCGAGGCGACGCCGATCGGGTAGCCGTACTTGATCACCGGCTCGCCCACCGCGATCGGGCGGATGGCGAGCTTGTGACCGGCCGGGATGGGTTCGGTGGCAGGGACTCCGTCGTAGGTGTCGCCCTGCGCGGCAGCGCGCAGAGCGACGACGACGTTGTCCGACGGATGGATTCGCAGGAAGACCGGTGCGGACATGGCAGGTTGGCGCTTAGCGCACCACGCGGGCTCCGCCGCCCTTCATGAGCTTCTCGACTTCCTTGCGGGTTGCCATCGAGGTATCGCCCGGGGTGGTCGAGGCAAACGCGCCATGGGCCGCGCCGTAGTCGACCGCGAGCTGCGGGTCGTTGAACTCCATGAAGCCAAACTGCAGGCCCGAGGCGAAGGAGTCGCCGCCGCCGACGCGGTCGAGGATTTCCAGCTCCGGGTACTTGCGGCTTTCGTGGAACTGTCCATCGTGCCAGAGGATGGCCGACCAGTCGTTCTTCGTGGCGGTGATGACGCGGCGCAGCGTGGTGGCAGCGACCTTGAAGTTCGGGAACTCCGCCACCGCCGTCTCGATCATGGCCTTGAAGGCGTCGATCTCGATCTTGGAGAGGTTGTGGTCCGCGCCCTTTACCTCAAAGCCGAGGGAGGCCGTGAAGTCCTCTTCGTTGCCGATCATCACGTCGACGTACTTTGCGATCTCGCGGTTGACCTCCTGGGCCTTGGCGAGGCCGCCGATCGACTTCCAGAGCGACGGACGGTAGTTGAGATCGTAGGAAACGATCACCCCATGCTTCTTGGCGGCCTTCACCGCCTCGATGGTCAGCTCAGCCGTGGTGGACGAGAGCGCGGCAAAGATGCCGCCCGTGTGGAACCAGCGGGAGCCGAGTGTGCCAAAGATGTAGTCCCAGTCGAAGTCACCGGGCTTGAGCTGCGAGGCGGCCGTGTTGCCGCGATCCGGCACGCCCACCGCGCCGCGAATGCCATAGCCGCGCTCGGTGAAGTTCAGGCCATTGCGGACAGTGCGGCCGATGCCGTCGTCATCGCGCCACTTGATGAAATCGGTGGCGACGCCGCCTTGCATGATGAAGTCCTCGACGAGGTGGCCGACTTCGTTGTCGACGAAGGCCGTGCAGACGGCCGTCTTGTAGCCGAAGCACTTGCGCAAGCCGCGCGAGGTGTTGTATTCGCCGCCGCCCTCCCAGGCGGTGAAGGAACGGGCGGTGCGCACGCGTCCTTCGCCGGGATCGAGGCGAAGCATGACTTCACCCAGGGAAACTTGGTCGAATACCGTAGACTTTGCAGGTTTGAGAGGAAGGCTCATTGCCCGCCATTGAATGATAGAAACGGGGTGCGGGCGAAGAGTTTTCTTTTGTCACCTGTCCAGACTCCCTCTGGACCATATGCTGTCCCAGCGGCTTTTGAATGTGACTTCAGGCGAGGATGAGCCTCCTGCGGATCACCCATCCAACGATCACGCCGGCCAGGACGAGCACCCACGCCGCAGGCTCAGGGACTGCCTCCGCCTGCCAGGCCAGGGCGTAATCCGTATCGTTCGGAGCCAGATCGAGATCGTAGATCATCCCGAGAAAGGCGACGCGGATTGCATACTCGCCCGGAGTATCCAGCGCGATACGGAGAAACTCCGCGTTGTTATAGAGGCTGATCGACTCGGCAACCTTGTTCCCCAGCTCACCGTCGATGATTTGCCAGACTTCCAGGTTCAGATTGGCGAAACTCAACGACCGGCCAATGTCATTTTCGTCGAAATCCATCCCGGTAAACCAGTTCAGCGAGATGGTGAGCTCCACCTGCCCGGTAAAGGAATCGGTGAACCGGTATTCATTCGCACCGCCTTCTGCCAGTTGCCCGTAATCCCAGCCTTTGCCCGAAATCGCGCCTCCGCCGAGTCCAGCGACATCCTGGGTCCCGGAGAGCAGGTAGATATCCGCAGTTTTTTCGAGGTTCATCGCGCCTGCGCCGGTAGCGTAGTCCAGCGACTGGGTGGTGGTAATGACGCCGTTCTGTTCCGTCTGGCCGTTGTTCCAGCCCTCGGTGCGGGTAGCCCCTGCCATGAGGACGGACTTCACCACCCGCGTATCCAGAGTGTAGGCGGAAAGCGGGACTAGGTTCTCCTCGTAGTAATGCACCACGTCCTTGAGCAGCCCGATGCCGCCTGCGACGATCGGCGCTGAGAAACTGGTGCCGCTCATTCCGGGGAAGTAGAGATCCGAGGGCGAGACGTCCTGTACGAGATCAGTCCGGGGCGTCAGGCCTCCTGTCTTGCCGAGGTAAGCGGCGAGAGCGAGATTTTCTCCCGGGGCGGCGATGTCCACGGCGGCACGAACGCCCGCGATCGTCTCGCCTGTGGCGGGATTATAGAAATCGACCGCCTCGCGCGAGCTGAAGTCCGAGGGCGTGAGGAAATGCGTGCCGCCGACCGAGCCGACCGTGATGTTGTTGTAGCCGCTGCCCGGAGCCGAAACCGGGAAATCTCCCGAGTTGCCTGCGGAGACCACGAACGCCACCGTGGAGTTTTCCCGAGCCAGGGCGTCGATCGTGCGGGTGGTTTCTGCGGTGGCCCCCGGGTCATCGCCGCCCCAGCTGCTGTTGATCACATCGGCCTTCCGGCCTGCAATGCCACGGAAGAAGGTCCGGTACGGCGAGAGGGTCGCTTCCGTGGTGGTGGAAAAGCTACCGATATCCTCGGGGGAGAAGCTGGTCGCAATGGCGCCCGACCAGAGCTCTGCAAACGGCGCGATGCCAGCTTTGACGAACGGAGAGACATCAGCTGCACCATAGTCAAACTGGCCTCCATTTTCCGCAGTATACCCTGTGCCAGCCAGTACGTGACCGACCATGGTCGCGTGAAAATCGTATTCCGGCGTTATGCTGGCATCTGCCACATAGTGGGTCACGGCAGCCGAAACCCCGAGTTCCGCAGGGATCTGGGAACGGTCAAATACCTCGTGCACGTTCCAGATGTAGCCGGCCTCCACGTTCGCGATCACGCTGCGCTGCCCGTAGAAGCCCTCGTTGTAAAAGAGCATCGCGCCGACGACTTCATTCGTGAAGTAGTTGGTCGTGAGATTGTTGGTTCCGACCTGCTGAGTGATCAGGAGGCTCCGGGCGTTTTCATCCGCATGTCCGGCGCCAAGACCGAGGAGCATCGCGCAAAGACAGGACAGGCTGGAGCGGGGGAACAACATGAGCCGCTCAATACTTCGAAACAGCAGCGGAGGAGTCAAGTTCTCACGGAAGGGTTCCGGCAAGGAATCCGACAGGCGTGAGGGGCCTTTTCCGCCACTCCTGAAGGGGTGTTCCCTGCGGGAGATCTATCTCCGGCGGGCGTCGTCAGATGGCAGGGTGCCAAAATACTGTCGGTAGCTCGCCGAAAACCGCCCGAGATGACTGAACCCCCAGGCTGTCGCAATGTCGGTGACACCGCGTCTCTTGCGTCGGAGCAGTTCTCGCCGCACTCCGGCCAGCCGCACGGCAAGCAGGTACTTCATCGGAGAGGTGCCATAGACTTCGAGGAATCCCAAGTGCAGGGTTCGGCGGCTTGATCCCACAGCCTCGCAAAGATCGCCGATGCTGAGTTCCTCATGGCAGCGTTCGTGGATCACATTTGCTGCTCGACGCGCCAGCCAGCGCCGCGCGATGGCGCCATCCGGCGGCCGGGGTTCTTCCAGGTTGCAGAGCAGGGCGTTCAGGAGATCTTCCTCCATGGCTTGGCCCCGCTGTGGACTGGAGAGCCCACTACCGGCAGAGGTCGCATTTTCGATGGCTTCGCAAAGAAACTGATTCACCTGCGCGGCGCGTTCGGTCGAGGTAAACTGCAACGTGCGGGTGAGCAACCGGCTGGCATCGGTCTGCCAGAGTTGGGAAAGGCGGGTGCGGATCAGTTCCTGGCTGACGGCCACGCTGATGATCTCCATCTCCTCCGCATAGGAAATATCGAGACCATTGACGCAGTCCTGGCAGATCAGGTCGCGGGCTTCGATTGGCGCACCGTGAAATTGCATCACCCGTCCGCGCGTCACCGGAGTCGCCAGGATGACCGTGCCCGGAGGGATCTCTCCATCGAGGCGGGAATTGTTTTTATGCCGGACCCTGCTGACCTGCATGCGTGTCGTATGAAAGGCGACGAGGTCACAGTGGTATCTCTGTCTGCCCAGTTGGGTGACCTTGAGATTCCAAAACTTAGCCATCTCCTCCATTTCGTCGGGGCTGGACGGCGACTCTCTTAAAATCAAACCCGCCGGGAAAGGCCCGTCTGCAGCGCCGGTTTCTTCGGGAATGAGGTTTTGCACAGGAAATCGGCTCGCTACTAAACCGATTGCACAAAATGGATAGCACGCCTTCAGAACTTGCGTCTAGAGAAAGACGCAACCGTCGCCGATGAAGTCCATTTACCTGCCTGATAGTATCCTGGAAGCCTGCCGTCAGTATCTCGGCTTTGGAGTGCTCGCCGCGTCTCTTTCCCTCGCCCATGCGGAGACGCCGTCTCCCACGCCTCTCCAGACGACCGGGGTTTCCGGCTCCCCGAGTGCGACGACGACGATCAGCAACGCCCAACTCCCGGCGCCGGATCCCAAGTTTGGCGGGGTGATCAAGCAGGACGCTCTCCAATCCAAACCCTGGTGGGCGCCTCGCATCGTTCCGCCTAAGCAGGCCCCCAACATCCTTCTCATCATCACCGACGATGCCGGGTTTGGCGTACCGAGCACCTTTGGCGGCGTGATCCCGACCCCGACGATGGATCGGGTGGCCAATAATGGCCTGCGGTATAACAATATCAACTCGACGGCACTCTGCTCGCCGACCCGCGCGGCGCTGATCACGGGGCGCAATCACCATTCGGTGGGGTTCGGCGTGATCTCCGAGCAGTCGACGGGCTTCCCCGGCTACAACAGCATCATCACCAAGGACAAGGCCACCATCGGGCGCATCCTCCTGGATAACGGCTATGCCACGGCATGGTTCGGCAAGGATCACAATACCCCCGCCTTTGCCGCCAGCCAGGTAGGGCCTTTCGACCAGTGGCCGACGGGCATGGGCTTTGAGTATTTCTATGGTTTTGTCGGCGGCGACGCCAACCAGTGGCAGCCAAATCTCTTCCGCAACACGACTCAGATCTATCCCTTTCAGGGCAAGCCAGACTGGAACCTCATCACCGGCATGGCTGACGACGCGATCGACTACATCAATCGCGTCAACCAGATCGATCCCGCCAAGCCCTTCTTTATCAAATACGCGCCTGGCGCGACCCACGCCCCGCATCACCCGACGAAGGAGTGGGTCGACAAGATCACGGCGATGCACCTCTTCGACGATGGCTGGAACAAGCTTCGCGATCGCATCTTTGAAAACCAGAAGCGCCTCGGCGTGATCCCGCAGAATACGCAGTTGGAACCCTGGCCCGCCAATGTCATCAAGAACTGGGACGACTGTACGCAGGAGGAAAAGAAACTCTATGTCCGGCAGGTTAATGTTTTTGCCGCTTATGCCGCCTACAACGATCACGAGATCGGCCGCGTCATTCAGACCATTGAGGACATCGGCAAGCTCGACAATACGCTCATCATTTACATCAACGGCGACAATGGAACGAGTGCCGAGGGCGGACCGCTGGGCACGCCCAACGAAGTCGCTTTCTTTAATGGCGTAAGCGTTCCCGTGGCCGAACAGATGAAGTGGTATGACGTGTGGGGTACCGAGCAGACCTACAACCACATGTCGGCCGGTTGGTCGTGGGCGTTTGACACGCCGTTTACCTGGTTCAAGCAGAACGCCTCCCGGCTGGGCGGCGTACGGCAAAACATGGCCATCTCCTGGCCCGCCCGCATCACGGACAAAGGTGCTTTGCGACAGCAGTTCTGTCACGTGATCGATGTCGTGCCGACCCTGCTGGAGGTCACAGGCATCCAGCCGCCGGATTATGTCGATGGCATCAAACAGTCGCCGATCGAGGGCACGAGTTTTGCCTATACCTTCGATGCGAAAAACGCCAATGCGCCTTCCCAACACAAGGTGCAATACTTTGAAATGATGGGCCAGTGGTCGATCTACGATGACGGTTGGCTCCTGAGTACAAAGGTGAACCGCGCGCCATGGGATGCGTTTGGCCCGGCGAATACGGACCCTCTGAATAATCAGGTCCTGGAACTCTATAATCTGAACGAAGATTTCAGCCAGTCGCAGGATTTGGCCGCCAAGTACCCGGACAAAGTTGCGGAACTGAAAAAGGTCTTCATCCAGGAAGCGGAGAAATATCAGGTTTTCCCGTTGGACGCCTCGGTGGCGGCACGCATCGTTGCGCCACGTCCTAATATCACCGCCGGACGCACGGAGTTTAACTACACCGTACCGATGACCGGACTGCCGCAGGGTGATTCGCCATTCATCCTGAATACCTCGTACTCGATCACCGCGGATGTCACCGTGCCGGAAGGCGGCGGCGATGGCATGATCGTCACGTCGGGCGGCCGGTTTGGCGGCTATGGCTTCTACCTCCTGAAAGGCAAGCCGGTATTCCTCTGGAATCTCGTCGATCTCAAGCGCATCAAATGGGAGGCACCCGACGTCCTGGCTCCAGGACGGCACGTGCTCGAGTATGATTTTGCTTATGACGGCATGGGTGCAGGCACGCTGGCCTTCAATAGTTTCAGCGGCGTCGGGCGCTCCGGCACCGGTACCCTGAAGGTCGATGGCAAGGAAGTGCAAACCATCAAAATGGAACAGACGCTTCCGATGATTCTGCAGTGGGACGAATCGTTCGATGTCGGGTCGGATACCCTTACCGGAGTGAACGATGCTGATTACCTGCCGCCCTTTCCGCTCACGGCAAAGCTTAACAAGGTGTCGATCAAGGTTGATCGTCCCCAACTGACTCCTGCTGACGAAAAGCGCCTGATGGAGGCTGCTTCAAAGGCGGGTGACTAGCGGAAAGAAGGCCTCGAACATGGCGAAAATATCAGGGCGAAAATCCCATGATTAGTTTCTGGCGTTTCGAAAACGATGCGCTAACTAATTCGCCAGGGCTTGGCCGTGCAAGATGAGATCAGGTCGCAATAAGTAATAATATGAAAACTTTAGTTTCCAAGGTGGTTGTAAGCGCCGTGCTATGTGCCGCTGCGTTTCAGGGATGTGATCGGAAGCCGGATGCGGTTGCGACCGCCGAGGCTGCGGATCAGAAGGCGGGGATCGCTGTGCCCGACCTCGCCGAGGTCAAGGCGATTGCCGAGGAGGGCTTCATTTACGGCCTGCCCCTCGTCATGTGTTACACGGCGGCTTATGAGTTCTGGGTCGACAAGGATTCCGGTCAGTACAAGAGCCCCATCGGCCAGCTCTTTAACGAGCATCGTGTTTTCACCTATCAGGACACCTCGGTGGTGACTCCGAATAGCGATACGCCGTATTCCTTTGCCTGCCTCGATCTCCGCGCCGAGCCCTATGTGATTTCGGTCCCCGATGTGGAGAAAGATCGCTACTACTCGGTGCAGCTCTGCGACTGGAATACCTTCAACTACGGCTACATCGGCAGTCGTGCGACAGGCAACGAGGCCGGGGATTTCCTCGTGGTCGGTCCGCAGTGGAAAGGCGAGGTGCCTGCCGGGATCAAGAAGGTGTTTCAATCCAGCTCGGATTTCACGATCGCCCTCTTCCGCACGCAGCTCTTCAACGCCGACGACATGCCCAATGTCATCAAGGTCCAGGACGGCTACCGCGTGCAGCCGCTGTCTTCCTACCTGAAGACTCCGGCTCCCGCGGCGGCGCTCGCCCTGGAGTTTCCGAAGGCTAATGCGGAACTCGCGAAGACGAACTTCTTTGAGTATCTCGACTTCGTCCTGCAGTTCGCCCCGGCTGGTCCGGGCGAGGAAGAGGTTCGAGCCAGGCTCGCCCGCATCGGCGTCGGCCCGGGCAAGACCTTTGATTTCAAGTCTCTCTCGCCGGAGCACAAGGCTGCCGTCCTTCTCGGCATGGCGGAGGGCCAGCGCAAGGTCGACGAACGCGTGAAGACTCTCGGCAAGACGATCAACGGGTGGAATATTGGCTCGGCCTTTGGCGATCGCGCCTTTTACAACGGCGACTGGCTTCTCCGCGCCGCGGCGGCCAAGGCGGGTATCTTCGGCAACGACGCTGTTGAGGCGATGTATCCCATGTGCCGCACCACGGCGACGGGCGAGACTCTCGACACAGCCAGTCACAACTACACGCTCACCTTCCCGGCGGGCCAGTTGCCGCCGATCAATGCCTTTTGGTCCGTCACGATGTATGACGGAAAGTCGCAGCTGCTGATCAAGAACCCGCTCAACCGCTATCTGATCAACTCGCCCATGCTGCCCAGCCTGAAGACCGACGCGGACGGCTCCCTCACGATCTACATCCAGAAGGACAGCCCTGGCGCGGACAAGGAAAGCAACTGGCTCCCCGCGCCGGACGGCACCGCCTACATCGTGATGCGTCTTTACTGGCCCAAGACGGAGCAGCCCTCCATCCTTCCGCCGGGGCAGGGTGAATGGCATCCGCCGGGAATCGTTCAGAATCCTTAGCATTAGGAATTTCTGGCCCACTGAATCTGGACACGGTATTCGCTGCTGATCGATTAATATGAATAAGTCTTTTTGGGGAATTCAGGCTATCCTTCCGACTTGCCTGATTTTGGGGTGTTCCGCACTGGTTGCGGGCGAGGTTCCTGCGCCTGCCGCGGCAGAACCGACAAAGCATTCTTTTCTCGAGCCGGTCAGCGACTTCGTCCGCGACGACGTTCTGCATCCGGTCCATCCGTTTGAAATGGTTCCGGGCAAGGACCCCAATGGCTGGAGCTTTCTCATTGAGCCGTATATCTGGGCGCCCAACGCCTCGGGTCTGACCGGGTTCAGCGGGCTTCCCGCCCTCCAGGTCAATGCGAGCAACCGCACCATCCTGGAGAACCTCAAGTGGGGCATCATGGGCAATGCCGAGGTGCGCAAGGGGCGCTGGGGCCTCATGGCGGGCGGTATGTACATGGAGCTGGAGAGCTCGGCTAATCTCGGCGGCAATCTCTATAAATCCGGCACGGTCAGCCTCGATCAGGGCGTCGCCTCCCTCGCTCTGGCCTACCGGATCATCGACGACTACCGCGGCTTTCTCGATTTCTATGCCGGTGCTCGTTATTATTATCTCGGCATGTCGGCTTCACTGACGACGGATTCCTCTGGCATTCAGGCTGTCAGTGATGACATCACCGATGCCGTCGCAGCGCGTATTAACACTCGGGTCGAGGATGCCGTGCAAGCGATCCGCGACCAGGTGATTGCGGCCATCGATGCGAAAAAAGACGCCTTGCTCGCGGAGATCGCTTCCAATGTGAACGCCGATCTGAAGCGCCGCCTCTTTCGTCGCGCCGCCATGAATGACATTTCCAACCGCGCCGATGGCGACCTGGCTCGCTCTGGCGTCGACATTTCCAAGCTGGACCTTTTGCGGAACTTTAACCAGGGAACCCGTGGAGCCATCGCCGAGTACGTGCGGGCTGTGGTTGCCCGCGATGTCGCCGTCGCCCGCGGCGAGGTCACGTCCGCTATCGATAGTCGCGTGGCTGCGGCGAAGGCCAAGGTCTCCAAGGAGCTCGCGCAGGATATCGAGAATTCCCTGCCGACCTCGGCGTCAAACGACCAATGGTGGGTCGACCCGATCCTCGGTTTCCGCGGGCAGGTGAACTTTACACGCTGGCTTTACCTGCATGCGCAGGCGGATGTCGGCGGCTTTGGCGCCGGCTCGCAGATTGCGTGGAATATCATGGCGGGTCTCGGCGTCAACTTCACCCGCAATGTCTTTGCCGAGGTGGGCTATCGCTACATGTACATCGACTACACGAATAGCGACTTCTTTTACCTGATGAACTTCTACGGCATCTACTCGTCGATCGGCCTGAAGTTCTAGCCCGTCTTGCGGCAGATCAGAAGTACCTCGTCGAGGTTACGCGTATGCTCTGTTCCCGGGGCGAACTTGAGTTCACTTTGGAACATGAGCCCGATGGGCATGAAGATGTTGTTATACCACCACATGCCCTCGCGCGGCCTCCAGGCGAGGAAGCGCATGCCAAAATCCAGCAGGCGCGAGGACTTGGGCTGCATGCCGTAGCCAGCGCTTTCCTCGATGGTGAAGCCATTGCTCTCCAGCATGGCGAAAAAAACGTCCGGGTCATAGCGGCGGCAATGCCCCACCAGATCGTCGAAAGGTATCCATCGGTCGGCATGGAGTGGGGCCGAGATGATGAGCCGCGCTCCGGGAGCAGCGACGCGCGCGATCTCGGAGAGCACCGCGTGATCGTCCTCCACGTGTTCCACGATATCGAGGGCGCAGACCAGGCCGAAGGTGGCATCCTCGTACGGCAGCGGATCGGAGGCGCTGCCGGTGCGTGCACTGCCTCCAGCCCTGCGCAGTTGGCGGACCGCCTCGCTGCTCAGGTCAAAGAAATCCGTTCCCTCCAGCGGCAGCCTGGGCCGCAGTCCTGGCCCGATTTCGAGCCGCCTCCCAGCCTCCCGGGCCATCCCGGAGAACATCTTCCAGGTATGGAAGGACTGGGGCCGTATCAGTTTTGCGCCCGACCAGAGCTGGTCGTAAAAAACACGGTTCCGGGTCGTGATCGACTCGCTTTGGGGCGTGCTGGGAAATGTTGTGGAGTCGGACACGGCCTCATCAATCCTGTTTGCAAGCCACAGGCAATACCAATGTGACTCTTCCCGCCCTCGCGGGATCAGCTTTTACCTCGACGGAGAAACGATCAGTTTCACCTGCGAGGGCTTCAGGCCGTTCAATCCCTCGTGCTCGTGGGCGAACGCGATTGAGACCACCTTGCCCTGCTGGCGGGTGATCGTAAGGACAAAAATGCTGTCGTAGTCGGTGTTGCTCCACGTGGGGACCTCGTTGGGATTGCCTCCGTATTTCTTGAGAAACTCGCGCACAACTTTGCAGATTTCAAGGTGCTCCCAGGCGACGAAGACCGTGGAGTTCCAGTATTTCGGCTTGCTCAGCTCCCGGCGCAGGGCACCGATATCCGTATACCCGATGCGGACGTTGACCGGCAGGCCGCAGCGGATGGCCGTCGGTTCGATGGTGGCGAGCGGTCGCAGGTAATAGTAATGCAGCCCGGTGTCGAGTTCCTTCACCTTGGCGAGCGGCGAGGGGGCAAAGATGTAGGCTGGTTTGCCAAATTTCCCGATCAGCACATCCGGCAGGGCGAGCGAGCGCAGCAGCCCCTGTTCCATGATCTGGCCGTGACCACCGGGAGGGCGTTCGCCATGACGTACGAAGACCAGCTTTTGCACCTCCGTCTGCGCCTGGGCCAGTCCGCCAAAGACGAGAAGTACCACCAGAAACACCGCGCACCTTTGCTTCATGTCCGCTGTTTGGCACATTGGTCTCCTGGCGGCAAGCCTGCCGGAGGCCTATGGGTTATTTCGCAGCATCAGCCTGCTTCTTAATGGTAAAGGGCAGACCTTTCTCCCCGGTTACGAACATGACGAGCTTTGCATCCTCCTTGCCGGGGTTGCGTCCGTTGTGCAGGACATTGACCGCCTCGGCGATGGCCTGGCCAGCGTGGAACTGCTTCTTCACGCCGCCCTCAAATTCCACCTCCAGCTCGCCGCTCAGGATATAGGCGTAGCAGGGAAAGGGATGCACGTGCCAGCCGGTCTCGACCCCGGGCGGAATGACCACCGTGACCGCGCGCACCTCGGGGTCCTTGACCTGCGGATAAACGATCGGCTGCCCGGCCTCGGTCGTCTCGGTGAGGAGGAGGGGAGTCACCTTCACCGCGGCCTTGTAGCCCTCGGGTTCGGCGGCGTTTGCGGATGCAAATATGGTCAGTGAAACCGCCAGCGCTACTCGGGAAAGGCAGAGTTTCATCGCCACAGCGGGCCGGAATTTATAATTTCGGGTCATCATATTTCGCTGATTATGGTTGCTCGTGTTGTCTCGGTTTGGTTCTCGGTCTTTGTCTCGTGTGCGACCGCTCTGCTGGTCTATGTCGGAAAGGATGGGGTCGCCGAGTATTATCGGCAGTCGCTCGGCGGGAGACCTTTGCCATCGCTGACCAGCCTCATGATGTACGATGGCTGGTTTCTCTATCTGGTGCCGGTGGTTTTTATCCTTTGGGCGCTGGTGTATTCCTTCTGGTCACGCCGCGACGTCGATCATGCTCTCGTCCTCTGCATGACCGTGATCGGTTCGACCATCTTCTTTCTCGCGCTGTGCTTTTGCGCGTTTTCCATTCCGCTTGTCTGCCTCAACGCCACTCATGCTTAGGATACTTGCGCTGAAGCTCCTGCTTTAGCTTCGGGTAGGATTCCGCCCAGAAGGTCTTCAGGCTTTTGGTGATCTGCACCGGGCGGTGGTTGGGCGCGAGGACCTGGATCGTGACCGGGACGCGGCCTCCCGCGATCTTGATGTCTTCGGTAACGCCGTAAAGATCCTGGATGCGCGCGCCGAGCACGGGATCGGCATTCTGCGCGTAGGTGATCTTGGCGCGGCGTCCGCCGGGAAGCTCGAGCCGCTCGGGCGCGTGCTTGTCGACGAGTCGCTGCTGCTCGTGGGTGAGGAGTGAACGGGCGAGGGGCAGGATCGGGCGATCCTTGATCTCGCGGTAGCTCGTCGCGTCCTCGCAGGCCATGTGCACGATGAGCTGGCGTTCGGTTTCGCCCATGGTGGGCAAGCCGAAGTCCGGCGCAGCGGCGGCGAGGAAGTTCACCCGCTCCAGCCACTGGTCGACCGCGTCATCCCATTGGTTCAGCCGCAGATCGCCATCGAGCACCACGGCGGCGAGGCAGGCGGAGGCGGCGGGGGACGGATCGGCGTCGCGGTCCTGCAACTCGATCACAAGGTCGCGATAGACTTTCTCGCGGCGCACGACGACGCGGTTTTGCGAATTGTCAAAGATATGCTGGATGCGCTCCTGGAAGTGCGTTGGGAACATCTCGCGCAGCCACGCCTCCTCGATCTCCGTGACCTGCGAAAGGATCACCTGGGCGTCGCCGCCCCGGCCTTCGATCTCGTTGATCTCCGCCGCCACGACGAGGCGGCTGTTTTGCGCCACGCTGGCTCGGGCGAGCTGGCCGCGTCGTCCATGGACGATGTCGCAAACCAGCGTGCCTCCGCTCTTGCGGCGTGCCACCTGGTCGGCAAACCCGGCCAGCACGCAGCGCGCGATGGATTCATCCGGCGCGCCTCCCTCGCCGATCTCGAGTTTTTCCGCCCGCGCGATGTCGAGGAACTGCTCAAAGAGCTTCTTTACCTGCCGGGCCGCCTCGCCGTGAATGGCCAGCGGTCGGCAGGCGTCCATGCGGAAATCATGCCGCTGCGCATAGGAGTAGGCGCGGATGAGGATGAGGAAATCCGAGATGCCGTGGCCGAAGATTTCCGCCCGTTCCTCCTCCACGCGGCGGTCGGCGCGCAGGAGCAGATTGCGCGACTGGGTCAGCGCCGCGATGAGCGCGGCGGCGCGCACGCATCCGAGATCCTGCGCCGCGAGAAACATGCGGGCGTAGCGCGGATGGACGGGGAAATTGAGCATGCGCCGCCCCACCGGCGTGATGCCGCCTTCCTCGTCGAGCGCCCCGAGATCGGAGAGCAACTGCTCGGCGCGGGTGAGCGCCTTTTCTTCCGGCTTGTCGATCCAGCGGAACCGGCTCAGGTCGGTAATGCCGACGGCCTTGAGCGAAAGCACGGTCTCGGCCATGTCGAGGCGCTTGATCTCGGGCAGCTCGCTCGCCGCCCGGATGCCATGGTCGCGCTCGGTCCAGAGGCGAATGCACACGCCCGGTGCCGTGCGCCCCGCACGTCCCGCCCGCTGGTCGGCTGACGCGCGGCTGATCTTCTCGATGAGGAGCGTGTTGATGCCGCGATTGGGGTCGTAGCGAGCCACGCGGGCGAGGCCCGAGTCCACCACCAGCGTCACGCCGTCGATGGTCAGCGAGGTTTCCGCCACGTTGGTGGAGACGATCACCTTGCGCTGGGAAGTGCGCGCGACCGCCTTGTCCTGCTCGTTGGCCGGGAGTTCGCCATGCAGGGGCAATACGACTGCGCCCGACCGCAGGCGGTGGGTGATCTCGCGAATGGTGCGCTGGATTTCGTACGAACCCGGCATGAAGACCAGGATGTCGCCCTCGGTGCTGTCAAAGTTCTCCGCCACCGCCTCGGCGGCGAGTTCCCATGGGGGATCTTCGCGCGGGTCGTGGCGCAGGTACTCGATTTCCACCGGATACGTGCGGCCCTCGGAGGTCAGCGTCTCGCACTTGCCGAGATATTCCGCCAGTTGTGCGCTCTGGAGCGTGGCCGACATGACCACGATCTTCAGGTCGGGCCGGGTGGTCTCCTGGAGGTCGAGGGCACGGGCGAGGCTGATGTCGCCGTAGAGGTGGCGCTCGTGAAATTCGTCGAAGATGATGGTCGAAACCCCCGCCAACGTCGGGTCGGCCAGCATGTTGCGGAGCAGGATGCCCTCGGTGACGAAGAGGATGCGGGTGTCGCGCGACGAGACGTTGTCGAGGCGGATCTGGTAGCCCACCTCGCCGCCGAGCTGCACGTCGCGTTCCTCCGCGACGCGCTTGGCCAGCATGCGGGCGGCAAGACGGCGGGGCTGGAGGACGACGCAGCGCCCTTGCCCCAGGATGCCCCCGTCTAGGAGGATTTGCGGCACCTGGGTCGACTTGCCCGAGCCGGTCGGGGCCTGGAGGATGAGTCGGTTGCCCTCTTGCAGGGCGGAGACGATTTCCTCGTCCAGATCGTAGATGGGTAGCGAATCGTTCACAGTGAAGAAACATCCACTTTACGGCGTGCAAGCCTGTTGCGAAAGTCTCTCGCCAAAATTCCCTGCTTTGTATTATCTGCAATCATGATTCGGATGCGATGGTTCTCAGTGGCTGCGCTCGCAGGCCTCGCCGCGCCGTCCGTGGGATTTTCCCAAGACGCTTCGCTGACACCTGAGCAAATTTCGCAAGCTGTTCGCGTCGAGGCGATAACGATTCCCACTCCAGGCGAGTTTTTTGTAGCCATCGACAAGCAGGGCTCCCCCCAATGGTCTCAGCTCGTCCGCGCCGCCACCCCGGCTGCCACGGCCAGCCGCGCCCAGATTGCCATGGCGCTCGGCACCCTGGTGGCCGACGGGTACATCGCCGTGGAGGCCCAGGACAGCCAGGGGGTTAAGAACATCGGCAAGGAGATCATCAACCTCGCCAAGAAGCTGAATGTCAGCCAGAGCGTCCTCGGTCGCGGCAACAGCATCAACGATTTCGCCCAGGCCAATAACTGGAGCGCCCTCCGGGAGGAACTCGAGGCCACCCAGAACGAGGTGAAGCTCGACATGGCCGACCAAAAGGACACGAATCTCATCACCCTCGTCACCATCGGTGCATGGCTGCGCGGCACGGAAATCGCCAGCGGACTGGTGGAAAAAGCCTACACACCGGAATCCGCCCGTCTCCTGCGTCAACCCGCGATCATTACCTACCTCCTCGATCAGGTCGCCAGCCTCCCGGCTTCCTTGCAGGAAGAGAAGCTCATCAAGGAAATCCGCTCTACGCTGGATTCCGCCAAGGCCTACGTCCAGGCCGACACGCCTTCCGAACAGAGTGTCAAAGATTTGCACGCATCCGTCGCCAAGGCCGTGAACGACATCGTGACGAAAGGAGTCCAGCAATGAAGCCCCTTCTCGCCCTGATCTGCTCTCTGACCCTGGCTTCCGCAGCTTTCGCCCAGGACCCCGCCACCCCGACCGATACCGACGTCAGCGCGCGCAGCAAGGCTCTCGAGGTCGCCGGAGCCTTCAGCAACGACGGCTACAAGATTCGCGACGGCTATTGGGCGGGCGAGATTGACTCCTCCAAGCCCCAGCTCCTCGAGGTCAACCTCTTCGCGGGCAACGAATACTGGTTCACCGCAGCCGCCACGCCGCCCGCCCGCAGGCTGGCTGTTTCGGTTTACGACGAGGCGGGCAAGCTGGTCGATTTCCAGACCTACAACGACGGTCCCGCCGCCGCCGCCGGGTTCGTCCCCGAGAAAAGCGGGCGGTATTTCCTCAAGCTCTCGCTGGTCGAAGGCGAGAAGGCTCCTTTCTGTCTGATCTACTCCTATAAATAATCCCATGGCCGTATCTACTGCCGAAAAGCTGAATAGCCCCCAGGTCCGTCAATTCTCCGTGTTCCTGCAGAACAAGGTGGGGGCATTGCTGGAAGTCGTGAAACTCCTCAATGAGCGCAATGTCGTCGTGCTCGCGCTCAGCATCCAGGATTCCTCGGAATCCTCCATCGGCCGCATGGTCGTGAGCGATCCCGACATGGTCGTGGCGCTGTTTGAGGAACACGAGATCCCCTTCAGCGAATGCGAAGTGCTGGTCGTCGAGCTCCCCGAGGGCGCAGCCGACTTGGCCAAGGTCCTCTCCGCCCTGCTCAAGGCTGAGGTGAATATCTTCTTCAGCTACCCCCTCATGGTGCGTCCCCGTGGACGAGCCGTCATCGCCATGCATGTCGATGATACCGAATGCTCCAGCTCCGTCCTTGCCGGAGATGGATTCAAGACCCTTACCCAAGCCGACCTCTCCCGCTAAACCTCATGAAAATCCTCGCACTTCTCGCCGCCATCATCCTCCCGGTATCCCTGGTCCGGGCCGACATCACCATCGTTCAGAACGTCAAGCAGGAGGGTGGGGCGAACGGGGTCGACATCAACATGACCATCAAGGTCAAGGACCAGAAGGCCCGTATTGACGTGAATCCCGAGATCTCGACCATCGTCGATCTCGCCAGCGGAGATTCCCTCTCGCTTTTTCATTCCCGCAAGGCCGCCATGCGCCTGCCCGGTGCAACGATCAAGGCCATGCAGGCCAAGGTTCAGCAGCAACAAGGTGAGCTCAAGGCCGATATCCCCAAGGCCACAGGCCGTAAGGAGACGATCAATGGCTTTGCCTGCGAGGAGTACGTGACGACCGTCGACGGCCGCAAGGTCGAGCTTTGGCTCACCAAGGACGCTCCCGATGCGCAGAAGGCACTCAGCCAGCTCTCGGCACTCTCTGGCAAGGCCGACCCGATCAGCACCTTCATCGAGAAAAATCAGCTCTCTGGCTTCCCCGTTCGCACGGTCGTTGAGACCCCCATGGGCAAGGTGACCACCACGGTTGTCACCGTGAAGCCCGGTGAGATTGACGCCACCCAGTTCACCATCCCGTCCGAATACAAGGAAATGCAGGCTCCGGCGATGCCCGGCCTCAGCCAGTAGGGCGCACGGAGGAGTCCCGCGGATAAGCCGGTGCAGGCAGGCGCCTCCCGGCTTCGCTCCGCTGATTGTCTGGAAGGGGAGCGTGTGCGAGCCGCCGCCCTTCCGTTCTCCAGGCCACTGAGACTCGCAGAACCACTTGCGCAACCTGTGCGTTCCTCCCAATTCGCCAGTCATCTTCCGCGACGTTCGGAAATCACGGGAGTTGCCCGGGCCGGACAATTGCGTACCGTAGCGCCATGTTGAGGCGCGCGGCGGTTTTCGTTTTCACGCTGGGCACCTCTTTTGCCCTCGACCCCTCCGGTCAGCGTCTGGCGGACCGATATTGGACGATTCTCGTGGCCAATCCCACCCAGACGTCCTCGCTCGAGCGTCTGTGGACACTGTATGACAAGCAGGGAGAGTCGGCGCAATTGATCGCCCTCGCCCGCCAGAGAGCCGGAGAATCGCCGTTGCTCTGCGCACAGGTCCTGGCGCTGGGCGGTTATCGCGACGAGGCGATAAAGCTCGTCGAACCGCTCGCCGTATCAAGCGGCCCCGCCGCGCTGTTGCTCGCTGGCTGGACGGCGGATGCCGGGCATCCTGCCGATGCCGCCCGGCTTCTGGAAAAGTCCGCCGTCGCATTGCGGGACCCGGCTCTTTGGATCGGAGCGGGCGAGATTTGGGCAAAGGCGGGAGATTCTCTCAGTGCATCGAGCGCCTGGAAGCAGGCCCTCAGCCTGGCTCCCGGCGATCTGGCTCTCCTGGAAAAACTCGCGAAGTCTGCCACTGCGGCCGGAGACTGGAAATCGGCTGCTGCCTACTGGCGCGAAATCGCCGCGACGGTCGCCCCCTCCCAGCGTGTGGAGGCGTGGGAAGCTGCCTCGCGGGCAGCCGAAAAGGGCGGCGACCTGGATGCCGCTGTCGAGGATCAGGAAAAAGCCCTTTCCCTTCTGGGCGAAGGCCATTGGAAAACCCGGGAGATCCAGGACCGGGTCTTCTCTCTGGCGGAACGCTCGGGACGCATGCCGCAACTCGAGGCTTCCCTGCTGATGGCGTCGGCGGCGGAGCCATCAGCCGCCGGCCCGGCGCTTCGCCTTGCGGCATTTTATCAATACCGGGGGGACGGCGCGAAGCGGTTCAAGTGGATCGCGCAGGCGGCCGCCGTGCGCCCTCAGGATCTCGCCCTTCAGCGCGAGGCAGCCCGACTGGCGCTGGCCATAGGTGATCTCGATGCGGCCGCGGCTCTCTCCCGCAAGGCATCCTCCGGCCGTACGCAGGATGCCGACACGCTATTTCTCCAGGCGGAGGTGGATGCCCTCCAGGGCCGGTCCGTCGAGGCGGGGAAAATGGTCGAGCAGTTCGTCGCTTCGCAAAAGGGGGATGAGGCGATACGCGAGCGGGCGCTCGATTTTTATCGCCGCCTCCACCTCAATGATGCGCTTGAGCGCGAACTCCAGCGTACCGTCCAGGCAGATCCGCGATCTGTGGATGCGGTGCTGAACCTTGCACGTTTCGAGGCAGATCGGGGAAACCACGATGCTGGCGAAAAGGCGTTGCGCCGATTCCCCCTGGACAAGCTGACCAAGGAAGAGCAGGGCGCGGCTGCCGCCAGGTTTGTCGCATTTTACCAGGACGCAAATCTCCTTTCTCTGGCGCTTCCCTGGGCATATCAGGCATTCGCCGCGTCACCTTCCCCTGCAAATGCCCTGGCTCTCTCGCGGCTTCTGGTCCGCAAGGGACAGACCAGCGAGGCGGGTGATATTCTCGTTCAGGCGGCGCTGCTCCCGGGCGACATCGGCGAGGAGGCGGAGCGCTCGCTGATTTCCGATTTGCAGGCGATATCGGCCGGGTCTTCCACATTCGAACCGGGCGGCCAGAGGCGTCTTCGGTCTGTGATGGATTCCCTTTCGCTGCGCGCCCGTAATGGCGGCACGGAGACGGACTGGCTCCGCCTCGCCCGCTGGCAGCGCTTCCTCCGCGCCACCGACAGTTACCAGCAGACGCTCGCCACCGGGCTGTCGCTCTACCCGTCATCCCGCCCGCTTCGCAATGCCTTCATCGATGCCCTCGTGGCCGACGGACGCTATGACGGCGCGATCGCGCAGCTGAACCGGTTGGTCAAGACAGCGGAACCCTCCGAGATGGTCGCCCTCCAGCGGCGCATCGGATACCTGGAGATCGAGCGCGGCCAACCTGATCAGGCGCTCGCGATTTTCGAGAGCATCCGGAACGATAATCCCAAGGACTGGCAGGCTCTGTCGGATGTCGCCTTTGCCCAGCAGGCTGGCGGCAACTGGTTCGCCGCGCTGGAAAGCTGGCTGTTTGCGTATCGACTGGCCCCGCCCGATGCCAAGCGGTCGCTCGTTCAGTCCATCCTCGGCGCCGCTTCCCGGTTGCAGCAGTTTGCCCGCGTCCTGGATTTCCTGGCCGCTGCCTGCGAGAGCGAGCGCAATTCCGATGCCCGGGCCGAGCTGTCGCGGGCGGCTGCGGCGTACTCCAGCGATCACCAGTTGACCGATGCCTGGCTGGAAATCCTCAGGGACAAGGCCGGCCGGTCCGACGATGCTTTCTGGAAACAGGCCCAGGCGGATGCGCTCCTTGCCGCCGGGAGGACCGAGGAGGCGCGCGAGGCGGGCGGCGTGTTCACTGCTTCCCTGCCGCGCGACGAGGAATCGCTGAAAGCCGCCGTCGGCGAGGCGGTCCGGGCTGGGAACTGGGGCGATGCAGCCCGGCTCACGGGATTGCTGATCGCGCTGGAAAAGGAACCCGATCTTTCTGCATGGCAGCAACGCGCGGAGTATCTGGAAAAGGCCGGGCTGTGGTCCCAGGCGCGGGAAGCATGGGCGGCTGTCTCCAGACGGTTTGCGCGAGAACCTGCCGCGCTTCTGGCCGTGGCGCAGTTTCAGGAGCGCGATGGACGTCTCGAGGAGTCCGAGCGCAGTTATCGCATGGCGGGAGATCTGGCGGGGAACCCTCCAGCCATCCTCTTCCGGCTTGGACGGCTGGCGCAGGACCGTGGGGACAGGCTTCAGGCAGCGACGGATTTGGAGAAACTGCTGGCTGTCACTCCGGCCTCCGCGGCGACAGCCCTGCTGCTACCGATCCCTCCGGCTTATGACTCCGGGGATGAAATCTCCGTCGCGTCCGCCACTCCTGTCGCCCTGGGCATTCCTCGCGACACCTGGCCACGTCCCGCGGAATCCGATGCCCGTGGTGTCCGTCTCCTGGCGATTCGCGATCTGGCCCGCATGCTGGCCGACAGCCCGAAACGCGCGGAATGGATTGCGTCATTGACTGATCCCTCTGAGCGGGTGTGGGCGCTGTATTTCTCCGGGGACAAGGGGGCGGCGATTCGCGAGGCCTCCGCTGCAGCGGCAAAACACGATGCCTTATCCCCTCGCGGGGAGTACCTGATGATTCTGGCCCTGGATGCCGGAGCGTGGTCGGAACTTTCCTCCTATCTCGCCCAGCCGGCCGATCATCGGGCCGCGCGATGGAAATCCTTCCAGACGGCCCTGACCTTTCTCCTGGAGAAAGGGTGGCAGCCTCCATCGAAGGAGTTAACCACCTTGATCAGCTCTGCCCCTGCTTCTGCGCGTTGGGAGATATGCCGAGCCCTGGCGTCCCAAGGGCAGGGGCGGCTGGCTTGCTGGCTCGCGGAGTCCATTCCCGCCTCATTTCCCTCGGAGCAGGCCGCCCAGGCATGGATCGATATCGGGACGTGGCGGCTGAACCTTCGCCAGCCCGATGCCGCGAGACAGGCTTTCGATAACGCGCTGGCTCTTTCCCCGGGGGATATTTCCTATTCCCGGCCATTTTTTGCCGCCCTTAGGGCGCGCTGGATGCTCACGCCGCCGGCGGAGCGTGCCGCGGTTGAGAAAAAAATCCTTCAGCAGGCGGTCGCCACGCGCAAGCCGGGCTTCCCGGAGGCCGTCGAAGCCTTTTTTGCCGCCCTGGCGGGGAATTACGAGAAAGCGGGTCAGCTTCTGGAGGAAGTCTTTCAAGCATCCCGCGGTGCACAGGATGCATCCTGGACCGACATCGTGCAGTTGGGGGGGAGCCAGCTGGAGCGCTGGGGGATGAATCGACTCGCGCGCGAACTGTATCGCACCAGCCTCGAGAGTGACCGTGCGCTCGCTGTCCTGCGAGGTGAGGATTTCTCACATGGCGCCATGTCGATGCTCGTCCAGAATCGCCTCATCAATGACGATCACACCTCGGCGGCCTATCTGGCCGGGGAGTGGAGCGCGGGAGGCGCTCGTGTAGAGGATGTGCTGCAGTCCGTCCGCCAATTGCTGGCGGCCTCGCAGGGCGCGAGGGCGGCTTTCCTTATCGACTTCCTGGCTGCCCAGCCCGCGCTGGATGATACCTCTGTCATCACGCTCTTCACCTTCACCGGGGAAAAGCGCGCACGTGAATCTTTGCGCGGTCTTGTCCTGAAGGCACTGGAGTCTGGCTCTTCCGTTCCCCTGCGGATCGCGGCGACGCATGCGGCTCTGCGGCTGGCTATCGGCAGCCAGCAGGATGGGGCGACGGATGAGGAACTCGCCCTGATGCAGCGCATATCGGGGCCCGGCGCGATGTCGCCGGCTTTCAATCTGCAATATGCCCAGGCACTCACCCGGCTGGGGAGGCATCGCGAGGCGCTTGCCGTGCTGGAGGCGGCGACGGCCATGGCTCCCGACCCGGGTCCCTACATCATGAATCTCGCCGAGTTGCTGGCCTGGTTTGGCCGGGAGCGCGAGGCTGCCGTCATCCTGGAGAAGCAGGCATCCTCCGTCGGTCCGAATCGCACGGTCGCCGCACAGCGGCTGGCCGCGCTGGCCGACATTCTCGGCGATCAACGACGCAAGGAACTCGCCGAGCGGGTTCTCAAGGAGGATGGCCTTGATTCCGCGGCCCAGAGGCTGCCGGAGTCGCCGGAGGAATGGCGCGGCCGCCTGCGCGATCTCCGTTCGCGCTACAAACAGTCCCGCGAGCAGTTCAATGCCGTGTCAAACTACGTCCTCTCGCAACCCTTGCTGCCGGTCGAGGTGCGGACCGAGGAGATGGCGAGGCTTCAGGCAATCGCCACCCAGTACCCGGCCTTGATCCCGGCATACTATCTCTTCCGCAAGAATCTCGCTGCCCGCGATAAGAGGCAGGACGACTTTCGCAAGGAGCTGACCGCCGAATGGCGGCAGGGTGCCGGGCAGTATTTCGCCGGTGAAATGCTAATCCATCTGGCTTTTGAGGAGGCGCGTTTCGATCTCATGTCCGCGCTCCTGGACGAATACCTGACAGATCGAAATTTCCAGCCCACCGCCTGGAGGCTGCTCGCGCAGCGGTTGATGGAGGAAAGGCAATACGCCCTGGCCGAGCGCGTGCTGGCGGCAAGCATGCAGCGTTCTGATGGCGATGCCGCCACCGATCTCACGCTGGCCGAGGCGAGGTGGCGCCAGGGCAAGCCGGTGGCGGACATCCTTGCCCGCATCGATGCCATCGGCTCGATCGATCCCGCTCGCCGGCTCGACCTGGCTCGTTTCTACGCCCGGACCAATCAACCGGATCTCGCCGCCGCCCAGCTTCGCGCCATGGACGGATATTTTCCCGCCGAGGCCGGTACTGGAGGGGTATGGGCGCAGGTGGCGACGAACTGGCTCGAGCGCGGACGGATTTCAGATGCTGGCGACGTTCTTGCAATGTTGGTGGAGCGCTGGCCACAGCACGTGAGCGGTCGTTTGCTCGCCGACTATCACGAGGCGCTGGGCGCGGCCGCGCAGCCCGAGGAGATGCTCCCTTTGCTATCGTTCCAGACCCGGCTCGATTACCGGGCGGCCATCTTTGCCGATCTCGTGAGCCGGGGAGACGTGGATGCTGCCCGGGCATGGGTCATGGCGCACCCGGAGTCTCTTCGTGCCCCGGAGGTTCGTGCCGGATTGCAGAGACTGGAGGTGCTGGATTGGCCGAAAATGGCCAGGGTCTGGGGTACCGTCGCTCCCGGCAACACGCTGTGGGAGGTTCAGGCGGCTGCGGCCGCTTTCCAGGCACGGTACGCCGCCCAACTGGAGACTGAGGGAAAATCCCCGCTCTCCGCATTGGGAGAGGCTCACCGCCTGCAGCCCGGAGAGTTCAACTACTCGCGGGCATACGCCAGGGCGCTGGTGAAAAATGGCAAGCCTGCCCAGGCCATCAAGGTCCTCGAAACCACGGTGAAATCGTACGCATCGCCTGAAGACCGCCGGGCCGCCCAGACAATGTTGGATTCCCTGCGGGCTTCACCTCGCTTGCCCGACAGCGCATAAAAGTGTAGCGTCCTCCCCATGCGCCTCCCTGTCCTCCTGCTTGCCTGCTCGCTTTTTGCGGGCGTCTTGTGTGCGCAAGAGCAGGAGCGCTCCCTGGCTCAACGGCTGAACTACATTCCGATGAAGCCGGGAGAGGGGTGGGCTAATCCGCTGGCCAACAAAGAGTTCAATAAAGCGAGCGTCGTCCCGACCGAATCCAAGGTGAAGGCCGGGTCCTACTCCGGCGAGAAGGACTTTGATGCCGGGACATACTCGAATACCCGGTCGTTTTTTGGGATCAAGAACCCGTGGTTTGGACGCAAGGTTTTCAAGACCGGGCAGGAAAACCTCACCACAAAGTACGAGCTCAAGGCTACCGAGAAGCAGTTTGTCACCGACAAGGCCCGGGTGAAATCCTTCGCGGAAACGGATCGCAAACCCATGGATGCCTCGCAGGGGCCGGCCGAGACCAGACCCTTTCTCGTGCAGGGAAAATCCCAGAAGGCTCTCGATCAGCAGTCCAATCAAAAAGAGCTTACCATTGACGAGGTGCGCAAAATCCTGAACAAGGACCGCTGACGGTTTTTTAGGATTTTAGCGATGCAGACCACCTCCGACGCCCTCGATATACTTTGCCGCGGCTGTGAAAAAGTTCTCAGCCCCGATGACCTCCGCGCCAAGCTCGGCGAAAATCGCCCCCTGCGCGTAAAACTCGGCGTCGACCCGACCGCGCCCGACATTCATCTCGGCCACAGTATCTCGCTTTCGAAACTGCGCGAGTTTCAGGACCTCGGCCACGAGGCCATTCTCATCATCGGCGATTTCACCGCCATGATCGGCGACCCGAGCGGACGCTCCGTCACCCGCCCGCAGCTCACACACGAGCAGGTGCTCTCCAACGCGAAGAGCTATCAGGAGCAGGCGTTCAAGATTCTCAGCCGCGAGCGCTCGAAGATCGTTTTCAACGGCGAGTGGTTTGAGGCGATGAGCTTCGATGAGGTCATCAAGCTCAACAGCCGTGTCACACTCCAGCAGATGCTCGTCCGCGAGGACTTCCGCGACCGCCTGGATCGCGGCCAGCCCATCCGCGCCCACGAGATTCAGTACCCGATCATGCAGGGTTGGGACTCCGTGAAGATCCGCGCCGATGTGGAACTCGGCGGCACCGACCAGCTTTTTAACATCATGGTCGGCCGCGATCTCCAGCGGGAGGAGGGAATGCCCCAGCAGGTCGCCATGGTCATGCCCATCCTCGAGGGCCTAGACGGCAAGCAGAAGATGAGCAAGAGCCTCGGCAACTACGTGGCGCTCAACGAAAGTGCCCACGACATGTTTGGCAAGATCATGAGCATCAGCGACGAGCTCATGGTGCGCTATTACCAGATCCTCCTGAAGGAGACCCTGCCTGCCGACGCTCATCCCATGGAAGCCAAGAAGGCGCTCGCCCAGCGCGTCGCCGCCCGCTTCCATACCGCCGAGGAGGCCCAGGCCGCCCGCACCGATTTTGAGACCCGCTTCAGCAAGAAGGACCTCGACCACGCCGACCTCCCGGCCTACACGCCGGGTGAGGCGCGCGACTTCCTCAGCCTCGTTGTCGAGGCCTATGCGAAGTGCTTTGGTATTGCCAAATCCCGCAGCGACGCCCGTCGCCTTCTTGAGGGTGGCAGCGTGCAGTGGAAGGGCGAGAAGATCGGCGACGTCAAGGCCGTGCTGGCCGGGGGCGAGGCCGGTGTCCTGCGCCTCGACAAGACCCGCGCCGTCCGCATCGGTTAAACCCAGCTAGAGCAGCGGAAGGTCGTCGGGACTTTCCGCGAACTCGGCGAATTTCTTCGCCAGTTCGTGCAGCTTGCCCACGTAGTACTCGACGTTTTCATCGCGCGCTTCGGGATTCCATTCCGAGGCCAGTCGTGCGTTTTCATAGGCGACGACCTTTTTCTTCGTGCCGGTGATGTAATAGCTCACCTGATCGCCCGCCTGGTAGTCGCGTCCGCTCTTGATCGCGAGTTCGAAGGCCGCCGCACGGTTGCGGGATGAGGCGCTGATCTTCTTCTGATACGATGCGACGGAATCCTGGAGCGCCTCGGTCTTGGCCAACACCTCGATGGAGAATTCTCCCCGGCGCAGTCGCCCCTCGACCTCGTCGCGCAAGCCACCGGCGTCGCGCGGCTTGCCCTCGAGGAGTCGGCGGACGAATTGCTCAAGATAGTCGCGCAGAAAAGGCTCCATCCCGCGCGACTTGAGTGCCGCGCCCTTGATCGACATCGAGCCGTCCTCGTGAAGCAGCGCGTAGTTCTTCGCCTTGTAGCTGAACATCGCGGTGTAGCGCTCGTCGAATTCCACGTCGATGCCCTCCGGCAGTTCCGCGGTGAGCCCTTTCTGGAGCACCTCGGCATCGGCGCCCTCCGGCGGATGAAAGTAGATGCCGTCGGTGTCGATCTCGATTACCTCCGCTCCTTGTTTCCCGAGCCAGTCGACCATCAGGCGCAGCAATTCGCGGCCCTTGGCGGTCACGGTCTCCGCCACATCGAAGTCGGCAAAGTGCCCCTGCGCAAACCCGAGATAGCCGTAGAAGGAATTGATCAGGATCTTGAACGTGCTCTGGAGCGCGTCGAGTTGGCTGCGTTCGCGGGCGCTTTCTGCCTTCCGCATCTCGGCTTTTGCGGCCACGCGGAAGGTGCGGAGTTCGCTCAGGAGATTGCGGAAGAGGTCCAGCTTGTCGCCCGCCGGAGTGTAGCCAAAAGCCAGGATCACCGACGGATAGAGCGAGGTCACGTCGCAGTGCCACACGTTGGGAATCACTCCCGTCTTGAAAATGTCGGTGTAGCCGCCCTCGAACGGTCGCGCCTCAGGGTAGTCCGGGAGCGAATGCCCGCGCCGCAGATACTCACGGAGGAAGAGCGCGTCGATCTTTGTCGCGTTTCCGCGAATGATCACATCCTGGTAGTTGTAGGGAAAAATCTGCGCCTGGATGAAATAGCTCCGGCTCAGCGCCGCCGCGAGCGCGCGGGTCTCGCGCACGATGGAGAGCGCGGTGCGTCCGTCTGCTGAATCCTTGTCCGCCACGCCGAAATGCTGAGCGACCTGCTCCAGAGCGAAGCTCTCCAGCTCCCGCGAGGAAACGTCATAATACTGCGCGAGCACCCACGTATCGACGAGGTGACGGCCCGGAACGACAAATTTCGGATACTGTATCGTCTTCTCCGCGATCTGGAGGCGCGACGGGCGGGATTTCAGCACCTCGCCGTTGCGGCCCCATGGCAGTTTCGTTTTCAGCTTCTTCGCCCGGGCGGCGAGGAAGGCGAGGTCCACCTTGAAGAGATTGTGCCCCTCGATCACGTCGGGATCGCGCTCGGCGATCTGGGCCGACAGCCACTCCAGTGCGGCGCGCTCGCTCTCCACGAGTCCTGGCTGCACGGCGAAAACCTCCTCCCACCCGCTGGAGTCGGCGAGCGCGATGGCGGTGAGACCGTTTTCGTCGGTCTGGAGGCCGACCTGCATGCGCCGCAGATCCTCGAAGAGCATTCCCTTGAACAACGTACGCCCCGACTGGGTGAGGTACTGCTGCACCGGGTCGTTCAACCAGAAAGTCGGCATCGTGCTGGCGGCTTCCGACCGGGTGGCCTGGCACTCCGCCCACGAGTCGCAACGGACGAGGCGATCCAGGGGCAGTCCGCCAGAGAGTTCCAGCCCGGCGTCTCCGGCACACCAGAAAAACGGCTGAAAAACCTCCCGGACGCGGGCGGTGAATCCATCCGCCTGGCGCACATAGAGGTCGATTGCGTTGGGTTCGGCGAATTCCGCAGCCACCACTCGGGGCAGGGGATCGAAACCGAAAAGTTGCTCGTTCTCGCCAAAATTCACATCCCTACGCTAGATTGCTCCCGGACTTTGTCCAACCACCGATGAAAATCCTCTCTCTCTCGGCCCTGGCCTGTTTTTTGTGCCTGTCGCTGGCTCCTGCCCAGACGATCCATCTCGACGACGCCCAGGCGTTGGAAATCGGTCGCCGCATCTGGAAAAACGAGTGCGCCGGCACGGTCGAGGGCCTGACCTCGTGGAATAAAGGCGAGGACTTCGCCTCGCTCGGCATCGGGCACTTCATCTGGTATCCGCGCGGGAAATCCGGCCCGTTCGAGGAGAGCTTTCCCAAGCTGGTTGTTTACCTTGCCGGGCAGGGCATCATGGTGCCGAGCTGGATGCGGCAGGCCTGCCCGTGGTCCACGCGAGCGGTCTTTCTCGCAGACGCGCAGGCGCCCCCGATGGTCCAGTTGCGCAATCTCCTCCGTACCACCGTGCCGCAGCAGGCGCGGTTCGCCGCGCTCCGCCTGGAACAGGCGCTACCCAAGATGCTTGCGGCCACCGCTCCCGGGGATCGCGAGCGCGTACGCGCCAACTTCTACCGCGTCGCTGCCCAGCCGCTCGGCATGTATGCGCTCATAGATTATGTGAACTTCAAGGGCGAGGGCGTCTCACCCACCGAGCGCTACAACGGCAAGGGCTGGGGCCTGCTCCAGGTCCTCCTGACCATGAGCCCGTCCGGCGATCCGCTGGATTCCTTCGCCCGGGCGGCGGACCAGGTGCTGACCACCCGCGTGAAGAATTCTCCCCCGGAGCGCAACGAGGCCAAATGGCTTCCCGGCTGGCGCAACCGTATTGCCACCTACACGCGATGACCAAGGACGAGATTTCTGACATTCTGGAAAACATTGCCCGGCTCCTCGAGCTCAAGGGCGAGAACCCCTTCAAAATTCGCGCCTATACCAATGGCGCCCGCGCTCTCGACACGCTGACCGAGGATTTCGACAAGATCGTCGCCCGCGACGGTCTCGGCGAGGTGGAGGGAATCGGCAAGGCGCTGGTAGAAAAAATCACCACGCTCGCCCGCACCGGCAAGCTCGAGTACTACGAGGAACTCCGCGAGCAGTTCCCGCCCGACATTTTCACCCTCTTCGACGTGCCTGGCCTGGGTGCGAAGAAGATCAAGGCACTCTACGACCAACTGGGCGTCCATTCCCTGACCAATCTCGAGCGCGTCTGCCGCGACGGGCAGGTGGCGGCGCTCCCGGGTTTTGGAGCCAAGACAGCGGAGAATATCCTGAAAGGCCTGGAGCAACTCAAGAAAAGCGCCGGGCAGTTCCGCCTTGGTGACATCAGCGGACTGGCCGAGTCGCTTCTCGACGACCTCCGCAGCCACCCGCGCGTGAGCCTCGTGCAGGTGGCGGGCAGCTATCGGCGCAAGAAGCCGATCGTGCGCGACCTCGATTTCATCGTCTCGACGCGACACCCGAAGATCGTGCTGGAGGATTTTGTCGGCCACCACCTGGTCGATTCCGTCCTGGCTCATGGAGATACCAAGGCCAGCGTGATCCTGAAAAACGGCATCCAGTGCGACATCCGCGTGGTGAAGTCGGAGGAATACCCCTTCGCCGTCGTCTACTTCACCGGTAGCAAGGAACACAACGTCCGCCTCCGTTCCCGCGCCCTGGAGCGCGGCTGGTCGCTGAACGAATATCGCTTCAGCCTGGCCGAGGGACGCGAACTCAAGGAGCCGATTCCCGAGGTTTACACTGAGGCCGATGTCTATCGCGCGCTCGGGCTGGCTTTTGTGGAACCGGAACTCCGCGAGGATCGCGGGGAAATCGCCGCCGCCGAGGCAGGGGAGCTTCCCCAGTTGATCGAATGGCAGAATCTCCGCGGCACCTTCCATTGCCACACCCATGCCAGCGACGGACGCGCCTCGCTGGAGGAAATGGCCCACGCCGCCGAGGATCTGGGACTCCAGTATCTCGGCATCGCCGACCACAGCAAAAGCTCGGTGCAGGCCAACGGCCTCGACGAAAAACGCCTCCTCGAGCAGGTTGCCCGCATCCGCGAGCTCAACCAGACCTTCGACGGCTTCCGGATTTTCGCCGGAACCGAGTGCGACATCCGCAAGGACGGCTCGCTGGATTTCTCCGACGAAATCCTCGCCCAGCTCGATTATGTCGTCGTCTCGGTACACGCCGCCTTCTCTCTCTCCGAGGTGGAGATGACCGATCGCATCATCAAGGCGATCTCCAATCCCTACGTCACCATGATGGGGCACCTCACTGGCCGACTCCTCCTGACCCGCGAACCGTACAAGGTCAACGTTCCCGCCATCATCGAGGCCGCCGCCGCGACCGGCACCATCATCGAGCTAAACGCCAACCCTCGCCGCCTCGACATGGACTGGCAATGGTGGCCGCTCGCAAAGGAGAAGGGCGTTCGCTGCTCGATCAATCCCGACGCGCATTCCACGGCAGGTTTGCAGGACCTCATCTTCGGCGTCGGCAGCGCTCGCAAGGGCTGGCTCACCCGCAATGACGTGATCAATACCCTCCCTCTCGGGCAGATCGAGCAGGAGCTCGCCCGCAAGCGCAAGTAGACCTTTTTGATCATGGCCCGTCTCGCAAATGAGGCGGGTCGACGCGCTTTCAGGCTTGAAAGTTGCGCCCTTAGGGCGTGCTAATACCGCCCGTCAGCACGACATTTACCAGCAGGCATGATTCTTCCACTCCTCATCGCTGCCGCGACTCCCGAGCCTTCCCCCTCCGCCTCGCCTGAGGCGCTGATTAGCGAAAGCGTCATTACGGAGGGTATCAAGGTGACCAACAAGGCGCTGATCTATGGCGGCACCGCGATAGCGATCTATCTGGTCCTGTTCATTCTCGGACGCTTCTTCAAGCGGCGCTTCCAGGTGCCGCTGGGCTGGTTCTACCATATCTTTTGCCTGACCTTCGCCCTGTTCGTGGCGCAGATGCTGCCGATGATCGATTTCGGCGTGGCGGAGGAGCACGTCAATGCGGCGGTGGTTCTTTCTGGAGCGTTCATCGTCATCACCCTGCTGCGACATTATTTTGTCGCGATTTTCGGGCGAGGGGACGGAATGAACGCGAAGGTTCCCAAACTGCTCAGCCAGTTGGTCTCGCTGGTCGTTTTTCTCTTCGCCTTCGTCATCGTCATCCAGAATATCTACGGCCAGCCTCTGGGGGGCCTGCTCGCGGGCGCAGGTGTCGTAGGTATCGTTCTCGGTCTCGCCTTGCAGGATACGCTCGGCAATCTTTTCGCCGGATTTGCCATCTACTTCGGCGGGCAGTTCAAGCCGGGCGACTGGCTTAAGGTCGGGGAGGAACACGCCGAGATCATGGAGGTGAACTGGCGCTCCACCCGCCTCCGCACCTGCGACGACATCTACCTCGATATCCCGAATAGCAACATCACCAAGGAAACGGTGACGAACTTCAGTCACCCGACCGCGCGGCATGCCCTCCGTATCGAGGTCGGGCTGGATTACGATGTCGCGCCCACCAAGGTGCGCAAGGTGCTGGTCGAGGCCTGCCTCATGGGCAAGGGCGTGCTGGCGGAACCCGCTCCTGCGGTCTTTCTCAAGGAATTCGCCGCTTCCAGCATCACCTACGACCTGAAGTTCTGGATCGAGGATCACGGCTGCTTTGAGGAGATCCTGAGCAGCGTGCGGACGAATCTCTGGTATGCCCTGCGCCGCCACAATATCTCGATCCCGTACCCGATCCAGCTTGAGACCCAGTATGTTCCCGCGGTCCAGCCACCGGATTGCCCGGCCCTGATCAAAGATGGACTCAAGAAAGTTTTCTTTGCCAGCGTCCTGAATGACGGCCAGAAGACCTATCTTGTCGATCATGCCCGTGTGGTTTCGTTCGGCGAAGGGGAAAAGCTTATCAAGCAAGGCGATGCCGGATCATCAATGTATATCATCCTTGAGGGGCTGGCTGATGTGTTGGTGGACATCGGAGGCGCGATCCGCTCCGTGGCCAAGATCAACCCCGGCGAGTGCATCGGAGAGATGTCCCTGCTCACCGGCGAGGCACGCAGCGCCACCATTGTGGCGTTGGAGGACACGACTGCGGTCGAGATCGACAAGAGTGTTCTGGCTCCGATCATCGCGGACAGCCCGGAACTCGTCGAAAACCTGAGCGACCTGCTCGCCCGCCGCCGTCTCCAGAATGAAGGCGTCTTGTCGGAATCGACGAATTCCGCGCTGCTCGCCGAGAAGCAGCAGGATTATCAGTCGAACTTCCTGCGCAAGCTCCGCAAGTTTTTCGAGCTATGACGCCCGAGGTGCGCCGGATTCGCGAGGGTCTCGTGATCTGGCAGCTTTATGTCGACCGCGTGAAGGTCGACTGCACCAGCACGCTGCTGCGCGCGTCGGATGGCTGGGTGGTCTTTGATCCTGTCGACATCCCGATGGATGCACTCTCGCCGGTTCTCGATGGCGAATCCGTTTCCCGCATCGTCCTTACCAGCGAAAATCATCAGCGGGATTCCGTGGCGCTCGCGAGGCTGTGGGATTGCCCGATCCTCGCCCCGGCGGAGGCGAGGCCGGAGCTGGTTGCCGACCAATGGTACGCCGCCGGGGACGTCCTGCCGGACGGTTCGCGCGTCATTCCGCTGCCCGGAGTGGCTCTGGGAGAAAGTGCGTTGCTTTGCGGTGACGTTCTCGTCGTCGGCGATGCGCTGATTCACTTGAAGGAGTTCGACATCCTTCCGGACAAGTATTGCCTTGATCCCGCGCGGCTTCGTTGCTCGCTTGCGGCGCTGCTCGACGAGGATTTCTCGACGCTCTGCTTTGCCCATGGACTGCCGCTTGAGGAGCAGCCTCGCGAGCGGCTGAGGGCCTTGCTTACGAGTGCTTCGGCGCCTTGACTGTGCCAGCTTCGAGGTCGATGCGGCGACGGTCGAGGATGGAGTTGGCGATATCCTGTACCATCTCCTCGATGAGGAAGCGCAGGTGGCTGCCCTGGCGAAAATCCGATGGCGCGATGTTTTTCACCCGCTCGGCGTGGGCGCTGAGCTGGTAGCATTTCTTGAAGCTTGAGCGCGTCGGGTCGTTCGGATTGTAAACCGCGATGGCCTTGCCGCCATTGCGCTGCATCACGGTGAAGCACGGCACGTCCGTCGGCCCGTCACCGATGTAGACCATGTTGGGAAACGGGATCGGGCGGAGGTCAGGAGCCATGTGGTCATTCACGTCCTCGCTGAGGTCGAGCATGCCCTTGTTGATGCGGAAGAGGAATTGCGTCTTCTGCGTATGGCTGATCGCCCGCTTGGGGAAGGTGATGCGGCCTTGTGAATCCTCGCCGAATTCGCAGCCAAAGATCGCTTTGACATACGGCGCGAGGCGGCTGCCCTCCAGCAACACTTTCAGCCCGCTGGAGACGATGTAGTGCTCGACCGTGATCCCGTAAGCCTTGTGCTCCGGGGAAAGGAGGTCTGTCTGGAACTCCTCAAACATCTCCGGGAGGCCGGGATAAAAGTTCAGCTTCGCCCCGAGAGACCGCAGTTCCTCATTGGTCGGGCGGTCCATCTCCAGCGTGTCGAGCAGCACCTTCATGTAGGCCAGCTCGTTGTCGTAGTTCTGCTCCCGCACGAGAGCCTGGCATTGTTTCCAGAAGCGGTCGGCATGGATGCCGAATTGCGGAAAAATCGCCTCCTCCTGCATGTAGGCCGGCGAGAGGGTTTGATCGTAATCGTAGATCAGGGCGATGGTATTCTGCGGCGCGGACATGGATAAACCTCTACCCTAGCAGGCCGGACCGCCTACACAATCTCAGTGTCAGTCACTTCACGGACCAGAAAGTCCGGCAGCTTGCCCGGATGCGCCATCACCACGAGGGAATCCCCTTTCTCCAGAGCCAGCGTGTCGAGGTCCTTGCGAAGGATTTCGCCGCCCGGTTTGCGGATGGCCAATACCATGAGTTTGCCCTCCGCCGCCCGCTGGATTTCGCCAATCGTCCAACCCTCGAGATGCCCCTGCTGATTGAGGGAAAGCTCGTGGATTTCCAGTCCGAGATGGTGGAAGTCCGCCCCGCCGATCCCTTCCTTGCCGCCAATGAAGTCGGTCAGCGACGGCTTCGTAATGCTGTGGGCGATGCGCAGCGCTCCGATGGTGGCGGGGAGAATCACCTCGTTGGCTCCCGCCTGGCGGAGCTTCTTTTCTGTCGCGGGTTGTTCGCCGCGAGCGATGATGCGTACGAGGGGATTCAGATTTCGAGCCGTGAGGGTGATGAAGACATTCAGCGTATCCTGCGGCAGGACGGTCGCGAGAACGTCGGCCCGGTTGATGCCCGCCCGCACCAGTGTGTCTTCATCGGTGGCGCTGCCCTCGACTACCAGATATCCCCGGGCATGAGCGTCGGCGATGCGCTCCTTGTCCACGTCGACGATGATGAAGCGATGGCCAGCCTGGGCGAGTTCCGCGCTCAAGACCTGTCCGATGCGGCCCCATCCGCAGATGATGGTGTGATGGCTGATCTCCTCCACTTTCTTGCTTTCCTGCATATCGCCCAGGGCCTTGACGATTTCGCCTCCCGTCAGGGTCCGCACCACCTCGCCGACCACGTAGATCGCGGCCGAGTTGCCACAGATGATCAGCAGGATGGTAAAAATTCGCTCCGAGGTCTGGTCGACCGGCTCCACCTCGCCGTAGCCGACGCCGAAAATCGTGATGACCACCATGTAGACGGCATCGATGAGCTTCCAGCCCAGGATGACATAGCCGATCACGCCCAGCAGACAGACTGCGGAGAATATGGCCACGCTGATCAGCAAACGATAGCGCAGCCGGGAGATCTTCATGCCGGTGCTCACCGTCGGGAGCGGCAGCACGTTTCACGCCAAGAACTTGATTCAGATCAGGCAGGCCACGCCGAACCAGACGACCATGATCAATCCGATCGCGACCTTGCCCACGATCCCCGCCGTGGTTCCCAGGAAGGTGCCCCAGCCCGACTGCCCGGCCGGGAGGAGTCCCTTGCCACCGAGCAATTCCCCGAGAAATGCCCCCACCAGTGGCCCGATCAGCAGGCCGAGGATGCCGAAGAACAACCCGACAACCGCCCCGAGGATGCCACCGATCGCCCCCCAGCGCGTCGCCCCGAACCACTTCGCCCCCACCGCACCGCTGACGATATCGAGCGCCTGGGCCAGTAGCATGAGCAGGGTCAGCCCGATCAAAGTCGGCCAGCCGATGGAGTGCAGGGTGAAGTGATTCAGCACCGCTCCGGCAAGGATGAGGATCGTCCCCGGCAGCAACGGGATGACTGTGCCGACCAGGCCGACAACCATCAGCGTGATCGTGAGGCTCCACCAGAGGATTTCCATGCGCGCACTGTTTCACAGGACCATGAGGGGCGCCAGCGTCGTCTTGCCGGGTGATTGGCAGACCGATAGGCTCATCGCCCGTGAAACTTTGCTTCGCAGTCCTCCCCGCCCTCATCTGCTCCGCCGCACTTCTTCCCGCAGCGCCGAAATCGATCGAGGATTATCGCGCCACATTTCAGCAGGCGGTCACCCAGAAAGACAAGGCGCTGCTTCAGGAGCTTATCTATGCGGAAGGACTGAGCGATGAAGACAAGGCGTTGGCCGCCAGGTCGACCGAGATGTTTGTCAGCGGTCCCGGCGTAGTGGAATCCGTCACGGTCGTTCCGGTACCCAACAGCCTGAACAAGGTACGCATCGCCCGGGGAAAGAAATGGGAACCCAGTCTCCCGCCTGCGGGCGCCCTCTTGATCAAGATGAAATCTCCCGACGGCAAATCGGAGACGACGTACACCTCTGTATTTGGCGAGAGCGGCGGGGAATACTACCTCGTGGCAGCTAAAAGCACGAAACTCGATTGGAACGGTCCGGAGGACAAGACGCTCAACTTTATCGTGATGGGAAAGGGGCAGAACGCGGTAAAGATCGCCTATCGCTGGAATGTCAGCGGTGTCAATATGGAGGAGGTTGCGGATTCACCTTCGATTTCTTTCCTTGGCCAGTACATCGAGTCCATGACGGTAACCAGCGATTCCGACGATACGGATGTCACCCTAAGCATCAGGGAGGGTGGAAAAGAGATCTACACCTCCCAGCCCTTGAAGGGGAAGGGGACGCTGGAGTACAAGCGCCCCTAGGGCGCAGGCGTATCATTACGCAACGCATGCAACGCCGTCGGGCGCAAGTTTTCTCTTGCCCTTGCCGCGTGCATCTCTAGGTTTTCCACTCCCCACGTCATCGCGTGGCTTCTGTGGTTTTACCCGCCTTGGGTAGCCCTTTTGAAAGGCGATGGCCGGGGTATTTAACTAAAAACGCATGCTCGAACGGTTTACAGACAGGAGAGATTTCCTGGCGATCACGTCGCCGGGTGCCCGGTCGTTCCGCTAAAGCGCCATTTCCCTATGTCCGCCAATCCGAATTCGCCCAACCGCGCGTTTCCTCTCGAACGCACTCGTAACATCGGTATCGCTGCCCACATCGATGCCGGCAAGACCACTCTGACCGAGCGTATCCTTTTCTACACCGGCATGATCCACAAGATCGGTGAGGTGCACGAGGGCACGACCGTGACGGACTGGATGGAGCAGGAGCGCGAGCGCGGCATCACGATCACCTCCGCCGCCACCACCTGTTCGTGGCTCCAGCGCAAGGAAGAGAACATCTACAAGGCCTACGAAGGCATCAAGATGCGCGTGAACATCATCGACACTCCCGGCCACGTGGACTTTACGGCCGAGGTGGAGCGTTCGCTCCGCGTGCTCGACGGCGCTGTCGCCGTGTTCTGTGGCGTGGCCGGTGTGCAGCCGCAGTCCGAGACCGTCTGGCGTCAGGCCACCAAGTACGGTGTGCCCCGTATCGCTTTCGTGAACAAGATGGACCGTACCGGCGCGGATTTCGACGCCGCTGTGGCATCCATGCGCAACAAGCTCGGCGCCAACGCCTGGCCGGTGCTCATCCCGCTCGGTCGTGAGGATTACCTCAAGGGCCAGATCGACGTCCTCAACCAGAAGGCCGTCATTTACTCCGACAACGACCAGTTTGGTTCCACCTACGAAGTCGTCGACATCCCGGAGGATCACAAGGCCATGGCCGAGAAGGCCTACCAGGACCTCGTTGAGCAGATGTGCGATCTCGACGAAGAGATCGGCATGCTCTTCCTCGAGGAGAAGCCCATTTCCAAGCAGGAGCTCAAGGCCGCCATCCGCCGCCAGACGATTGCCAACCGCTTCGTCCCGGTCGCCGGTGGTTCCGCGTTCAAGAACAAGGGCGTGCAGTTCCTCGTCGACGCCGTCGTCGACTATCTCCCGAGCCCGCTCGACATTCCCGCCGCCAAGGGCCAGAACCCCGACAACGGCGAGCCGATCGAGGTCTCCTCGGATGACAATGGCAACTTCTGCTCGCTCGCGTTCAAGCTGTGGAGCGATCCGTTCGTCGGCAAGCTCGTGTTCTTCCGTGTCTACTCCGGCAAGCTGAGCAAGGGCGACACCGTCTACAACCCGCGCACCAACAAGCGCGAGCGCATCAGCCGAATCATCCAGATTCAGGCCGACAAGCGCGAGGACATCGAGACCTGCTACTCCGGCGACATCGCCGCCATCGTGGGCATCAAGAATATCACGACGGGCGACACCCTTTGCGACGAAGATCATCCGATCCTTCTCGAGCCGCCGTCCTTCCCCGACCCCGTTATCGAAATGGCGGTCGAGCCGAAGACGAAGATCGACCAGGAAAAGATGGCCAACGCTCTCCAGCGTCTCGCCGAGGAAGATCCGACCTTCCGCGTTTTCACAAACGAAGAGACCGGCCAGACTGTGATCGCGGGCATGGGCGAGCTTCACCTGGAAATCATTCGCGACCGTATGATGCGCGAGTTCAAGGTCGAGGCCAACGCTGGCAAGCCGCAGATCGCCTACAAGGAAACCATCCTTGCTCCCGCCGATGGCGAAGGCAAGCTGGTCAAGCAGTCCGGTGGTCGCGGTCAGTACGGTCACGTGGTCGTCAAGATCGCCCCGAACGAGCGTGGCAAGGGCCTCACCGTCGAGAACAAGATCGTCGGCGGCGCCATCCCGAAGGATTACATCCCGGCCTGTATCAAGGGCATCAACGAAGCCGTGCTCAACGGTGTCGTCGGCGGCTACCCCGTCATCGACGTGCACGTTGACATCGTCGACGGCAGCTACCACGACGTGGACTCGAACGAGCTCGCGTTCAAGCTCGCTGCCATCTTCGCGGTCAAGGACGGCCTGAAGAAAGCCAAGCCGATCCTGCTCGAGCCGATCATGAAGGTCGAAAACATCACCCCGGAGGAATTCCAGGGTGATATCATGGGCGACCTCAATCGCCGCCGTGCCCGCATCAGCGGCATGGAGACCAAGGGCAATCTTTGCACCATCGCTGCGGAAGTGCCGCTCGCCGAAATGTTCGGCTACGCCACGGCAATCCGCTCGCTGTCGAAGGGCCGCTCCTCGTACTCGATGGAGCCGTCGCACTTCGAGCAGGTCCCGACGAACGTGCTCAACGCCGTTCTCGACCAGCAGAAGGGCTAAGGATTTCCCCAGCCAGATAAGAAAAGGGGGCGCTTCGCAAGAAGCGCCCCTTTTCGTTTTTATAAGCATTCTCCGCAGCCCGGGGATTCTTGGTTTTTGGCTCGCCGCATGGGGGAAAAGAGTCTAAGTGCCGGGGTAATGAAGAAGCTCTTCCTCCTTCCCCTCCTGCTTTCGGCCACCTCGATCTTCGCCCAGGCCCAGCTCCCGCCCCTGCCTCCCAGCGGCTTTGTCACTCTCGACCAGATTGTCAACGAGTTCTCCACCCAGCCCGACGCGGCGTTGCAAAAGTATAACGGCCAGCGCGTCGCGGTCTATGGAAGGGTGGGGCAGGTCGAAAAGTCCGATGATACCGAAGGCAATCCGCTCGTCGCTTATCTCCAGCGCGCAGACAATCCCTCGCCGGATGTGAAATGTGTCTTTTCCGCGGATGACGTGCCGACCACCAACGTCATGATCAGCGATGACCAGTCCCAGGCCATCATCTTCCATCGCAATAGCGATGGACAGCTCACCGAGCAGCGCCCCTTCATTGTGGTCGGTCAGAACGTGGTGATCCGCGGCACCTTTTCCAACTACGTTGCTGGCGACGTCGTCCTCAAGGACACCCACCTTTTGAAGAAGGAAGAAGCCAAGAAGCTGATCGAGGAAAACAAATAGAACGACCTTTGATCTGACCGGGTGGCGGCTGCTTTGCCGCCACCGGGATCAGAATATGTGAGCAGTATGGATTACTGCTGGGGGCCTTTGTGCGGGCGGGGACCACTTTGTTCGCCCCCGTCAGCGGGCTCGGCTGGCAGGGCAAATTCTCCGGCGTCGAAGAGCGCCTTGAGCTCGCCCGTGGTGTCCACGAGATAGATCTTCATCCGGCCCTTTTCACCCCCGCCGGCTAGAAACAATCCTTTGAGGATGGTGGAGTCATTCTTTCCGTCGAAGTCCGTGCCATACTTGCGCGCAAACGCGCTGGCATCGGCGGCCTTTACCGCGACAAGAATCCCACCGCCGGGCTTCTTGTCTGTTCGGTCGATCGTCATGGCATGAAAGAACTGGAAGTCGGGATTGGGGCTGACCCAGTGGACCGGTTTGACGAAGGCGACATCCAGGGAAACGATCTGGTTGACGAAATCCTGCGGAGTGGTGAGGAAGTACTCTGCGGTATGTTTGGATTCCGCCCGGAGCGGAGCGGTGGCTGCGAGCAGTACGATGGTTAGGGTAATGAGGGGACTCTTCATACAGGATGGAACGCGTGGCTTTCTCCCGAGTTTCAAAAAATTTCACTGATACTTCGTCGCAAGAACCGGGTGGGCGCGAAGGTGAGTTCATGCGAGAGTGGGCTTTCATGAGCGACTACCAGCGCATAGCGGAGATCATCCGGTATCTTGATGGGAATTTTGTCGATCAGCCGGATCTCGCGACCTTGGCCTTGAGGGCTGGCTTGAGCGAATCACACTTTCATCACGTGTTTACGGACTGGGTCGGTGCGACACCCAAGGAGTTTTTGCAGTGCCTCACGGTAAGCCACGCGCGCCGCCTTTTGCTGGAGGGAGAGAGCGTCCTGACCGCAGCCTATGAGTCCGGGTTGTCCGGCCCTGGCCGGCTGCACGATCTGTGCGTCTCACTCGAGGCGGCTTCGCCCGGTGAGATCAAAGCCGGAGGGCAGGGATGGAAGATCACTGCGGGCTATGCATCCACGCCTTTTGGAAAGGTCTTGATCGCACAAAGTCCGCGAGGAGTGTGCTGGCTTTCCTTCCCGGATGGAGCAACCGGAGCATGGGAGGAGATGGCATCCCAGTGGCCGAGGGCGGAGTGGCTGCACTCGGATGGGGCCGCGCAGCAACTGGCCGATCAGATTTTTCAACCTTCAGCCAGCCGTGTCCCGATCCGGGCCCACGTACGAGGCAGCGACTTTCAGGTCAAGGTCTGGCGAGCTTTGCTGCGCATCCCGCCCGGTTCTCTGGTCAGCTATGGGGCATTAGCGATGGCAGCTGGATTCCCTGCGGCTTCGCGCGCAGTCGGCACGGCTATCGGACAGAATGCGATTTCCTATCTCATTCCCTGTCATCGGGTCATCCGACAGACGGGCGTGATGGGAAATTACCGCTGGGACCCAATCCGCAAGCGGGCCATGATCGCGTGGGAGGGGTGTCTCTCCGCCCACGCGTCAGATTGAATCATTAGGAAAGCAGTGTACGGGCGTGCGCCAGGGCATCGGCCAGTTTGGCTGCGTCCTTGCCGCCGCCGCGGGCCTGATCGGGTCGTCCGCCGCCCTTGCCGCCCACGATGGGCGCAATGGCCTGGATGATCTTGCCCGCGGCAAACTTCGCCGTGAACTCCGGGCTCACGGTGGCGACGAGCGAGACCGCGCCGTTGCCGCTGCCACCGAGAACCACGACGCCGCTGTACTGGCCCTTGAGCGCGTCCGCCGCGGCCTGGAGCGTGTCGCCGTCCACCGCGCCGAGGTCGGCGATGATGGCGGGCGTGCTGCCGATGGCGGTCGAGGATGCCAGGAGATCTTTTGCCTTGGCTGCGGCTTCCCGCTGGCTGGCGGCCTTGAGTGCCTTTTCGAGCTCCTTCTGGTGAGCCAGCATGGCGTCGAGTTTCTTCTCCAGTTCGCCGATCGGGGAGTTGAGCTTCTCCGCCAACGCGACGATGCGCTGGGCGTCGCCTACCGCATGGTCAAAGGCTTCCAATCCCGCGATGGCCTCGATACGGCGCACACCAGCCGCGATGGCGGCCTCGCCGAGAATACGGAAAAGTCCGATTTCGCCGGTCGCCCGGGTGTGCGTGCCGCCGCAGAGTTCCATCGAGTAACCATCGAGCCGCTGGGCGGCCCCGCCGATCTGCACCACGCGGACGCGGTCGCCGTATTTGTCGCCAAAGATCTGCATCACATCGGCGCGATTTTTCACATCGCCGTAAGCCACGTCGCTCCAGCTTACCACGGCATTTTCCAGGATGCGCTCATTGACGAGGCGCTCGATGTCGCGGACTTGCGACGGCGTGAGCGCGGCGCTGTTGAAGTCAAAGGTGAGCTTCTCGGGCCCGACGTAGGAACCCTTTTGCGTGGCTTCGCGCGAGACCACTTCGTGCAGGGCCCAGTGCAGCAGGTGCGTCACGGTGTGATGGCGCTCGATGGCGGAGCGTCTTTCGCAATCCACCACCAGCGAGACATCCTGGCCGGGCTCGGGAATTTCCGGGCCGGAGATGAAATGCAGCCACGTGTCACCCGCCTTGCGGGTATCGGAAATCGTCCAGCTTTCCCCGCCATGGGTGAGGAGTCCGGTGTCGCCCACCTGTCCGCCCATCTCGGCGTAACAGACCGACGACTCGAGAATCACCGCCGTCTTGTCCTTGATGCCGACCACGTCGATGACGCGCGTCTCGATCTCCTCGGAATCGTAGCCGAAGAACTTCGTCGCGGGCGCCTCGATGCTGGAGACGCTGATCACTTCCTTCTTCTGGGCTTGCCGGGCGCGCTCGCGCTGGCGGTCCATCAGCTTTTCAAAACCATCGCGATCCACTCCGAGGCCGCGCTCGCGGGCGATCAACTCCGTCAGGTCGATCGGGAAGCCGTAGGTGTCATACAACTCAAAGGCCCACTGGCCGAAGAGCACCGGCTGGCCCTTCTGCACGGAACCCGGGAATTTCTCGAGCGACTTCCTGAGAAATTCCGGCACGGAAAGCTCGCCAAATTCCTTTTGCAGTTCGGTGCGCCGATACGCGGCTTCCGTGGCGTCGACATCGGGAAACTCGATCGCCGCCGCCATGCTGGCCGAGGCAAAACCGGCGAACTTCTTGATGCCGGTGTCGAGCGTGCGGTTGAAAGCCTCCTCCTCCATGTGCAGCACCTCGCGGACGTGCGCGTGCTTCTTGCGGAGCTCCGGGAAAACGTCGCCCATCGTGCGCGTGAGCACGTCGACGAGTTTGAAGAAAAACGGTTCGTGAAAGCCGAGCGTGCGTCCGTAGCGAACGGCGCGGCGCAGGATGCGACGCAGCACGTAGTTGCGATCCGTGTTGCCCGGCAGGATGCCGTCGGCAATGGCAAAGCTCAGCGTGCGGATATGGTCCGCGATGACTCGGAAGGCGATGTCCGTCGACTCCTGCTCGGTGATGGCCGAGAGATCGGCCGGGGGCAGGGTGCTGCCGTACTTTTTGCCGCTCAGGACTTCGATCTCATCAAAGATCGGTCGGAAGATATCTGTCTCGTAATTCGAGATCTTGGCGTGGACGAAATCGGTGAATCCCTTCGTGCCCTGAATGATCGAGGTCACGCGCTCAAAGCCCATGCCGGTATCGACGTGCTGGGCCGGGAGCGGGGTGAAGGTGCCGTCCGGGTTGGCGTTGAACTGGATGAAAACGAGGTTCCAGATCTCGATGCAGCGCGCATCGCCCATGTTGACGAGGGAGCCCTTGGTGTCGCCCTCGGGCGTCAGGTCGACATGCAGTTCGCTGCACGGACCGCACGGGCCCGTGTCGCCCATCATCCAGAAGTTGTCCTTCTTGTTGCCGTTGACGATGTGGACCTTGGGATCGAGGCCTGCCGCCGTGAAAAGCTCGGCCCAGATATCGTAGGCCTCCTGGTCAAACTCGCTCGGGTCGCCTGCGCTCGGCGCGTACACTGTTGCGTAAACACGATTGGCTGGGAACTTCCACCGCCCGATCACCAGTTCCCATGCCCAGCGAATCGCCTCTTTCTTGAAGTAGTCGCCAAAGGACCAGTTACCCAGCATCTCAAAGAACGTGTGGTGGTAGGTATCGAGCCCCACATCATCGAGGTCATTGTGCTTGCCGCCCGCGCGGATGCACTTTTGCGTATCCGCCGCGCGGCCCGGGGTGTACGGGCACTTCGCATCCCCGAGGAAAATGGGGACAAACTGGTTCATCCCGGCATTCGTGAACAGGAGGTTCGGCGAATCGGGCATCAAACTGGACGACGGCACGATGGTGTGCTTCTTCTCGTGGAAGAAATCGAGGAAACTCTGGCGGATTTCAGCGCTGGTCATGGGCGAATCAACCAGACTGCCTCGCCTGCCGCCTGAGTCAAGCGGGTTCCAATTCCCGGGCACTGCTCGCAGCAGGTCCGGCCCCCGGGAATGGTCTTCCAGAGGAATCGGGGAAGGCCCGGGACATGGATTGTCCTTTTCCCTGTGAAAGTCATCCTCTCTCTCGTCACGACTTTCGCCTTGCTCGTGTTTCTCTCGGCGTCAATGTCGGAGCCCGTTTCGGTATGGCCCGGCGATCGCCTGGTTGGACACGCCAGCTGGTTGTTGCGGTTGAGGTGTTTTTTCCCAATATGCGGGGGTGCTCTGAAGTGTGGTGTGAAGCGACTTGCCACCAGCACTGGGCGCAAGCCCGTCTTCCGGCGCTCAGTGGAGGACCGACATGATCGCGCGCTGGAGACTTTCTCCAGTGAATGGTTTGCCGAGGACAGAGGTCATTCCGACTGCCAGGCATTCCGTGCGTTCCGCCTCGGTCACTCCGGCCGTGATGGCGATGATGGGGACAGGCTGGGCCTGCTTCCGGGATTCGGCCTCACGAATGAGGCGGGTGGCCTGGAGACCATCCATGCCGGGCATGCTGACATCCATGAAAATCATGTCAAAATCCCCGGTGACCGCGAGATCCACGCAGTCCTGGCCTGTGGATACAATCGTTGTTTCGCAGGATAACCGTTCCAGCATGCGGCGGATCAGCTTTTGGCTGAGGATGTTGTCCTCGGCCACCAACACGCGCCATCCTCCAGGGACCATATTGCCTCCCCGGGTGGATGAGGGGCTGGGCGAGTTTGCCTGGGAGGGCGGTCGTACCAGGATGGATGCGGAGAAAGTGGAGCCCTTTCCGGCGATGCTTTCAAAGCGTATGCCGCCGCCCAGGAGTTCGCACAGGCTACGCACGATGGTGAGGCCCAGCCCGGTGCCGCCGTATTTGCGCGTGAGCGAGGAATCCGCCTGGCTGAAGGGTTGAAAGATCTTTTCATGGTCGGCTTTCGCTATCCCGATGCCGGTGTCCTGCACGGTAAAATGAATCTCGAGCGATCCATCGTCGCTCCGTATCCCTGTCTGCACCGAGAGCGATACGGACCCCTCGTGGGTGAATTTCAGGGCATTGCCGAGCAGGTTGCCGAGGATTTGATGAATGCGGATAGAGTCGGACTCCACCCAGGCCGGGACGTCATCCCCTATGGTGCAGAAGAAGGAGATTCCCCGGCGGCGAGCGTCCAGCTCCGTGCCTCGCGCGATATCGGCGATGAGAGCGCGGAGGTCGATGTCGCGGAGATCGAGCGTGAGACGGCCGGCCTCGATGCGTGAGAGGTCCAGGACATCGGAGACGAGCGACAGGAGCAGTCTGCTGCTTTGATCGATGCTTTCGACGATTTCTCTCTGCTCGGTGCTGAGCTCGGTTTTCTGCAAAAGCGAGGTGAATCCAATCACCCCGTGAAGCGGGGTGCGGATTTCGTGGCTCATCGTGGTAAGGAACTGGCTCTTTGCGAGATTGGCGCGATCCGCCTCCTCCTTGGCCTTGCGCAGAGCCTCCTCCGTACGCTTGAGCGCGCTGAGGTCCGTGGCCTGGATGACGAGGTACTTGGGGTTTCCCTCCAGGTCTCGGGCGAGGGAAATACACGACAGGGTCCAGATGATCGAGCCATCCTTGCGGACGTAGCGAAACTCGCCCTCAAAATGCTCCCGCTGCCCGGTGATGATCTCCTCCATCGTCTTCTGTAGCGTGGGCAGATCGGCCGGAGTCGTGACGTCCGCATAGCAGCGGGCATGAAATTCATCGACCGTGTAACCCAGCAGGCGCGCCATCGCCGCGTTCGCCGTCTTCCAGGAAAAGTCGACCGGTGTAATGACAAATCCAACCGACGGACTGGAGAGCAGGGTTTGAAACCGGGATTCGCTCTCGAGCAGCGCGTCCTGCTGGATCTTTCGTTCTGTGATATCCGTGATAAACCCGTTCCAGATCACCGTGCCGTCGCTCTCGCGGCGGGAGAGATGTCCCTGGCTTTCCACCCAGCGGAGTCCCAGCTTGGGAAAGATATACCGGTATTCCCGGTGCCACGGGCGGAGAGTGCGGATGTGCTCTCGCGAGGCGGCAAGCATGCTCTCCCGGTCATCGGGATGGACGAACTTATGGAAATACGTGGAGTCGCGCAGGAGGTCTTCCGGATTGAGGCCGAAGATGTCTCTCACGGCATCGTTCATGAAGGTGAGGCGCGACCGCCCGTCCGGGTAGATCTCGCATTCATACATGATGCCGGGGAGGACCGCCGTCATTCTCCGCAGACGGGCCACCGTGATTTCAGCGTCGGAGACCGAGATCGGCACGTCGCTCATGGTGCGAAAGATAGGAGATGCTCAGCGAAAAAGGGACTGAAAAATGCAGGGTGTTTCAGCGGGTTCCCTTCCCCCTGCACACTTTGTTTTATTTCGGCGCCTGCCAGTCGCGAGGATCGGAGGGCAGTGCGCTCAGGATGGCCGCGGGAACTTTTGCGACCTCCAGGGAATCGTTCATACGAGTCAGAACCTGGCCGTCTTTTTCCGCACCGAAGGAAATCGTGGCGATGTTCCGTGCTCCCGCAGTGGTCTCCGGGGTGTTCTCCGACAGGACGGAAAGAAACTCGACCTTGATGCGTGGCGGAGCGAGCTGATCTCCTTCAAGCTTGTCGGCACTGGTCAATACATACGCGGAGACCCGGGTCGAGCTGATTGCATCCACGAGCGCGCGGATAGCCTGGTTGCTGGCCGGGCGGATCTCCGGTCCCGCTTTCAGCAGCCAGCCGTCCCCCTTGCGCCGGAGCTCGATCGTGTTTTCTGGAAAGGTGATGCGAATCATGTCGACCAGATCGATGTTGAGCGGAAACAGGCGATGATCGCGCAGGGCGTCCGGCGTGACGTTCAGGAGCTTGATCGTCTCGGGCGGAAGGCGGAAAATCGAGTCCCGCGCTGTAAACTCCGCCACGACGGAATCCTGGGTGGCCTGTCCGATGCGAAGCGTCTGGTGGCGCTCCTTGCCCTCAGCGTAAAATGAGATCTCATTCGTTCCCTCGACGATGCCGAAGCGGCTCAGGTCTCCAGAGTCGTCGGAGAGCACCTCGCGAATCGTCAATCCCAGGAGGGTGTTGAGGAAGGCATTGACCGAGGCTTGGTCAGCCGGGGCGCTGAGCGGCTTGACCATCCGCCAGCCGCGTGCGTCCTGGGAAAGCTCGATCTGGCCGTCGCTGCGGCGAATGATCACGCGGTCCACCTGGTCGGCCTCGAGGTCCGTCAGGCGCGGATCGCGGAACTTTTGCGCATCCTGAAAGGCGAGCTTGAGGATGTCGTCATCGATCACATAGACGTCGCGGTCACTGCCCCGGCGAACGTAGATCTTTCCATCTCCTGCCGCATCCTTTCCGATGAGGAGGGTGACGTCCTGATCACCGAAAATCTGGATCTTCCGCTTGGGCTTTTTCAACCCAAAGTCGCCGAGATCGTCGTCGCTGCGAAATTCGCGTCCATCGACCCGGTCGGAGTACTGGAGATTTGACGCGAGCTTGAGCACATCGCGAATGAGCGCCGGGTTGGCCCGGTCCTTGTCATCGCCCTCGATACGCCACCCGTTGCCGCGTCGCTTGATAATGAGCTCGTCGCTGGGGGAGGTAATGCGAAACTCCTTCACTCCGGCGGGATCGAAGTCGAGGACCCTTCCGCCCAGGGCGAGTTGCGCCTTTTCTCGCGTGCTGCGGGTCAGCGGCTCGTAGATCGCCAGGAAGCCGATCGCAACGACTGCCAGGAGGCAGAGGAAGATGGTCCAGCCCCGGCTCATGCGCGTCGTCGGAGCCAGGCGATGATCCCGAAGAGGGCGGCCACCCCGGGGATCGCGATAAGGATGTAGAGCGAGATCGAGCTTAGCTGGGCATCCGAGAGATTGATCGAGAACTGGTCGATCTTCTTGGGCACTGCTCCGGTGAACTGGCGCCGGTCGAGCAGCCAGTTGGCCGAGCTCATCAGGAAGTCGAGCGCCTGCGGCTGCTGCGAAAGTGCGACATCCAGGGCGAATTGACTGCTGCCCACCGCGATGAGCTTGGACGACTCGACATCCACGCGGTCGTCATCCACTCCTCCGCGGGCTGCTGCCACCGCCACGTAGACGGGGTATCCCACGTCCTTGCCCTCATCGTAGCGCACGCCCTTCTTTTCATCCGTGACGTACTCCGACTCACCCCAGAATTTCTCCTTCGCGATCAGCAGGGGCCACAGCTGGATCTTGTCCGACTTGGCTTGCTCCGGGTCCATGAACAAGGACTGCGTCTCGCCCGTGAGCAGCATCTCGAGTCCGACGAGCCGTTTCGTGACAGGGTTCCTGTCCATGAAGTCGACGGTTACTTCGCGCAGGATGCCTGTGGCAAATCCCAGGCGCACCGTGCAGAGCACCCGATTGTCCATGGGCAGTACGCCGCGTCGCGCCAGGAAACGGTGGAGCTGGACCGTGCGGGCCGATGGATCGAGCAACACCAGCACGCGGCCTTGCTCGGAACTCCAGAACCGGTCGAGGATGGCTGCCTCGCGCTCGGTCAGGTCGACCTGTGGAGCCGCGATCACCAGGAGGGAGCAATCGGATGGCACGCTATCCGCAGAGCCCAGCGAGAGGGGAAGCGTCTCGGCATTTTGCTTTACGAGATACTCGCGGAAGAGGCCGAGAGGAGTCGGGCCGTCGATGGGCGGCTCTCCATGGCCCTGGAGGAAATAGATCTTCTTCTTGTCGGGCGAAAGCAGCGAGAGCATCGCGTTGGTGAGCACCATTTCGCCGCCAAAGGAGAGCAGACGCGGGGTTTCTCCCTGCTGGACTCCCTCGAGGTTGATGTCTCCCAGATCTCCGGCGGGGATGAATTTGCTTCGTCCCTCGTAGTCGACGATCACGACATTCTCGGTGGCGCTGAATTTGTACTGCGCCTGCAAGGCGCGCGCCCGGGTAAGGTCGCGGGTGGGGTCCACGTACTCGACATGGATCAGCTTGCGCCCGGAGAAGGTCAGTTCCTTGAGGAGATTTCGCAGATCATTGAAGACCACGCGATCCGGTGCGACCGACGTGGGGGAGAAGAAGACCACGATATTCACCGGCTTCTTCAGCTCGCGAATGACGCGCTTCGTCTGTTCCGAAAGGACAAACTTCTGCGACCGCGAGTAATCCGCGCGGACATAGTGGTTGAAGCTGTAGTAGTTCACCGCCACCAGCAGCACAAACATGGCGATGATCTGCACCAGCACATTGATGCGGATCGTCTTGCGGGGGATCTTCGCCGTCATGAGCGCCACCTCCGATGCTGGAAGATATGGAAGGTGAGGAACAGGGTGAAAAGAGTCAGGCTCACGTAAAGTACGATCGGACGACTGTCGAACACCCCCTGCGAGAAGTCGGCCATGTGCTCGATGGTCGAGAAGTAGTAGACGATGTCGCCGAGGAACCGGTCCGCAGAGGGAAAGACAAAGGTCACCACACTGAGAAAGAACATCAGGCAGATGATGGCAAAGGAGACGATGGCTGCGACGATCTGGTTGCTCGTGAGGGAGGAGGCCAGGCAGCCGATGGAGAGGTAAAACATGCCGACCAGCAGCAGCAGGAGGTATGACCCAAAGTACTGGCTGAATGACTGCGCGGCCGATTGTCCCGTGACCACGTGGAAGATCACGAAATACAGGATCGTGGGAGCCCAGAGAACGAGGTAGAAGGCCAGGGCTCCGAAATACTTTGAAAGCACCACGGCGAGGTCTCCCACCGGGGCGGTCATCAGGGTCTCGATCGTCCCGAGCTTATATTCCTCGCTGAATAGCCGCATCGTCAGCAGGGGAAAAGTGAGGATGAAAGGGAACCACAGCAGGATGCTGTCAAAAAACGCCTCGATCACAGTTGTCTGCGACGTCGCCCGATTCAATGCGCCGACTCCGAGTTGAAAGATAAACCCGACGATCAGCAGGAAGCAGAAGAGGACGATGTAGGCGAGGGGCTGATGAAAATAGTGCCGGATTTCCCGCTTCAGCAGGGTGAAGAATCGACGCATCCTAGATATCCTCCTTGTGGGTGATCTCGGCAAAAATCTGCTCGAGGGTGGCGACGCGGCGGGTTAGCTCGCGTACGCGCCAGTTTTCCCGCACGGCGAGGTTGTGCAGGTCCTCGCGCAAGTCCTCGTCGGCCTGGATGAGGTAGCGGGTCCAGTCCTGCGTGCGGTGCGAGTTGAGGCTCTTCACGTGGGGCAGGGTTTTGATCTTGGCCGTAGCTGCCGCCGGGTCGGGGGCGTTGACCTCAAACAGGATCTCCCCCTCTTGCGTCAGGCGCGAGCGGAGGTTCTCCGGAGTATCAGAGACCTCGATGCGGCCCTTGTTGATAATGATGACCCGGGTGCACGTCATCTCCACCTCGGAGAGAATGTGGGTGGAGAGCAGGATCGTGTGGTGGCGGCGCAGGTTGCGGATCAGGTCGCGCACCTGTCGGATCTGGTTCGGATCGAGGCCGATTGTCGGCTCGTCGAGGATGAGCAACTCCGGCTCATGGATCATGGCGTCGGCCAGTCCCACCCGCTGACGGTACCCTTTGGAAAGTGCGCCGATGAGCTTGCGGCTCACGTCATTGAGGCTGCAAAGTTCGCAGACATCGGCGAGGCGCTCCTTGATCCGGCGTCCCGGCACTCCCTTGAGTGCAGCGCGGAAGCGCAGATACTCATCCACCCGCATGTCCTGCGGGAGCGGGACATTCTCCGGCATGTAGCCGATATGCTCCCGCGCCCGGAGGGAATCGCGAAAGATATCATAGCCTGCGATCTCCGCCGTGCCCGAGGTGGGGGGGAGGTAGCAGGAGAGCATGCGCATTGTCGTGCTCTTTCCGGCGCCATTTGGCCCGAGGAACCCGACGATCTCGCCTTTGCCGACCTCAAACTGGATCTCATTGACTGCGGTGACGCTTCCGTACCGTTTCGTCAGGTTTTGAACCTTGATCATTAGGGAATCTGTTCGTTTACCGTGGTTTTGGACCTCTTTCAAGCGGCGTGGCGTAAAAATCGGCCGGAAATCCGTGTCATGCCGTAAAAATTCGATTCGTAAGATGCTTTATTCGTTTGACTTGCGCTTGCTTGTTCTCGTTTCTGCGAGTTTGCGGGATGTTAGCTTGCGCTCCGCGTTTTCATCCTGCAAGGTGCAGAGGTAGTGTTACGGGGCGGCCAACATGCCGCCCCCTTTCTTTACATAGAGACTCATTTCGAATGAAAAGTTCCTTTACCGCTCGCTGGAGCGAGGCGCTGATTGACGAGAACTATGCCCGATGGGTGGCTGACCCCCGCTCGGTCGATGCCAATTGGGCAGCATTTTTCGAAGGCTTTGAACTTGGCTCGGCTCGATTGGAAGCCGAGGGCGATGCTGCGCCTGCGGCCTCGCTGAATGGCGCGCCCGCTGCTGGCGGAGACGGCCTGTTTCAAGCCAAGGTCGAGGCCCTCGTCTTTGCTTATCGCACGCTGGGTCATTCGATCGCAGATCTCGATCCGTTGGACGTTCTCATCCGCGAAAATCCGCTTCTATCCTTGAACGAACTGGGCTTTGAGGAGGCCGATCTCGATCGAGAGGTTTCCACTCGCCTGTTCCGCGATGGCAAGCCGATGCGTCTCCGCGAGATGATTGAGGAACTCAAGGCCACCTACTGTAGCACGGTGGGCGCCGAGTTCATGCACATCCAGAACCCTCGCATTCGCAACTGGGTGCTGGAGCATTTTGAAAATCGCGACACCAGCCTGCGCACAAATCGTGACCTGCATCGCGACATCCTCCGCAAGCTCTATGAGGCGGAGACTTTCGAAAATTTTCTCCACACCACTTACGGTGGCAAGCGCTTCTCCCTCGAGGGCGGTGAGACGCTGATCACGGCGCTGGAGTCGATCATTCAGAACAGCGAGGCCCGGGGTGTTCAGGAGATCGTCATGGGCATGGCCCATCGCGGCCGTCTGAATGTTCTGGCAAACATCGTCAACAAGCCGCTCGATGTGATCTTCAACGAGTTCCAGGGCAACTTCCGCCCGGAATCCGTCGGCGGCAGTGGCGACGTGAAGTACCATCTCGGCTTCGAGAACATTCGCACCACCCCCACCGGTTACGAGGTGCGTGTCGCTCTCGCTGCCAACCCGAGCCATCTCGAGGCTGTCGACCCGGTCGTGCAGGGCAAGGCCCGCGCCCGCCAGCGCGTCCTCAATGACACGGGTGAGCGCAAGAAGGTGGTCCCGATCCTCATCCATGGCGACGCGGCCTTCATTGGTCAGGGCGTTGTGGCCGAGGTGTTTAACATGTCTCAGCTCCCGGGCTATCGCACGGGCGGCACCATCCACCTGGTGGTGAATAACCAGATCGGCTTCACCACTCTGCCGGCAGACTCGCGTTCGACACCGTACTGTACGGAGATCGCGAAGATGATCGACGCTCCCATCTTCCACGTGAACGGCGAAGACCCGATCGCCGTGGTGGAAATCGCCCGCCTTGCCCTGGAGTTTCGCCAGGAGTTTGGCCGCGATGTCGTCATCGATATCTACTGCTACCGCCGTCACGGTCACAACGAGGGTGACGAACCGACCTTCACGCAGCCCGACCTGTACAACAAGATCAAGACGCATCCGCTCCCGAGCGAGGTCTTCGCCAAGCAGATCTTCCCGCTCGGCACCATCTCGCCCGACGAGGCGGCTGCGCTCAAGGCCGAGCAGATCCAGGAGCTCGAGGACGCGCTGAATCAGGTGAAGAAAAAGAATGGCTCGGATGAGGGCGAATTCGCCGGTTCCACCGCCATCTTCCAGGCGCCCTACTCGCACGAGCCCTCCGATACGAAGATCTCCCGCGAGATGCTCGACCAGATCGTGACGGGCCTCACCACCGTGCCCGAGGGCTTCCGCGTCCTGCCCAAGATCCGCCGCATCCTCCTCGATCGCCGCCTCCAGGCCTGGCAGGCGGGAGGCCCCTATAACTGGGCTTTCGCCGAGGCGCTCGCCTTCGGATCTCTGCTTCTCGAGAAAACCCCCGTGCGTCTCTCCGGTCAGGATAGCCGCCGCGGGACCTTCAGCCACCGTCACAGCGTGCTCTATGACGAGGTGAATCGCGAGCGGTACATCCCGCTGATGAACCTCGGGCCGGACCAGGCCCGCTTCTGCGTCTACAACAGCCCGCTCTCCGAGTACGCCGTCCTTGGCTTTGATTACGGCTACTCCATGGACTACCCCTCGATGCTCTGCATCTGGGAGGCTCAGTTTGGCGACTTCGCCAACGGTGCCCAGATCATCATCGATCAGTTCATTGCGTCGTCTGAGGGCAAGTGGCGTCGCCCGACCTCCATCGTGCTGCTCCTGCCGCATGGTTACGAAGGCCAGGGTCCCGAGCACTCGAGCGCACGTCTCGAGCGGTTTCTCCAGCTCTGCGCCAACGAGAACATGCAGGTGTGCAATCTCACCACGCCCGCGCAGTACTTCCACGCGTTGCGCCGCCAGGCTCACCGCGAGTACCGCAAGCCGCTCGTCATCATGACGCCGAAGAGCCTGCTCACTTACGAAAAAGCGGTGTCGCAGACCGAGGACTTCACGGACTCCCGCTTCTACGAGATCCTCGCCGACAAGGAGGCCGAGGCCAGCAAGGTCAAGCGCGTCGTATTCTGCTCCGGCAAGGTCTACTACGACCTGATCAAGTACCGCGACGAGAACAAGATCGAGGACACGGCGATCGTCCGCATTGAGCAGCTCTACCCGCTTTACGAGGAGAAGCTCAAGCGCACCGTCGCCCCCTACACCAACGCGAACAAGTTCGTGTGGTGCCAGGAGGAGCCGGAGAACATGGGCGCATGGACCTTCATCCTGCCGCGCCTCCTCAATCTCTTCCCCGGCTATATCTATTATGCAGGCCGTCCCTCGAGCGCGAGTCCGGCCGCCGGCACCATGCAGATGCACCAGCGGGAGCAAGCCGCGCTGGTCAAGCAAGCCTTCGAGGTGTAATCCCGAAAAGAGTATCCAATGAGCGTTGAAGTCAAAGTTCCTGTCGTCGGAGAATCCATTACCTCCGGCATTATCTCGACCTGGCACAAGAAGGACGGAGAAACCGTTTCGGCTGGCGAAGTCCTCTTCACCCTGGAGACCGACAAGGTCTCAACGGAGGTCAACTCTCCGGAATCCGGCGTCCTGAAAACTCAGGCCGCAGAGGGCGATGAAGTGAAGATCGGTCAGGTCGTTGCTTTGATCGAAGCGGGTGGCGCCGCTCCGGCACCCAAGGAGGAAGCCCCCAAGGCTGCTGCTCCGAAGGCGGAACCCGCTCCTGCCAAGCCGGAACCTGCTCCCAAGGCCGCAGAGCCTGCCAAGCCCGCTCCCGCGCCAAAGCCCGCCGTCCCCGCCGCCAAGCCGGCTGCACCGGTCTCCGAGGACGGACGCACCACGCGCAAGAAGCTGACCCCGCTCCGTCGCAAGATCGCGACCCAGCTCGTCAACGCCCAGCACACCGCCGCGATCCTCACCACCTTCAACGAGTGCGATATGAGCACCGTGATGAGCCTGCGCAAGGCGATGCAGGACGAGTTTGTGAAGAAGCACGGCATCAAGCTCGGCTTCATGTCGTTCTTCGTCAAAGCTGTCGTCGACGCGCTCAAGGCGACCCCGGCGATCAATTCCCGCCTCGATGGCGATGAACTGATCCAGAATCACTACTTCGACATCGGCGTGGCTGTGGGCACCGAAAAGGGCCTCATGGTCCCGGTGCTCCGCGATTGCGACAAGAAGTCGTTCGCTGAGATCGAGCAGGAACTCGGTGAATACGCCGTGAAGGCCCGCGAGGGAAAAATCTCTCTCGAAGACCTCCAGGGAGGTGTCTTTACCATCTCCAACGGAGGCGTTTACGGCTCGCTCCTCAGCACGCCGATCCTGAACCCGCCGCAGAGCGGCATTCTGGGCATGCACAAGATCCAGGAGCGCCCAGTCGCCGAGAAGGGCCAGGTCGTCATCCGCCCGATGATGTATCTCGCCCTCAGCTACGACCACCGCGTCGTGGACGGCAAGGAGGCTGTGACATTCCTCGTGCGCGTAAAGGATTGCATCGAGAATCCCGCCCGATTGCTCCTGGGTACGTAAGGCTCTGATTGAACGACAGGGGAAAATCCGCTGTCGTATCAGGGTAAATGTATCCGAAATGTGCAGGGCCGGGAAAAATCGGCCCGAGGGGCTCGCATGAATAAAGAGGGCTTCGTATTTTTTGACCCGAATCGCCGTCGCTGGACGTGGGTTCGGGTGGTTGTGGCCATTGCTGTGGTGGTCGTTCTCGCCGCCTCGGTGGTTTTTGTGAAATCCCTGCTCATTCAGCCGCTGCTGAAGATGCCGGATTCCCTGATGGCCCTACGGCTGAAGCTGCACGCCCTGGAGGCAAAGCCTCACCTGATGGCGGAGCGCAAACCTTGGGAGGCCATGCTGCAGAAGTCTCTGGGCCATGCCCACCAGACACGCGCCGCTCTCGCAAAGAGCGGGGAGGTGCGTGCCGCGCTTCTTGATGATGGCGATCAGCGCAGCCTGGCTTCCTTTGCTGCCCACGCCGGGGAGCTGACCCACGTCTGCCCGGAGATCATGTCCGTCGGTGGCGTACCGGCCCATATACGGGTTGAGGTCGAGCCGAGTGTGCTCACGCTGCTTCACAGCTCGCGCGCGAAGATGGTGCCGGTCATGACCAACGCCTCGGGCGACTCGTGGGACAGCGACGCCATTGAGGGCCTGCTCGAGAGTGATGCCGCCCAGCAGCAGCATTTTATCCAGGCTTTGCGGGATTCCCTGCGCGATATCGGCGCCGCCGGTGTGCTCCTGGACTGGCAGGGGCTTGATCCCTCGTTTTCCGATCGGCTCACCAGCTTTCTGGGGCAGATCCGGGATGCGCTGCATCAGGATGATCGCGAGCTTTGGCTGAGCATCCCGGTCGGCGATGATCTCAAGGTCTTCGACCTCGATCAGATTCCTGGCGTGGTCGACCGCATGGTCGCCCAGTTGCATGATGAAAATGCCGAGCAGGATGCCCCCGGCCCCGTCGCCGCCCAGCCTTGGTTCGAAGGGTGGCTCAAGGCATTGCTGGGTTATGGAGACCCTTCGCAATGGATCATCTCGATCGGTGCCTATGGGTATGATTGGAATACCACGAAGACCCATGCGACGACTCTGAGCTTTGCCGATGCCATGGCCCGCGCCCAGCGCGCCAGCACGACGAGCGTCATCAGTCAGGCTCCGTATTACAATCCTTCCTTCTCCTATGGCTACGAGGGCGAGACCCACGAGGTGTGGTTCCTCGATGCGACAACCTTTGCCAATCAGCTCAAAGCGGCCAGTGATCAGAAGACCGGAGGCATCATGGTCAACCGTCTCGGCAGTGAGGACCCCACGATCTGGAAGGTCTTTGGCAAAAACGAGAGTGCCATCGGCAGCCGCCACCGCCAGACCTACCTCGAGTATCTGGACCCGGGTGCCGTGATAGCTCATGTGGGCGAGGGGGATTTTATTCGAGCGGAACTCGAGTCTCATAGCGGGCGGAGGGAGGTCGATACGGATGCCTCCGGGTATCTCACGGAAACCTTTACGGCCTGGCCGGTCTACCCGGTGGCGGTGCACTGGGGAGGCTTCAACCCGCACCGCGTGGCCCTGTCCTTTGACGATGGCCCCGATCCGGAGTGGACGCCCAAAATCCTCGACATCCTCAAGGCGCGAGGGGTGCATGCCACCTTTTTCATCCTCGGCAAGCATGCGGAGGAGCATCCGGAGCTCGTCCGCCGCATCCTTCGCGAAGGGCACGAGATCGGCAGCCACACCTATACGCATCCCAATCTCGGAGAGGTCAGTACGGATCAGACCATACTGGAGTTGAACGCCACCGAGCGCCTCTTTGAGTGGATCACGAGGCGGTCGCCGATCCTTTTTCGCCCGCCGTACAATGCGGATTCCATGCCCGCCAGCCTCTCCGACCTGCGGCCTATCGCCCAGGCCAGCGCGATGGGCTATCTCACGGTCGGCGAAAGCGTCGACCCGCAGGATTGGGCACGGCCCGGGGCGGACGCCATCGTCCGCCGCGTGCGGGAGGAACGTCTCACCGGCAGCGTGATCCTGCTGCACGATGCGGGCGGAGATCGCAGCCAGACGGTCGAGGCGCTGCCCCATATCCTCGATTTCCTGCAGGACCGCGGCGACCAGATCGTTCGCGTCGGAGCCATCATGGGGTTGAAGCGGGAGCAGTCCATGCCGAAGATGCCGATCGACGCCGCCACCGCACCCCTGATCATTTCCAATATCGCTCTCGCCCTGGCGCACTGGATCGAGGATTTCATCTGGGCCTTCATGATTATCGCCTGCCTGATCACCCTGGCGCGCAGCGGCATCATGGCCGCGCTGGCCCTCGCCTGGCGCAAGCGCGAGCCGCAGGAGGGCTTCGCTCCACCCATCTCGATTGTCGTGGCCGCGTACAATGAAGCCAAGGTCATTGATGGAACGCTGAAAGCCCTGCTCAACACCGACTACCAGGGAGAGGTCGAGGTGGTGGTCATCGATGACGGCTCCTCCGACGGCACTGCGGCCAAGGTTGAGGAATTCGCCGCCACCGAGCCGCGCGTCCGCCTCATCCAGCAGGCAAATGCCGGCAAGGCAGTCGCGCTTTCCCGAGGATGCGAGGTGGCGCACCACGAGATGATCGTCTTTCTCGACGCCGATACGCATTTCCAGCGCGACACCCTGCGCCATCTCGTCGCGCCGCTGGCTGATCCCAAGGTGGGCGCGGTTTCCGGCCACGCCAAGGTCGGCAACATTCGCAACTGGGTCACCAAGTTCCAGAGCCTCGAGTACACCTGCGGGTTCAACCTCGACCGCCGCGCCTACGACAAGATCAACGCCATCACCGTCGTCCCCGGCGCGATCAGCGCCTTTCGCAAGTCGGCCATCGAGGACTGCGGCGGCTTTGCCTTTGACACACTGGCCGAGGATACCGACCTCACACTCAGCCTGCATCGGCGCGGCTGGCGCGTGACGTACACTCCCGACGCCATCGCCTGGACCGAGGCGCCCGAGACGATGTCGGGCCTCGCCAAGCAACGCTTCCGCTGGGCTTTTGGCACCATGCAGTGCCTGTGGAAGAATCGCGATATGATCCTGAGCGCACGCTATGGCTGGCTCGGCTGCTTCAGCCTGCCGGGTGTCGTGATCTTCCAGATCATCCTCGTGGCGACGATCCCGCTGGTGGATTTCCTCTTGATCGTGTCGATCCTCTCCGGCGGCGGGCTGCCCTTTGTGGGCTACTTCCTGGCGTTTCTCATCTGCGATCTCCTGCTGGCCTTCATCGCCTGCGTGATCGAGGGGGAGAAGCTGAGCCGGTCGCTGTGGATCATTCCGATGCGCTTCGTGTATCGACCGCTCCTGGCCTACGTGGTCTGGCGCTCCATCTTGCAAATCCTCCAGGGTGCCTGGGTGGGATGGGGCAAGCTCGAGCGTCGTGGAAACCTCCTACCTGCCGAACAGTGAGAATATCCCGATTCCTTCCCATCCTATGTGTGGTGCTGCTCGCGTCCTGCTCCAGGCCCGCTTCCCCGCCGCCCGCGCCGCCGGCCCAGCCGAAGCAATTCCAGGTTCCCGTCACGGGCGCCTATAATGGCGGCTATCTCGATTTCGGTGACCACGAGGACGACGTGACGCTGGAGGGCATCGAGAGTTTTGAGCAGGAGACCGGCCGCAGTCTCGCCATCATCGCCTCGTCGAGCTACTGGGGGGAGCAGCGTTTTCCCCGGCGCAACATGGACATCATCAGCCGCCATGGCGCCATCCCGCTGGTCTATTGGTCTCCCTGGGATCGGCCGTATCAGCAGGACCGCCCGCCGGATCAGTTCAGCCTTCAGTCGATCCTGGACGGCAAATGGGACGCCTACATCGACCAATGGGCCGACTCCGCCAAGGCCTTCGGCCACCCCATGCTCGTCGCCTGGGGCATCGAGATGAATGGCACGTGGTTCCCGTGGTCCGGTTACCGCAACGGCGCCGATCAACCTTTGGGCAACGGTCTTTTCGCCGGTCCCGAGACCTACAAAAAAGCCTACCGGTACGTCGTTGATCGTGTCCGCGCCCGTGGGGCAAAAAACATCCTCTGGGTCTTTCACGTCAACAACCAGAATGCTCCTCCGGACCCCTGGAACTCCATGGCCGCCTACTATCCCGGGGATGACTACGTCGACTGGCTCGGCCTCAGCGCCTATGGCGCCCAGTTTCCCTCCGACCCGTGGTTTACCGTCGAGTCCACCTTCCAGCAGGGATACAACGAACTCGCCGCCATCAACCCTGCAAAGCCCATCATGCTGGCGGAGTGGGGGATTGGGGAGTTTCCCACCGTCGGCCCCAAGGACCAGTGGATCGTCGATGCTGTTGAGTACATGAAAACCCGCATGCCTCGGCTCAAAGCAGCCGTGGTGTGGAACGAGCGCTGGGAAAATGGCGACGGCTCCTACAGCAACCTGCGCGTCACCTCCTCGCCGAAATCCCTCGAGGCCTTCCGCAAGGTTTCCGCAGATCCATTCTGGATCGATCACGCGATTTACAAATAACGGGAAATTTTATCCCTTGCATTATTTCGGAAAGCAGAGATTATCAGCCCTCCCAAATTCAAGGGGTCATAGCTCAGTTGGTAGAGCGCCTCAATGGCATTGAGGAGGTCTGGGGTTCGAATCCCCATGGCTCCACCACTTCAGCTTCAGCGACTTACGCTGGCTGTAAGTGGGGCAAGGTTTTCCATGGTGCCTACTTGTTCCCGCTGGCAACGACCGGGAGCCACAGGCAGGACGGCGTCGCTGCACTGTGATGAATGGTAATGACGGCTTTTTGCGTTTCGCTGCTGACGGTCTCAGACTTCCCGGTTTGAAGATTCCGGGAATAGGTTGGGAACCATGAGGCAATCAGGTAGACGCGCAGCCGATGGCCTTTTTTGAACAGGTTTCCTGTGATCAGATTGTCAAAATTCACCGTCGCGATCTCTCCCGGCTTGAGCAGACGGGGCGTTTGCGTTTTGTCGCGCAGGCTCACGCGGACCACCTCATGTCCGGCCCCTTCGAGGTTGTAGGCGGTGCCATCGGGAGCCACGTCGATAAGCCTGAGATAGAGGTCGAAATCGGGGGCATCGCTCGAGACCCGGATTTCCGCACGCCCATTCCCGACGATGCTGACATCGGTGGAGAACGGCTCGGTTTCAAAGGCGAGCACCGAGGGATTTGTGCTTAAGTCGCGGAGATCGAAACCTCCCCAGTTGGTATCTTTGGTGTCTTTCACCGGGTTTGCCGGGTCTGACGGGAAGGAGCTTGTGCCTGTCGCCAGGGCTTGGCGAGTCGCGATGGCTCCGGCTGCCTCGCCGGGCGTAGCCGTCGACGCGAGATAGAATGGCTGCACCTCTGTTTTTCGGAGAGGCCAGGTGGCATCCGTCTCCCAGGTGTCGGCTCCCATCACATAGGCCCGGACATTGGGCCATTTTTCAACGCCGTTATCGAGTCCTCGGACATAATGGTCCAGCCAATCGAGGACGACGGAGTGGTAATCGATTCGAGCGCCTGGGCCGAGCTTCCGCTCCCCTACGACATCCTGCCCGGTTGCATCCACGCCGTGAATCCACGGACCGAGAATCAGCTTGCTGCGAGGGTCCGGGTCGTTGCGACGGCTGCCGACGATGCCGAGGAAATTCGTGATCGCTCCCTCGCTGCCATACGGTTCGTCATGCCAGCCTGAGATGTTGAGTACGGCGGCTTTGACGTTTCCGTATTTCGTTCGGAAATTTCCCCACTCCCACCACGGATCGTACGGCCCATGCTCAAGCCAGGTGTAGTGGTAGGCCGCGACATCTTTGAGGTAAGGCATCTGCAGGCTGGGCAGCCAGCCCTGGATCGTATCGGCCCCGCCGAGCCGGGCCCATTCGGCTTTGGCTTCGGGAATGGTCTTGGGGCCGGGCAGGTTATTTTTCACACGCGTGTCCGGGGACATGTTGATGTAGGACCAGTTGGCCCACCCGGACTCAAAGACACCGCCGAAGTAAATGCACTGGGGGCCCATCGTGGACGGGCACATCGCCGGTACCATCGCCTTGAGATGAGGCGGGTTCTCCACTGCGGCCAGCCATTGCACTGCACCGGGATAGGAAAGCCCGAAGGTGCCGACCCTTCCGTCCGACCATGGCTGTTGCGCCGCCCACTCGATGGTATCGTAACCATCTTTGCCCTCGTTTTGATAAGCGACAAACTCTCCGTCGGAAGCATAGCGGCCGCGAACGTCCTGAATCACCATCACGTATCCGCGCCGGACGGCCTCGGCGAAGGTCTTTTCGTTCTCCGCATCGCCCTCGTCTTTATCGTAGGGCGTGCGAAAAATGAGGACGGGATGCCTGCCGTCCCGATCCGGTCGGCGGACATCGGCCCGAAGGATGACTCCGTCACGCATGACGACAGGGACATTCTTCTCGATAACGATTTTCACATCTTCGCCGTGAGCGGACGACGAAATGCCCGACAAAGCGAGGACGCAAAGCCAGATGAAAGTCCTCCAATGGGTGAAATGGGAGAAGCTGTCGCCGGGGAGCGAGGAGGTTTTCACGGGAACTTAAGCTGACATTTTTGCTAACGCAGATCAATCCTATGGCCCGCCGCTGCGGCGGCGATAGACCCATTTGCATAGTTTTTTGCGATGCCACGAGAGAAGCCGTCCCGCCTGACAGCCCCTGTTTATGAGGCTCGACGCGGTGGAGAGGTGGATGGCTTGTCCTGCGGTCGTGGCGAGATCGCGATGGAGGCCTTTTTATGACCAGGGCTTTCGGGTGATGACTTTTCGATGAATTCGCCCCTACAGGCCCGGAATCGCAAACTTCACGGTGATTCCCGCGCTGAGATCCGCATACCGCGATCCCGCGTTTGTACTGGAAGACAGAGTTTCAATGCAGGACAGGCCGATCGAGAGATTGGGAGTAGCCTGCCAGTCCGCATTTGCTCCGATGTACTGAAGGAAATCTGATTGTCCGATCGTCGGATAATAATTGATCCCTCCGCTCCAGTAGGCGCCGACGGTGACAGTGTTTGTCACCTGCCAGGTCCAGCCTGCCGTCGGCGTCAGTGACAAAAAGGAATTGGAGCTTGCGCGCTCGGGGAAGGCCTGAAGTCCCGTGGCGTCCGGCGTGAAATAGAGGGAGTGCCCGCAACCGAGATCGAGGTCGATCGTGAGGCCCAGGGAGAGAGAGGCCTCCCAGTCATCGGAGGCAAAGGCGGAGTTCATATTGTAGTCGCATGCTGCCACGGCATAGCCCGAGACCGATAGCCAATCACTGCGGGCGAGAGTCGTGGTGATCCCGGCGGAAACTTCGGCGAAGGCTGAGTTGAGTTCCGGAAAGCGGATGTATTGATAATCGGCAAAGGATGCGCCGAGATACCAATTTGTGTCGCGGTCGAGGGGCTTTTTCCACTCCGCCGTTACCCAGGGACCAAAGTACATGTCGGCAGAACCGCCGCCGGGAATGGACTGCGGGTTGGTGGTCATGAAGAAGGGCGTCGCCGCGGTCAGTGAAAGCTGCCCCGCTTGACGCTCCGAAACCTGTTCGGGCCGTCCGCGTGTGCTCGCCAGCCATTGCAGGTTAAAGATGTCTTTGAGCTGCCGCTGGTCCGACTGGGAAAAGACCACGTCCGGCCAGAGCAGACAGACCAGGGTCAAAGCAGGAGCCACGGTCCATCTGCGCAACTTGCCGCGACGGAACTTCACGCCGCTTGTTATGGAAAGAACCAGTTAGTTTGCCAATGCAAAACGCCCGGCACCAGCTCGCTTACAAATGGGAAAAATAGGGGTCAGTGTGCGAGTTGGCCGCGGAGAGGAGAGAGGCTCCCGCGCCACGAGCGCACGAAAGGGAGCGATTCCGCCGGAAGCGGAATCTTGAAGGAAGGACAAAGCTCACCGACATCAGACTGAACATTCCAACGCCGGGTCCGCCACGGAGCGCTGTCCCGGGTAAGCAGTCCAGAGTCCGGAGGCGGTGAGGGGGTTATTTGCCTTTGACGTAGATCGTTCCTTCTCCCGGAGGAAACAGGAGCGCGACCTCACGCTGACGGGCTTTCAGCTTGGGGAAGCTTTCCGAGAACGTCTTCCAGGTTCCGAGAGGGGTCAGGGACCTGGGGCGGTAGTACCAGGTGTCGTCGTGGACGCGCATGAGAAAATCGCATTTCGGATAAACCAGCGCGCTCCAGACATACCCGCCTCCCTGCTGGAAATCGACGTCGGAGTAATCCTTGGACTCCGGCAGGCGAACGAATGTCGGATCGGCCATGACCTGCACGGAGTACTGGATTTCCGTATCCTTTTGCTTGGGGCGCAGGGTCTGGTGAACTTCCTTCCATGCGTTTTTGCTGAGCTCGATTTTCAACCCCGGCACGGAGCCCGCAGCGGCCGTGTCGGAAATGGTCCCATCCGCGGCGAAATACACGACTTTGCCATCTCCCATCCATCCGGTTTTTCCCTTGGAAAAGTCCGGATTATCGACCTCCTGGGCGAAGGTGCTGTTCAGAAAAAGTCCGAGGATGCCCGCCGCGAGTGCAAGAGACACTTTAATCATGGAGCTTTCCTTAAAGTCTTCCTAAGCGAAAGTGTCGATCTCTAAAGTAAGGCGATTCGCTAAGCGGAGGGGGGATGGCGTAAGCGGGCGGAGTAAGCCGCGAGCATGGTCAACGCCGCGCTGCCAGGCCGAACTCCGACTTGCCACGGTCAGGCCTTCCCGATACCTTCTCGCTCAGCCACCCCAAAGACGGTCATGGCGGGTCACTGATCCGTAGCCGTCCACGAAACCGGGTGGCTTTTTGCTGCCCATACCCGTTGTCAGTCCGGCCACGACTGGCTTTGAAAAAATGCAGACGGTTCCTCAGGCAGGCGGCGAAATCTCCCGATTCATCCGCCATCATTTCCGGCACTTCAACGCGGCTTCGCTCCGGGACGCCGCCGATGGTTACACCGCCCACCTCGACCGGGGCGGCGTGATGTTCCTCACCATGGCGGGCGCGATGAGCACGGCGGAGATCGGGCTTTCCCTCGCGGAGATGATCCGCCAGGGCAAGGTGCATGCCATCTGCTGCACAGGGGCGAATCTCGAGGAGGATGTCTTCAATCTCGTCGCGCACGATTTCTACGAGCGTGTGCCCCATTACCGCGACCTCACGCCTGCCGACGAACAGGCGCTGCTCGACCGGCACATGAACCGCGTGACCGATACGTGCATCCCCGAGATGGAGGCCATGCGTCGTATCGAGGCGGCGGTGCTGGCGGAATGGCAGGAGGCGGATCGTGCGGGTGAACGCTATTTTCCACACCAGTTCCTTTACCGCATCCTGCTGGGAGGGAAGCTGGAAACCCAGATCGACCCTGCGAATAGCTGGCTCCTTGCCGCGGCGGAGCGCAACCTCCCGATGTTCGTCCCGGGGTGGGAGGATTCCACCCTCGGCAACATGTACACCGGTCACTGCATCAGCGGGGACATTCGCAATGTGCACACCGTGCGCACCGGCATCGAGTACATGATCTCGCTCGCGGAATGGTATACCGCCACCGCCCACCCCATGGGTGCGACCGGCTCGGTCGGATTCTTCCAGATCGGCGGAGGCATCGCGGGGGATTTCCCGATCTGCGTCGTCCCGATGCTGCATCAGGATTTGCAGCGCGAGGACGTGCCGCTGTGGGGATACTTTTGCCAGATCAGCGATTCCACCACGAGCTACGGCAGTTATTCCGGCGCCGTGCCGAATGAAAAGATCACCTGGGGCAAACTCGGTATCGCGACGCCAAAGTACATCATCGAAAGCGATGCCTCCATCGTGGCCCCGCTCATCTTTGCCCAGGTGCTCGGCTGGTAGCTAGACGATCGTCGCCAGATACTCGGCGGCTTCGCGCAGGGTCGGTTTGATGGCGCGCACGGATTGCGTGAGCATGAGGTTGTCGATGCCTTCAAAGTGCTCGATCTCGTGGCCGAGATGGTCCACGGGATCGGTCTCGGCCAGCGAGAAGCCGCTGTGGTACACCTTCGTGCGATAGGGCGTGAGGATTTCCGTGTAGCCCACGATGGGCTTGCCCTGCGCGTAGGCGTAGCCGATTTCCCACGCCGTCCCGACATCCATCGAGGGACCGCGAAAGGGGATCATATTGGCCAGCACCGCATCACAGGAGTCGATCAGCCGATAGTTGGCCTCAAAGATCGCCAGCGCTGTTTCCTGGAGGGTTGCAGCCTGGATCTGATTATCGAGCGGGAACTGCCCATCGAGGCCGTACTCGGCGAGGATGGCTTTGTACGTCACGGCCAGATTTTTGGCATCGGGGAAAAAGACGTCCGGTCCTGCGAGGTAAACGCGTGCGCTCATGGCTCTGGCAATGTGCGGTTTATTCCCGCGAGGTCAAGCACGCGGGCGATGTTGAATCCGTCGGGAAAAACTGAGAGCATCCCATTTCAGAGCCATGCAATCCCCGGACGCCATCCCGTCACCGGCCCTGATCGTCGATCTCGACCGCCTCGATCGCAACATCTCCTCCATGCAGGCCGCCTGCGATGCCGCCGGAGTCGAACTCTGGCCGCACATCAAGACCCACAAATCCGTGGCCGTCCTGAAAAAGCAGCTCGCCGCCGGGGCGAAGGGCGCGACCTGCGCGAAGCTCGGCGAGGCAGAGGCCATGCTCCCCTCCGGCGTGCGGCGCATTTTCATTGCCTATTCTCTGGCCGATGTGAGCAAGGCCCGTCGGCTGCGAGAACTGGCGGGAATGCTCGATGAACTCATCCTCGCTGTCACCAGCGAGGCTCATCTGGAGGTGCTGGAAAAGGTGCTGGAGGCTGCGGGTATTTCCGTCCCGGTGCTCATGGCCGTCGATACCGGACTGCTTCGCGAGGGCGTTCGCACTCCGGTCGCCGCCGGGGAACTGGCGGACCGCATCCGCTCATCGCGGCGTATGAAGCTCGCCGGTCTCTATACCCACGAGGGCCATGCCTATCAGGCTCGCACCCCGCAGCAGGTTGAGCTTCTCGTCCGGGCGGCGGAGGATTCGCTCGAGGCAGCGCGCGACGAAATTGGCGAGGACATTCCCATCTGGCCGGGATGCAGTGTCACGGCGACAGAGTTTCTCAAGCGTTTCCCGGTGAAAGCCGTGCGTCCGGGTGCCTATGTTTTCGGCGACCTGAATCTCGCGGAGGGCCCCGGCGGGATGACCTTCGACGATGTCGCCCTCCATGTGCTCGCCACCGTCGTGGACCGTCCCGAACCCGATCTGGCCTTGATCGATGCCGGTTCAAAGGTTTTCTCGAGCGACAAATACTCCGGCAACATCACCGCCCGCGCCGTGGATCGCGAGGACGTGAATGTGACGCGACTCAGCGAGGAGCATGGCTTTGTCACCGGCCGCGGTGTTTCCAACCTGCGGGTGGGGGACCGGCATCTCTTCATCCCGGCTCACGTTTGCCCCGTGGTGAACCTTGCCGACCGCGTGCATGTGGTGCGAGGCGGCGAGGTGGTCGATGTCTGGCCTGTCGATGCCCGCGGGCGATCCGACTAGACGTTCCGGTTGAGCCTGCACTGTCTTCAGGCTGGCCTTACCGCCTGACGGAGTGTTAGGGAAAATATCCGCCACGCGAAGAGTGGCATCCTTTACCAGCCATGAAGATCATTCGTTACTCGGATAGTGCCGGAGCCATTCACCTCGCCCGGGAGGTCAGTGGTTCCTATGAACGCCTCGACGGTAGGTTGTTTGGCGAATTGACTCCCACCGGCGAGGCCGCCGATGTGGCCAAGCTCCTCGCTCCGCTGGTTCCCGTAGCGATCCTTTGCATTGGGCTGAACTACCGCCGCCATGCGGAGGAGACAAAGGCGAAGCTCCCCGAGTTTCCCATCCTTTTCATCAAGACGCCAAATACGCTCCAGAATCCGGGCGACCCCATCCTGCTCCCGACGGCGCTGGCGAGCCACCAGGTGGATTATGAGTGCGAACTCGCGGTCGTCATCGGCAAGACCTGCAAGAACGTGAAGCGGGAGCATGCGCTCGATTATGTCTTTGGCTACACCGCGGCCAATGACGTGAGCGCCCGCGACTGGCAGAAGAACTGGGGCGGTGGCCAGTGGTGCCGGGGCAAGTCCTTCGATACCTTCGCGCCCCTTGGCCCCGTGCTGGTCACGAGTGATGAAATTCCGAATCCCAACAGCCTCGGGATCAAGACGATCGTCAACGGCGAGACTTTGCAGGACTGGAATACCGGAGACATGATCTTCGATGTGCCTGCGCTCATCGAGTTTCTCAGCGGCAGCACGACCCTCTATCCGGGCACGGTTATTCTCACCGGCACGCCGCATGGCGTCGGCATGGCGCGGACACCGCCTCGCTGGCTCCAGCCGGGTGACGAGGTGACCGTCGAACTCGAAAAAATCGGTCGCCTCACGAATCCCGTCGTCTCCGAGTAGCGGGATTTTTGCGGGGTCCGAATAGCGCACGGGATGCGAATCCTGAGCGTGAATGCTTCTCCCTGGACGGAAACGCGCATCCCGGAGCGGATGGATCGCCTGCCGTGGACGCGCTGGCACTGGCTGGTCGTCACGGCTCTCGGGGTCACGTGGATTCTCGATGGCCTGGAGGTTACGCTCGCTGGTGCGCTGGGCGGCGTTCTGACCCATTCCGAGGCACTGTCCCTGTCGCCCGTCCAGATCGGCGCGAGCGCCTCGGCCTATCTCATCGGGGCCGTGCTTGGCGCGCTCGGCTTTGGCTGGGCCACCGACCGGTTTGGACGCAAGAAGCTTTTCTTTGTCACGGTGGGCGTTTACCTCACCGCCACTGCGGCGACGGCGTTCTCATGGGATTTCTGGAGCTACATCGTCTTCCGCGCTCTGACCGGCGCCGGTATCGGCGGCGAGTATGCGGCGATCAACTCCGCCATCGATGAACTCATTCCCGCCCGGCTCAGGGGACGGGTGAATCTCATCATCAACGCCACCTTCTGGATCGGCGCGGCCATCGGATCGAGCGCGACGCTGGTCTTGTTGCATCCCGATTTTCTTCCGGTCTGGCTCGGCTGGCGCCTGGCTTTCGGTATCGGCGCCTTGCTGGGTCTTGTCATTCTGTTCTTCCGCCGCTGGGTTCCAGAGAGTCCGCGCTGGCTCATGGTTCATGGACGGGCGGACGAAGCCGAGCAGATCGTGGCCGGGGTGGAGCGTCATGCCATTGCGCATCATGGCGCGCTGGCTCCCCTTCGGGAGCCGTCAATACGAGTCCATGCCCGCAAGGGAACGGCTTTCCGGGAGATCTGGCATGCCGTGGCTCATGAGCACCGGAGTCGCTCGGTCCTGGGGCTTGCGCTCATGATCGCCCAGGCCTTCTTCTTCAATGGCGTGTTCTTCACCTATCCGCTGGTGCTGGTACGCTATTTCGGCGTGTCGGAATTGACGGTCGGAGGATATCTGCTGCCCTTTGCCCTGGCCAATGCGGTCGGCCCCATGGTGCTCGGACGTTTCTTTGACACGTGGGGCCGCAAGCCAATGATCGTCTTGACCTACGCGGGCAGCGGACTGCTTCTCGTCGGATCGTCGATCCTGTTCCTTCAGCATGCTCTCTCCTCCACCGGGCAGACTGCGGCGTGGATGATGATCTTCTTCGTGGCCTCGGCGGCGGCGAGTTCGGCCTATCTGACCGTGAGCGAGATTTTTCCGCTGGAGATGCGCGGGCTGGCGATCGCGATCTTCTTTGCGGTGGGCACTTTCTTTGGTGGCGTCGCGTCGCCGCTGCTTTACGGCTGGCTGATCGATGTGGGAGGGCAGGATCGCTGGCCGCTTTTCCTCGGCTACCTGCTCGCGGCGGTACTCATGATTTTCGCGGCTCTTGTCGAGGCGTGGCTCGGCGTAAAGGCGGAGCGGAAATCCCTTGAAAGCATCGCGTCTCCCCTTGCCACCCGGGAGGGCTGACATCTTTCTGGGGGTGCTCACCGATTGCGGGTTTTTCCGGCTGGGTGATGTTGCTGCATGAGCACCGAAAAAGCACTTATCACCGGCGCGACCAGCGGTATTGGCTTACACTTGGCGCGGGAATTCGCGAGTCATGGGCATCCTCTTGTGCTCGTCGCTCCTGTGGGGGGCGAGTTGCGCGACGTCTGTCGGCAGATTCAGGGAGAGTTTGGCGTGGAGGTCATGGCCATCGCGGCGGACCTTCGCGAACCTGCCGCGCCAGAGCGTCTCTTCCAGCAGGTGGGCGAAACTGTCGACATCCTCGTCAATAACGCGGGCCATGGGCAAAAGGGCGCCTTTTGGGATTACCCGATGGACGAGGACATCTCGATGCTGCGCCTGAATGTCGAAGCCGTCGTCCGCATGACCAAGGTGTTCGTCGCCCATATGGTCCGCCGTGGACATGGGCGCGTTCTGAACGTCGCTTCAGTCGCCGGATTTGTCCCTGGTCCTGGGATGGCGACCTATCACGCGACGAAGGCTTTCGTCCTTTCTCTCAGCGAGTCGCTGGCCACCGAGCTGGAAGACACGGCGGTCACTTTGACCGCACTTTGCCCAGGCCCCACCGACACGGACTTTTTCATCAAGGCGGATGCTCTCGCCTCGGGAAACGTCAACAAGGCGCCCGTGATGGCTCCGCAGGATGTCGCCCGCGAGGGCTACGATGGCCTGATGAGTGGCGACCGCGTGGTTGTTCCCGGTGCGGCCAACAAGGCCATGGTCTTCAGCCGCCGCGTCCTGCCGGAATCCGTCCAGGCCAAATGGCAGGAGCAGATGGTGGCCGATGTCCCGCCGGATAAGCAGAGGTATCACCGCGGAGAAAAGGAGGCAGAGGCCGAGGCAAGGGACGCGAGTTAGTCTTTCCCGTCGCGGGGTGGGTGAGGTCAGGCCACCTCGATGACGATCGCTGTCGTATTGTCTCGTCCCGAGCGCTCCACTGCGGTCGTGACGAGACGCTGGGCCGGGTCGTGTACGCGTTCCCCCGGCTCGGGGTCTTTCAGGAGGCGGCGGATTTCGTTGTCAAACAACCCGTCCACCACGCCATCGCTGCACAGGACAAAAACGTCGCCCTGCTGGTACGCCACCGCGCCGACCTGGGGATCGACGAATTGATGGCCCGCCCCGAGCGCCTTCTGCAGGGACGTGCGGCCGGGATGCTGCTTTGCCTCCCACTCGCTGATTTTCCCCTGGCGGAAAAGCCATCCGACATAGGTGTCGTCATGGGAGAGCTGCTTGATCCCATCCTCGCTGGCCGGGAGGTAGTAAAGCCGGCTGTCGCCGATATGGCCAAAATACATCCATCCCGGCGTGAACCACGTCAGCGTGAGGGTGGCCCCCATCCCGGCGCAATCCGGGTCGCCCCATGAGAGATAGGAAATCGCCTTGTGGATCTCGTGGTACAGCTCGGTGAAAATATCGGCAAACCCGGCAGCCAGACCCTGAGCCGACCGCTTGAAGGCCGCCGGCATGAAGCGTGTCACCTTGTCCACCGTGATGCGGCTGGCAAACTCGCCTGCTGCCGCACCCCCCATGCCATCGCTCACGGCAAACACATAGTCGCCGTGGTCGGTCGATCCGTCGCCCTCGCGTCCCAGGTATCTCAGCTCCTGGGCATCGAATTGCAGGCCGAGAAAGGTATCCTCATTGTTCGACCGGACGCGGCCCGTATTGCTGCGACCGTGCCAGATCAGGCGTTGGTTCGGTATGACTTGGTTGATTGGCTCCATCGGCCTCTTCAAACCCCGGCAAAATGGTCGCAAACTCGAAATCGATCAAGCAGAAGCGCCCATCCGACTGCCGGTAGGTAACGTTGCGTGTCTCGGCGTCGTCGTGCCGCACGCCATATTTCTCCAATTCCGCAAAAAGCTCCAACCGGCGGTCGTCGTCCAGGTGGTCGACGCGCTGACCGCAGCTCGATGTCACGATTTTCAACTGCTCCGGGTCAGATTCCAGCAGGCGGGGCACAAAGGGACACTGCATCTTCTCCAAAAAGCGCAGCACCTTGACCTCGGTATCGAAGCGTTCCTGGGCGTTCGGCCCGCGGAAGGTCTTGTGGACGCGTCCATCGTAACCGATACGCACCGTGGCGCGGAGGGTGTCTTTGACCTGGTGCATTCGGCTATTATCGTCGCTGCTCGTCGCCTTTGCTGCAAGTTCTCACCCGGGATTTTCGGATCGTCTCCGGATCTTCTTGAGGGTTGGCATTGTTCCTGCTCTTCAATAGGTGCGCCGTACGGATAAAGGGTAAAAAATAACACTTATGCGGTCCCCTCCGGCGCGGTCCGCGCAAAACAAGACACTCGAAGAATAATATGGCGAAGTACAAACTGGAATACATCTGGCTCGATGGTTACGAGCCGGTGGCCAATCTCCGTGGCAAAACCCAGATCAAGGAATTTGACTCTTTCCCGACTCTTGAGGAGCTCCCGCTCTGGGGCTTCGACGGCAGCTCGACGAAGCAGGCCGAGGGTCACAGCTCGGATTGCGTGCTGAAGCCCGTTGCAGTTTTCCCCGACGCCACCAAGACCAATGGCGTCCTCGTCATGTGCGAAGTGCTCCTTCCGGACGGCACCCCGCACCCGACCAACGCTCGCGCCACCATCGTGGACGACCCGGATACCTGGTTCGGCTTCGAGCAGGAGTATTTCCTTTATCAGGACGGCCGCCCGCTCGGCTTCCCGCGTGAGGGTTATCCCGAGCCGCAGGGCAAGTACTACACCGGCGTCGGCTACAGCGCCGTGGGCGACATCGCCCGTGAAATCGTCGACACTCACCTCGACCTCTGTCTCGAGGCCGGCATCAACCACGAAGGCATCAACGCCGAAGTGGCCAAGGGCCAGTGGGAGTTCCAGGTTTTCGGCAAGGGCTCCAAGACCGCTGCTGACCAGGTGTGGATGGCTCGTTACCTCCTCCTCCGTCTTTGCGAAAAGTACGGTGTGGACGTGAACTTCCATTGCAAGCCGCTCGGCAAGGATCTCGACTGGAACGGCTCCGGCATGCACTCCAACTTCTCGACCAAGTACATGCGTGAAGTCGGTGGCAAGGAGTACTTCGAGGCCCTCATGGCTGCCTTCGACAAGTACAAGAACGAGCACATCGCCGTTTACGGCCCGGACAACCACCTCCGTCTCACTGGTCTCCACGAGACCCAGTCGATCGACAAGTTCAACTACGGTGTGGCCAACCGCGGTGCTTCCATCCGCGTCCCGCACAGCTTCGTCAACAACGGCTACAAGGGCTACCTCGAAGACCGTCGTCCGAACTCCGCTGGCGATCCGTACAAGATCGCGAGCCGTATTCTCCAGACGATTGCCACGGTCCCGACCCCGTAATCGCCGAGAGTTACCGATTCAAGAAAACGCCGCCTTCGCAAGAGGGCGGCGTTTTTCTTTGGTGACGCCGGCTCCGGGAGAGTCCGGCTTGCGGGGCACGACGGGAGTTCTGCGTCAGTTCTCCGAGATTTCCTTCGCGATGATGCGGTAGATATCCGTGTTGTCGATGGACCCATGGATCGCTTCCGACCCCGGTCCATCAGCCACCAGCCATACATCGCCGCCGGTGTGATAGGCCGATCCGCGCGGCAGCAAGGCAGGCTGGGTCGCCTCAAAGTGGTCCTCGGCTACAGGCGTGGCATCCGGCTTCGGTGGATTCGCTCCCGGACCACTGGCCCAGGTGAGATAGGGGTGCTCGCTGACCGGGTTTTTCCCCAGCAGGGCATCGCCCTTGATTCGTAGCGGCGCCGGGGGGCCATTGAAGATCAGCCCGCCGGTGTTGTGGTCGGTGGTGACGATGATCAGGACATTCGGCCCGGCGTTCTTCTTCAGCCAGTCCAGGGTGGCATCCAGTTCCAGCACTTCCGTGATGGCGCGCTTGGCATTGTTGGCATGGCAGGCTTTATCGGGAAGCCCTGCCTCGGCCACGAGGAGGTACGGCTTGCCGCCGGCTTTGAGGAACTTCACCGCCTCGCCGACCATGTCACGCAGCCGCAAAGTGCGGGTGCCATCCGCGTAGTAGGGGAAGGCATCCGGGAAAAAGGTACCGAGTACGGGTTTATCCCCCTTCCTGGCCTCTACGAAGGCGCTCCAGTCGTCGAAGTACGCCACGTTGGATTGCTCCCTCTTCTCGGCATTCTTTCGTACCTGGGCGGGCTGGTTTTCCTTGTACTTGACCGCGGGATCGGCCGAGCGGTCGCTGAACCACTTGTAACCCCCACCGAGCACGATATCGACCCGTTTGCCGAACTGATCGAGGATTTTGTCGGCGATCAGGTCATACTGGGCGCGGCTGCGATGCTCGACGAGGAACGATGCCGGTGTGGCTCCCGTGACGGAATCATCGCTGACCACCCCGGTCGACCATCCTTTGGCCTTGGCGAGGTCGAGGATGCTCGCCGGGCCGGAGGCCGAGTCAGGTGCGGCCTGGCCGACCACTCCGTTGATCGCTTTGATTCCTCGCGCCATGGCCGTCGCTCCCGCGCTGGAATCCGTCACGAGATCGGATGCGGAGTACGTGCGGACAAATGCCGTGGCGGGAAATTGATCCCAGGCGAGCTTGCCATCGGCCCCCAGGGCATAGTCTCGGGTGGTGGTGATCAATTCCAGGGACGTTCCATCGGAAATAATGAGGACAATGCCATCGAGCTTCTTGTTCGCCTCGGCGTGAACAAAAGGGGCCCCGAAAAGGCAGATTCCCCCGAGAATGAGACCCGCCAGGGCATGGCGAAAGGGCTGGGTGATGGTGGTCATCGGAAGGTCGATCTTTACTACCCCCATGGTCGAAATGCTAAAGGAATATTGAAACAACCTTTTGACGTCGATGTCTCCAGTCCCCCTGATTGGAGGCTCCCCTCAGTCCCGTTTTTGCATGGAAGTACCGTTAGTTCTGCTCGTTATCGTGGTGATAGTCGCCCTGGTGTTTGATTTCACCAATGGCTTTCACGACGCGGCAAACGCCATTGCCACCGTCGTTTCCACCCATGCGATGACCTTGAAATCCGCCCTTATCATGGCGGCGGTGATGAATGTCGCGGGGGCGTTCTTCGCCACGGAAGTGGCGACAACCATAGAGAAAGGGATCGTCCGCGATGTGGGTACTCCGCTCAATGCCCAGTTGATTGTCCTGTCTGCTCTCATCGGAGCCATCGCCTGGAACATCACCACCTGGTACTTCGGCATGCCCAGCAGTTCCTCGCATGCGATCGTGGGTGGGCTGGTGGGGGCGGGTGTCACCTATGGCCATGCCCATGGCGTCATCTGGACCTCGATCATGGACAAGGTGCTCATCCCCATGCTCCTGTCCCCCATCTTTGGAGCCATGGTGGCCGCCCTCATCATGGGCCTGATTTATGTCATTTTCCTTTTGATCCGGCAGGAAAGGCAGCAGCACATTTTCCGTCCATTGCAGATCATGGCGGGGGCCATCATGGCTTTTTCTCACGGGTCCAATGACGCGCAGAAGACCATGGGCGTGATCACCCTCGCTCTCATCGGCGGGCGCGTGCTCCCGGCGAACAGTCCCATCCCCTGGTGGGTCGTGATTCTTTGCGCCGTTACGATGGGACTCGGTACGCTGGCGGGTGGACGCCGCATCATTGAGACCACTGGCAAAAAGATCACCATTCTCGACCAGGAGAATGGCTTCGCGGCCAATATCGGCGCGTCCATCACGATTCTGCTCTGTTCGCGCTTCGGCTTGCCGGTGAGCACGACGCATGTCGTGATCGGCTGCATCACAGGCGCGGGCTTGGTGCGGGATCGCCGGAAGATCAATTTTGGCACCTGGGGCAGCATGCTGGTGGCCTGGATTTGTACCATTCCGGGTGCGGCGGGCTTTGCGGTCGTCACCTACCTTGTTCTCGAGCGCTTCCTTGTCCCCTTGCTTTAGCGCAAGTTCTTGTGGAATTCGGGTTTGAAGAGGGCGCGAGGACGTTATAAACACTCCCGATGGCCCGTCGTGGTAAGAACTCCGTCAAACCCCTCTGGATCGGTATAGCGCTGGCCTTGGTTGTCGTCGCCTTCCTCGGTTCCCGGTTCTTTAGTTCGTCCGGCAGCGATCCCTATCGCACCATCCAGACGCTCGATAGCAAGGCATACCTCGACAATGCCAACAGCCTGCGGGGCAATGTGTACAAGGTGGAGGGAGAGATTGTGAATTCCCTCGCGCTCTCTCCGGCGGAGGGGCGTTTATTTTCCGTCACCGTCGACTCCGGGGACTACGTGCTCCCGGTGCTGGTGACAAAGGATTTTAACGAAGTGAATATCCAGAAAGGGCAGAAGTTTATTTTTCTGCTCGAAGTCGACGACAAGGGTATATTGCGCACCAAGAAGCTGACCAAGGCATGAAGCATTTCCCCCTGATACTGCTCCTGGCGGGCACCGGTATCGCCTTTGCCCAAGGCGATGTTTCCTCCGAGTTCAAACCTGGCCAGGCCGGTCAGGCTCAGCCAGCTCCGGCGAATTCCGGAGGGGCTGCTGCACCTGCCAATGGCGGGGGAGGAGGCGGAACAAGCTTTCTCGGCAAGGATATGCCGGTCTTTGATCCCGGCAGCGAGATCGTCTCCTGGGATGGCAAGAACTGGAACATCAACAACAACCGCCTCCTGGAAGCACGGTTCGAGAAGTACTTGAACTCGCCTCCGGCTGTTTCCGAGGCGGACGAGGAGTATCAGAAAATTCTCCAGTCCATCATGGATAAGCTCGCTCCCGGGCGGGTCACACCCAAGTCCTCCGACGAGGCATTCCAGCTTCTCGCCAAGGCCTCTCAGTATCCGGACGATGCGAGACTGTGCGACGCCATCGCAAACCAGGTCTACTCCGCCTGGCTGGCTCGCAAGAACGGGGATCGTGTCAACGCGGCCAACCGCAGCCTCGAGGAGGAGCGCAAGCGCCTGGAATGGAATGCCCGCATCACTGCCAAGGAAAAGGCCCTGGATAAAACGATCGCCAAGACAGGCGGCGGCGGAAATGTGAAAGGCGCGGAATTCAGCGGAGATGCTCAAGCCAAGATGCTGGAGCAGGACATGGAGATGCAGCCGATCATCACGCGTCTTGCCGAGGTGAATGCGCTCATGAAGGCCAACCAGCTCAAGAAGGAAGTGGCCGAGTTGCAGGTGAAAATCGAGTTTCAGGCCCTCATCATCCAGCACTTCCTCCAGCGCCGCTTCCAGCATGTGCTCATTGGCACGCGGTTTTACCGGTCGATTTTCTCCGATGGCGACAGCCAGCTCCGGGTGGGCGAGGATGCCAAGAGTCTCTTTGCCAAGACGACCGGCATGCCTCCGACCGTGGGCACGCTGGATTCCACGGCCAATGAAATCATCCGCGATGTCCGGCAGGGCATCGATGCCTTCAAGTTCCTCATCGAGAAAAGCGAACTCGAGAGCGCGACGAAGCGGCTGGCTGAGACATTTCTTATTGGAGAATATTTGCCTGAGGTGCGCACGCTTGACCGCGAGGACAAGCGCAAGGCGCTCGCTTTTGTCAAAACGTCAAATCAGCTCATCAGCGCCATCGATGTGAAGGACTACACGCTGGCCGACAAGCTGGTGAAGCAACTTTCCGAGACGGCCAGGGACTTTGACAGCTCCAAGCCGACTGCTGCCATCGAGACGGCGAAACAGGTCTCGGCGATGCATATCGCCAAGGCTCGCAATGCCGCAGTCAGCGGGGACAAGGCCACGCTCGAGACGGAGCTGCGCTCCGCCACCGAGATCTGGCCGCGCAACCCCGCCCTCGCCGAGGTATCCGGACTCATCTTCTCGCAGGCCGACGTCCAGTCGCGCGCCCTGGTGGATTTTGATCAGCTGCTCAGCCAGAAGAATCACCGCCAGATCTACGATGACAAGATGCGCTTCATCGCTGCCACGGCCATGTATCCGGACAAGCAGGAGCAGCTTCGCCAGGTGCTCGACGAGATGCAGCAGATCGAGACGGCGATCATTCAGGCTCAGGAGATCGAAAAACGCGGCGACTATGCCGGCGCTTGGGAGAGCGCGGAGAAAGCCTTCCGCCAGTACCCGGATGATAACAAACTGAACCAACTGCGCGCCGATCTCACCACGAAGGCCGCGGAGTTCGTACGGGCCTTGCGACAGGCCGAGGATCTGGAAAAGCGCAACCAGCCCGGCTCGAGCCTCGCGTGGTATCTCAAGGCCCAGTCGGTTTATCCATCGAGCGACTTCGCGCGCGAGGGCGTCCAGCGCGTGACCAAGGAACTCTTTCCCGACTCGATCTAGCGGGTCGCAGGGTGCTCCGACAGAAGCGCCAGGGATTTCGCCAGCAGGGTCTTGCCGGGTTCCATCCGGTGCCATGTGGAGGCGCCGGAGGGATGCGGCAGCGGGATCATTTCCGTGCGATGCCCGCGATAGTCGATCGGTACGACCCGCCCGACGATTTCGGCCAGGGAGGAGAAGGAATGGAAGCGTGAAATCGCCAGCTTGCCCACAGGCAGCACGAGCGATGGCTGGAGGATGTCGAATTCCCGCTCCAGCCAGCCCGAGCAGTTTTCCATCTCGGTCTCGTCCGGCACGCGATCTCCGCCCTTGGGGTTCTTGCCCGGAAAGCACCGACAGACGGCGGCAAAGTATATGCGCTCACGCGCCGTCTCCTCATCCCACCCCAGGGCGCCCTCGATCCAGCGAAACAGCGTCTTCCCGGCCGTCCAGGCAAAGGGGCGTCCCAGCACCGGTTCCTTGACGCCGGGCGCCTGGCCCACCAGCAGGATCCTGGAAAGAGACGGTCGGCCGACGACGACCGGCTTGTGCATGGCCGGGCATCTGTCGCAGCGACTGAGGGCGCGGAGGTGACGATCGAGGAGGGCCTGGGTGCTCATGCGCGGAACATCCAGCCAATGAAGCTCGTTACGATGTAAAGGGCCATGAAAGTGATCACGAGGCCGGTGCCGATCACGATGGCAATGATCGCGCCGAGGAAAATCCAGTCGCCCACCGTGTTTTTGCGCGAGGTCCCTGCGTGACGCTGGAGGAGTTGGTAGTTTTTGCGATTCGATTTGTACCATGCCGAGAAGACATCGCCGACACCCGGGATGGCGCCTATCCCGGCATTGATCAGGATGTTCACAGCCATGCGTGTGATGACCACCTTGGGCACTCCGGCCCGCAGGGCCTGTACCAGCAGCAGGGAGGCGATGGCGGTCGACGAGGAGTCTCCCAGCCCCGGAATGAGGCCGATAATCGGATCGAGCCCGACGCGAAACTTTGTGCCCGGGATCGTAAAGAGATCGTCGAGTATCCAGGCCAGCAGCCGCGCCAGGTCGGGATCTGCATTCTTTGACTCCGGTGGGAGCACTTCGGTCTCGATCGGCTTGGCTTCCATGAACCTCTCATAGATGCCATGGGTTCGCCTTCCGGCAAGCGGCAAACCGAAATCCTTCTTTTCTCCTGCGTCGGCAGGGAGTAGGGATACGGCCCGTGAAACCTGTTTTGCTCCCCTTGGCTGTTTGTGCGGCATTCGCTCTGGCCGGATGCGCCGGCACGTCGTCCACCTCGCGTCCGACCGCCGCTCAGCTTTCCTCCACCAGCTATGAAACGCTGTACCTCGGGGCAAATGGACAGGTTGTTTCCAAGACCACCCAGGCCGGGAAACGGCAGGAGCAGGGATATTGGAAAGGCACGGGCATGACAGGAGCACCTTCCATCGTGATCGATCTCTCCGCCCAGGAGGCCTATTTTTACAAGGGCGGGCAGCTGGCTGGCATGTCGCCCGTATCCACCGGACGCGAAGGTTACAACACCCCGACAGGCAACTTTCACATCATCCAGAAAAACCCGAACCATGTTTCAAACCTCTACGGCAACTTCGTAGACGATTCGGGCAAGGTCGTGGAGGCAAACATCAGCTCACGCGATCGCGCTCCCGCCGGGGCGCATTTCGAGGGCGCCCCGATGCCCTATTTTATGCGCGTCACCGGAGCGGTGGGCATGCATCAGGGCTTTCTCCCGGGCGTGCCGGATAGCCACGGGTGCATCCGCATGCCGAAGGAAATGGCCCAGATATTCTTTGAAAATGCTCCGCTCGGCACCCCGGTGCGGATTTCACACTAGGGGTCCTGGGCGCTGGCGGCTTCTGCCTTAGCGGGTTCCCTGGGATGTGGCCGCCGGAGCGCTCTGCTGCTTGGCCTCCTCGCGCTTCACGAGCTGTGTCGGCTGATCCATCGCGATCAACTCGGACACGGTGACAAACTTGTATCCCTTGGCCAGCAATGCATCGAAGGTCTCGGGCATGGCGGCCACGGTCGTGGCGTGAATGTCATGCGAAAGAATGATGGCTCCCGGGTGGGCTCCCTGGATGATCTGGGAAGAAACCCGGGCCGAGTTGCGGTATTTCCAATCGAGCGGATCGACTGACCACAGGATGACCTTCATGCCGTACTGGTCGGCGTACCGGCGATTTAGGATCTGGCTCGTCGCACCGTAAGGCGGGCGCATCACGGTGACCTTCTGTCCGGTGGCCTGCTCGATCGCGGCATTTGTGCTCTCGATCTGCTTTTTGACACCATCGGCTCCGAGCTTGGTCAGGGCCGGGTGGCTCCAGCTGTGATTGCCGATTTCATGTCCCTCGGCGACCATGCGCTTGAGGATGTCGGGATATTGGGCGGCATTCTGGCCGACCACGAAAAAAGTGGCTTTGATGCCGCGAGCCTTGAGGATGTCGAGCAGCTTGGGGGTGAGCTCCGGGCTGGGACCGTCATCGAACGTCATCGCGATGTACGGGCCGTTCACGTTGCAGGAGTTGTAGCTGATCCTGGGGCCAGTCGCCGCCGTCGACTGTGTGGCCGGAGGCGGAAGAGCCATCTGCATGTCGCTGGAGTCGCCACGCAACTCCTGGGCGGGAGAGGCTTGAGGAGCTGGGGCCGCGCTGGCGTTGGTTGCCGGTCCCACGGACGGCTCACGGGAAAGTTCATCCGTCGGCACGACGACGACTTGCGGCTGGGGAGCAGGCGTTTGAGACTGGTTTTGTGTCCGTGCCGACTGGCACGAGCAGAAGAAAGCAATCGGCAGGATTGCAGCGGTGATAAGGCGTTTCATAAAGCCGGGCTTCCCACTTATTGCACGTATGCAGCGGGCTGCATACTGGAAATTTACTGCCCGCCTGCGCTGGTGCGGGGGCGCGGCGTCGCACCAAATCCGTCGATTTCGGTGTTTTCCAGCAGGTCGAGGAATTCGCGCAAGGCGGGGGAAACGCGGGCGGAGCGCCGGGTGAGCGCACCCAGTGGACGCCAGACGTCGGCTCCGTCGAACTCAATAGCCTGGAGCGAGCCCGAGGCGACCTCGCTGCGCACGGCTGTTTCCGGCACGATGGAGAGACCGTTCTCGACCTCCACCGCGCGCTTGACTGTCTCGATATTGTCAAACTCCAGCGCCAGCTTCACCTTGACCCCGGCCGAACGCAGCATCCGGTCGATTTCACGGCGGGTCGGCAGGTCGGGCTCGAAAGCGATGAATTTCTCCCCGTTCAAGTTGGAGAGCGAGAGGCGGCGGCGGCCAGCCAGCGGATGGGCGGGCGAGCAAATAAGGACCAGTCGATCCTTCCAGAAGGTGGTGGCGCGGATTCCCCGGCGTGCACTCGGGTAGGCGACCAGGCCGAGATCGGCGCGTCCCTCGAGTACGGCGGTATAAACCTCCGAGGAGCGCTTGTACTCCACACGCACATCGACATCCGGGAAGTCGCGGCGGAAGATCTTCAGGTAGGGGGGCAACTCGTGCAGGCCGATACTGAAAATCGTGGCGATGCGCAGCTCTCCGGCGACCATGTTCTGGAGCTGGCTGATCTGGCTTCCCAAACCCTCGAGCGTGCCAAGAATTTCGCGGCTTGCTTCGAGAAAGGCTCGACCTTCGGGCGTCAGCGAGAAATTTTTACGGCCTCGCTCGATCAGTTTGACATGAAATCTCTTCTCGATTGCCCGCACCTGCTGGCTCACCGCGCTCTGGGTGATTCCGTTGATCTCTGCCGCTTTTGAGAAACTGGAGGTTTCGGCAAGATCGGAAAATACCTTAAATGATTGAATCTGCATTTACGGCTTTCGGATAAGAATTGCTAATAATCGGATAAGGTAAAGAGCCTTTTTCTATATGGATATCGCGAATCGTCTTACGGAAACCCTGGATCGTATCAACCTGGCCGCCCAGCGGGGTGGCCGCGACCCTAGTGAAATCCAGCTTGTCGCCGTCTCAAAAACCCATCCGCCCGAGGCGGTGCAGGAAGCCTTTGAAGCAGGCCAGCGAATCTTTGGCGAGAGTCGAGTGCAAGAACTTTTGGCCAAGGCTCCCTCGCTTTCATCCGCGATTCGCTGGCATTTCATTGGCCATCTCCAGGCGAACAAGATACGCAAGATGTTGCCTCTGTGTGAGTTGATTCATGGCGTTGATAGTTCTGACCTCGCTCGTGACATTGATCGCATAGCCGGGGAACTGGGGCTTTTTCCTCGCATCCTTCTGGAGGTGAATGTCTCGGGTGAGGGGACAAAGTTTGGCTTCAAGCCCGATGCGCTTCGCGAGCAGATCGACGAGTTGCTCGCTCTCCCCCGGGTGCAGGTCGAGGGCCTCATGGCCATTCCAGCTCCGGTGGCCGATCCCGAGGACGTGCGCCCGGCTTTTCGGCTCTTGCGCGAGCTGCGCGATGAAATCTCCTCCACTACAGGAACCCCGCTGCCCGTGCTTTCCATGGGAATGAGTGGCGATTATGAGATCGCCATCGAGGAGGGGGCTACGCTTGTGCGGGTGGGGACGGCGATCTTTGGGCATCGACCGAGGCTCAAGCCGGAGGCCTAGGCACCCTGCGGGATCACTTCAGGTTTTCGGCGGCGAGGTAGTCGGCCAGTATCTCCAGCCTGCGGGAGGCATCCAGTTCATGGAAAAGGTGTTCGCGCATAGACGGGTCTCCGACGAGGGTCGAGGCGACAAGGTCGCTAAATTCCGCGGGTCCAGAGCTCATGGAGACCGCGTTTTCAAAATGCGGAGGCATCTCCCGGCCCTTTCGCGCCAGGGACCGGCAAAGCCGGGTGATCTCTTTTTGCAGGGCGTCGACCTCGCCCGGAGCCGAGTAATGACTTTCCAGCATCCGAGGCTTTACTGCGGGGTACCCCCGGTCGCGGACCCAATCCACGATGTGAAAGCGGCTGATCCCAAGCAGCACGAGGTGAGAGGTGCCGTCCTCGTTGCCGACGCAGGCGCGGATCAGGCCGGCCCCGCCGATTCCGTGCCTGCCACCCTCCGCCTCAGCGTGTGGGACGATGCCGAATACCCGCTGCGTCGCGAGCGCGTCGGCCAGCATCTTCCTGTAGCGCGGCTCAAAGATATAGAGAGGCACGAGTGAGCCAGGAAAAAGCAGCACGCCGGGCAAAACCATCACGCCCAGCACCTCGGGAAGTTCGATTTCCAGTTTCACTAGGAATGTTACGTTTCGTCTCCCGGATGGACGCTCGTTCTTCTCGCTATTGTCGGATTTTCGTCTAAAGTTCCGCCATGGCTTCAGGCAACCCTGCATTCAACGAGAAGACCTTTCAGCAGATCAGCCGCTCCGGCGGCGCCGCCATGACCGTCACGGGAACGATTTCCAAGACGGCCATTCTCCTTCTCCTGGTCATTCTCGGCACCACCTTCACGTGGAATCTCTCTGGTCCCCTGGCCATGCCGCTCATGTTTGGAGGCATGATCGGCGGATTCATCGTCAGCCTCGTCACCATCTTCAAAAAGGAATGGGCTCCCGTGACTGCGCCAATTTACGCGATCCTTCAGGGCTTGTTCCTCGGCGGTATCTCGGCGGCGTATAATGCGCAGTTTCATGGCATTGTCCTGCAGGCGGTGTTGCTCACCTTTGGCGTGGCGGCAGCCATCCTCGGCCTGTACCAGACCCGTGTCATTCGTGTGACGCAGCGACTGCGCTCCATCATCTTCGCCGCTACGGCGGGCATCGCGATTTACTACCTCATCGCCATGGGAATGAGCTTCTTTGGCATGCAGGCGCCCATGATCTGGGATACCGGCTGGCTGGGCATCGGATTCAGCGTCTTTGTCGTGATCCTTGCCGCCTTCAACCTCCTCCTCGACTTTGACCTGATCGAGCAGGGCGTGGCCTACGGCGCTCCCCGCTACATGGAGTGGTATTGCGGTTTTGGCATCATGGTCACCCTCGTGTGGCTGTATCTCGAGATTCTCCGCCTGCTCAGCAAATTGCAGCGGCGCTAACTTTCAAATCGTAGGAATAGATAAGGATTATGTCGGCAGTATTGGATGGCAGTTCGGTGGTGGACAAGGTGCTCGATGGAGCGCGCATCGATCAGGATGACATGCGGGAGCTGTATCGCTTGCCCCTGCAGGAACTCGGCGCACTGGCGGATTTTCGTCGACGCGTAGCCAAGAAGGACGCCTACGATGGCCGCGGCAATGACGTCGTCACCTACATCGTCGACCGCAACGTCAACTACACCAACGTCTGCAACGTCTACTGCAAGTTCTGCGCGTTCTACCGCACGGAGAAAGATGCCGACCACTATGTCCTGAGCCGCGAGGAGCTCGACCAGAAGCTCGATGAACTCGCCGCCGAGGGCGGTGTACAGGTGCTGCTGCAGGGCGGGCACAATCCCAGCCTCAAGATCGACTTCTACCTCGATATGCTCTCCCACATCCGGGAGAAATATCCGCAGATCAACATCCACGGGTTCAGCCCGCCGGAGTTCAATCACTTCTCCGAGGTCTTCCAGATGCCGCTGCGCGAGGTCGTCGCAAAGTTCAAGGAAGCCGGTCTCGGGTCCATTCCCGGCGGCGGTGGTGAAATCCTCGTCGACCGTGTGCGCAACCGCATCGCTCCGCTGAAGTGCGACAGCGATCACTGGCTCGAGGTCATGCGCATCGCGCATCAGCTCGGCATGCGCTCCAGCGCCACCATGATGTTTGGCCACGTCGAGACGCTCGATGATCGCCTTGAGCATCTCCAGCGCCTGCGCGATTTGCAGGATGAGACGCATGGCTTCACGGCCTTTATCTGCTGGACCTTCCAGCCGGAGAATACCCGCCTCAAGGCCGAGACGGTGACCTCTGCGGAGTACCTGCGCATGCAGGCTCTCGCCCGCATCTTTCTCGACAACTTCGACAACGTGCAGAGTTCCTGGGTTACCCAGGGGCCAAAGATCGGCCAGGTTGCGCTCAAGTACGGGGCGAACGATTTCGGCAGCGTGATGATGGAGGAAAATGTGGTGTCCAGCGCGGGCACGACCTTCCGCCTCAACGCCGGCGACATCGAGCGTCTCATTCGCGAGGCGGGCTACGAGCCGCATCGCCGCAGTACCTGGTATTCCCTGCTGAACTAGCCGCGGGATCGCTGGATGGCCCGCCGGAAGTCGTTTGACTGGTTCGTTCCCGCTCTCGGGCTGGCGATCCTCCTGGCTTTGGTATTACCTGAGCCTGGGGGCAAGCACGGGCCGTTGCACGCCGAGATCCTGAACAAGGTCGGCGTGGCGCTGATCTTCTTCCTGCATGGAGCCAATCTGTCTTTTGGCGCGTTGAAAGCGGGCGCCATGCGCTGGCAGTTGCACACGGTCGTGCAAGTCTGCGTCTTCGTCCTGTTTCCGCTTATGGGCCTCGGCTTGTGGTATTTGCTTGCCGGTCGCATCCCGGAGGACCTGCGCATCGGGTTCATGTTTCTCTGCGCTCTGCCCTCGACGGTGTCTTCCTCCGTCGCGCTCACCGGCATCGCCCATGGCAACGTGGCGGGCGCGATCTTCAATGCCACCATATCGAGCATCATCGGCATTTTCGTCACGCCTCTGTGGATGGCTGGCGTGCTCCACACCCAGGGGCAGTCGCTCAATCTCGGCGACGTCATTCTCGATCTCGTCATCTGGCTCCTGATCCCGCTGATCATCGGGCAGGTGCTCCGCCCCTGGATCGGGCATTTCGTGCACCGGCACAAAAAGGTGCTCTCCCTCACCGATCGGCTGGTGATTCTTTTCCTCGTCTACAGTTCCTTCTGCGACTCGGTTCTCTCCGGCGTCTGGAAAGGAAAGGGACCCGACCTCATCGGGCTCGCCCTGGGCGGCGGCATCGTGATGTTTGTCCTGGCTCTCATTGTGACCAACTTCATCAGCCGCGCGCTCAAATTCTCCGAGGAGGACCGCATCGCCGCCGTCTTTTGCGGATCGAAGAAGTCTCTCGCAGCCGGCGTGCCGATGGCCAATATCCTCTTTGCCGGCAATCCGGGCCTCGGGCTCATCCTGCTGCCCACCATCCTCTATCACGCCTCGCAGCTGGTTATTTGCTCGTGGCTGGCGCGGCGGTGGGCCAACCGTCCCGGCATCGACCATTCGCAATCGCATTGACCGAACTCCCGCCGAGTGGCAGGTCAGTAGGCGTCATGTCGGTTGTCCTCACCATTTCCGCCCTCCGCTCCCAAGCTCGGGAGGGTGCTGTCGCCGCCAAGGTCCGCGCCCAGGTCGATGACCTCATCCGGAAGGAGGATCGCAACGCCAAGCCCTTCTGGGAGGTAAAGCTCCGCGATGGCGGTGACGCCCTGGCGCTCAAGGCCTGGAACAGTTCGTCCAACTTCGCCGTCTGCGAGGAGCTCGAGCGTGGCGACACGGTCGAGGTGGAGGGGGAGTTTAGCATCGGCTCGTACGGCCTGGATGCCCAACGCTGGACGATGCGATACCTCACCAAGGACGAGGAAAAGCAGCTTTTCGAGGGTGACGCGGAAACGCGTGCGGTGAACGAGGCGGATTTCGCCTCCGTGACGCGCCTGGTCGAGTCCATCCGGGAACCGCGCCTCTCGGCGCTTTGCCGCACATTCCTGGCGGAGTTTGGCCCGCGCTTCCGCCGCGCCGCCGCCGCGCGGAACAACCACCACGCCTTTCGAGGTGGCCTGCTGCGCCATACCGCGCAGATGATGATCTCCGCCGATGCGATCTCCGGGGTTTACCCGGCACTGAATCGCGACCTCCTGCTGGCCGGCACGCTTTTCCACGACTCCGGCAAGCTCTGGGAAATGTGTCCGCCGGAGAATGGATTCGAGGTGCCTCGTGAACTGCGCGGCGAACTCCTCGGCCACATCACCATCGGCATCGAACTGGTCAACAGCCTGTGGCGGAAAATCGCCACGGAGGAGTGGAAGACTCTCCATCCCGCCAGCGAGGACATCCGCGCCCACCTGCTGCACCTTGTGGCGGCCCACCATGGCGAATTGGAATACGGTTCTCCGATCGAGCCCAAGACGCCCGAGGCGATCGCTCTCCACTACATCGACAATCTCGATGCCCGTCTGGAGATGATCTTCACCGCGTACAAAAAGCAGCCGGAAATCGCACCGGGCGTTCGCGAGCGAGTCTGGGCGTTGAATGTTTCGCCCGTGAATGCGCTGCCTGCGTGGGAAGCTTCTGGAGAGGATACCACCGGAGCCTGATCACCCTGCCTGCAAAGTCTCCGGGTTTGCACCCGTGGCCTGCAATCGCGCGCCTCCCTTCGCCGCGCTACCCTTTTGAGCAGGTTGAGTTGGGTCTCCGGTAGTTCCTTTCCTTTAAGCTCTATTCCACAGCCTGCTCGCCAGTCTCCCCGGTACGAATCCGGTGGACCGCGTCGAGCGGCAGGACGAAAACCTTTCCGTCGCCGATTTTGCCCGTGCGGGCGGTGTCGATAATGGTTCGGACGACGACATCCACGAGTTCATCGGGCACCACGACCTCCAGCTTCACCTTGGGCAGGAAGTCCACGGTATATTCGCTTCCGCGATAAATCTCGGTGTGGCCTTTCTGCCGGCCGAATCCCTTGACCTCGCAGGCGGTCATGCCATCGACCCCGGTTTCGGACAACGCCTCCTTGATGGCATCCAGCTTGAAGGGCTTTACGATGGCCTCGATTTTTTTCATCGAATTACAGGAATAATAGCATCGCTTGTGCCAAGTCGCAATCTCTGTTGCGGAAGGATGCCCGGTTGCTTTTTATGGCGTCCCGCCCCATCCTCTTTGCCAGGTGGACGCCGTCATCGAACGCAAGCTAAGCGAGGGCCGGTCGCTGTTGATTCAGCGCGACGCTGTCCGCTTCGGCGCGTGGGCATCGGCAGGAGCCGTCGGGCTCTGGGTCGTGCTGGCCGTGATGGCCTGGCGCTGGCCTTCTGTGCCGTGGTCGATTTTCAGTGCTGGTCTGATCGTGGTCGCGGCGTGGATTTTCGCAATCGCCATGGCTGCCTTTCGCTGGCGCGATAAGGGGCCGGTGGCGCTGGCGCTCGATGCCACGCGCACGACGAAAGACCGCTTTGTCACCGCGCTGGAGCTTGGCGAAAATGGTGGGGCGGCTCTTGGCAACGAACTGGCTGCTTTTGCCCGCGATTATCGTTTCCCGGATGTTCTGAAACCTCGCCCGCCCCGGCTGGCTGTCGCGTTGGTGCTCACGGGAGTCGTTCTGGTTCTCTGCGTGGCGACCCTCGATCATTTCCGCCGCGTCGGCTTGCAGCCCGACGTCGCCACCGCCTCCCGGCTGCTGGATCAGGCCAAACGCGAGGTAACCAAGGTCGCTCCTCCCGAGTCTCCCCTGCGCAAGGAGGAGGAAAAACTTGAGGAGGCCCGCCAGCAGCTCGGCAACTCGACCGATCCGATGCGCGATGCACTGCGGGCGATCGCCGATCTGGAGCGACGGCTGGCTTCAGCCTCCGCCTCTCCGCTGACGGATGAGGAAAAGGAGGCGCTCGCGAAAGCCCTGGCGGAAAACGAACCTCAGGCCGCCCAGGCTCTTTCCTCTGGCAACGACCGGGAGGCCGCCGAGCAGATCGCGCAGATGGACCCCGAGGCGCTGGCCAAGGCCCTCGAGCAGGCGGCGCAGCATCGGGAGAACTCCCGCCTGCAGGACCTGGCTCGCAAGGCTGCCGAACAGGCCCGCCGGGAGCTGGCCCAAGGCCTCGCTTCCGCTGGCAACAGCGGCGCCCAGCGGCGCTTGCAGCAGGCTCTGCGGGAGATGAAGGCAGGCGGCCAGGGGCAGCAGCAACAAGGCCAGGGGCAGCCGGGAATGGATCTGGCCCAGGGCAAGGGCGGAGAGAAGCAGGATGGCTCGGCTCCCGAGGACAACGCTCCGCCTGGGGGTTCCCCCGGCAGCGAGCACGACGAGGGACGCGGTGAGGACATCAAAGGCGAGAAAGACGCCCTTGCCGCCAAAGGCTCCGACGAGCAGCTCACCGGTGAGATGGGGCAGGGGCAATCCCGGGTCAATACCTACAGCACCTCCGGTGGCGACAATGCCCGCAGTGCCCGCGCCATCCGCGATGGGGGAGCCGTGCAATCTGCGGAACTCGACACCGTCACTCCCGAAAACATCCCTCCCGGCTCGCGCATCCTCGTGAAGCGGTACTTCGACTCCGTCCGCCCCAAGGAATGAACGCGCTTGATCTCCTTTCCCTTTACCCTCCAACCTTGACTTCCCATGCCTGAACCATCTGAGACCGACGCCCGCGAATTTTGCCGAGCCTTTGACGCCCTCCAGCAGGAAATGGAGAAGGTGCTGGTCGGCCAGAAAGAGGTCATCGAGGGCGTGCTCACCGCCTTCTTTGCCGGTGGCCACACGCTGCTGGAAGGCGCTCCCGGCCTCGGAAAGACGGTGCTCGTCCGCACGCTGGGCGATGCTGCGGGGCTGAAGTTCTCCCGCATCCAGTTCACGCCCGATCTCATGCCGGGCGACATCATCGGGACGAATCTCATCGTCGAGGACGAGCATGGAAAGAAGCGCTTCGAGTTCGAACCCGGGCCGGTCTTTGCCAACCTCGTGCTGGCCGACGAAATCAACCGCGCCACGCCCAAGACGCAAAGCGCCCTGCTTGAGGCCATGCAGGAGCGGCAGGTTTCCGTCTCCGGCGTTCGCCATCCCGTGCCGTCGCCCTTCCTCGTCCTCGCCACGCAAAACCCGCTGGAGATGGAGGGCACGTACCCGCTGCCCGAGGCGCAACTCGATCGCTTTTTGCTGAAGCTGCATGTCGAGTATCCCGGGGCGGAGGACCTGCATGAAATCCTGCGCCGCACCACCACCCAGGATCATCCGACGGCGAAACCCGTCGATGTCGGTGGCTGGAGCCGCTGGCAGGAGCTGATCCGCAGCGTGCCGACCGCCCATGAGGTGGAGGCGCGTGCCGTGTACATCGTGCTTGCGACCCATCCGGAGCGTGGAGAGGCCGTGCCGCTGGCGAAGAAATACGTCCGCTACGGCGCCAGTCCGCGTGCCGCCCAGGCGCTCATGCTCTGCGCGAAAATCTCCGCCCTGCGCGACGGGCGCTTTCACGTCAGCAAGGACGACATCGATCGCTGGGCGCTGCCCGCTTTGCGCCACCGCCTCATCCTGAACTTTGAGGGCGAGGCGGAGGGCATCACCACCGAGGCGGTGATCCGCGAAGCCCTCGGGGCATAGGCAATACTCAGGCCTCCGCCTGAGCGGTCTTGGCCTGGAGGATTTTTTCCACGGTGCGCGTGGTCGAGCGTCCCTCGACCATGTCGGCGAGGACGACCTTGCCGCCGTTGGCCTCCACGACCTCGCGGCCGCTGACATAGTGCGCCCAGTCCTTGCCCTTCACGAGTACATCGGGGAGGATTTTTGCGATCAGCTCCTTGGGCTCGTCTTCGTTGAAGACGACCACGGCGTCCACGCAGCGGAGTGCCCGCAGGACAAAAGCCCGGTCTTCCTCGCAGTTGATCGGGCGCTCGGGCCCCTTGTTGGCGCGGCGCACGGAATCATCGCTGTTGAGGCCGATGACGAGAGCGTCGCCCTGTTGGCGGGCAAATTCCAGATAGGTGACGTGGCCGCGATGGAGGATGTCGAAGCAGCCATTGGTGAAAACCAGTTTGCGGCCCTCGCTATGCAGGCGGTCGCGAAATTCACGGGCCTGGGAGGGTGTCCAAAGAGTGTTGTCTGTCATGCGTCGTTGGGCAGCGCGGCGATGTTGTCTCGCAGGTTTTGCAGCTCCGGGTCATCCTCCGCGCGGAATGAGCGGTAGATTTGCGAGGCGCCATGGTAGTAGGCGCGAGCCTGGTCGTACTTTCCCATCGCGTGATAAACCACGCCGAGGTTTGCCATTGATTGGGCGACCTCCGGGTGCATCGGACCAAAAGTTTTTTCCCGGATGCCCAGGGCCTGCATGTGCAGGCTCTCGGCTTCGTCATATTGGCGGCACTCGGTGCGGGCCACGCCGAGGTTGTTGAGCGCCGTGGCGGTCTCGGGATGATTGTGCCCATGCATGCGCGTGGCGGCTTCCAGGGCCTGCGTGTAGTCTTTGGCGGCTGCGGCAGAGTCGCCAAGATGGCGATGAATACTGCCAAGATGATTCAGCAGGAGTGCATGCTGGGAGAAATCCCGCTGGTCTTCGTACAGTGCGACGGCTTCCTGCGTGCGCTTGATTGCTTCATCGTGACGGCCTAGTCGCTCAAAGAGCAGCCCGAGCTTGGCCGAGAGGCGGGCCTGCGAGGAGTGGGCGCCGAGGCGCTCCGCCGTTTCCCGGGCTTCCTCGAAGTACTTGGCCGATTCGACATCCTCCCCGGCGGCTTGAAATACATCACCGACGATTTCCAGCGCATCGCACATGCGGACGCTGTCCGGACGCAGGACGAGGCGCGCGGAAGACAGGAATTTCTTGCTGATTTCGCAACAATCCTGAGCGCGCGAAACCTGCCGTTCGGACTCAAAGTCCCGGCATAAAACTTCCCACAAATTGGACGTCGTCTGCATGCTGCGCCGGATTGGCTTTATTCTGTGTGATCCGGCGGTGGCTGGCGAGCGGATTTTTTCTGCTCCAGGAACCGCCACGCAGTCTCGCGAGAGGCCGGGAGGCGTCCGTAAAGCGACTCGAGAGCCTGCGCCGGACTGAGGCCTCCCGAGGCGTCGTAAACGCCCAGCTCGCGGCAAAGCTCCTTTTCAAAATGGAGCAGCCCCTTGGCTTCAGCCGGAGTGTTTTGTACGTAGTCGAGGCCCCGCTTGAGCAGGTCAAAGATCTCCGGCGCGGGACTCATGGCGGGGGCGGCGCGGCCGGCCAGCTCCGCAAAATACGCCGCGAGGTAAAAACCGCCGCTGCCCGCGCGATTCGGGTCGAAGGCTCCCAGGACGTGGCTTTCCTGGAGCACGTGCAGGTCGCTCTTGGTGCTGACGCGGAAATTGATCTCGGCGAGATAAAACAGGTCGAGCTTCCCCGCAAACGGGCTGCCCGCCTTCCGCGCGCCGCGAGCCACGGTGCGCACGGCGCCATGTTCCTCGGTGAGCCAGGAGATGATCAGGCTGGTCTCGGACCAGTTGGTTTTACGCAGGAGGATGGCCCGGGAGGTTTCCATGCGGCGGGTGAGGCTATTCCTCGAGCGTTTCGATGAGCCACTGCTGCACGGCGGCGTAGAAATTGATCTGCAGCAGCGCGAGTTCCTTCTCGTTCGTGATCTGGAGCGGTCCCGGTTGGGAAAGCTCGCCCTCGTCGAAATTGTGCTGCGCCGCCAGGGCTAGGCGCGCCTGGTTCAGGGCATTGAGCCACGCGGGCACGTGCTTGGAGGAGAATTCCACCGTGAAAAAATCGCCCTCCTCCTTGAGTCCGCGCAGGTCGGCATCGACGGTCTGGCGCGAGGTTTGGAAGAGTTCGTGCAACTCCGGCTGCACATACGCCTTCCAGTCGTCCCGTGCGCCCTCCTCGAGCGGATCTTCGGTCGGCGGCGGAAAGAGTCGGGCCTCGACGGCCTCATCCTCGAGATCGGAGCAGGTCGGCACCTGACGCAGGATCTCGGCCAGCACCGGCGGGATGTCGCGGAAGCCCAGGCGGCCTTCCGGGGTTTGGTAAAAAATCATATCACTCTCCTCGTTCCATCGTGGCGAGGAGCAGGTATCCGTGAAGGGTCTGCACATAATGCTCGGCATGTTCCCTCGCACCGGACCAGACGATGGACCGACCCTTTTCATGAACCTCGAGCATATGAGCCTCGGCCTTCTCCTTGGGATAGCCAAAAACCTTCTGGAATACCATCGTGACGTAACTCATCAGGTTGATGGGATCGTTGTGCACAATGACATTCCACGGCAGATCGACGGCTGTCGCGTCCTTGGTGGAGGTCCCGGTTTCTGTCTGGCTGGAACTGATCATGCTGCGCGCAAATGGGCGGATGCGTCGGGCGGGGGACAGGCTTGCACCATCTCAAAACACCGCTGCGGCTCTCCGCTGCCGAACTCCCCGACGCTCTCCAACAGCACGTATCCACTCAATGCCAGGCGTGGCGAAACATGGAACGCCGCAGCCCGCAAGGCCATCACCGTGGCGAGATGCGCGTGGGTGCGACCCTCGATCATGGCGGTGTAAAGCCGCGTCCAGTTTTTCTCGGCGGCGGGAACCGTGTACGCCTTCATCAGCGACTGGCCATTGCGACGGCTCAGAGTTTCCGCCCTGGCGGGAAGGGCCTCGCCGATCGTGCGGTCGGCCTCCATCCAGCCGGCAAGATTACCGGAGGCGTAGGATGCCCAGGCACGCAGAAATTGCGGAGCGAGCAGGGAATCGAAAATGTCTTTCTTCCAAAGATCCCATGGCTTGGTGGCGATGCCGGGCGTGGCGACGAAGGTCACGCGGGAAACCGATTCCCAGCCGGGGTGGCAGAGACGCACCGCCTTGAGCACATCGAGATACGGATTCCCGATGGTGGTCAGGTCATTGTCAGCCTCATGCATCATTGGGGCGAAAATCTAGTGATCCGTGTCGCGGGAGGCAAGGACGGCGCGGGAATTTCCCGCACTCTTCAGGCAGATTTCAACGCCGCCCTGGCCAGCTGGAAGATCTTTTCCTGCCGTTTGGCCATGGACTCGGCCTCGCGTTTCCGCAGGTCGTTCCATCCGGCGAGATGCAGCAGGCCATGGACGACGCAGAGCGCGGCCTCGTCGTTGGGCGACTGGCGATAGGTTTTGGCGTTGGCGCGGATCGTCTCCGCTCCGAGCACGAGTTCGCCATGGAGGAAGGTGATCACGTCTGTCGGCGTAGGGTCGTCAAAAAACTCGCCGTGTACTTTTGCGATGGTCTTGTCGCTCACGATGGACACCTCGACGGAGCGAAGGCTGGCTAGCGCGGCCTCATCGGACTTGCAGGCGGCCACACAATGCGGCATCGCGAGCTCGCCGATGCGGCGGATGAACTTGACGTCGTACGAGACAGTGCGCTGGCGGTTCACCAGCAGCAGCTCCGGCAGATGCTCAGGCGGCGGATTGCTGCTCACGGCGCGGGGAGGAGGTTTCCTTGTCCTTCTCGTCGCGCTTCGGGTAGGCGATGCGGGCGTGGAGCATGTTGACCAGCGTGAAGCGGAAGCTCTGGGCCACGCGGCGCAACTCGGCCAGCGTAAGCGGGCATTCGTCGAGCTGGTTCTCCGCGATGCGCTTCTCGATGAGGCTGTTGACCAGATCCTCGATGCGCTGGGGCGTTGGGCGATCCAGGCTGCGGGAGGCGCTTTCCACCGCGTCCGCGAGGCTGATGATGGCCGACTCCTTGGTCTGCGGCTTCGGGCCGGGATAGCGGAAGCTCTCCTCCTTCACGTCCGGGATGTCCTCCGGGCGCATGTTCATGATCTTGCCGCCCAGCTTGGCGTCATTCTGTTGCTGGAGGGCGCGCTGGTAAAAGTACGAGACGAGAGAGGTGCCGTGGTGCTGGAGGATCACATCGACGATCTGCGGGTTCAGCTTGTTCTTGAGGGCGAGGTCGACGCCCTCCTTCACGTGCGCGATGATGATGAGCGCGCTCATCGTCGGGGTCAGGTCGTCATGCGGATTCGTCCCCGGGCGCATGTTCTCCGTGAAATACTCCGGCTTCACCAACTTGCCGATGTCATGGAAGTAGGCGCACACGCGGGCGATTGTCGCATTCGCGCCGACGCTCTCGGCGGCGGCTTCGGCGAGATTGGCCACCGCGAGGCTGTGATGATAGGTGCCGGGAGCTTCCAGGCTCAGGCGGCGCAGAAGCGGGTGGTTGAGGTCGGACATTTCCAGCCAGGAAATGTCCGTGGTAATGCGAAAGATATTCTCCAGCACCGGCAGGATGCCGCTGGCGAGGATCGCAGTGACAAAACCCATGCCGACCGCTGCAAGACTCTGCCAGCCGATCATCTTCCAATCCGTCTCCCCGAGGAGATTGATTGGGCCGATCTGGCCAAAGGCGGCGGCGAGGATCCAGGTGGCGATACCCACATAGGCGCCGGCGCGGATGAGGCGGCTGCGGCGGCGCACCTGGATCGTCAGGTAGACGGCGATAAAGCCCGTAATGAGCGAGATAACGAGGAAGATCGGGTCGATGCGCCCAACGAGAAACGCACCCCACAGGCTGGCGAAGACCGCCGCATAGATGCCGTGGTTTTTGCCTAGCAGCACGGAAAGAACCAGCGGGGCAAAGGCGTAGGGAACAAGCAGCGGGACGAGCTGGAGATCGATACGACCGGCTACCGCCTGCATGAGGAAGATCTTGATCGCAGCCAGCTGGATGAAGAGCACCGAGAACAACAGCGCGAGACGCGAGTTGCTGTGCATCGTCTCCGGATGGTTGATCCAGAGCTGGGCCACAGCAGTGACAAAGATGAGCAGGCAGAGCAGGAATTTCTTGGCGGGCTCGGCATTGCCGTCGAATCCGCTGAATCCGGCCTGCTGGCCGGTAAAGATCAGGAGGGCCAGACCGCCGACGAAGGCGGCCAGAATGACGGAGCGCACAAGCCACCCGCACTCGATATTCTCGAGCAGTTCATTCTCGGAGACGGTACGACGTGTCTTGCCGCAAGCCATGCCCTTTTCCACCAGGCGGCGACGTTGGAGAAAGTTCCACATTGAGATTAAGAGAAGCAATTAAGCCTGAAAACGGCTCTCTTGCAATCCGCGATGATCCCGGTACGCGTGGATGATCGCCTGCACCAAAGGATGCCGGACGACGTCGGTTTCATCGAAGAAATGAAACCCGATGCCCGGGACCTTTCGCAGGGCCTCGACGGCCTCGATCAATCCGCTGCGCTTGTTGCGCGGGAGATCGATCTGGGTGCCGTCGCCGGTGACCACGCATTTCGAGTCCTGACCGAGGCGGGTCAGGAACATGAACATCTGCTCGGTTGTTGTGTTTTGTGCCTCATCCAGAATGACATACGCATTGCTCAGCGTGCGGCCGCGCATGTAGGCGAGGGGGGCGATTTCGATTACGCCGCGGTCCATGTACTTCTGGATTTCCTCGACATCCAGCATGTCGTGGAGAGCGTCGTAGAGGGGACGCAGGTAGGGGAGAATCTTCTCTTGGAGGTCGCCTGGGAGGAAGCCCAGCGCCTCGCCAGCCTCCACCGCCGGGCGGGTGAGGATGATGCGGCTGACCTTCTCCTGCTTGAGCGCCGCCACGGCCATGGCCACGGCGAGGTAGGTCTTGCCCGTTCCCGCCGGACCCACGCCAAAGGTGATGTCATGGCTCAGGATGGAGCGCAGGTAGGCCTGCTGGCCCGCCGTCTTGGGCACCACAGGGGCTTTTTTGGGCGAAACCTGGATCTTGAGGTCGATCAGGTGGCCGAGGCCGTCCTTGCCCTCCTGGGCGGAGGAGCGCAGGGCATACTGAAATTCATGCCGTTTGATCGTCACTCCACGTCGGCGGGCATCGTCGAGTTGGTCAAAAACCTTCCGCGCCCGGCTTACACCCTCGGCCGGACCTTCGACGCGCAACCAGCCGTCGCGCGTCGTAACCTTCACACCCAGAGCGGTTTCCAAATCACGGAGCAGCTTGTCGTCGCCTCCGTAGAGACTTTGCAGCGCCCGGGCATTTTCAAACTCGAGCGTGAGAGTTTCCTGATTATCGGTAGCCATAGACGAGCGCCCAGTGCGTGCGCTCTTGGGGGGACTTCTCGATGGTCACGATGGCGTAGTAGGTGCCGGTCGCCTTGGGTACCACCTTGGCGGCGGCGAAGCGGCCCTTCTGCCACGCCTCGGATTCCGCGAGACGTCCCTGAGAGTCGTAGATGTGGACATTGATCACGGCGCCCTTGACGTCCGTGGCCATGCAAAACCAGTATTCGTTGCCCTTGAAGAGCTGTGCTGTGACGGCCTTCTGATCCTTCACGCCGAGATCGCCGCCCCAGGCATCCTCACGGATGGTGAAGCCCTGCTTCACGTAGGGAACCGCACACTCGTGGGCAAACGACAGGGCGTCGTCGACAGTGGCGTACAGCGGCGTCAGGCAAAGGACGGCCAGCGCGATGAGCACGCGCACAGGAGAGAGGGAAAGGAAGCGCCGGTTCATTGATCCTCCGAGGTGATGGCCTTGACCGTATCGGTGGTCAGCTTGTTGACCTTCTGCACATTTTCCACCGTGATCGTGTCTTTGCCGATGATCGGCTTGATGTCGCGCAGGAGCTTGCGCACCTTGACCACGAGTTCTTCCTTCTTGAGGTTCCGGCTGCGCATCTCATCGATGCGGCGGGCGAAATAGTTGAGCAATTCCGGCTGGTTGAGCAGTTCTGCTCCGGCCGGGCTGTAGTTCTGGCCTACGATGGAGGTGAGCACCTGGGTGCCGCGAATCCAGCCGCCGAGGCTCACCAGTTGGGCGAGTTCGTCGTCTCCGAGTTCCTGCATCGCTCCACGCACATCCTGGAGGGCGCCATCGAGTTCGGATCGCACCGCTCGCCAATCCTTCGCTTCGGCCTTGTCGGTGATGCTCTTGCTGCGAGCGATCACGGCCTTGCGGACGTTGATGCCATCGGCGAGCACGAGGACCTCCTGGCCGATCTGCTTCACCTTCTCGGAATCCTCCGCTTCCACGGCGATGAAGCCGTCGGCGATCACGGTGCCGAGCAGGAGGGCGATCTGGGCGCGGTTCCCGGTATTGGTGCCGAGATTGTCGCGGAGCTCCCCTTTCCAGTTCGGAGTTCCGAGTTTATCGAGGACGATAAAGATTTCGCTCGGGACCGGAACGACCACGTCCTCCACGGCGGCTGCCGGGAATTTTGACAGGTCGATTGTGGACGGCGGTGGCTCGGCAAGTGCGTTGGCCACGGCGAATCCGCAGAGGGCGGTGGTTATCAGACGAGGCAGCATGGGAAAAATAAGCTTCGCGGATGGGCCGTTGCCCGTTAAAAGCGCGCGCATCATTAGATGAATCTAGATAGAATACAACATCTTCTTGAGCAAGCGCGCAAGCGGCGGTTGCTGGTTGTCGGGGATGTCATGCTCGACGAGTTTGTGTGGGGTAAAGTCTCCCGTATCTCTCCCGAGGCTCCCGTTCCCGTGGTCGAGGTCCAGCGCGAATCCAGCTACCCCGGTGGAGCGGCCAACGTCGCCCGCAACCTGCGTGAATTCTGCGCCACCGTGCATATCTCGGGCCTGGTGGGGCAGGATGCCGGAGCTAAGCGGTTGGCGGATCTCCTTCGTGAGGAGGGGATTGCGACGGATGGAATTATCGAGGCGGAGCATTTCGAGACGATCGTGAAGACGCGGATCATTGCGCGGCAACAGCAGGTCGTCCGTGTCGACCGCGAGAAGAAAGGGGCTCTTCCCGCGGAGGTGGTCGAACTCGCTGCCGAAAGAATATCGGCCCTCCTTCCCGAGGTGGATGCGATCATTTTTGAGGACTACAACAAGGGGTTCCTCACCCAGGAGCTCGTGGATCGGGTCAGCGCCGTCGCTTCGGCGGCGGGAAAGGTGATCACTGCCGACCCCAATCCGGGCAACCGGCTCGAGTGGCGCGGGGTCACAACGATCAAGCCCAACCGCTCCGAGGCCTTCGCCATGGCCGGACGCAGCGACACCGGAGCCGCCGACGAGCCGTTGAAAGACGAGCCGCTCCTTGAGGTCGGGCAGATCCTTCTGGAAAAGCTCGGCGCGCCCTCGCTTCTCATCACCCTCGGCGAGCATGGCATGATCCTCTTTGATCGCGCCTCGCCGCCCTATCACACGCCGACGCGGGCGCGTGAGGTGTTTGACGTTTCGGGCGCGGGAGATACCGCCATCGCGCTCTTCACGCTCGCCCTTTCCGCCGGAGCCACCCTCCAGGAAGCCGCGGAGATCTCGAATCACGCCTCCGGCGTGGTCGTGGGCAAGCTCGGCACCGCCACCCTCACCGTGGACGAACTTCTCGCCAGCCTGGAGAAAGATCATGCCTGATCGCAAAGCCGTGTTTTTCGACCGCGATGGCACCCTCATGGAGGAGGAGGACCATTGCGATTGTCCCACTCGCGTTCGCGCCATCAAGGGCGTGAAAGAGGGGCTCAAGCAACTCAAGGACGCCGGCTGGGCCGCCATTATCATCACGAACCAGAGCGGCATCGGCCGCGGGTATTTCACGATGGCGGATTTTGAGGCCGTAAACCAGGAACTCTACCGCCAGATCGGCGGAGGTATCGACGGAGCCTACTGCTGTCCCGACCTCCCGACCAATCCCACGCCGCGCCGCAAGCCGGGCATCGGCATGATCGAGGAGGCTGTGCGCGATCATGGCATCGACACCCGCAAATCATGGTTCGTGGGCGACAAACCCATCGACATCCAGTGCGGGCAGAACGCCGGGTGCCGCACCATCCTCGTTCGGACCGGGTACGGAGCGAAGGGCGAAGCCAGCGCCTCGCCGGATTTCGTCGTCGACGATGCTGCCGCCGCCATCCAGATCATCCTTTCCCATTCATGAGCAAGACCGCCGTCATCATTCCCGCCCGTTGGGCATCCACCCGTTTTCCCGGCAAGCCGCTTTTCCCCATCCTGGGCAAGCCGCTGCTTCAGCATTGCTGGGAGCGCTGCCTGAAGGCGAAGAGCGTTTCGCAGGTGATCGTCGCCACGGACGATATGCGCATCGCGGAAGCCGCCTTTGAGTTTGGCGCGGAGGTGGCGGTGACCTCGCCTAAGCACCCCAGCGGCACCGACCGTGTCGCCGAGGTGGCCCGCAAACTCACGGGCGTGACCAACATCATCAACGTGCAGGGCGACGAACCCGCCATCGACCCCCGGCTCATCGACAAGCTGGCCGCGCGGCTGGATGACGATCGCAAGCTCGACATGGTAACGGCGGCGGTCCCATTTGCGGATTTCGTCTCGGCGGCGAATCCCAATAACGTAAAAGTCGTCACCACGAAGGACGGTCGTGCCCTGTATTTTTCCCGCAGTCTCATCCCATTCGACCGGGACCAGACAGGTGCGGCGAAGTACTTCTGGCACGTCGGGATCTACGGGTACCGCCGGGCGTTCCTGGCAAAGTTCGTAGCCTGGAAGCCGACACCGCTTGAGGAGTCGGAAAAACTCGAGCAACTGCGCGTCCTGGAAAATGGCGCGTCGATTGGCGTCATTATCGCCAAGGAGCACGGCGTCGGGGTGGATACCCCCGAGGATGTCGAGCGCGCGGAAAAGATTCTTCGCGGGAAAAAACGCTAACATCGCCAAATCGCCGCCGGGCGTGGAGGGAAGTTAAGGTTTCCTTGGGAATATTCTTGCAGCGCGAGGCAAGTTGTTCCAAACGGGGAATTGACGTTTTTCCATGCCAGCTTCGCGGCGCAGGGCTGAAATTTGGCCCACCATCAAGAGGTTTCTCCCGTACCTTTGCGTGTACTGGAGGAGACTGATCGTGATCTTTTTCCTGCTGCTGATCGCGGCGGGATTTGACCTGATCCGGCCCTGGCTGATCGGTCGTATCGTCGACGGGGCGGCGAAGGTTCAGCCATGGGCCACGGTGATGTGGCCTCTCGGGTTTTTCCTCCTCTCGGTGCTCGGGCGCAGTATTAGCATCCTCAGCCGCAACTATTATACGCAGCAGACCGGCATGCGCATCACCTGCGATCTGCGGGTGGATCTCTTCCGGCACCTGCAAAGCCTCTCGCTCCGGTTTTACGACTCCCGCCACACGGGAAAGATCGTCCACCGCATCAGCGGCGATACGGCGGCGATTCACAGCCTCGTCACCGGGGCGTCGGTGAATTTCATCGGCGACATCATTACGATCATCGGCGTCCTCGTCGTCCTGGCCAACGCCCACTGGCCTCTCGCCGTGGTGACCTACACGCTGCTGCCGCTCTTCGTTTTCAACTACCTCTGGCACCGCCGCCGCCTGCGAGTGGAAAGCCGTACGCATCGCCGCAACTGGGACCGCGTGATGAGCTTCCTCCACGAGCGCATCGCCAGCACCCGGCTGGTGCGAGCCTTTGCCACGGAGGGGACGGAGATCGAGAGCTTCCGCCAGCGTATCGAGGCGGATTATGTGAACTACAGCCGCGTGGTCTGGCGCAACTCGCTCCTCAGCGTCGGGGCGGATTTTCTGACCGGCATCGGTGTCTTTGTTGTCCTTGGCTACGGCTCCTGGCTCGTGATGAACGGCAAGGGCGAGCTCACCATCGGTCAGCTAACGGCGTTCCTGTTTTACCTCGGCCTGCTCTACACGCCGATCATCCGCGTGGTGGATTCCAATGCCATCGTCCAGCAGGCGGCCACGGCGCTGGAGAAAATCTTCGCCCTCCTCGATACCAAGCCGCACATCCCGGAGAACGAGAAGCTCCCGCAATTGCCAAAGCTCGACGGCAGCATCACCTTTGACCACGTCTCCTTTGCCTACCGGCCGCAGCACACCACGCTGCACGATCTTTCCTTCCGGGCAAATCCTGGTGAGACCATTGCGCTGGTCGGACCCAGTGGATCAGGCAAGACGACTGTCATTACACTCCTGGCGAGGTTTTACGATCCCACCGCCGGGCGCATCCTGCTCGATGATCTCGACATCCGCGATTACAACGTCCAGTCGCTGCGCCGCCAGATCGGAATCGTCATGCAGGACAATATCCTTTTCTCCGGCACGATCGCGGAAAATATCCGCTATGGCCGCCCGGAGGCGACGGACGAGGAAATGTATGAGGCAGCCAAGGCGGCGAACGCGCATGAGTTCATCGTCCAAAGTCCCCAGGGCTACGGAGCCATGCTCGGCGAGCGTGGCATGCAGCTTTCCGGCGGGCAGAGGCAGCGCCTCGCCATTGCGCGGGTGATCCTGAAGAACCCGAAAATCCTCATCCTTGACGAAGCCACCTCGGCGCTTGATACGGAATCCGAGCGGCTCGTGCAGGAGGCTCTTGAGCGCCTGATGGAAAAACGCACCTCGATCGTCATTGCGCACCGGCTCTCCACCATCGTCAATGCCAGCCGCATTCTCGTGCTGAAGGCGGGCCGCATCGAGGAGCAGGGGCGTCACGACGAACTGCTCAAGAAGGGCGGCCTGTATCACCACCTCCACAAGCTCCAGTTCGCCCGGCAGGACGCAGTCGCGGCGTAGGGGTAAAATGAAGCCGGGACGCCCGGAGGCATCCCGGCTCCTGGGAAATTACATCATGCTCGCGCCCATCTCGGCGAGCGGGCTGCGTTCCCCCTTGGAGAGGGAGATGTGGGCCGTGATGCTCTGTCCGCGCAGGCGATTGCGGGTATAGACGAGCCCGTTGGACCGGCTGTCCACGTAGGGATTGTCGATCTGGGCGGGGTCGCCGACCATCACGAGCTTGGAACCCTTGGACATACGGGTCACGACCGTCTTGGCTTCGAGCGGCGTGAGCTGCTGGGCTTCATCCAGGACGAAGAACCGGTCCGGAATCGAGCGTCCGCGGATGTAGCAAAGAGCCTCGATTTCCAACAGGCCGCGAGCCATGAGCTGTTCGTAAGGTTTTACGATGGGATGCTGGCCGTTGGGTGCGCCGGGAACCGTCTGGGCGGGCTGCGCGTGCTGGTGATGCTGCTGTTGCTTCTTGCGCTCGGAAGAGGGCTTGGAGTTCTCCTTCGTCTTCGGCGGATTCAATGGGAGCAACACCTCAAAGGCGTCGTAGATCGACTGGAGCCAGGGGTGCATCTTTTCATTAAGCGTACCGGGCAGGAAGCCCAGCGTGTCGCCCATCGCCACCACCGGGCGGCTCACTGTCATGCCGCTGAAGGTGTGGAGGCCTGTCAGGTACAATCCCGCAGCCACCGCCATGAGCGTCTTGCCTGTTCCCGCCTGGCCGTAGCAGGTGATGAGGGAAATCTCGGGATCGAGCAGGGCATCGAGGAAACACTGCTGGCCGGGATTCGCCGGGCGCAGCTCGATGCCGCGTGGCATTTGCAGGCTTTGCGGGATGTTCAGCCGGATGAAGTTTCCCTCTCCGATATGGCGCGCCGGCAGAAGCTTTTCGTCCGAGGCCTTGAGAAGCACGTATTCGTTGATCTCCATTGCTCCGGTGCGGGCGGTCTCGAGATGAATCTCGCGGGCGCTGCCGAACCGCTGTAGTTCGTGCGACTCGATGATGATCGAGCGCATGTCGTAGCCCTCGGCATCCTTCACCGAGACCTTGTCATTCAGGTAATCCTGGCAGGTCAGGCCAATGGCGAGGCCCTTGAGCTGCATGTTGAGATCCTTCGTGACCAGGATGGTCGGCGCTTTTTCCCGCTCCTGCAGGGCGAGGCACGCGCCAATGATGCGATGATCCATTCTTTCCTGATCCGGGAAGATCTTGAGGAAACGCTTCATCGCCGGGGAAAGCTTGGCTGCATCCAGCGCGTCGTTGACGAGGATGCAGACCGAGCCGCCGCCGGCCGTGGGCGCGCCCTTGATCACGCTCTTGGCGTTGTGGCCGAATATCTGGTTAAGGAACCGGTGCACCGTGCGGGCGTTGGCTCCGCGCTCGGATTGCTCGTTTTTGAATCGGTCGAGTTCTGAAAGCACCTCGACCGGGATGAAAACATGGTTGTTCTCAAAGCGGTTCAGGCTGTGCGGGTCGTGCAGCAGCACGTTGGTATCCAGCACGAAATTTTTCACCATCCCTGAGGTGTCCCGCCCTTCCGGGCGCTGGGGGGTGGAGAAGAAGAGGCTTTGTTCCTCGGGGACATCCATCAGGTTGGTTCGATGCATAGGTTGCGGTTAGTCGGTGACGTGGAAAGTGATCCGCTCCAGCCACCGACACGACGAGGGTGGGGACGGTGGAGAGTAGAGGCGACGAAGACTGGGAATCCGTGACGGACCCGGGACGCGATTCCAAACGAGTTGATTGGTCGAGCAGTCCAAACCTGAGCACTCCCTTACATCTCCTGCTCCGCAGATACAATCAAAATATTGTGGTTGAATCAGATTTGCGAAGGCCAAAACCACAATGGGGTGGGCGATCCCGGTGGAACAAAAAAAGCGCCGGGCGGATTACCCGGCGCTCTTTTGGCCATTTCTCTGGATGGTTACGGACTAGTACTGAACCCGGTCCGGCTTCTCGTGATATTGTTTCCAGACCTCGACGGCTTCCTCGCGGAGGATCTGGGTCATCTTGATCGTACGCTCCTCCTTGGGCAGGGCGAGCTGCTTGTAGATCGGGCTGTCGTCAAAGTTGCCGTATTTGAACGCGTCCTCGACCGTGGCGGCGTAAAATACCTGGTCGATACCGGCCCAGTAACACGTGGCCATGCACATGGGGCAGGGCTCCGCTGAGGTGTAAAGCGTGCAGCCGGTGAGCTTGAAGCTCTGAAGCGAAATGCAGGCGAGCCGGATGGCCTCCATCTCGGCGTGCCAGGTGGGATCATGGCTGGCGACGACGCGGTTCATGCCCTCGGAGATGATTTCGCCGTCCTTGACGAGCACTGCTCCGAAGACGCCTCCGGTGCAGAGTTCCAGGGACGCCCGGCGCGAGTTGGCAATGGCTCGGCGGATGAATTTTTCGTGATCAGGTTGGCTCATGTTTTGTGGATGGGTGTGGGTTTCGTTGTGAGGGAAGGGTCAATACAAAAGATGCCAGAGCACCGCGACCTCGGCGGCAAAGCCGGCCAGAATGACGAGCGCGCCGCGCAGGTCCATGCTGCGGCTCGGGTTCTTCGGGAAAAGCCACCATCCGAACATGGCGACAAAGACCGGCATCGTTCCCCACGTCGTGAGAGCCACGCTGATGGAGTTGCCGACAAAGGTCGCGAAGGCGGAGTTCAGCGAGGCCAGCAGGGGGCTGAGGAACCGCACCTCCAGCATGACGATGGGATAAAGGCCGAGGAGCACGAGCATTGCCGCCTTCCAGTTGGGCGGGCCATTTCCCGTGCGGGGATCGGTGGGGAACCATCCCGGAAACGACCCCGGCACGTGCTGCACGTGGGCGTAGTCAATAAGCGCTTCGGCTTCCCTCAGCAGCGCGGCGCGTTCCTGGGAGTTGAGCCAGTTTTCCAACTGCCCCGGTGTGGCGAAGCGCATCAACGTCGTCCAGCCCTGGCTGGCGCTCGACGGCGGCTGGACATACGACCCGAGGTAACCGGGAAAGCGCGCCTGGGCCTGCTGCGCCCGGGTCTCCCATGCACGGTAGGCATCCTCGCACCCTGGTTTGACCTTCGTAATGATCACTTCGGTCACTCCCTCCGAGGACTCGGCGTTGTCGACACGGACTTCGGCGATCGGTTCTGTACCCTCGGGCAGATGCTGCCGCGCTCTTTCCAGCAATCCCATCCACTCCGGCGAGGTTTGCCATGTTTGCAACTCCCCGGCGCCAGTAAAGCGCTGGATGGTGATCCACTCCCTCTTGCCGTTGGACGTCGGGGGCTTGGCCTCTGCATTGACAAAACCCGGGAACCCGGAGGCGAGCGTCACAGCCTCGGCCTGCCAGGCCACGATCTGGTCGCGGCGGTCTTCACGAATGGGCAGGCGGGTGAGCAGGACGTGGATGAGTGCGGCCATCGGTATGGAAAGAGGATGGGGGGTGATTTTAAAAAAGCACGCTTACTCGCATGGTCAGCGCCCAGGCGGGATCGAGGTCCGATCCTCCTCCAGGAGTGGGAATGAAACTGACAACGGGTTGCGCATATATGCCATTCCAAATATGGGCTTGGTAATACGTCTGGAACATGAGTTCGCTGCTGCGGTTGAAGTCATTGGCATTGAGCCACGCCAGTGCCAGGCCTGCTCCGACGGAGTCGTCCGGCCGGCCCGGCACGAGGCCGAATGCTGTAAGTCCGCCACCAAGATATTCTCGGAAGGGCAGCGTGCTCGAGGTATTGGCTCCAAACTGGGCAAAGGCGCTGATCCCCGAATTGTCCTTTCCCGGGTGGCGCAGCCAGAGGCGCTGGGAACCGAACAGATAAAAACCGCTCGCGCCGGATTCGCTCGAGTTATTGCCGCCATTCATCTCCCCGGTTTGCAGCCAGCCTCCGAGTCCCGCGCTGCCGGGCAGGCCTGCGATTTCCCAGGCTCCGCCGATTTCGAGGATCTGAAAGTAATAACCGTTGAATTGCGGACCGAGCATACCCGTCTGGGCGCCCGAGGCCACGTTGCCATCGTAAAAGCCATAGGAAATGTAGGTTTCCCGGGTCGGCGCGACAGTCACGGTGACGCCACACGCGGAGTTGTAATAGCCCGGCATCACGCCGAGCAGGGTGGAATTCACAAACACCGGGGTAAACGCGAGGCCGGTCACCGCAGGGATCGCAAGCGCCTGGTCCTGCTCGGGCACGGGACGCAGGACGTTGTTGAAATCATCCGTGGGCACGAGCTTGCCGACGCGAAAGATCAGTTTCCCGTCAAAGAGCTCCTGCCGCCACCAAAGTTGATACAGCTCGGAGCGATCCAGCGGGTCGGGTCCGGGAAGCGAGTTGTACCCCTGTGCGCTTCCCGCCTGCTGGTTGGTGGCCTGTCCGTTGAACTGCAGAAACTCGATGCCGAACTCCCCGCCTTTCCAGCCGACGAGCTTTTCGGCATCCACGGCGAGGCCTGCGATGAACAGGCTGTTCCACGACCACCTGCCGGGATCGTTCCCCCCGGAGATCAGGTAATTCGTGTCGCCGACCCAGATGCCGCCGAGCCGGATTCCCCAGTCGGGGTTCAGGCCGAGCCACTCGGCGACCTGACCGGTGCCGGTGAAGGCGTCTGTGGCTCCAGGGTTGGAACTGATGCCGAGGCGACTCTCCTCGGCGTGACATACGAGGAGACCGGCCAGCGCGAGCACGGCGCAAACTGTGGAGCGGATGGGCACGTGGGGGAGTGACCGCCAGTGAGCGCGGAAATCACCCCGATGGCAAGAAGAACCGGCCTGTTTAGTCAAACAGGGCGGGGGAAGTCTTGGGATCAGGCAATCCCCAGGTCTTCCACAACCGGAGATATTCCTCGCGCGGGAGCAGCACGTAGTGCGGGTTGTCCCCCTTGCGCAGCCAGCGGATGAGCCGAACGATGGCGGGCTGAGTCATTACCGTGCAGCCAGCGGAGGGGCGGTCCGGTCCGCGCTGGATGTGAAAAAAAATGGCACTGCCTGCCCCGGGAACCGGCGGGTCGCTGTTGTGCCGGATCTCAACCAGCCAGCGATGCGGCGGATCGTCGAGCCGCATCTTCTGTTTTTCAAACCACGGCGGAGGGTTTGCCGGATCGATCACCACATGCTGGTTGTAGAGCGGGTTCAGCGGATCGTCTACCCAGGCGTCGGCTGCCGTGATGGTGTGAAAAGGATAGCTCGCGCCATCGGGCAAAGCCTTGTCGTAGGTGTAAATCGTGCCGAGGGCGAAGACACCCGCCGGGGCGCGCTTGTCTCGCTCGGCTTTGTGAATTCCCTGCTGCTCCTGGCCGAGTTCGCCCTTGCCCCAGGCCAGGCCGTTCTTGCCGTAAAGAACCCGGACGGGTTCACCGACTGGCATCCAGGTGTCCTTTTGACGCTCGAAGAGCTGGAGTTTGCCGACCGAGGAATCCCATGTCGGCGCGATGGAGACGATCAACTGGCGCACCGAGGAGTCGAGCGCGAAGACCGGCTGGCAGACGGCCAGAGTGAGAAGGAGTAGGAGGAGCCTCATGAGAAGCGCTTCGTCAGGCGGATGATGTTGCGATGCCCGCTGCGCTCGTACGAGAAGGTGTCGAGCATGTTGCGGATAAGGTGAATGCCGAGGCCGCCCACCGGGCGCTCCGCCAGCGGAGTGGCGGTGTCGGGAGTTTCCACCGAAAAGGGATCGAAGGCCGCGGCCTCGTCCTCGATGACCAACTCCACGTGATCGGCCATCACATGGACCGAGATGGAGATGCCGGGATGCACCTCAGGGAAGAGTCCATACTTTATCGTATTGGTCACGATCTCCTCCAGCGCAAGATTGGCGGCGAAGATTGCAGCCGGCGGCGTTTCCTGATCCTCGAGGAAAGACGTCATCAACGCGGCCACCCGGCTCAACTCAGGCAGGGTTCCCTGGATGGTGTATGCTGCCGTCGCCGCCATGGATGAGGTCTAGCCGTGCTTTTCGATCAGGGCGTAGGCGTTGTGGTTGTGGATGGACTCGAAATTTTCCGCCTCCACGCGATACCAGAGAATATTGGCGTCTTTCTCGCAGCGGGATGCGACATTGCGCACGAGGTCTTCCACGAAGACGGGGTTGTCGTAGGCGCGTTCGGTGACGGCTTTTTCGTCGGGGCGCTTGAGCAGGCTGTAAAGTTCCGAGCTCGCGCTGTCCTCGACGAGGCGGATCATATCCTCGATCCACATCGGCTTGCTACAGCGGACGGCGAGGGTGACGTGACCGCGCTGGTTGTGCGCGCCGCGGGCGCTGATCGCCTTGGAGCAGGGGCAAAGGGTGGTCACGGGCACGACCGTGGTTACGATGAAATCCATCTTGCCGTTCTCCACTGTGGCGTTGAACCGTGCGACATAGTCGATGAGGCCTACTGCGCCGGTGACGGGAGCTTTTTTCTCGAGGAAGAAGGGAAACTCAAAGTCCACATGTGCGCAGGTGCTCTGGAGCTTTCTGGTCAGTTGCTCGAGCACGTCGCGGATGTTGTCGACGTGGAGGATGGGGCCGTGGGAGTTGAGCACCTCGACGAAGCGGCTCATGTGCGTGCCCTTGAAATGATGCGGCAGGTCGACGGTGAGCTGCACCGTGGCGATGGTGCTTTGCAGCGAGTGATCCTTGTCGCGAATCTGGATCGGATAGCGCAGATCCTTTACGCCCACACGGTCGATGGGCAACCGGCGTTCATCACGCTGGTTCTGTGTATCTTGCAGGGTCATGGAATCCCCAGCATACCTGCTCCGGAGGGGGCTGCACGAAAGAAAATCCGGCGGAAATCGACTGGAAGCTGGATTTTCCCCCTGCCAATGGGGAAATTCTCCCGGGTGAAGTCCGCTCCCGTCCTGGCCCTGGACCTGGGCACCTCCTCCGTCCGGGCCGCCCTCTTTGATCCCCGTGGCAAGCGCCTGCCCGGAACCTTTGCCCAGCGCACCTATACCCTCCGTACCGCCGCTGATGGCACGGCTGAGCTCGACCCGTTTGAACTCCTCCGCCAGGCCAAGGCCTGCCTGAAGACCGCCGCTGCCGGGTGGCATGCCATCTCGGGCGTAGGCGTTTCGTGCTTCTGGCACAGCCTGCTCGGCACGGATGAGGAGGGGAATCCGCTGACCCCGATCTATACCTGGGCGGATTCTCGCTGCCGGGAGGACGCGGCGCGTCTCCGGGCGGAGTTCTCCGAACAGGACGTCCACGAGGAGACCGGCTGCATGCTGCGGAGTTCCTTCTGGCCGGCCAAGCTGCGCTGGATCAAGCGCACCGACCGCGCGCGGTTTCGCAAGGTGCGGTACTGGATGTCGCCCGCCGAGTGGGTGCAGTGGAAGATCGCCGGACGCGCCACCTGCGCCATCGGCATGGCCACAGGCACGGGGTTGTTTGACCCGACGAAACTCGATTGGAGCGAGCTCATGCTCGAAGCCTGCGATTTCTCCGCCGATCGTATGCTGCCGGTGACCGACGCGCCGACCCTGTGGAAGGGCGTGCCGTGGTTCCCCGCCATTGGCGATGGCGCGGCGAGCAATCTCGGCTCCGGCGCGACCCGGCCGGGCTTCGGAGCCATCAATGTCGGCACCAGCGCCGCCCTGCGCATCATGAAAAAGGGACCGGTGGCCAAGGCGCCGTTCGGCCTCTTTGCCTATCGCGTCGACGCCTCCCGCTACCTCGTGGGCGGAGCGGTCAGCAATGCTGGAAATCTCCACGCCTGGTGCCTGCGCGAGCTGAAGCTCTCCGACGATCCCGCGGAAATCGAGAAAGCCCTCGCTCTGCGCCCGCAGGCCACGCACGGCCTCACGGTATTGCCGTTCTGGTCGGCGGAGCGGGCTCCGAGCTGGGACGAGGCCGCGCAGGGAACCATCGTCGGCCTGCGCCACGATACGACCGCCATCGACCTTTTGCAGGCGATCAACGAAGGGTTTTACCTTCGCCTCGCCACCATCGCCGAGATGATCGCTGGCCGCCGCCAGCCGAAGTGGATCCTTGGCGGAGGCATCCTGAAATCGAAGTCCGCCGTGCGCCGTCTCGCCAATGTCATCGGCAGTCCGCTCTACGCCAATCCCGAGGCCGAGGCTTCCCTGCGGGGCGGGGCGATTTTCGCCCTCGAGAAACTGGGAGCGCCGATCGAGGAGCAAAAGCTCGGCAATCCCATCCTGCCATCGCCTGTTCTTCAGAAGCTCTATGTTGACGAGCGCCGGAAGCAGGCTCAATTGGAGGCTTTGATGGCTCGTGGACGATAACGCCAAACTCACAATCAACGAAATCTACCTCTCGGTGCAGGGAGAGAGCACCTGGGCGGGGCTGCCGTGCGTGTTTATCCGGCTGACCGGCTGTGACTTGCGCTGCTCCTACTGCGATACCGAGTACGCCTTCTACGAGGGGAAAAAACGGCTGGTCAGCGAGGTGCTGGCCGAGGTGTCGGACATGCCATGTCCGATGGTCGAGGTGACGGGGGGCGAGCCGCTCTTGCAAAAGAACGTCAAGCCGCTCATGGCCGCCCTTTGCGATGCCGGAAAAACCGTGCTCATCGAAACGAGCGGCGCCCACGACATCTCGGGCATCGACCCGCGGGTCCATCGCATCGTCGACCTCAAGACGCCCTCCAGCGGCGAGTCCGGGCGTAATCGCTACGAGAATATCCCGCACCTGACCGAGCGGGATGAGGTAAAATTCGTCCTCGGTTCGCGAGAGGATTACGAATGGGCCCGCGAGCAGATCGGTCGATACGACCTCGGTTCTCGCGTAAGGGCCGTGCTTTTGAGCCCGGTTTTCGGAAAAATCGACCCCAAAGACATCGTGCAATGGATGCTGGATGACCGGCTTCCCGCCCGGTTTCAGCTGCAAATGCACAAATTCATTTGGGAACCGCGCGCCAGAGGGGTATAAAGCCGGGGTGAAAGCTCGTCTCTCTAAGGATTTCTTTTTCGAAGCAGGTCAATCATTGCCCAACGTGCCTCCCGGGCACAAATGCGGGTCGATGCATGGCCATAGCTTCAAGGTCGAAATCGTGGTCGAGGGCGAGGTGGACCCCCACATGGGCTGGGTCTACGACCATGCCGAGATCAGCCGCGCCATGGAGCCGCTGCTCGACTACATCGATCACAAGTACATGAACGAGCTGCCCGAGCTGGAAAATCCCACCATCGAGCACATTGCCGCGTGGTTCTGGCGCAAGCTGACCCCGACCCTGCCGGGTTTGGCGGAGATCGTCGTGCACGAGACGCCGACCGCCCGCTGCATTTACCGCGGCGAATAGCCTCGTCCTTGCTTATTGGCGCGGAAGGGATTACCATCCGCGTCGAAGTGAGAATTGTTGAGCAACTCGCCGTTTTCATCGCCAACAAACCCGGCACCCTGGCGGAAGTTTGCGATGCCCTCGCCGCAGAAAGAGTCAATATTTACGGCCTGACCGTAAGCGACACGGTCGATCATGCGGTCGTCCGCCTGGTCGTCAGTGACACGCGCAAGGCGCTGGCCATTTTTGAAACCCGCGGCACCCTTGTCCTGGAGACGGAGGTGTTGATGTTTGAGAATGACAACCGCCCGGGCAGTCTTTCCCGCATCGCGGCGGCCCTGTCCAAGGCGAAAATCAACATCGAGTACGCCTATCTGGCCTCGATGCCCTCCGCCCGCAAGGGCCTGCTCATCGTCCGCGTGGCCGATCCGAAAAAGGCCCTCAAGGTGCTTCAGTCGGCCAAGCTGTTCGAGAACGAATAGGGGGCGTTTCAGGATTCCCCGCTGTTTACGGTGGGGTGAGTATGACGTCGCAAGGCCCGACTCGGGCAACGGGAGCGTTTTCGGCGAGTCGGACCGTCCGTCAATGGACGACAGCACGAAGCGCGATGTCTTTGTGGCTCGGGCGGCTGTCCACCCGCTCCATGTCTTTTCCTTTGAGGACGCTTGTCCATTTGCGCCGGATTGCTGGAAGCGCTCGTGCCACTGCGGGGCGTGGGACTCAATGGGACACCCCGGCGAGTCTCGTCTCGTGACTTTCAGGGAATAAAAAACGCCGGACGGAAACCGCCCGGCGTTTTCTTGGAAAACTGTCGGATCAGGCGAGAGCTTCGAGGCGACGCACGATCTCGGCTTTGCCGGTCATGCCGAGCGACTGGTCCTTCTTCTCGCCGCCCTTGAAGTAAAGGAGCGCGGGGATGTGGCGGATGCCGAATTTCTCCGCGACGATCGGGGAGTCGTCGACATTCACCTTGGCGATCTTGAACTTGCCGACGGATTCCGTGGCGATTTCATCGACCACTGGACCGAGCATACGGCAAGGAGCGCACCAAGGAGCCCAAAAATCAACCAGCACCGGTTCGGAAGCCGAGGAAACCACGGATTCGAAGTTGGTGTCGTTCAGTTCAACAACATTCGCGTTTGCCATAGGATTGAGAGGTTAGCAGAAAAACGGAAATTCGCCACATAAAGCAAAAACGGGAAGCCCCCTTTTCGGAGAGCTTCCCGTTGGAAATGCGGGCTATTCTTTTTAGCTGAAGTAAACCCAGAGCTGGATCGCAAAGGCGATCAGCGAGAGGCCGAGAGCGGCGCCGCCGATGACCGGAGTGATCTCGCCGCCAGCAGCCGGGGCCGCGGGCTGGGGAGCCACGCTGATGGCTGCTCCCGGAGGCACGGACTTCGACGTGGAGGCCGAGGTCGAAACCGGGGGTTTCTTCTGAAGCTGGACAGTCGCCTGGGGCAAGCCTGCCTTGGAGGCGGGTGCGCCCACGGGAACCTTGGCTGTCTCCTTCTTGCTTTCCGCGCTCAGCGGAGCCGGTGCGATGGCCGGAGCCGGCGCTGCGGCGGCGGGCTTGCCGGGAAGGGAAGCCGCCGGGGCGGGTGCGGGAGCCACTGGACCCGGAGCTGCCGGAGCGGCAGGAGGGGTCGGGGGCTTCACTGCGCCAGCCGGAGCGGCTGGAGGAGTGGCCACGCTTCCCGGGGGCTTCGGAGCCACAGGAGGAGTCGGGAGGCTGCCCGGAGGTTTCGGGGCTGCCGGCGGCACGACTGGCGGCTTGGGCGCACCAGCGGAGGCCGGGGCCGGAGGTACGGACGGCGGCTTGGGAGCGGCCGGCGGAACTACCGGAGGTTTGGGCAAAACGGGAGCTGCGGGAGCGGCTGCTGCCGGGGCGGCGGGGGCCGGAGGCACCGATGGGGGTGCCGGGGGCTTGATACCAGCCGGAGGCGGCACGGACGGAGCAGGTGCTGCACCAGGAGCGGCTGGGGCCGGAGGTTTCGGCACGGGCTTGGGGGGAAGGTTGATCATCGCGGTTTCGCGAGGATTCGAGGCAAGAGGTTGACCGTCCCGGCGCGGGGGGAGGACGATGCGTACGGTTTCCTTCTTAGGTTCGTCAGCCATAGGACTTTGTTTTGGGGCAGCAGGATTGAACTAACTTGTCGATAGTCACAAATTCCTCTGGCGGTGTCAATAAATCCCCCGGCGAATTCGCCGCGGAGGGCGGCGTTTCAGGGGGATTTCCTGACAGGCTTGCGGGAGTTTTGACTCCTCCGGTTACTGCAGAGACTTCTCAGGCTGAACGCTGGCGGTCTTGTCCTGGCGGTTCAGGTTGATGTAGTCGCGCATGATGCGGAGCGCTTCGTCTCGGATGGGGTCCGGTTGCGGTACGTCGGGTTTCTTCGGGTCCGCCGGTTCGTCGTCATCGACCGCCATGGCGGCCTTGTCCGGCTTGCGGTTGTAAGCGACAGGGCGCAGCTTGGGAGCGGAGACGTCGTCAAGGCGCACCTCGTAGGTTTTCACGTCAAAGACCGGGCCGCGAGCGATACGTTCGGCGTCGCGGTGTTCCTTGCGCGTCTTGTCGGCGTCGAGCTCGGCTTTGCGCTCTTTCTCGTTGAGCGAGAGAGTGTTCTTCTCGACCTTGTCCTTGATGCGGGTGATGTCCTCCTTCACGTAGGCAAACTCGGGATCGCCAGCCACGCGCTGGGAGGAGCGGGCGCGGAGTTCATCGATGGCGAGGGGTGTTGCCACATTGGATTCCGTGATCTTGACCGGAGCCACCTCGTCGTACGGGAGACGATGCTTGAGCGAACCTTCCCCGAACTCCTTTTGATCGCTGAGCGACGGCAGCACGATGTCAGATTCCACGCCCTTGAGCTGGGTCGAGCCGCCCTTCACACGGTAGAACTTCTGGATGGTCAGCTTCAGTGCTCCGGCCTTGGTCGAGTCGTCTTCCGAGGAGCCAAGGCTGAAGAACGGCATGAGCTGGCCGATTTTCAGCACGGTTTGCACGGTGCCTTTGCCAAAGCTGCGCTCGTCGCCCACGATCACGGCGCGGCCGTAATCCTGCAGGGCGGCGGCGAAAATCTCGCTGGCGGAGGCGCTGAGGCGGTTCATCAATACCACGAGCGGACCGCTGTAAGCCACTCCGGGGTCGGTATCCTGCGAGACGGAGATCTTGCCATTCGGGTCTTTGGCCTGCACGACGGGGCCGCGCGGGATGAAGAGCCCGGTGAGATTGATCGCTTCCTCGAGGGAGCCGCCGCCATCGCGGCGCAGGTCGATGATCAGCCCCTGCATGCCTTCACGCTTGAGGCGGCCGATGAGGGCGGCCACGTCCTCCGTGGTGCTCTTTGGCGCGCCGGAGTCGTCCATGTTGGCATAGAAGGAGGGCAGCGTGATCCACCCGATGCGGGTGGTCTTGTCGTCCGGCCCCTTGATGTCGAGCAACTCGCCCTTGGCTTCCTGGTCCTTGAGTTTCACCTCATCGCGCACGATCTCCACGACCTTGCGCTTCGAGGGATCGGTCGCGTCGCCCGGGATGACCATGAGGCGGACGGTGGAGCCCTTCTTGCCACGGATTTTCTCCACGACCTTGTCGAGCTTCATATCCACCACGTCTTCGAAATCGTCGGTGCCCTGGGCTACCGCTGCGATGCGGTCGTTGACTTTCAGGCGACCATCCAGATCGGCCGGGCCGCCGGGGACGACTTCCTTGATCTTGGCGTAACCATCCTCGGACGAGAGGACGGCGCCCACACCCACGAGCGAGAGCTTCATGGAGATCTGGAAGTTCTTCAGGTCCGACTGGCTGAGATATTCGGAGTGCGGGTCGTATGTCTGGGCGAGGGAGGTGAGAAAGGTCTTCACCACGTCCTCATCGTCCATCTCGCGGACATTGCGCACGACCTGGTCGTAACGGCGCGTGACGGTTTCTTTCGGCGGGCGCAGCTTCAGGTCGGCGAGATCCTCGCGGAGGAGCTCCGCCTCGATGCGCTCGGCCCAGATACGGTCGGCGTCGGCTTCGTCCTTCGGCCAGGGAGAATCCTGACGGTTGATCTCCACCGTGCGATTACTGTCAAACTTGTAGTCCTTCTTGATGAGGGCCGTGTTCTTGACCGCGCGGGCCTCCACCTTGGCCTTGAACTTCTGGAAAATCTCCCGGGCGGGCGACACATCGCCGCGCAGAACGCTGTCGCCCAGCGTGGTGCCGTATTTCTTCTCGAACTCGTCGACGTCCTGCTGGGTGAAATACAGTTTATTGTAGTCCAGCGCGGTCAGGTACGTCTGGAGAAACTTCGCCGACATCTCGTCGTCGAGCTTCTGGCGCGTGTAGTGCCCCTGCTCGAGCCAGCGTGCGACGGAAATGGCGATCTGTCCGGGATCGACCGTATCGCGTGCGAACGCCAGAGAGGGGAGGAAGAGTGCCGGGAGGAGGAGGCGCCCTGTTAAGCGTGATAACGTACCCATGATTTTATCGGCGTCGGCAAACCTTGCAGAGGATGGTAAGAAAATCAAACGTGGACATCTCATACTCTGACCATTTTTCACCGAATCGGTTCAAAACCTTTACCGGAGGCGTGCTGGACACCAATAGCTACCTCTACGAAGCCCCCTCCGGCGCGCGTATTCTCTTCGATGCTCCCCAGGGCGCCTACCAGGCTTATCTCGACGAGCGGATCGATGCCCTCGTGCTCACGCATGGGCATTTTGACCATGTCGCTGATGCCGCCGCGCTCATCGCCAGTCACGGCTGCCCCTCGTACTGCCATGTCGATACGGTGCCGATGGTGACGGATCGGGATTTCTTTCGTCGGTGGGGCTTTGAACTTGAGATCGAGCCCTTTACGCCGACGCACCTCCTCGAGGAAAGTCCGCTCGTCGAGGTGGCCGGTGTCTCGATGCAGACCTTTCATGTCCCGGGGCATAGTCCGGACAGCCTGTGCTATTACTTCAAAGACGAGGGTGTGCTGGTTGGTGGAGACGTTCTTTTTTGCGGCGGAGTCGGGCGTTGGGATTTACCGGGAGGAAACGGAGAGCAGCTTTTCCAGGGTATCAAGGCCAAGCTTTTTCCTCTTCCCGGCAATGTCATCGTGCTGCCCGGCCATGGGCCAGCTACGACGATCGGACGCGAAAAGTCGGAAAATCCTTTCCTTCAGGTGTAGACAGTTCTTTCCTCCCCGGGCAGACAGTGTATTTTAACCAGATCGACTCGTTCACCCCATCATGCCTCGATATTCTTACGTTGCCCTAGACGCCCGCGGCCAAGAAGCCTCGGGAGTTATTGAAGCCGATTCTCAAAATGCTGCGGTAGGCCAGCTCCGCCAGGCAGGATATTTCCCGAAAAGCATCTTTGAAGAGGGCAAGGGAAAGGCTCCGAAGATCAAGGCCCCCAAGGCTGCCACTGCCGCGAACAAGCAGATCAACATCTCGATCCCCTTCCTGGAGCGCAAGACGGTCAAGGGCAAGACCCTGATGATCTTTACCCGCCAGCTCGCTACGCTGATCGATGCCGGTCTGCCCCTTTTGCGTGGACTTACCGTGCTGGCCAAGCAGGAGCCGGATCAGGTCCTGCGCAAGGTGATCGTGAGTCTGGCCGAGGCCGTGCAGGGTGGCGGCACTTTCTCGGAGAGCCTCGCCGGGCACCCCAAGATCTTCAACAAGCTTTATGTGAACATGGTGAAGGCCGGTGAGCTGGGCGGTGTGCTGGAGCTGGTGCTGCTGCGTCTGGCCGAGTTTCAGGAAAAGGCCCAGAAGATCAAAAACAAGGTCGTATCGGCCATGTTTTATCCGGCGATCGTGCTGGTGATCGCCATCCTGATCATGGGCTTCCTGCTCGTCTTTATCGTGCCGAAGTTCCAGGCCATCTTTGATGACATGCTCGGCGGCAAGCCGCTCCCGGCCCTGACGACTTTCGTCATCGCCACGAGTAACATGGTCAAGAGCAACATCCTCCTGATTATCGGCGGCATCATCCTGCTGGTCATCGGATACAACGTGATGAGCAAGACGGCCAAGGGCGGCGCGATCATCGACGCCTTCAAGCTCAAGGCTCCGCTCTTCGGCGATCTCACCCGCAAGAGTGCGATCTCCCGCTTCAGTCGTACGCTCGGTACCCTCGTGACGAGCGGTGTGCCGATCCTTCAGGCTCTCAATATCACCCGTGAAACCGCGGGCAACTCGGTCATCGCTGCCGCCATCGGCAAAGTGCACGACAGCGTCAAGGAAGGTGAGTCCATCGTTCACCCGCTCGAGGCCAGTGGCGTGTTCCCTCCCATGGTTATCAGTATGATCGACGTGGGTGAGGAGACCGGACAACTGCCCGAGATGCTGCTCAAGGTCGCGGAAGTGTACGATGATGAGGTGGACAACGCCGTGGCGGGTCTCACGTCACTGTTGGAACCTATCATGATCGTGTTCCTCGCCATCGTGGTCGGCACGATCGTTATCGCTCTGTTCCTGCCGCTCATCAGCATCATCAGTGGAATGCAGCAACAAGGCGGCTAGCCGCCGCTCCCCATGAACATGAAGAAACGCACATCTTTCCATGGTTTCACGCTGGTGGAACTCCTGGTCGTCATAACGATCATCGCCATCCTGGCCGCCCTGGTGCTCAGCACCGCGGGCGGCATCCAGGACAAGGCGGCCCGCAGTCGCGCCCAAAGCGAGATTGCTGCGTTGAGCGCGGCGTTGGAGAGCTACAAGGCGGACAATGGGGACTACCCGACGGGAACATTCACGACGAATGCGACGGGGAATAAATTTGTCGTCACAAACCTGATGCCTGCCACGGGAAAGGTCTACTTCGAGTTCCCGAAGAACATGACCAACTCCAACGGCGACATGATTGATCCCTGGGGTGTGACGTACGGGTATCAGTATCCCGGCGCCACCAATCGCAGCGGTTCAAATTTCTTTGATCTCTGGACTGCTGCGAACAAATCCACGAACTCCAACGGCTGGATTAAAAACTGGTAAGTCCCGTGTTGCGTTCCTCCTGAAATGGAGGAAGCTTCATTTGAGGACACCATGAAAGGTCTAGCCATCATTGTGATCCTGACGGGATTGTTTGCCATGACGTCTCCGGACATTACGGCATACCTGATGGGCGCTCCGCGACCTGCACATTCGCAAGCCGCGGTGACGACCGTCGCGTCCGTATTGTCTGTTGCCGGCTTCGGGCTGGTGATGATCGGCGGCATACTCTTTGCAGTCGCGGGAGTAGCTGCCGAAGAGCGTCGCAAACACGCCTCGTAAGGATCCTCGGGAGAAGGAGGGTGAGAACGCGCTTGCGTGGGCAAGTGTGCGGGGAAATCCGGCGACTCGTCCGTCAAGGGCCGTCGAGAGGGCGTCGTATGCAGGAGTTCTTCGTTCGGGCGAGTGAACCTAACTGGCGCTCAATGGTAGTTGAGGGAGCCTGCGCATTCTCTCTGCTGTGGCCGGAGGCTCCGGCGCGGGAGGTGGTGCCTTTTTCTTGTGTGACGCTAATGAGCCAATGGGGCCAGGCCATCCCGCGGCATCTCGGCCACAGACTGCCTCCGACCTGCTCTCATCGCGGATCATCAAGTGCACCAGCCCGATTAAGCGAAACCAGCAGACCCTCGGGCGATTTCATGTTTGCTGGCGATCCCTGGCGATTTATCCCGTGAACTGCCGGTGAGGAAGCCGCTCTCTCTGCCAGAGACGGAAATAGCTCAGGCGGGGGCTGGAAAGGACGCGTGCGGTAACTGCGAGTGGACCCGATCGCCGATCTGGACGCGGTATACGAAATCTCGCGTCCGGCGAATGCTAGTTGCCGTTCGAGTTGGGCTGCATCGGCGACGTCGCATTGTCGAAGGCGAACGGCAGGGTAACCTGCGGGGCGTCCTTCAGCGAAAGGATGAGGAGCAGACCATAATCGGTGTCGCCACCCTGGTTGTCGCGGACCTGGGCGCCGATCGAGGCCACCCAGCTCGAGAGATCGCGATGGAGGAGATAGCGTTGGTACTGGAGTACCGAGGATTCAAACTCGTACTGCTCGTAGAAGCTGAAGGCCCAGTTGTCGTTCACGCGGAAGTAGGCGTAGAAGTCGAGCTGGCTGTTGTTGTCGAAGTAATCGTTGCCCTCGATGTAGCGGTGGCCGATGCGGAAATAGGTGTCGCGCGTCGGCATGAAGTTGAAGGCGGTATTGTATTCCGTGAATCCCTGCTCGACCACCGGGGTCTGGGATTGCACATCGAGATAGAACCACTGAACGGGACGGAACCGCATGAGGTTGAAGAAGTTCGAAACCGAGGCATCCGTGTAGGGGTTCTGGAAGTTGACGTCGACAAAGGAGTCGATCGTAAACCACTGGTAGGTGCTCTGGTCACGCCGGGTCTGGAGACGGTTCCGAATACCGAGGCGCATGATGTTCCAGGTATCGATGGTGTCGATGGCGGTGAACTGCGGGAAATCGATGGGCATGAGCTGGGTCGACGGCACAACGCGGTCAAACTGCAGGATCTCATCGGGCCCGGGTCCGAAATTGTAGACGTATGAGTAGTTCATATACGGCTGCACGACATGCCGCACACCGTCGAGGCCGAGCCAGCGGGACTGGATTTTCTCGTAAGCCTTGGAGAACTTTGTAGACGCCTCGACTCCGAAGTTGGCCACCGGGCGGAAGAGCGAGCCACCGTTATTGAGCTGAGTGGTTGGAGCATTCAGCTCGTTGGGCTGGTTGGGGCCGTCGATGATCTGCACCTCTCCAGTCTCCGGATCGACTTCTTCCACGCCGGTCTGGTTGATGAAAGAGCCGCTCTTGGAGTACGCCGTGGCGCGGATGCCGGCGCGTGGGGTGACGTTCAGCCAATCAAACCACTGCATCGGGTAGGAGAGCTGGTGGAAGGTGTCGAAGCGGAACGAGCCGTAGTTCTCAAACTCGGTCTCGTCGAATTGCGGATCGTTGGAGAACATGCGGCGATAGCTGCCGGCGCTGGTCTCTCCATCGTAGTAGACCGGGAGACCAAAGAGGCGATGCTGTTTGAAGTCAAAGACGGCTTCCGGCAGGCGCTCCGTGGTATCCTGGAAGTCATTGAGCTGCCAGCGACCGAGGAGCGTAAGGGTGTAAAACTCGTCCCACTTCGTCACGCTCAGGTAGCTGTCGGGGTAGGGGTCGACGCGGAACTCGGACGGGTAAAAATCCTCCAGGAAGTCGACGTCGCTGATGAGGTTGAGGTCGGCGGTGGCGTAGATGTCGTCGGTGAGGAAGAGGCGGTGCTTGAAGGTGACGCGATAGCGATTCGTCGTACGCGTTTCCGTCGGCTCGCCAGGAGCAGAGACGGTCTTCACATCCTTGGTTTCAGCGACGTAATAGGTAATGAGTTCGCCGAAGCTCCGGTCATTTTTGCCGTAACGGAAAAGAAGGTCGCCACCGACGGCTGGGCCGAACTTTGAGCGCAGATCGAGGTGGGCCTTGGCGATGATGCTGTTATTGGGCCCGATCGGGAAGCTGTAGGAGGTCTGAACGAAGGCGCCCCAGCGGGAATCGTAGCCAGGGAGGAACTGGAAGCCGGTATTGGTCGTATTGGCGAAGAGGTACGGGAACCAGAAAATCGGCGTCTGCCCGACATAGAGGGTCGAGTTGAGCAGGATGACGCGGCTGTCGGGATAGATACGTACGCTGCGGGACTTTACGTGAAAGTCGGGCTGCGATGAGTCGTCCGTCGTCATGATGGCGTCGGTGACGTTGAATTCATTCAGCGAGGGGGCGCGCAGACTGGTGGCACGGAAGAGGGCCGGGTAGTGGCTGCCGGAGAACTCGAGGGCGCGCATCTGCTTGGTCTCCAGATTGAAGAGGGCGCGCTGGCCGGTAAGGAGGTCGGTCGGGGTGTAAAGTCGGATGTTGCCCACGAGCAGGACGTCGCGGGTGTCAGGATTATACTCGGCGTAATCGCAATAAATACTGTAGTCGCCGTAGTGAATCTGCACGTTGTCCTCGGCGATGGCGACGCCTCCCTCGAAGCGGGTATTGCCATCAGCATTGATCTCAACCGGCACATCCCCGAAGCTGCCGAACTGGGCAAGAGCGCAAACTGCGCCTGCCAGCCAGATCAGGACTGCCGTAAAACAACGTGTCATCATGCGAAATGGGCAGGCTATTTTGCGGGTCTGGGGTGGCAAGAGAAAAAGACGATTTTCCCCGTGAGCGGGCATCTTTGAGCAGGAGAATCCGCTTTCGAGTTTCCAGTGGAGGCGCGTGCTTGCGGAATTGGCCATTTTTTACGAACGGTTGGCGAGAAAGACGACGCTCACTCCCGAGAGGATGAGCAGGCCGCCGAGAGCGGTCTGCCAGTTCATTTGCAGTTCGCGAAAGAACAGCCACGCGAAAAGGGCGACGAAGAGCGGGTAGGAGATCTCGATGAGCGATGCGACGGTGGCATTGCGACCGCCGATGGCGTGGTAGATGCAAAGGCCGCCAATGCACGAGGTGACGATGGAAAGGACCAGCCACCAGATTTCTCCCCCGAGGTTTCGGGGCTCGGAGAGGATACGGGCACCTCTGCCGGAGATCAGCAGCGAAGCCATCGACCAAACCGCGCCGGAGACGGTGAAGTAGAAGAAAAAGACCAGCGGCGACATCCCGCGCTCAATGACCCGGCCGCTCGAGGCATAGCTCGCTCCCCAGCAGATGGCGGCGACGAGGGCAAAGACGAACCACATGGTGTTATCCCCCGACGGATTCGTAACGGCGCAACCCGGCTCTCCACATCCAGCGTGCGCCGAGGAAGGCGATCAATACCCAGGCGGCCTGAATGCCGAGACCTATCCAGAGCTCGGTGCCCTTCACCTTTTCGGTCAGGATCGCGACGGGGAAGTACAGCTCATAGGGGAAGGGCAGGAGCATAAGGATGTTGTGCAGCCAGTCGGGCATGATGTTGAGCGGAAACAGGCGGCCGCTGAGGAAGTACTCGAAAGAGTAGAGGATGAAGACAATAGTCGAGATCTCGAGAATCCAGAAGGCCAGCATGGCCAGGGCATAGGCAATGAGAAACTGAAGCGCGCCCGCCATGACGAGGGAGACGAGGAAGATCGGCCATGTCGTCCACGACTCGGGCAGGGTGATGAATCCCCGGAACCAGAAAAACACCGCCGCCACCGGGACAATGGTGATGGTGGTATAGAGCAGTCGGGAGCTGAGGAAGATGGTGACGCGGTAGGCGAGATAGTCGACGGGCTTGGAGAGGAAGTTGTTGATCTGGCCGTTGCGGATGTCGGAGGCGATCTGCCATTCGTCATCCGAGGGGGTCACGAGGTGCTCCACCAGCAGAATGAGCAGGAAATAGTAGATCATCTGCCCAAAGGTGTACCCCGCGATCGTCTCGCCCCGAGCCTCGAAGAGCGCCCGCCAGATAAAGACGGTCCCGATGAGCGGAACAAACTCGAAGACCGAGCGCAGGAGGAAGTTCCACCGGTAGACAAAGGTATTCTGCAGGCCGGTCGTGAAGACGGTGCAGTATTTGGCGGCGGAACGCATCGGCGACAGCCTAGCGGCTCCCGGCCGGAGGCAAAGCCTGGAGATGGGGAAATGCCGGGCGGATTTTATGCTCGCGGGGCGGCGAGCTTCCATCCAGCATGACGCGTTTGTTGCCAAATGAAGATTCAACGCGCGCTCATTTCTGTCTCCGATAAAACCGGTGTCGTGGAATTCGCCCGCGAGCTGCACGCTCACGGGGTGGAAATTCTCTCCACAGGAGGAACGGCAAAGACCCTGCAAGCCGAGGGTATCCCCACGGTGGAGGTTTCCCAGTTCACCGGTTCCCCGGAAATCCTCGACGGACGCGTCAAGACGCTGCACCCGAAGATCCATGGCGGCCTGCTTTTCATCCGAGGCGACGAGGAGCACGAGCGCCAGGCGGCAGCCAACGGCATCAAGCCCATCGATCTCGTGGTCGTGAATCTCTATCCCTTTGAGGCGACCATCGCGAAGGAGGACGTCACTCTCCCCGAGGCCATCGAGCAGATCGACATCGGCGGTCCGTCGATGATCCGTAGCGCGGCCAAGAACTATCAGTCCGTCACGGTCGTGACCGATCCCGCAGACTACGCCGCGGTGATCGAGAGCATGAAGGAAGAGGGCGGCGGCACGAGTCTCGCGGTACGCGAGCGCCTGGCCATCAAGGCGTTCACCACGACATCCTCGTACGACCGCACGATCGCGGGGTATCTCAACAAGGAGCAGGAAACCTCGGCGGCCTTCCGCCTTGAGCTCCCGCTGGAACTCCGCCTCCGCTACGGTGAGAATCCGCACCAGCACGCCGAGCTCTATGGAGATTTCAGTTCCTACTTTGAGAAGCTCCAGGGCAAGGAGCTCTCCTATAATAACATCCTCGATATCAGCGCGGCCTCAGCGCTCATCTCGGAGTTTACCAAGCCCACGGTGGCGATTCTCAAGCACACGAATCCCTGCGGTGTCGGCACCGATCCCGACCTGCGCGAGGCTTGGGACAAGGCCTTCGCCACGGACAAGCAGGCGCCCTTTGGCGGTATCATCATCTGCAATCGTCCGCTCAATCTCGCCCTGGCCAAGGGCATCTCGGAGATTTTCAGCGAGGTGATCATCGCGCCGGAGTTCGACGCGGACGCCCGCCTGCTTCTTTCGAAGAAGAAGAACCTCCGCCTGATGAAGCTCCTGCGCCGTCCCCCGGAGAGCGGTCGCGATATTCGCTCCGTCCTGGGCGGCCTGCTCGTGCAGGACAGCGATTCCGCCGACGTGCCGGAGCTCGAGCACAAGGTCGTCACCCAGCGTCCGCCAACGAAGGACGAGATCGAGGCGATGGAATTTGGCTGGAAGGTCGTGAAGCATGTGAAATCCAACGCCATCGTGTATGCGGGCAAGGATCGCACGCTGGGCATCGGCGCTGGCCAGATGTCGCGAGTGGATTCCTCCCGTATCGCGGTGTGGAAGGCTCAAGAGGCCGGTCTGTCCCTCAAGGGCAGCGCGGTTTGCAGCGATGCGTTCTTCCCCTTTGCCGATGGCCTTATCGCCGCGGCCGAGGCGGGTGCCACGGCTGCGATCCAGCCCGGCGGCTCCGTGCGCGACCAGGATGTGATCAACGCCGCGAATGAGCATGGCGTCGCCATGGTCTTCACGGGCCTGCGACATTTCCGTCACTAAGTTCGCAACTTTCCTGCTGCCGGGGCGTTTCATCCTCTGAAGCCATGAAACCGTCTGACGAACGCGACCAACTCTGGGATCTGCTGGGCAAAGCGCCCGGCCGGACAGCGTCGCCGTATTTCGCCCGGCGGGTGGTGAATACCGTGCGCGCCGAGCATCAGGTGCGCGCGGGCGGCTTCATGCGGTGGTTCCGCTGGGTGGCACCGATCTCTGCGGTCGCCGCCGTGGCGATCGCCTGGACGGCCAACACCTGGAAACACCAGGAGGAGGTCGCGCTTTATAATGCCTATTTCGACAAGGCGGCGGATCTCCAGTCGCTGGTGGTATCCACCGACGAATCCTCCTGGATTGCGTCGGGGAACTGAGACGTCTTTCTTTTCGGGAAGCGGCCTGACTGTCTTCAGGTCGCGAGGACCTTCTCGAGCTTCTGCACCATCTCGCGATTGTGTTTCACGCGGGTGCGGTCGCGGAGAATATCGAGGCTTTTCTCCGGAGAACCCCACTCGATGATCTCGATGGTGACGTGACGTACGCCCCAGTTGTTCATCGCGCGGGCGGAAGACTTGAAGAGGTCGATGGTGTTGGTGCCGACCAAGGCGCTGCCGGTGTCGTCGACGACGTATTCCTGACCGGTCTCCACGACACGGAAGTGAGTGCCCACGGGCCATTGCGACCAGTCGGCGGCGGCACTTTGGAGCTTGCCGGTTTTCAGCGGTTTGCCCAAGGCATTGCGGGTTTCGTTGCCGGAGCCATTTTGATCTGCTCCGTAAGTGTATGCAGTCGTGCGAATTCCGTCGAATCGCGTGCGGGCTTCCCCGTTGGCTGAGGCGCAGGCAAGGCCCATCGCGCACAGAAACGACAGTGCGGTCGGTAGGTGCTTTCGAGCGTTCATAGGGTCGGCACCCTACGGAGGGTTTCCGGCACCGCAACCGGTTTTTTACTTTACTGCAAGTTGCTTGCGGGAGCGCTTTCCATCAAGCCGAGGAGAATTGGATACACGAAATCGGTCTTTTGGTAGACCTGAGCGGGGTCGATGAAGTCATGCATGATGTTCTCCTCCTTGCTGAAGACATGCGTGATCACGGCATCGGGGCGCTTCGCCTTCCAAAGGGCGATGAGGTGTTCGTTGACCGCATTGTTCACGGCTTTATCGGCCTCGGTCATTACGACGACGATGCGTCCGGCCTTGGGTGGCTCGGTCGCTGCGGAGCGCATGATGGACTGACCCAATACGATGACCTGCCCGATGACATGGGTGGGGAAGCGAGGATAGGTCTGCGGGGGAGCGGGGGCCTGATCCTTGAGCTGCGGATTCCACCAGAGAAAGACGTTCGGCAGGGTGACGAGCAGACGCGCGGTGGGCGTGAGCAGCCACTCGGGCAGCCCCTTGGGGCCGAGAAACGGAGCCAATACCACGACCTGATCGATGTCGGAGCGGGTCTGGGCGAGGAAGGCGGCGCAGGTGCCATTGACGGAGAGGCCGACGACCGTGAGGTGTTTACCAAGAGGACGGGCCAGCGTGGCTGCGAGGGAGGCGCTGTCGGCGAACTCTTGGGCGGTAATGCCTTTCCAGGAATCGGTCAGGCGGTCTTTCTCCCCGTGGTGTGGCATGCGGGGAATGACGACGTTGGCACCGCGTTCGTAGAGGATATGGCCGAGCTTGCCGAACTGCGCCGGGCTGTTGGACAGGCCATGGAGCAGGACGTACACGCGCTCGGTGGGAGCGCCATGAGAGAGGACCACTGGCCGGCTGTCTTCGCGCACGGAATCGGGCGTGGACGCGATCTCCTTTTCCAGGGCGGACATGGCTTCGGCGTAGGTCAGGGTCTTTGGAGGCATGGTGCCGACGGTGGGTAGGGGGCGAAGTAACCAGATGAAGAATACCAGACCAAGCAACAGTGCCCCGGGAAATATGCCGGCAAGACGTTTTCCAAGAGATGTTGCGATGGGATTGCGGACCACGGCTCCGGGATGCTAGAGGAGATGCCGCCGTTATTCCAATTCCCGCGTGAAAAGATTTTCCACACTCCTTTTGTTGGTCGTTGTCCTGGCCGGATGCGCCCGTAACGCCGAGCAAGCCAAATCCCCCGCGGCTGTCTCATGCAGTCTCGTACGTGAGGCGCGCAGGGAGTCCGATCCCTCGGAGCGGCTGGCGCTTTTGGTCGAGGCTTCGGCCAAGGCGATGGCGGTGGGTGAGGCCGGGCAACCCGCCTACGCCCACGCAATGGAGGGCCTGCTGCGCATGGTGGAGACGGGACAGCTGAAGCCGGGAGCGCGCTACGCCGTACGCGGAGCCGATGGCAAATCGATGACGCTGCAGATCGGCGGGAAGTCCCGCAACGAGCGAGACTTTTCCTACTTCACCGATTTCGAGAAAAGCGTGCCGAACCGCAGGGCCGTGGAGCGGGGATTGCAATGGCCGGGCTGGGGATTCCCAACCGTGGGTCATCGCAGTGTCACTGCGGCCAACCGGGCCAATGATCCTTTTGCTCCGCCCACCGGGTATCACCTTCCCGCGACGGTCTTTCTCGATTTTGAAGGAAACAAGGCCACTCTGCGTCTGCTCGATACCTACAAGATCACTTCCTTTGAGTCCGATGGAAAGGACTGGAAGATCGCAGGAGACATCTCCACTCCGACCAACCTGACCTTCCGCTCGCGGCGCAATCCCATTCTCGCCTCCATCGGGTTCCTCCTGATGACGGATCGGTTCAAGTTTCCCAATCAGCTGATCTTCACCGAGCCGTACGACAGGAGCCGCACGCCAGTCGTCCTGGTTCATGGCCTGCTCTCGACCCCGATGATGTGGGGAAATCTGGTGCGATCGCTCGAGGCCGATCCGGAAATTCGCCGCCGCTATCAGTTCTGGGTCTTCTTCTATCCGACGGGCTGGCCGATTCCGCTCTCCGCCGCCCAGTTGCGGCGCAGCCTCGCCGATGCTGACCAGCGTTACCATTACAAGGAACTTGTCCTCGTTGGGCACAGCATGGGCGGCATCCTCTCTCGCATCCAGGTGACTGACTCCAATGGACGCGGCGTTCTTGCGGACATTGTCGGCGACCCGGCGGCGGCGTCGCTGGAGAGGCGCATGCCTGGAAACGGCAAGCTCAAGGACGCGATGTTCTTCAAACCCAATCCCAAAGTGGAAAAGGTTGTCTTCATCTGCACTCCGCACCGGGGCAGCAACCTCGCCCTCATCGGGCCCGCGGGCTGGGTGGCTGGTCTCATCCGCCTGCCAAGCTACGTCGTGTCGTTGGCGAAGGATGTCGGGCAATACTTCAGCGAAGAAGAGCGACGCCGCATGCCGACGAGTATCGGCGGGCTTTCGCCGCACAATCGATTCCTGCAAGCCATAGCGCGTCGTCCGATCCACAGCCGGACTTTCAGCATCATCGGAGACCGGGGACGTGGAGATACGCCGAACAGCTCGGACGGCGTGGTGCCTTACTCCAGCGCGCATATCGACGGTGCTGAGTCGGAACTGATCGTGCCCGCCGACCATGGAGCCTTCAATCATCCCAAGGCCATCGAGGAACTGCGCCGCATCCTTTTGACGCAATAGCGGTCGGGTCGCGCCCGTCACTCTGGAAATGACCCAAGCCAAGGATTCTCCCGCCGACGGGGTGAGGCCGCCTGCGGTGTACCGGCTCGCTGTGGGCATTCTGCGGTGCATCCTGTTCTTCGGGGCACGGGTGCGGGTCAGCCAGGAGGCGCAGCTACCCGAGGGAGCTTGTATCGTGGCGTCGAATCACATCAGCCACTTTGATCCGCCTCTGATTAGCGGGAGCTTTCGGCGCGTGTTTCGCCGGGATATCGACTGGCTCGCGATGCAGGAGCTTTTTGGGCATCCGGCGTCGAAGCGATTCTTTGAGGGAGCCAATGTCATCCCGGTGAACCGGGGTGGCGGCGACCGGACATCATTGCGCGTCGCCCTGCGTCGGTTGGCGCTCGGGCGCATGGTGGGGATCTTTCCCGAGGGAGGAATCCGGGACGGAGAGGCCTCCATCCTGAGTGGCGCTCCGATGAAGGCTGGCGTCGCCCTGCTGGCGAGCATGGCCAAGGCGCCGATCGTGCCGGTGGTGATTATCGGCAGTGATCGCCTCTATAATAAGAGACGATGGTTTCCCGGACGCCGCGCAACGGTCTGGATCGGCATCGGACGAGCGTTTTCCCCGCTCCCGGATCGCGCGGAAACCGAGAACCGGCTCGCTGAAGAGATCATCGGGTTGAAAGAACGAGTGATGGTCAAATACGGCCTCACTGCCGCCGATCTGCCGCATCCCCCGAAGGAGCGGATGGCCGAGGCATGAGACGGCTCATCCAAAAATCCATGGCCCAGGCCATGGATGCCGCGATGTGCGGTATGATGAACGCCCTGCAATGGCGGCGACGGTCCGGGGTGTGCACCCGCGCGGAACTCGACGCCTATCTCACCGCCTGCGAGATGGTGACGCGCGAGGAGTTTTACCCGGTCGTTTCCTTTTCCCCGCGACGCGAGGATATCTGGCTGCGCTGGGAAAGTCCGGTCTCCAGCGGTTTTGCGGAGAATGACAAGGTGAAGGTGCGGCTTTATCTCTGCGACGAGGGGTTTCATGCGCCCACGGTGATCATCCTGCACGCGCTGATGAGTGCCAGCGACCTTGGTTACCAGCGGGTGGCGCGATGGTTCAACGCCCATGGGTGGAATGTCGCCTTCCCCCATCTGCCATTTCACTACTCCCGGACGCCTGGCGGGTACTTCAATGGGGAGCTTGCGATCACGGCGAACCTGATCCGCAATGCCGAAACCCTGCGACAGGGCGTGATGGAGCTCCGCCAGCTCATGGGCTGGCTGCGCGAGCATGGAACGCCGGAATTCGGATTGATCGGAACGAGCTTCGGCGGGTGGAATGCGGCGCTCCTGAGTTCGCTGGAGTCCGATCTGCGCTTCGTCGGCCTCGTGCAGCCCATCGTGAATGTCGAGGCGGCGATCTGGGAAAACCCCACGGCGGCGGTGATGAGGAGGTTGCTCGCACGGCAGGGAATCGGTCGGGGCGAAAGCGCCCGGCATGCACACTTGAGCTCGCCCATGCACGGAAAGCCACTTTGCGGCGGCGACCGGGTCATCCTGACCGCTGGGACCTACGATACGGTTTCGCCTCGGACTGAACTGGTTGCCCTGCGAGAGCTTTGGCCGGGGGCGACGCTTTTGGATGTGAAACAGGGGCATTTCGGATATTCCGCCCTGCGTGAGACATTGCGGGAAATCGCCCGGCGGCTCGGGGTGGCGGACACCGTATAGGAAGAACATCCTATTTCCGTCCGGCCCCTTTTTTTCGAGAATTTCGGACATGGACGGTACTCCCTCAATTCAGCTCCCGACCGCAACGGGCGGAATGGGCGTGTCGTTCGCTCGAGGCGGCATGAATATCGCTTCACCTCTTCCGACTTTATGAACACCACCCTTTATGCCGAAACCCTACCCGGAGGGGCCATGTGGTCGATGCGGGTTCCCCGCCATCGCCGTGTCCGGCTCACCGCGCTCAATGCTGGAGCCAATGTCTCAGCGCTCCTGTACAATGCCGATCAGCCGCTCGATCGGTTGAATGTTCCTGACACGCTCAAGGCTCTGCATACGGCCAAGCTCACCAAGGGCCACATCCTCATGAGTGACATGGGGCACGCGCTGGCTTCCATCGTGGAGGATTCCCTCGGCTGGCACGATCCGCTCGGCGGCCATCTTACGGCGGCCCAGGCGCTGGCGAAGTACGGCGACCACAACTATCAGCAGTACCGCAACGACTTTCACCGCAACGCGCACAATGACTTCCTGGTCGAATTGAGCAAACACGGGCTCGGCCTCGCGGACATCGTGGCCAACGTGAACTTCTTCAGCAAAGTCGCGGTGGACGACGACGGCAAAATGGCCTTCGTGCCGAATCACGCGTCGGCGGGAGATTCCCTCGAGCTGCGCACGGAGATGAACGTGCTCCTCGTGCTGGCGAACTGCCCGCATCCCATGAACCCCGCTTCGGAATATCCTGTCTGCCGCGTGCAGGTGGAGATTTTCCCGACGGAGGCCCCCGGGCCTGATGACTTCTGTCGAAACTTCCGTCCTGAATGCGAACGCACCCTCGCACTGACCGAACGCCTCTTTATCTGATCCGATGAGCACGCTGATTTACACGGAAAGCCCCCTCGATCCCAAGCACGCCGTCTACGACGCGACTATCCTCGCGGGCGATGGATGGTTTCACCCGGTGAGAAAGGGGCAGACGCTCCGCATCGTCGATCTGGAGGGCAACCAGGCGGCGGATACATTTTTCTTCAACGCGGCGGACGTGAAGGAACGCTACAGCGCGCAGGACACGATTCGCGAGCAGGGTTCGATCTACCTGACGACCGGCACGCCGCTCATGTCCAACCTGTGCAACCCGCTCCTGACCATCACAGCGGATACCTGCGGGCGGCATGATACGCTCGGCGGGGCCTGTGCGGCCGAGAGCAATATGGTGCGGTACTCGCTCGACAAGCGCTTCATGCACGCCTGCCGCGACACGTTCCTGCTCCAGATGGCGCTCTCGGGGTACCATGTGACGAAGCGCGATCTCGCGCATAACATCAACTTCTTTATGAACGTGCCGGTGACGCCCGAGGGCGGCCTGCGCTTCGCCGACGGCGTGTCGGAGCCCGGGAAATATGTCGAGATGCGGGCCGAGATGGATGTGCTCTGCCTCATCTCCAACTGCCCGCAGCTGAACAATCCCTGCAACGCTTATAATCCGACTCCGATTCAGGTTCTCATCTGGTAATCCGCCATGTTCACCAAGGTCCTCATAGCCAACCGGGGCGAGATCGCCTGCCGTATCATTCGCACGCTCGACCGCCTGGGCGTGGCCTCCGTCGCCGTGTACTCCGAGGCCGACGCCCATGCCGCCCATGTCCGTCTCGCAGGCGAGGCGGTGTGCGTCGGTCCGGCGCAGGCCGCGCAGAGCTATCTGCTCATCGACCGCATCCTCGATGCGGCGAAGCAGACAGGTGCGCAGGCCATCCATCCGGGCTATGGGTTCCTGAGTGAAAACCCCGAGTTTGCCGAGGCCTGCGAAAAGGCGGGTATTGCCTTCATCGGACCAACGGCGGGAAACATGCGCGACTTTGGCCTCAAGCACACGGCCCGCGCGCTCGCCATCGCGAGCGGAGTGCCGGTTTCGCCGGGCACGGAGTTGCTGGCCTCGGTGGACGAGGCGCGCGAGGCGGCGGCGCGTATCGGCTATCCCGTGATGCTCAAGAGCACGGCGGGTGGCGGCGGCATCGGCATGCAGCTGGCGCGGTCGGAGGACGAACTCGCGGAAAAATTTGCCAGCGTCGAGCGCATGGCCCGCAGCAGCTTCAAGGAGTCCGGGTTGTTTCTCGAGAAATTCATCGAGGCGGCGCGGCATGTGGAGGTGCAGATCTTTGGCGACGGCGAGGGAACGGTGGCGGTGCTGGGCGAGCGGGATTGCTCAGTGCAGCGGCGCAACCAGAAGGTGATCGAGGAGACGCCCGCCCCGCATCTTTCCGAGGAGGTGCGCCAGAGGCTGCACCTGTGCGCGAAGGGGCTTGGCGAGGCGGCGAAGTACCGCTCCGCGGGCACGTGCGAGTTCATCTACGACGCGAACGAGGAGAAGTTTTATTTCCTGGAAGTCAATACACGCCTTCAGGTGGAGCATTGCGTGACCGAGCAGGTCTCGGGCCTCGATCTGGTGGAGTGGATGGTGCGACTCGCCGCCGGGGAAAAGCTGCCACTCGAGGCGTACCGGCATGAGCCGAAGGGGCATTCTGTGCAGGCGCGCGTCTACGCGGAGGACCCGAACAAAAACTTTCAGCCGAGCTGCGGGTTGCTCACGGAGGTGAGCTTCCCGGCGGGTGTGCGCGTCGACGGCTGGGTCGAGCGCGGGTCGGAGGTGACGCCGTACTACGATCCGATGATCGCCAAGGTGATCTCCCATGCGGCGACACGCGAGGAGGCGATCGTCCAGCTTGAAAAGGCGCTGGCGGCCAGCCGGGTCGATGGCATCGAGACAAACATCGACTATCTCGGGGCAATCCTCGGGAGCAGGGAATTCCTCGCGGGCGGGGTCACGACGAAGTTTCTCTCAACCTTCCCCTTCACGCCCCGCACCATCGACGTGCTGGAGCCGGGAACGCACACGACGGTGCAGGATTATCCCGGGCGTACCGGGTATTGGGAAATCGGCGTGCCGCCCTCGGGGCCGATGGATCATCTCGCGTTTCGTCTGGCCAACTGGCTCGTGGGCAATGACGAAAAGGCTGCGGGCCTCGAGTGCACGGTGACCGGGCCGAAGCTGAAGTTTCACCGCGACGCCCGGGTGGCTGTGACGGGTGCGGATATGCAGCCTGAGATCGACGGCGTGCGCCAGCCGATGTGGGAGGCCTTTGATGTGAAGGCGGGCCAGACGCTGAAACTCTACCCGGTCGCGGGCGGGGGATGCCGCGCCTACCTCGCGGTGGCGGGGGGATTTGATGTGCCGGATTACCTCGGGAGCAAGGCGACGTTTACGCTGGGCCAGTTCGGCGGACATGGCGGTCGCATCCTGCGCGCCGGAGATGTCTTGAAGATGGCGCGTGAGGTTGCGCTGACTGCTCCGCGCCGGATCGCGGAGCCGCCGATCTATTCCAACTCCTGGAACATCGCGGTGATGTACGGCCCGCATGGCGCGCCGGATTTCTTCACGCCGGAGGACATCGAGACGTTTTTCGCGTCGGACTGGAAGGTTCACTACAATTCCTCCCGCACGGGCATCCGGCTCATCGGGCCAAAACCCAAGTGGGCGCGACCGGATGGCGGCGAGGCGGGGCTGCATCCGTCGAACATTCACGACAATGCCTATGCCATCGGCGCGGTGGATTTCACCGGCGACATGCCCGTGATTCTCGCCGTCGACGGGCCGAGCCTGGGCGGCTTTGTCTGCCCGGTGACGATCATTCAGGCGGAGTTTTGGAAAATGGGACAGCTTCGCCCTGGCGATACCGTCAAGTTTGTCCCGACCACGGTGCAGGCGGCGGTGGAGGCCGAGCTTGCTTTGGATAACTGGACGACCGAGGGCGAGGGACGCCAGCAGATCGAGTTTGCGCCCGCCGATTTGTCCTCGGACCGCTTGCTGACTGTTCCCGAGGAGGGCGAGCTGCCGCAGGCGGTGTATCGCGCGGCGGGCGACAAGTACCTGCTCGTCGAGTACGGCCCGCTGGTGCTCGATCTCAACTTGCGCTTCCGCGTGCATGCGCTCATGACGGCGCTGGTCGATGCGAAGCTCCCGGGCGTGCTCGACATCACGCCGGGCATTCGGTCGCTGCAGATTCACTATGATAGTCGCGTCCTTTCGCTGGGCGAATTGATCGATGCGCTGAGCGCCTTGGAAAATGCGCTGCCCTCGCTGGACGACCTGGAGGTGCCAACCCGCATCGTGCGGCTGCCGCTCTCGTGGGATGATCCGGCGACGCAGCTCGCGATCGACAAATACGCGCAATCCGTGCGCAAGGATGCTCCATGGTGCCCGAGTAATATCGAGTTCATCCGCCGCATCAATGGCCTCTCCAGCATTGAGGAGGTGAAGGAGATTGTCTTCTCCGCCAGCTATCTCGTGATGGGGCTGGGCGATGTCTATCTCGGTGCGCCGGTGGCCACGCCGCTCGATCCGCGCCATCGGCTGGTGACGACGAAATACAACCCGGCCCGCACCTGGACGCCGGAAAACGCTGTCGGCATCGGCGGCGCGTATTTGTGCGTTTACGGCATGGAAGGGCCGGGTGGATACCAGTTCGTCGGGCGTACCGTGCAGATGTGGAACCGCTGGCGGCAGACGGCGGATTTTGCGCAGCCGTGGCTGTTGCGGCACTTTGACCAGATCCAGTTTTACCCAGTGAGCGCGGAGGAGCTGCTGCGCATGCGCGAAGAATTCCCGCAGGGCAAGCTGAAGCTCGACATTCGCGAAGAGCGGTTCCGGTTGGGAGACTATCGCAAGTTCTTGTCCGGGATTTCGGACGAGGCGGCGAAGTTCAAGGCGACCCAGCAGCAGGCATTCAATGAGGAGCGCGAACGTTGGGCGCTGGCAGGGTCCGGAGATGGCTCCGCTGCCGATACGGTGGAGGAGGATGCGCCCGAACCGCTGCTGGAGCTCGCGGAGGGTTCCCATGCCATTGACTCTCACGTGGCTGCCAATGTCTGGAAGGTCTGTGTCGAACCCGGAGCCGAGGTGGCTGAGGGCGAGACGCTCATGATCCTGGAGGCCATGAAGATGGAGATCGCCATCGTCGCGCCGCTCGCTGGAACGGTGGAGGCTATACGCTGTGCCGAGGGTCAGATGGTCATGCCCGGGCAAACTTTAGCCGTGATCGCTGAAAAATGAGCATCGTTGAAAAAGTTCGCGAAACCTATCGCCGCATCCGCGAACGCCGGGATGACGGCGTCTGGATTTCGCTTGTTCCGGAGGAGATTTCATTGGCGCGAGCCGCTGCGGTGGAGGGGAGTGATCGTCCACTGGCGGGGCTGACTGTCGCGATCAAGGACAACATCGATTTGCAGGGGCTGCCCACGACGGCGGGATGCCTCGCCTTTGCCTACGAGCCCGCGCAGGATGCCGCAGTGGTGAGCAAGCTTCTCGCGGCGGGCGCCATTCCCATCGGCAAGACGAATCTTGACCAGTTCGCCACCGGGCTGAACGGGACGCGGTCGCCTTATGGCATTCCGCGCTGTGTATTCAACGAGGATTACATCAGCGGCGGATCGAGTTCCGGTTCTGCTGTCGCGGTTGCGGCCGGGCTGGTGGATTTTTCCCTCGGCACGGATACGGCCGGGTCGGGGCGCGTCCCGGCGGCTTTTAACAACCTGATCGGCTACAAACCGACGCGCGGGCGCTGGTCGACGGCGGGCCTGGTTCCCGCCTGTCGGACCCTGGATTGCATCACGGTTTTCGCGAAGGAACTCCCGCTGGCGAGGCGGGTGGACGAGGTGATACGCGGGTTTGATCCCGCTGATCCGTATTCCCGCCCGATCCCGGAAGTTTCTCCCCGGCAGGGAGCCATCGGGATTTTGCCGGAGGCGGAGCGCGAGTTTTTCGGAGACACCGAGTATGCGCGGCTCTACTCGGAGGCCCTCGCAAAAGCAGGAGCCCTGGGCTGGGAAGTCGTGGAGTTTGACTACAGGCCGTTCCGTGAGGCGGCTGCTCTCCTTTACGCTGGCCCGTGGGTGGCCGAGCGCACGGCGGCGATGGAGGAATTTCTCGCCGGACATGCTGATGCGGTGCATCCGACGGTGCGCGCCATCGTGGAAGGGGGGAGGAAATTCACGGCGGTGGAGACTTTTCGCGCCCAGTACCGGCTCGCCGCCCTGGCGCGGGAAACCGAGGCGACCTGGGAGCGTTGTGCGGCCCTCATGCTTCCGACGGCGGGAACGATCTATACGGTGGAGCAAATGCTGGCCGATCCGATCACTCTGAACTCCAATCTTGGTCGCTACACCAATTTCATGAACCTGCTGGATTTGTGCGGTATTGCCATTCCCGCGGGCTTTCGCCGGGACGGTATTGCCTCTGGCGTGACTCTGTTTGCTCCGGCATGGCAGGACGGCCATTTATTCGGGCTTGCGGAGCAATGGAGCGGCGGATTGCAATCATCCGACAAACAATAGCAAGCAGCCGTTAGCGGGTGATGGCGGGTTGCGGCATGATCCGCCGCAATGAAATTATCCTTTCGTTCGCTGCTGATCGCTGGAGCCTGCCTGGCTGCCAGCGGAGTTTCCCATGCAACCAGTGTTGGCTACACGGACTACTCCAGCCTTCTCGGAAGCAACGCCAGTTGGTCGCTTTGGGATGTCTTTCCCGGTGGCGGAGTTGTTTTCGGAAGTACGGTGGCTGCTTCCTTTTCGTCCCGATCTGATGACTTGGGAACTTCCAACGCGGTGCTTTCGGCGAGCTTCAGCGGCGGAAATCCAGGTGCCTTGCTGCTTGCCGACGCGGCTGGCACGGCAAACAGCCAGCTCTATACCGGCGGAGCGACAACGTCTTTCACAGTCTCAGCCATAACGACCGGAACGCTCTCGACCTTTGTCCTCCAGGTGAAGCAAAACGCTGCAAATCCCAGTGGCGGTACGGATACCAGCGGCCTGACGAGCTACTTCACGCCAACACTGAACGGTGTTGCCTTTACCAATGCCACGGTCGGATCAGCGTTTGCCGACCCCACCTCGGCTTCGACGAGCGACTGGGTGATCACGACGTGGTCCTGGTCTGGCCTGGATATCAGCGAGGGTGAGTTGATCACGCTCTCCTTCGGAGGCGCATTTGCCCACAAGTCTCTCGATGGCGTGCGTATTGACGCAGACGCAGGCCTGGCGGTACCGGAGCCGTCAACCTACGCCCTGATCGGTCTCGGCCTCGGCGCTGTCATTTGGATGGCTCGTCGTCGCTCCACGGTTGCGGTTTCCTGAGGTGTTGACTCTTACCATCGCAAATCACCGCTAATCTTTCGCAAGCCACCGTAGGCGGGTGAGTGTCCGCCTACGGTAAACCTTTTTACCTATCTCATGTCGAAGACGGATCACGCACCCATTCATAGAGCAGGTTCCCCCCGGGGCTTCTCATTGATCGAGTTGCTCGTGACCATCGGCATCATCGTGACTCTCGCCCTTGTCGGTACGGGCATTCAGGGGACGATGGCCGAAAAGGCTGCCTCAGCGCAGGATGTCGCTGCGGGGAGGACCCTCATCTCGGCATATCAGGCATATGCTGCGGAAAATAGCGGTCAATTGCTGGTGGGATATCAGAAAGGCGCCCAGCCGGTGACGCTGCCGGACGGGAGCCAGATCAGCGGAGAAGCTGCCAGCCGCTATGTATGGAGGCTGGCCCCGTATTTTGACTATTCCATCAATGGTGTGCTGTACTCCAAGGCTCGGGTCCGGGCACAGAAGGAGTCCGAGGATGCCGGGATGAAAGGATACGGGGAAAGTATTTCCGTGGCCTACGGGATCAATGCCTACTACGTCGGGGGATTCGTGGAGAATGGCGAAACGTCCATTCCGAGCGGTGATGTGGCGACCTCGCTTTTGCAGGTGGACAAGCCCTCCTCCCTGCTTGTCTTTGCGACAGCAAGGAGCAGTCAAGGATCGGGGCATTATCTGGTCAAGGCTCCGCGGTTTGTGCCTCGTGCTGCCGGGACGGGGGCATTGTCGCAGCCGGACTGGCCGCAGAATGGCTCGGCGGAGTCGACGGGCAATGTGGACTTTCGCAATGGCGACAAGGCGATGTGTGTCTTCCTGGATGGAAGCATACGATCCTACAAGGTGGCGGAACTGACGGACATGCGCCTGTGGAGCAAGAACGCGGCCCGCGATGATAATCCGAACTATGCTCCCGTGCTCGAGGGAGGAAGTGGCGGAAGGGGAAATCGATGATGATAAATCGTTGGTCAGGACTTTTGGCAGCCGGAGTGCTCGCGATCGGCGGCGGAGCGGCCCGGGCGGACTTTCTCTTCGCTCCAGGTAGTGGCTTTATCGAGCCGACGCTGAACTATGGTGGCTCCACCACACGCTACAGCGAGTGGAGGAATTTCTACTCCACGAGCACGGTGGGCAATCTGCCGGACTACTACGCGGAGTTTGGAGGTGTAAAAGTCGGCTCCGTGTGGCAGCCGACGCCTCGCCCGGTGGATGATCCGGATTTTCCGGCGCAGCCGAGCTACTATACCAGTGATCGTCCGAATGCTTTCTGGAACATCAACAATCCCACGATCACCCAGACGAATGCTGCGACAGGGTATATCAGCAGCACGGGGAACTTCTATGGGCTGAATGGAGCGCAGAGTTTCCGCCTCGACGACAACACCGCCGCGACGGATGACCCCTCGGGCATGCCGGGCTACACGGCTGGGACGGTGGTCTTCCAATTTCAGACGGACGGCCAGTTTGTTGACCTCGCGACGATTCGTCTCGTCTACATGGACGGCGGCATCGAAAAGTGGATCTCCGCCGCGGATCTTGATCGGGCAGAGATGCTACGGGAATACATGCCTCCGGAGGGGGCGAGTTCGGACCCCAGTTCGGCGGAAGGATATGAGAGTCGTTTCGCGATCCAGTGGAACCTGACGGGGCTGGGCATCTCGGACTACTCGATCGTCTGGGATACGGAGTCGCATACCAGCCTCCAGCAGGTCTCCCTGGATACCTCGGATCAGTATGTTGCCGCGATCCCAACGAGTCGGGAGTGGACTGGCGGGAGTGGTTCCTGGAGCGATGGTGCGAACTGGCTGGATCGATCGGCCGGTGGCACCTATGGAACCGGACCGGTCGAGAATGGGAACGTGCGTTTCGAAAACACATCGGCTGCGCTGGTTGCGCTGGCGAGCAGCAAGACGGTCGGGGAGATCGTTTTCACCACGGCTAATGACCTGACCTTGGAGGCCGATGCGGGGGTGGCTTTGACTGCGAATACCGGCATCTCCACGACAGCGGCTGCCACGGGAGTGTATTCCATCAAATCCGACTATGTTTTCGGAGCAGTCAATCTCTTTGACATCGCGGCGGGCACGGTCTTGATCGATGGCGATGTCTCGGGCGATTACGGATTTATAAAAACGGGGAGTGGTGCGCTGGCGCTGTCCGGAAACAATTCGTTTACCGGGGCGATCGACATCCAGGCGGGAAGCGTGCGGTTGACCGGTTCAAACACGACGACCGCAACGGTCAGCGTGCGTGGCGGGGAACTGTCGCTGGCATCCGGGACAGCGTTGACCACGAGCGGCGAGGTGAAGGTGGGTTTTGACAGCACCTTCTTTGACAATCCTGTTCCGGCGGCGCTGTTTATTGACGGCGCCTATACTTTGGGCCGCTCGATCCAGGTCGTCGCGAATAACTCCCAGGTGATCCTGGGCGCACGAAATACCGGGGGCCAGGACGCGGTTTATTCCGGAGCGGTCGGCCTCACCTCCGGAGCGGCGGATGTGCGTCTGCGCACGGAGAGCGCGACAGACAGGGTGAGGTTCACCGGAGCGATGACCGGGGGCGGCACCAATCGCACCATGACGATCGACGGACCGGGCACGGTGATTTTCTCGGGAACGGCAAAGAACTACAATGACGCGACCGTGGTCAGCAGCGGCACGCTGGTGCTGGAGACGACAATCGGCGCAGCCAACGGAACGGGATTTGGCAGCTTCACCGTGAAGAACGGGGCGGTGTTTCACATCACCTCGACCGGACGGTTGAATGGATTTGCGGGGGATATCTTTACCCCTCAGTCGGTTTTGACGATCGAGGCGGGAGGCAAGGTCAAAGGAGCCGGCGTCATTGCGCGAAAAGTCGCGACAACGGGCACGCTGAGCATCATCGAAGCATCGCGCAGTGAGGGAACTTTGACGATGACATCCCTCGATGCCAGCCAGGGTGTCACGTTCCAGTTTGACCTTCAGCAAACCGTTGACCCCGGGATTCCTCTTGTGGCGATCACCGGAGAGTTCAAGGGGAGCGTGCTGGATGATGGAGTCCGCATCGCCTTCTCAAACCTGGGATCGATCGAGGTGGGGCAGGCGTACACACTGTTTTCCTACGGCAGCGTGTCGGGGCTGACCCTGAGCGACCTTTTTCTCGTAAATACCGGATTGGTGCTCGATCAGTCCTTCGGCACGGGGGGCTGGAAGATTGAGAATGGCGAGATCCAGGTGCAGTTTGCAGCAGTTCCCGAGCCGTCCACCTTGGCCTTGCTGGGTATGTGTGGAGTGATGCTCCTGCTGTTTCGCCGAAAGATCCGCTCGCTCGCGTCGTAGGTCGGAATCCTGTCCGGCGCGTCGCATACCTAATTTCCAAACGATCCCTAACAGAGGTAACATGCTATGAAAACCGAAACGGTTGAACTAAAGGACCAGTGGCGAGGACTGCTGGAAAAAGAACCGAAGCTCCGCATCCGAGATGCGGCCACCAAGCTCGGCGTGAGCGAAGCGGAGCTTCTCGCGACCCGCTGCGGTGACGATGTCACCCGCCTCGAGGGCGACTGGGCGGCTCTGATCAAGGAGTTTCCCCGCCTGGGTCGCATCATGTGTCTGACCCGCAATGAAGCGGCAGTGCATGAGCGCTACGGCGAGTTTCGCCAAATCGACTTTTTCCACGGCATGGGCCAGGTGGTCGGGCACGACATCGACCTGCGTTTGTTCATGCATGCGTGGAAGTACGGCTATGCCGTGACGGACCGCACGCCGGAGGGCGAGCGCCAGAGCTTCCAGTTCTTCGACAAGAACGGCACGGCGATTCACAAGGTCTTCCTGCAAAAGGAGAGCAACTACGGTGGATACGGCGAGCTCATGAATCGCTTCCGCGCAGTCGACCAGTCGACGACGCAGCCGGTCGAATCCGTGTCGGCTCCGCGCCCGGTATTGCCCGACGCCGAGATCGACGTGGCCGGATTCCAAAAAGCCTGGCTCGAGTTGAAGGACACGCATGCCTTTTACATGCTGCTCCAGCAGTTCCGCGTGGCCCGCGAGCAGTCGCTCCGCCTGGCCCCGGAGGGAATGACTTGGCGCCTTTCGCTCGATGCCACCCGCGTGATGCTCGAGCAGGCGGCCTCGCGGCAGCTCCCCATCATGGTCTTCATCGGCAGCCCCGGCTGTATCCAGATCCACACTGGAGAGGTGACGAATATCAAGATGTTCGGCGCGGACTGGCTGAACGTGCTCGACGACGAGTTCAACATGCATCTGCATCTCCCCCACGTCGCTTCTGCCTGGGTGGTTCGCAAACCCACCACGGATGGCATCGTGACCTCGGTCGAACTCTATGATGCCGCTGGCGAGAACATCGCGCTCTTCTTCGGCAAGAGGAAGCCGGGCGAGGTGGAGGATGCCCGCTGGCAGGCGCTCGTCTCCGAGTTGCCGGTCAAGGAGAACGCGTGAGGGCGCTCGTTGTTTTGCTGGCCGTGGCTTTCGCACTCGAAAGCCACGCTTCAGACCGCATCGTGAGCGCGGGAGGAGCCATTACCGAGACGATCTATGCGCTGGGTGCGCAGGATGCGCTCGTGGCGGTGGATACCTCCAGCATCTTCCCGGAGCAGGCGGTGGCATTGCCCAAGGTCGGGTACTCGCGGGCATTGTCGGCCGAAGGAATCCTGTCGATGAAGCCATCCCTCGTGCTGGTGAATGCCGACAGCGGCCCGACGGAGGCACTCAGCCAGGTTGAGAAAATCGGCGTGAAGGTCGTTCGTCTGCCCAATGAGCACACCGTGGAAGCGGCGGAAAATCGCATCCGAGTGGTGGGTTCCGAGGTTGGCAAGGCGGAGGAGGCGGACAAGCTGATCGCCACTCTGCGGGATGACCTCCGGGTCGCCAGCGAAAGTGCGGGGAAACCGGAGACTGCGCCGAAGGTGCTCTTCATCTACACCCGCGGAGGCGGGCTGATGAACGTCTCGGGAAAAAACACCGCCGCAGACGCGATGATCACGCTAGCCGGTGCTCGCAATGCCGTGACAGATTACGAGGGCTACAAGCCCCTCACCGCCGAGGCGGCTGTCGCAGCGGCACCCGACGTGATCCTGGTGACATCCAAGGGTCTCGAAAGTGCGGGGGGCATCGACGAGTTGCTCAAGCAACCGGGTCTCGCGCTTACCCCGGCTGGAAAAGCGGGACGCGTTGTTGCGATGGATGATCTGTATCTTCTCGGCTTCGGACCTCGGCTCGGCAAGGCCGCGCTGGAGTTGGGGCAGAAGCTCCGGGCTTCTCCGGGTCTCGCCCAGAAGTGAGCTCCGGCATCCGCCGCGGGCGGAGCCTGGTGGTCGCTGCGTTGATCGTGGCGGCCATAGGCTCTGTCGTCATCGGCCTCAGTCTCGGCGCGGTGCGCATACCTCCAGGGGAAATCCTATCCATCCTCTGGGGCAAGCTGACCGGCGTCGCAACCCCGGGCACTCAGGATGCCGTGCTCTGGCATCTGCGTGCCCCGAGGGTGGTGCTCGGCCTCATGGTCGGAGCCGGTTTGTCTGTGGCGGGCGCGCTCATGCAGGGACTTTTCCGTAATCCGCTGGCCGATCCCAGCCTTATAGGCGTGTCGAGCGGGGCGGCTCTGGGCGCGGTCTTTGCCATCGTGCTCGGCGGCGTGCTGCTGCCGACGCTGCCGTTTCTGCATCATGCGGGCTTTCTTCCCATGGCGGCCTTTATCGGGGCATTGGGGGTGACGTTGTTCATCCAGCGCGTAGCCAATACCAGCGGCTACACGGCGGTGGCGACCTTGTTGCTGGCGGGCGTGGCGGTAAACGCCCTCGTGGGTGCGGTGATCGGCTTTGCCACCTTTCTCGCCACCGATGCCCAGTTGCGCACGCTCTCCTTCTGGACGCTGGGCAGCCTGGGCGCGGCGGACTGGACGATTGTTTGTATTGCCATGCCCTTCTGCCTGGGTCTGGTGGCATTGGCTCCGCTGTTTGCCGGGGCCTTGAACGCACTCTCGCTCGGCGAGGCCGAGGCGGCGCACCTGGGGTACGCGGTTGAGAGAATCAAAGGGCTGATCATTTTTCTCACGGCTGCAGGTGTCGGCGTCTGTGTGGCTTACACGGGAATCATTGGTTTTGTCGGCCTGGTCGTTCCGCACCTGGTGCGCCTCATGATCGGGCCGGACCATCGGTGGCTCATTCCGGGCTCGGCCTTGCTCGGCGCGAGCTTGTTGGTATTGGCTGATACAGCGGCCCGGATCATTGTCGCTCCGGCGGAGATGCCGATCGGAATCCTCACCGCGGCCTTTGGGGCGCCGTTCTTTCTCGGGATGCTCCTGCGGCAGCGCAGAAAGGCCCTTTGGTCATGATCGAGGCGAGGCAGCTTTCCTTTCGTGTTCGCGAGCGCGAGCTGGTGCGGAGCCTGAACCTGCGGGTGCGACCCGGGGAGTTTACGGCGATTCTCGGCCCGAACGGCGCGGGAAAATCCACGCTGCTCAAGCTGCTCTGTGGTCAGCTCAAGCCGACGACCGGGACGATTTTTTTCGCGGGCAAACCGCTGGCGGAGTGGAGCGCGCGCGATCTCGCGAAATATCGCGCGGTACTCCCGCAGCAGTCTGCGGTGCCCTTTGATTTCACGGCGCTGGAGGTCGTGCTGCTCGGGCGTTCGCCCTACGGCGATGCAGGATCGCAAGAGGGCCTCGCCCGCGAGGCACTGCGCATGACCGATAGCGAGCATCTCGCCGACCGGGTGGTGACGACGTTGTCGGGTGGCGAGTTGCAGCGCGTCCAGTTTGCCAGGGTGCTGCTCCAGATTGGCTGGCGCCCCGTGAGCGATGGCCGCTGCCTCATGCTCGACGAGCCGATTTCCAATCTCGATCCGGCGCATCAGCACGGCGCCTTGCAGGTGGCTCGAAACATGGCTCGTCGCGGGGTCACCGTCCTTGTGGTGATTCATGACCTGAATCTGGCCGCTCAATACGCCGATCATGTCATTCTCATGAAAGAGGGTGGCATCGTGGCGGAGGGTGCTCCGGCCGAGGTGATGACGGCGGAGCGCATCGGAGACGTCTTCTCGGTCCACGCCCGCATCACGGCGAACCCGCTCTGCGAGGCTCCGGCGGTTTTCGTGGAGCTGCCGCCCCGCTAGTTTTTCTTTCCCTGGAGCGGGAAGACACACGGGCATGAGCCGAACATCTCGGCAAATGCCTTGGAGAAATGGCTGAGGCTGGAGTAGCCCACGGTAAAGGCCGCCTCGGTGACATTGCACTCGCCCTTGCGTAGGAGCTCGGCTGCCTTTTCCAGCCGCAGGTTGCGCAGGTATCGCGAGATGGTCATGCCGGTCTGCTCGGAGAAGATGCGGCTGAGGTAAAATGAACTGCATCCGACCTCCCTGGCAAGTTCGCCGAGGGTGGGGGGATGTTCCAGGTCGCGCGCGAGCGCCTGCTTGACCCGTTCGACGCGATCGAGGGCGACGCGCTTGTGGCGCTGGCAGAAGAGTTCGCTCGTGGTGTCTATCAGGACATGAGAGACGATCTCGAGCGCCTTGGCGCGGAACCAGAGGGAGTTGATCGGTTCGGGAATCGGTGGGTGGAGGAGTTCTTCCGTTGTGCGCTTCAGGCGTTGGTCGAGCGGCGCGCTGCGGGTCTGTTGCGACGGCTTCAGGTTGCCGCTGAGAAAGGTGAGCGTTTCCCGGTTGAGATGACCTTCGAAGCCGGTGATGGCCTGGTTGAGCCATGGGCGTGAAATCTCAATGGTGAAGAAACGGTGCTTCTGGCCCGCGTGGCGATCCGCTGCCAGCCCTTCGCTGCCCACACTATAGTGGGCCACGGTCTGGGGATTGATCACATGCGTGCGCGAGGGACTCGTGCGCAAGGTGCCGCATCCGGCGAGATTAATACAGATCTCCAGGCTGTCGGGATGAAAGCTGCGTGACCAGTCGAGGGTCGTGGCGCACTCAAAATCATGCCATTCAATGCTCAGCCCTTCCTGGAAGCTCCCATAGATGCGCCTCCACTCCCCCTGGATGCCCTCCCAGGCGGGGCTTTCGACGAAGGTGGCTGGTGCGGACATGGCTCGCCATTAAATGAGAATGAGTCTCAGTCTAGCAAGCGGGAAGTGATCTTGCGGGGAAAAGAATTCGCCCCCATATTGCGCGCGTGGAGACAACCGAGGTCAAATATCGCATCGGAAACGAGAAGCTCATTCGCGTGCTGGATGGAGCCAGCGCCAAGCTGCGGTCATTGCTCGAACGTCAGGGGCGACCGGGCGGCGCGTTGCGGGTGGCAGTGATCGGTGGAGGATGCTCGGGATTGCAGTACAAGATGGACCTCGTCGACGGCCCGGCCAATCGCGACATCATGGTCGAGTCCAACGCCGTGCGCGTGGTCGTCGATCCCAAGAGCGCGCTCTTCGTCAGCGGATCGGAGCTCGACTACAGCGACGACCTGCAAAAGGGTGGCTTCAAGGTGACGAATCCCAATGCCGTGGCGCATTGTTCGTGCGGCGAGAGTTTCTCGGCGTGACGGACGCCTTTTCCCTGTTCGGAATCGCGGCGCGGCCCATTCCCGACGAGACCGATCTCAAGGAACGTTATCTGCGCGAATCGGCTGCCGCCCATCCAGATTCCGGGCGTGGAGACGCCGGGCGATTTACGGAGCTTCAGGAGGCCTATCGCGTATTGAGCGATCCCGCGGCACGATTGCGTCTGCTGGCGGGCGATGGCGACACAGTGGGCCGGCTGGGATCGCCGGAGATTTTCATGCTGGTGGGCGGAACGATGCAGGCGGCCAATGCGGCATTGCAGACCCGCTCCTCCTCGACCACGGCCCTCTCGCGAGCGGTCAGCACCGCGGAATGTCGCGCGGCAGCGGCAAAGGTGACGCTGGCCCTCGAGGCCATCGCAGACTCCCGCGCCAGGCTCGACGCGCGCCTGCGTGAGTTGGATACGCGCTGGCCTGCGGTGGAGCCGGGTGAACTCGCCGCTCTGGCGGGCGATTATGCCTTTACCGGAAAGTGGGAGGCCCAATTGCGCGAGGCGGAATTTAAGCTCGCGCACGGCTGAACGGCACGTAGCGTGCGGTGACCATGATCGTAGGAATCGACCTCGGAACGACAAATTCCCTCATCGGCGCGATGGACGCCGGTTTCCCCGTGCTCTTTGCCGACGAGAACGGGTGCCGACTCACGCCCTCCGCGCTCTATTTCCCGGAAGATGCGACCGAGCCGGTGGTTGGTTGGGAGGCTCTCGAGCATCGCGAAACCGGGGTTTTGTCGATCAAGCGCCTGATGGGTTCGCGCGTTGGCGAGGTGGAGACCACCTTGCCGGTGGTGGGCAGGCCGGGCGAACCGGTGCGCTTGCAGGTAGGTTCCCAGACCCTTAGCCCCGAGGAGATTTCCGCATTCATCCTCCGCAAGCTCAAGGTCCAGGCTGAACGTGTCTTGGGTGGTCCGGTGACGAAGGCCGTCATCACGGTCCCGGCCTATTTCAACGACGCCCAGCGCAGCGCCACCAAGCGGGCGGGTGAACTGGCGGGGTTTGAGGTCGAGCGCCTCCTGGCGGAGCCCACTGCGGCCGCGCTCGCCTATGGTTTGGACCGGCTGGGGGAAAAATCACACGTGGCCGTTTACGATCTGGGCGGCGGAACGTTTGACATCTCGGTGCTGGAGCTTTCCGGCGGCGTGTTTCAGGTGCTGGCGACGAACGGCGATACCCGGCTTGGCGGCGATGACTTTGACCGGGCGATCGCGGAGAAATTTGGCATTTCTCTGGCGGAAGCCGAGGCTCGGAAACGCGAGGGTGGCGAGCAGATTGCAGAAGTCTGCCGCCCGATCCTTGAGAAGACCCGTCTGCATTGCCTGCGTTCGCTGCACGACGCGAAGGTCGATGTCGGACAGCTTGACGAGGTGATCCTCGTTGGCGGCTCGACTCGCATGCCGCTGGTGCGCGAGTTTGTTCGCGAGGTGTTCGGAAAGGAACCCAACGTCTCCCAGCATCCGGATGAAGCGGTGGCATTGGGCGCGGCGATCCAGGCGGGTATCCTGTCCGGATCCGTGCAAAACGTCACCCTCCTCGACGTGACGCCGCTTTCCCTCGGTATAGAGACTTTTGGCGGGTTGATGAATGTCCTCATCCCGCGAAATACGACCATTCCCTGCCGGGCGGGCGAGATGTTTGCCAATGCCGCCGCCAACCAGACCTCGATGCGCATCACGGTGCTCCAGGGCGAGCGCGAGATGGCTCGGGATAACTGGAAGCTCGGTGAGTTTGTCGTCTCATTTGCCCCCGCTCCACGCGGTCAGGCCAGGGTGGGAGTACAGTTTGAAATCGACGCGAATGGGCTGCTCCAGGTCCTCGCCCGCGATATCGCCACCGGAGTCGATACCAAGGTCGCGATCGAGAGCGCGGTCGAGGTGAGCGACGAAGCGGTGGAAAAGATGCTGGAGGATTCCCTCGAGCACGCCTTTGAGGACATGGATGAGCGGGTCTTTACCGAGGCGACGATCAAGGCCGACGAGATGCTGCCCGCTGTCGACAAGGCTCTGGCGGCGCTCGGTGACAAGGTGCCGGAAAGCGACCGCGCCGCGATCCTGGCCGCCGCCGGGGCGGTGCGCAGCGCAAAGGCGGAAAAGTCGCTTTCCAAGCTGAAGGCCGCCCTGGCCGATCTCGACAGGCTGACTGAGCCGCTGGCCGCCCAGTTGATTGAACTGGCGATGGGCAGCTAGTTCTTCGCCGTCTTTCCCGAGGGGCGGAAGTAAGCGGCGAGAAACTCTGGATCGCGGAAGCCGGATTCCCGACCCTGACGTACGATGATCAGGCTTTGCGAGGGAACGATGTAGACCCTCTGCCCGTAGGAACCCACCATCGCGAGGAGGTCTGTCGGAGCCTCCCGGGAAAGACAGGTGCGATTCCATTCCTGACGGCCCAATCCCGCCGAGATGGCCTCCTCCACATCTCGGGAGACGGCATCCTTGACGGCTGCCAGCGAGTTGTTCCAAAGACCTCCGCCATAAGCGGGATTGGCGTCGGAACCTTGTACCGCCTCGCGGAAAACCGGAGACGAGAAGATCGGGAAAATCCAGCGCCAGCCTTCCTTGCGCACGACCTGTCCGACGGCAAGGAGTTGAGTGGCGCAGGCATGAGCGCCGGCAGAAAAATAAGGAGTTCCTTCCCTGTCCCGTCGCCATCCCGCGATGGGAATGCCGAGCGGTTGCAGCAGGACGGAGTTGATCCAGGGAAGCGGAGGCTGCTTCAGCTTGCGGGCCAGGACAAGCTCTAGAGCTTCGTAGTGAGCAGGGCCATAAGCGAAGGTTGTGCCTGGTTTTGCTACCGAGGATAGCCTGGCGACGGCAGTCTGCTTGTCCTTGAGGTTCGGGCGGTAGAAGGTTTCATAACCGGGGTTCAGGCCCGAGGTTTGGTCGAGGAGTTGCCGGATCGTGATGTCGCGTTTCCGGGGATCATTTTTCCATTCCGTGATGGCATCGCTGGCGCGTTCGTCGAGCTTGAGCCAGCCCTTGGTGATGGCGGCCATCGTCCCCATGGCGCAGAGAGTCTTGGTGATACTGTAGACGTTGGGCGGTTGCACGCCGGTCGAGGTCCTTCCCCGGCTTACGAGCGTCCTGCCGTCCTGCCAGACCAAAAGTGCCGTCTCGCCATGTCGGGCGGAGTAGGCGGCGGCAGAGTGGGGGTCAGCCTGAGCTACCGCTGCTGAAAACAGCGAAATGATGATAAGGACTCCGATCGGCTTCACCCGAGGAGTTTACTTATGTGAGTGATGTGCGCGACGGGAAATTGCGCCTCCCTCGATGCGCGGGGCGGCTTCCTTGAGCCGACGGTAGGCGAAGGATTCCCGCCAGAGTCCCCATTTGGTGAGGTAGGGCTTCTCGCAATGCACGCACACCATCGTGCGGTCCAAGCCGTGGACCCACGGATTTTCCTTGGAGCATGAAGGGCAGAAAGAGGAAAACGCCGGCATGCGGTCGGTTGCATTCCGGAGCAGTTTATCCATGGGCAGGTCCAGGTCCTGCGCTTCCATCTCGCAGTCGAAACGCTCCAGCCGGCCGCAGCGCTCGAGATAAAGCCGACGTGCACGCTGGTACAGGGACAGGACACCCTCAACCGAGGTGAATCGCCGATCCATACGGTCCGAATAGAAATGAAACGCCAGCAACAAGGTGAGCGCGGCGTCTGAACTCAGCGTAATCCCGTCGCGAATGCAGGCCTGGGTGAAGAGGTTGGTGAGCTCGACGGGGCCGTAGGAGGCGAAATTGATGATATTGGAGAACGCGAGCTGGATAGCCGGACTCAGACGGAGCACACGCCGGATTTCCTCTCGTTCGCCCTCCATGATCACGAGACGCTCCGGGTCACGGGTGAGATTCTCGATGAGAGTCCGTACGGCAGCCGTGGTTGCGGTGGTGAAACCGGTTGCTTCGCGGGCGCTAAGAAACAAAGCGCCTTCCTTGGGTAGTTGATCGATGCCTTCCTCCAGTAGCTGGTCGATCGTGACGCGATGAAGCTCCGGGCTGTGGATGATGCTGAAGACATGCAGCGCCTGGGCCAGCATGGCTCCGGCGCTCTCCTCACCCACGGACTTCGGGCCGATAAGAGCGGCGTGAAAGCTCTGGGTCGTCATCGGGAAACCTCGCAACCCGCGCCGGTAGGCGGCATGAGCCTGGCGAATGATCCTCTCGAGCTCGGCCCGGACGTTCTCGTGGCTCACGGTCTGATTCAGAGCCTCCATGAGCGCGTCCATCGCAGATCCAGCGCGTTTTTCCACCGTGTCGGGATCGGTTACACTGGAGTCGATGAGTTTGCACTCCTCCAGGATCAGGTCATTCGACCTGAGGATGGCGGTAGGCGGTTGGCCGGTGAAAGAACTCAGCTTGATGACGCCTCGGCAATCCGAAGCCGAGAGAGCCGCACCGGTGATCGACTGGAGGGAAAGATCCGTCGCCTCGATATGGCTCATCTGCGCATCCACGGCGATTTCCGAAGCAGACTCCAGGCGGGATCGAAAGAATTCGAGACGAGCTTGATTCGCCGTAAGCGCAATGGTGGCCTCGGGGCGAACGAGGGAGTGCTCCATGAGAAGCGAGCCACCGGTGATGTTGATCTGTCCGCAACGTGCCGAGGACTGCTTGTCGAAAGAGCAGGAGCGGAGATGCAATTTGCTCGATGCGAGGCCTGCGGAGATGATGCTCGCGGCGTGGTGCTCGGAAAAGTGGGTGCTGAGCAGACGCACCTCGGGGCAGTCCTGAAGGTAAAGCCCGACGCTGTTGCCGCGGAGGGAGAGACCCTCGGCGTAGACCGTCGAGGCTTCTGCGAAGATGCCCGCACCGAGTTCATCTGCACCCGGTTTTGCGGCACATTGCTCAATGCGGCTGGCGTAAAGGGCGCAGGTGGAGCCATGGCGTACAGCCACGCCCGCGTGGCAGCCCGAGACCGCAGTGCGGAAGAGCTCAGAGGTCGAGCGGTCGGTAATGCACAGGCCCTCCTCGGCTTTTCGGATATGGCAGACGGTGAAGTAGGCCTGCCCCCCTTCACAAACGCGGACTCCGCCCTCGATCAGGCACTCCTCAAAGATGACAATGCCCTTGCGGATCTCGATGGCCGGGGCGTCGTCGTTACCGCGAATCTTCAAGCCTGTAAAAATGACAAAATCGCCGGTAATGACCATGGGGCCACGCAGGCTCGCGCCATTTTCGATGGCTTGGAAGCGCAGCGACTTGTCCACCTCGGTCAGCTCATACTCGCCCGCAGGCACGAGTATCCCGTCATCCGGGGAGCTTTTCTTGATCGCCGCTGGAATGGTCTTGGAATCAAACATCCCACCTGCAGGGTCGACAGAGATGTCGCGAGCGCGCGGAGAACGCACATGCCGCGAGATGACTCCGGACAAAGCCTGAGGACGAAGTGAGAAGGGGGATGGAGATGGCATCGGTTCGCTGAGAGTCTACTCGGTATGCCCCGCGAAAAGAAAACAATCCCTCAAGCCATTCTATCTTTCGAGCAAATTTTTCCCAAAAAAGCGTGGCGATTTCGCAGTTGCTTTTCCCCGGTCAAGGCGACACCGTGTCAGAACCTTAAATCGTAATGAGCGCCTCTCTCGCCGCCTCCACTCAACTCGACGAACTCAAGAAGTTTACAACAGTTGTCGCCGACACCGGGGATTTTGAATCCATCAAGAAGTATTCACCCCAGGACGCCACGACGAACCCGACCCTGATTTTCAAGGCGGTGCAGCAGGCCGAGTACAAGCCCCTGCTCGAAAAGGCCATCGCTGACAACAAGGGTTCCTCGCTCAGCGGTGATGCACTGGCCAAGAAGATCATCGACGATCTGCTCATTGCCTTCGGGACGAAGATCCTTGAGATCGTGCCGGGCCGCGTGTCGACCGAGGTGGACGCCCGTCTTTCCTTTGATGTCGAAGCGACGGTGGAGAAGGCCCGTTACCTGATCGGACTCTATGAAAAAGCCGGTATCGCCCGTGAGCGCATCCTGATCAAGATTGCCTCCACTTGGGAAGGTGCCCGTGCTGCCGAAGTCTGCGAAAAGGAAGGCATCCACTGCAATCTGACCCTGCTTTTCTCGCTGCCGCAGGCCATCGCCTGTGCCGAGGCTGGCGTAACGCTGATCTCGCCCTTCGTTGGCCGCATTTACGACTACTACAAGGCCCACACCGGCAAGGAATACGTCGGAGCCGAGGACCCCGGCGTGCAGTCCGTCCAGCGCGTCTACAATTACTATAAGAAGTTTGGCTACAAGACCCAGGTGATGGGCGCCAGCTTCCGCAATATCGGGGAGATCCTCGAACTCGCGGGCTGCGACCTCCTTACGATCAGCCCCGACCTGCTCGAGAAGCTGCAGAACTCGACTGATCCGGTGGCGCGCAAGCTCAGCCCGGAGGAAGCCAAGGCATCCGACATCGAAAAGATCGACGTGACGGAAAAAGTCTTCCGCTGGCTCCTCAACGAGGACCCGATGGCAACCGACAAGCTCTCCGACGGCATTCGCAAGTTTGCCGCTGATATCGTCAAACTCGAGGAAATCATTCTGAAATCGGTGGTATGAAAATTCGTATCCTGACCCTTCTCGCGGCGCTGGCTCTTGGGCTGATGCCGCAGGCCAAAGCCGTCACGGCGGCGGTGGAACATCCCGGCTCGGTACCCATCCTGCTGGGGATCGAGAAGGTGCGTGACGAGTTGAAGCTCAACTCGCTGCAACGGGCTGTCCTCGACTCCCTGCGTGCCGAGTACAAGAATGCCGCACGTCAGATCGTGGCGGCGAATCCCACGACACCGGAGCAGCGCCTTGAGGCAGAGAAGAAGCTTCTCGCCTTGAATGATCGCTACAACGAGCGGGCGCTCTCGACCCTGAACACGACCCAGCGGGCGAAGTTCATGAAGATCGAGCGCAAGGTGCTGGGAGCACTTGTTCTCTACACTCCGTCGGTGCAGAAGGAACTCGCCCTTGCGCCAAAGCAGATTCAAGCCATCGAGAAAATCCGGCAGTCCGGTCTCAAGCAGGTGGGCAAGATCAACCGCAAATTTGAGGCGGGCAAAATCGGATATCAGGAACGTCTCGATCTTCTTCGCGCTCGCAAGATGGCCTCCTCCGAGGCCTTGCTCAAGGTGCTGACTCCGACTCAAAAGGCGGAGTTTGCGAAGATCACTTCGCAGCAAAGCTAGTTTCCCGAAGAAGGCCGTCCCCCCTTTCATGCCGGCCTTCATAGCATTACGCGCCACGGTGAGATTTCTCGCCGTGGCGCTTTTTGCATGTGCGACCACTGCGTTTTCCGCGGATCTCCCGCCGGCAGAGTCCCTGGATGGGCCGACTCCCGCTTACCGGCGAAGCCTGGAAATCACCAACGAGACTCGCGAGGAACTGGCGGCCGGGAATATTGATCGGCTGGAGGCTATTGCCGCTCAATTGCGGGCCAGCAAAGAACGCCTCGACGGGGGAGGGTGGCTGCTTTCCTCCTACTATTGGGTGCTTGCGAAGATGCCCGACGAGGAGCAGGACCAGGCCGGGCGTATCGCCTTCCTGGAGAAATGGGTGGCCGAGCGCCCGCAGAGCATCACAGCGAGAGTCGCCCTGGCCTGGGCGCTCACGAGGTACGCCTGGAAGGCGCGAGGGAGCGGGACAAATGACACGGTGTCCGATGAAGGCTGGCGGCTCTTTGGCGAGCGACTCGACCAGGCGCGAGTTGTCCTGGATGAAGCAAAGAAGCTTAAGGAACAATGCCCGGGCTGGTACGAGGCGGCCCAATCCGTCGCCTTGGGACAAGGTTGGGATCCTGACGAATACTTTGCCTTGGTCGACGAGGCCATCGGTCGGGAGCCGACCTATGGCGCGTACTACTCCAATGCCTGCTACTGGATGCTGCCGCGCTGGCATGGAGAAGAAGGTGAGTTTGAAGCCTGGATCACCGGGCTGGCCGACAAATCCCCGGAGGGGGAACGCGATCGCCGTTACGCCGCCCTGGTCTGGTCCGCAGACCTCATGGCGAAAAACCGGGATATGGTTTTTGCAGAAGGGCGCCTGGATTGGGAGAGGACGAAGAAAGGATTTCAGGAGTGGATCGCTCGCGAACCAGACAATCTCATGGTTCGTTTCGTCTTCACGCGTCTCGCCGTGCTGGCCGATGATCGCGAGACGGCGCGGGAGCAGTTTGATTTCACGGGAGGTCGCTATTTTCCGAGAATCTGGACACCTGCGAGTTTCGAGGCCGCCCGGCGCTACGCCTACGAAGGCGGGCCAAACCCGCTTATCCCCAAGAAGACGGTCGAACGAAAGGGGCCGCGGTTTGATTTTGAAACGATCCGTAACATCCGGATCGGCGTCCACGTGTTGCTGGCGCTCGCCGGCGGATTCCTCGCGGGTTTCATCCTGCTGATCATTGCCTGGCAGCGCAAAGAGGTCTGGGCCGGAGTCATTGCGGTTTTTGTCGCGGTCTTTGCCTCGCTGCCCTTCGGGACGATCGGATCATTGGCGGCAGGGGTTGGTCTTTGGGTTTATCTCCGCTGCCGACCTGCAAGGACTTTGGATGAGGGGGGACGATTTTCTCCCTGGATGACACTGGCCGGAGTGATCTGTCTCGCGGTTGCTTATCTCGGGATGCAAGTAATGGCGGTTATCCCGGCCATGATTCCGTACCTGTTGGAAATGGGGCCGAGTCAGCAGGCGGCCGCAGTGGAACGCCTCATGGCCAATGGTCAGGCGGAGCGCATTGCGATCAGTGCCGCGTGGTTGGTCGTGCTGGGTGCTGTGGCGGTCTGTGGCTCCCGGGTCCGGATCGCAAAGCGATTGGGGCTGAGTCGTCCCGGTCTCAAGGCCTCCCTGCTCTGGACGCCGGTGTTTCTGATCGTCATCGCCGCGATGGGATATGCTGTCGACAGGGTGCTGGACGCCCGGTCGATGGAAGCCCTTAAGCTGATGCAGATGGGGCGGCACAGTCCGGCGACTTTTATTCTGAGCCTGTGCCTTTTTGCTCCGTTGGCCGAGGAGTTGATCTTTCGCGGTTATGCCTACTCAGGGTGGATTCGCTCGATGGGGTGGTGGCTCACGGCCCTGGTTTCGTCGCTCATCTTTGCCCTTCTCCATATTCAATATGGGTGGGTGGGGTTGGTTTATGTGTTTGTATTGGGTATGCTGCTCGCCTTGCTCCGTCGGCTCTCAGGCAGTGTGATTCCCTGCATCGTCCTGCACTCGGCAGCCAATGCCGTGTTTGTCATCAGCAGTTTTGTTTCACCGCTCGGGTGAGGTTTCGCCGCAAGTTTTGCCGCGATGGCTGTCGATAGTTAGAATGGTATTTCCGTTCCCGGTTCAGCCGGACGATCTTAGGTTGCGCTCATGAAATCCTCTCAGAAAAGCATCGTCGCAGGCATGATATTGGCAGGAGTGTTCTCCATTCCCGCCTGGGCGGAAGAACTGACCTTTGTAAACCCGGGCTTCGAGCAAGGTGCGGAGGGCTGGCGCGCATCCAAGGAAGACACGGCAAACAACCTGAGTTCCGTGCAGGCGGATGCGGCGCATAGCGGCCAGTTTGGCCTGCGAGTGGAGCAGGGAGATGGCGGGCCGGGATCGTGGCTGGAGAGTTCCAAGTTTGAGATGCAGCCCGGGAAGTCCTACAAGCTGACCTTTTGGGCGCGCAGCCTCAACCAGAGCGGCGCTGGCGTATGGCTGATGTTTAAAGACGCGGAAGGCAAAAAGATCGATGTGCCCGCCGAGATGTCAGCCAAGCAGGTCACCCAGAGCGCTAGTGCGTGGACCGAGTACACCATGGACTTCACCGCTCCGCAGGGCGCCGAGTCGGTGAGCTTCGCGATACACTGCTATTCCCAACGTCCCTGTCTGGCCGATTTTGACGACTTTTCGCTTACGGCGAACTAGAGTGAATCAAATCGTCTTTGGTTAAAGCGCGCCGAGCGCCTCTGCTGGAGAGCCGTTATTTGACAGGTCGGAAAAGTGAAAAGCCGCCGGACAGCAAAGTCGGCGGCTTTTTTTACGCATTGGATTAGGCAGCGTAAATCGGGGCTATGGTACGAAAACTCCGCAGTCTGTGGCGGTCGCCTTGAGTTCCATCTCCGCGGCGTGGGAGAGGCCGGCTTTCCTAGGTTGAGCGATCGTAGGAGGCAAGGGAGACGATGCCGTCGAGAGTTTCACCGTTCAGGAAGCGGCGGAGGTTTGCCGTGGCAAACGCGCCATAGGTCCATTGGCTGTCGGAAGTCGGCGCTCCGATGTGCGGGGACAGAAGGGCTTTTTCCTGATGCCAGAGGGGATACTCGGGCGAGATGGGTTCCTGGGTGAACACGTCGAGGGCAGCATGGAGCCGACCAGACTGAACCTCGGCAATGAGGGCAGCCTCATCGAGGATGATTCCTCGGGCGATATTTACGACTAGCGCCTGATCGGGGAGCCTGGAAAGAAGCTCCCGGGTGACGCTGCGTTCCGAAGAGGGATTCAGAGCCTCGCACTCAAAGAAGACCTCGCTCTGTGGCACGAGTTCCTCCAACGACTGGCAAGGCTTGACGCCGAGGCTTTCCATCAGGCTCGGCGGGACTCCTTCCGAATACGCGGAAATCTTCACCTGAAACGGTTTGAGCAATTTCACGAGCGCCTGCGCGATCTGACCGAAGCCATGGATGCCGATCCGGCGGCCAAAGAGGGTGCGTGTACGGAGGGAGTCAACGAAGTCCCAGTACGGGACATGATGCTTGTCTGCGATCTGCTGGCGCCACTGTCCGATATTGCGCAAAGAGGCGAGGGCGAGGAGCAGGGCTTGCTCGGCGACCTGACCTCCGGCCAGTGGCCCCCAGTTGGTCACGACTCCGCCCCGCTCGAAAAAAGAGCGCGGGACCATTCGCCGTACGGTGCCGGTGATGTGGCAGATATACTTGAGAGAAGACTCCGGGTCGCTGGCGATCTCCTCGGGGATGACCGGCGTCGACCAGCAGGTGAGAATAACTGTCGGTTGAAAATCCTTCAGGATCTTCAACCACTCACTGGGATCGAGTTTGCAGGCCTCGACCTGCTTCGTGGCTGGATACAGGTCTACGGGCAGGTCGCCATCCGGAAAGAACTTCTGGATCTCACCGTCGATCAGGCAGATGAGCAACCGCTGCGTCTGAGTCGATCCATTGCGCGAAGGCCATGTTTCAAATTCGGTTTTTGGCTCCGCGTGCTGAAGGGTGGTTTTGGTGGATGTCGTCATGGTTTCCGGAGCCTCGACCGCTTCCGTTGGCGCTCGGTCGATTGCCTTGAATTTCCCCTAATTTAAAATCACCCGATTCCCGAGCAAACGACATCCTTGCTCGTATTATAGAATGGCTCTGGATGGGCCTCGGTGGATGGGGTCTAGCGGCGTTTGTCGGGCAGGGAGGGGGCATCCCTCCACGTGCTGTCGACCAAAATATAGAGAGGCACCGAGGGGATGCCGCGTTCATTGCGGTGGATCATTCCGACAAGGAAATCCACTGCCGTACGGCCGATCATGGGACCGTTCTGATAAACCCCGGCGAGGTCTCCCTCGGGGGTCGTCATCAGAGAGGCGTGACCGCAGGTTTCTGCGGGCAGGTCGAGTGCGGCCAGAACGCGGGACATCTCGCCATCGAGACTCAAAACGGCATCGGGTTTATGTTTTTCGTACCAGCGACCAAACTCCTTGAGGAACTTGACCCGTTTGATGTCCGCCACATCATCGTAGATGAACATTGGGACGCTATACTTCTCATTGTACCTGCGTTGCTCGGCGAGATAGCCGGAGGAGAAGTTACGATCCGTGCGGACGTCGGTGGACTGGACCGTGGCAAACCCGATGCGCCGGTATCCGCGTGCCCGCATGGCCCGGATGGCGATATGGACGGACCGATATTGCGCATTGGTGACGACATGCAGACGGGGGCGCGCGAGACTGTAGCCGAAGGATATCGCGGAAAAGTTCTCCCAGTCGAAATTGATATGTGCGAGGCGACCGGGCTGGGGTGGCAGGAAGATGCCGGTGATATTGCGCGCCTTCAGCACGCGGGAGATACGGGGCAGGGGCATATCTGCCACGCGAAACTCCTCGAGGACGTAGCCCAGCTCGGCGCAGCGGGAAATCGCTCCAGCTTTGTAACCCAGGTTATCCGGCTCCGTCTTGGTTATGGTATTGAGCCAGGCGAGCGTCCCCTGGTAGCGGGAAACCTTGGCGCTCTTGCGGTAGGCCGTAAGGGCCGAAAGCATGGGATCCGGGGAGTACCCCATCTCCTCGGCCATCTGGCGGATGCGGATACGCGTCTCCTCGGGCAGTCGCGGGCTGTCTCTGAGGGCCAGCGAGACCGTGGTGATGTGGACGCCCGCCCGGGCGGCGATGTCCTTTTGCGAGACGCGTTCGAAGCTCATGCCGGGTGTCGTGAAAGGTGACTCTCGGAATCTTCTACATCCAGGAGCGCCCCCGCGCTAAACATAAAGTTAGCGAGTGGTCACTGTGGCTTGGTCGTTGCGAGACGGCGCCTGAGTTGATCCTCGTAGAGGGACTGGGGCAGGAGGGCTTCTCCCCGGCCCACACCTTCGCAAAAGTCGTCTGTCTCGACATCGTGGCACGGTCCCTGAGTGCCGATGACGTAGCCCTGTCCCCACTGATGGGAAATAATGAGAAATTGAGGGTTTTTTGTCGCATGCCCCGCATACTCGCCGACCTCCGGCTGGTAGCGGAGGCCCTTGGTATTCCAAAAAACCGACTCCGAGGTGGTCTCGCCGTGGGTCGGAGGAGCGAAGCGCTTGACCGCAGCAAAGTAGTCTCCATCAGCGACGGCATTGTCGATGAGGTTGACCCGCGAAAGGTACATATGGAAGTCGCTGGGGAGGCGGCCATCAATGGCGTGAAAATTGAGTAAAACATTACCAGTCGATCCCATCTCGCCAAACGAGAAATTATGCCTCCCGCCCTTGCCGGTGCAGTTCTTCAGGAGGCATTCGTTTCCGTACAAGGTGTACATGTAGCCGTTGCCGCCTTCGCCGCGATATTGGGGATAGGCGAAGAAGCAGTCTTCTACTGTGACATTGCGTGTGCGCATGAGCCGTACCCCATGGGAGAGCAGGTGGATGTTGGCATTGTTGCCCGGCGGACAGTAAGAGCTAATGCCCCGAGCCCAGCAGTTTTCCGCCCCGTCAAAGATCAGCGCCGCAGCGCGGAAGATCTCATAGGCGGTCGTGCCCTCGGTCATGTTCTTCTTATCATCGTCATCCAGTCCCCCGCCTGGATGCTGTTTCATCCCGATGGAGAGGTATTCCACGCCGGATTCCTGTACGGGTTTCGCCTTTTTGAGGATGGCTACCCTGGCGTTGTCGGCTGCATAGATAAACCCGCGCAGCGGCACGTCTACCGTGATCGTCCTGGCGGAGGGATCGATGGCCGTGATGCGACGGGCGTAGGTGGGGGCTGGCAGATAAGAGTCGGTTGGTTTCCACACGCCGGTCATACCGAGCTGATCGATCATGCGCTGGGTCATGTCGGATCTGATCACGACGTAGTCGCCCACCGCCATGTCGGCGAGGTCCGCCACAGGGATGACCGTCGTAGGTTTCAACAGGTCCTGGGTGATTGGTACGGTGGGGTACCCCTTGGACCCCCACCAGAGGCCATTCTTGGCACCGATGGTGATGACGCTCTTGTTGCGCATCTGGACAGAGTCGTTAAAGAGGAAGGTCTTGTCCTTTCCCTCACCCCGGAGGACCACACTGTCGCCGGAGATCAGCAGTGCATTTTTGCCCTCCGCGGATGGGGCGACCTTGTAGGTGCCCGCGGGCAGAAAGACCACTCCGCCGCCTGCATCGCCAGCCGCATCGATGGCCGCCTGGATCGCGGCGGTGGCATCGGTCTGGCCCGTCTTGTCGGCCAAGTACGGTGCTGAGGTAACGTCGATGACATTGTCCTTGCGATCGGGGATGGGCTGTTCTCCGCGTTGATATCCTGCGTAGGAGAAATCATGCAGATACCCGCCATCGGGTGCCTCGTAGCCCGGTTTCCAGTCCTCCGGGTAGAGTGCGGAGCGCCAGTTGTCGGCTGCAGACATGAGGGACGGAGAGAGGGCGACTGCGGCGATGCAGGTGACGGCGAATTTGCCGGGGGAGTACAGTGACATATGCGGTAGAGGGCGGAGGTTTAAGGAAGCAGATCGCGGCGCACCGAGGCGCGGGTATGTGGCGGCTGAAATGAGACCAGTCCGGGGCGGCCGGGGCAGTGGGGAAACAGGCCGAGATTGGCCCAGATGTACCAGGCGCTCATCTCGCCATTATCCTCGTCGCCCGGCAGCTTCTCTGGCCCATATAGTTCGTCGCAGACCTTGCGTACCCAATGCGAGGTCTTTTCGGGCTGCCCGAGCAGCGCATAAAGAAACAGGTAGCCGTGGACGGGCTGGTTGGAGTGCGCGTATTGACCGAAACCCGCCATCGCCATCTCCGTCATTTCGTGGATTTCAAAGCCGTAATGGCCGACCTGAAACAGTGGCGGGGTGGAGAGCATCGCGTCGAGCTTGGCTTCCAGGGCGGCTTCTCCGCCAAACAACGAGGCCAGACCGGGGATGTCGTGTGGGACATGGAAGGAGTGCTGCCACGGGCCGCCCTCGATGAAGCCGCCTCCCCAGCGAAACTCCCCGAAGGGCCTTAACCAGGAGCCGTCGCTGTTGCGTTCCCGCATGAACCCGACCGAAGGATCGAACACGTTTCGATAATTGCCAATGCGGGTGGACAGAAGCTCGGCCTCGCGGGTTCTGCCGAGGTGCCGAGCGACCTGCATCACGCAAAAGTCACCATAGGCATAATCCAGCGTCGCGGAAACCGAGTACCGGTGCCTGTCGGCTGGCAGATAACCAAGCTGGATAAAGTCCTCCAGTCCCTGGCGGCCAAAGCGTCCATCGCTGCTCTGCTCCGTGGCATTGCGCCAGAGAAAAGGGAATACGGCCTCCACGTCCCAGCCTGTGATGCCGCGGGCTACGGCATCCGCCGCCACGGCGTCGAAGTGCGTCCCGATCATGCAGTCCTTCAGCCCCGGGCTGGGCCACTTGGGCGTCCATCCCGCCTGCTTGCAGGCGTTGAGCCAGCCTTGAAGGATGGTCGTGAGCTGGTCGGGGAAGGCGTGAGCGAGGAGGGGGTAGACTGTGCGGTAGGTGTCCCAGAACCCATTATCCGTGCACAGTGGTCCCGTATGGACTGCGCCATCATACGGGCTGTAGTGGATGTCATTTCCGGACGGGTCCTTCTCCGTGAGCAGGCGCGGAAAGAGAAGGGTCCGGTAAAGGCAGGAGTAAAAGGTGCGACGGCGGGAGTCCTCCGGATCGGGGAAATCGAGGCGACCCAGCAGGGCATCCCAGGTCTGGGCTGCGGAGCCTTCAATCTCGGAAAACGAGTGCCCATCGAGCTGGGAGGCGAGAGCGTATCGGGCGATGGTGCCATCGATGAACGACGCGGCCAGGCGAAGTTCCACCCGGCGAGTTCCCGGGGCGAATTCCCAGCATGTCCCGTTGGGAAGACTGTGGACATGACGTGGACGATCGCTAAAGCGACCGCAGAAGGAGAGTCCGAACCCCTCGGGTACGCCTCCGCTGTTATCCGTGGTGCGCCCATGCACGAGGGTATCGGAGGTTTCCACCGAAAACTCCTGGCGGAAGGACAACCGGATCTTTAGCGGAGCCTCCGACCGGGTTTCAAAAACGAGCAACAGTCCTGCGGGGGCAGGTGCGAGAGAGATGTCGATCCCCTGGCCCGGGAGCTGAAGTCGCGTGACATGGGGGCGGCACTCCACGATGCGATAGGCGGAGGATTGCAGGGCGGGCGTTTCGGCGATCGGACCATGGAAAGCCGAGACCAACAGCGCCCCATAATCCAGCATCCATGGGCTGGGCTGATGCGTCAGCCGGATGCCCCAGAGTTTGCGGTCGCCAGGGTGAAAGAACCATGGATCCTCGCGAGTCTGGAGGCTCCAGTGATGCAGGCCAAACGGGAGAGACGTGATGGGGAGTGTATTGCCGGTCGAGAAATTCTTGTCCGACGTGGTACCCTGGAGCGGGTTGACGAGATCTACGAGCGATGTCATTACGGGTGGGCGGGATCGATGGTGACGTCTCCGGCATTGGGGATGGCGTCGTACATTATCCATCCATCGACGATCGGAACGTATTGACTGCGTGAGGCCTGGGTCACGAGAGCCTGCGTCCAGTCGTGGGGCGCGGCTGTTTCCAGAGTGAGCGGGATATCGTAGAATACGGGATCAGCCTGGCAGGAGAGGGAAATACGGATCTCGTCCTCGCCATCGGCCTGTACCGTGAATGTCGAAGCGTCGCGTTCCGTCTCATACTGATGCCATGAGACCGGGTCCGTGATCCAGTAGTCGCCGCGGTGGGCCTCGAGCTTATCGAGCAGGGCGATGAACCATTCCCATGGGGTGGAGTGCCAGTCTCCGCCCACTCCATGAAAGACATAATACTCCATGCCTCCGCTCGCGAGCGCTGTGTCCACCAGGGAGAGGATTTCCTCCAGACCTCCTGGAAATTGAAACGGGTATCCTTTGAAGGGTGGGCGGTTGACGAGGTGATGCTTTGCGAGAGCGCGCTCGACCTCTTCCTCAGTGACTGTCCACGGCACTCCGCCCGGTTTCCCAAAAGACAGGAGACGGGGCCACGGCCGATCGGGATAACAGCGCGCTATCACCTCGCCGCAACGCGTGAGTTCGTCATCGAGCTGATCAAAGCTCGTCGCGCCGACATGGCTGAAGGTATGGTTGGCATACTCGATCCCCGGCGATGGATGCAGCCACATTTCCTCGTGGGTTTTCCAAGGCTCATTTGCGGGATTCACGTAGATCGTGCCTGCCATTCCCCTGCGGCAGAGTTCCGGGATGGCGCCCAGCAGCTGACTTGCGGCATTGTCGTCAAACTGGAGCTGAAACACGGCTTTCTTTCCATTGGGCCATCGGGAGATACGCGTGTCGCCGGGCGAGAAGCCGATCGTTGCAGGGAGAGTCATACGAGAGAAAGAGTAGGATGCTTCTTACTCTAGCGCGCCTTTTATTCTCGTGTATCCGGATGTCATCCTATAAATAGAATTGGCGGCAGGTTGAGGCCTCGCAAGGTATGACTAATGGTTTCCTCATGCGAATCCTCCCCTTTGGGCGGTCCTTTGGACTGCCGATTCTAGCCTTTGCGTCGTTGTGCTTCCTCGGCGTCGATCGTCTCTCCGCCACGTCCTCCTGGGATGGGAAATCTCCCGCTGAATACGTGGTCACAGTCGAGACAGAAAAGCCGGACGCTCTTTACAAGAAAGGCGAGGACGTGACCTTCAAGATCACCCTGGAGCAAAACAAGCAGCCTGTTCCCGAGGGCAAGGTGTATTGGAAGATTTCCAAGGATAATGCCGATCCGGTCCAGAATGGAACGGCGGATATCAAGGACGGCGTGGCCACCGTGAGCGGGAAGCTCGACGAACCCGGATTCCTGCGCTGCGATGTCAACTTTGCCTCACCCTCGCAGGGAAATCTCACCGCGGCCGCCGCGGCGGGTATTGATGTGACGGAGATCCGCCCCACGCTGCCTGTGCCGGATGACTTCGTCGCCTTTTGGGAAGGAAAGAAAAAGGAACTCGCGGCCCTGCCGATGGATCCGAAGATGACCGAGGTGCCTGCCCCGGCGGATCGACCGGGCACCCGCGTGTTTGACGTGCAGCTCGCCTGCACCGGGGGCGCTCCGGTTTCCGGATATTATTCCATGCCCACCGATGCCAAGCCGAAGAGCGCCCCGGCGCTGTTGATCGTGGATGGTGCAGGTGTGCGCAACTCCGATTTCCTCGGCCCCATCCGCTATGCCCAGAAGGGCTTCATCGCCATGACGATCAACGCCCATGGCCTTCCCAACGGCAAGCCCAAGGAGTTTTACTCCGCGCTCGATAGCGGTGAGCTGAAGGACTATCGCGTGCGCGGCCGAGATAATCGGGATAACTTCTACTTCGTCGGGATGTATCTCCGCGTCCTGCGCGCCTTGCAGTTCCTCCAGGCTCAGCCGGAGTGGGACGGCCACACGCTCATGATCATGGGCGGCAGCCAGGGTGGAGGGCAGGCGATTGCCGGGGCCGCTCTCGAGCCCAAGGTCACCTACACCTTCACGGCGATTCCCGGCCTGTGCGACTTTGCCGGAGTGACTGCCGGACGCATCGGGGGCTGGCCCAAGCCCATTCCGAAAGGCCCGGATGGCAAGCCCGACCCGGTCGTGGTCGAGGCGACTCGCTATGCCGATGGAACCAATATGGCCACGATGATCAAGTCGCCGATCCATTTCTATATCGGCTTCGTTGACCTGATCACTCCGCCCACTTGCGAGTATGCCGCGTACAACGTGATTCCCGGCCCGAAGTCCGTGGAAAACCGTCCGTCGAATGGACATGGTCACGATGATCCCAAGTTCTGGAACATGGTGTCCGAGACTCTGATCAACAAGGCGAAGGAGCAGCAGAATGGCGCTCCCGCCACGCCCTGAGAATATTGCGCAATTCCGACATATAAAGCAAAAGCCCCGGTTGAAAGACCGGGGCTTTTTGTCTGGCAGGACGTTTACTCTTCAGGACAAGAGTCAGGGCGTTTTGGTAATGACGACGTCGTCGATGTTGATGCTGTCGGTGCGTCCACCGAGACCGAGAACAAAGGCGTTGAAAGTCGTGGCGCTGGAATTCGCATCAACGCCCTGGGCGGATGGAACATTGTCGAGGGACCAGGCGATATGAACCCCGTCCGCCGCCTTTTCCAACGTGAAAGTGATGATGTGAGCCTCGGTACCAAAGGGTTTGGCGGTCCCGCCGAAGGCGACGATCGGCACCGGATCGGAGCCGCCCAGCATGGTCTTTTCACTCGTATTGGGGTCAAAGGAAATCGACGGTCCCTTTCCCGTGGCTGGGTCGATTGTCATCATATAACCCGAGCCATTGATCGTCTTTCCCTCATCCTCCACATTGTAGAGACCGAAGCGGAGGCCGGAGATGGCCGGCCCCTGCTCGGTGGGAAAACGGCAGCGGAACTTGACCTCGATCTTGTCGCCGACGTTCTCTAGCGAAACGGGTTCAAAGGTCGTGTAAACCGAGGCGTTTGGCGGGAAATGGATCTGCATGCTCTGGCCTGCGCCAAGTGCGGGATCAGCCACCAGATCCACGCCGACCGCAGATCGCCCTCCCTGCCAGTTACCTGAGGATTCGACGGTTCCCGCTTTTTCCGATCCGGTGGCGTTGGCCTTGCTAAAGTCGTCTTGAAATACGGTGTTGGCCTGAAGCGCTGCGGAGCAGGTGAACAGCGCCGTAACACCGAAGAGGGATGGTTTCATGGAGAGAGGGGTGCTATTGGCGCTTCGCGTCGGCGTCGATGCGATTCACGCGCTGCATGAGGCGGGCGAACCTGTCGTAGCGGCTTTGCATTGCCTCGGGAAGAGCCAGGGGAGCGGTGGGCGGGGCAGCGAAAGTGTAGCGCGTGTAGCTTGTGCCGTCATTGAGGGCGAAGGGCAGTTTGGACGTGATGTCGATCCACGCTTCTTTGCCGGACTGCGTGAAATAATAGTAGGTGCCCTTTTCCACCGTGCGTGTGCCGGCGTAGTTCGACAGGCTCAGCCAGGAAAAGCCGGGAAACGCATTGAGAGACGAGGGTTCAAAACCGACGTTGTCCATGAGGTCGCTGATGGCCACACGGCCATTCTCGCCTGTCGTGAAGAACAGGGTTCCCAGCATCCAGAGTTCCAGACTCTCGCCATTGGGGAAGGTTGACCGCTGGCGGCGGACTTCCTTGGTGCGCGTGGTCTGGATGATCGAGGGCTTGGGTGATTCCCCAGAGGCAGGGGGCCTGGAGTCGGTCTTTCCCTGGGTTGTGACGACAGTCCAGTCGGCGAACTCCGGGATCGGCGCGATGAATGGACTCGCGGGTGGTGGGACATCGATTCTGGCCTGCGCATGCCCGGGATGAGCAATAAGGCAGGATGCCAGGCTACAAAGAGTCAGAATACGGAATCCAAAGTTCATTGATTAACCAACTCGAGTTGTTGATCGACGATTTCTCCGGTGAAGCGATCGATGGCGAGATGAAGCCAGAAGTGACGCTCACCCTCCACCGTAAACTGGTCCAGCGAGGTCGCATTCGGCCCGTAACGACCAGCCTGGGCAAAGATGTCGATGAGGAGATTCCAGGTGCGGACCTGGGTGACATCGGCCAGAGCCCGGGTGACGCCCTCGCGGCGGGCTTTAACCTTCTGCTCGTCGTTGGTGGAGAAATTGGCCGCGCCGAGCGACGCCACGATCTGGCTCACGATCTGGTCTTTGCTGTAGATCGCATTTGTCGCGGTCGACGCCACGATGCTGGACGCGATGACATCGGCCTTGGCAAATGAAGAGAGGGTATTGATGTCGGGGATGGTGTTTTTCAACAAAGAGGAAAAGACCGCCGGATTGCGCGAGTTGATGCTCACCTTTCCGACCGAGTAGGAGTTGGTCGTATTATCCACCGTGAAGAAATCAAGCAGGCTGGCATCCGCGCTCTTGTCGGAGAAGAAGTCGAGAGAGCGCCAGGCGTAATCCCGCGAGACATATCCCAGCTCCGCGACGCTGTAGTAGGGGCGGTTGAGGATGAATGGGCGGTCGGCCGTGCGGTCGGCCGAGGCGGCCCAGGGATCGCCCACCCAGCCATTGCCGTAAGCATTTTCGGTGAAGAGACCGCTGTCGGCGAGGCGCTGAACTCCGTCGGGGTCCTTGTAGCTGGCGAGGACCGGCTCGGTGCTTACCGCGGTGTTGACGTAATTTGTATTGTTGTTCCGGGCAATACCGGAGGGAAGCCACTGCCAGCCTACGGAGAAGATCTCCGGCGACTCCTGCGCGCCCTTCCAACCGTTGGGCATCCAGTATGGATCTGTCACAGAGGATTGGAGCGATCCCCGCAGATACGCATCCCAGGCCGCCTTGCTGTCTGTCGACGTCTGGTGTTGGGTAAAGTTGAAGCGGATGGAGCGAGGGTCCTGAGCGTAATAGGAGTACCTTCGATAGTAGAAGATATTGTTATTCCCGTCGGCGACGCCTGTATCCGGAGGGCTGAAGGGGACCGGGTCGGCGGCAGCGGCATTCGTCACTCCACTGACTCGGACGAAGCCGGGCCCCATGTATGCCGCGTATTGCAGGAAGGCCTTGGAATACTGTGTGGCGGGGTCATTCAGGCCGGCTTGATAGTTGTAGGCCACCCAGGCGCCGTTGGAGTTGAGATATTCGAGCCGGACGTTGAAAGGATCGGTTTTGTCAAACGACGGGCGAAACTGCAGGTTTTGCCATAAGCCAGCGTTAGGGTCCCCGACCGGCATGGTACGGGTGGGGTCGTAGGTAAAGTCGCGCAGCTTGAGGCCGCTATAGGTATTCCCGCGGACAGAGGGCATGCTTTGCCAGTCGGAGGCGGTTTTCAAATCCTGAGGATAGGTGACGTGGGGGTCGCGGAATCCGTATACTCCGTTCGTGCCGGAATCTTCCAGCTCCACAGTCGAGTCAAAGTAATTCGTATAGCCGGGCATGGCGGACCCGGCCGTGGTGGGCGTGGGATCGATCATGGTCGACATGTTGCCGTATTTGTTGCCGACAAGGGCCGAGCCCTGAACAACGATGCGCACCCGCGGACGGGAGGTTGTGTTGGTCGTGGCCTGATGAGGATTCCACAAGCTCAGCAGCAGGTAGTTGCCCATTACTCCCTGGGAGGCCTTGCCGCCGTAGATGGTGAAAAGGTTGAGATAGGGGAGATCATCCACACCGGCTGCCTGCCAGGGCGCTCCCGACTGGGTATACTCGACCACGACAGGGGCCGCGGAGCTTTCGTAGGAGGAAATGATGGATGCGCCAATACGGAAGATGTTGAAGGTCTTGAATGCCTGGTGCTTCGTGTAGAAGGCACGAGTGACCGTCGGGTTGCTGTCCAGACCGAGGGAACCCGTGAGGATCGCCGCCTGGAGGAGTTCAAAGAAGTTTGGCTCCCGGGGGGTGCTTTCCGCAGCGATCTGAGCCAGTGTCTTGATGGTGGTTTGTTCGGCAGTTCCGGTGGGACCCACGTATTTCCAGACCCCGGTGGTCTGGTCCCAGAGAAGGCCAAAGGCTGCTTGGATGCTTTGCGGTGTTCCGCCATTGGCGGGACCGTTGGGGGTGACCCACCTCAGACGATCCAGTGGGAAGCGGCGGGAGACCACTGGGTCGCCGGGCACGACATTGTAGGTGAACTTTGTTCCGTCCAGCTTGTACGAGGAGATGGTTCCTGTTTTGTCGAAGCGGACGAGAGGCGCAAAAGTATTGGTGGACGATGCGGTATTGGCCAGCAGCCCGTAGTTGATGGTACTGCCGGTCGGGGTGGTCGGGCGCCAGGACGGGGCGTTGAGTTCGCGACTGAAGACTGTGAGGTTCGTCAGGGAGTTGGTCGACAGCCCGGCGACATTGGCTTTGGCGGCGCGGATCAGATCCTGACGGCTGAGAAATGTCGTGTCTCCGGGATAGACGGAACCCGCGGAGTTGGTGCTGCGAAAGTTTGTGATCAGCGAGAGGTAGGTGCTGCCGCTGAGCGAGGACTCGGCATTTCTCCACTTCACGAGGGCATCGGCGTCGATGCCGAGCGCGCTCAGGTCCACACCCGCCAGAGTACCCTTGATTTTTTGCACATCGGCAGGGGTGAGCTTTCCACCGGGATATCCGGCAACGGTCACGTCGATCAGACCACCGACATCGTAGATGGCGTAGGCGAACCGACCGATGGCGTAGTTGGTATTGGCCTGGCTCGGCGAGTTAAGTGCTGTGGCTCCGCTGAAGGTGCCGGCATTGGTGACTCCGCCGCGCGTGACGATCACCCAGCGGGGGGTGTCGTTATCCGTGGGGTAGCTCCCGAGGTAAGGGGCCTCCCAGCGGGCGCGTGCGACATAACGGCCATCAGCGGATTTTGTCGTGGAGCTGATGGACGAGGCGGTGAGGCCTTTCGCCGCGCCGTTCGTATAGGCCGAGGTGGTCGTGCTGACGCGCACGAGATTGGGCATGCTGGCGTTGGTGCCGACACGGCGGGGCTCGATGTTGCTCGCCGTGACATTGGTGAAGAGCGGCTTGTTGGTTGTCGAGGGTGGTTGACTGGGAAGGACCAGGCTCGGGGGCGCGTCGGCGGACATTTCGTTGATGAGGTCGGCCGTGATGAGGCTCAGAGCACCCCGGGCGATCTCATCGGCATTGATTGACTGGCTGTAACTGGTCGAGGCCGTTCGCTCCAGGCGCATCGCAGTGACAAACGCGATCAGAATCAATGCGACAACGACGACCATCGACAGGACAACGACAAGGGCGATGCCCCGCTGGCGCAGGCGGGAGGGGGAACTACCGGAGAGGTACATAACGCTCGAAGATTTTGATTCCGCGTCCCAGATCACGGGGATAGCTGTCCCAAGGCAGCTGGGAATCCATGTAGTGCTGCCAGTCGGCGCGAATGCTGTTCGTTCCGGAGACCTTGTCGTGGAGATCGGACTGGAGCTTCTGAAGCTGGGCGGCGGAGAGCTTTTCGAGGGTTCTCTGGTCGACCACGGCCAGGCCTACCGCAAAACCACGCAGACCATTGGTGACATTGTAGGTGGAGCTGAGCGACCCGTTGGTCCCGAGGAAGAGGACGCGGAATCCCAAGACTCCCGAAACCGTGTCGCGTGCGACCGCATTAGCCGTCTCGGGAAGAGAATTGGTATTGCCGAAGGTAATGCCGGCGGTGTTGGCGAATGTGACTGCATAATCCGCCCGCTGCAAGGTCGTGTCGGGCTGGAGACTGTAGGTCACCAGCGAGATGTCGCGCAGATTGGTTGCGCCCTTGGCGAACCCGGCGCGCTGGGTGTAAAGCGCGATATCGGAGTTGGGAAAGGAGCAGATGTCGCTGCGATAGACCCCCTTGCGGAGATCCTCGGAAAGGAGATCCAGGAGGACGCGCGACTTGGAGAAATTATCGACTCGCGCCTGGCCGCCGAGCCAGGTCGTATTCACGGTCGAGAACAACTGCCCCAGCATCAATGTCATCAAGGCCAGCACCGCGACGGCCACCAGCAACTCGATGAGGCTGAATCCTGCTGGACTAGCGGAGCGGCAGGTAGGTGAGCGTTTCATAACTGCCTTGGGAGTTGGCGCGGGCGGCCTGGGGCGGCCAGCTTAACGATAGGAAGATCTGGGAAGCGTAGGGTCCGGTGGTGGTGTTTGTACCGGCGGAACAGGTGATGCGATAGAGCGCATCTGCAACGTTGCTGGTGATGCGCCCGTCTTCTCCGACGTAGACATTGGATGAGGCAAAGGCGTTTCCGTAGGATTGTGACAACGCCGAGGCCGGAATGGCAAAATTGGTATTGGTCAGGGACGAGGCTCGCTGGGCAATGAGGAGCGACGCCATGTTGGCGGCTTGCAGCCGGGCCTCGGACTCCCGGGCCGAGGTGAGGCCGACCTGGAAGAGGCCGATCATCGCGACCAGGACAAAGGCGCAAATCCCGAGCGCGAGGACGACCTCGACAAGGGAAAATGCGGCATCAGTGTCACGGACGATAGACGCGTGTTTGTCCGGTGAGGCCATTGATCCGAAGGACGGCAATGTTGTTTTGATCAGCGACTGATCCTCGCATCGAGCGGACTCCCATCTCGATGATGTCGATCGGGCTGTCTGCCACCCTGGCTTCCCCATCTGGCAAAAATTGGATGACGCGATCGAAGCTCACATTGCTCGAGGTCCCCGGCAGGCGCACGGAGAAGGTTACGCTGCCATCGGCCGGGCTGTTGTCCGAGCCGATCAGCGGCTGAGCCGGCAGGTCGGAGATATTCTGGCGCGTGAAAGTGCCCGCCTCCTCGAGACGCACCTGCTTGAGCGTCTTTGGACGAATGAGGAGAGAAATGGTGTCGCTTGGCACCGTACCCTGAGCCGCCCAGGGAGAGGAGGGTTGCATCCCAGTCTTCGATGCCAGGAGGGCGACGTCGATGGAGGGTTCCCGGGGATCGTCGTTGTTTTCCCGCATGGCCACCCAGACGTACGTGCGCTGGGCCACGGCATATTGGCGTGCCTGGGAGAGCAGTCCGGCGAGTTCGCTCAATGATCCGTTCAGGTTGTTGGAACGACTCAGCGAGGAAATGGCGGGCAGGCTGGCTCCGGCAAGGATGGCCACGATCGCCATCACGGTGAGCAACTCGATCAGCGTGAATGCCGCGCGTTTGCTTGTGGTCGACGTTGTGGGGAAACGGTTCATCGGTGATTGATTTTCAGGGGGTGACATCTGCGGAATCATCCGGGTCTGTCGTTTTGCTTTGTATATACACTAGGACCCGACTTTCGCGTTTCCATTCTTCTTAAATTCTAACGATAGAGCAGAGGGGAGATTCGTTTTTGAATGTACAGCACGGGGGGAGGAGAGGCCTGAGAGATCACGCCTTTGCAGCGGATTCAACTGAGCTTCATGGGGGAGGGCTGGGTATACTATAGGGAGAATGTTCTTCCTATGGAAGGGGCTGTTTAAAGATACCTACGATGAAGCGGTTAACAATCTCCCTAATTTCATGAAATCCCTCCGTTGTTGCGCAACTATTGCGTTGATTCTGATGTCCGGTCTGGCGGCCTCTCCCGAGGCACGAGCGGATGACGCAGTAGCTCTCTCGATCATGCCCGACCATAAAGACGGACTGTATTCCTCGGGGGATACCGTCACGTGGACGATCGACCTGGCCGATCCGAAAGCCGACCGGACAAAGGTCGGTTTGCTCGATTACACGGTTAAAAAAGACGGAGACGGGGTGGTGACAAAGGGACAGATCGACCTGAGTAACGGACCTGCCACGGTCACGGGAAGCAGGACGGAGCCGGGTGCGTTGGTGCTCAACGTGACGAAACCGGGGGGCAATGGACTGCCGATCGGTGTCGGCGGAGGAATGTTCGATTGGCAAAAGGTGAGGCTTTCCCAGCCCGCCCCGGCGGATTTTGATCAATTCTGGGGAGACAAACTGAAAGAACTCGCCGCGGTGCCGGTGAATCCGGTGCTGCAAAAAGTGGACGTGCCCAACGCGGCGGGGACCGACTACTACAAGGTCACACTCGACAACATCCGGGGCACGCACGTCCAAGGGCAACTGGCCCGGCCGACGGCTGGGGAGAAATTTCCCGCGGTCCTAATCCTGCAATTCGCCGGAGTCTACCCCCTCAAGAAGGACGAGGTGACCAACAGGGCGGCCAAGGGCTGGCTCGCGCTCAACATCAGCGCCCACGACCTCCCGATCGACGAGCCCGAGGACTTTTACAAACAGAAGAAGGACGGAGATCTGAAAAACTACGTCTACCTGGGTAGCGAGGATCGCGAGCAGTCCTATTTTCTCCGCATGCTGCTTGGCTGTGTCCGTGCGGCGGAGTATCTCGCCTCGCGTCCCGATTGGGATGGAAAGACGCTCATTGTGACGGGAACCTCGCAGGGTGGGTTACAGGGCTTTGCCACCGCGGCACTGTTCCCCAAAGCCTCCGGGTTGATGGTCAACGTGCCGGCCGGTTGCGACGTCTATGGGCCAAAGGCTAATCCCGCCCGTGCCTTTGGCTGGCCGTACTGGCTTTCCAACTGGGGGCCGCGCGATCGCGATTTGAACAAGGTGAGCACGACCGCGGGATATTTTGACGCAGCCTATTTCGCCGAGCGGGTGAAATGCCCTTCTCTTGTCTCGGTGGGACTGATCGACGACACGTCGCGTCCATTTGGTGTCATTGCCGCGTTCAACGCAATCCAGGCTCCCAAGGAACTCATCCTCATGACGCGATCCAATCACCACGGCACGGGAGGAGCCCAGGGGCTTTACTTTGTGGAGAACGCGAACTGGCTGGCGGCCCTCCAGCAGGGCAGGCCGCTTCCGATTGCCGCAGAAGGGTTCCTGATCGATCCGTTTAAGTAAGGACGGATTACCTGCGTAACGGCACTCTGGCAGATTGAGGGAGTCGGACAATGAAAAGGACGGCAACCGAGATCATCAGGGTCACGAGGGCGAGAAGGCCTGCCTGATAGATCTCGCCGCTCTCGACGTGAAAGAAGATCGCGAGCGGAATTGTCTGGGTGCGACCGGGAATGCTGCCTGCGAGCATGAGGGTCGCGCCAAACTCCCCCAGCGCCCGGACGAAGCTCAGGATGGTGCCGACCAGAATGCCTGGCCACGCGAGGGCGAGCATCACGCGCCAGAGGAGTTGCCATTCGTTCATGCCATAGAGCCGCCCCACGTCGAGGAGTTCCGTGTCGATTTGCTGAAAGGCGGCGTAGGCCGACTGGTACATCAGTGGAAAAGACGCCACCACGGCGGTAATGACCGTGGCCTGCCAGGAGAAGATCACGTCGATGCCGATATCGGACAGCAATGTGCCGACGGGCGAGTTGCGACCGAAGAAGAGAAGCAAGGCGAGGCCGATCACTGTGGGCGGAAGCGCCAGCGGAAGGAGCAGCATGGCATCCACGAGGCCGACCCAATGACCTCGCGCCCCGAACCTCCAGCGTGCAGCAAGGATGCCGAGTATGAAAGTGATGACCGTCGCGGTCACAGTCGTCTTCAGGCTCAACCAGATCGGCGTGGTATCCATCAGGGCTTGGCTAGTACCTCAAAACCTCGCTTGGCAAAAAGCTCGGAAGCTTGAGGGGATTTCAGGAAATCGAGATAGGTCCGGGCGGCGGCAGGCTGACGAGCGGCTTTGATGATGGCGGCAGGGTAAACGACTGGATCGTGGGAACCGGCGGGCGCCTCGGCGAGGATGGCGACCTTGCCGGATTGCTTCGCGTCCGTCATGTAAACCACGCCTGCGTCGACATTCCCCGTTTCTGCATATGTCAGGACCATTCGGACATCCTTGGCAAAAATCAGCCTCGGCTTCACAACGTCCGCGATTTTGTAGAAGGCAAATATCTGCTGGGCGTACTGCCCGGCAGGCACGCTGCCGGGTTCGCCAATGGCGATGCGTTTTACCGAGGCATCGGCCAGCGCGGCAAAGTCAGCGGGGGCTGTGGCCCCTGGAGGACCGACCAGCACGACCTTGTTGCCGAGGAGATTGAAGACCGACCCCTCCAGGAGCAATCCCTTGGAGGCAAGAGCGTCCATCTGCCGGGTCGCGGCGGAAATGAAGACGTCGACGGGCGCGCCCTGCTCGATCTGCTGCTGGAGGGCTCCGGAGCCAGCGAGATTCAGGTCGATGGCGATGCCGGGATTTTTTTCGGCGAAGGCGGCGTTCACGTCGGCCAGGGCTTCTTTCAAACTGGCCGCAGCGGAAACCACAATGGTCTGGCCCGAGACTGGCGTGAGCGCGATGAGCAGGGTGAGGGCGCTGCCGAGGAGCAGCTTGGCGAGGTGGCGATGCATGGGTTTATCCTTTTGGGTGTTCGAAAGATACGGGCTCAATGGGGTAGAAGATGGGCGCGTTGCCGCCTTGGCGTTCTGAGAATCGGCTGAGTGTGAGTTGACCAGAGGGAGAGGTGAGGAACTCCGAGAGTCTTCTGGCGCCCTCGGGGTTGCGGCCGAGCCTGCGGGCGAGATTTGCCTCGATGACAACATACGGTCTCCGCATTTCCGGGTCTCCCTCCACCATGATCTCCATGCCTGCGTTTGGAATTTTTCCGCTGAGCATGGGAATGCGTCCGACGATCACGTAGGCATGACGCTCCGCCGCAAACTCCACCACGCGTTGCGGTACCGGGCTGTCGTCGCGGATGATCCAGTCGCCCTCAGGGCGAATCTCGGCGAGCTTCCACAGGCGGGCGCCTACCGTCTGGCTGCCCACGTTCCGGGCCTCGACAAAGGGAGCCTTGGCCGCAGCGATCCGGGTCACGGCTTCTGCTCCGCTCTTGAGGCCGCGAATCTTCGCCGGATCATCGGGAGGGCCGACTATGACCAACTCGTTGCGCGCCCAGGGTTTCATGGAAACACCGAGGCCATCAGCGACAAGGTTGGTGGCCACATCGCTGGAGTGAAGAGTGATGAGGTCGATGCCTCCTTTGCGAAACGCCTTGTCGATAATCTCCTTTGGGCCCGTGCTTACGACTTCCACGGGGATGCCTGTCTGTCGCGTGAACTCCGCAGTGACTTCCTCCCACATGCCTGTGGTCATGAAGCCGCCGATGATGGCGACTTTTACCGGTGCGTTGGATGCAGTGGGCGTGCGCTGGCACGAGGCGAAAAGAAGCAGGATCGATGCCGCCAGAAAGACAGCAGACAACGAGCGATATCGACGATGGGAAATGATCATAGGTTGGGCTTCCATGTATCGCCGGGGATTTCGGTCTTCCATCGGACATCGGGCTGGGAAAGATCCCCCGTGCCACAGCCGAGATACGTTCCGGTGAACCGCTGGACGTGACCATCGAGGAAGACGACATTCGCGCCACCCGAGTGTCGGGGAACGACCGAATATTCGCTGCGCGAGGGAACCGTGGAGGCATAGCCGCCGGGCGAATCGGCCAGAAAGGCGAGACTCGACGGGCGGGGCAACTGAACGACACGGCTCGCGTCCCGCTGGTCCCAGCGGGAGAGATACATGTTCATTCCATAGCTGATGAAGTGCACGCAGTCCTCGGGAATCTTCGCTCCAGGGCAGAGAAATATGCTGCGGAGTCCTGGCCTGGGAGCCTGCCCATGGGCGTAAAGCTCCTTGTATGGACTCATCTCCAGGTAGGGCGGAAGACAGTTGAACCAATCTTCATCGCGGTCGATTACTGTCACAGGGCGCACTCCCTGGCCCCGCCGGGGTAGGAAACCGTCGTGGTCCTGGATGTAGAGTTGCAATGCCACGCCCCACTGCTGGAGGTGGCCGACACACTCCGCGCCTCGCGCTTTTTCTATCCCGGTATTGACCCAGTTGGTGGTGACACTGGCTGCAATGGCGACGAGGCTGATGGCGACGAGAACCTCAGGCAGAGTGAATGCCGCACGGCGTATCCGCCTTCCGACGATAATCAGGCCACCCAGCGCGGCGAAGCCGAGGACCGATGGCTCCGGTATGGCGGTGATGATGATCTTTGGTTCGTTATCATGCCCGTAGCGGCTGGAGCTGAAGAGGTAGTCAATATTGTCGTCTCCGGCGTACATCAAAAAAGAGATAGCGCCCCCGGCGGTCACGTCGGAGACGAGGTTGTCCGTTAGGGGCAGATTCCAGGTGAGGCGAATGCCGTTTCCCGGGGGATCGTATGTGTATGAACCCAGCACCTCGTGCTCGCTCGTCAGCAGCGTGGAGAGGGAGTCATAAGTGACACCGTCCTGCGTCGGACTGCTGGGACTTCCGGAACCTTGCTCCCAGTCGTCATCGGAAAGCCATTCGATGACAAACTTCCCTCCCTGGATCATGCCAAAGATCGGGTTGTTGGGGATCGACCCGGCTTCGGCCCAGTTGCTGGCAAAGCTCAATGATATGGAAGTAACAAACCAGTGCCCCGCGCCATAGGTGGCATCGAAAAGCGTGATCGCCCCGGCGGAGCTGAACATGATCACGCTTTGAAACTCGCCCTTTCTGATCGTACGACCGGAGGCAGGATCAACGTAAGAAGAGTTGCCCGATGCGATTACGAGCGTTCCGGCATCACCGTAGTTCCAATCGGTCAGGTCGTGATCGACATTGTCTCCTCCAGTATTCGGATTATCCGGCGAGCCAGTGGCAAGGAAGGCGTCATTACTTGAGATGACCGAGTAGACCGTAGGCTCGACCGCACGTGATAGCACGGTCAGGCCTGCGAAACCGGCCAGCAGGAAAAGCCTGATCCAGCCGGCGGCCTTCATTGGGCGGAGGTGTCTGGGCCGGCGGCGATGCTCCGGCGGCTCCGCCAGAGCAGGACGCCCGATCCTGCACCGAGCAGAATCAGCGTACTGGCTCCGGGCTCGGGAACCGATACCACATCAAAAGTCAGCGTAGGAAGAGATGTGCCTCCACCGGTAAAAATGGTGATACCCATCGTATCACTCGTGGACATGAGGTAGAGCGAGATATTGGAATCTCCCGAGGAACTGGCGGTTAGGATGTCGCCGAGGAACGAGGCGTTGCTCCCGAGGTCGTAGCTGAGGGTAGACTGGCGGGTGCCGCTTGAATCCGTACTCCACTTGCCGGATGTGAGGTCGGCCGCCGTTCCCGTGTACCCCGGAGTCGTCCAATCGTAGTATTCCGAGGCAAGCAGCGCCTGTCCGCCGGACCAGTTTGAGAGTCCTGCGGCATTCGTCGCATACGCAGGGTTCGTGTTCGGGGTGGTTGAATTGACTTTATCAAGATCGATCTGCGCCCAGGAATCATTCGCAACCCAATAGATGTCAAATGTGCCAGCTCCGGAGTTGAACCGGGTATTGTTGGAATAGAGCGTGTATTGGAAAGACAGCTTCACATTGGAGACCGCCCAGTTTCCCGGGCCGTAGACGCTATTGAGCGAGTCGACAAATGAACCAATGTTGAACTTGAATGCGACATTGGCGGCGAGCGCAGATCCGCCTCCAGACTTGAGGCTCGCGGAGCCTTGCACTCCCTCGGCTCCACCGGCCCAGGAAGTGCCGTTACTCATGATCATGCAACTTGTTTCCTTTGCTGCGGGGGAATTTCCCGACCCGCTGACGATGCTGAAGCTTCCCGAGGTGAGAACCGTTGCACCAGCGGCGAGCGGAAGACCGATCGTCGCGATGAGAATTGCCATTCGGCGGGCGACGTTCCGTGCAAAAAGAATTGACCGACATCCTCCGGCCGTCTGGCCGGACCCTGCATGTTTTAGGTTGTTTGGCAGCATTTAAGCGCTCTGGGAGAAACTGCTGTATTGCAGCGCATTCCAGTGCGCGGAACCTCCGCGCCTACCCAAAACAACCCGGCAGCCCTTCTTGCGCTTTCCGGAAAAGAAGAAAATCTAATAGATGAAAATATGTAAACAATTTTTTACAAAAACTACTTTTAGTGAATCTATATCAGTCAATATTAGTGAAATGCGTCAACGGTGCTTGACGCGGTGGACGGCATCCGGGAGCATTTTCTCATGCTAGACGGGCTCGATGGAGCGGGAGAACGCATCGTTCAGTTGCGGGCGAGGCGAAATCTGACCCAGGCGGGGCTGGCTCGCGCTGCGGGAATCACCCGGCAGTCGCTGAACCAGATCGAGCGCAATCAGGTGATCCCTCGAGTCGACACGGCGCTGCGTTTGGCGCGTGCTCTCGAGTGCCCGATCGAGAGCCTGTTCGGGCCTCGCGAGGAACCCGCCGTGCTCCCGGTGCATCTGGTAGGCAATACTCCGCAAGAGGGCATGCGGCTCGATCTCGCTCAACTGGACGGGCGCTGGATCGCCGGGGAGTCCGACCTCCTGGCCAAGATGGGGGCAGGACTGGCGATGGCGGATGCCGTGTTCCGTCACACCCCGACCGGACCGTCGGCAGAGACGAGTCTGGACTTGTCCGATCTCGCCGAAAATCTCTTCGTGGCGGGCTGCGATCCCGCATTGGCGCTGCTTTGCGAGTCGGCTTCCCGACATTCCATCAAGGGGCGTTGTGTGTGGATTCCCTGCGGTAGCGCCGTGGCTCTGCGCCGCCTGGCGGAGGGCGAGGTGCATCTGGCCGGAATTCATTTCGGCGAGGACGATGAGGCCAATCTCGAAGGCGTGAAGCGCCTCGGGCTTCTCAAGAGCTGTCTCGTCATGCGCTTCACACGATGGGAGCAGGGCTGGATGGTCGGACGTGATTTCTCCTTCCAGGGTTTTGCCGATCTGCCGGGGGGACGCATCCGCCTGGCCAATCGGGAGAAAGGCTCGGGATGCCGGAACCAGTTGGAGGAAATGATGCAACTGAGCGGAGTCGTCGCCAACGAGATTGCGGGATACGATTCCGTGACCGTGAGCCATTCGGATTGCGCCCGGCGAATCGCGGCGGGCCTCGCCGATGTGGGGCTGGGGTGCGAATCCATTGCGAGGGTCTACGGGCTGCGATTTATCCCGCTCTCGCAGGTGGCATTTGACCTCGTCATCCGGCGCGATCAACTCGGCAAGCCCCTTCTCGAGGCGCTCATCGATCATCTCGCCATTGGCAAGTTTGTCCGCTCGATCTCGCAAATCCCTGGCTATGAAACAGGTGAGACCGGGCGCGTGCTTACTCCATGAGTCGCTTTCCTGGCTGGTGAAGTTTTTTCGCGAGAGTTGAATTTACTCATCCTTCGGTCGATTTTCAGAAAGTTCCCGAGGAGAGCGGGCGGTGGCGGTTGGCTCATGGCGCGAATCATGCTTAGCTAGTTCACCGTGAAGAAGGATATCGGGCCGGATCGCCCGATCATTGATTACAACGATATTGCCGACGGCTGTCCGGGCTGCGACTTCGCGCAGATGCCCCCCTCGAATGCCGATCTGGCAAACCTGCCAGCTCCTTTGTGTCGTGTCATTCAGGAGCTCAAAATCCTTTTCGACATCGCCCGGACGCTGCAGGAGGGCGGGGAGTTGCAGGATGTCATGAGCGGTTTGCTGCATGAGATTTCCGAGGTGATCGGATTGCACAACGGCACCCTGCGGATTCTAAACCGCGCGATCAACGAGACTCAGGTCGAGGCGGTCCAGGAGGTTCCGCGAGGCATTGCGACCAATGAGTTCGAGCGGTTTAACCAGATCGCTGCTCGCGTGATTGAAAAGGGCGAGGCCGAGGTCATTCCCGACATCGGGCGACCGATGCATGTCGTCCACGGCACGGCCATTCAGACGGTGGACTGGCGGGTGCTGGCGGCGGGGAAGGGAGCTTTTCTCTGCGTGCCCGTGGCGAGGACAAATGAAATCCTCGGCACGCTCAGTGTGATCAGCCACAGCAAGACGGTCGTGTCGCTCCAGGCCGACCTGCGTCTTCTCACCCTGATCGCGCAGATGATCGCGCAGGCCGTGAAACAGCGGCAGCGGGCGCACGAGCAGATCGACTATTTCCGGCAGGAGAACGAGCGGCTTCAGGAGCAGCTCAAGCGGCACTTCCGCCCCGGCAACATGATCGGCAACTCGAGCGTGATGCAGACCGTTTACCACTCGATCGAGCAGGTGGCGGCAAGCAACACGACCGTGCTGATCCGCGGGGAAAGCGGCGTGGGCAAGGAACTCGTCGCCCATGCCGTGCATGAACGCAGTCCGCGCGCGGGGAAGCCGTTTGTGAAGATCAACTGCGCCGCCCTGCCCGAGAGCATCGTGGAGAGCGAGCTTTTCGGCCACGAGCGCGGCGCCTTTACCGGAGCGATCGCGATGCGCAAGGGGCGCTTTGAGCTGGCTCACCGGGGCACCATCTTTCTCGACGAGGTCGGCGAACTGCCGCTCCAGACCCAGGCCAAGCTGCTGCGCATCCTGCAGGAAAAGGAGTTTGAGCGGGTTGGGGGAACTGAGACGCTGCGATGTGATGTGCGCGTGATCGCGGCGACGAATCGCTCGCTGGAGGAGTTTGTTGAACAGGGAAAGTTTCGCGAGGATTTGTATTACCGCCTCAACGTCTTTCCGGTTTACGTCCCTGCCCTGCGGGAACGGAAGACGGACATCCTGCAACTCGCGGATTTCTTCGTGGAAAAATACAGCGTCGCCAATGGCAAGGACATCAAGCGGATCTCCACCGCCGCCATCGACATGCTGATGAGTTATCACTGGCCGGGCAATGTGCGCGAGCTGGAGAACTGCATCGAGCGAGCCACGCTGCTGGCCACCGAGGATGTCATCCACGGCTGGCACCTGCCGCCGACCTTGCAAATGCCGGAGTCCAGCCAGCCGATCCAGGAGTCGAAGATCAAGGCGGCGATCCACGGCGTGGAGCGGGAATTTCTGGTCGATGCGCTCAAGACGCACAAGGGGAACATGGCCGCGGTGGCCCGGCATCTCGGCCTGACCGAGCGGGTCGTCGGATTGCGGGTGAAGAAGTACGGTATCGACGCGCGAAGTTTTCGACCCTGACCCCCCCCGAGTTGTGTCCGTTCCCTCCCACCTCAACGTCTTCTCTCTCTGCAACCGTCCGCCCTGGGCCATCGCCTCAGTCGACTTTCAGGATGATCCCACCGCCTTGCACATCGGTCGGGTGCGCGAGGACAACAAGCGGCTCTTTGCCCTCCTCGACGCCGAACCACGCGCGACGCGAAGAGGGGAGATTTTTCACGAGTACATCTCCGTGCAGTTCGCGCTGCACCAGTGGGAACATTACGAGAAGGCCGCGCGGAGCAGTCTGCGAAACAGCTACGTGCGCTATCTGCGCGGATGGTCGGTGGATTCCAACTCGCTCGAGGGTGCGGTGCTGAAAGGCTGGGTGCATAGCCGGCTGGGCATCCCGCCGACCTTTCATAACGGCCCGCTGGCCGATGATGCGGAACTGCTGACGGCCTACTCCTATGACCGCATCAAGGGCAGCGCGCGCACCAATGCCATTGACTCGCAGCTCGATCTGCTCTTTGAGTTCTGCCAATACGAGCTCGCGCGGCGTCACCCCGGTGAGCGCTGGATCACCCTCTATCGCGGTACCTACGATGCGGCGGGGTACCAGGAAATGCCTGATCCCGTTCCTGGTGAGCCGGTGGTGCGCATGAACAACATCTCGTCGTTCACCTCCGATCGAGAGTGCGCGTGGGAATTCGGGTCGACCGTCTGGGAGGCGCGTATTCCCATGGCCAAGGTCTTCTTTTTCAGCGACCTGCTGCCCGACAGCATCCTGCGCGGCGAGCAGGAGTATCTGGTGATCGGAGGCGAGTATCGCGTGCGGAGGCTGCTCTACTGATGAAGCGGAAACTGCTGGCCAAGATAGAGGGCGGACTGTGGGGGCTGCTGGTGGGCGATGCAGTGGGCGTGCCGTATGAGTTTCACCCGGCGCGGGAACTGCCGCCGCGCGAGCAGATCGATATGTTTCCGCCGCCGGGGTTTTCACGCAGCTATGCGCATGTGCCGTGCGGCACGTGGTCCGACGATGGCGCCCAGGCGCTTTGCCTCACGGAGTCTCTCATCGAGCGCCGTGAGTGGGACCCGTACAATTTTTCCCGCAAGCTCCTCGCCTGGGCCAGCCGCGGCTATCTCGCGGCGGACGGGAAGGTTTTCGACATCGGCATCCAGACGGGCGAGGCGCTCCGTCGCCTCTCCGCGGGCGCGACGCCCTATGAGTCGGGCCTGGCCGGGGAGCGCAATAACGGCAATGGTGGCCTGATGCGGTCGCTCCCGCTCGCTCTCCTGCTGGAGGGCTCCGACGCGCGGCTCGTGGCCGTGGCGCATGAACAGTGCGCGATCACTCACGCGCATCCGCGTTCGCAGGTTTGCTGCGCGCTGTATTGCCTCTGGGCGCGGCGGGAGCTCGATGGCGTCGACGGCGCATGGGAGCGGGCGACGGCTGATCTGGAGGCGCTTTACGCAAACAGCCCTGTCCATCTCCGGGAGCTGCGAGAGGTGGTATTGCCCACTGCGGAGCAAACACCTGGCGGCACGGGCTACGTGGTCGACGCGCTGCACTCCGCTCGCGCGGCTTGTGCAGAGACTTCCTACCGAAATGTCGTAATCGCCGCCGTAGCCCTCGGCAACGACACCGACACCACCGCCTGCCTCGCCGGAGGCATTGCCGGAATCCGCTTTGGTAGGACCGGCATCCCGCCGGAATGGCGCGAAAACCTCCGTGGGCGGCATATCCTCGACGAGGTGCTCGTTCGGCTGAGGAAACTTCCTACATTCGCGTAGTCCCATAACGGGTGTTCCTACATTTTGGTAGGAAACGCAAATCACCGTCAGCGAAGCGCAAGCGAGCGATAGTCTCCCTAAGTGATTCATTAGCAATATCCCCGCGTGCGTGGACGGGCAGCGCTGCGCCGGTCGGAAATCTTGGCACAGCGCGTGATTAAGAGAATGCAAAGCCGGGCGCGAGTCCGGACCAACCAAAACTCAAAATCACTAAAATGCGGAAGATTGCTATTTACGGGAAGGGTGGAATCGGGAAGTCGACGACCACTCAGAACACAGTGGCCGGTCTCGTCGAGATGGGCCGCAAAGTCATGGTCGTGGGATGCGATCCCAAGGCCGACTCAACCCGCCTCCTGCTCGGCGGCCTCGCCCAGCGCAGCGTGCTCGACACCTTGCGCGAAGAGGGTGAGGACGTTGACCTTGAGGACATCCGTTCGCAGGGTTTCTGTAACGCCCTGTGCGTGGAGTCCGGTGGTCCGGAGCCGGGAGTCGGTTGTGCCGGTCGCGGCATCATCACCTCGATCAACATGCTCGAGCAGCTCGGCGCGTACGAGGACAAGGTCGGTCTCGACTATGTCTTTTACGACGTGCTGGGTGACGTCGTGTGCGGCGGATTTGCCATGCCGATCCGCGAGGGCAAGGCCGAGGAAATCTACATCGTCTGCTCCGGCGAGATGATGGCCATGTACGCGGCCAACAACATCTGCAAGGGCATCGTGAAGTTCGCCCAGACCGGCGTCGTCCGTCTCGGCGGCCTCATCTGCAACAGCCGTAACGTGGACCGCGAGCGCGATCTCATCGAGGCCTTTGCCGAAAAGCTGGGCACCCAGATGATCCACTTCGTGCCGCGCGACAACGACGTGCAGCGCGCCGAGATCAACCGCAAGACGGTGATCGAGTGGAACGCCGAGGCTCCGCAGGCCGACGAATATCGCGCCCTGGCCAAGGCCATCGAAAACAACAAGAAGCTCGTCATTCCGAAGCCGCTGCCCATCGAGGCTCTCGAAGCCCTGCTCATGGAATACGGCCTCTTTAACTAATCTCTCATCATGTCGACCGAAGCAACGATCCCGACAGGAACCATCGAAGAAGTCGAGGGCGTAACGCCTGACGCTCTGCGCGAGCAGATGCTCAAGGGCCTGCCCTCGAAGACCCTGCGCAAACGCGCAAAGCAGATCGTGCCGAACGATCCCGAGACGCCGCCGGAAATCGGTGCGAACTCCCGCACCATCCCGGGCATCATCACCCAGCGCGGGTGTACGTATGCGGGCTGCCGGGGCGTTGTCATCGGTCCCATCCACGACATCCTGCACATCACCCACGGCCCCGTGGGCTGCGGGTACTACTCGTGGATGACGCGGCGCAACCTGGCCCGCGTGCCGGAGGGTCAGACGAACTACATGCAATACTGCATGACCACGGACATGCAGGAGGACCACATCGTCTTCGGCGGCGAGAAGCGCCTGGCCGAGGCGATCCGCGAGGCCTACCGGCTCTTCAAGCCCAAGGCCATCTCGGTCTACGCCACGTGCCCGGTCGGCCTCATCGGCGATGACATTCACAGTGTCTGCCGCCAGGCCAAGGAAGAGCTCGGCATCAATGTCTTTGGCTTCTCCTGCGAAGGGTACAAGGGGGTCAGTCAATCCGCCGGCCACCACATCGCGAACAACGGTGTGTTCAAGCACATGATCGGCCTCGACGACACGCCGAACGACGCCAAGTACAAGATCAACATCCTTGGCGAGTACAACATCGGCGGTGATGCCTGGGCGATCGATGAGCTGCTCAAGAAGTGCGGCATCACGATCCTCGCCACCCTCAGCGGCGGCGTGTCCTACGACGAAATCATCAACTGCCACCAGGCGGATCTCAACGTGGTCATGTGCCACCGTTCGATCAACTACATGGCGGAGATGATGGAGACGAAGTTCGGCATCCCGTGGTTCAAGGTGAACTTCATCGGCGCCGACTCGACCGCCAAGTCGCTTCGCAAGATCGCGAAGTACTTTGACGACAAGGAACTCATGGACAGGGTCGAGGAGGTCATCGCGGCGGAACTCGCCGTGCTGCGCCCGATCCAGGCCGAGATCAAGGCCAAGCACCAGGGCAAGAAGGCCGCCATCTTTGTCGGAGGTTCTCGCGCCCACCACTACCAGGATCTCTTTGGCGATATCGGCATCGAGACGGTCTCCGCGGGTTATGAGTTCGCTCACCGTGATGACTACGAGGGTCGCGACGTGCTGCCCAACATCAAGATCGACGCCGACAGCCGCAACATCGAGGAACTGGACGTCGAGCCCGATGAAACCCGCTTCCGCCCGCGCATTTCGCCCGAGGCGAAGCAAAAGCTCATCGACGCCGGTTTCGCCTTCTCCGATTACCTCGGAATGATGCGCGAGATGAAGAAGCGCGCGCTCGTCATCGACGACATCAGCCATCACGAGCTGGAGCACCTGATCAAGACCTGGAAGCCCGACATCATCGGCTCCGGCATCAAGGACAAGTTCATCATTGAAAAGATGGGCGTGCCCTGCAAGCAGCTCCACTCCTACGACTACGGTGGACCTTACGCGTCCTTCGCGGGTGCGATCAACTTTTACAAGGAGATCGACCGCATGCTCTCGACCAAGGTGTGGAGCTACGTCGTGCCGCCCTGGGTCAAGGATCGCAAGGCCGCAGCCCCGGAGGCTCCGGCAGAGGAACAAAAGGCCGCCTGACCGGCATCAGCTCAACACTCAAGGAAACCTAATTCCATGTTAGACTTAGCCACACCCACTATCAGCGAGCGCAGCGCGCTGAAGATCAACCCGGCCAAGACATGCCAGCCCATCGGCGCCATGTATGCGGCCCTGGGCATTCATAGCTGCATGCCGCACAGCCACGGTTCGCAGGGATGCTGCGCCTATCATCGCAGTCATCTCACGCGTCACTTCAAGGAGCCGGTGGCGGCAACCACCAGCTCCTTCACGGAGGGCGCATCCGTCTTTGGCGGCATGGCGAACCTCCAGCAGGCCCTCATCAACATCTTCTCGATCTACAATCCGGAAGTCGTGGCGGTGCACACCACCTGCCTCTCCGAGGTCATCGGAGACGACATCCCGACCATCATCAAGAAGGCTCGCGAGGAAGGCAAGATCCCCGAGGGCAAGACCGTCATCCACGCCAACACCCCGAGCTTCGTCGGTTCCAACGTGACCGGCTACTCGAACATGTGCGTGGGCATCGTGAACTACCTCGCCGAGAAATCCGGCGAGAGCACGGAAGCGATCAACATCTTCCCCGGCTGGCTCGACCCCAGCGACATGCGCGAGCTGAAGAGGGTCGCCGAGGAGCTCGGGGTGAAGTACACGCTCTGCCCGGATACCTCCGACGTCCTCGATCTGCCCCAGACCGGCGTCTACGAGATGTATCCGAAAGGCGGCACTCCGGTGGAAGCGATCAAGCGCATGGGCGACGCCATCAAGACGGTGGCGCTCGGCGAGTTCACCGCTCATCCTGCCGCGCAGAAGCTCAACGACAAGTGCGGAGTGCCTTTTGAGGCGCTCGACGCCCCGATCGGCCTGACCAATACCGACCTCTACATCGACGCCCTGCGCCGCATCGCCGAGGTGGACGTGCCGGCCTCGATCGACGCGGAGCGCGGCCGCCTCCTGGATGTGATCCAGGATATCGGTCAATACTTCCACGAGGTGCCGGTCGCCATCTTCGGCGATCCCGACCACGTGGTGGCCATGACGCGCTTCGCCATCGAGCTCGGGCTCAAGCCGAAGTACGTCTTCTCCGGTGCGACCGGCCGCGCCTTTGAGAATCGCGTGAATGCGATCCTCGATGGACGTTTCCCCGACGCCATCGTGAAGCAGCAGGGAGACCTCTTTGAGTTGCACGAGCGCATCAAGGCTGATCCAGTGAAGCTCATCCTGGGCAACACCTACGGCAAGCACATCGGGCGCGCCGAGAATATCCCGCTCGTTCGCTTCGGATTCCCGATCCTGGATCGTGTGGGCCACCGGCTCTTCCCGACCGTGGGCTACCGCGGCGCCATGCACCTCGTGGAAAAGATCAGCGACGCACTGCTCGACCAGCGCGACCGCACCTGTCCCGAGGAGTGGTTCGAACTCGTCCAATAACAACCATCTGAAGGAGAACCAACCCGCCTGCTGCCATGCCGCACGACGACATCGAGATTCTCGAAGAACGCCGCAATCAGGTCTTCCGCAAGGGAGAGGGCACGGCTGAGATCGCCTGTGGCAAGCGCAGCGCGGCGGGTTCGGTGAGCCAGCGCGCCTGCGTCTTCTGCGGGTCGCGCGTGGTTCTTTATCCCATCGCGGACGCCCTGCATGTCGTTCACGGCCCCATCGGGTGCGCGGCGTACACATGGGACATTCGCGGGGCCCACTCCAGCGGGCCCCAGCTTCATCGCAATAGCTTCTCGACCGATCTCCAGGAGAAAGACGTGATCTTCGGAGGGGAAAAGAAGCTCGCAGCCGCTCTCCGTGAACTGATCGCCGCGTGTTCTCCCAAGGCGGCGTTCGTTTACTCCACGTGCATCACCGGGCTGATCGGTGATGACGTGGACGCGGTGTGCAAAACCATTTCCAAGGAGACCGGCATTCCGGTCATTCCCGTCGAGAGCCCTGGCTTCAGCGGAACCAAGAAGGACGGTTACCGCGCCGCCTGTGAGGCCATTTACAAACTCATCGGCACCGGGGACATCAGCGGCATCTCGCCGCACAGCATCAACCTTCTCGGGGAATTCAACATCGCTGGCGAGACCTGGATCATGAAGGACTACTTTCGCCGCATCGGCATCCAGGTCGTCTCCTGCATCTCGGGCGACGGGCGGGTCGACGAGATCCGCCGCTGCCATGGCGCGAAGCTCAATCTCGTCCAGTGCTCCGGCTCGATGACCCACCTGGCCAAGCGGCTCAATGACGAGTACGGCATCCCTTTTCAACGCATCTCATTTTTTGGCATCGAGGACACGGCTGCCGCGATCTATGGCGCGGCCGGGGTTTTTGGCGATCCGGAGATCGAAAGCCGCGCCCGCGACCTGGTGAAACAGGAGTTGCTGAAAATCCAGCCCGAGCTGCGGCGGTATCGCAAGATCCTCAAGGGCAAAAAGGCCGCCATCTATGTCGGCGGCGCCTTCAAGGCGTTTTCTCTCGTCCGTGCCCTCCGCACTCTCGGCATGCGCACGGTGCTGGTCGGTTCGCAGACGGGCAACCCGCAGGATTACGAACAGCTCAAGGAGCTTTGCGACCCCGGTACGGTGATCGTGGATGATTCCAATCCGCTGGAACTGGCCAAGTTTTGCCTGGAGAAAGACGTCGATCTCTTCATCGGCGGTGTGAAGGAGCGCCCGATCGCCTACAAGCTCGGTATCGGCTTCTGCGACCACAACCACGAGCGCAAGGAGGCGCTGGCCGGATTTGAAGGTATGCTAAACTTTGCCAAGGAGGTGCACGCCTCCGTCATGAGCCCGGTGTGGAACTACGTGCCGCGCCGCGCCAATCGCAAACAGGAAAGGATGGCGGCATGATCGAGGAATTCTCACTCGCCGAGGAACCGCAGTCCCGCGATCTCTCGCACTGCACTGCCGCCACGCGCAATGCCTGCAAACTTTGCACGCCGCTCGGCGCATGCCTGGTCTTTCGCGGTATCCAGGGAGCGATTCCCTTTCTGCATGGATCGCAGGGCTGCTCGACCTACATCCGGCGCTATCTCATCAGCCATTTCCGTGAGCCGATGGACATCGCGGCGTCGAATTTCAACGAGGACTCGGCGGTTTTCGGCGGGGCGAAGAATCTGCACGCGGGACTCAAGAACGTGTCGCGTCAATACAAACCCGCCATGATCGGCGTGGCCACGACCTGCCTGAGCGAGACGATCGGAGAGGACATGGCGGCGCTGCTCCTGGATTGCCGCCGCGCCATTCCGGACCTGCCGCCGGTCGTGCATGTCTCGACCGCCAGCTACCGCGGGTCGCACATTGATGGATTTCACGATGCCGTCACGGCATTGATCGACCAGCTCGTATTGCCTCCCGATCCGCATGGGGGTGTGAACCTGCTGCCTGGCATGCTCTCCACCGCGGATCTGAGACATCTGCGCGAGCTGGTCGAGGCTTTTGGATTGCCTGTCACGATGCTGCCGGACTACAGCGACACGCTGGACGGCCCGACGTGGATGGATTATGAGGCGCTGCCGGAGGGCGGCACAAGCGTCGAGGCGATTCGCCGGATGTCCGGCGCACGCGCAACGCTGGAGTTTGGGGACACGCTTCGTTTTACTCGGCGCACGGCCGCGACGAATCTGGCGGAGCGATTCGGCGTTGTGCGTGAAAATCTCGGCACGCCCATCGGATTGCGGGCCACGGAGGCGATGATCCAGGCTCTGGAGCGCATCTCGGGCCGGCCCTGTCCGACCGCCATCACAGCCGAGCGTGGTCGGTTGCTGGATTCCATGGTCGACGCGCACAAGGTAGTCTTTGGCAAGCGCGCCGTGGTTTACGGCGAGGCGGATCTGGTGATCGGTCTCACGTCCTTTCTTTGCGAAATCGGCGTCGAGCCGGTGCTCTGCGCGAGCGGCGGCAAGTCGGAACATTTCCCGACCGCTCTCCGTGTCGCGGTGCCGGAACTGCCCTCGACCTGCGTCGTGCGCGACAATATGGATTTCGTCGATATCGATGCGGTGGGCAAGGAGCTCAAGCCCGACATCCTCATCGGCAACAGCAAGGGATACGGCATGGCGCGTGCCCTTGATATCCCGCTCGTGCGCGCCGGATTTCCCATCCACGACCGGCTCGGCGGTCAGCGTGTGCTGCATGTCGGCTATCGCGGTGCCCAGCAATTCTACGACCAGATCGTCAACACATTCCTCGCCCGCAAGCAGGAAAAATCAACCGTCGGGTACTCCTATCTATGAGCGCACAAGTCGATACCGCGTGTTTCAACCTCGATCAGCATCCCTGCTACAGCATCGGGGGCAGCCATCAGTACGCCCGCATTCATCTGCCCATCGCCCCGCGTTGCAACATCCAGTGCAACTACTGCAATCGCAAATACGATTGCGTGAATGAAAGCCGCCCCGGGGTGACCAGTCGCGTGCTCTCGCCCGTGCAGGCGCTCGCCTACCTGGAGGAGATGATGGAAAAGATCCCCTCCATCCGCGTGGTGGGTATTGCAGGTCCGGGCGACCCGTTTGCGAATCCCTACGAGACGATGGAAACGCTGCGCCTCGTGCGCAATCGCTATCCCGACATGATGCTCTGCCTCGCCAGCAACGGCCTGCACATCGGCCCGCATATCGACGAACTCGTCGAGCTTCAGGTCAGCCATGTCACGATCACGATGAACGCGGTCGATCCGGCGGTAGGCGGACTCGTTTACGCCTGGGCGCGTGACGAGGGAAAGATTCTCAAGAATGCCGATGCCGCAGCCACGCTGATCGAGCGTCAACTCGATGCGGTGAAGCGCCTCGCCGCCGCGGGAATACTCGTCAAGGTGAACTCCATCGTCGTTCCCGGCGTGAATGACCGCCACATCCCGGAGATCGCGAAGGTCGTGAAGGGACTCGGCGCCACGGTGATGAATTGCATCCCGCTCTGTCCCGTGCAGGACACGCCGTACGAGAATCTCTACGAACCCGATGGCATCATGATGGCGCGTGTGCGCCTCCAGTGCTGCGAGCATGTCTCGCAGATGAGCCACTGCGCCCGCTGCCGCGCCGACGCGGTCGGGCTGCTCGGCGAGGATCAGTCCGTCGAGTTTGCCGGAACCCTGGAAAGCTTCACCGAGATGAATACACCCATCGACAAAACGCGGCCCTATATCGCCGTCGCGACCCAGGAGGGAATGCTGGTCAATCTCCACCTGGGCGAGGCGAACAATGTGATCGTCTACTCGCACGAGCCGGAGACGGATGAATACGAGATCGTCGACGTGCGCGCTCTGCCCGGAACGGGTGGGGGAGACGACCGGTGGAAGGAACTTGCCAATACCTTGCGCGATTGCCGCGCTCTCCTGGTCAGCGCCTGCGGGCCACGACCCAAGCAGATCATCGAGGGCTTCGGCCTCGTGATCGTGGAAATGGAAGGCCTGGTCGAGGAGGGGCTGGAGGCACTTTTCCATGACGAGGAAATCCCCGCCTCGCTCCAGCGCCGCTTCACGAGCTGCGGCAATGGCTGCTCGGGCGGAGGCAACGGCTGTTCCTAATCGCAAATTTTACCAATGAATACACCCAATCATCACCTGCTGGTCTGCGGCAGCTTCCGGGCGAATGGAGAACGCCAGGGCGTCTGCTTCAAGAAGGACTCCATGTCGCTCCTGAGCTATCTCCAGAACGAGATCCAGGATCGCATGATGGACGGCGTCGAGGTCTGCGTGACCGGCTGCCTGAACATGTGCACGAAGGGTCCCGTGATTATTGACTACCCCTCGGGAAATACCTACACGGGCATCACCGAGGAGGCGATCGACGCCATTCTCGACGCCTTTGAGGAGGGCAGCGTCGCCACCGACTATCTCGCCTCGTAATCTCATCATGCGCGATCTGACTCTCAGTGAGGAGATCGCTGGCGCGCGCGCCTGGTTCGTCGATACGACGCTGCGCGACGGCGAGCAATCCGCCGGGCTCACTCTCAGCTCGGCGGAGCGGTGTCAGATCGCGCGCAAGCTCTGGGAAACCGGAGTGCGCGAGCTTGAGGTGGGTATTCCCGCCTCCGGCGATGAGGCGGTTTCCCGGATCAACCATGTGCGTGATGCCGTGCCTGACGCCTGGCTGCTGGCATGGTGCCGGGCGCGTCGCGAGGACATCGCCGCCGCCCGGCTGTGTGCGGTCGATGGCGTCAACCTTTCCTTCCCGCTCTCTGATTGCCACTTGCGTATCTGGGGGAAATCCCGCGCCTGGGTCTTGCGTACGCTCACCGAGCTCAGCGAGGAGGCGGCATCGCATTTTTCCTATGTCGCCATCGGCGGACAGGACGCATCCCGGGCTGATCCGGTGTTTTTGTCGGAGTTTTGTCACGCGGTGGCGGAGCTTCCCGTGCTGCGCCTCCGGCTGGCGGATACGGTGGGCATTCTTACCCCGGATCGCACCGCCCGCATGGTGCGGCTGGCTGCGGGCGCCCTACGGGGCAAGCCGATCGAGATACACGCTCATAATGACCTGGGCATGGCCACGGCCAACACCATCGCCGCGTGGCAGGCCGGAGCCAAGTGCCTGAGCACGACTATCAATGGCGTGGGCGAACGTGCCGGCAATGCCGCGTTTGAGGAGGTTGTCATGGGCCTTCATGCCGCGCTGGATGTGGAAGCAGGTATTCGACGGTATGAACTCGTCCCCCTTTGCCGCATGCTGGAGACTTTTGCCCGGCGCTACGTTCCACCGACAAAACCCGTCAGTGGACGCGAAATCCATGTCCACGAGAGCGGGCTGCACATTCTCGGGCTTCAGCGCGAGACGCTTAGCTATCAGGCCTACTCCGCAGGAGAGACAGGATGCGCCGAGATTTTCCTGATCGGCCCGCAAACGGGACCACGCGCCGTCGCGCGCGTTCTCGGCCTGGATGATACGGAGGCCGCACGTGTTTATCCCACGCTATGCGCCGCCGCCTCCCTGCTGGGGCGGTCGCTGACGATCGACGAGGCTCTTTCCTTTCTCGCGACTTCCGACAGCGGGCAGGCTGCGGCCCCCGCGCTGCGCCGATGAGAGAGGCTTTTCTAGTTCGACTGCTGATCGAGGAAAAGCTGCGAGCACAGGCGGGCCTCCTCCTCGGTCACGAGAAATTCCTCGGTCACGAGGCGGCGGGTACCGTCGATATCGACGTTGACAAAGGTCAGGCTCGCACGCCCTTTCCCTTCATCTTCCTGCGTTCTGTCGTAGGCGGAAAGATTTCCGACCTCAAAGCCCTCCTCAAAAAGATAGCGCAGGCGAGCCAGCATTTTCATCCCCGGACACCTAGCAGAAACCACGCACCTCATAAATAAGAAAGCTCCCGAACCATGGCGTTCTACCTTGCTCAATCTCAACAAACCCCTGATGGAATCTGGAAGTTCGGCGAAATTACCAAAATTTCGCTGGGCGGAAAAAGCGGCCCGCTCGCGAAATATATAAGCGCTCTTCCCAAGGAGGATAACCTGCCCTGGCGCGTCGATGCGCCAAATTTTGCCCAGTCCCACCTCGCGGCCGGCGCAGACTCTCAGATGCTCTGGATCACGGACCCCACCGAGCCGCCCCTGCGGGTGCTGTGCATCTGCGGTTCCAGCAGTTCCGGAACGACGGATCTCAACTTCAATATGGAAGTCCTGAAGGAAAGCGCTGGCGGGTATGCCCGGACCGGAGCCGAGATCAGCGAGGCGCTGCGCCTGAATGGCGGGCACTCCAGCCCCAGCGCCGTGTGGACCTGGGCGCCGCCGCCGATGGCGATCGGCGCGGCCGTCCTCGGCGGTCGCTGATAACCTTCATCCCAACCGATATACCCTAAAAATCCATGGCCTACCAAATCGACCCTCAAAAATGTGAAACCTGCGGCGCTTGTGTTGAAGCCTGCCCCAACGACGCGATCAAAATCAAAGGCCTCACCGCCGTGATCGATGCCAATCTCTGTATCGACTGCGGCAGCTGTGAGACCACCTGCAACTCCGGAGCGATCAGCGCTTCCTAGCTGCTCCGCAAGGGCGGGATGTTCCACGCCAGCCAGAGCATCAGAAAATAACATAGCGTCCACCCTGCGACGTTGAACCAGTAGCCAAATGGCTCGGGCAGACGGTCGCAGGGTGCGATCTTGTAGTTGCCCGGCGTGGCTCCCGTAGCCAGGGAGCGGGCAATGCAGTAACTGCATCCCGAGCCCGCCACGGCGGCGACGAAGAGAAAGAACGGGTGACGATCCTGTATGATGCCGCGCGCGATGACGCCCGCGAGTATGAGGATGGCGGGTACCGTGAGGAGAACGACTCGCACGAATCTTTGTTTAGGCCGGGCTCGTCTCTGAAGGATGCAGCGCCTCCTCGACGATATCCGCCTGCTTGATCTCCTCCTTGCTGTCCTTGCGCGCGCTCAGTTTCTCCCACGCCGCCTTGCCGATGCGCTCCTCTTCCTTCTGTTGCGCCTGGTGAAACTTCTCCGTCACCTCGTTGATATCCACGCTCGGAGCAGGAAATTTCATGTTCAGCGACTTGAGCTTCTCGGTGACGATCTTTGCCACAGCAAGATTACGGAACCATTTGTTGTTGGCCGGGATGACGTACCATGGAGCGTAGTCGGTGCTCGTCTTGCGCAGCGCCTCCTCATAGGCCTTGGTGTAGTCGTCCCAGTGCTCGCGCTCGGAATAGTCGCTCTCGCTGATCTTCCAATGACGCGCCGGGTCCTGCAGCCGCTGGCGAAAGCGCAGCAACTGCTCCTCTGAGCTGATGTGGAGGAAAAACTTCAGGATATGGGTACCGCTCTCGACGAGATTGCGCTCGAAGTTGTTGATGATGTCGTAGCGCTGTTTCCAGACGGGCTTAGGGACCAGGTTATGCACGCGCACCACGAGCACGTCCTCATAGTGGGATCGGTTGAAGACCACCACCTCGCCCTTGCCGGGGGTCTGCTTTGCAATGCGCCAGAGAAAGTCGTGGGCGAGCTCTTCTTTCGAGGGGGCCTTGAATCCATGCACGCGCGCGCCCTGGGGATTCATCGAGCCGAGCACGTGATTGATCGTGCCGTCCTTGCCCGCCGCGTCGAGCGCTTGCAGGCAGATGAGCAGGGAATGCTTGCCCTCCGCATAGAGGAGGTATTGCAGATCGCGCAATTCCTTGTTCAGCTTTTCAACCATCTTGACGGCGGATTTCTTGCCCGCGTGCTCAGCGGTGAAGTTGGGGTCGATCTTTTTGAGCCGGACATCGCTGCCCGGTTTGACGCGGAAAAGTTTGCAGTATTTCATGGAGGAGTGGGTGGTTTGCTATGCGCCGCTTTCCGGGCTTTCGCCGACCGGGGACGAGCGCAGGAGAATTTCGTACGCAGAAGTGACGTAAATCGAATGATCGGGGAGGGGTTTCACGACGGAAACGAGTGCGTTTCTTCATCAAACAGCATTCCGCCCTACGCTCAAGAAGCAAAGTAACATGCCGCGGATCCGGGAAAGAGCCACTTTTACAAATCTTTTACATCTTCCTTACTCGGTCATGACATCTCGACGGCTGGAAGCGGGCAGAGTTGCGGGGTGAAAACGCTCCTATCCACTATGATGGCCTCGGCGCTTGTGTTCTCAGCGGCCGCCCAGGCGCCTTCCGCCGTAACCTTGACGGTCACCCCTGAGAAAAAAGTCATTCCCTCGGATGGAAATCGCGACGCCATCGTCGAGATCGCCGTTCAGGCCAGGGAAGCAAACGTAAAACGCACCGCTCCCATCAACCTCGCCGTCGTCCTGGATCGATCCGGGTCCATGGCTGGGCCGAAGCTGGAGAAAGCCCGGCAGGCCGCGGCGGTCGCACTCGACCAGCTCGGGCCCGATGACTACTTTTCGCTGGTCGTTTACGATGACGCTGCGGAGGTGCTCATCGCCGCGCAGAAAGCGACGGACAAGGACACCCTGAAGGCGCGAATCCAAGGCATCAGCGACGGTGGGAGTACGGCGCTCTATGCGGGTGTCGAAACGGGCGCGGCACAGATCCGGAAGTATCTCGACAAGGAAAAGGTCAACCGCGTGATCCTGCTTTCCGACGGCATGGCCAACGTCGGGCCATCCAGCCCCTCGGCGCTGGCCCGGTTGGGAAAAGAACTGCGCGACGAAGGCATGGGTGTTTCCACCGTCGGTCTCGGAGAAGACTACAATGAAGACCTCATGACGGCTCTCGCTGAAGCCAGCCATGCCAACTACTACTACGTGCAGAACGTCGAGAAGCTCCCTGGGATTTTCTCGGAGGAACTCGGCACGGTCAAAAGCGTCGTAGCCCGCAATGCCCGTATCACCATCACACTGCCCGACGGCGTGAAGCCCAAGGGAATCCTGGGAGAGGACGCGGTCAAGTTCGAGGGCCAGAGCGTGACCATTCCGCTGTCGGATCTCTATGGATCGCAGACGCGCCGGTTTCTCGTGGTCTGCGAAGCGCCGAAGGGTGAAGCGGAACTGCCCCTCGCCAGGGTCTTGCTGACTTACGAAGACGTGGCATCGGGACGGGCCTTGTCCGACACCCAGGTCGCCTCCGTCACGCGCAGTCCGGATGCAAAGGTGGTCGAAGCCTCGATACAGGTCAAGGTCGCCACAGAGGTCGCAGTCACGCAAAATCGCCTGACCAAGGCGGCGGCGGTCAAACTGGCCGACGAGGGGCGGGCCAAGGATGCCGCCGACCTGCTGATCAGCCAAGCCAATGCGAATGCGGCGCTGCCCTCGACTGTGCAGAATTCCGTGATCCAGAGTGAGGATTCCGTGCTGCGCACCAAGGCAAAGGAACTCCTTTCCTCCGGCTGGCTGAGCCGCAGCAGCCGCAAGGAAATCCAGTATCAGAACTACCAGGACAAGAATCAGAAACGCTAAGGCGGGAGAAATTCCCTCGATGGAGCGGGCTCTCGGAATTCGGGGCCCGCTTCCACTCATGCCCGCCTTTTCCTTGCTCCCGGCTCTTGAGACTTTTATTGGCTGTTGAAACTGTACGTCGGTGTTTCGCTCCGCCCTCATTTTTCTCGTCGCCATCTTCCTGCCGAGCCTCGTGCTGGGCTGGCTCGCCTTGCGTGCGGCCGGTGAGCAAAACGTCCTGATCGAGCGTCAGGCTGCCGATCTTCACCAGGCCCAGACCGATGCCATCGCTGCGGATTTGCGACAGGCGGTCGAGCAGCAGCAGGGCGCCTTTGTCGAGCAGGTTCGCCAACTGGTCGCTGCGCATGGGGCGGAGGCTGTTGCGGAAAACTTTGGTTCGCGGCTGGGAGAGGGAGGGTGGTTCGGCGGGATCCCCTTCGCGATTTCGCCCGGCGGAGCGCTGGCCTATCCCTCAATCAGCCAGGCGCGGCAGGAGGCGGGCATGGCGGCGTTCCTGGCTGGGAATAGCTCCTTTCTGAGCAACGCTGCTCCGGCCGAAATTTATCAGCTTCCGCAGAGCGCTGCTCCCGCGGCGAAAAACGCCCAGTCCAAGTCCCTGCTTTCTTCCGTGGACTGGGTCGCCAGCAGAAGCTCGAAGCCAAAAGAGACCCCCACGCAGCAGGCCGCGACGCGCAACATCTCGCCCCAGAAAGGGTATGAATCTTCCGACGCAGCGGCATCCTCCAGGATCGCTCCCGAGCTTTCCAACTTTCAGACCGCCATCGCAGGAGCTCCGCAGGGCATCATGGCCCGCTTCGTGCAGGACGAATTACAGGTGCTCTTTTGGACCAAGCCTGAGGCCCGGTCCGAATGGGTGTTTGGGGTGATGCTTACGGCCCGGCAGTTGCAGGAAATGATCGCACCAGCTTTCGATCACCTTGACCCGTCGGGTGAGCATCTCGCCGTTCTCAATGACCGCAGCCGCCCTGTTTTACGACTGCCCGGAGATTTCTCCGCCGAGTGGAAACATCCCTTTGTCGCCACGGAAATCGGCGAGGTGCTGCCACATTGGGAGGTCGCTTTGTATCTGGCTAATCCCGGGGCGCTGACAAAGTCTGCCCGGCTGGTCTCCATTACGCTCGTACTCCTTATCATGCTCGCCCTTGGGGCGATCCTGGCCGGAGCCTATTTTGTTTCTGTCGACATCCGACGTCAGTTGGCGATCGCCCAGAAAAAGACCGACTTTGTTTCCAATGTCTCGCATGAGCTCAAGACGCCCCTGACATCCATCCGGATGTTTGCCGAGCTTCTGGTTGAGGGCAAGGTCACTGAGCCTGAGAAGCAAAGCCGTTACCTTCGCATCATCGCGACCGAGAGCGAACGGCTGACCCGGCTGGTCAACAATGTCCTCGACTTTGCCCGCATGGAGCGCAAGCGCAAGGTCTACGCTATGCATGCGGTCGACCTGCACGAGATTATTGCGCGGCTTTGGGAGGTGGAAAGCACTCGTCTGCGAGAGGCTGGATTCTCCGTGACCTGGGATGCAGCGACCGGTCCGTATCCTGTCGTCTGCGATGCCGATGCCATCACCCAGGTGCTGGTGAATCTCTTCTCCAATGCAGAAAAGTATGCGGCCGATGGTCGGGAAATCACTCTCGCCACGCGCTTGGAACCCCGGGACTTCATTGCCGAGGTGAAAGACCGCGGTCCCGGTATCCCACGGGCCGAGGAGGAGAAAATTTTCGAGGCGTTCCATCGAGTGGACGATTCGCTCACCAGCGGCATCCAGGGTTCCGGCCTCGGGCTGACCCTGGCCCGGCGCATCATTTGTGACCATGGAGGAGATCTGCGTGTCCTGCCCCGCGAGGGTGGAGGGTGTGTCTTCACCGTTCGCCTGCCTCGCAAACCATTCGATCACTCATGAGCCGCAAGATTCTCATCGCTGAAGATGATCCCCATATCCGTATGGGGCTCGTCGAAGCCCTTTCGACAGAAGGATACTCTGTCATCGAGTGCCGCGACGGTGTTGAGGCACTGTCGCAAATCCGAAACGCTCAACCCGATCTCGTTCTCCTCGATATCATGATGCCGCGCAAAAGCGGTTTTGACGTTTGCCGAGAACTGCGTGCGGCGAAAAACAGGGTGCCCATCCTCATGCTCACGGCCAAGGGGCAGGAGACCGACAAGGTGGTGGGCCTGGAGCTAGGCGCGGATGATTATGTAACCAAGCCTTTCAGCCTTCGCGAGCTCATCGCCCGTGTTCATGCGCTACTGCGTCGCGCTTGTCAGGACTCGGCCCAGATATCTCGTCCCAATATGATTCGTTTTGGCAAGGTCGAGATTGATTGTCCGGCCTTGCGTGGTCGTCACGATGGAAAGCCCTTCGAGCTTACGCCGCGCGAATTAGCCGTCCTCATTTTGCTCGATCGGGAGCGCGGCCATGCCGTGTCTCGGGACACTCTTCTCAATGAAGTCTGGGGCATCGAATACTATGGTACCACGCGTTCCCTTGACCAGGTCATCGTCAAGATCCGCCAGAAGATCGAAGACGAACCATCGACTCCGCGCCATCTTCTCACGGTTCATGGCTATGGCTATCGTCTGGAATCCTGAGCTTGGGCTTGTTACGGAGATTGGATTCGCACCGATACAATAAGGTTGATTTACCAATGATTCTTGTCTTTCCGACGGGAAAATGAAGCATCGTTCGAACATTATGAAAAACGGGTTCTCCCTCGGGCTCGTGGCGTCGTTGATGATGACTGCCTGCTTGATGACCATTTCACCGTGCTCTGCCAGGACATGGACCGGGCAGGGCGGTCAGCCAATTGAGGCGGAGTATATGAGTGCCACGGAGGACACGGTGACGATCCGCCGCGCGGATGGTCAGGCATTTCGTCTCAAGCTCGTCGAGTGCAGCCAGGAAGACCGTGATTTCGTCGCGCAAAAACAGGCCGAGGTGGTCGCAGCCAACACCATCCGCGCCATAGTGCGCGGAGACGTGATTTGGAAACTGCCCTCCTGGCGAAGCATGGGATGGCAGACCACGCAAAACTCCGAGCTCTGGACATACGACGACAAGACGGCCAAGCCGGTTGCAAAGGTCGCAGATCTTCCAGTGACCTATGACTCGAACTTCCGGAAGAATGAGCTGAACGGAAAGTTCAGCACCTCGGCGCCGGTAAGCCTCGTTAAGACGGACCGCTTTATCATTCGCGGGGTGTTTCGCGGCTCGGTGAATCAGGATGAAAAAAGCGTAGAGCAATACTGCGCTCCCTTCTCGCTCCCACCGGCGGACAAAAATGGGGTGATCGAATTGCACACAGTACGGTTTACCCGCCTGAAATAGCTTTTTGCAGTCGGCCAGATTTTGCAGCCGTCGTGGGCGGCGTTTACGTAAATGGACGTAAGGTCATTTTCGTATTGTCCGGATACCCAGGCTTGCCAGCGAGGCGGGACGATTGGCCCGGGAAACGCGAGCTGTGATGAAACGGGTGACAAGGCGGCTCGCGGAATCCAATGGAGAGTCTCACTGGAACCTCGCCGGGCGCGGCGGATTGAGGTCAAACGGTGAACGGCAGGAAATGAAAAGCGTGGCGACGAGTCTCCTCGCGCCACGCTTCTCTGCTGCCTAAATAGTTAACGTCCTAAGCTATCTCCCGTGTGGGACTTGCAAAGGCGGATGCCTAATGCGAGTGCTCCCACATGAGAGGATTCATGGCAATACTTAATTGTTGCCGGTCTGCTGCGGCGCCTCGCCGTTGCCGTGCTCGACGGGGCGGAAGGCGGATTTCACCGCCTGCGTCAGTCCGTTCACGCTCGCGCCATCGATGCCGACTTCCTTGAGCAGCGTGTCGACGAGCGGAGCCTGGGTGCGGTAGCGCAGGGCGCTCGATACCACCTGGTCGGCGAGATTGCCGCCATCGGCGGAAACCGTCGCGCCATTGGCCGGAGCACCTTCGCCATTCAAGCCGCCCACCTGCACGATCTTGATGCCGTCGATGCGTTCCATCGGCTTCACGCTCTCGCGGATGATCTGCGGGAGGTTGGCCAGGATGGCCTGCTGGATTTTCATTGCGATCACCTCGGCGGAGAGAACGTTCTCAGCCTCGTGCAGGGCACGCGTACCGGCGGCGTCCACCGAGTAACGCTTCTCCGCGGCCTCGGCACGGAGCTTCTCGGCTTCCGCCTCGCCTTGCGCAGCGATGCGGGCGGCCTCGGCGCGATCCTGCGCAGCTTGCTTCTCCGCCTCGGCGGCGACCGTCACGCCGATGGCTTCACGCTCGGCTTGCTTTGCGGCTTCGACGAGTTCGATCTGCTTTTGGCGCTCGGCGATCTCGCGCTCCTTCACGGTGATGACTTCCTCCGCCGCCTTGACTGAAAGAGCCCGGGCGTGAGAGGCGATGGTTTCGGCTTCCGACTGCTGCTTGGACTTGGCCGCGACCGCGATGGCGCGATCCTGCTCGGAGAGCTCGACCGCCTTGGTCTTCTCCACCTCTGCGGTTTCGACGGCTTTGATCTTCTCGATGTCGCGCTGCTTGAGTGTCTGCTCGGTGCGGATGCGCTCCTCGGAGATGGCTCGCTCGGCGAGGATCTGCGCCTGGTCGACGGCCTGTTTCGCGGTGATCTCGGCCTCCTTGGCCTCGCGTTCCTTGGCGGCACGCTCGGCGGCGATTTCCGCAGATTGGGCTGCGCGGCGGATCTCGACCTCGCGGGCCTGCTCCAGGCGAGCGTACTCCGCCTCTCGCGTGATCTCGAGGCTCTGGCGCTCGGCCTCCAGGTTCTTCATCTGGATCTGCACGGCGGTCTCCTGCTCGATGTCGTTGCGCTGCTTGCGACGCGCCTCGATCTCCTGCGTGAGCTTGGTCAGACCCTGGGCGTCAAAGGCATTCTGCGGGTTAAAGAACTGCTGGCTCGTCTGGTCGAGCGAGGTGAGGGACACCGACTCGAGCTCCAGACCGTTCTTGCGCAAATCCTCCGATACGGCCTGCTGCACCCGCTGGACGAAATCCACGCGCTGCTCGTGCAACTCCTCCATGTTCATCGCGGCGGCCACGGCGCGCAGGGCGTCGACGAATTTGCCCTCGACGAGCTCCTTGAGTAGTTGGGGATTCGTCGTGCGGCGGCCCAGCGTCTGTGCGGCATCAGCCACGGCTTCGGCGGTGGGCTTCACGCGGACGTAAAACTCGGCCTGCACGTCAACGCGCATGCGGTCCTTGGTGATGAGCGCCTGCTCATTGGCGCGACGCACCTCGAGGCGCAGCGTGTTCATGTTGACGGGAATCGTCTCATGCAGCACGGGCACCACGATCGCGCCGCCGCTCATGATGACGCGCTGGCCGCCGAAGCCCGTGCGAACGAAGGACGTCTCCTTCGAGGCGCGATGGTATAGCCGGGCCACGATGAGGCCGATGGTAAAGAGCGCCACCAGCACGATGCCGGCGACGACAAGGATGAAAATGATGTTGCTGAACTCGTTCATGAACTTGGGGTGGGTGGTATTGGAGTGTTGGCTGGTTGGTTAATCAACGAGGGCCGAGTTGGGATTGTGAATGGCCCGGTAAATGTTGGCGTGCTTTTCGACGATGAGGACGGTGGAGCCCGATGGGAATTCCTCCCCCTCCACATCGGGCTCCACGAAAATGTAGTGGCTTTGCCTGTGCTGATCCTGGAGGCGTGCTTCCGCCGGGCTTCCCCGGCGTGCTGTGCCGTTGGTGATGACGGCGATACGGCCCACGAAGCTATCCTCCGAGACCGCCGTCGTTTCATCACGCGGCAGGATCTTCGCGAGAAGACCGCCGCCCGTCCGCACGCAGGGGATCGCACCGAGAAAGGCGACGATTCCCGCCACGGGAGCGGGCAAGAGGAACTTCGTCAGGCTCGCCAGCGTGAACTGGAGCGCCAACCCGATCACCCCAAACGCCGTGAGGAAGACGACGAAGAGAATGAGCAGAGGCACCTGTCCGATCCTGAGCCATCCGAGCAGCTTCGAAAGCGGCGACGGCACATCATCCAGCGCATGCGCGTCATGCGGAGCCATGTCTCCCAACTCGTGATTGAGATCCGGCAGGCCGGTCTCGATCAGGTGGGAAAGCCCGGGGCCGAAGATGGAAAAAACCAACTCCAGCGCACCGATGGCGACCATGAGAACGAGCGCGATGGTGAAGGGCGTATTTTCGGAGGCCAGGAGGAAATGGATCATGACGGGGATAGTTTCGCTTTTGCGGCGATAAGTCTTTCTTGAATGCGGTTCTTTCGTGCCAGGTCTTCCAACTCCGCGAGCTTCGCCTCGTTGCCGAGGTTGCCCTTGGGCGGGAGTCCGGTCTGTTTTTCAATGATGCGGTCAAAGGCCGCCTGCGCCTGCTCAGCCCGGCGCTCCCAGCTTCCGCCGGATTCCAGCGTCGGCGTGCTCGCCTGGGCCTTTGCCTCGGCGGCGACGCGGTATTGACGCAAATCCTCCGCCATCTCGCGCTTGCGCGCCTGCAGGGCGGCGATCATGCCTTCCAGCTCGCGGGTCTTGTCCTCGGCATCGGCGATGGTGTTTTCCAGCAGCGGAATCTGCGCCTCGATGTCGATCTGCCGGGCCACGGCGGCCTCGGCCAGATCCTCTCGGTTCTCCTTTAGCGCCAGCTCGATTTTCTCGGCGAGATCCTCGTGCTTGCGGTTTTCCTCCATGAGGCGCTCGCTGGCCAGATGCTTGCGCGCAGCCACGGTGCCGAGTTCGGCCCGCACCTCATCGACAGCACCGTCGATCTCGCGCAGGGCCTGCTCGAGCACGGTTTCCGGAGCCGCGTTCTCGATCGCCTCGACGATCTTGTGCGCTCCGCCGCTAATGATTCGCCCGACTCGGGCAGCGAGGGTTTCTTTCATGGTTTTCAGGGGTTGGGTTGTTGTTTCTTGGCGATCTCCGCCAGTTCCAAAATCATTTTGAGCCGCTTCGTTACGAGCGCCTCGTCATAGCAGGGAGCCTGGCTGGTGACTCCCATCCGTAAAAAGCCTTCCAGGAAGGCCGTGATCCGGTCCGCCAGCCCGGATTCCAACTTGCGCAAGGCATCTTTTCCCACGTTCTCCTCGGGGAGCGTCGTGATGAAGTAGGCCGCCACCTCCGGCAGCCACTCGAGGAAGCGGTCAAACAGCTCCGACCGCATGTTTGTTGCCTTGTTGGCCTCCCGGATGCGCCTCGCCGTCGGGCTTAGCATGTCCCGGAAGAGTTCGGCGCAATCGGAAAAATCCTCCACGCCGTCCATCCGCTTTCGTGTCTCGGAGATGATCGCCCGCAGCTTGTCGCTCGGCGTCGTCGCCCCCGCGATATCCAGTCTCGCCAAAAAGGCCGCCTCCTCTTCCGACAGCCTTACGCTCATCGGAATGCTTTTCATCTTGGTAAGTGTGTTCTTTTCATTGCGAATGAAAACATATGTATACAAATGTTTTCAGGAGTCAACGAAAACTGAACGAGGTGGGCGCGCATTTTTGTACTCGCGCGACGGGAGGAACGAATGATGACGGCAAAAACGAACGTGATATCCTTGGGTTGGTGACGTTGGACTTCGTGAGAAATCTTGAGATTTCAAGGCAAAGTCCGGAGCAAAGAAAAGGCTTCGAAACCCCGCCGCTGGAGAAAAACTTCAGAGCGAGCCGCGAACGTTCGGAATCTGCTTATTGATACGTAAATCTACACCCGAGAGGCGGCCGTCCCCCGACTCGATCTCCAGACCGCTGCTGTGTGTGGTCTCAGCTTCTCCGGGCGCTGACGTCCTTGACCTCGGGCGGGGCGGCAGGCGAGATCCGGTTTACGACATATGCTGCCGAAAGAATAACTATGCCCAGGGCGATTGTTACTCCCAGCACGCCACCGATCCAAGGTTCCATCCATTTTTGAATCTCAACGGACCGTTCGGAGATCCCGGCTGCCAGCCCCGGGAAAAAGAGCAGCAGTGCGAGGATTGTCAGCGAACCGCCCGACATCCACATGCAAATCGTGGTCTGACGCGATAGCCTCTGGAGTAATTCCTGATTGGGGTCTGGCTGGTTGTTCACGGCGAGATGCTTTTGGGAGATAGCTGTTTTGCCGACTCGACGCGAGATTTTAAGTGCGGCACAAAGTGCTCAACATCCTACGGGTCGCGAATGCTAAGAGACGCCCTGGCGGAACCTGCGAGGCGAGTAACCGGTAATCCGCCGAAATGCTGTCGAGAACGCAAACGCGTCCGAATAGCCGACAGCACTCGCGATCGCTTCGACGGAATCGGATGTCTGCTGAAGAAGCGCAGAGGCGCGCTTAATTCGCAGCCGCGCCAGCTGGCGGCTCGGGCTGAGCCCGAGTTCCCGGTGGCACAGTCGCCGCAGGTGCGTGCGCGTCTGGCTGGAATGTCTTGGTCTGACGGCCTGGGATTAAGCTTTGATTGCAGTGCCAGGGAGGTTATTTGAGTCAGCCTGAGGAAAGCAGTATTCTCCATGGACCGGCGCCCTTATTTGATTCTCCTCGCGGAGTTTTTTGAAAAATACGGAGTGGCGGGATTCTGGGCTGCCTTGGTTATTGCGATTGCGCTTGCCGCTTTACTCGCATGGGTGGTTGTTGCGGCAGTCCGGGTCCGCTCGAGGATCTATTTACCGGTCTTCGCGCTCGTCCTGGCAGTAATCGGGGTTTCGACCGCCATGAATTTCTCTGCCTATCGAAACGCTTGGGCGGATCGTAACTTGAGTTCCATTCGGCTCCTGCCGGGTTACACGATTTCACATTTTAACGGCGATTCCTACTGTGGACGGATTTGCCGGCAGAATGACGAGGAATTTGTCATCGGAATCGATATCGGAAGCATGGCGGGATGGTATGCTAATCCGGAGAAACCTCAGCGTTACGATTGGATCATCCGTCAGGAGATTGACAATCGAACGGTGTGGGTCGCTTACAAGAAAAGCCTCGAGAAGGTTGATCCGCTAAGGAATCCTTCGAAAACCGTCGAGAAACAATGGCTCTACGTAACGTTTGTCGATGGACAGGCGAACTTTTTTGCAGAGGTGTTCTCGGAGCGGGATATCGCGGAGATGCTGCTAATGGTGCTTACCCATGTCCCGCCATCCTGATTTTGTCTCCGCTTCAAAAAGTCGATAATATGGGAGATGTGGTGTTTTCGGATGGATGATCCGGCGAGGGGACAGCGATGAGACTGCTGGTTTGAGGGCCGTTCTCCGATCACTTGGGGAGCACTGACTTGTGCACGCGAAGAGAAAGCTCGCCTCCTGAAGGCGGAAAGGACAGGCAAAAAAAGGGGGGCTACAGTCGGCTCGCGGAGCCTGATAAACAGAGGAGAGCGGGTGAGGGGAATCGAACCCCCGTATGCAGCTTGGGAAGCTGCCGTTCTACCATTGAACTACACCCGCGAAAAGCGAGACTTACTCCCAGGAGTTGACGTAACGACGAGTCTTCTGGCCAGCGGACGGATTGTCCTTCTGGGAGGAGGGGTCGTTCCACACAGCGACCTTCTTCCGGACGTTGGTGTTGTTTGTTCCCACCCCGGTGAGGCTGTTGTCGTAATTGTAATCGAGAGCAACATAGTAGCTGCCGCCCCAGGGATCGAGGAAATCACCGGAAGCGTTTGTGCCACTTTTGCCCTTCTTCCAGGAGTTGACCTCGATGAAGGTGATCTTGCGCGGATTGTCGTTGGTGCTTTGCGCGGTGAGGGTCTCGACGAGAGTCTTGGTGACTGTGGCCTCGTTGTCCGAGGAGTTGGTGCCGGGGAGCCGACCGTATTCGGTCTCGTAGGCGGTGATCGCCGTGGCGATCTGCGTCACGTCGTTCTTGGCCTGGGCGCGGCGGGCGGCGTCGATGGCGGAGCCGACAGCCGGAAAGAGAAGGGCCATCAGGATGCCGATGATGGCAATGACGATCAGAAGCTCAATGAGCGTAAAGCCGCGGGAGGAACGAATCATGCAACAAAAGTGCGGCCACCGGGCATCGCGGGCAAGCATTTTTCTCTCGGAAACCCGAGGTTATTCCCAGGAAGTGACCGCCTGCCGATGCGCCTCGCGGGTGAGGGTGGTGGCCGGGACGTTCCACACAGCGACGGATTTGGGCAGATCGTAGGCGATGCGCCCGGTCACGCTGCCCGCCTGGCCGATGGTTCCGCTCTCGCTCGTGGCGACAAAATACGGGCTGCCCCACGGGTCGAGAAAATCCCCTGCCGCATTGGTGCCTCCACGTTTGAGTTTCCAGGGATTGATCTCGATAAACACGATTTTACGGGGATTTGCAGCGACGTCTCGACCCGTCAATATATCGACCAAAGCTCGCCTGATCGGCCCATTGGCTCCGGGAGGCAGGTGGCCGTATTCCGCCTGGAAGGCCGAGATGGCGGTGGCGAGCTGGGCCACATCATTCTTGGCTGCCGCTCTCGGCGCGCTCCCGCTGCTTGTGACCCTGGGAAAAAGCATGGCCGACGCGATGAAAAGTACAAGGACCACCGCGCAGGCTGAGATCAGGATTTCCGGAAAAGTCAGACCGTGGGAGGGGTGCTTCACGTCTGGAGCATCCTGACGGCGGGTGCCCCATCCAAGCATTTTCTTGCCTTGAAGGCGTTTAGCGGCGATTCCACAGGCGATGCCAAGGCCCAAAACCCCGAGTAAGGCCCGTCAGCCTGCGATGAACCTCCGCGAGGCCATCCTCAAAGCCATTACCGATCGCCCCTTGGACAAGGTGGAAATCTCCAAGGTGCTGCGGCTTCCGCCCCAAAATCGGACCAAGCTGCGCGATCTCCTGCGTCAGATGGAGGTCGATGGCGATGTCGCCCGCATTCGCAAGGATCGCTACGTCATTCCGCGCGATGCCGATCTATTCACTGGAACGATCCAGTTTCACGCCAGTGGTGCCGCCCATGTCCTGAATGAAAAGGCGGGCCAGCCTGATCTTTACGTAAGCGGAGAGAATACCTTCGTCGCCCTACATGGCGACCGGGTGGTCGCCCGGGTGAATCGCCCGAGACCAGGTGCCGCGCGGGGCGAAACACCCGGCAGGCTCGAGGGCGTCGTCATTCGCATCCTGGAGCGGGGGAATGCCACCATCGTCGGCACCCTCCAAAGGTCGCGCAACTTCTTCTACGTCGCCGCCGACGATCCGCGGTTCGTGCATAATCTCTATGTGCCCGCCCCGAAGCCGCCCATCGCGGCCAGGGAGGGAGACAAGGTCGTGGCTCTGCTCGATTCCTGGCCGTCGCGCCATGTGAATCCCGAGGGGCACATCGTCGAGGTGCTCGGCCGTACGGGCGCTCCCGGCGTGGACATGCTCTCAATCATCCGCAAGCACCACCTGCCTGCCGGATTCCCGCCGGAGGTGCAAAAGGAGGCCGAGGCCATCTCGCCAATCATCGACGAGCGTGAGGCCGCGCGGCGCGAGGACTTGCGCGGACGGTTCATTTTCACGATCGATCCCGACGACGCCCGCGACTTCGACGACGCCATCGACGTCGAGCGCACGGCCAATGGCTGGCGCGTCGGAGTGCATATCGCGGACGTTTCGCATTACGTACGACCCCGTAATGCGCTGGATCGGGAGGCATATTCCCGCGGAAATAGTGTTTATCTCGCAGATCGGGTCATTCCCATGCTGCCCGAAGCCTTGAGCAATGGGATTTGCAGCCTCCGGCCCGATGAGGATCGTCTGACCTTTTCCGTCTTCGCCGAGATCGACCGGCGGGGGAAAATCCTCTCGGCGCGATTCGCCCGGACGATCATTCGTAGCAAGGTGCGTCTCACCTACCGGCAGGCTTTTGCCCACCTCCAGAAGCCGGCGCACGACGACCTCACGCGCAAACTTCACACAGCTTGGGAGCTGTCTTCCCTTCTCCGCAAGAATCGTTTTGCCCATGGCTCGCTCGATCTCGATTTTCCCGAGGTCAAGGTCTGGCTCGATGACCAGGGCCGTCCCGAGCGTCTCGAGAAGGTGGAGAATGATATCTCCCACCAACTCATCGAGGAGTTGATGCTCCTCGCAAATGAACTCGTCGCTCGCGAGCTCAAGCGCCATCGGCAGGCCACCGTCTACCGTGTCCACGAGATGCCCGATGAGGACCGGTTGCTGGAATATCGCGAAACCGCCCTGGCCAATGGTTTCCGTATCGGAGACCTCTCGAAGCGAGACGAACTCCAGAAGCTCCTCCGGCTTGTCCGTGGGCGGCCGCAGGAGTACGCCATCAAGCTCGGGCTTCTGAAAAGCCTGAAGCGCGCGCGGTATGCACCTGATCCCCTCGGGCACTATGGTTTGAACAAGGCCGATTACGCTCACTTCACCAGCCCGATCCGGCGCTATGCCGACCTTGTGGTACATCGCTCCCTGGAGCGGGTGCTGGGATTGACCAAGAAAGGGCCGGACTCCTCGGTGCTGGCTTCCGTCTCCGAGCATATTTCCAACACCGAGCGCGTCGCGGCCGAGGCGGAAAAGGAATCCGTCAAGCTCAAGAAACTTGAGTATTTTCAGATGCAGGTCGCCAAGGGAAACGGCGAAGCCTTCAAGGCTCGGATCATGGAGGTGCGAAACTTTGGAATTTTCGTCGAACTCCCCGACTTTCTCATCTCCGGACTCGTCCATGTTTCCTCGCTGGATGGAGATTTTTATATGCTCGATGTCCCGCGGGGGCGTCTAGTTGGCAGAAAAACCAAAAAGGTCTTTCAGGTCGGAGACACGGTCGAGGTGATCGTTGCGCGAGTGGATACCTACAAACAACAAATCGATTTCAAAATCGTCTGATATCGCTAGATTTTCCCCCCTGCATGGGGTGCTAAAGGAAAAATAGGGTTGAGACTCGAGAGATCTTCTAACATAGTTAACGAATCCCCAAACGTGTAACTTAATGGATACGATACTCGAGTCGCGCGAGCTTCAGGTAGAGCGCAAACATTTCTTCATAGAATTCCGTGAGAACGAACGTGGGCGCTTTCTTCGTATTACCGAAGAGGCCCATGGCCGCAGAAATACGGTGATCATCCCTAGCACAGGATTGGCAGACTTTGAGCGGCTCTTGAATGAGGTTCTCGCTGTAAACGCCTGATCCTTAGAAAATTGTCTTCATTTGGCGTGGGCCGGTGAGTTCCGGTCACGCGAGGCGAATTGCCTTGTTTCGAGGGTTCGTCTTTGACACTGCCGCCCGGTTTGTTAAATAGGGCGGTTTTCCGCGCTCCCTTTATATGTCGAAAAAATCCAAGTCCTCCAAACCCGCAACCGCCCGCAAGGGTAAATACGTCTACTATTTCGGAGACGGCCAGGCCGACGGCGACGGCAAGATGCGTGCGCTTCTCGGCGGCAAGGGTGCCAACCTTGCAGAAATGACCCGTATCGGTCTGCCGGTTCCTCCCGGATTCACGATCACCACGGAAGTTTGTTCCTACTACTACGACAACAAGCGCACCTACCCGCCGCAGCTCGCCAAGCAGGTCGACGAGGCGATTGCCAAGATCGAGAAGTCGGTCGGCAAGGGTTTCGAGGGTGGTGAAAACCCGCTTCTCCTCTCTGTCCGCTCGGGCGCCCGCGACTCCATGCCCGGCATGATGGACACGATTCTCAACCTCGGCATGAACGACAAGACGGTTGAGATCGTTGCCTCCAAGTCCGGCAACCCGAAGTTTGCCTGGGACAGCTACCGCCGCTTCCTCCAGATGTACGGCGACGTCGTCATGGGCGTCCAGAAGCGCGCCGGTGAAGAGCACGAGCCTTTCGAAAGCGTGATCGAGCACCTCAAGGACGAGCGCTACGGTAATCACAACTTCCCCGACATGCAGCTCACCGTCGAGGACATCCAGGAGCTCGTCTCCCGTTTCAAGGCCCTCATCCGCGAGCGTACCGGCAAGGATTTCCCGCAGAAGCCCAAGGATCAGCTCTGGGGCGCAGTCAGCGCCGTCTTCGGCTCCTGGCAGAACGACCGCGCGATCGTCTATCGCCGCAAGTACGGCATCCCGCACGAGTGGGGCACGGCCGTCAACGTGCAGACCATGGTCTTCGGCAACATGGGTGAGACCAGCGCCACCGGCGTGGCCTTTACCCGCGACCCCGCCTCCGGCGAGAAGGTGTTCTACGGTGAGTACCTCATCAACGCCCAGGGTGAAGACGTCGTGGCCGGCGTGCGTACGCCGAACCCGGTCGTCCGCCTCGGCAAGGAGATGCCCGAATCCTACAAGCAGCTCCTCAAGGTTCGCGACCTGCTCGAGACGCACTTCCGCGACATGCAGGATCTCGAGTTCACCATCGAGGACAACCGCCTCTACATCCTTCAGACCCGTAACGGCAAGCGCACCGGCCTCGCCGCTGTGAAGATCGCCGTCGACATGGTGAAGGAGAAGCTCATCACCAAGGAAGAGGCTCTTTCCCGCATCCCGGCGGATTCCCTCAGCCACGTGCTCGCCCCGATCTTCGACAAGGAGAGCGCCAAGAAGGCTACCAAGATCGCCAGCGGTCTCCCCGCCGGCCCCGGCGCCGCCAGCGGTCGTCTCGTGCTTCGTGCCGAGGACGCCGTGGAGCGCGCCCACAAGGGTGACAAGGTTCTCCTCGTCCGCGTCGAGACCTCGCCGGAAGACCTTCGCGGCATGATCGCCGCCGAGGGCATCCTGACCGCCCGTGGCGGTGTCAGCTCGCACGCCGCACTCGTTGCCCGTCAGATGGGCAAGGTCTGCGTCTGCGGAGCCAGCGATCTCCAGATCGACTACGCCACCCGCACCGTCACCTCCAATGGCGTGACGCTCAAGGAAGGCGACTACATCTCCATCGACGGCACCGCCGGTGACGTCTTCGCCGGTGAGGTGAAGACCGCTCCCTCGGAAGTCGTGCAGGTGCTCGTCAGCAAGACCCTCAAGCCCGAGAAGAGCAAGGCCTATCAGGACTTCGCCGCTCTCATGACCTGGGCCGACAAGGTTCGCCGCCTCGACATCCGCACCAACGCGGACACGCCGGAGCAGGTGGAAAACGCCGTGGGCTTTGGCGCCGAGGGCGTCGGCCTCTGCCGTACCGAGCACATGTTCTTCGAAGGCGACCGCATCGACGCCATGCGCGAGATGATCCTCGCCCGCAACACGGACGACCGCCGCAAGGCGCTCGAGAAGCTCCTGCCCTTCCAGCGCGAGGACTTCATCGGCATCTTCCGCTCGCTCGACGGCCTCCCGGCCACCATCCGCCTGCTCGATCCTCCGCTCCACGAGTTCCTGCCGCACGACCACGCTCAGCAGAGCGCCCTGTCGAACAAGCTCGGCATCCCTCAGGAAGAGATCGCCAAGCGCGTGCACGAGCTGCATGAGTTTAACCCGATGCTCGGTCATCGTGGCTGCCGTCTCGGCATCGTCTACCCTGAGATCTCCGAGATGCAGGCCCGCGCCATCTTCGAGGCCGCTGCCCAGGTGCAGAGCGAAGGCATCCGCGTCCGTCCGGAGGTGATGATCCCGCTCGTTGGCTTCCCGAAGGAGCTCAAGCTCCAGATCGAGATCGTCAACCGCGTCGCCAAGGAAGTCATCAAGGAGAAGAAGGTGAAGTTCAAGTACCTCGTCGGTACGATGATCGAGGTTCCTCGCGCCGCCCTCGTGGCCGACAAGATCGCCGAGGACGCCGAGTTCTTCAGCTTCGGAACGAACGACCTCACCCAGACCACTCTGGGCATGAGCCGCGACGACTCCGGCAGCTTCATCCCGGCCTACACCGAGCACGAGATCATCGCCGCGAATCCCTTCGCGACGATCGACCAGGACGGCGTCGGCGAACTCATGAAGATCGCCCGTGACCGCGCCCGCAAGGTCCGCAAGGACATCAAGCTCGGCATCTGCGGTGAGCACGGCGGTGAACCAAAGAGCGTGGAGTTCTGCCACGCCCTGGGTCTCAACTACGTCAGCTGCTCGCCCTTCCGCGTGCCGATCGCTCGTCTCGCGGCTGCCCAGGCAGTCCTCAAGGAGAAGAAGTAACCCTTTCCCTCCCCAACCAACAAAAAGCGCCGTGTCCGCAAGGACCGGCGCTTTTTGCTTTTCCGGGAGCAACGCCGTCCCGGCATGGAGAGAAGTAGCTGCGCCGCTCCAGTTGGAGTAGCCGCGGCGTGTGAGCGGGCTACGCGATTATGCAGCCCCGCAAAGCTGCGGACGCAATGCCGTGAGAGCGATTTACCGTCCCAGCACGGCCCTTGCCTGAGCCTTCAGGCCTCGAGGTTCCGCCAGTCCTTCACACGCCTCAGGAGCTCCGAGGTCGCATGGCGGAACGGAGCCCAGGCCACATAGAGAAACGCACCGGCCATGATGATCGAGAAAACGATATTGGCGAGTGACGCGTAGTGGTCGAGGAAAGCGACACTTGGCGGGAGGATTTCCTCATGAGCCTGCTTGAGCATGACTGTCAGGATCATCGCACAGGTGCCGAAAGAAAGGGTGAGATAGAGCAGGAAAAGAGAAGGGCGCAGAATGGCTGCCGCAGCGCTCATCAAGGCTCCCCAGAGCAGGTAACGCTCGTGCATCTGACCCAGCAGGGCAAACATCAGTATCCATGGACATGCCATGGCCAGGAGTACTTCCGAGCGGTGCCGGCGAGCGTGGAAGGAGACGGAGTAGGCGGCGATCAGCAGCAGGGCGAGATAGACTACCATCAGCATGATGCGGATGCTCGGCAGGGCGAGAGAGAAGTCCGGCGAGAGATGAAAGGTGTAGATGGGGTCTTTCAGGTTCCAGCCGAGATGGGCGAGGGCGGCCGGAACATTGTAGACCACTCCGCTGAACATTTCCGCGTAGCGGTTGGACCCATAGTGGAAGCCGATCTCCAGCCACGTAAAGGAGCCTTTGAAATTCCATCCGACCCAGGCCAGCATGCCGATCGCGGCGACCAAGGCCCAAGTCGCCTGGGCGATCCGACCTTTCCATGTGAGCCAGATGATCGGAGCGAGGAGCAATGCGTCGATGATGATCCACATATAAGGGCCGAAGCCCTTGAGCAGCCATGGACTGGCGACTCCAACGAAAGCGCCCACCCAGCCTGCCAGTACGCGCAGGCCGGCCATGCGTCCTTCGGAGAAAAATGCCCATAGCGGAAAGAAGGCGCTCACGATCAAAATCTGTCCCTTGAGAAACGCAGCCGTCCCGAGGAGCAATCCGCAAAGCATCCATCGGGAACACGAGGCCGAGAGAGCTGCGAAGATGAAGAACGGGACAATCCAGATGTCCCATTGCGGCCAGCCATGGGAGTTGAGCAGGCAGGCGGGATTGAACCACACCAGGAGGCCGGCTCCGAACGCGAATGCATCGGTCGAGATTTTCCACTGCTTGTCGGGGCGTTGCGCCCGGATGCGCATGATCCACAGGCGGGCGAGGTAAAACATCGCCACGGCGGAGAGCAATTCCATCACGCCGTTGAAGATCAGGAGCGGGGCGACATCAGGCGACGAGGGTTTTTCCAGCCCCGGATTTTGTTCGCGGATGCTCTTGGTCCAGATCGACATGATCAGGAGACGGAGGGGTGGGTAGTCCAGCCAGTAGTCGTTCTCGCGATCAGCCGCCTCGTTGTAGACGCGATCGTAGATGTCGACGTAAGAGTCAAAAAAACGAATCCAACGCCCGAATCCTTGAGGTGCGTCCTCAGATCCCGGGCCAATGAGCCGGGCGTCTTTCATCACCTGGCTGCCCCAGAAATAGCCATTCTGGAAGTCTCGAGAAAACCGGATGCTATCGGTGCGGTCCCACGTCGCGATGCGGGCGAAAACACCGACGATCAGCGCTGCCACGATGGCGGCAGCGACTAGAATACCCTTGGTTTCCCTAAACATGCGCTGCCCTGTAGCACATCCCGTACCCCTTCGCTAGTAGTTCAGCAGAAAAAGAACCACGAACTGCCCATAATATGCGTTTTTCAGAAAGTTCGCACTACTCGATGATTCGACGATAGGGCAGCGGGGGATATTTTTGAGAATCGAGAGACTGTATGAGGCCGAGGGAGGAAAAACTGGCCCCGCCGCTCAGGAGCTCCTTGAGCAATTTTTGAAGGCGACGGCGATTGCGCGCGGAACTCTCATCCTGGGACTTCTTGGTGGGTTTCGTGGCGGTCTTCATGGTGGTGTGGGAAGTGGTTGAGCGCAGCGATGCCATTCATATTCCTCCCGGCGAAGACCCTCAATAGGGACTGTCCCTGAACACCCGATAGGGCCGCACTCAGGGTGCTGCAGACCGATCCCTTTCCGTCCTGTAGGCTTGAGCGAGGAGGGAAATGGGATGGGCCACCGTGGCATCGCTGCCTGCCTCGCGGAGGCCGTTGGCGATTTGCAGATGGCAACCCGGATTGGCGGCGGCGACGACGTCGGCTCCGGTCTTCCCGATGTGATCGACCTTCCGTTTCAGGAGCTTGGCAGACATCTCGGGCTGGGTAATGTTGTAGATGCCCGCGCTGCCGCAGCACCACGTCGATTCGCCGAGTTCGGTCAACTCCAGGCCTGGGATGGCTTTGAGGACGGAGCGAGGCTGTTTCGTGATTTTCTGGCCGTGGCAGAGGTGGCATGCCTCATGGTAGGTCACCTTGCAGGGATTCTCCGGCGACTGCGGTTTGCGCAGGCCGATGAGGTCGAGCCACTCGTGGACGTCCTTGAGCTTGGCGGACCAGGCCTCCGCGCGTTCCCGGTAGGCCGGGTCGTCCGCGAGCAGGCGGCCATAGGTCTTGAGGTGTGAACCGCAGCCCGCCGCGTTGGTTATGATTGCATCGTAGTCGGCGGGATTGATCAGGTCGAGCATTCGCCGGGCGAGAAGGCGAGCAGTATCGGGTTCGCCATTATGCGCGTGGAGGGAGCCGCAGCAGGGTTGCACAGGCGGGGTGTGAACCTCGCAGCCGTTGGCGGCCAGCACCTCGGCGGTGTCGCGATTCACGTCCGCGAGTACGATATCCTGCACACAGCCAGTGAGGAGGGCCACTTTGCGGCCCTGGCCCATCACTGGCGGGATCAGCTCGTGGGAAAACTTCGCCTGCGCGACGGGGGTCTGTGCCTCCAGTCCACGGAGTTTTTCGGGCAGGAGGCGGTTAAGCTTGAGTCCTCGAAAGATGGCTTGCGCGCCAGATGCCCGATAGAGCCACAAAAGACGACCCACAAAGCGAAGCAGACGGGGCCGGGTGAAAAGCCCTTTGAGAAGGGTGGAACGAATGGCGTTGCGTTTCGGGTTGGCGAGAACGGCTGAGTGCTCGATCTCGGCCCGGGCTGTCTCGAAAAGATGCCCATACTGCACTCCGGCGGGGCAGGCGGTTTCGCAGGCGAGGCAGCCGAGGCAAAAGTACATCTCCTCCCCGAAAGTCTTTGTCACATCGAGCCGTCCGTCCGCAATGGCGCGCATCAGCGAGATACGACCGCGGGGGCCATTGCGCTCATTCTGAGTCTCGGTGTAGGTCGGGCAGGTGGGAAGACACATGCCACAGTGCATACACTGCTGCAGGTCGAGGTAATTGAGGGAGCGAAGCGAGTCCGACATGGCCTAGAGATCGAAGATCTTTCCTGGATTCAGGATGCCCTTGGGATCGAAAGACTTCTTTACCTGCCGCATGACGGAGATGTTGAGGTCTCCGAGCGCCTTGGCGAGGAAAGGCTTTTTGGCCACGCCCACGCCATGCTCGCCCGTGATGGTGCCGCCGAGACCCACGGCAAAGTCAAAAATGTCCTTCATCGCGCTCTCGACACGGTGCATCTCCTCCTCGTTTTTCTCATTGGTGAGGAAGGTGGGGTGCAGGTTGCCGTCGCCCATGTGGCCGAAGGTGCCGACCTTGAGACCGTACCGGTCGGCGGTTTCCTGGATAAATTTCACTGTGCGGGCGAGTTCGCTACGAGGCACCGTGGCATCCTCGAGGATAGTCGTTGGAGCCACCCTGGCGAGTGCGGAAAATGCGGCGCGGCGAGCCTCTGCGAGCTGGAATGACTCCTCGGCGGTCTGGGCGATCTTGACCTCACGGGCATGATGTTGCCGGGCGAGGTCGGCCATTTTAGCCGCCTCGTCCTCGACTGCTCCGGAGGGGCCATCGGTCTCCATGAGCAGAATGGCCGCCGCATCGCGGGGCAGGCCGACCTTGGCGTAATCCTCGACGCTGTTGATGGTCATGGCATCGAGGAACTCCAGGGTACACGGAATGATCTTGGCCGCGATGATGGCCGAGACGGTTTCGGCTGCATCTTCCATCTTGTTGTAGATGGCGAGGAGGGTGCGCCTGGCTTGCGGCTTGGGGATAAGCTTTAGCACGACCTGGGTGACGATGCCGAGGGTGCCTTCGGAGCCGATAAAAAGGTCGCGGAGGCTGTAGCCGGCGACGTCCTTGACGCATTTGCTGCCAGTGAAGATCACCTCGCCCGAGGCGAGCACGACCTCGAGACCCATCACATAGTCGCGGGTCACACCGTATTTCAGCCCACGCAGTCCGCCGCTGTTCTCGGCGATATTGCCACCGATGGTGGAGATCCGCATGGAGCCCGGATCGGGAGGGTAAAAGAGTCCTGCCGCGTCGGCGGCCTGGGCGATCTGGGCGGTGATGGCCCCGGCCTCGGCCCGGAGGCAGAGGTTTTTGGTGTCCACCTCGAGGATGCGGTCCATTTTGCTCAGGCAAACTATGAGGCCGCCAGGAATGGGAAGGCTTCCGCCGCTCAGGCCGCTGCCTGATCCCCTGGTGACGATCGGGACGCTCCGATCCGAGGCGAAACGGACCAGCCGTGAGACGTCTTCGGTGGTCTTCGGGAAGACAACCAGCTCCGCCTGGCTGTAGTGGGCGGCCGTGCCGTCGAAGCTATAGGGAATAAGGTCTTCCTTCTCGTGAAGGAATTCCAGGTGAGGAAATTCGCGCTGCAGGCTTTCCCGCAAGTCGGTGTTCATGGAACACCCACACTCACCGGCATTAGCCGATGATGCAAGATCGGGCTTTCCGAACTGTTCAAACAGGAGGCCTGAAGCGCGACTTCTTCAGAAAAGCGCGGTCGGGATTAGCGGTCGAGCACCTTGTTCCAGGCGGAGATCTTGTCGGCCTGGCTCTGGAAGAGCTCGTCCGTCGGGTCGAGCACGACGATGCTCTCGATCTTGTCGCCCTGCTTGATGGCATTGACGATATCCTGTCCCTTGGTCACTTCACCAAACACGGTGTGCTTGCCGTCGAGCCAGGGAGTTGGGACATGGGTGATGAAAAACTGGCTGCCATTGGTGCCGGGACCGCGATTGGCCATTGAGAAGATGCCGGGCTTGTCATGCTTGAGGCCGGTTTTGACTTCGTCCTCAAAGGTGTACCCTGGGCCGCCTGCGCCGGTGCCCGACGGGTCTCCACCCTGGATCATGAAATCGGAGATCACGCGGTGAAAGGTAATGCCGTTGTAATAGCCCCGCTTGGCGAGGTTGAGGAAATTGGCGACGGTGATGGGGGTCTTGGAGGCAAAGAGAGTGCCTTCAATGTCACCCTTGTTCGTTTTGACGATGATACGGATATCGGACATAGCGGAGGCGTTCGTGGCGAACGGTGACAGAATTGTCACGGCAAAAAGGGCGAAAAGCAGCTTTTTCATTCCGGGAATTGTGCCACTTTTGGCGGATGTCGCAACAGAAGGTGAATATCGGACTCGTTCAGCATCGCTGTACGCTGAACCCGGATGAGAACGTCGCTGCCGCCATTCGCGGGGTGCGGGAGGCCGCCAGACAGGGCGCCCAGATCATTTGTCTCCAGGAGTTGTTTCGCTCCGTTTATTTCTGCCAGATCGAGGATCACAAGTATTTTGAGCTCGCGGAGGAGATCCCCGGGCCCACCACGCAGGTCTTTCAGGATCTGGCCAAGGAACTGGGCGTGGTGATCGTGGCCTCGCTGTTCGAGAAACGTGCTCCCGGCCTGTACCACAACACGGCCGCCATCATCGACGCGGACGGTACCTTCCTCGGCAAGTACCGCAAGATGCACATCCCGGACGACCCGCTTTTTTACGAGAAGTTCTATTTCACCCCGGGCGATCTCGGGTTCAATGCCTGGCAGACGAAGTTTGGCCGCATCGGCGTGCTCGTGTGCTGGGACCAATGGTATCCCGAGGCGGCGCGCCTGACGGCGCTGCGCGGGGCGCAGATTCTCTTTTATCCGACCGCCATCGGCTGGCATCCCACCGAGAAGGAGAAGTATGGCGTGCGCCAGCATTCCTCGTGGGAAACCGTCCAGCGCGGTCACGCCGTGGCCAATGGCTGCTATGTCGCTGCGCCGAACCGCATCGGCCATGAGGCCCCGGATGGCGGGGATGGAATCGAGTTCTGGGGACAGAGCTTCATCGCCGATCCCTCAGGCCAGATCATCAAGAAGGCTTCTGTGGACCAGGAGGAGGTCATCGTGGCCGAGGTGGATCTCGATGTGGTCGACACCCAGCGGACGCACTGGCCGTTCCTGCGAGACCGCCGCATCGACGCCTACGGCGACATCACGAAGCGCTTCATCGACTGATCCGATGCCGGTACGTCTCAGGCATACCCGGTCGCACGACTACGGGTACCTCGTGCGTCGCTGGCGCTCCGTGGCCCGGAGCACCGGGCTGATCATGCGGAAATTTGCCGAGGCGGGGGGAAACGACCTGTATTTCCTCCGCTCCCGCAATATCCGCAATGACGTGCCGTCGATCTACATCTCAGCGGGCATCCATGGCGATGAATCGGCGGCTACCGAGGGGCTGCTGGCCTGGGCGGAGCGCAACCCGGGACTGCTCGAAAAGCTGAATTTCCTCCTCTTCCCGTGCCTGAACCCCTGGGGGCTGATTGCGAATTCCCGCTACGACTCCGAGGGGCGCGACCTGAACCGTTCCTACCACAGCAGCAAGGTCCCGCAGATCGCGCTCCAGATGGCGTTGTTTTCCGACCATGCCTTTGACCTCGCGCTCATGCTGCACGAGGATTACGACGGGCAGGGCGTCTACATTTACGAGGTGACGGGGAAAAAACCGTACTGGGCGGAGGACATGCTGAAGGCGGCCTCGAAGCATATCAACCCCGACCCACGCAGTAAAATCGAAGGCCGTTCGGCTCGCCACGGCGTTGTACGCCGCAAGATCACACCTGACCTGATGCCCGAGTGGCCCGAGGCGTTTGTCCTTTGTTTCCAGAATGTTGCGCGGGTTTTCACGGTGGAGACGCCGTCGGAATTTCACCTCGACGATCGCATCGAGGCTCAGGTCGCTTTGGTCGATCGGGCCGTAAAACTGGTTCAAAAAGAGTTTTCTTTGCCTAAAAGCCCGGTGGAGGCATGATGCGCGGATGTCTCGCGAAGCAATAGTCGAACGCACGACAGGCGAAACCAGCATCCGCCTGCGGCTCGATCTGGATGGCACCGGCAAAAGCAAGGTCGCCACGGGTGTGCCATTCTTTGACCACATGCTCACCTTGTTTGCCCGCCACGGGCTGTTTGACCTCGACGTCGACGCCAAGGGAGACATCGAGGTGGATTTTCACCACACAGTCGAGGACGTGGGTATCACGCTCGGTCAGGCCATCACCAAGGCGCTCGGCGACAAGGCGGGCATCCGCCGCTATGGCTTCTGGTATGTCCCGATGGACGAGGCGCTCGTTCGCGCTGTCATCGACCTGAGCGGGCGTCCCTACCTCGCGTACAATCCACCGAAAGCCGTCGAGGCCATCGGGGGCAATTTTTCGTTCCAACTCGTCGAGGAGTTCCTGCGCGCCGTGTCTGTGACCGGAGGCATGAATCTCCACGTCGACATCCTGGCGGGACGCGATGCGCACCACATGGCGGAGGGAGTCTTCAAGGCTCTCGCCCGCGCTCTGGACGTGGCTACACAGATCGATCCCCGCGTGCAGGGCATCCCCAGCACGAAGGGTGTGCTATAGTCGATCCGTGGAGACACAGAAAAAGATCGGCGTCATCGACTACGGCAGCGGCAACCTCCGCAGCGTGACCAAATCGCTGGAGGCCGCCGGTTCCAGTCCCGACCTCGTGACCACCGTGGCCCAGCTCGAGGCTTGCGACGCCATCGTCGTGCCGGGGCAGGGGGCCTTTGGCGATTGCGCAAAGAATCTCAGCGCCAGTGGCATGTGGGACGCCATCATCGAGTGGATCAAAGCCGGTCGGCCCTACCTCGGCATCTGCCTGGGCTATCAACTGCTTTTTGAAACCAGCGAGGAATCGCCCGGGACCAAGGGTCTTGGCATTTTCCCCGGTAAGGTCGTGCGTTTCACCCCGGATGCCGGGAAGATCCCGCACATGGGCTGGAATGAGCTTAAGGACACGAAAGGCCCGCTCTTTGCCGGGATGGACGCAGATCCGTTTTTCTACTTCGTCCATTCGTATTACCCGATCCCGGCGGAGGCCGGGATGGTGAGCGCGTATTGCGAGTATGGCGGGCGCTTTGCCGCCAGCATCTCGTCAGGCGCGATCCACGCCACCCAATTTCACCCCGAGAAGAGTCAGGCATCCGGTCAGGCTCTCCTGAAGAATTTTCTCAAATCCCTGAATTAAATGCTGCTCCTGCCCGCGATCGACCTCATGGGTGGCGAAGTCGTCCGCCTCAAGCGCGGTCTCGCCACCGAGAAAACCGTCTACTCGAATGATCCCGTCGCTTTTGCGAAGAAGTGGGAGGATGCCGGGGCGGACTGGCTGCATATCGTCGATCTGGACGCTGCCTTCGGCGGCGTGCCGCGCAATCTCGAGTACGTGCAGAAGATTTGCGAGGCGGTGAACATTCCCTGCGAACTCGGCGGCGGCATGCGCAATGCCGACAACGTGAGCGCGGCCTTCGCTGCTGGGGTGAGCCGGGTCATTCTCGGAACCCGCGCGAGCGAGTCCATCGATTACGTGCGCGAGATGTGCCAGGAGTTTGGCGGTGAGCGCATCGCCGTCGGCATCGACGCCAAGAACGGCCTCGTGGCCGTGAAAGGCTGGACGGAAACGACGACCCAGAAAGCCACGGATCTTGCTCTTTCCGCCCAGGCGGTCGGGGTGGGTACGATCATCTACACGGATATCGCCACCGACGGTATGTTGGTGGGGCCAAACTACGCCGAGTTGCAGGCCATGCTCGACACGTTGAAGTGCAACCTCATCGCGAGCGGAGGCGTCTCCGCCGTGGAGGATCTGCACAAGCTCGCCGAGATGAAGGGCCTTTACGGCGCAATCATCGGCAAGGCCCTCTACGACGGAAAGATCACGCCGCCCCTACCCAGACTTTGAGGATTTTCTCAGGGTATTCCCTGATACGAACTCTATTGACCACAAGGACTTAGGGGAGGCATACCTCGGGGCGCAATGAAAAGACTCCTACTCTCCCTTATTGGAAGCCTTGCTGTCGTAGCCGTATCCGCCCAGGCGGGAGACGGAAAGAGCTTCAAGGCCATCAAAGAAGTCGTACCCGAGGAAAGCTGCGTTTTCCGCGACACTGAGTTCCAGATCGACGGCTTCTTTGCCGGCGTGGTCGGGCAAGGTGCTGCGTTCCACGGCGGCGTGGGCGGTGGTACCGGTGCCAACTTCTACTTCCTCCGCTACTTCGGTATCGGCGCGGAAGCCTGGTGGTATGGCAACGATGGTCGCGCCGAGCACAACTTCACCGGCACGTTCCAGATTCGCTACCCGATCTGCTCGCTGCGTCTGGCTCCTTACGCCCTCGTTGGCGGTGGTGCGCATATCGACGGCGAAACCAAGGGCAGTGTCCAGGTGGGCGGCGGCATCGAATGGCGTCCGTTCTATCACGTCGGCTGGTTCGCTGATGGTCGCGGCGTAATCACCGAAGCGAACAGCAATGCCTTCGGTCTCTTCCGCACGGGCGTTCGCTTCGTGTTCTAAAAAGTTCGTTCTCCTTGTTTTGCAAAAGGCCGGGTTCCTCGCGGAGCCCGGCTTTTTTGTTGTGCAGGAAACCTTGCTTCCAGCGTAAACGACTGGAACAGTAAATTCACCTTATGGCGCAAACCCCCATCACCACGCTTTTTCTCGATATCGGCGGAGTTCTCCTCACCAACGGCTGGGATACGGAGCTTCGCAAGAAGACAGCCGCCCATTTCAACCTCGATTACGAGGAGATCTACCACCGCCACCATGTCACTTACGACACATACGAGGAGGGCAAGATGTCCCTCGACGAGTATCTGTGGCAGATCATTTTCTACCAGAAGCGGGATTTCACGCCGGACGACGTGAAGAAATACATCCTCGAGGAAGCCAAGCCGCATCAGGACATGATCGACCTCGTGACCCGTCTCAAGGCGGTCTACGGCCTCCGCGTCGCCGTGGTGAGCAACGAAGGCCGTGAGGTGGCCGAGGACCGCATCGAGCGGTTCAACCTCAAGAATTTCGTCGATTTCTTCATCGTTTCGGCCTTCGTGCACTTCCGGAAACCCGACCTCGACATCTACCGCCTCGCCATCGACGTGGCGCAGGTGAAGCCGCAGCAGGTGGCCTATATCGAGGATCGCCCGCTGCTCTGCGAGGTGGCTTCGCGGCTGGGGATCAATTCCGTACTGAACCGCAACGCGACGGAAACGCGGGAAAAACTGGCAAAATTCGGCCTCGTTCTCTGATCAGAGATTGAAGGCGAGATAAAAGGCGCGCGCGGAGAATCCGATTCCCGCCGCGCCGAGGATCAGCATGGCAGTGAAGAAGGCGTTCCGCCGGGCGGGCACCTTCATGATGAGGCTGATCGCGCCCAGGACGAGGCAGAGCTGAAGGAAGAGCGTGGCGGTGTCGAAGATATCGCCTGCGCGGTCGAGCCGGTCGGATTCGGCATCCCATTCTTTGGCCCCGCGGACGTTGCCGAGCTGGCCGTCGACGGCTTGAGCCCAGTTGTTTTTGCCGACGACGTCGGACCCGACGAGGATTTCCTGCTTTTCGCGGGAATAGCGGTCCATCTCGCCGTCGAGCCGGTCGAGAGTGCCCTGCACGGCAGAGACTTTTTCCGGAGCGATCGCCCCGGCCGCCCGGAGAGCCAGCAGAAGGTCGCGCTGACCTTCCGCCAGGTTCTCTTTCAAGCTCTTGGAACCATACCAGGAATAGGCCTTCGTCGCCTCGTTCCGGGCGGCGATTTCGTCACCGCCGAATTTCCCGGACCCGAGTTCGTTGATGGCCAGAAGGGCGGCGAGGATGGCGATGGTGACACCGCACAGCAGCTCAAAGCGGGAGCCGGGCTGCTGCCCCGCCGCGTCCTTCGATTCGCTCACCAGGTTACTTGGCTTTTCCCTGATTGGCGACCGCCTGCATGGCTGCCTCGATGGCGCTCTGGTCGCCGAGGTAGTAGTGGCGGATGGGCTTGAGCTCGTCGTCGAGCTCGTACACGAGCGGCACGCCAGTCGGGATGTTGAGGCTGATGATTTCCTCGTCCGAGACGTTGTCGAGGTACTTCACCAGGGCGCGAAGGCTGTTGCCATGGGCTGCGATGATGACCTTCTGGCCGGAGCGAACGACCGGGGCGATCGTCTCATGCCAGAGAGGCAGGAAGCGGGCGACGGTGTCCTTGAGGCACTCGGTGACGGGAAGCTCGGCCTCCGGGATATTCTTGTAGCGGGGATCGTGGCCGGGCCAGCGTTCGTCGGTCTTTTCCAGCACTGGCGGCGGGATGTCGTAGCTGCGGCGCCACACGAGCACCTGGTCGTCGCCGAACTTTGCTGCGGTCTCGGCCTTGTTCAGGCCCTGGAGCGCACCGTAGTGGCGCTCGTTGAGGCGCCAGGACTTCTCGACCGGAATCCAAAGCTCATCCATCTCATCAAGGGCGAGCCAGAGGGTGGTGAGAGCGCGGCGGAGCACAGACACGTAGGCGATATCGAACGAAAAACCTTCCGCCTTCATGAGACGGCCAGCCTCACGGGCTTCTTCCCGGCCTTTATCGGTGAGATCAACATCGGTCCAGCCGGTGAACCGATTTTCTTTATTCCAGGCGCTTTCGCCGTGACGGATGAGAACGAGTTTATGCATGGTCAGATTTGCCTTGTCGGCGGATCGTGTTTATACAAACCCGCATCCCGCGGCAAGGCGCGGCCTCGACAATGTTTAGTACGCTCACCTTTAACATGCAGAATGGGCAGCTCTGGGACGACGCCTCGCCGGACGATACTCCGGTCGATCTCGACGCCTCGGTCGCCTTTATTCAAGAGCAGGATTGCGACATCGTCTTCCTCCAGGAAGTCGAGTGCGGCTTCGAGGGAGGCGGCCAGATCGAGCCTCCGCCGAACTACGAATTTCTTCGCTCCCGACTTCCCGAATACGATGCGGTCTTCGGATATCCGTTGAAAAACCCGCTCGAGTTGCCCTTCGGGCTCGGGCTGGCGATTTTCTCCAAGACACCGTTGCGGAGCTTTTCCCGTATCGACCTGCCCCCGGCGGACATCCGTTTTGAATACGCGGGAATCGAGCGGAGGCCCTCTCATCGGCTTTTGATCTCCGCCGAAACCGAGATCGAGGGACGCGCCGTCCGGTTGATCAATACCCACCTCCAGGCGTTTTTCATGATCAAGGCCTCCAGCAACGACCATCGTGAGCAGCGGGATCTCGTGGAGGAGGAATTGCGGCGCTCCGGTGAGCCAACCCTGCTGGCGGGTGATTTCAACAGTTCCCCGGAGGAGACGCTGCTGGCTCAGTTTGGCGAAGCTGGCTTCCGTACCGCCCAGGCGGATCAGGTCACCTGGAAACGCATGCCTTTCGTGGTCGACCATATCTTTTACAATGCCCCGTTCCGGCTGGAATCATCCCGGGTGGTGCCGACCAAGGCATCGGACCATGATGCGGTACGGGCGGAATTTTCCTTCGTATAAAATGAAACTCGTTTCGTGGAATGTGAACGGCATTCGCTCCGTTCTGGGCAAGGGATTGCATGACATGCTGGCGACAGCGCAGGCGGATATCGTCTGTTTTCAAGAGACCAAGGCCCGGCAGGAGCAGGTCGGAGCGACTTTCGACGGGTACGAGATCTATTGGAATGCCGCTGAGAAGCCGGGATATTCCGGCACGGCGATCTTTACCAAGACCACCCCGCTTTCCGTGCGCAACGGCATCGGGCATGATCACCATGACCGTGAGGGACGGGTGATCACGGCGGAATTTGCCGATTACTATGTGGTCAACGTCTACGTCCCGAACTCCCAGCGCGAGCTCACCCGGCTGGATTATCGTGTGAACTCGTGGGGGCCGGATTTTCTGGCCTATCTCAAGGAACTGGAGAAAACGAAGCCGGTCATCTTCTGCGGCGACCTCAATGTGGCCCATAAGGAAATCGACCTCGCCCGGCCCAAGGGGAACATCAACAACGCAGGGTTCACCCCGCAGGAACGCGCGAGCTTCGACACCTACATCGGCGGGGGCTTTATCGACACTTTCCGGGAATTTCAGCCTGCCACGGGGCACTACACCTGGTGGAGCTACCAAAGCAACGCCCGCGAGAGGAACATCGGGTGGCGCATTGACTACGTGTGCATCTCGCCCGCGCTGCGTCCGCGCTTGAAAGATGCCTTCATCTGGCCGCATGTGACGGGCAGCGACCATTGCCCGGTCGGCGTGGTGCTGGAGTAGCGGCGGATGCTGCTGGCGCTGCACAAGCCTTTCAACGTCCTCTCGCAGTTCACTCCCGATGTGGAGGGACAGCGGACGCTGGCGGAGTTCGGCTTTCCGAAAAACGTCTATCCGCTCGGACGGCTCGATTATGATTCCGAGGGGCTGCTCCTGCTCAGTGATGAGGCCGGACTAAATACCCGGCTCCTCGATCCCCGCCGCAGCCATTGGCGGACGTACTGGGCGCAGGTGGAGGGGGAGATCACCGCCGAAGCTGCCCGCAAGCTGGAGCAGGGGGTGGTGATTCAAGGAAAGAAAACCCTTCCTGCGCGAGGGAGACCGATCGTCCCGAATCCCGAGCCGCCTCCGCGTGATCCGCCCATCCGGTATAGGGCGAACATTCCGACATCCTGGCTGGAGTTGGAACTCCGCGAGGGAAGAAATCGACAGGTGCGCCGCATGACCGCCGCCGTGGGATTTCCCACACTGCGGCTCATCCGGATGAAAATAGGCGAATATCGTCTTCCTCCCGACCTTCAGCCCGGCCAATGGACCGAGCTGACAGCAGGTGAGAGACGGCAGATATTCGGCTAGGACCCCGTACCGACGTACTCGGCCGTGTAGGTGTCAAACTTGGTCGTCTGGCCTACTTTGGGCGAAGATTTCAGATCGTAGACATTGTTGCCCACGAGTTCGTTGCTCTGAGTATCGAAGATCATGACCTGGGATTTCCCCTGGTTGGTGTCTTCCTTCACGGTCTGCACCGCGATGTAGCGGGGTTTCTTTTGCTGTTTCGCCTTGGCGGCTGCGGCGGCTTGCTGCTCTTTCTGCTTCTGGGCCTGCTCGGCGAGATAAACCCGGGCGCGCTGCTCGGCGATCTTGCGTTGGCGCTCGCTGGCCTGGTACTTGGCGATCACGTAGGCGCTTACTCCTGCCACGGCGACGGCCCCGGCGGTGACGGGAATGGTAATGGCCGGATCGACTCCAGCCGCTGCGAGAGGGATGCCCGTGGCCAGCCCGGCGGCGGCTCCGAAAAGACCGGCATTTTCGCCCGGAGAGAGGTTTTCGCAGGCGGAGGTGAGTAGACCGATGGAGACGACGATCGCGCTTGTTTGCAACAGTTGCGGACTCATGTGTTTCGTTTAGACGAGCGGTAATCGATCCGACAAGCCCAAACGCGTCGCTTTTGACTTGCGGAAATTGCGCCTCAAGGCTCCTTTTGATCGCCATGAAGCCGACGGAAACGATTCTGGCCGCCCTCCGGTGGCGCTATGCGACGAAACAGTTCGATCCCGCAAAGAAGATCGACGAGGCGACCTGGCAGGCGTTGGAAGAGGCGCTCGTGCTTTCGCCCTCCTCGTTCGGCCTGCAACCGTGGAAGTTTTTCGTGGTCAACAATCCCGAGGTGCGCCAGCAACTCGTTCCTCATTCCTGGGGCCAGACCCAGGTGGTCGATGCCTCGCATCTGGTGATTTTTGCGGTGAAGCACCCGGTGACCGCAGATGACGTGCGCAAGCATATCCTGCGCACCGCAGAGGTTCGCAGCCTTCCGGTCGAGCAGCTTTCCGGCTTCGAGGCGGTGGTTAATGGCTTCATCTCCAAGCCGGAGTCGGAGTTCGACGTGCGTTCCTGGGCGACGCGGCAGCTGTACATCGCCTTCGGCAATTTCATGACGGCAGCGGCCTTGCTTGGCGTCGACACCTGCCCGATGGAGGGGCTCGATCCGGCCGGATATGACAAGGTGCTCGGTCTCGAAGGTTCCGGCTACTTCACCGTGGCGGCCTGCCCGGCGGGATACCGTGCGGAGACGGATAAATACGCCAAGCTTCCGAAGGTGCGCTTCGAGAAGAGCCAGGTCATCCAGTACATCTAGGGTGGCAGCGCGAGCGCTCCTTTTCCTGATCCTGGCCTGTTTGCTGGCCGGGATCGGGGTCGCTGATGCGGCTTCCGGTGAGGGGAGCGGAACCTTCCCGCTTCCGCTCGAGAGCTATCACGACGACAATGTCCCGTCGCTGGAAGCCAAGCTGGCGGGACGGATCACGACCGACCCGTTTAACCTCATCGCGACAGGCATCTTCCTTCTCGCGATCGTGCATACCTTTTTTGCGTCGAAGTTCCTCAAGATAGCCCACGATTACCGACATCGGTACGACGTGCTGGAGGACCGTGACGAGCGCGCAGATGGCTACCGGGTGGCGAGGCAGCGCGACAGCCTGCAATTCCGCGCGACCTTGTTTCACTTCCTCGGCGAAATCGAGGCGATCTTCGGCATCTGGCTGATTCCTCTCGGCATCGCCATCGTGGTCTTCAAGGGGTGGGGCTCCATGGTGCATTACGTGGATGGGGTGAACTTCACGGAGCCGATCTTCGTCTTTGTCATCATGGCGATCGCGAGCTCCCGGCCCATCCTCTTCGTGGCCGAGAAGTGCCTAGCCATGGTCGCTGCCGTGGGGAAGGGGACTCCCGCCGCATGGTGGCTGTCGATTTTGACCCTCGGGCCGATCCTTGGCTCCTTCATCACCGAGCCAGCGGCCATGACGATCAGCGCCATGCTGCTGGGAGAGCGGTTTTACAAGCTCAAGCCCGGTAAAGCACTCGCCTATGCGACACTCGGCCTCCTCTTTGTCAATGTGTCCATCGGCGGGACGTTCACGCACTTTGCCGCGCCCCCCGTGGTGATGGTGGCAACGAAATGGCAGTGGGGCTTGGAGTTCATGATGAGCCATTTCGGCTGGAAGGCGGCGATTTCCATTCTCGGCTCCAATCTCCTCGTGCTGGCAATCTTCTCGCGCGAGTTGCTCGCGATGAAGGCGAATCCTGAACCTCGCCATGAGTCGAACGACATCCCGATCCCCTGGACGGTCACGGTCGTGCATCTGCTCGCCGTGACCTGGACGGTGCTGGTGGCGCATCATCCGGCGCTGGTTCTGCTCGGTCTGCTCTTCTTCCTGGCCTATGTGAAGGCGACGGAGCGGCATCAGTTTACGATCAGCCTGCGCGGTCCGATGCTGGTGGGTTTTTTCCTCGCCTCCCTGGTCATTCACGGCGGCTGCCAGCAGTGGTGGATCGCCCCGGTGCTGGGCGGGCTGGGCGAGTGGCCGCTCTTTGGCGGGGCGGTGCTGCTGACGGCGTTTAACGACAATGCCGCCATCACCTACCTGGCGACGCTGGTGCCGAACTTCAGCGATGCCCTCGAGTATGCTGTCGTGGCCGGCGCTGTGGTCGGTGGCGGCTTGACGGTGATCGCCAATGCCCCGAATCCGGCGGGCCAGTCGCTCCTGCAAAAGCATTTTGGACCCGGAGGGGTCAATCCGCTGGGATTGCTGGCCGGTGCGCTCGGGCCGACGCTCATTGCGGCGGCGGCCTTTATGCTTCTGCGATAGGCTTGATTAACGGGGAGCTGCGGGGAGGCCGATGATCCGGTCTCCCGGGAGGATGCCCTTTTTCTCGAACCATCCCTTATCCATCTCGAGGGCATAGGCGACATAGGGAAACTTGCTCCGGATCGGGGTCTCGTCCCGGGGTTTCATCTCGTGAATCTCGAGGATGGTACCGGTGGGATCGATGTAGGCGACGGAGAGGGGGATGAGGGTGTTGCGCATCCAGAACGTAGCCTCATCCACCTGGGGCATGACGAAGAGCATCCCGCTGTCCTCGGCCAGCTTTTCGCGGAACATCAGGCCGGTGGCGCGTTCGGTATTGTCATCGGCGACCTCGGCGGTGAGCGCCTTGCCGTTGATCGTGAGCTTTACGGTCGGGAGAGTCGGCTGGGCGGCCGTTTGAGCCCAAAGCGCGCCCGCTGAGAACAGGGCGCAAATCCACACGGAGAATCTCATGGCGTTAGTCATATTGAGGACGCCGATTACTGCCATGAATTTCCGCAATCCGCCCGAAAAAGTTTGCCAACGGGGTATTCATTTTTAGGCTCTTGCGAGCAATTGTCGGCACCCCACGTCCGGCAGGGGGATATGTGAGTCTCGCCCCCCGAAAGGAGACTCGACCGAAATGGCCAACTTCTTCCCGAAATGGACAAATCAGCTTCCGTGGAAAGTGGTTGTCTGCCTGAGCGTTCTGACTCTCTCGATCGCTGCGGCGGTCACCTATTATTTTACCCCGAAATATACAAAAGTGGGTTACCAGCCGACGCAGCCGGTTCCCTTTTCCCACGCCCTGCACGTTGACCAGCTCGGCATGGACTGCCGGACGTGCCACAGCTTTGTCGAGGTGGCCTCGCACTCGAATGTGCCCTCCGTGCAAACGTGCATGAGCTGCCACACGCAGATCAAGCCTGACAGCCCGAAACTCGCTCCCGTACGAGCCGCCTGGAACGAGGGCAAAATGGATGGTCCCCCGGTGAACTGGGTGCGCATCCACCGGCTGCCGGATTACGTCTATTTCAACCACGCGGCGCACGTGAATCGCGGGGTAAGCTGCTTTTCCTGTCATGGAAATGTCAATACGATGGAGGTGGTCTATCAGCACGAGCCGCAGAGCATGAGTTGGTGCCTGGACTGCCATCGCCAGCCGGAGAACGCGCTGCGGCCTCCCTCGGAAGTGTTTAACCTGAACTGGAAGGCCACGTCGGCGCACGAGCAGTACCAACTCGGCAGCAAGTTCAAGGCAGAGTGGGGGGTGAATCCGCCCACGGATTGCGGAGGGTGCCACCGATGAAGCGGAAATTGCCTCATCCCCCGCGTGAAAGCCGCCCGGCGCTGTGGCGAAGCTTTGCCGAGCTGGAGAATACACCGGAGTTTGCGCAGGTCATTGAGCGGGAGTTTCCGGGCGGTATCGAGAAAAATGGCTCCGGGCTGACCAAACGGGATTTCGTGAAACTGATGGGCGCGTCTGTCGCCCTTACCGCGCTGACGGGATGCCGACGCCCCGAGGCGCAACTCGTGCCGTTTACCAAGGGTGTCGAGTGGAGTGTACCGGGCAAGTTTCTCTATTACGCCACGGCGATGCCGACTCGTGGAGGGGCGATGCCGCTGGTGGCGAGCACGGTCGACGGGCGTCCCACCAAGCTGGAGGGCAATCCCCTGCACCCTGCCAGCAATGGGGCGACAGATTCCTTTGCCCAGGCCAGCGTCCTGGATTTGTACGATCCGCACCGGTCGCGGGCAGTGAAGCGCGGCGGGCGCGAGGTACTGGCCGGGGAGTTTGAGGCTTTTCTCGCCCAACTCAGCGAGAAGCGCCCGCAGGGGCTGGCCTTTTTGGTCGAGCGGAAAAACTCGCCTACGCGTGACCGACTGCGGGGCGAGATCGAGCAGCGCTTCCCCGGTCTGATCTGGAGCGAATACGAGCCGCTCGGCGATGATCACGAAGCGGTGGCGGCGGTCTTTGGGCCGGGAGTGCGTCTCGTGCCGAAGTTTGAACGCGCGGACGTGATCCTCGCGCTCGATAGCGATTTTCTTTCCTCCGCCAGCGAGTACGGACCTGCCTATGCGGCGGGCTTCTATCCCCGCCGGAATCCCGACCAGCCCGGCGCTCCGATGAACCGGCTCTATGTGGTGGAGAATCACTTCACCTGTACGGGCGGCATGGCGGATCATCGCCATCGCTGCAAGGCCTCGCTCATCGGGGAGTTTACCCGAAGGCTGGCGACGCGGATCGTTGAGTTGACCAATCATTCCGGACTCGCGACGGTGCTGGGCGCGGCCCCCCAGACCAAGGCGGACTTTGATGAAAAGTGGATCGCGGAATGCGGGGCGGATCTGGCGAGAAATCCCGGACGAAGTCTCGTACTCGCCGGAGGTCAACAGCCGGCGTGGGTGCAGGCGCTCGTCTTTGGCATCAATGAGGCGCTGGGCAACCATGGCATGACGATTCTCGGCGTGGCCGATGAGGCCCCGCCGACAGCGCCGCTCGGGAAGCTCGTGGAGGCGATGCGTGCGGGTGCGGTGAAGACGCTTTTCATCCTCGGAGGAAACCCCGCCTACAATGCCCCGGCGAATTTCGTTTTTCGCGACTTGCTGGCTCGTGTGCCTGAGGTGGTGCGGGTCGGGATGTTTGAGGACGAGACCTCGACGGTTTCCGAGTGGCATGTTCCCGCAGCGCATTATCTGGAAGCCTGGGGCGACGCGCGGACGTTCGAAGGAACTTATACCGCGATCCAGCCCATGATCTTGCCGCTCTGGGGTGGGGTGTCGGAATTGGAAATACTCGCGAGATTGGCGGGAAATGCCCAGCCATCGGGTCTCGATCTGGTCCGGCAAACATATGGACTCCTTTCCGGAGCGACGTCCGTTGAGGGATGGAGTGAATTTTTACGCGATGGCTTTCTGCCCGGCTCGCAGGCGGCAGCCAGGGAACTCGCGTTTCGAGCGAATGAGGCGGTGAGGCTTGCTGGGGACGCCGTTCCGGTTGAGGGGGGGATCGAACTGGTCTTCCTTCAAAGCTCAAGCGTCGATGACGGGCGGTATGCTAATAACAGCTGGCTGCAGGAGACGCCGGACTTTGAGACAAAGGTGACATGGGATAATGTCGCGCTGGTCAGCCCGGCGACGGCGGCGCGGTTGGGGATTCGCGCCAATAACTTTGGCCTGTTGCAAAAGGTGACCGCGATCAATCACGAGGTCGATTTCGACATGGTGGCCGACCTGATCACCCTGAAGGCGGGTGACGTCGCCATCGAGGCGGCGGCGATTGTTGCCCCGGGCCATGCGGATGATTCGATTTCGCTCGCGCTTGGATATGGACGCAAAGGCGTGTCGGCGCTGTTTGAAAATGTCGGCTTCGATGCCTATCCGATGCGGACGAGCGACGGCCCGCGCTTCCGCACGCCAATCTCGGTGAGTGTAACGGGGAGAACCTATCCGCTCGCGCGCACGCAGGAGCACAAAAGCATGGAAGGCCGCGACCTGTTCCGCGAGGGAACGCGGGAGCGATACAAGACGGACCCAAAGTTCGTGCAGTCGATGGGCCTCGTGGATGCGCACAACCCGCCCACGACATCACTTTACGAGCATCCCAGGCTGACCGCCCCGGAGCAGTGGGGCATGGCGATCGACCTGAATACCTGCATCGGGTGCAGCGCGTGCGCCGTGGCCTGCCAGGCGGAGAACAATGTACCCGTGGTCGGCAAGGCGGAGGTGCGACGCAATCGCGACATGGCGTGGATGCGTATTGACCGCTACTTTGCCGGAAGCCCGGAAAATCCCGAGATGCTGGCGCAGGCGATGCTGTGCCAGCACTGCGAGAACGCGCCATGCGAGTCCGTCTGCCCGGTCAACGCCACCGTGCACAGCGAGGAGGGGTTGAATCTCATGGCCTACAATCGCTGTATCGGCACTCGATATTGCGCTAACAACTGCCCGTGGAAGGTTCGGCGGTTCAACTATTTTGACTACAACCAGCGTCCGCTGGAGGAGCTTTACTGGGGACCGCTCGCGCCGAAGGGCATGGCAGACAGCCTCAAGATGGTGAAGAACCCCAACGTCACCGTGCGCATGCGTGGCGTGATGGAGAAGTGCACCTTCTGCATTCAGCGGATCGAGGAGGCAAAAATCTCTCGCATGGTGCAGGCCGGACCTCGGAACAAGTACGACGTGCCGGTGCCGAAGTTCCAGACGGCCTGCCAGCAGGCGTGCCCGAGCGACGCGATTGTTTTTGGCAATATTGCGGACCCGAAGGATCGCGTGACGCGTTTGCGCCAGAGCGATCGCGGGTACGTGACGCTGAAGTACCTGAACACGCAGCCACGCGTGACCTATCTCGCCCGCATCAAGAATCCCAACCCCGCCATGCCGGACGCTGGCAGCGTGGGAATGGCGAACGGACCGGAGGGAGTTCATCACTAGCCATGGCGGAAGGAACACTCAATCCTGCCGAGGAAAGTGCCCGCATTGCGGTGGAGCGTCCGCCGCTCGTTGCGCCTGGACGCACGATGGGGTGGATTTCGGACTATGTCAGCTCCATCGTCGAGGCCCAAACGCCGCGTTGGTGGTGGGTGGCGATATCCATCACGGGAACCCTGCTGCTTGTGCTGATCGCCTGCACCACCTATCTCGTCGCCACGGGGGTGGGCGTGTGGGGTAACAACCACCCCGTCGGCTGGGCGTGGGATATTACGAACTTCGTCTTCTGGATCGGCATCGGCCATGCGGGCACGCTGATCTCGGCCATTCTCTTCCTTACCCGCCAGAAATGGCGCACCTCGATCAATCGCGCTGCCGAAGCCATGACCCTCTTTGCCGTGATCTGCGCGGCGATCTATCCGACAATGCATGTGGGGCGTGTCTGGATGTCGTGGTTCCTCATTCCTGTGCCGAATGCCAACGGGATCTGGCAAAATTTCCGCAGTCCGCTGATGTGGGATGCCTTTGCGGTCCTCACGTATTTCCTCGTCTCGGTTCTCTTCTGGTACACCGGGCTGATTCCCGACCTCGCCACGCTGCGCGACCGTGCGACGACGAGGGTTCGCAAGTTCTTCTACGGCATTCTCGCGCTGGGATGGCGAGGGGGGAATCGGCAATGGAGGCACTATGAAATGGCGTACCTGCTGCTCGCAGGGCTCTCCACACCGCTTGTGCTTTCGGTTCACTCGGTGGTTTCGTTCGACTTTGCGGCCTCGGTGATTCCCGGATGGCACACAACGATCTTCCCGCCGTATTTCGTCGCCGGGGCGATTTTTGGCGGGTTTGCGATGGTATTGACGATCCTTATTCCGGCACGTGCGGTTTATCGTCCGCTGGGCGATCTGATCACCGTTTCGCACATCGACAAGATGTGCAAGGTCCTGCTCTTTACCGGATCCATCGTCGGATACGCGTACCTCATGGAGCTGTTCATGGCGTGGTACAGCGGCAATCCCTTTGAGCGCGCCACCTTCTGGTACCGGGCGACGGGGCCGTACTGGTGGGCCTATGCGCTGATGGTCCTCTGCAATGTCGCCGTGCCGCAGTTGCTCTGGTTCCGCTTTTTCCGGACGCATGTGATCTGGGTCTTTGTCATCGCGATGTTTGCCAATGTCGGGATGTGGTTTGAGCGCTTCGTCATCGTGGCGACCTCGCTGACCCGTGATTTCCTCCCGTCGTCATGGGGCATGTTTCACCCGACCTGGGTGGATGTCGCGATGTTTGCCGGGACGTTTGGGCTCTTTGGTACGCTGTTCCTGCTTTTCATCCGGTTCCTGCCCATGATCTGCATGTTTGAAGTCAAGGCGGTGGCGCCGTCAGCCAATTCTCATCAAGGAGGAAACCCCTGATGGACACCGCCGGTAACACCGCCTCGCCCATGTATGGAGTGGGCGCCGAGTTTGCGTCGGCCGCCGACCTCCTGCGGGTCGCGAAGGAGATTCGCGCGGCGGGATATGAGAGCTTTGATGTTTTTTCGCCCTTTCCGATTCATGGAATGGACAAAGCTGTCCAATTCCGCCGTTCACCGCTGGGGCGGATCGTCTTCATCGGCGGTCTGACGGGTTTTCTCACGGCAATGGCGCTGCAATACATCCCGTCGGCAGTCATTTATCCGCTCATCCTCCATGGAAAGCCGTTCGGTTTTTTTGCCATCCCGGCCTACTTCCCGATTCTCTTTGAAACGACGGTGCTTTTCTCGGCATTCACCGCTTTCATCGGTTTGCTGATGATAATCGGGCTCCCCCGGTTCAATCATCCGCTTTTCAACTGGGAGCGTTTCAAGGGTGTGAGCGCTGATGGATTCTTCGCGGTGATCGAATCACGCGATCCGAAATTCGCTCCAGCCGAGGCCGCGGAATTCCTCGCCTCACTCGGTGGCAGCAACGTAACCATAATCCACGAGGACTGACCGGATGCTGCGCACCTTTTTCATCCTGCTGGCCTTCGTCGCGATCCTGGTGGTCGTGATGCTCGGCGTGCGCGGGCAAAAGTCCCCGGCTCCGCCCTTTGAGATTTTCCCCGACATGGATCGCCAGCCGAAGGTGAAGGCCCAGGACCCGAGTACATTTTATGCAGACGGGCGCGCGGCGCGTCCGCCCGTGCCTGGAACAGTGCCGCTCGGATACGACCAGCCGCAGGAGCGTCCAATCAAGGGGGTCGTGACGGAATCCACCAGTCCGTACGATCGCGTGAACTTCGGGACGGGCACGGATTATTTCAATACCGGACGCATCGGCGCCCAATGGGGAACCGGCATTCCTTTTGAGGTGACGATGGAGACCATGCGGCGCGGGCAGGAACGCTATACGATCAACTGCGCCATCTGCCATGGCGCCACTGGGGCGGGGGATGGCATGGCCAAGCAATTCGGACTAAACACCGTGCAAAGCCTCCATCAGGAGCGGCTGCGCACGATGTCGGATGGCGAGATTTTCAACACGATCACGAACGGCAAGAACACAATGTTCGGCCTCGGCGATCGCGTGCAGGTGCCGGATCGCTGGGCCATCATTGCCTATCTGCGTGCGCTGCAAAAATCCCAGGGCGGCGCGACGGCCAGCGAACTGCCACCGGAGGAGCGGGCAAAACTGCTTTCCACGCCATGAGCCTGCGACCTGATCAGAAATTCGATTACCGCCATGTGGGCTACGGCTTCCTTGCCGCATGCGCGCTCGCGGTGCTGGCGTTTCTCGGCTTGCTCATCGGCGCGTTCCTCGACGTGCGGCAGTTTGCGTTCTCGTATCTCTTTGCCTTCGTGTTCTTTTTCACGATCTCGCTGGGGGCGTTGTTCTGGGTGGTCGTGCATCATGCGGTGGATGCCGAATGGAGCGTGGGGATGCGGCGGCAGTTGGAAAATATCGCCTGCCTCTTTTCGGCGCTGGCGGTTTTGTTTATTCCGCTGGTCTTCGTTGCACCCGTCTTGTGGGCGTGGATGGATTCGGCGAATGCGGGCAATGCGGTGTTGCAGGAAAAGGCGGCGTATCTGAATCGCCCGTTCTTCTGGGGGCGTACGCTGGTTTATTTCGCGGTTTTCATCGGCTCGGCGTATCTGCTGCGTGCGTATTCGGTGGCGCAGGATGCGAGCGGGTCAGCGCGGTGCACGGTTTATAATCGGCGTGTGGCCTTTGCCTCGATCGTGCCGGTGGTCCTGTGTGTCACCTTTGCGGCGGTCGACTGGCTGATGAGCCTCGACTGGCATTGGTTCTCCACGATGTGGGGCGTCTATCTTTTCGCCGGGGCTGCGTTGAGTTCGCTTTGCGTGCTGGTGCTCGTGGTGACGGCTTTGCGCTCCGTGGGCTATTTCCAGGGGGTTATCACGGAGGAGCATTATCATATCCTGGGCAAGCTCCTCCTCGCTTTCACGATCTTCTGGGCCTACATTGGGTTTAGCCAATACATGCTGATCTGGTATGCCAACATCCCGGAGGAAACGAGCTACTTTATCCTGCGCAATACCGGGAGTTGGAATGTCCTTAGCATCCTGCTGGTGGTGGGGCATTTCATCGTGCCGTTCCTGCTTTTGCTGCCGAGCTTTGGCAAACGTCGTCCCGGCTTTCTCTGCGGAGTGGCATGGTGGATTCTCGCGATGCATTTGCTGGATGTCTATCTGATGGTGTTGCCGGAACTGCATCGCGGCGGGTTCCGCCCGAGCCTCATGGATTTGCTTTCCGTGGTTGCGATTGGCGCGGCGCTCGTCGCGGCGTACCTGAAAGCGCTCGGCGACTCTGCGATTTACCCGGTACGCGACCCGAGGCTGCAACAATCCATCGATCTGCAAAACTGATGTCCGTATCCCCACAGCCTCGCCATTTTCCGCTCCGGTTGATCGCCGGGGGCTTGGGCGTATTCGCGCTCTTTGCGGCGGCGGTGTTCGTCGTGCGCACGGGTGATCCGGGGCCGGCTCCGATGGATGCGGCTCGTGCGGAGGAACGACGTGCAGCCTTGGCGGAGCTCCGAAAGAGGGACACCGAGAGGCTGAATACCTATGCCGTGATCGACCGGGCAGGGGACTCGTTTCAAATGCCCATCGAGCGCGCGATGGAACTCGTCGTCAGGGAATATGCAGGGACATCGCCGCGTGCCGTCCCGCTCCCGCCAGTGCCGGAGGCGTCGCCTTCGGCCAGCCCAGTTGCCACGCCATGAGCTCCGGTTTGTCAGACTCCGTGAAAAATGCGGGACGCTGGCCGCAGGGCTGGACTGATCCGCTGCCGCGCTTGCTGCTGTGGTTTTCCGCCTCAGCCGCAAGCTGGCTGGTGGTCGGCCTGGCCTTGCTGATCATTGCCGGGGTCCAGGTCGTGAATCCCGCCTTTCTCAGAGGCATTTCCGTGCTTGCCTTTGGGCGGCTGGTTCCGGCGGGGATCAATGCTCTTGTCTTTGGCTGGGGGTCGCTCTCTGCGATCGTGGCGATCCTGTATCTCCTGTCCCGCCTCGGCGGCGTCACCATTTCCTCGGCGCGGCTGCCTTACTGCGCCCTTGCTGCGTGGAATCTCGCCCTGCTGCTCGGTCTTTGCTCCATCGCGGCTCGCGGGGGAAATGGGCTGCTGCTGTTGGAACTTCCGCCCTTCGCCATCGTAACGATCCTGCTCGCCTATGCGGCCACGGCGATCTGGGGGTATGCGCTTTTCCGCGGGCGGCGAATCTCGGGAACTTTTGCCTCCTCGTGGTATCTCGTGGCGGGGATGCTGTGCTTCCCCTGGCTCGTCGTAACAGGCAATGTCCTGCTGGTCTGGCTGCCTATCCCGGGTCCAGCCCAGGCTCCGGTGGCCGCGTGGTTTGCCGGGGGGATGATGAACCTCTGGCTCGCGCCGGTTTCGCTGGCGGCGATCTTTTACATCGTGCCTCAGGTGCTCGGGCGCAGGCTCGCTGCGTACAATCTCAGCCTGCTGGGTTTCTGGAGCTTTATGGTCTTTGCCGCATGGTGCGGATTGGGCCGAATGGTCGGCGGCCCCGTCCCGGCGTGGATGGCGAGCGTGGGCTTTGTCAGCTCGTTCCTCATGGTGGTCCCGGTGTTGATCGCCGGGGTGAATGTCTTCGGCGTGCTGAAAGGCACCTCCGAGTGGACTCTCCCGCTGCGCCACGCGGCTGCCGGTATCGGGGCATTCGCTGGCACGTACCTGCTGGCAGCCATCCTCGCGATTCCTCCGGTGGCGGGAGTTTTTAACTTCACCGACATTGCCGTCGCTGTCGGGTTGCTCGGGCTCGGTGGCTTTGTGACCTTGTCGCTGGGCGGGCTGATCCAATTCGTCCTGCCGCAATTTGAGCGGCGCGATCCGCTGGCGGAGAGGCTCGGGTCATGGCACCTGTGGCTTACCGTCATCGGCGTCGGGGCGGCGTCGGTATGTCTTGTGCTGGGGGGAATCCTGCAAGGGTTCGCCCAATCCGACCCGGGAATCGTTTTCAGCCACTCAGTGGATTACGTGATGCCTTTCCGCTTCCTGGCGCTGCTGGGATTACTGATCTTTCTCGCTGGGGCGGTGTGTCTTTTTCTCCGAGTTCACCGGGCTTTGGTCCGTCACCTGATTACGCCGCCATGAACCGGACGCCTGCGATCATCGTCGGAGTGGTGCTGGTCTTTGCCTCGGCATGGCTGGGCGTCGCGATGTATTCGTACATGACGCTTGGGTATCTCGCTCCTGTCGCGGATAAGGTCAGTGGCTCGACTCTGCCGCCTGCGCTATCGGGGCTGGCTGAGGCCGGGCAGAGAGTCTATGCCGCCGAGGGATGCGCCTACTGTCACACCCAGCAGGTGCGGCCCGCCGCGATCAGCGGGGACATCGAGAAAAAGCTCGGTTCCCGGCGCACCGTGGCGAGGGACTTTCTTTACCAGCAACCCGCCGCCTTCGGGTATTTGCGCATCGGACCGGATCTGGCGAATTTCGGTCTGCGAGCTAGAGACGAGGCGGAGGTTCATCGCCTGCTGTACCAAACCGGCTCCGCCATGCCGTCTTATCAGTATCTTTATATCGTAAGGCCGATCTCCGGGCAGCAATCTGCCGAGGCGCTGGTGGGATTGCGAGGATCGTATGTTCCGCCGACAGGGTACGAAGTGGTTCCCACTCCCGAGGCGCGAGCTCTCGCAGCCTATCTGCTTTCGCTCAGGCAAGACTACGCCCTGCCGGAGGCGCCGCTGGAGAAGGTGAAATGAGCGATCCGCAGCGCGATTCCACTTCACCGCAGGAGGCGATCGACCTCGTCGAACTCCATGCCTCGGCCGCCCGCGAGCCGGTCAAGCTGTGGCTGGTCGGGGTAATCATGGGCGTGATGTTCGTGGGAGGCATGTTCCTTTGGGCAAATAGCGGAGGATTCAGCGCCTCGGTTTACGACCCCGCTCGTTCGGTCGCGGGAAAGGGCAGCGGCTCGCCCGCTCCGCCACCAGACCCGCGAATGATGAGTCGACGGCTTTATATGCAAAATTGCGGAGCCTGCCATCAGCCGAATGGCATGGGCATACCGGGAACCTACCCGCCACTGGCTGGCAGCGAATGGGTGCTCGGACAGGAATGGCATGGCGATAACCATCTCGTACGGGTCGTGCTTCACGGTCTTCAGGGACCGATCACGGTGGAAGGTCGGGATTTCAACAATGTGATGACTCCATGGGGAGGGGTGCTCAAAGACGAGCAAATCGCCGCAATTCTCACCTACATACGATCGGAATGGGGGAATTCCGCCCCACCCATTTCGAAGGAATTCGTCGCCATGATCCGGGAGGAAACCAGGGGACGGCAGGCTGCATGGACGCAAAAGGAACTGCAGGAGATTCCCCGGCAGGTTTCGCCTCCGCCGGTGGTCGAGCCTGCTCCTACCCCGGTGGCCAACCTCGATCAGACTCCCCGGGTTCCCTGAAATATCCGCGTGTTCGCCATCCGGCGCCGCATGTCTGACGTATATCTTTCGCGTGCCGGGATTGACCGGCGGGCGACTTCTGCCGAAAGTTCCACCTCCTGCACGCGTGCGTAACGTGAGCGAACGAAGTTGATATGAAGAAGAACACCTGGACTTTTAGCGATTCATTCATCCACGGCTGGGCCATCCTGACGGCCTTCGTCACGCTCATCCTGATCTGGAGTGGGGGATTGGTGACATCCAAGGGAGTGGGAATGTCCGTGCCCGACTGGCCGAATACTTACGGGTACAACATGTTTGCCTTCCCGATCTCGCGCTGGGTGGGGGGAATCTTTTACGAGCACGGACATCGGCTCATTGCCACTGGGGTCGGCGTGTTGACCACCGTCCTCGCGGCCTGCCTTTGGGGCCGGGAGACCACGGGAAAGATCAAGGCATTCGGTATTTCCGCCATCATCTTCATCGTTCTGCTTCTCGGAGTTCGAGAGATGCCGGTGTACCTGACCTGCGCGGTTCTGGCCCTGCCGATGATCGCCTTCGGCATCGTCAAGTTCTGTCGGAATCCTCGCCAGCTTCGCTGGCTGGGCGTGGCAGTCTTCTCAGCAGTCATCCTTCAGGGAGTGCTCGGAGGACTCCGTGTCGTGTGGTTTAAGGACCAGATCGGAATTTTCCATGGTCTTCTCGCCCAGGCTTTTCTGCTGACTCTGGCGATCCTGGCTGTGCTCACCAGCCGCGCTTTCCGGGAAGGGCGCTGGGTCGCGTATATGCCTGATCGCACGCTGGCGTACATCACATTGGCAACGACGGTTTTGATCTACTTTCAGCTAGGCCTCGGCGCCACGATGCGCCACGAGCACATCGGGCTCTCGATCCCGGATTTCCCGCTGGCCTACGGACGTGTGATTCCAGATACCTCGGCCGAAGCGATGGCGCAGATCAATGCCGGCCGCGTTCAGGCGGGACAGCCGCAGACCACGGCTTTTCAGGTGTGGGTACAAATGGTGCATCGTCTGACGGCGGTATGCATCCTGGTGGGGATCACGATGGTTTTCTCCCGGGCATGGCGGACGCGGCAGGCAGCGCCGATTCGTCGCTGGTCAGCGGTGTGGCTGACGTTGGTTGTCGTGCAGGTCTGCCTGGGGGCCTGGACCATCTGGTCGAATAAGGCGGCGGACATCGCCACGGGGCACGTCGCGGTTGGAGCCTTGATTTTGGTCGTCGGGGGGCTACTTTCCCTGCGAATGTTTTGCGGTTTGCGGACGGGAAATTTCGCTTGGCCGGACGCTCCAAAACACCCATTGATGAACGCCGCATGATGAAGACAGCCGCACCCGCCCTCTCCCGACTCGAGTCCCTGTTCGGGGATTTGCTCGAGCTCTCGAAGGCGCGGCTCTCATTTCTCGTCCTGGTCACCACCTTTGTGGGGTTCATGGTGGGGTGGCAGGGGCCGATGGATTACGTTCTGCTCTCGGCCACGCTGCTCGGCACGGCTCTTTGCGCTGCCGGGGCTGCCGCCCTGAACCAGTGGTGGGAGCGCGACCTCGACAGCCTGATGAAGCGCACACGGAACCGTCCGTTGCCTGGACGCCGCATGCACCCGCAGGATGCGCTTCTCTTTGGACTCTTCTTTTCCCTGGCCGGACTGCTCGTTTTGGCCCTCTTTACGAATTACCGAGCTGCCTTTCTCGCCTTTGCGACCATCGCGATCTATGTGCTGGTATACACTCCGATGAAGCGCATGAGTTCGCTCAATACGCTCGTCGGCGCCATCCCCGGCGCTCTGCCCCCGCTCATCGGCTGGATCGCAGCCCGCGGGGTATACGATCTCGAGGGCAGCCTGCTCTTCGCGATTCTCTGGTTCTGGCAAATGCCGCATTTCCTCGCCATCGCCTGGATGTACCGGGAAGACTATGCGAATGCGGGCTGTGTGATGCTCTCTGGTAGCGATGAAAGCGGCGAAATGACCAGCCGCCAGGCCTTCCTTTACGCGTTGTGTCTGCTCATGGTGAGCCTCCTTCCGGCGATCCTGTTTTTCAATACGGCGGTTTATTTCTTTGGGGCGTTGATCCTCGGGGCGGCGTTTGCCGGTTGCGCCCTGCACTTTATGCTGCGCCGGGATCGTCCATCCGCCCGGTTGCTGTTCCTTGCCTCGATAGCCTATCTTCCCCTGTTGCTCGGGTTGCTGCTGGTCACCCAGCGCTGACCGGAAGAGGTGCCATGAGGCGGCTTCTGCTGTTTGCTGCTCGCCAGTATGGGCGGAGCCGGGGAAAATGACCTGCTTCACTGACTTTTAGTTAATGTCGACCGATTCCACTCCTTCCTCAGCCGCTCCCACTGAAAATCCCGCGCCCAAGCGCATTCCGCGTCTGGGCTGGGTGATTGTTTTTGTCGTTCTGGTGGGCCTTGTGGCTTTTGCCTACGTGAGCCTGCAAAAGATGCGCCCGGTCGCCTCGGCGTTGCCCAGGCTTGAGCAAGCCCCCGCCTTTTCTCTCACCTCGCAGGACGGCAAGACTGTGACCGAGGCCGTGTTGAAGGGGAAGGTGACGGTGTTGAATTTCATTTTTACACGTTGCATGGGGCCCTGTCCCCGGATGAGTGCCCAGATGGGACATCTCAATCAGGCGCTCGGGCCGAAGCTCGAGGATGTCCAGCTCATCAGTGTCTCCGTCGATCCTGAGCACGACACCCCAGCCGTGCTGGCGGAATATGGCCAGCGATTTGGCGCAGAACCCGGTCGATGGAAACTCCTCACCGGCCCGACCGACCAGATCCATAATGTCATGGTCAAGGGCTTCCTCCTGCCGCTCGGGACAGACAAGGATGGGATGCCTGCGCACTCCACCCGGTTCGTGATTGTTGACCAGCAGGGGGTGATCCGAGGGTACGAGGATGGTGAAAGTCCGGAAGTGGTGCAAAAACTTCTGATGGACATCGGCGACCTCCTGCGAGAGGGGAAGAGCGGCTCCCGATGAATGACTGGAGGGCTTGCTTTTTCGCACATCGGGCGACCTTTCCCTGCGCACATCGTATCCGGGGCATCCGGCGGCAAGCTCGGCTCGTAGACCGCACCGTGAATAGAAACTCCTTTTCCGTCTGGATCACCACCCATGCTCTCGGGCATGCTCCTCGCGCCCGATGAGTGTCAGCGACCTACCCGCCATCAACGCCAGTCTCAACGGCATCGCCACGGTGCTGCTGACAGCTGGTTTTATCCTGATTAAGACGAACCGCCCTGCAGCCCATCGCGTAGCGATGCTCTCGGCATTTGGCGTTTCGATGGTGTTTCTGGTCACCTATGTGATTCACAAGATCCTCGTCCGCGGCGTACACACGCCCTTTGGCGGTGAGGGTGCGATCCGGGGGATTTACTACGGGATGCTCATCTCTCACATCCTGCTGGCCATTGCCATCGTGCCGCTCGTGATCATCACCCTGCGTCATGCTTTCAAGGGCAATCTCGACCGTCATCGGGCCTGGGCACGCTGGACATTCCCTCTCTGGTACTACGTCTCCGTCACCGGAGTGCTCGTGTATTTCTTCCTTTATCAATGGTGGCCGGCCGTCCGGCACTAAATCCTCAACATCCTATCCTGCAAATTTATGTCCGGACTTGAAAATCCCACCGTTCTCGACGCCATGGCCCTTGATTCCGCCACGGACAAGGTCATACTCGCCATGTACGAAACTCGAGAGTGGACGGGCGGCGAAGAGCAACTGGCCCAGCTCGAGAACAAGGTGAATGCCTACCTTTCCTTCATCCTCGATGGGGAAATGACTGAAGCCTTTCCTCAGCTCCGCGACAAGGCGGTGGAGATTCAGCTCCGCACGACCCACCTGCCGGATGACAGCGCGGCGAATCTCATCGTGCGCATTCGCGAGCAGCTCGCTTTTCAGAAAATCGAGTTCGCCGTCTACCAGGCGGAGCCGGAAGGCTGCTGCGGCGGTCACGGCCATGATCACGAGGGCGGCGGATGTTGTGGCGGCCATGGGCACAGTCACGATCATGCTCATGAGGGCGAAGGCTGCTGTGGAGGTCACGGGCATGTTCATGACCACGATCATCACGATCACGCACATGGCGAGGGGGAGTGCCGTGGTGGTGGAGGCGGCTGCGGCTGCCGCCACTAAGGTTCGTTCGAGTCAAGTATCCTTGTATGGCTTAGCGGATTTCTGCTAAGCCATTTCCTGGCGGTTTTGCCGCCAGATATGGCGCGACGTCGTAAAGGTAGTGATTTTGATTTGGTCCGGGGCATCTTGGCCTTGGTGTTGCTGGGGGCGTTTGCTTTCGTCGGGTTCGATTTGAAGAAGCTTGCTTCCTTCGGCGTGCTGTTGGCAGCGGGCGCGGTTGTGTTGGCGCTGATTGCAGGGGTCTTCGTTCTGGGCCTTGTGATCTTGCGATCTTCGGGATCTCGGCAGCCCGCGCCGGGCAAGGCGGCGTTTGATGCGTATCCTCTCCGGGTGGATAGTTCGAGATCTGCTCATCCACATGATTTTCAACCCCCGGTTCCGGCTTCACAGCCCGATCTTTTCACCCTGGAGCTGGTGAAAAGCCTGGAGTGGCGGCATTTCGAACTGCTGGCCCAAGGGCTTTTCCGGGCACTTGGTCTGCATGCTCAGCGGATCAAGGCCGGAGGGGATGGCGGCATTGATCTCGTGCTTCGCGAAGGGGAGTACGGCCCGGTCGTCGCCATCGTTCAGTGCAAGGCGTGGACCAACTGGCAAATTCCGCCGAAAACCGTGCGCGAGTTGTATGGGGCGATGGCGGCGGAGAGCGCTCCGCATGGATACTTCATCTGTTCCGGAAAATTCTCCGGTGCGGCTCGCGAGTGGGCGCAGGGCAAGGCTTTGACATTGGTGGACGGAGAGGAACTGGTCGTGTGGTTGAATTCTCTCGATTTCCAGACCCGGGGGGATCTGATTCGCGAGATCACCTCCGGCGACTACAAGACCCCAACCTGCCCCCAGTGTGAGATAACACTTGTGAGACGGAGCGGGCAATACGGAGACTTTTGGGGCTGCCCAAACTATGGGAACCGGGTGCGCCGTTGCCGGTACAAGATGCCCGTGGCCCGGCGCGCGGTCTGATTTCAGTCGCGCGTCGCTTCGTTCAGCGAGGCGTCGTCTTCCATCAGGCGGCTGAGCCGGGCGTAGATGCCGCCGAGGTCGATCAGTTCGGCGTGCTTGCCGCGCTCGACGATCTGGCCCCGGTCGAGAACGAGGATCTGGTCCGCGTGGCGAACGGTCGAGAGGCGGTGTGCGATGACGAAGCTTGTGCGGTTGGTCATCAGGCGGTCCAGGGCTTCCTGGATGAGTCGCTCGGTCGCCGTGTCGACGCTGGCGGTTGCCTCGTCGAGGATGAGAATGGGCGGGTTTTTGAGCAGGGCGCGGGCGATGGAAACGCGCTGCTTTTCGCCGACGCTGAGTTTGATGCCACGCTCGCCGACGGCGGAGTGCAGACCCTCGGGCATCCGGCGGATGAATTCCGCCGCATTGGCCGCCTCCAGCGCCTGCCACATCTCGTCTTCTGTCGCATCGGGTTTTCCCATGCGGAGGTTCTCCGCAGTGGTGCCGTTGAAGAGAAAGCTTTCCTGCGTCACCATGGCGATGCTTTTGCGGAGATCGTGGCGTGAGAAGTCCCGGATGGATCGCCCGTCGATGAGGATATCGCCTTCCCCGTATTCGTAAAAGCGGGTGAGCAGGTTGATGACGGTGGATTTGCCCGCGCCCGTGGTGCCGACGAGGGCGATCATCTCACCAGCTCGGGCATGAAGGCTGATGTTCTTTAAAATCTGGCGCTCCTCTGTGTAGCTGAAGGAAACGTGGCGGTACTCCACCTCTCCCTTGACGAGAGCGGAGGAATTCCCCGCTCCCTCGTCGGTCTCGGCTGGTTCGTCCAGGATCTCAAACACGCGTTCTCCTGCCGCGCGACCGGACTGGAAGAGCTGATTGAGCTGATGCAGGCGGCCGACCGGGTCGTAGAGGAGCTTGGCAAAGACGATGAACATCACCAGTACGCCGAGTTCCATGCCAGAGTGCAGGACGCGATAGGCTCCGTAGCCGGTGATGAGAAGCATGCCCACCGACGAGAGGAAATTCATCGACGGGTTGTAGATCGCCCAGGCTCGCATGACGATGAGGGAGGCTTGGCGGAGTGCTTCACTGGCAGAGTCAAAGCGCGCGTGCTCGCGCTGCTCGCTGGTGTAGGTCTTGATCTGGCGGATACCAGCGATGTTGTCGTGCAGCAGTGCGTTGAGCGCGGAGGCTGCCTTGCGATGCTGGCGATACCGGCTACGAGCCGTGAGCGTGTAGGCGAGGGCACCAGCCGCGAGGAGCGGAATGGGTAATAGGGCGACCAGGGTGAGTTCCCAGCTATAGGCAAGCATCACGCTCGACACGATGAGAATCTGGAGGATGGAAACCGATCCCTGCTCGATGCCGTCGATGAGCACGCGCTCGACCGAGGTTACGTCCTCGATCAGGCGGGTCATGATGTCGCCGGTGGCGCGGTTGTCGAACCACTTCAGCGGGAGTAACTGAATGTGAGCGTAGAGTTCGCTGCGCAGGTCGAAGATGACTCGCTGCTCGAAGCTGTTGTTGAGAATGATGCGGATGCCGTTCAGTCCATCCTGGGCGACAAAGGAGGCGAGCCCGATGGCGACGAGGGGGAGAAGCATCTGCGGCTGATTTTTACGGATGACCTCGTCGATGATGTATTGGGTGACGGTCGGGAAGACGATCACCATGAGCGTACCGACTACCGCACAGGCGAGGGTGCCGAAAGCGAGAGCCGGATAACGACGGACGTAGGGAAGGACTCGGAGAAAGACGTTCATTTCCAGAAATGCCCCCAAAAGGAATGCATCCACGTAGCGACCTGCTCACCGAAGAACCAGAGGGCCAGTCCGACGATGAGAAAGTAGAGCAGGGTGAGCACGCCCCAGGCGAGCGAGATAAAAATCATCAGCCCGTCCTTCTCCAGCCAGGCGATGGCAGCGAAGAGGACCATGAGAGCGGGAAGGGTGTTGTTGAGCGGCAGGTTGGCCGCCGGGATGGCGACGAGGAAACCGCCGATGAGAATGAGCCAGCCGATGAATTGCTCGCCCCGGTCTCCGCTCACCCAATGTTGCAGCCGGGGGCGGGTGAATTTCCGGCAAAAGCGGAGGGTTTTCTGGCAGAAGGCGATCACCATTTTCCACCCCTTGCCATGGAGGCGCGCGTCCCTCATGCGCTTGGGCAGCTTCGGGTACTGTGCCCTTCGCACCATCTGCCAGCCTGCTGCCATGAAGGTCAGGGCGCTGGCCATGGTCAGGGGACCGAGGGAAAAGGGCTGGATGAACAGCACGCTCAGCAGCAGCGAGACAAAGCAGAAACTGGCCGGACCGAGGCGTTCCAGAGCGGTCTGAAGGAGCACGCCCTCGCCATCTGCCTGCGCCAGGCAATCCTCCAGCGCTGCGTCGATGCTGAAAGGCTCCTGCGGAACAGGTTCAGCGGACATCATGGGCGGAGCAGACGACAGGGATCATGGACAAGGGTTGTTTAGCAGCGGATATACGGCTGTGCAACCGTGAGGGGGTGCTGAATTTCCTTCCCAAGATGTACGCGGTCGCGTTTGGTAACCGCTCGCCATGGAGATCCTGAAGCAGTTCATCGAGTTTCTTTTGCACGCCGAAAATCACCTCAAATGGGTGATTGAGAACTATGGGGTCTGGATTTACGTCCTGTTGTTTCTCATCATCTTCTGCGAAACGGGCCTCGTGGTGACTCCCTTCCTGCCGGGAGACTCGCTTCTTTTTGCCGTTGGCGCGCTCGCCGCTCAAAAGCTTATCGCAATGGAGGTCGTACTGCCCTTGCTGCTCATCGCGGCGATCCTGGGCGACTCCGTGAACTATGGAATCGGAAAGTGGTTTGGCCCAAGGGTCTTCCATTTCGAGAAAAGCCGGTTCTTCAATCCCGAGCATCTGCACAAGGCGCACGCGTTTTACCAGAAGTACGGAGGTCGTGCGATCATCCTGGCCCGATTCGTCCCGATCGTGCGTACCTTCGCCCCTTTCGTGGCGGGCGTGGGTACGATGGAGTATCGCAAGTTCTTCTCCTACAACGTTATCGGAGCGATTCTTTGGGTGGGTCTTTTCCTTGGTGGCGGCTATTTCTTCGGCCTTCATCCCATCGTACAGAAGAACATGAAGCTCGTCATCCTGGGCATTATCGTCGTCTCGGTGCTCCCGATTGCCTGGGAGTTCTTTGCCGCCTGGCTGGAAAAGCGCAAGGCGGCAAAGGGCGTCAAATAGGGATTTGTTCCGATTTGTTCACGGCCCTGCGGGCTGTGGAAAATTAAGCACCATTGCGGCGGTCTGGACGGTGACCGCCTCGGTTCGGGCAAGGAGGGATCGGTCTGAAAATCTTGGCATGGGGCTTGCTAACCTCTGAATCACGACCTGCGTTGCGGGTTGTAATCACCATTAGCAACAACCACTTAACACCATGCTCAAACGAAACCTCCTACTGTCAACCCTGACGGCGGCCGTGATGGCCCTCAGCTGGGTTGCACTTCCAACCAAGACGTACGCCCAAGAAGCGGCACCGGCAGCGACGCCCGCTGCGGAAGCCGCTGCTGCCGCTCCCGCGGCGGAGGAGGCACCCGCCAAAGTCATTAACTCGGGTGACAATGCGTGGATGCTGACCAGCTCGGCGCTGGTTCTCTTCATGTCGCTCCCCGGCCTGGCTTTGTTCTACGGCGGTATCGTTCGCAAGAAGAACGTGCTTTCCGTGTTTGCCCAGATCTTCGCGATCGCGGGTATCGCCAGCATCATCTGGTGGGCGGTTGGCTTCAGTCTCTCCTTTACGGAGGGCAACGCGTTTATCGGTGGCACCAGCGCCGCATTCTTTGCGGGTGTGGGTGGTGAGCCGGGCACGCTGGCTACGGTGTCTCAGAATGTCTTTGCGATGTTCCAGCTCACCTTTGCGATCATCACTCCGGCTCTCATCATCGGCGCCATCGCCGAGCGCATGAAGTTCTCGGCTGTGGTCGTTTTCGTGGTGCTCTGGCTCTTCGCCGTTTACTTCCCGTTTGCCCACATGGTGTGGGGCGGCGGCTTCCTGGCCACGTCGATCAAAGCTATCGACTTCGCCGGTGGCACGGTCGTTCACATGACCTCGGGCTTTTCCGCTCTGGTGCTTTGCATCATCCTCGGTCGCCGCAAAGGCTATGGCAAGGAGCCGATCGCTCCGCATAGCGTCGTGCTGACCGCCACGGGTGCAGGCATCCTCTGGGTTGGCTGGTACGGTTTCAATGCGGGATCCGCTGGCGCCGCTGACGGCATCGCGGGCAACGCCTTCGCGACCACGACGTTTGCCGCCGCTATCGCCGGTATCACGTGGGGTCTCGCTGAGTGGATCTTCAAGGGTAAGCCGAGCGTCCTCGGTATCGCCTCGGGTGTCATCGGTGGCCTGGTTGCCATCACTCCGGCTGCGGGCTTCGTCTCCGTCGGTTCGTCGATCATCTTCGGCGTGCTCGGTGGCTTCATCCCGTTCCTCGCGGTGGTCTACCTCAAGAAGCTCATCGGATATGATGACGCTCTCGACACCTTCGGCGTTCACGGTGTGGGCGGTACCCTCGGTGCCATCCTGACCGGTGTCTTTGCCGACGGTTCCATCAACCCGCTCGTCGCAACGCTCAAGGCCGACGGAGTCAACATCCTCGCCGAGCAGCTCAAGGCGGTCTGCGTGACTGCGGTATGGAGCGTGGTCGCCACGATCATCATCGCCTTCATCATCAAGTTCACCATCGGCCTCCGTGTGACGGCTGAAGAGGAAGATCAGGGTCTGGATACGACCGACCACGGCGAAGAAGGATATATCCTCGACTAAGCAACCGTATCGGATACGTAACCAAACACTTAATTCGACATGAAAAAAATCGAAGCAATCATCAAGCCCTTCAAACTGGAAGAAGTGAAGGACGCCCTGGCCGATCTGGGAATCGAGGGAATGACGGTCAGCGAAGTCAAAGGCTTCGGCCGTCAGAAAGGCCACACGGAAATCTACCGCGGTAGCGAATACACGGTCGACTTCCTTCCGAAAATCAAGATCGAGGTCGTCCTCGCCGACTCTCTGCTGGAGAGCGCGGTGGCAGCCATCGTGAAGGCCGCGAAGACCGGCAAGATCGGTGACGGCAAGGTGTTCGTATCGCCCGTGGAAGAGGCGGTCCGCATCCGCACCGACGAGACCGGCGAGAAAGCGGTCTAGTAAGTCAGACTCATAAGGGTACTACAGGGGAGACAGCGAGCCGGCGGAGTAGGGAGAGACTCCGCCGGCTTCGCATTTCCCGGGAAAATGCAGATTGTTCCCCTCCCGGCGTTGCCATGAGCGGCGGCTTTGACTTTAATAGCGCGCGACTTCTGGCCGCCGCGGTTGCCACCGGGCACATGGAGCGGCGAGCAGGGCTTCCAGAATTATGAAATCCGTTCTCCGTTCGTTCCTCCGCTGCAAATCCATCGAGGTACTCCAACAGGAGTTGACCGGCGAGGGAACGGACAAGGTCAAACTCCACCGGGCGCTCGGACCGACGAACCTCGTGCTCTTCGGCATCGGGGTCATCATTGGAGCCGGTATTTTTTCGGTCACCGGCTCGGCGGCTGGTTCTTACGCCGGCCCGGCCATCGTTCTGTCTTTTGTGATCGCGGGCATCGGCTGCGCCCTGGCAGGTTTGTGCTATTCCGAGTTTGCCTCGATGGTCCCTGCGGCTGGCAGCGCGTACACCTACTCCTATCTCACCCTCGGTGAGTTTTTCGCCTGGGTCATTGGCTGGGATCTCGTGCTCGAGTACGCCGTCGGTGCGGCGACTGTGGCGAGCGCCTGGTCGGTCTATCTCATCAAGTTTCTCGGTCACATCGGTATTGCCTTTCCTGCGCAATTGGCGGCTTCGCCCTTTAGCGTTCTGACCTTGCAGGATGGCTCCAAGGTGCACGGCATCATCAATATCCCGGCAATCTTCATCGTCATCCTCATGTCGGGGCTGCTGATCAAGGGCATCCGCGAGTCCGCAGTCTTCAATGCCGTCATGGTGGCGGTGAAGGTGACCGTGGTATTGGCGTTTATTGCGGTCGGGTGGTCATTTATCAACCCATCGAATCATGTGCCGTTCATCCCGCCGAACGAAGGGCAGTTTGGCCATTTTGGCTGGAGTGGAGTGCTTCGCGGTGCGGCGATCGTTTTCTTTGCCTACATCGGCTTTGACGCTGTATCCACCGCGGCCCAGGAGGCGAGAAACCCGAGGCGTGACATGCCGATCGGCATCCTGGTCTCGCTGCTGGTCTGTACGGTTCTCTACTGCCTGTTTTCCTACGTGCTGACGGGCATGGTAAGCTACAAGCAATTCATCGGCCTGGAAGGGTTGGCGCCTGTCACTGTGGCCATTGAGCAGACTCCCTACAAGGTCTTCTCCCTGCTGGTCGAGGTCGCGATCCTGGCGGGTTTCTCATCGGTCATCATGATTCTCCTCCTCGGACAATCCCGGGTGTTTTACTCAATGTCTCGGGATGGACTGCTGCCTGGACTCTTCAGTGAGATCCATCCGAAGTTCCGTACGCCGTGGAAATCCAACATTCTCTTTGCGCTGTTTGTCAGCGCCTTTGCCGGATTCGTGCCGGGTGATGTGGTCGGCCACATGTGCAGCATCGGTACACTCCTGGCCTTTGTGATGGTCTGCCTTGCGGTGATCGTGCTGCGAGTGACCAAACCTGATGTTCCTCGTCAGTTCCGGGTCCCGTGGGTGCCTGTGGTGCCGATCCTCGGTGCGCTGATGTGTCTGGCCATGATGCTGGCGCTGCCGATTGACACGTGGATCCGGCTGGCTGTGTGGCTGGCGATCGGGCTGGCCATCTACTTTTTCTACGGACGCAAGAGCAGCAAGCTCCAGAGGGTCTCACGATAAGGCACCTTTAGCCTGGTCCGGGGTGCTTTCTGCAAGCACCGTCGGCTGCTTGTCGGGGGCTACGGTTGGAAGACCGATCCGAAATATTTGAGTCCGAGATCAAGGAGAGTTCCGCGCTCCTGCAACTCAAGGATGGCGCTGTTCATCGGCACCCGGAGCGGGCTGCCTAGTGGAAGGCCAAATCCATAGTTGTAAGGAGAAAAAACGGGTCCTACCTCGGTAATTGGCAGATCGGGATGGGTGTTGTCGTAGTACTGGAGCTCTGGTGCCGCGCCGACGAGTGCCGGCACCTGTCCCGAAATCAGCCCTTTCCTTACCGCAGTATCGAGGTCGGGATACACTATGGTGTCGATCTGCTTTTCTCGCAGATAAAGGATGGCGGCAGTTTCCTTGACTGCTCCCACGGTATGGCCATGCAAATCGCCGGGACCCTGAATGTGCCCTCGCAGACTTTCCACGGTCATGACGCTGGTGATGCTGGAGGTCACGTAGGCGACGATGACCACACTCAGTATCGTCCATACACACATGACGACACGTCCAAACCATCCGCCAAAACCTTTGTAGGCGCTTTTCCCAAGGGAGAGAGAAATAACGTAATAAAAAGCTTCAGCCAGGGCGTCGCGATGTCCCTTGGGGAAATCGGGATTATGCTTCCGCTCAAACCACGCAACGAAAAGCGTGCCGATGACTATGGCTCCCAGGAGATACCAAAAGGGCTTCAGGTGCCCCCAGTTGTAAATATCGGACAAGATTCGGGCAAAGGTGTGCGGTCGCGCATTGGTCACCATGATGTGCAGGCCCGATCGATAGTATGGCTGGGAAAACTCCACTTTCCCCTGGAGCATGCTCAGGATACCCAGGTCGCCGACGATGACATCGACCTCTTTGCGATCCATGGCGGCCAGCGCCTCCAGTTTGGTGGGGTATTTCTTGTAGACGAACGTCCACCCATTGTGCGCGGCAACGTCCTCCCAGACTTCAATGGAGTATCCTGTGAACGTATTGTCATCATTGCTGATGACGAAGGGGACTGCTCCGGATACAGCGACTCGCAGTGGAGGCTTGTCCGGTACGGCTTCCTGTGACCAGACCACGGGGGCGGCGCTCCACAGGAGAAACGCCAATAGCAATGTCCTCACCACTTTTTAACGCGCCAAATCCAGAAAACGAGTCCCGCCGTGCCCAGAGCGAGCATATTGATCAGCAGGAAAGGCCACCACGAATGATCCTCGGGCAGCGGGAGATCGACGTTCATCGAGAAGATGCCGATGACGAGATTGGCCAGCATGATCGCCACCGTCCAGATGGTGAATTTTTTGATCAGCTGGTTCAGATTGTGACTGACGATCGAGGCCCGGGCATCCATGAGGCCGCCGATGACCTGGGTGTGAATCTCCGCACGGCGATAGCACTGCTTGTTCTCGATGATCATGTCCTCGATGATGCCGGTCTGGTCGCGGTCAAAACCGAGACGCTCGGCCGAGGAGCGCAGGCGCTCCAGCAGGGCGCCGTTGGAGCTGATCGAGTTGACGATGTATACGAGACTTTTCTCCAGCGCGAACATGTTGAGGAGATACCTGTTCTCCAGGGAGGTGCTGATGCGTCGCTCGAGGGAGTCGGAGAGCATGTTGATCGCCTTCAGGTGCCCTTCAAAGTGGAGGGTGGATTGATATAGCAGGCGGAGAATGACGTCGTGGATGGACTGGACCTGAAAGGGTACTCGACCTTCGAAAAGCGGTGCATCGTCGGGCATGACGATCACCAGTTGCTCCTCGTAAAGGAAGACGCCGGTGGAGGTAAGCTTGAGCAGGAAGTTGTCGTCTGCGCAAAAGCTCTTCGGGCGTTTGAAAATCAGCGCAGCATGGTCGGTCTCAAACTCGAGACGGGACAACTCATCGGGGTCGAGCGACGACTGGAGCGTATGATAATCGATGTTGTAGAGTTCCTGCAGCTCGGATTCATCATCAATGGTCGGCGCGATGTAGACAAATATTTGAGCCTCCTCGTCCGGACAGTCGACAAGGCGGTTGTTCTCAATGCGATAAAAGTACCGCGCGCTGCGGACGGGACGCGACGGCTTCGTATCCACCGCGAGTGGGATTTCCACATCCTCGGGTGGTAGAACGATTTCCGCGTCGTCTCCGGCAGCCGTCGCCATAGCGGCAACTTGCCTCGCTTCTTCGCGTTCGACAAGTCCCGCGAGCAGGCGAATGGAAGATTTTTTACGTAGCCGACCCTAATCCCAGAGCTTGTCCAAGCCCCGCTCGACACTGGCAAAAAGGCTGTCGATCTGCTCTCGCGAAATAACGAGCGGCGGAGAGATGGCGATAAGGTCACGGATGCCGCGAACCATCGCGCCCTCGGCGCGGACAAGATTCGACGCTTTCGCTCCGAGGAGCGACGTCGGGGTGAGTGCGTCGCGGCCACCTTTGGGAACCAGCTCTGCCGCGCCGATGAGGCCCATGCCGCGGACTTCGGATACGGCAGGGTGTGCTGCAAGGTTCGCGAGCTTGGCTTCGAAATAAGGGCCGAGATCGTCCTTCACCTTGGTGACGAGACCGTGATCCTCGATATAGCGCAGATTTGCCAATGCAGCCGCGCAGCAGGAGGGGTGACCCGAGTAGGTAAATCCATGAGCAAAGTAGCCGCCCTTAAGCAGAGGCTCCGCGATTTCGTCGCTGACCATGGTACCCCCCAGAGGCAGATAGCCGCTGGTGATACCCTTGGCGACACAGATGATATCGGGATCGAGCTCCCACATCTCGCTGGCATACCAGGCACCGATGCGACCGAAGGCAGTGATCACTTCATCGGAGACATAGAGTATGCCGAATTCCCGACAGATCTCTCGCAAACCGCTCAGATAACCTTTTGGCGGGATGATCACTCCACCCGCGCCCTGGATTGGCTCGGCAAAGAGCGCAGCGATCGTCTCCGGACCCTCGGCAAGGATGATGCGGCGGGTTTCTTCCAGGCACCAGCGGCCGTAATCCTCGGGGGTCAACTCGCTGCGGGCTCCATAGTGGTACGGCCCCGGGATGCGAACGAAGCCCTCCAGCGGAAGGTCGAACGGTTCCTGGCAGTTCACCAGTCCCGTCAGGCTGGTGGTGGCGAGCGTCACGCCATGGTAGGCATAGGTGCGGCAGAGAATCTTTCGGCGCTGGGACTGGCCTTTGAGCTTCCAATATCCCCGAATCACCTTGAGCGCTGTTTCATTGGCCTCCGAGCCGGAGTTGGAAAAGATCGTATGGTTCAGGCGAGCGGGGGCGTGCTTCGCGAGAAACTCGGCGACCCGGATGGGTGCCTCGGTGGTGGAGTTGAAGAATGACGGGTAATAGGGGAGTTGCGTCATCTGGGCTGTCACGGCCTCGACGATCTCGCGGCAGTTGTACCCCACATTTACGCACCACAGGCCAGCGAGCCCATCGAGGATCGGCGTGCCTGTTTCGTCGATGAAATAACACCCATCTCCCCTCTGGACGATGTGCGTACCCGTCCCGTGCATGTCGGAATGATTGGTGAAGGGATGGATCTGATACTGCCGGTCGAGGGACTGCAGTTCCGCTGTGATGGAATCCACGGAAGGCATGCAAATACTGTACCAGATTCTCGGGAGGAACTCCAGCAAGCCGTTTGCCGGAGAGGGTTTTTGCGCTTGACCGTTCCCGCTGGTTTGGGTTGATAGCCCGGCACTTATAATGGGGGGATTTAATCGATGAGTGGATCGCTTGACGCGATGTTCCAAAGCGTCATCTGGACAGTTTGCTATGTCAGTGTGCTCGTGGGCCTTTCGGCCTATGGCATTCATCGGTATTGCATTATCTACCTGTTTCTCAAGAACCGGAAGCGCCCGGCACAACCCGTCTCCGCCTTTAAGGAGCTGCCGGCGGTGACCGTACAACTCCCGGTTTTCAATGAATTCTACGTGATTCGTCGCCTGATCGAGTCCGTACGGCAGCTCGATTACCCGAAGAATCTTCTCCAGATTCAAATCCTCGACGACTCGACGGACGAGACCTGCCAGATCGCGGAGGCGGAGACGGCAAAGCTGCTGGAGGAGGGGTTTGATGTCGAGTATCTCCATCGCGACAACCGCGAAGGATTCAAAGCTGGAGCCCTGGCCGCAGGCATGGAGAAAGCCAAGGGCGAGTATATCTTCATCCTCGACGCGGATTTCGTCCCCGCCCCGGATGTGCTGAAGAAGTGCATCGATTTCTTCACGGATGAGAAAGTGGGTATGGTGCAAATGCGGTGGGGCCACCTGAACCGCAACTACTCCCTCCTTACCAAAGTCCAGGCCATGTTTCTCGATGGCCACCTCTTGCTGGAGCAGACTGCACGCAGTCGCAGCGGCAGGTTCTTTAATTTCAATGGCACCGCCGGGATATGGCGCAAGTCTTGCATCGAGGACGCCGATGGCTGGCACTACGACACCCTCACCGAGGATCTCGATCTCAGCTACCGTGCCCAGATGCGGGGATGGAAATTTGTGTATCTGCCCGATGTGATCGTCCCCGCCGAACTCCCGGTCGATATGAATGGATTCAAGTCTCAGCAGCATCGCTGGACAAAGGGTTCGATCCAGACCTGCAAAAAGCTCCTTCCCGAGGTCTGGAAAGCCAAGCTGCCTCTCCTCATCAAGCTCGAGGCGACCGCGCATCTCACCTCAAACTTTGGTTATCTCCTCCTCGTCATGCTCTGCGTGCTCATCCTGCCCCAGTCATTTGCGGCCAAGCATGGAGCCATGTATTCGCTACTCGTGGATCTGCCGATCTTCTTTGCCACATCGGTATCCATCGCGCTCTTTTATCTCGTGGGGCAAATGCATCAGAACCCCCGGGGTTGGTGGCGTGACATCTGGCTCATGCCCTTTACGCTCGCCCTGGCCACCGGCATGTCGGTCAACAACGCCCGCGGCGTGATCGAGGCTGTTCTCAATCGCCAATCGGAGTTCACCCGCACGCCGAAATACGGCATCGAAATGAAGCCTGTGAACGTTCGGCGCGTGCGCTACATGCCGATCAAGTCGCTCCTGCCATTCATCGAGCTGCTCTTTGCCCTCTACTTTGGATACTGCGTCTGGAACTCCGCCGCCCTTGGGCAGTGGATCTCCGTGCCGTTTTTGCTGATGTTCTTTGGCGGCTTCACCTATGTTGCTTGGAAATCCGTCTCCTTCTGGCTTCAGCAGGCGGGGTTTGGATTCATGACTCGTAGCAACGCGTGAAGGCGAGGACGTTTCTCACGGCAGCGCTTCTCGCCCTCCTGGCGGGATGCGCGGGCGATACGCACCACCGCATCCTGATCAGTGCGGCCGATCAGCGCATGGTGGTCTTCCGCGATGACGAAAAAATCGCCGAGTACCCGGTGTCGACCTCCAAGTATGGCCTCGGCAGTCGACCGAACAGCAATGCGACCCCGGTAGGGCTTTTCCGCATCAAGAAGAAGATCGGCGAGGGAGCGCCCGCTGGAGCGGTCTTCAAATCGCGACGCGCGACAGGGGAGATCATTGCGATCGATGCTCCTGGGCGCGACCCCATCGTCACGCGTATCCTGTGGCTTGATGGGTTGGAACCCGGCAATAGAAACTCCTTCGACAGGCTCATCTACATTCATGGAACGCCGGAGGAACGCAACATCGGCTTCCCGGCCAGCTATGGCTGTATTCGGATGAAGTCCGTCGACGTAATCTCCCTGTACGAGACGGTCGGCACCGGGGCAAAAGTCCTGATTATCCCGGGATCGATTCCCCCGCAGTTCCGCTCGCAAACAAATCTGTAAATAATTCTTGCGGATTTCGGGGCGGCCTGTACCTTGAAACATCCTTACCGCGGGATGGAGCAGTCTGGTAGCTCGTCAGGCTCATAACCTGAAGGTCGTAGGTTCAAATCCTACTCCCGCAACCAATTTCAACGCCTTGCGAGTCAATGACTCGCAAGGCGTTTTTGTTTTTGGTGGAAAAATGGGTTGGGGGCCAACGTGAACAGAAAGCCCGAAAAACGTGAATAAAACACGGTCCTGGCGGAGTCGGGTTATTCGATCATGGGCATTGCGCGGCATGTCGGGTCGGCGTGTCAGAGTGCCGATGAGCACCACGGGTAATACGCCAACGTGGTGAGAAATCCGGAGGGGGGCGCTTCAGTCCTGTTGTGGAACTCTGCGTTCCGAAGGCGAGAATCTCGGAAACTCCAACTATTTGGGCGGCGGAATAGTAACCACGCGCCTCCTTCCCAACATATCACCGCATCCGCGGTCGCCAGGATCTGGACTCGGCCGGCTTTCCAGGGCCGTGACCGAGTCTGCCGGTTGGGGCATTTATCTGGCGCGCGACAGGGCTGGGCTACGCGGTTTCTTCCGTCACTTCACCCATATCGTTGACCTTGGCGTTCTGTTCGGACGCGGCGGCCGGGATCAGACGGAGGACGGTGATCGTCTCGGGTGTTTTGTAGACGCGCTTCATCCCGCTTTCAGCGAGTGCTGCGGCCGGGACGTTGGCAATGAAGTCGGCGAAGGTTCGCTCACCGGCATCCTTGAGCACCTTGTATCCGGCCTTGGTGGCCCAGAATTCCTCCTCGATCGAGGATAGCGAGCGTGCAGCCTCCGTGGCGGCAAAGTCTTCGCGGCGGGCGAGGAACCACACATTCTCGGGATCTTCCGGCAGCGAAACGGGGAAGGGTACCATTGGCACCTTGGCTTCTTCTTCCTCGAGTTGGTCGGCGGGGATGATGCGCACCTTGTTGCTCAGCACCTGCTCGGGCAATTGGATCTCGACTGCCACGGCCTTGCCGTCCTCCTCGGGGATGATCTCGATGCTGGCCTCGGTGAAGTTCGTCGCGAGCTGGCTCTTCAACTCTTCCACAGTCGCGGGTTCCGTGTCGGGAATCGATCCCTCCTCGCAGAAATTCTCAAACGACTGGACGTGATTGCGCAACTGGACCTCCCGCGAGATGCGGTTGTAGATCGCATCCGCCAGTTTCGAGTCCTTCGTCTCCTGCGGAAGCACCTTCAGCAGCAGGGACAAGAACTCCTTTTCGGACATGCTTTTCACTTTTTTCATACGGCAAAAAAACGGGCGGTTCTTTTCGCCGTTTTCGCCTGCTTCTGCCAGCGCATTTTCCGTTTTCTTTTTGATGCTTTGGCTTGAGGGGGCCTCGTGTGGCCTGGCGGCGGTTCACCAAAAATCCGGAGCTTCGGTACGATAGTTAGAGCATTTCGGAATTGGGGATTTCTGCTTCTCTGTGGTTTCCATTCAGAACTTCCGAAACATGAGGATTTTCCACATTTGCAGATTCGTCATTCATGCTGCGATGGTCGGCTCTTGCGTATTCTTCCCTGCTCAGGCTGGGGCCGAGTTGAGTTCGCCTGAGTACCTTTCTCTCGATGGTACGGCGGTAGCCTCGGGAAACGTTTTGGATGGTGAGAGTATCAAGACCATTGCCTCGCCTGTCTTGCGGATATATCGCACACAGAGCACGCCGCCCCGGGGGACCGTGCTCTTGTTCCCGGGAGGTGGATACCGGTTACTTGCCATGAAATGGGAGGGCGAGAAGACTGCAGACGCATTAATGCAAAAGGGCTTCGATGTTGTCATCCTCGAGTATCATGTACTGGACAATCCAGATGTCGCTGCCCTCCCGGAAAGCGGCCGGATGGAGAAGACCCGGGAACTGGCTTTGGAGGATGCCTTGAAGGCCTATCGATTGCTCCGCACTCGTGGCCCAGAATGGAACCTCCATATGGATCGCCTCGCGGTGATGGGATATTCTGCAGGCGGGCATCTTGCCGCTCGCCTGGCTCAGCATTTGACTCCGGCGGAGTTGCCATCGGACCTCGTCCTGATTTATCCCGCCTACCTCGACAAACCGCTACGGAGTGGAGGCGGTCGCGAGGTAGTTCCTCCCGAGAAGACGGGGCGGCTGTATGTATTGTTTGGCGATCAGGACAACGCGGGTTGGATCAGGGGTTGTCAGGATTATGTTGCGGATTGGGAGCGTGCGGGTGGCAAGGCGACCGTGGTTTTCCTTCCCGGTCTTGGGCACGGATTTGGTGCCTCCAAAATCGAGGCTCTGAACGATTTCTTCCGCCCTTGATCGCAGTTTTGCTGTGTTCTTGCGACTGGGTTGGGAAAAGTAGAGTTGTGTTGTTTTGTTTGTTATATCGATATTTTCTCTTTACCTAAAGAGAATTTCAGCGACATTGCAGACGCCCGGCAGTCATCGACTGAACCCGGGAATCTCCCTCTGGTATGAACCTGTGCAATGTCTTGAGCGCCATTGATGATCGGATGATCTCCGGTGTCTGCCCAGTCGCAGGGGTTCTCTCATCTGCAAGCAGTCGTGGCCGGTTCGCCAGATGCCGACCCGGCTTGAGCCTTCTTTTTTTCGTCCTGCGTCCATGAAATCGAAAATCCTCAGTCTTTTTCTCGCCTTGAGCCTGAACCAAGCTTCCGCTGCAGAGGCAAAGCACACGTTCGAAATCGGGAAGGACGCCTTCCTGCTTGATGGGAATCCAATCGTGATTCGCTGCGGCGAGCTTCACTCTGCGCGAGTGCCGAGAGAGTATTGGCAGGATCGCCTTCGTCGCATGCGGGCCATGGGCATGAATGCCGTCTGCGCCTATCTGTTTTGGAATTTCCACGAATGGGAGGAGGGTAAATACGACTGGAAAGGGCAGGCGGACGTTGCGGAGTTTTGCCGTCTCGCCCAGGCGGAAGGGCTGCTGGTTGTTCTGCGTCCGGGGCCGTATGCCTGCGCGGAGTGGGAGATGGGAGGGCTGCCGTGGTGGCTGCTGAAGGACAAGGATATCGAACTCCGGACACGTGATCCGAAATTCCTGGAAGCCAGCAAGTCGTGGATTAAGGAAGTGGGCCGTGAACTCGGGCCGCTTCAGGTGACGAAAGGCGGCCCCATCGTCATGGTGCAGGTGGAGAACGAATATGGCTTCTACGGAGACGACAAGGAGTACATGACGGAACTGGCCCGGGCGACTCGGGAGGCGGGCTTTGATGTGCCTCTTTTTGCCTGCAACCCCCGGGTAAAAATCGATGTCGCTCGCATCCCCGAGCTGTTTCCGGTGGTTAATTTTGGAAGTGACCCGGAAGGAGCATTCAAGGCCCTGCGCGAGGTGCTGCCCGAGGGACCGTTGATGTGTGGGGAGTTTTATCCCGGGTGGTTCGACACATGGGGTTACCCGCATCATCTCGGCAACACCAAGGGATACCTCTCCGATCTGGAGTACATGCTGAAAAACAAGGGCTCGTTCAGCATCTACATGGCCCACGGCGGAACAAGCTTCGGCCTGTGGGCCGGGGCCGATGGGCCGTTCAAGCCCGATACGAGCAGCTACGACTACGATGCTCCGATCAGCGAGGCGGGATGGATCGGCGAAAAGTTCCAGAAGACGCGCGAGCTTATGTCGCGATACCTGGAGGCAGGCGAGAAATTGCCTGATGCACCGGCGAATCTCCCGGTGATGTCCGTGCCTGAGTTTTCGCTCGAGCAGAGCGCCGCGATTTTTGAGAACCTGCCCACGCCTGTGGCCGATCGGCAGGTGCAAAACATGGAGATGTACGACCAGGGACGGGGAATGATCCTTTATCGCACGACGATTCCGGCCGGTCCCGAGGCTATGTTGAATACCAGTCCCGTGCATGACTTTGGCTGGGTCTTCGTGGATGGCCGGCAGATCGGCATCCTCGACCGCCGCCGGGCCAGCAGCAAGGTGACCATCCCCGCCCGCACCGAACCCCAGACGCTCGACCTTCTGGTCGAGGCGATGGGAAGGGTGAATTTCGGCCGTGGCGTCCACGATCGCAAGGGACTCAATGGAGAGATTTCGCTCGTCCCCAAAAAGGGCGACAAGGTGGTGCTCGAAAACTGGCAGGTCTTCAATATGGATCTCGGTGAGAAAATGCTCGCTGGACTCCAGTGGAAAAAGGGCAAGGCGATGGGGCCGGCCTTTTGGCGGGGAACTTTTCAGGTCGGAAAAACGGACGACACTTTCCTCGATGTGTCCTCCTGGGGCAAAGGTGTGGTCTGGATTAACGGGCATTGCCTTGGGCGATTCTGGGCCATCGGACCGACGCAAACCATGTACGTCCCCGGGCCCTGGCTAAAAAAGGGCGAGAACGAAGTAATCGTGCTCGACCTGATCGGGCCGGAGAGGCCCGTGCTGTCGGGCCTGGAGAAGCCGATCCTCGACAAGCTGCATCCCGAAAAGGACTTCAACAAACCGTCGCTCCTGTCCAAGGGCAAACTGCTGCTCGACGGGCTGACGCCCCAGTGGGAAGCCACCTTTGAGAACAAGGACGAGGCGCAAACAGTGCGTTTTGGCAAGACGCTGGAGGGGCGGCAACTCGCCCTGGAGATGCTGAACTCCCAGGATGGCGGGCCATTTGCCGTGATATCGGAACTCGATCTGCTCGATGAGCATGGCAAACCGCTGCCGCAAGCGAACTGGCGCATTGTTTACGCAGACAGCGAGGAGCTTTCTGCCGAGGACGGTTCAGCCGCCAATACCATCAATGGCCAGGTATCCGACTTTTGGCACACGGCATGGAGCGCCACCAAGGCGCCCTATCCCCATCGGCTGATTCTCGACCTCGGGGTGCAAACGCGCATTGGAGGCATCCGCTACACTCCCCGCCCCGGAATGAAGCAGGTCGGCCGTCTCAAGGACTATCGTATTTATGTCGGCGACACGCTTGTCGAAACTCCCTAGCCGGTGAAGGGTGGTCTACTGCGGAAAATACGAGCGTCTGTGCTCGTGGGGATCCTCGCAGCCTTTGTGCCGGTCCTCTTTGCCACTCCGGCTGCGCAGTGGATCTGGGCGGATGGCGGCCCGGGGGTGAATGAATGGCTGATCTTCCGGCGAAAGTTCAGCCTGCCTCAGGTATCCCCTGGTGCCACTCTACGCATCGCTGCCGCCGACAAATACTGGCTGTGGCTCAATGGCCGTCTCATCATTCGTGAGGGTGGCTTGAAAAGTGGCCCGACCCCGACGGGTTGGTATGTCGACGAAGTGGATGTCTCCAGAGCGTTGCAAAAGGGGGACAATCAGATCGCCATTCTAGTCTGGCACTATGGACGTCCCGGTGCATCGCATCGCAATACGCCTCAGGGTGCTCTGTACGTTTCTCTTGAGGATGGGACAGCCAAGGTCATTTCGGATGCCGGTTGGAAGGTAATACGCCATCCGGCGTTTGGACAGGCGGGTGGGGGATTTTCGGTGACTCTTCCCGAGCAGGCGGTGGAGTTTGACGCCCGCAGAGATCCTGAAGGTTGGACCGACCCACAGTTCGACGACAGAAGCTGGAATGCCGCGACTTTGCTCGGGCCTCCTCCCGTACAGCCCTGGGGGCGGCTGGTGTCCCGGCCCATCCCGCAATGGCGCGACGGCGAGATCTCGCCGTACATTAATCCTGGCGAGCTGTCCCTCCCGAGGACAGGGCCGGCTGAACTGATCGGTCGACTTCCCTTCAACATGCAGGTCCATCCATGGATCGAGCTTGATGCCCAGCCGGGACGCGAGGTCTTGATCCAGGTCGAGCGAGACAAGAAGGAGACCCGCTACGTCACCAGGGCAGGAAGACAGGAATTTGAGGTGCCGACATGGGGTAACGGCCATTTCGTCAAGTACACCATTCCCGAAGGAGTCCAGGTTCTGCGCATTGGCTATCGTCCGACGGGTTATGATAGCGAGATCGTCGGGAGGTTTTCTTCCTCGGATGCTGGTCTCGATCTCCTCTGGTCCAAGGCCGTTCGCACAGCCTATCTGTGCATGCGCGATACCTTCATGGACTGCCCGGATCGTGAGCGCTCTTCCTGGCCTGGAGATGCCGCGAATATCATGGAGATCACCTTGCGCGGCCTGGATCGCAAGAGTGACCTGATGATTGCCAAAACATTCAGGGAATTCGCCGGCTGGGCTTCACCGAAAGGGAATCTCTGGGGCGCGGTGCCGACGAGTCGCTTCCCCGGCAGTTTCCGGGAGTTCCCTTCCCAGTCGCTTTTGCTCATCGGGTTCGGTCTGCCCGCATACTGGAACTCATCTGCCGATAGAGAGTTCCTAAAGTCCTTCTATCCCGCGATGAGGCGATATCTGCTCGATCTCTACGCTGTTAAGGATGGCATCGTGCAGCATCGTGGGCCGATGGACACTCAATGGGGACCGGGCGTACAAAGTTGGTACGATTGGGGGGACAACGTGGATATCGAACCTCTCGATCAAGTGCTTTATTACAAGGCCCTGGAAGCACTGAGAGACAGCGCGGCAGCTCTCGGGTATTCCGAGGATGTGCTATCCTGCGACAGGCTGCGAGCGCAAATGCGTGACGCCTTCGATCGCCGATATTGGTCCGACGCGCAGAAGGCTTACATGACCCCTCAACGTGCCGGTGCACCTGATGATCGCGTCCAGGCCCTCGCCATTGTCACCGGTATCGCACCCCCGGAGCGTTGGGGGAGCCTTGCCGACTTCCTGGAGAACAATGCCCGCTGCAGTATCTACATGGAGCGGTTTCCGTTGCAGGCTCTGGTCGAGGCTGGTCGACCGGATAGTGCATTGACCCGTCTGAAAAGGCGCTGGTCGGCGGAGATTGCCTCCGACTATTCGACACTTCCGGAGAAATTCGGTGAGCGTTCCAATCATGCCTGGGGAGGGGCCGCGATCGTCGTGCTGGCAGAGCGAGCGATGGGCATTTCCATCTTGGAACCTGGATACCGGCGTGTGAGATTTGACCCGCCTCCGACCGGTCTTGAGTTTGCCGATTATTCCCTTCCCACGATCCATGGGATATTGAAACTCGCCTTTCGTCGAGGGACGGAAAGCGTCTCCATTCAACTTGAGATTCCCGAGGGAATCATCGTCGAGGTTCCTGATGGGAATTCCATCCGGCGTTTTGGAAAGGGTTCTTGGAAAGAGACTCTCCCCATGGCGCGTTAAGCTCCAGGGAAGGGCTCCCTACAGGAGGTTTGACTCCCGAAAACGAGGGTCTATGCTATCGGTTGCCTGGGGCGAGGGGATCTGCTAGTGGCTCTTCGTCGCGGCAAAGCGACCAATGAACATCCAGGCGGAACCCAACTGTGCACGCAAGTATCGGCGTCTGACCTCGCCGATGACGGTGAGTATCGGTGGGAAAGTTCTGCCCGTGAAGAACTGGTCACCAGGCGGCATGCTGGTGGAGGCCGATCCGGATATCCTGCGCCGCGATGTGATCGAGGCGGGCGAGCTTCTTGTTCCCTGCACGGATGGCATTTACATGCTGCCGGTGCAGATCCAGCCCGTTCGCTGGCAGGGCAAGGACTGCGGTTGCCAGTTCGTGGATATGCCGCCGAGAGAGCGGGGGATCCTTCATTTTTTCGCCGATACGGTAATGAGAGGCGAGCCGGCTTCTGTCGACGATCTCGAAAAAGCGGGCAAAATCACCGTCGCGACTGATCCTCCGCCGGAGTCGATTTTGGAACCCGATGCGCCAGCGAAAAATCGCTTTCGGCTGACTCCCTGGATGCGCCGGGGTCTCGTGGTGGCAGGCCTGCTGCTGGTGATGCTGGCGGTGTTGCTGATCTGGATGCCCGGTCTCTTTGAGGGATTGAAAGCGCGCGCTCTCTCTCGCTCGGACTTCGTTCTTGAAGCTCGCACCCGTCTTCTCACGGAGAAGGCAACCTTGAGCTCATTGGAAGAGCGAATCAGCAATGTCAATGAAGTGCTAGGCAGCGGAATGCGGGATGGCCAACGTCTGGCGAACCAGCAGATCCGTCTCCTCCAGGGCGGTCTCAAGCGTCTTGAGCAGGAGCGCGACGTGGTGGAAAAGCGCGTCGCCTTCATGGAGGATGAAATCGGAAATGCCACCGCCAGCCGGTTTTTCCTGCCCAAGGCTTTTACAAATCCGAACTGGCTGCAACGTCCCGATCCGGCGCCGTTTCTGACGAAAATGCTGCAGGATCTCGGTTTTATCGACCAGTTGGGCAAGGAGAAGCCTGCGGAACTCGATAAGTACCTCATCGTCGCAGAGGCCCGCGTGAAGCAGGCCGAGACCTCGCTGGAATCCACTCGTGTCCGGCGGGAGACGCTGGAAAAAATGCTCAAACGCGTCGACGAAGCCGGCCCGAAGGCAGGCTTCCCTCAGAATCAGATCGATCTGATGCGCCGCGATGTCGCTCTGATGAAGTTGGAGGAGGACCGCCTGACAGAGACGCTGAAGGTTCTCAATGACAATGTGAACGCGGTTAAGAGCGGCAATCTGATTTACGAGTCCAAGCTGCTTCAGCGTTTCGACGCGGAGCCGACGCGTTCCCTCGGCACGACTCCAGAGAGCACGCTGCTCGACTGACAAATGCGGAGCGAGATCGTTCTGCCCGAGCCGGGAGCCGAGCGAGTGCCTTGGCGATCGGTCCTGATGCCACTGCTTGTCTACGGCTTCTTCATCGTCGTGCTCTGGTTTCTTTTTCAGCAGGTCGAGCATCAGAAGGGAAGCCGGGGCGGCATCCTGGCTCTCGGCGCCCTCGGATTATTTCGCTACGGCTGGCTCACGGTGAATCTCGTCCGCTCGTATATCTATCGTTTCGTTGCCTTTCCCAGAATGAGGCGCGCGGCGGATGCGATCCAGCAGCCCTATCCCGAGCAGGTCCATTTCATCATTCCGACCTTCAAGGAAAAGCCATGGGTGACGAAGGAGATGCTCATCTCGGTCACGAGAGAAGCCGCCTCGATTCCCTCGCTCGTCAGGCTCTACATCACCACGGGCGGCCCGGACGAAGACGTGATCGTGCGCGACGTGTTGGCAAAATGTCCGCCGAATCCCCGCCTCAGCGTTTACATGATGCGGCAGGCCGGCAAGCGCTACGGTATGGCCTATGCCTTGAGGGCGGCCGCCCGAACGAATCTCGGCGAACCCAGCAGCGTGGTCATTCTCATGGACGGCGACACGTTGCTCGGCAACGGCATCCTGCGCAAGTCGCTCCCCTTTTTCGCCCTTCGGCCCAAAGTTGGAGGCATCACCACCAATAACATTGCTGTAACCAACGGCCCGCAGTGGTATCGCGACTGGTACACACTCCGCTTCTCCCTGCGTAACCGCTATATGTGCTCCACGAGTTTGTCGGGCAAGGTGCTCACGCTCACCGGGCGGTTTTCGTTCATTCGGTCCGAGATCGCGCTTTCGGATGAGTTCATTGAGCGCGTGGAGAAAGACTCGATTGATGACTGGGTCTATGGCCGCATTGAATTCAAGACCGGTGACGACAAAAGCACCTGGTTCACGCTTTTAAAGAACGGCTGGGAGATGCTTTATCTCCCCGACACCTACATTTACTGCCTCGAGAACGCTGGGGATAAACCCTTCCGCGAGAGCGTGGGCAAGATGCGGAGATGGTTCGGCAACATGCTGAGAAACAATGGGCGTGCCCTGGCTCTCGGGTGGAACAAGGTCGGCTTCTTTGCGTGGTTTTCGCTGCTCGATCAGCGTATCTCCATGTGGACGAGCCTCGTGCTGCCGACAGGCGTGCTCATCCTCATCTTTACCGAGTCCCCCTTTGTGGTGGTTTACTTCGCTCTTTGGGTGCTCTACACACGGTTGATCTACCTTTGTGCTCTGGTCGTCGAGGGACATCGCATGAGCAATTGGGATCTGCCGCTCCTTCTTTATCAGCAGTGGGTCGGCTCGTTTATCAAGATCCAGACCTTTAGCGACTTGAGGCGTCAAAAATGGGGCGCTGCTCGCGGTGATGCCCGCAATATGCGGGACCGGTTTGGAGCGCTGCAGACAACGCTGTGGTTTGGAATATTCGGCCTGATCGTCGCCCTGCTCGTGCTGAGCTAGTGGCAAGGACGGGAGCTAGGCCGAGGCGTCGCGCAGGCTGGCCACCAGGGTGCGAAGCAGCTCCGTCAGCGTATCGGCGCGCTGCTTCATATCATTGCGAAAGGCGGCCTGGCTGTGGAGTTCCTCCTCGGCCGTTCGGGCCTCGATGGAACGAGGCCTGGCTGTTTCCAGACGGGAACGGAGGGCGATTTCGCGGCTGGCTAGAGAGGCATTGGCTTTGCGCTGTTTTTCCAGTTCGATCTCGACCACCTCGACAAGGATGCGCTTGAGATCGCCCGACTCGGCAACAGCCGGAAGGGTCGGGACTGTTGTGGCAACCGATAGCTCCACGGCTGGCTCGGCAACGACCGGAGCCTTTTGGGAGACGGCCAGTGCATCGCGCAGGGCGGCAAACTCGGATTCGCAGCAGGCCGCTGCGGCATTGACTGCTTCCAGAGTGACGGCGAGAGATTCGACCGTATCCAGTTGGGACTCCACCGACCGGGGCAGGCTCACCGGAGCGATGCGGGAAAGCGTGGACCGGGCGGCTTGTGCCGATTTCTGAAGGGCCGGAAGGCGTTCCAGTCGTGCGGAAAGCTGGGTATGGCGTTGATAAAGCTCCTCGTAGGCTGAAACGGTGGGAAGGAGTTCGTCAATACGCGCCTCCAGAGTGAGGCAACGGGCGTCCTTATCCGCGAGATCCTGACGGGCGGCAGTCAGCTCGCCGGCCAGACGTTCCGACTCGCCATCGGGTGAGATGGTCGGAGGCGCGGCATGTAGCTCGGCCAGGCGGGACTGGAGTTCTGCCTCGCGATGCTGGGCATCGGCCACAGCCAACTGGGCCTGCTCGAGATCGTGGCGCAGTGACTCGAGAGTTTCTTGAGTGCGGGCGGCATCCTGCTCGCGTTCCTCCACCCAGGAGGCTTCACGGTTGCGGAGTTCGGCGATCAGGGCCTCGTTCTCGATCAGGCGCGATGTGAGCTCCTCAAGAGAGTGGGAACTGCCGTGGGATTCCCCGAGACGGGCGGTCAATTCCTGCTCGCGAATACGGGCTTCCTCCAGCCTGGAGGAAAGCGAGGAAATCTCGGCTTCCAGGACGGCCATGCACTCCACGTCGCCAGATACCTGTTCCCACTGCTGACGGAAAAACTCTTCCATCGCGAGCACCTCATCAAGGGCCTCACGGAGGCGGGTGATTTCGCGATGCAATGCCTCGGTCTCCACGGGGAGGGAAACCGATGTCGAACGACCACGGACAAATTCAAAGTCCGTCCGGGCATCCCGGTTGGAGATAAGGGTCTTGAGCCGGTTCAGCTCCTGCTGGAGAAACGCTTCCTGCCCGGACTTGGCTTCGGCGGCGCGGAGGGCCGTCGTGAGTTCGCTTTCCCTGCGAGACGCAGCAGCCAGTTCGCTGCGCAAATCCTCAATCTCGGCGCGGAGATTATTGGCGGCCTCGACCTGTCGGGTGGCTTCCTCCAGGTCGGATTCATACTGGTGCACGCGTCTGGCGAGATTTTCGCCATCCGGTGTTTCATGAGCGGTGAGATGGACGATCTTGCTGTCGCGATTCTCATTGCGCTTGCGGCGGGATTCCCGGCCCTCGGTGGAGGCCAGTTCCCGCAGGCCCTGGCTGATGGCGACGGTATCAGGCCGTCGTCCAGAGCGGCGGAGGTCGCTGATGACCGCCATGTAGTCCGCAAAGGAAACCTGTTGGGTTTGAAAGTATCCCGAGATCTCCTCGCTGGCACGTTGAAAGGCCTCATGCTCATCGACTTCGACGGGCGGAGGTGTCGGTACGACCTGCTGGATTGAGTTCATCGACATGGTCAAACTTCCTGCATCCGGTTGCGTGAGGCGATTTGTAGCGCAATTCGCCGGTTTTCGCCAAGCGATTTATCGGGCAGGCTGGGTCGCTGCTCCCGGGGTGGGTGCAGATGCCGCATCAGGGGGAAGGTGCTGGTTGATTTCCAGCAGGTTACCCCAGTTTGTACGGCTGGCCATCTGGGCGCGTGTTGCCGGGGAGATCACCCCGGCCTCATTGCGCAGTTCCCAGCCTCCGCCCATGGCCCGGTACGCGGCGATAAGGCTGTTGGCGTATTGGCCTTTTGCCTGCGCCAGCGCATCTTCTGCGGCAAGTCGCTGGCTCTGGGCGGTGAGCACGCGGGCATAATCGGCTGTGCCGAGTTCATATTGGAGGTTGGCAATCTCGACGGCGCTTGATGCCGCTTTGACGGCGGCCTGCAACTGGGCCACGCGGCGGGAGCTGTTTACATAATCGGCCAGGGCATCCTGCACCTCGCGCTGGGCGTTGAGCACGGCGTGCTGGTAGTTGAGTAACCCCTCTTGGAACGAAGCGTCGGCCACCCGGACCTGATTGACGAGCCGTCCGTAGTTGAAGATGGGAACGACGAGGGAACCTGCCGAGTTTGCCGCGGCCTGCTGCCAGTTGAAGAAGTTGGAGAAAGAGACGTTCTCGCTTCCCCCGGTGTAGCCGAAGGTGCCGTTTAGCGAGAAAGAAGGCAGGATCTTTGCAAACTCGACGCCGATGCGGGCGGATCGGGAGGCGGCTTCCAGGCCAGCCTGACGAACGTCGGGGCGGCGGCGGAGGAGATCGGCGGGGACTCCTGCGGCAAGGTTCGATGGTGGAGTGGGAATCGATCCGGAACTGCCGACTCTGCGCTCGGTTTCGACGGGCGTCTCACCGAGAAGGACAGCCAGGCTGTCGATGGCCCGCTGCAAGGCGGTTTGAATGGACGGCCCTTCGGCTTCGGTCGTGGCGAGTTGAGCCTTGGCCTGTTCGACATCGAGATCGCCCACTCGGCCAGCGGTACGGCGGGCGACTGCGACCTCAACACTCTTTTTCTGCTGGGCGATATTGGCGCGATTGACTGCAAGACGGGCCTGGAGAGTGCGGATGTTGACGTAGGTCGACGCGACATCCGCGACAAGCGTCACGAGTATCGAGTCGTAGGCGGCGATGGTCGCCAGATAGCCTGCGCGATCACTCTGAATCTGGCGGCGATACTTGCCCCAGAAATCGATCTCCCACGAAACTGATACCAGCGCCTGGGTGGAGAGATAATTCTCGTTCAGTCCGGAGGGAGTCCAGATGCTATTGGGATCGGAGGCGACATTGCCGCGCCCTTGGAGGATCAGATCCTGCTTCTGTGGGAAGAGGTTGCCGACGCTCTGGTTGAGCTCAGCCCGGGCGCCGAGGATGCGTGTGCCTGCCGCTTGCAGGCTGGGGTTGTTGCGGTAGGCCGTGTCAATGAGGCTATCCAGGCGAGAATCGTGGAATTGCTTCCACCACGACCGGTCAATATCCACCGGCGGCCTGTCGGAAATCCCGTCATATTTTTTCCACTTTCCTTGAATCCGCGCTTCGGGCGTAGAAAAATTGGGACCCACCATGCAGGAGGTCATCATGAGACTGGTTGCAAGAGCGAGGCGGTATGGATGCAGGAAACGGAGTGCTTTCACGGAGTGCAACGGTTCAGCGCCGCGCGAGACGGGATTTCGGCGATGTATCCCCGGTCGGCTTGCTTGGCGAGTCATTTTTACTCGCGTGGCAAGTCTGGTGGCAGTTGTCGCCATGGCCGGGGGAGCTTGGGGGGACGAGGCCAGCCGGTATGTCTGGGCGGGAGTCGATGGGCGGCTGCAATATGCGGCGGACGACCGGGGTAATCACATCCCCGATTTTTCCATGTGCGGATACCGTCGAGGAGAGGTGGAGATTCCCTCGGTGGCGGTGGTCGCCACGCTGGAATCTGCCCCGGGTGATGCATCGGATCGTGTGCAGGCTGCGATCGATGCCATCGCGGCCCGACCACCCGATGCCAGCGGCATCCGGGGGGTGCTGCTCCTGCGCAAGGGTGAGTATAGACTCAGCCGCTCGCTGCGCATTTCGGCAAGCGGCATCGTGCTGCGGGGCGAGGGAAATGGTGCGGATGGTACTGTGCTTCTTGCCACGACGCGGAGCCAGTATTCCCTCGTGGAGATTGGCACGGATAACCTGCCGACGACCTGGAAACCCGTATCTGGCACATGGCAGAAAATCGTCGATGCCTACGTGCCGGTTGGGGCGAGCACATTGTCGGTGAAAGACGCCTCTCGATACAAGGTGGGCGATCCTGTTGTGATTCAGCGTCCCAGTACGGCGGAGTGGATACATGCCCTCGGCATGGACTCGATTCCTCCTCGGTCCGATGGCGGCGAGGTGGTCCAATGGGAGGCCGGGCGCAGAAATCTCCATTTTGATCGGGTGATTACAGCCATCACCGGCAACCGGATCACCGTTGATGCGCCCATATGCAATTCTCTTGATGCCGCGTTTGGCGGAGGGGTGATCTTTCGCCATGATCTGGAGCGACTTCAGGAGGTCGGCATCGAGAATCTGCGTGGCGACAGCCTCTATGATGGTCCGACAGACGAGCAGCATGGCTGGACGTTCATCACCTTCAACAATGTGGAAAATGGCTGGGTTCAGGACGTGACGGCCGTCCACTTTGGTTATGCCTGTGTGCAGCTCGGCAAATTTGCCCGGGCCATCACAGTGGAACGCGCCAAATCGCTGGAGCCGGTTTCCCTGGTTAAGGGTGGACGACGCTATGCCTTTGCCGTTAGCGGGCAGCTTTGTCTGGTGCGCGACTGCTACAGCGAGGATGGACGGCACGACTTTGTGTTTGGCGGACTCACCCCGGGACCGAATGTATTCCTCGATTGTACGGCCGAGCGGGCGCAGGCCGATAGCGGTCCTCATCTGCTTTGGTCCTGCGGAATGCTTTTCGATAATGTCACGGTGAAGGGCAATGAGTTGAACATCCGCAATCGCGGAAACCTCGGAACCGGGCAGGGATGGACCGGCGCCAACAGTGTGCTTTGGAATTGCTCCGCAGACCGGTTGGTTTGCGAGAATCCGCCGACTGCACAAAACTGGGCGATCGGGTGCGTGGGTGCCGTTTCCGGGAATGCCAACCGGGATCTCCCGGGAATGCGGGCATCGCCGCCGAGCCTCTACCGAGCTCAGCTGCGCGATCGTCTCGGGAAATGAGGCTGCAAGCGGGAGAGTGGCAGTTGTACGCGAACATTCGATAATTAGAATGCTTATCCCTTTGCTCAGAGGAAAAGGGAGAGAGAGGGTGCTGGACAAATGAGACGTCCCCCGACGCTGTTGATACTCCCCTTGGTTACCGCCTCCCTGCTTGCAACGGATCCTGCATTCAGCCAGCCTGCGCCTTCGCCTGTTCCCCAGGTTTCCTTGAGCGCCTCGCTTGCGCCGCGCATCGCAGAGATCGAGGCGATGTTGCCCGAGAAGCCGCAGACCTTCGCCCCGTCCTTTGATAATCGCGCCCCTTGGGAGAAACTGGCGGCCGACACCGAGTTCCGCGATTCAAGTTTCAAGCGGGCAGACTACTTGTTGCCCCAGCCGATTCCCGAGGTGACAGATGCCCAGTGGGATGAGGCGATTCGCACGAAGGATCGCAAGGTCGAGAAAGTGCTCGATATGCGGCGAAACCGGCTCGCGGTTTTCATGCTGTCTGAGGGCATGCAGAACCAGGGAAAATACATCCCTGCGATCCTCAAGGAGATCGAGGCGATTTGCGGAGAGCGCAGTTGGGTCTTTCCGGCCCATCAGTCCTTTACTGGAAGCAACGATCTCGGGTCTGCCATGACCTCGTGGAGTCTGGCCACTGCCATCGGGATGCTGGGAGACCGCATGCCCGAGGCCCTGCGGCAGACGGTTAAGGAGAATATCTATCGGCGGGTCATCAGCCCCTATCTCGAGCAGTCTCGCGATGCGTCGCTGAAAAAAGACTGGTGGCGTACGAATGAGAACAACTGGAATGCCGTCGTGCATGCCGGCATCGTGGGTTCCGCGCTGACCACGGTGGACTCCCGCGCAGAACGCGCCGAGGTTCTTGCCCTAGCTATTTCCGAGACGCCATTCTACCTCGGAGGCTTTGCTGCGGATGGTTACTCCCATGAAGGAATGGGGTACTGGAAGTATGGCTTTGGCCATTTCATTCTCATGGCCGAGACTGTGTACTCTGCCACCAATGGCAAGATCGACCTGCTGAAGGACCCGGTGGCCCGCAAGCTCGCAGAGTTTCCGCTTCGCTTTGATGTGGCGGAAGGCATCTATCCGGCCTTTGGCGACTGTCAGCTCTATGAGCAGCAGCCCACCTGGATCTATAACATTCTTAGCTCTCGGTTTGGCATCGGGCTGCCCACGAAGAGGTCATTGATTCTTGATGGTACGTTTTACAACTTCCTTTACGCCTGGGGGGTGAATCTCGGATTGGCCGCGGAGAGCGCAGCTTCCCAGCCCGAACCTCGCCCGCTCCGGGATTGGTTTGAGAACAATCAGGTGCTGGTGGCTCGCACGGCACCGGGGGTCACGCCATCCCTCGGGGTGGCGATGAAGGGCGGCAACAATGGCATTGCTCACTCCCATAATGATCTCGGCCAGTTCGTCGTTGCCTTGAACGGCAAGCTGATATTGGCCGATCCCGGCATGATGGACGTGGGCGGGCAAATCTACGGCCCCAACCGCTACGATAGCGCGATCAATAACTCCTACGGGCATTCTGTTCCCGTCGTTGGCGGAAAACTACAGGGCAACGGACCAGCCTTTGGGGCTCACGTGGTTGACAAGAGCTTTTCGGACAAGGTGGACAGCGTGACGCTCAGCTTGCGGGGAGGGTACAACCTGTTTGCCATCAACGAGCTCACCCGTCGTCTCGAGCTTGATCGCGAAGCCGGCAAGATCACGGTCACCGATCACATGACCGCCGACAAGCCGGTCGCGTTTGGCACCGGGTTGTCCACGTACGGAGAAGCAAAAGAAGAGTCGCCCGGGGTGTGGCTTGTCACCCAGGACGGACAGACGCTGCGAATCACCATCAGCGCGGGTGGAACCCCATTCACCGTCAAATTTGAACAGCTCAAGGACAAGTCCCGTTTCGGACAAGTCAAGCGGCTCGGGATCGAACTTACGGAACCCTCCGCCGATGCCACCATCACAACAGTCATTACCCCAGCATCCTAATCAACGATGAATCGTTTTCTTCCCATTGCTACAGCCATGGCGCTACTTCCCCTCATATCCGGCCATGCGGCCAGTACGGCATCGAATCCCAAGATCGTTTCGGACTACACACTTTCTGTCTATCCGGATCGGGAGGACGCCATCTACAAGAAGGGTGACAAAGTCGAGTTTCAGGTCCTCCTGCTCGGAAAGAATCCGACGGACGACGCGGAAGTCTCCTGGAAGGTCAGCAAGGACGGCGTACCACCTGTTCAGCAAGGCAAGACCAAACTGAAGTATGGCAAGGCGGTCATCCCGGCGTCACTCGATGAACCCGGATTTTTGCTCTGCGAGGTTTCCTTCAACGATGGAAAGCAAAACCTCCAGACGAGCGCGTCCGCGGCGATCGATCCCACGGAGATCAAGCCGAGCATGCCCACGCCCGATGACTTCGATGCCTTCTGGGATGGAAAGAAGGCGGAACTCGCCAAGATCCCTATCAACGCCCGTCTGACTCCAGTGGAGACTCCTCCGGAACGTCCGGGTGTCGAAACCTTTGACGTGCAGCTCGATTGTCTGGGCAAGCCTGTCTCGGGCTTTTACTCGCGACCGATTGGAGCTAAGCCCGGTTCCTGCCCGGCTCTGCTTCTCGTCGATGGCGCGGGAGTCCGCAGTTCCGACAAGCTTTGGGCGATCCGTCCGGCGACGAAAGGGTTTCTCGGGATGGGCATCAACGCTCACGGCATTCCGAATGGGCAACCCGGCACCTACTATGCCGCCCTCGGTGATGGTGAGCTGAAAGGCTATCGCACGGACGGGCGCGAATCCCGGGATACCTATTACTTCCTGGGTATGTATCTCCGCGTGAAGCGAGCTCTCGACTTCCTCATGGCCCAGCCGGAATGGGATGGCAAGGTGCTCATCATCAATGGGGGAAGCCAGGGTGGAGGGCAGGCGTTGGCCGGTGCGGGGCTGGAACCTCGCGTCTCCGGCATCGTGGTTATGATTCCCGGCCTGTGTGATCTCACCGGCATGGCGGCTGGACGTATCGGCGGCTGGCCGAAGCCGGTGCCCAAAGATGCGGCGGGCAATCCCGATCCGGTAATCCTTAACAACATGCGGTATTTTGATTGCGTGAACTTCGCTCCTCGCATCAAGGCGGAGACAAAGTTCTGGCTGGGATTCAATGACATTGTTACTCCGCCGACCGGCCAATATGCCGCCTACAACGCCATCACCGCTCCCAAGACTCTCATCACCGCGCCGGAGTATGGACATGGCGGAGAGGCCCCGAATTTCTGGCCACTGATCAATAACCTGATCTATGATATGGCGGCTCAGCAGCAGAAGAAAAACTCCACCCCCTGACCGCTCATGAACGCTCAAGCTTCCTTCCTTTCACTTGGCCTGCTGGCTCTGCTGGCAGCGGGATCCTTTGCTCTCGCCGCCGAGGTCGTGGTGGAAGATCATTTCGAAGACGTCGGCGAGTTTGAGAACACCAACCTGGTGGAGTCCAAGCTTGCATGGGAGTCGGCCATGAACCGGCAGGCCCTGGGTGTCATGGGAGATGCCGACGGACTCAAGACGGGAAACGCGCTTTTCATCGGCAACAACCTTGCGTTTGCACGTATCCCCGATATCGCGCTCGAGGTGGGCAGCACCCTGACTTTGACCCTCAGATTCCGGGCGACCGATCCGAGTCCCGAGTTTGGCGGTCCTTTTCGGCTCGGGCTGGCGCAGAGTCGGGATGATTATCCGGAAAAGGGCGACACGATCGGGTACTGGCTTTTACTTGGCACCCAGGGAGGGTCGGTTTCCTTCGAGACCAACGCCGACTCGCTTATTGGTGGAGGCAATGATGGGGTGGGCATTGGGGAACCCTTCAAGAAAGACCTGGTCTGGAACCAGCCTCATACTGTGGTGATGAAATTTTCACGTCCGGCTGCGGAGAAGGTGGAGATTCGCGTGCAGATCGACGGAGGAGAGGAGTTCATCCGCACGGATACTGCGGCGAGTGTCACCACTTTTAACATCATTGGTTTGCGGGTCGCGGATCGCCAGGGCACCAAGACGTTCGTGGACGATGTGAAGCTGGAGCTCACGAAGGGATCAAATTAGCGAGGACGCCGGAGCATTGTGAAACGCCTTGCTGTCGTTGGGGTCGGCGTACTTTTTGTGCTGGCCGGGGGCTTGATCGCGGGAAATATCGAGAATCCGGGTTTTGAAAGCGGTCTGGAAAAATGGGACGTCCAGGGTGCACCTGGCGCCGCATTTGAAACACTCAAGGAGGCTGCATCCATCGGAGAACTTGGCCTGCGGGTAAAGGTGATCTCCACCCCGGCAGCCGGGATGATGACGAGTTCCCAACTACCGGTTGAACCGGGTAAGTCCTATCGCCTTGCCTATTGGTTTGGTGGTGGGGGGCCCACGCCGGCAGTAGCCTCCATTGAGATCGTATTTTTTGATGAAAAGGGTGCTGCATTACCTGCTCCCCAGTCTCCCGCGGGAAAGAAAGCCCGCACCGTGGCCACTGGCAGTTCTTCCTGGGCTGGATACGAACTCGCCGCAATCGCGCCCGTCGGCGCAAAGACCGCCGCCGTATGCATCAAGCCCATGAACGGGCAGGGTGGAGCGGTGGATTTTGACGACATCCGCCTGGAGGAGATGCCTGCCCAGTCGACCGGTTCGACACCGCCTCCTCTGGATTCGCCGCGTATCCAGGAGTTGAAAGACGAGATCCAGAAAAACCCGACCCGGGGCAAACAACCGCCGAAGGTCGTGATCAAGCTCGATGATCTCAAACCCGCGCAGGGAGGAGGAATCAGTCCGCAGTGGCAGCGTGTGGTCGACTACGCGAGGGCAAAGAATGCCAAGCTCAGCATCGGAATCATCGCGCAGTTCATGGAATCGGGAAATGCGGAATTCTTCAAGTGGGTGCAGGACCTGAATGCGGCGGGGAGCGTGGAGTTCTGGCATCATGGCTGGGACCATGCGGCGGAGGGAAACCTCAAGGAATTCTCCGGCCAGCCTTACGAGCGCCAGAAGGACCACATGACCCGGGCCAATGCCCTGGCGAAGGAGAAGCTGGGCTTTGTTTTCACGAGCTTTGGCGCCCCATTCAACGCCACCGACGCGAGCACGGTAAAGGTACTCTCGGAGGATTCCGACATTACGGTCTGGATTTACGGTGATCCGAGGAACCCGGCAGGGAAAACCGTGCTGCCACCGAGTCCGGTCATGATCGAAACGCGCGGGCGGCCTGATTTTGAGGCTTTCCTGGAGGCTTATGCCCATAACCGCGGAATCGGATCATTCGCTATGCAGGGCCATGCGGGTGGATGGAAGGACGACGCTTTTGACCAGTTTCGGGCCATGGTGGATTTTCTGCAAAGCCAGAACGCTGAGTTTGTCTTTCCCCGGGATTTCGCGGGCAAGGACTAACCGTGCTCTGGAGGGGCTGGCCAAGATAAATGGTGTCTTTCCCACCTTGAACGTGCATAGCTAGGGCATGGCGGTACGTCGAGTTTCCCAGAAGAACGTAGCCGATGCGGCAGGCGTCCATGTGACCACGGTTTCGCTCGCGCTGAAGAACAGTCCGCGCCTGCCGGTTGAGACCCGGGAAAAGATCCAGCGCATCGCACGGGAGTTGGGCTATCAGCCCGATCCAATGCTCTCTGCTCTCACCATTTATCGGCGTAAGGTTCACCAGCCGTATTTTCAGGGTACGCTGGCCTGGCTCGATAATCTCAAAGGAGGCTCTCAGCCGCCAGCCAAGGCGCGGTATCGCGATTATTGGGATGGAGCGGTCGAGCGTTGCTCGGAGCTGGGATACCAGATCGAGGAGTTTTCTACAGACGAGATGTCGCTTTCCCGGATCTCGAAGGTCCTGAAAGCTCGCGGCATCTCCTGCATCCTGCTGCCTCCGCAGCCCAGGCATCTCTCGCATATCAAGTTTGACTGGGAGAACTTTTGCGCATTGTCCTTCGGCTTCAGCCTTGCCTTTCCCCGGCTTCACCTGGTGACCAACGCCCAGTACAGGTCGGCGCGTCAGGCGGTACGTACCATCCGTTCCTACGGGTATCGGCGTATCGGATTCACCACTCTCCGGGTCATCGAACTGCGGACCGACCAGAATTTTTCCTCCGGGTATCTGGCGGAACACCGGCTGGGACGCCGCGAACCTCTGCCCATTTTTGAGTTTGATGATGCTCAGAAATCGGTGCGTCGGACGTTCGTCCGAGAGTTTACCAAATGGTTTCGCGCCAATAAACCGGATGCCATCATTTCGCTGGATCACGAGGTCGCAAATGCCCTGAAGACATTGGAGATCGAACCATCCAAATGCGGCTATGCCTCACTCCATCTGGATAGCGCCGAGTCAGGCGTGGCGGGGATCTGTCAGAATGACAAGCTCGTGGGCCGTGCTGCAGTTGACTACATCGTGGATATGTACAATCGCAATGAGCGGGGTGTCCCGGGCGTGCCTTATCGCGTACTGGTGGAGGGGACCTGGGTCGATGGGGCGACGCTACCGCGTCGGGTGAGTCCCACCGTGCCGATAGCGCCCGTGCTCTAGACGGATAAACTGGTGACGCCCGGCGGTAATGTCTGCTCGATCCGCTGGCCGTTTACCATCATCACCAGGGTAAATTCCGCAGTGGAGACGGCAGTGACGGCCAAGGGAGAGTGCACTGAGTCACGAGCTTCCGCGATGACCGAGACGGTGGCGGTGCCCAGTTGCAGATTGTCGATTCCGTGGCGATCAGACCGCCGAATGGTCCACTCAAGGCGACGGTTTACTCCATCGCAGTGCAGCCCCAGGATATTCTCGATAACGAGCGCGATCGGGCCGATGCCTGTCCAGCCGACGAAGTCCTTCATGGCTGGATCGCCGGGGCGGAAAGGAATCTCCGGCGCATAGTTTTCCCACACCGTGCCAGTGTCGCGAAAAACGGCTTCCATTCCGTCGAGATACCGCGTCGCAGTCTCGGCGGCAAAATCCCCGTAGCCACAGCGCTCCAGCCCCTTGATGATGGCGTAGTTTGTCGGCGCCCACACCGCGCCCAGCCAGTAGCCGCCGTTTTCGGTGTAGTCGGGCTCGTCGGCTGCAAGGGTTGGAAATACGAATGGTCGCCAGAAGCGCGTCTCGTCTTTCAGGTGGGCGACGAGGCGCTCGGCCTGCTCGGATGAGGTAATGCCCGCCAGCAGAGGCCAGAATCCGCCGGATGTCTTGACTCGTACCTGGGAACCATCATTCCTGACGTCGTAGTAAAAGCCGTCCTCGGCATTCCAGCACCAGCGATTGATGCGCTCACTGATGGCGGTGGCTTCCTGGCGAAAGCCAGCGGCTTTCTCAGACATGCCGAGTTCTTCGCAGATGGTGGCGAGATCATTGTACTGAATGACCATCTGGCAGGACATATCGACCCAGCCATTGCCTCCGCGCGGGGCATTGTCCATGCCGCAGCCGAGCGGGGTGTTCCAGTAGAGTCGGTGGACGGAGCCGGCGGATTGACGGCCTTTGTCGACCCAGTCTGGCTGGTCGTCATAGTGGTCGGGGTCGCTCTCCGTATTCAACCATGCGACATATTTTTCCAGCGGAGGCAGCACGGAGGCGAACCGGCTTTTGTCTCCGGTGGTGCGAAATGATTCCGCCTCAGCCCAGCTGAAGAGGGGCGGATTGACAGCATCTCTCGGGCCTCGGAAATAAAAGTCCGATCCATCGCGACGAATTTCCCGGCAGATAAACCCGCTCGCGTGCTGGCGGGCATAAAAGTTGTCCAGCGACTGCACGGCGGGAAACGCCCGGTGACCATAGCGGGCAAACATGATCATGAAGATCGTGTCCCATTGGAAAACGTTGCCGTTGAATGCCGCATCCAGATAGTCCGAAACGAGGCCGGATTCCGCTTCTGGCTGGCGGAGGTGCTGAAAGGCCAGTTCCCAGCACCGCCAGTACATCTCCAGCCATCCGCGGTTCCCGTCCAGAATGGGGCGGGGCAGCGCTTTTCTCGCATCGGCAAAGCCGGGCAGAGCGCTTGCAGGCTGATAATCTTTCTTTTGAAAATAGGCGCCCCGCGGCGAGTCGGTCGAGGAGGAGGATTCGGAGGACATTGAGGCAGTTACCCTGACAGGATTCAACCGGCAGAGCCATTCCCAATCTAGGCTTTGCGGCGGCGCAGGACGACCAGGGTGGTCAGGCCGACGATCAGGCAGGCAAACGTCCCGGGTTCCGGCACTGCCACCGTGAGATTGAGATCGCCGGTCGTCTGGGAAAAGCTCCAGATCTCGTTGCCTTGGGTAAGAGTCCAGATGCCTCCGCTGTTGGTCAAAGTCCCACTGTAGCTGCCAGCGAGTACGACGGATGAGAAGCTCCCGCTGGTGGAGCCGAAGGAGAACAAATCAAAGGTGTAGTCTCCTGTGCCAAAGGTCGTGCCAAGATTGAGCACCAAAGCGCCATCGTAGGTCAGCAGATTGCCGACCATGACGGCGTCAAATGTGGTCCCTCGCGAGGTGCCGTTGATTTCCATCGTCACCGTGGCCGATGATTGAAGCGTCAGGTTGTTGAGGAACGTGATCTCGCCTGGGCTGTTGCCGGGTTTGAGGTTGCCCTTGATCGTGGCAGCACCTCCGATGGTGCCGCTGCCACCGAGGGTCGCGCCCGCATCGACTGTCACCGTGCCGGAGCCATTGTTTCCATTGATGAGGAGCGTGCCCTCATGAACCAGCGTGCTCGAGTAGTTGCCCGAGCCCGAGAGCGTCAGTGTGTTCGCTCCGATCTTGGAAAGGGCGCGCGTGGAGGTCTGGTTGGTGGCGTAGGTGAAGTTCCCCGCGGTGGTGTCGATCGCCACGCCGGTTGTCGCATTGAGCGTGAACCCGGACAGCGTGTTGGCGAAGAGTGAGTCCACATCGGCGGAGGAGTAGTCATTGCTCCCGCCGACGCCGAGGCCGATGAAAGTCCCTGCAGCGGCCGTGACAGTGCTGGCGGAGGACTTGGCGGACTTGTTCGCAAAGACCAGCGTGCCGCCGCTGACGGTTGTTGCACCCGTATAGGTATTGCTGCCGGAAAGCACCCAGGTGCCAGTTCCGCTCTTTGTCACGCTGTTGGTGTATTGTCCGCCGGAGTTTACCCCGACGGATGGGTTGAAGACGTTTCTACCCGTATTGGTCCCGGTCAGAATCAGGGAGTGGACGGTGGTGCTATTGCTAAAGGAAACGGCGCCGGAGCTCGTAAAACTCAGGGTGTGAGCCGTATTGGCTGCGGAGGAGTCAATCGTTGCCGAAGTCCCCGACCCGAAGTTTGAAATCGTAAAGAGGCGATCGGTCGAGGCGGTATTGGCCGCTGTGTGCTGGATACCTCCTCCGGCAAAGACAATATCTGCTGCAGAGCCTGCGGCCGAGCCCTTTCCAAGGCCGCTGGCTTCGTTGATGTTTCCAAATTGTTCGACGTTGGCCATACCGCCCCAGAGCGTCGTTACACCGGTATAAGTATTGAGGCCCTTGAGATAGGTCGTTCCCGTCAGGCTGGCAGAACTATATACGCCATTTGCATCATAGCGATCTGCTCCGCCCATCAGGGTCACCCCCGTGGTGAAGCCAGAGGCATTCGCTATCACGGTATCGATGACCAGGGAATTGCCCGCAGTGGCGCCGAGGCGCAAAGTTGATGCTGCGTTGGTAAAGGTCATTGCTCCATTCAGCGTCAGAGTCGTGCCCGTGGATGAAGCCATGTTGGCAATCAGCGGGCTCCCTCCTGAAACCGTAATGGCGCGATTCGAGCTTTGGCTCGTTGAGCCGATATAGCCGAAGATCCCGCCGCCTGCCATGCCGACTACAGAGTTCGCACCGGTGGACGCGCCGAGACTGGAAACTTCCCCGACATTGCCGATGGATGTGAAGTAGACGCGGCTGCTTCCGGTGATTTTACTGTCAAACGTATTGCTATCATTGGACAGGACGAGGGCGGGGGTGGTGGACAGGCCGGGCCCGTAAGCGGAGAATTGCGTCGCGATGCTGGAGCTGGCTCCGCCGCCGGTGACCAGAGACTTGAGAACAAGCACTCCCGGCTGGGTCACTGTGGCGGTTACGTTGGGATTGGCCGCGAACTGCACGAGGTGCGCCGCATTCGAGAGATTCAGCGTGACGTCGCTGCTGATGATCGCCTTGGACCCGTTTGGCGAGGGCACCACGACATTGCCCGCCAGCGAGAGCGTCGTCTGCCCGGCCGTGCCTGTGCCATTCAGCGTGATCGACTCGCTCGTGGTGATGGTGCTGGAGGTCGTTCCAAAGAGGAGATCCTTGACTGCATAGGTGCCTGCCGTGCCAGAGAAGGAATAGGTGCCAGCACTTCCGATCACACCGAAGTTGATGTCATTCGATGACGTAAAATTGGCCGTTCCGCCCGAGTAGTTTGCTCCGTCTGTCCACACCGTGCCAGCGGTGCCTCCTGCTACGCCACTTCCATTCCAGACATTGGTTTGTGCCGAAAGCGAACTGAGACCAGCGAGAGCAGAGATCGCAAACGCGAGATTGGATGCGTATCGCCGCGCTTTCTTGGTTCGGTGGAGGGAGCGTGAAAGAGGTTTCATGGAACGATCTGTTTCTCCGGTGAATGATCCCGCGGAAAAAGCATCGCAACGGCCCATCCATTCACACGATAGAAAGTGGACCGGTTCCAATGGATGGGGCGTTCCGGTTTATTTGGTGTCTTTTCAGAGAGGGTTATGTCATAGCGGAGGTGCGATGGCTGTTCGACGTGTCTCCCAGAAAAACATCGCCGAGGCCGCGGGTGTCCATGTGACCACTGTGTCCCTGGCTCTTAGGAACAGTAAAAGCTTGCTGCCTGAAACTCGCGAAAAGATCCAACGGATCGCGCGTGAACTAGGCTATCAACCTGACCCTATGCTCTCGGCGTTGACGGTTTACCGGAAGAAGGTGCAGATGCCGTATTTCCAGGGGACGATCGCCTGGTTGGACAACCTGAAAAAATCGGGCGCCAAACCCTCGAGCAAGGTGTTTCCCGAATATTGGGCGGGTGCGCGAGAGCGATGTGAGGAACTGGGGTATCATATTGAGGAGTTCTCCTCCTCCGACATGTCGCTGACGAGGATTTCCAATATTCTCAAGGCGCGAGGCATCTCCTGCATCTTGCTGCCACCGCAGCCGCGGCAGGTGGCTCATATGAGGATGGATTGGGAGAATTACTGCGCTCTTTCCTTTGGGTTCAGCCTGACGCATCCCCGCCTGCACCTGGTCACGAACGCCCAATATCGAGCGGCGCGGCTCGCTGTGCGAACCGTGCGACGTTACGGTTATCGACGGATCGGACTTGTCACGCTGGACGAGATCGAGGTGCGTACGGATCACAATTTTTCCTCCGGCTACCTTGCCGAGCATCGCCTCGGCGACCGTAAGCCACTGCCCATTTTTGAGTACAGCTATGGGAAAGCAGCTTCCCGGCGCAGCTATGCCAAGGAATTTGCCAAGTGGTTTCGCAACAACCAGCCCGACGCGATCATATACTTGGATAATGATGTGCCAAATGCCTTGAGGGCATTAGGGGTGGGGCCGGATATGTGTGGCCACGCCTCGCTGGCGGCTCCCGCTGAGGGAGGAGAGCTTGCCGGGGTCCATCAGAATGGCAAGTTGGTCGGGCGCACCGCCGTGGACTATCTCGTCGATATGTACAATCGCAACGAGCGGGGCGTGCCACAAACTCCCTTCCGTCTGCTCGTGGAAGGTTACTGGGTGGATGGCGAGTCGCTGCCTCGTCGCGTCGTGCCGAGTCGGACCGCGCCGGCGGATTGAAGCTCGCGGGCCAGTTGAACGCCCGCTGTGGCTCCGGACAGCCAGGCGGATTCCACGTTGCCACGTCCGAATGCATCGCCCGCCATGTAGAGCGGGGCAGAGTTAAGGAATCTCCAGTAGGGGATATCGGAGAGAGGTTGGGAGACCTTGGCGTAACGCCACCGATGGACCTGTACCAGGTCGGCCTCTCTCAGGGTCGGACAGATTCTCCCAGCATGTTCCAGCATGAGTCGGCCGGCGGCAGAGAGATCGCCCTCCAGATGTTCCTGGCTAAAAGCCGAGGAGCCGTGAAGGACGACAAATCGCCGGAGGGGAGCAGGTGTCCGTTTACTGAAATCCGCACCGAGCCAGGTGAGGACATCATCTTGGGACGTCTGGATGCCTTTCCATTCCGGAGAGGCTCCCTTCAGCTCCACGATGGCTGCCAGGCAAGGATCAACGCGTATGAACTCCAGAGCGAAGCGATTGGGCTCGTCGAAGAAGCTCCCAAGGAGCTTCTGCCCCTGAGGAAAAGGCAGGGTGGAAAGGATGGCCTTTGATCGGATGATCTGGCCGTTTTCGCATTCGGTGAGGAAGTCGTTGGCATCCATCCTGATCGAGGTGACGAGATGGTCGTGCAGCACATTCACCGAGCGAAAACAGTCCTTTGCCAGCGACGTCATGCCTCGCGGGCAGGCGTAGCGCGAGTGGATTTCGTCGTCCCGGGGAGAAGAGACGGCACCGTCTTCGAAACGGTGAAAACCGGAGCACCACTCGAAACATGTGCCTTCTGAAATCCATCGGCGAACGGTTTCTGCAAAATCTGCCGAACGCACTGTAAAGAACTGTGCGCCATGATCGACCGGGATGCCGGCGATCCTTCGTGTGGCGGTGCGCCCTCCGACGCCACGGCTCTTGTCCAGCACAGCGAGGGTAAGGCCAGCCGCACGCAATGGCTCTATCGCTGCTCCTGCCGCCAGGCCCGCCCCGAGGATGGCCACATCGACATCCATGACTATTGGGAGGGTGTTGGCTGGCTGAAGAGGCATCGGATCGCGAGCTCGCGATAGTCAAAGATATCCCGGAGTTGCCGTTTCACAAAGGGAAGAGCGAGATTTCCCAAGACGCCAAAAGGGAGGCTATAGCGGACAACGTCGCACATGATCGTGTGTTCTCCCTCAGCGTGGAACTCATGCCGATGGACCCACTCGGCATACGGTCCCGTGACTTGCACATCTGTAAAACTGTGGGGAGGGTCCCATTCTGCGATCTGGCTACGCCAGCGGAGCGGGATGCCAGCAATGCGTAACTGATAGTCAATCATGAGGTTGCGTTTCATGTCGAGTGGGTGCGCGCTGGCGATGCGAAAGCCCATGCCGGGGGGGGTGATCCGCTCCAGATTGCGAGCGTTGGCAAAGAAGGGGAAAACCTCCGCCAGCGGTCGAGGCACATGCGTCGTGCGTTCCAGGATGTGTGTGCGAGTTGCCACGTCGAGAATTGCTTACGCTGCAAGCCCCTGCCGGGACGCGATTTTGCCTCAAAAAACGACCTGTAATTCTGATTTGCCTGTCGAGGGAAACACTGAGAGAATCCGCCGGACGTATGGCAACCACCAAGAAACCCACGAAAGCAAATTCCGCCCTTGCAAAACCCGTTCAGCCGGATGAAGTCCTCGCGAAGGTCGTCGGCTCGACGCCCCTTCCCCGTACGGAACTCACCAAGAAGATCTGGGACTACATCAAGAAGAACGGTCTGCAGGACGAGAAGAAGAAGACCCTCATCAACGCTGACGACGCCCTGAAGGCGGTGTTTGGCGGCAAGAAGCAGGTGACGATGTTTGAGATGACCAAGCTGGTCAACGCTCACGTCAGCTAAAAATCCCCCCTTATCATCTTTTAAAAAGCGGACGCAGGCTCTCTGCGTCCGCTTTTTTTTGTGGTTTGCAGTAAAAAATCTTCATAGTCGGCGCGCAAACGGTTAAAGCGGCGGCGTGCCAGCCGATTCCGCCCAAAGAAAGCTGCCATTGGCGCTAGCCGCCCTCGGTGTCGTCTTCGGAGACATCGGGACGAGTCCTCTTTATACCTTTGAGACCGCCCTTGGCGCGGTCTCTCCGATCAGCAAGGTCGAGGTCCTTGGGGTGGCGTCTCTCATCGTCTGGAGCCTGCTGCTCATCGTCACGCTCAAGTACGTATTCCTCGTCATGCGGGCGGATTACCACAAGGAGGGAGGGGTGTTTGCCCTGCTTGCCTTACTGCGGTCCAAGGACAGCCGTAGCGACACATTGAGACTGCCCTTCTATATCCTGCTCCTGCTTTTTGGCGCCGCCCTGCTATTTGGTGATGGCACGATCACTCCCGCAATCTCAGTGCTGAGTGCGCTGGAGGGATTGGAGGCGGTGAACCCGGATTTCAAGAGACTGGTCGTGCCGGCCACGGTGGCCATCCTGCTCCTGCTTTTCTCCGTGCAGCGGCTTGGCACGGGACGGCTCGGGTTTGTCTTTGGCTGGGTCATGCTGGCCTGGTTTGTGACGATCGGCTCGATCGGCCTTTACTGGATCATTCGCAATCCCGAGGTGTTGGTGGCGCTGAATCCGCTGTATGCCCTCGGTGTGGTCCGCGAGGCGGGGTGGCAGACGCTCACGCTCATGGGGGCTGTCGTCCTGGCTGTGACCGGGGTGGAGGCCTTGTACGCGGACATGGGGCATTTCAGCCGCAAGGCGATCTCGCTTGCATGGCACGGCGTGGCCTTGCCGGGGCTGCTGCTCAATTATCTCGGTCAGGCATCGCTCGCTCTGGAGCGACCGGAGTATTTCCAGACGAATAATCCCTTCTTCCTCATGGTGGCTCAAGGCTGGCCGACGGCGTTGCTCGTGGCATTGGCGACCGTGGCAACCGTAGTCGCATCGCAGGCTCTCATCTCCGGGGTATTCTCGCTCACCGCGCAGGCGCAGGAGCTGAATTTCATTCCCAAGTTTCTCATCATGCACACCAGCCGTCAGGAGCGAGGACAGGTTTATGTGCCCTCGACAAACTGGCTGCTCGGGTTGACCTGCATCCTGCTCGTTCTCACCTTTCGCTCCAGTGATAACCTTGCTGCCGCCTATGGACTTGCGGTGGTGGGCACGATGGTCATCACCACTCTCTCCCTCTTTCTGGTGATGAGGCGGTGCTGGCGGTGGCCTCTGGTTCGCGCGCTGGTCATCACGGTGGTGTTGCTGGTGATCGAGGTGCCCTTCCTGCTTTCGTGCCTGACGAAATTTCCCAATGGCGGATATTTTCCCGTCGTCGTGGCCTGCCTGCTGCTGGCTGTGATGCTCACCTGGCATCGTGGCCGGGCGATCATCCTCAATCACATGCGCTCCAGCCGGGGTTCCGTCCTGGAACTGGCCAGCGTGATCGAAGCAGAGCCGGGCAGCCATGGGCAGATGGTCTTTATCACTTCCAATCGCCAGCCGCGCTATGCGGCGGCGCGTGCTTTTGAGATGCTGCGGCGAGGTGGCACGCTGCGTGGGCAGGTCGTGCTCCTGAGCCTCGTCAACGCGATGGAGAGCGATGTCGACATGCCGCGATGCGTCGAGGTCCATCGCATCAGCGACAAGCTCTGGCATGTCGTCGCCATGCATGGATATATGCAGGAGCCTCATGCTCTCGAGATCATGGCACGGGCTCACGAGTTGAGTAATGGCGAAATCGCCAAGGTGGGGAATGAAACCTTTTATGTCCTCGGGCGGGAACTGATCGTCGAGTATTTCGGCAATCGCCTGGCGCGCTGGCGGAGGGCGCTGTTTGGCTTCCTGAGCCGCAACGTGAGCTACGCACCAGACTACTTTTACATCCCGCACGAGCAGATCGTGGAGTTCACCTGGATGATGCGAGCCTGAAGAGGGGGCTTTCCTTTTTTACTCCCAACCGATAATTCCCCGGATCACCACAGCCATGGCGAAAGAGCGCATAAAACTCGACGATCTCGACCAGTCCAGTTCACTCGAACAGGACGACTACAAAAAGCAGCTCAAGAAGTACCAGCTCGAGCTGCTCAATATGCAATTGCTCCTGCGCGAGCAGAAGAAGAACGTCGTCATCGTGATGGAAGGGCCGGATGCGGCAGGCAAGGGGGGCGCGATCAAGCGCGTCGTCGAGCGTCTTGATCCGCGTCTTTGTCGCGTTTACTCGATCGTCAAGCCGACGCCCGAGGAGTACCAGCATCACTACATGTGGCGCTTTTGGAACAAGCTCCCTCCCTACGGACAGATCGCCATCTTTGATCGTTCCTGGTATGGACGCGTCCTGGTCGAGCGTGTGGAAAAATTCTGCTCCGATGCGGAGTGGAAGCGGGCCTACGGCGAGATCAATGAACTCGAGCGCCAGCTCACGGACGACGGCTCCATCGTCATCAAGTTTTACCTGCATATCACCAAGGATGAGCAGCTCGATCGCTTCAAACGTCGCGAGGCCGATCCCTACAAGCACTGGAAGATCAGTGACGAGGATTGGCGCAATCGCCGTCACTGGAGCGATCACAATGCTGCGGCGGAGGATATGTTTGAGAAAACTTCGACACCCAACGCCCCCTGGATCGTGATCCCGGCAAACTACAAGTGGTATGCCAGGGTGAAGGTCGTCAAAAGCGTGGCCGAGACCCTCAAGGCATCGCTCAAGCTGTAGTCGGCACGCCTTACGCGTCGATCCGCGAAAGATCGACCTGGACGTAGCGGATGCCACCCGTGTCGAGAGCCGTGTCGATGATTGTCGCCACGGTCGAGGCGCTCATGCTGGGGCTCAACCGCAGGTATGCACCGGAATCGCGCACCGTCGCGCCGGAGCAGACAGACTCTGGAAGGTTCGGAATGGCCTTCAGCTTGGACCGCAGACGATTCAGGACGATGGCCTCTTCAAAGAGTGAGGCGCTCGGCTCCTTTTTGCCTTTTCCCAGCTTGGCAAACACCATGACACCGCGGTTCGACTCAGCCAGTTCTCCGTTGCGGACGAGTGAAATGATCTGGTCCTGCCGGGAGTCCCGGGGAGTCGATACGTAAGCAGGTCCCTTCGGATTGGCCGGGGGCACGACAGCCATTTGGTCGCTGGTTCCGTAACTACGTGCTCCTTCATCCGTCGTCGTGGCGCTGGCCAGAGACGCGGGGCGCATGTGAATCACGGCGGCTGTGCCCGGTGGGGATGGAGGCGGGGGAGTCTTGGTGGAACATCCCGTAAATACGGCGGAAACCGCGCACAATAGAACCGATATTTTCCAACCGGCCTCAAACCCGACTCTCATTTCCTGCATGGGTGCCATGAAACCGCAGAAAAAACAAGCGAGGGCAGGGACAATCGCAACTTTGCGCTTGCCGCTCGCGCTGTTAAAAATAGCTTCACTGCATGAGCCAGAATAACCCCGTCGCCTACGACTCGAAGATCGAGGGCAACGTGATTTTCACGAAATTGGACGCCGCCATCAATTGGATGCGTGGTAACTCGCTCTGGCCGATGCCCATGGGACTCGCCTGCTGCGCCATCGAACTGATGGCCGCCTCGTCCTCACGCTTTGATATTTCCCGGTTCGGAGCAGAAGTGATGCGTTTTTCGCCCCGTCAGAGCGACGTGATGATCGTTGCCGGCACGGTGACCTACAAAATGGCACTCGCAGTCCAGCGCATCTGGGAGCAGATGCCGGAGCCAAAGTGGTGTATCGCCATGGGAGCCTGTGCTTCCAGCGGCGGCATGTACCGTAGCTACGCGGTTCTCCAGGGCATTGACCACCTCATCCCGGTTGACGTCTACATTTCCGGATGTCCGCCCCGCCCTGAGGCTCTGCTCGACGGCCTGATGAAGCTTCAGAAGAAGATTATGACAGAAACGGCTATCAAGGATCAGAAACGCGCTCTATTGGAGACCGTATGAGTTCGCAGGATCCCGCCACCTCCTTCCGCGACAAATTTGCCGACTCGATCATCTCGGAAACCGATTTCCGGGGTGAGAAGACCTTTCTGGTCAAGATTGAGGCCCTTCACGACGCGGCCAGATATTTAAAAGACGAGCAGGGGTTTGACTACCTCATCGACATTTCCAGCATCGACAATTTCGGGGATTCGCCCCGGTTTGAGATCGTTTACGAGCTTTGCAATCTCGGCAAGGGTGCCCACATCCGTCTGAAGGCGCCTCTCGCAAGCGATGAGGAACCAGTCGCTCCTACAGTGGTAGATCTTTGGCCGACGGCCGACTGGCACGAGCGCGAGGCTTATGACATGATGGGGATCAAGTTTGACGGGCATCCCAACCTGACTCGCATTCTTATGTGGGAGGGATATCCGTACCATCCCCTTCGCAAGGACTTCCCCCTTCAAGGTAAACCCAGTGAAACTGAAGAGGTGGCGTTCACCGATGTGGCGCCGCTGGCTGGTGGACCTTTCGTGACTGTTCCCACTTCGGGAAACACGCAGGTTCGCGAGCCCCGTGCCCGCCGCGCTGGCGACGAGCCGGTTCACGAGAAATTTATCGCCGAACCTTGATCTCAGATCCATCGGGACTCCAGGCGCTGATCGATCGCCTTGCGCCCCTCCCGCAGATCGCCGTCGATACCGAGGCGGATAGTCTGCACAGCTACTTTGAAAAGCTGTGCCTCATCCAGATCAGTGCGGACGGCGAGGATTTCCTCGTCGATCCCCTGGCGGGATTTTCCCTCCAGCCGCTATATGACGCACTGGCACCGAAGCGGTTGGTATTCCATGGGGCCGACTACGACATGCGGCTCCTGCATCGCTACGGGCAGTTTGGCGCGACGGATGTCTTTGACACGATGATCGCGTCGCGGCTTTGCGGCTATCGCGAACTGGGCCTTGCTGCCCTGGTCGCCAAGCACTTTGACGTCAAGCTTTCCAAGGCCTCGCAAAAGGCCAACTGGGCGATCCGGCCGCTTTCCAGGCAGATGCTGGAATACGCTGTCAACGACACAAAGTATCTCCTGACCCTTGCTCAGATCCTCGAGGCGGAACTCCGCCGACTGGAGAGGTGGGATTGGTTTGTTGAATCCCGCGATCGCATGATGGCCGCCGCCCGCGAGCCTCGCGAGCGCGACGAGAACTCTGCCTGGCGCATCTCCGGCAGCGCAACGCTGAGTCCGCAGGCGCAGTCCGTGCTGCGCGTGCTCTGGTATTGGCGCGATGGTGAGGCGAAGTCGTGGGACCGACCGCCATTTCATGTGATGAGTAATGACGACCTCGTCCGCATCGCCGAGAAGGCGGTGAAGGGGGAGCCGTTCTCGACACCACGCATGAGCAGTCGTCGCAGGAAAAGCTTTGAGGTCGTCCTCGCGCTTGCTCTCCATATCCCGGAGGACGAGTGGCCTGTGCCTCCCAAGACCCGCCGTCGGCGCCCGACTCGCGAGCAGACGGACAGATTTGAAAGCCTTCGCCGCACTCGGGACAAGGTGGCGGCAGAGATCGGTCTGGAGCCTTCCATCGTCGCTCCGCGCGGCGCCTTGGAGGCTGCCTCGCTCGATTTGAATACGGCGGCATTGATGAACTGGCAGCGTCGTCTGCTCGGTCTCGAACCGCACCAGACTCCTGTTAATGTTTGACCTCATCGACGCAGCGCTTCGCGAGGATATCGGCACCGGGGACCTGACAACCCGGTATTTCACTGATCCGGCCCGCCTGGCCACTGCCCGAGTAGTCGCCCGGGAGCAGTGTGTCCTCGCTGGCGGGGAGGTGGCCCGCGAGGTCTTTCACCGCGTGGACCCGGAGCTGGAGCTTATCCATCTTTTTCCCGACGGCATGGTCTTGGAGAAAGGAGTTGCGGCTCTCGAGATCCGGGGCAGGGCGGCTTCGCTTTTGACCGCGGAGCGTACAGTGTTAAACTTTCTCCAGCGCCTTTCCGGCGTTGCGACGATCACCTACCGTTACGTGCAGGCTGTGCAAGGAACGGAAACGTGCATCCTGGACACCCGCAAAACCACCCCGGGGTGGAGGCTGTTGGAAAAAGCGGCTGTCGCGGCCGGTGGCGGGACGAATCACCGCATCGGTCTCTATGACATGGTGATGGTGAAGGACAATCACCTCGCCGCCTGCGCCTCTCTGGACGACCTTGCCATCTCGATCCGCCGATTCAAGGAGGCTCATCCCGACATCCGGGTGGAGCTGGAGGCGGATACGCTGGACCAGGTGCGAGCCTTTGTCGCCATGGACGGTGTCGATGTTATCCTGCTCGATAACATGACGACCGACCAAATGCGCGAGGCGGTTTCCCTGCGGCGGGAAGGTCTGGAATTTGAGGCCAGCGGTGGCATCACGATCGAGCGATTGCCCGAGATTGCCAGCACCGGGGTGGACTACATCTCCGTGGGTGCGTTGACGCACTCCGCCAGGGCGGTAGACTTGTCGATGGAGATCATCGATGACCCTGCTTGATCCTGATCTGATCCAGGCGGCGACCGGGGCAGGGAGTGTGGGCAAGCGGGTGCTTGTTTTTCGCGAGACTGCGTCGACAAATGACTTGCTGCTTCGGATGGGGGAGAGCGGGGAGCCTGAGGGGACCGTTGTTTTTGCGGAATCCCAGACTGCGGGCAGGGGACGGTTCAAGCGTCCCTGGTACTCGGCGGAGGGATTGGGCCTTTGGTTTTCCTTTCTTGTTCGGGAGGGGTTGAGCCCTGCGGTGACGGATTTGACACCAATGATCGCGGTGGCCGTGAGTGACGGATTGCGCGAGGTGACGGGGGACACGCGCTGGCGAATCAAACCACCCAATGACATTTACGGAGATGGGGGCAAAGTCGCCGGCATCCTGATCGAGGCTCGCTCCGGGCCTAGACCATTTGCTGTTGTCGGCATCGGGTTGAACGTGAACCACTCGCTCGAGGACTTTCCTTCGGAACTGCATGGCTGCGCGACCTCTTTGCGGGTGGAACTGGGCCACGTCCTCGATCGCGAAAAGGTGGCGGGAGCCGTGCTGGCGGCGGTAAATCGCTATCTGCCGGAGTTGGGCAATCCGCAGGCGGGATTTTTGAAGGTCTACGACCAACGAACCCGGGAGTGGCTGGCCTCGCGGCCGCCTTTGCAAAGTCCGGAAGTGTGATACCTTGACCCTCATGCATCGTTTGCTTTGCGCCGTGTCTTTCGTGGCTTTCACGGGATCGGCCTTTGCCCAGAAGGCGAACCCCACTCCAGCCCCCGATGAGGATTCCCCCTACGAAAGCGTACAGGTGCTGGCGCGAGCCATGCAGCTCATTCGCCAGGATTACGTGAATGACAGCAAGATCTCCTACAAGGACCTCACCTACGGGGCGCTCAAGGGGATGCTGTCTCGGCTCGATCCGCACAGCGAGTTCATGGACCCCGAGGACTTCAAGGGGATGCAGGAGGATACGAAGAGCGAGTTTGGCGGGCTCGGGGTCGTGGTCACACTCGACGACGGCTCGCTGACCATTGTCAATCCGATGGAGGATTCGCCTGCTTTCAGCGCCGGCCTCTTGCCGGGTGACCGCATCCTGCGAATCAATGGTGAGGCCACGGACAAGCTCACGATCTCCCAGGCCATCGACAAGCTCAAGGGCGACATCGGGGAGAAAATCACTCTTACGATCCAGCGCCCGACCACCAAGGAGATCAAGGATTACGAACTCACTCGCGTGTCGATCAAGATGCGCAGCGTGAAGAACGCGCAGATCCTGCCCGTTGAGCAGACCGGGGGGCACAAGATCGGGTATGTGCGCATTACCAAATTTGCCGAACCCACCGCCACCGAGCTCGCCAAGGCTCTGGATGAACTGGAAAAGCAGGGCATGGAGGCGCTGGTGCTCGACCTGCGGTATAATCCGGGAGGACTCCTCAACAGTGCCGTGGATGTCTGTGGATTGTTTGTCCCTCCCGATACGAAGGTCGTCTATACGGAGGGGCGTTCGCCCGGGCGGGAGTACCGCACATCCTCGGCTCTCGGACCGCAGCGAAAATATCCGCTCGCCATCCTGACAAACTACGCTAGCGCGAGCGGTTCCGAGATCGTGGCCGGCGCCTTGCGTGACCTGAATCGTGCCGTCGTCATCGGAGAGACGACCTTCGGCAAAGGCTCCGTGCAGAGTGTGGTTTCACTGCCGGATGGCTCGGCACTCCGGCTGACGACCGCCCGGTATTTCACGCCGAGCGGCACGGTGATTCACGAGGTCGGGGTGGTGCCGACGATCAAGGCGACACTGACTCCCGAGCAGGAATATGACCTTTGGAAAATGCGCCGCGAAAGCATCACGGGGGAGCCGACCCTGTCGCTGACCAAGGACGCGCAGCTGTCTCGCGCTGTCGACATGCTGCAAGGCTCCGTGATCTACGCGGAGCGGAAGAAATCCACCAAGCCCGACAAAGGATTGTGATCGTTCTCGCCATTGAAACCTCCTGCGACGAAACCGCGGTCGCGATCCTGCGCGACCATGGGGATGTCCTGAGCCATGAAATCGCCAGCCAGGCGGATATCCATGCGGCCTATGGCGGCGTGGTGCCCGAGGTCGCTTCACGCAATCATCTTTCCCTGCTTCCCTCTCTGGTGGAGAAAGCCCGGGCTGAAGCGGGACTGCGCCTCGATCAGATCGACGCTTTTGCCGCCACGAATGGCCCTGGCCTTGCCGCTGCTTTGCTGGTGGGAGTTTCGGCGGCAAAAGGCCTGGCGTTGGGCGTCAATAAGCCCTTTCTTGCCGTCAATCATATCGAGGGCCACATGTTGTCGCCATTTTTCGGGCTGTCGGAGATCCCTCCACATGTCGGGCTGGTCGTGAGTGGCGGGCATACCATGTTGCTCGATGTGGCCGGCTACGGCGATTACCGGCTGCTGGGGCGCACGCTTGACGATGCTGCCGGGGAGGCTTTTGACAAGGTGGCCAAGCTTCTTGGCCTTCCGTATCCGGGAGGAGTCCAGATCGATCTGCTGGCACGAAAGGGAAATCCCGATCGCTTCGAGTTCCCGCGAAGCATGCTCGGGTCGGGGGATTTTGCCTTCAGTTTCAGTGGGTTGAAAACCTCTGTGCGGTACTTTCTCGACCGGGGATTTGAGCCGGCCGATCTGCCGGACATCTGCGCTTCGTTTCAAGAGGCGGTGATAGACGTGCTGGTACACAAGGCGCTGGCAGCCGTGCGTCGCCAGGGGCGTTCCCTCCTGGCTGTGAGTGGGGGTGTGAGCAGCAACTCGCGGCTCCAGGCCAAGCTTGATCTCGCCTGCAGTTCGGCGGGCATCGCATGGCGCATGGCTCCTCCGGCCTTGCGCACTGACAATGCGCTGATGATCGCCTACGCCGCGTCGCATCGTCAGGGAGGCAACTCCGACCTCGCCGCCGATATCCTGCCCAATTTTGACTACGCCCGGCTGGCCGCCGCTTAAATATCTCCAAGCGGGCAGTGAGGGCTTGCGTGAGCGCTCCAGGTGCGAAACACTTGCCGAAACAGACGTACGCGTGGATTCCTCCTCTTCCCAGCAAGCCTGTAAAGTTCTCGTCGTCGAAGATGATCGTCCCACGCGGATGCTGCTGGAGCGAATCATACACTCGCGAGGACACGAGGTGGTCGGTTGCGAATCCGCCGAGGTCGCGCTCGAGCGGCTCGAGAAGGAGGACTTTCCCCTTATCACGCTCGATATCCAGCTTCCTGGCATGAGCGGGCTGGAGCTGTGCCGCAAGCTGCGGTCGCAGTCGCAGGGAGCTTACATTTACATCCTCGTGGGAACAGGCAATAGCCGGCCGGAGGATTTGCGGGAGATCCTCGACGCCGGTGCGGATGACTACATCGGCAAGCCCTACAATCCCGGCCTGCTCGACGTGCGTCTGACGGTGGCCGAGGCGGCGGTGAAGGAGATCGCCCGCAGGAAGCAGCTTGAGGATCAGCTCAAATTCCTCGCGCAGCATGATCCTCTCACGCGGTTGAGCAACCGCAGCCAGCTCGACCCGGCCCTGGCGCTGGCCATCGATAAGGCCAACGCGGGAGAACCCGGAGCCGTGCTCTATCTCGATCTCGACAACTTCAAGATCATCAATGACACGCTCGGACATGATGCTGGCGACAAGCTCCTGCTTCAGGTTGCCCAGGTATTGAAAAGCCTCACCCGACGATCGGATGTTCTTGTGCGTTTTGGTGGTGACGAGTTTGTCCTCATCCTCCCAGCCTGCGACCTGCCCAAGGCCTGCGAGATCGCTGAGTCGATCGTCGATCGGGTCGAGGAGATCGTCTATACCTCGGGAGACCGTTCGTTCCGCGTGGGGGCGTCGGTCGGCGTGGCGGTGATCGACGGCCTGCTTGCTCCGCCGGAGGTGATGGCCAATGCCGATGCGGCCTGCTACGCGGCCAAGGCGCGCGGCCGCAATCGCGTCGAGGTGCACCGTCCCGAGACCAACGAGATCAGCCAGCTCATAGCTGATACCGACTGGTCGTCTCGGATCAAGACCGCCATGCGCGATGGCTCCCTTCAGCTCTGGTTTCAACCCGTGTATTCCGTAGAGGGCAAAAGGATCCTTTTTCACGAGGTGCTGCTCCGCTATGTGGACCCGCGGCATGAGGAGCCGGTCAATCCCGCCGTTTTTTTGTCCGCCGTCCGGCGATCGGGACAGACGACCAAACTCGACCGCTTTGTCATTACCAAAGCCTTTGAGGCCCTGGCGACGACTCCTGGCCTGTCAGTTTCCATCAATATCTCCGGATCGCTCTTCGGAGATGAAACCTACTGCGAGTTTGTCGAGAGCATGCTGGCCAACTCGGGCATCTCGCCTGACCGGGTGCTCTTTGAGATCACGGAGAATGAGTTGATTCCCAATCTCCAGCACGCCTCGGGGGCCATCACCCGGCTGCAAAAGCTCGGATGCCAGTTTGGACTGGATGATTTTGGTTCCGGCTTCTCCTCGCTTACCTACCTCAAGACCCTGCCCATCGACTTTATGAAGATCGACGGCGCATTCGTCCGCGACCTTCCCAGGCAGCCATTCAACCAGGCGGTGCTGCAGGCGCTCCAGATCATCGCGAGGAATCTCGACATCTCGACGGTGGCCGAGTTTGTGGAGACCGAGGAGGAAATGAATCTGCTCCGGGCGATCGGTATTTCATGTGCGCAAGGGCACTTCATCGGTCGGCCACGGTGGAAGCCCTATCGCGAGGACGAGCTATTTCAGGATTTTGGCAATGCCTGATGCTCAGGAGAGCCTCAGCAGGTCGCGCAGGAACTGAAACCAGAGAAAGAACATCCCTTTCGGGGTGTAGCGCACGCGATTGTCCTCCACACGCTGCAGGAGGCCTGCATCCACATTGTGGGTGATCTGGCCCAGCATGTCACTCTGGAGAGTCGCGATGAGCGTCTCATGGGGAACGAGAACGAGTTCCTCCCTCCGGTACCCCTCCCGGTCGAGAAACTGTTCCTGCGAGGCCAGGAGGCTTCGAAACGGCCCGGGGGCCAGAAATCGCTGGATCTTGGTCTTGGGCTCCAGTTTCAGGCCATAGGAGAACGGGTAGTTCCAGGTGGAAATTGTCCGCCCGTCGGAAGTTCGCGCGGTAACGGTGATGTAAAAGAAAGCGAGGTCTTCCTGCTCGGAGAGGCAGATTGCGGCCTGGAGGCGCTTTCCGGGATGCTCAAAGACGCGGTAGTAGTTCTTTGTTGCATCGTGATCCCAGCCCAGGTCGTCGATGTACTCAAATCCGCTCTCCTCGATTTCCTGGGAGACCTCGGAGAGATTGGGAAATTCGGTGCGCGTCGGAGGGCGTCGGGACTCGATCACGCGATCCACCGGCAGTCTCATGCGACGGATGCGGGTGAGGATCTCCAGCCACGGCAGAAACAGCCAGCTCAACGCGAGAGCGATGCCCATGGCGATGCTGCCGCCGAGCAGCCACCCGGCAAGGAAAGAGGTGACAAAGATGCCCAGGGTGCCCAGCCGGGTAAAAATGGGGTGCTGGAACGAGCGCAGAGCTACGCTCGCGACTCCCACACCAGCCACCAGCAGGAGATTGGAAATCATTACGGATGAATATTGTTCGCCTGGAGGAACTTCTCAAGCTGCCTCACATCAAAATCGGGCAATACCTTGCCATCGGGCATCTCCAGGGTGGGAGTGAGCGACTGGCCGGAGATTTTACGCATGTGAGTGTAGGCGGCCTCGCTGGAAAGCACGTCGATCGACTCAAACGAGTACCCGCGCGCCTTCAGCCAGGAGACGGCTTCCACACACCACGGGCACCACGGTTTGATATACAATTTCATCGGCAGGAAAAGATCGCTGTGCATTCGCACTTGTCAGCACAAAAATTCTCCGATACTTTGCCCGACTCTCGAAGGCGCATTCGTCTAGAGGCCTAGGACACGGCCCTCTCAAGGCCGGTACACGGGTTCGAATCCCGTATGCGCTGCCAAAAACCGTTCGGTTTTTGGGAAATGGCCTCCCTCCGGGATGAGAACGCTGTTCGACTGCCAGTCCCGCTTGTGCGGGACAAATTCCTCTTGGCGAAGCGAAATTCGCAGAGCTGGGGCGAAGCGGAAGCAAAAGGAGGTTCCCAAGGAGTACCTGGGCGTAGGCCGATTCTGGGGCAAGATCGGCAAACTCAAACTCTACATGGAAGGTGTCGCGACCGTGGACGCCGCCGAGGTATTCAGGGCCTACGGGTGCGACGCGCTCTCATCAAGGGGCAGGGTCAAAAAGTACCTGTACGACGCTGCCGGAAAATTCAGCTTCGATGAATACGCAGGCCTGTATTGAGCTTCACCCGGAGTTCGGATTCGCAGCAGCCATGCCGCGAAAAACCGAACCGAAAACAACCCGCAACCTACTTGCGGAGCGTATAGCCGAACTCAAGGCGGCAGGTGTCAGGCATCGAGAGATTGCCGAGCGGATTTCCCCGCAGCTTTCTTACCGCACCGTAGAGCGCTGGGCACAAGGCGCGTACTTTCCTCAAGAGTGGACCTGCGAGCTTGTCTTGGAGAAGCTGCGGGATTGTAAGATTTCTTTGCATCACTTGTCGAATTGACATGAATTTGTCGTTGGTATAAGGGGCTGGCTTAGTTATGGGACTTCAGTTTCCTAATTTAGATGAAGACACGCGTTCGTGTATGTTGACCGAGATTGAGCATGACGAGTCATCTGGAAAACTTTACATAAGCAATCGTCTAAATTACTCGGGCCGGGAAAGATGGGCGGAAATTCTTAAGAGCGCAGCCCAGCATCACAATGATGACTGGTTGGCGCAACAGTTGCGCTCCTTGCATTTGCTTGAGACATCCGAGCCACGGAGACTGAAGTCTGGTGCCTACACCACAGCTAGCGTTCCAACGACTGCAGCCCAGACGCTTGCGGAAGGCGAATTTAATCGGTTTTACATCAGAGCTATCTGCTTACGCGCAATTTCGACCGGTCAGACTGTTGTCGTTTACAGGGCCAAGATGGTGGATAACCCGCGTGCTGAATCCGAGAGCAAAATCGGACTGCAGATGGACCCCGCTGTTCTTGTCGAGGATCTACGTTCCAGTTCGGGATTCAAAACGAGCAGCGGTTTTCCTGGGCCCAATTCCGGCTTGAGCGTACATCTTTAGTCGTTTTTGCCCTAAAAAGGGGCGCTATTGGGCACTCCCTGACTTTCTTAGAGGGAAAGACACGGCTTCGAATCCCGTATGCGCTGCCAAAAACCGTTCGGTTTTTGGGAAATGGCCTCAGAAGATTTTCAAAGCTGCGTCTCCGAATCTTGCGTTTTTCTCATCCAGAGGCCCTGCGAAATGCGATGGAGCTTTAATGAAGCTCGATGCGGGGTGTGAAATGGTACTGGAAACAAAGGCGGAAGTGGCGGCGGTCGTGATGTTGATGCCGCAGAGCGGGGAGGCGCAAACCGTTCTGCAGAGCGAAATTGAAGTCACTCCCGCCATCTCCCATCACGACTATCGGGATGCATTTGGAAACATTTGCCGCCGACTGGTCTTCCCCGCGGGACGCAGCACGCTGCGGGCAACCTGCACGGCGGAAGTGTCGGACGAAATCGATGTCAATCCCCAAGCCGGGTTTACCCTCGCCCAGGATTTGCCTGATGATGTCCTCCAGTATCTGCTGCCGAGTCGCTTTGTGGAATCGGACCTGCTTGTGAAGAAGGCTCACAAGGTGGTGAAGCCGGGATTTTTCAACAAGATCGAGCCGGGTTATCAACAAGCGGAGGCAATTCGGGACTGGATCTTCCGGAAGCTGAAATACAAATACGGCGCGAGCGGTCCAACCACATCCGCCGTGGATACCGCGAAAAAGCGCGAAGGCGTCTGCCGCGACTTTACGCATCTGGGCATCTCTCTCTGTCGGGCGCTGCGCATACCGGCCCGCATGGTGGTGGGATATCTTCACACGCTCGATCCCATGGACCTGCATGCCTGGTTTGAGGCGTTCGTCGGCGGTCGGTGGTACACATTTGACGCCACCCAGAAGGTCGCCAAGGGAAATCGCATCGTGATCGCCTATGGGCGCGATGCCGCTGACGTGGCGCAGATCACCGAGTTTGGACCCATGCAGACGGTGTCCATGAAGGTCTGGGTGACGCCGCGATAAATTCGCAACGTTGACGCTCTCGCCAGATATGGCCTCCGTCGTACCGGCGAGGGGCGGTTTTCCGCCACGTCTTTTCTCAAATCTCTTTCTCGAGGGCTGGGCGAGCCACATTTTTTAGCTCCGGGTCCCTCACATCGAGAAAAATTTTACGCCCGGGTCTATAATTAGAACCAGCGACGGGTTGCGGCGCCGGGCGGGGAGGATTACGGGCTTATTGAAATCCCCCCAGTTCCGTACCCATTATGAAAACCTTTCCCCCGTCAGCCAAGTCGGCTCCCTTGTCTTCCCTCGCCAAGTCAGGATTGTTGAAGCGCAGCCTCGCTCTTTCGGTCGCGGCGGGACTTTTCTCGGCCGCCGGTGGGTTGGCCGCGACGAATACCTGGATCGGCAACAACAGCGTGAACTGGTCGGATCCGCTGAACTGGTCGCTGGGAGTAATCCCGACAACGGGTTCGACAGTGGTATTCGGCCCATCGGGCTCGGCTGGAATGACCATCACGGGGCCGTCCTCGGCTATCACCCTCGGCGGGCTTAATGCTGACGGGTTGGTGTTTGCCGCCACGGCAAATCCGCCCCCACCGGGAACCACGTATGCGTATACATTGAATAATAACGCCGCGGGTCCGATCACGCTCAACAGCACGGGTACGGGAATCGCCATCAAGGACCTTTCTCTCAACGCCCAGCAGGTTAACTCGAACCTTACCATGACGGGGGGAGACCAGATTATTCAAGTGGGTGAGGCTACGGGAGCGCAGTTGTCCGTTCTGGCTACCGGCGGAGCAATCGATGCAGGAAGCAATCGGCTGATAAAAGAAGGTGTGGGAACGTGGTATCTTCGTGGTGCCGGGAACAAGTCGGGTGGTTTCACCATTAACAATGGTGCGCTTCAGTTCCAGACGGAGAATCGCTTCGCTTCAATCGCCACCACGAACGCTTCATTCTTTACCCTGAACGGTGGTGTTTTGCGTTGGGCGACCAACGGAGTGGACACTCTGGATGCAAAACGCGGAATCACCCTTGGAGCGAAGGGGGGAACATTCTCGGTTGTAAATACTGGCGCAAGCGCAAGCTATACCAATGCTCCCATCTACAATGGTGTCATCGCGGGATCGACGGCCTTCACCAAATCTGGCAATGCATGGTTGAGCCTCGGTGGGCAAAATACCTACACTGGCGCTACTCAGATCAATCAAGGCGCGCTGATTCTGAACTTCGGCGCAGCCACGGCACCTGCTTCGAATATTATCAACAGTAGCAGCAATCTTGTGATGGGGAGCATGGTTGGGACGATCGACTTTGGATACGGATCGACTCTGGGAGGAACGAGCATCGCTGCAAACCCCACGCTGTTCATTCAGGCTGGAACCTCTGGGGGAACTCAGACCTTTAATGGCTTTTCCGTTGAGGCGGGTGGAAATAACGTAGTCGGTCGCGGAAATGGAGCCTCCAGCGCAACTCTGGATGTTGGAGAGATAGTCCGCAAAAAAGGTGGCACTGTGGCGTTCTCCTCCCTGACCGATGGTGCTGGCGGACTAGGAAGCGGGTTGTTCAAGACCTCCAGCGCCAATGTGAACGGAATCCTTGGTGGATGGGCTACGATCGGCTCGGCTACCACGGGAACCGCCGCTGTGACGAGCACGGATTGGGCTTCAGTTGACGGCAGTGGAAACATTGTTGCGTACACGGGTTACTCGGACATCACCTATAACGCCGCAATCTCCAGTTCTGCGGTGAGTAATGTCAGGATTACCGGGTCGACGGCGGGTTCGGCAACTCTCGGCGGAGCCACAATCACCGACGTGAATACGATTCAGTCGAAGAATACTTTAGCGCAGACTATTGCGTTTGGAAGCTCACAGACGCTTCGCCTCGGGGCTAGCGGTGCTATCTGGAATCAAAGCACCGCCGCGATGACCCTGGGCAGTGGTGTCTCAGGCGGGTTCCTTACAGCAGGCGGAGCCGATAATACTGCAGGCGATCTCACGCTCATCTCCACAGGCGGTGCGTTATCCATATATTCCCGCATCACGAACAATGGTACGGGCGTGGTAAGTGTCACGAAATCTGGTACAGGGGGGCTGAACCTTTATGGAGCGAACACCTATTCCGGTGGAACCTATATTAGTGGAGGCACGGTCACGGTTGGTAATGCTTCCGCTTTTGGAACTGGTGACGTCTACTTGCTTCCCGAGTCCAAGCTCGCCGTGAACTATGTCGGGAGCACTGGGATTTCGAATAATTTCTACATTGGATCAAGTGCTGCCCAGGATCTCGGAGGCAAGGCGTTTAGCGGAACCTTCACTCTGGCGGCGTCAAACATATCCATTACAGGTGCAAGCGGCAGTGTGCTTGCTGGAAAGATTACAGGGGACTTTGGGCTGGGTATCAGCAGCGGCAGCAGCATTAGCTCTATTCGTCTATCCAATACGACTAATGATTTTTCGGGAGGACTGAGTGTTTCTGTAGCAGGTTCCAATGCAACGACACTGCAGCTTGGTGCGAGTGAGGTTATTTCAAATGGTGTCGCCAAGGGAAACGTGCTCATCAACGGAGGTGGCTCGGCTGGCGTGGCTACTCTCGATCTCAATGGATTCAATGAGACGATCAATGGTCTGATTTCCGGAGCAAATTACACTCGGGCGGTTGTGACGAACTCTTCCGGCACGCAGTCCACGTTGACGCTAGGAGATTATGATCAGTCGGCAACGTTTGCCGGTGCAATAACGAGCAATCTCGCCATCACCAAGATCGGGGCGGGCGTTCAGATATTCTCCGGTGCCAACACCTACTCCGGTGCCACGACGATCAATAACGGCATCCTGCAGGCAGGTGTGGCTACGGTGGATGGCGTGAGCGGAGCCTTCGGCCTTGGCTCGGCGGTTTCGCTGGCCGATACGGCAGGCGCAGCGCTTGCATTGAACGGATTCAATACCCGCATCGGTTCGCTGGCTGGCGGCGGTTCTACGGGAGGTAATGTAACGCTTGGCTCAGCCACGCTGACCACCGGGAATTCGTCGAATACCCAGTATGCGGGTGTGATCTCCGGCACAGGCGGGTTTGTGAAGGTCGGTTCCGGCACCCAGATCCTGAGCGGAGTCAATACATATACTGGCGCGACGACGGTCAGCGCGGGTTCGCTCATCATCGGTGTGGGCGGTTCGGGCAGCCTCGCCAGCGGCAACGTGACGGTCCAAAGCGGGGCGACCCTCGGCGGCAGCGGTACGATCAACGGGGCGACGACGATCCAGGCGGGCGGCACGCTTTCCCCGGGCAACAGCCCTGGCGTTCTCACCCAGTCGGCGGGACTTACGCTTAATACGGGATCGAGCTTCACCTTTGAACTTGCAGCCAATACGACGGCGGGCCGAGGCACCAACTTTGACGGTGTGAACGTCACGGGCGGCACGCTGACGATCGAGAGTGGTGTGGCCTTCAACGTGGTCTTCAACAGCCTGGGCTACACGGTCGATTTTTCGAGCGGATTCTGGGACGGCAGCCAGAGCTGGCTCGTGTTCAGCAATGCCAACCTTCCCTCGACGGTGGCTGGTATCTTCGACCTCGGCACGGTCTCAAACGACTCGCTCGGCCAGAGCTTCTCGACGACTGGCGGATCGCTCGCCTTTAGTCAGGTGGGCAACGATATCTACCTGAACTACACGGCGGTTCCAGAGCCCGGGACGTGGGCGCTGCTCGGGCTGGCCGGAGTGGCGTGGCTGATCATTCATCGCCGCCGCCGCATGGCTGCATAAAGCAACTCGCAGAGGTTTAGTTCAAAAAGGCGCCGGGGTTGGGGGATTCTGGCGCCTTTTCGCTTTTGGGAAACGATTGGTGGGAAATTTGACTCGTTCGGCGTATCTTGCCGATGCGAATGGAGTCTTTTCTGCGAGAATTTCAGGCGGAGGCCGGCCGGGCCTTGATCGATCGGGAAAGGGAGTTGGAACTGGCCCTCTGCTGTTTTGTCTCCGGGGGCAATCTGCTCATCGAGGACACCCCGGGAGTGGGCAAGACCACACTGGTGAAGGTGATGGCTCGGCTGCTCGGGCTGGATTTCAAGCGTGTGCAGTTTACCAACGACCTCCTCCCCGCCGACATCCTTGGCAGCCAGGTCTTCGACGCCAGTCGCCAGAGCTTCTCATTTCATCGCGGGCCGATTTTTGCCCAGCTCGTCCTGGGTGACGAACTGAATCGAGCTTCACCTCGCACCCAAAGCGCCGTGCTGCAAGCCATGGATGAGCACGAGGTGACAATCGAGGGGCAGACGTATGAACTGCCCGAGCCGTTCTTTTTTGTCGGAACGCAGAATCCGCACGAGCAGATCGGCACGGCCTTGCTCCCCGAGTCTCAGGTGGATCGATTTCTCATGCGCATCGCCCTCGGCACGCCGGAACGGAGCACGCAGCGTAAACTCCTTGAACGTCATCGCAAGATGGCTGGCGGGGCGACATTTGACTTTCACAGCCTGCGAGTTCTCGTGACACCTGAGCAGTTGGCGGGATGGCAGCGTAGTGCGGCTGCAGTGCATGTGTCGGAGGCGGTTTCGGAATACATCCTCGACCTTTTCGATGGCGCGCACGGTCGCGGGTGGGTGCTTTCTCCTCGAGCGAGCCTCGGTTTGCAGCGGGCGGGTCAGGCGAGGGCGTTTCTGAATGGCCGCGAGTACGTGCTGCCGGATGATATTCAGGAGGTTTTTCTGCCTGTGACCACGCACCGGCTGGCCCAGTTTTCCCGTGTGCCAGGTGATCCTCGAGAGGCTGCCTCCATGGCGCGGACGCTGCTGGAGCAGACACGTTCGCGGTAGAGAGGACGGTGATGGCAAAGCGCATCCGCGAACGCATTTACATCGTTCCGCGTTGGCCAGGGATCGGCTTTGCCTTGGTGGTCTTGCTGATCTTTGCCTTGGGTTTTGCCTTCATCGGCAGCCGCGAGTTGACCCATATCCTCGGCATCTCACTCGTCGTGGCGGGATTGGTCGTGCTCATCCAGAGCAATGACAATGTCCGCGGACTGGAGATCATCGGATGCCGGTCGGTGCCGAGTCCGGCAGGAGAGCCTCCGGTGCTGGAGGTATCGGTGCGAAACGCGGCGGCTCGTGAGCGCATCGGACTCCATGTGCGCAAGGCAATCCCGTGGCACAAGGCGTGGCGGCTGCAGCCGACGGGCGCCTGGCTGCCGATCATCGAGCCAGGACAGAGTCTGGTCGTGAGGCTGCCACTGGACCCGGTCGCTCGCGGCCGGCATCCTGTGCCTCGTCTCTGGGTGGCCAGCGTAATGCCATTTGGGTTGTGTTTCGCGTGGAAGGAATTTGCGCCCGGAGGCGAGTACTTCGTTTATCCGAAGCCTCAAGGGATAACTCTGGAAGAGCGAAACCTGGCTGGAGAGGGGGATCTGCAAGGTAATGGCGCGGGCGGCGATGATGTGAGCGGGCACCGGCCCTATGAGGCGGGAGATTTGCTATCGCGGATGGACTGGCGTGTATTTGCCCGTACCGGCAAGATGGTCGTGCGCACCTTGGATGAGGGGGGGAGCGGGGAGGTCGTGCTCCGCTGGCGGGACACGGCATTTCTTGACGACCCGGAGGCGCGGCTGGAGCAACTAAGCTGCTGGATGGCTCAATGCATGCGCGAGGCGCGCCCCTTTCATCTCGATCTTTCTCCCGTACGAGGGGAAATCAATGGACGCAATCTCTCAACCTGCCAGGAGGCGCTGGCGACCTTCCCGGGAGGTGCGGCATGAACGAAGTTCAGGAGCGCCGCGAGCGCCATCTCGGCTGGGTGCTGGCGGGTGCGCTGACGATTCACCTGATCATTCTCGTGCCGCGGGGTCCAGTGATGCTTGCGGCTTTGGCGGCTTTACTCACTGGTGCGATCCTGCGGCAGAGGCAAACTCATCTGCCGGCATGGCTGGTACGGGTGGCTCTGGTATTGGGCGCGATCGGTGTGTTTATCGATCAGGATTACTTTCGCCTGGCCAGTACTCTGGGAGATTTTGGGGCAATCGTCGGCGCGCTGCTTCTCCTGCGCCCGGTAACACCCCAGCGTGGAATGAGGGTGTTGCTCTGCATGCTGGTACTGCTGGCCAGCGCGATCCTCAGGCCGTATCCGACGGTCGGTGCGACATTCGTTGTCATCGATGTCATCGTGTTTTTGCTGCTGGCCGAGCAAATTCACCGACCAGCTGAGGCGACGGTGAGCTTGTGGGTGGCGGTCAGCCGGTCATTGCGGGTAGTGGTACCGGTGGGCATCATCGTCACAGCGATTTTCTGGGCTTTTCCCAATCTTTCAGATTACTCGCCCAAGGTGTGGTCGGGATTCTCCGGTAGCGGGGTGCTGAATCCCGGGAGCATCGCCGAGGTGGCGCAGTCGCGGCGCGTCGCCCTGGTGGCCCGGTTTGCTCCGAATCAGGAAATACCCAAGCCCTCCGAGCTTTACTGGCGCGGGCAGGTGCTCGAGGTCAGTGGCGGGATGACGTGGGCGAGATTCTCTCGGGAGATCGAGCGGGACCGCCTGTTACTACCCTCCATGCCACCCTCGGAGGCGGGGCATTTTCATTACCGGCAGGAACTCGCGGCAAATCGCTCCGGCATCGTGGCGGTGCTCGATCACGCTCTCTATGTCTCCGCCCGTCGTGACGATCAGGATGTCGTGGTAATGGATCTCGGCGGATCGGTGCTGCAGGCTGTCGGTGGGGGGCAACTGGCCATGGACGTCGTCTCGACCTCCAGCCCCATGCCGGATGCTCCTCTGGCTGCGCTGGCGGAGGGTTCGCTGACCGTTCCCAAGAATGTCCGGAACGATCCCAAGGTGAAGGCGGTTCTGGACGAGATTTTCCGTCCCTCCATGGACACTCCGGCCCGCATGCAGGCCGTGGCAAAGTTCTTCCGAAAAGGGGGCTTCCGCTATACGCAGCGACCCGGACGCACTGATGACCTGGGCAATTTCCTGACCGCACAAAAACGCGGCTTCTGCGAGCATTACGCTGCGGCTGGGGCGACCTTGCTGCGCCTCGGAGGCGTGCCCGCACGCATCGTTACAGGGTATCGCGGAGGGACGTGGAATCCCTGGATGCGCACGATCACTGTGCGCGACAGTGACGCCCATGCCTGGGTGGAGGCCTGGGACTCCTCGCGCGCGCTCTGGGTGCGCTTTGATCCCACGGATTTCGTTGCTCCGCAGCTCGCCGGAGGGATTGCACGGGAGATGGACTCCTCCATGTGGCCGTGGTACCGCACGGGAGCGAGCTACCTGGCAGCAACTGTCGCGACATCAATGGAGAATGTCGAGGAAGCCTGGTCCCGGCTGACCTCTTCCCAGGCGTGGGAGCACGTGGATGTGATGATCTTTATCGCTCTGGTGGGTATCGCCTTTATCTGGCTATTGCGTAATCTCCGGGCTCGCCGAAGCGCCCGCTCGGAGAACCGCGTCGAGCGGCTTTTGGTGGAACTCGAGGACATTGCGGCCCGGGCAGCACGTAATCGACAGATCTCGGAAACTCCGCTGGCCTGGCTGAAGCGGCTGGAGGCTACCGCGAGCGAGGAGGTGGAGAAAGATGCGATCCGCCAGTTCTCGGATGCGTACGAGGAAGGCGCGTATCGCGAAAGCCATGCGGTTGACGCGCTTGTCGGCCGGCTAAAGGCTTTGAAGCAGGAACTTCGGCGTCTCTGGCGACGTCCAGCAGCTGTCTCCCGGTAGGAAAGGGTGGGAAATCTGGGGTTTTCCGGCCGCTCGTTTGAAAAAAGCGGGTGATTTCCGAGGCTTGCCACCCAGCCGGAAAGGAGACACAAGCAAAGGGGTACCCATGATTATCACTCCCAAGATTCGCGGTTTTATCTGTACGACGGCTCATCCGGACGGCTGTGCGGCTCATGTCCAGGAGCAAATCGCGTACGTAAAGAGCAAACCCTCTCTACCCAACGCCCCCAAGCGCGTGCTCGTGGTCGGTTCCTCGACCGGGTACGGCCTGGCCTCGCGCATCGTTGCCGCCTTCGGAGGCGGAGCCTCGACCGTCGGCGTGTTTTTTGAAAAGGAACCCGTGGAGAAAAAGACCGCCTCGGCTGGATGGTACAACTCCGCTGCGTTCGAAGAAGCCGCGCTCAAGGAAGGGCTCTACGCCAAGAGCTTCAATGGCGATGCCTTCTCCAACGAGATGAAGCAAAAGGTGATCGAGACGATCAAGACCGACCTCGGCCAGATCGACATGATCGTCTACAGCCTCGCCTCCCCGCGTCGCACCGATCCGGTTACCGGCGAGGTCTTCAAGTCCGTGCTCAAGCCGACGGGCGAGACTTTCACCAACAAGAATCTCAATACCGACAAGAAGGAGATCGAGACCGTCTCCATCGACCCCGCCTCTCCGGAGGAGATCGCCCACACGGTGAAGGTGATGGGGGGCGAGGACTGGCAGCTCTGGATCGATGCCCTGGAAAACGCCGGAGCGCTCGCAGAGGGGTTTAAGACGGTTGCATACTCGTACATCGGGCCTGAACTGACCTGGGCCATCTACACCGACGGCACCATCGGTCGAGCCAAGCTCGACCTGGAAAAGACCGCCCGCGACATTAACGGCAAGTTCGGGGCGGGCACCGCGCTCGTTTCCGTGAACAAGGCGCTCGTCACGCAGGCGAGCTCCGCGATTCCGGTCGTGCCGCTCTACATCTCGATCCTCTACAAGGTGATGAAAGCCAAGGGACTTCACGAGGGCTGCATCGAGCAGATCGAGCGTCTCTTTGCCGATCACTATTGCGCTCCGGAAGGGCCCAAGCTCGACGACGCGGGACGCATCCGCATCGACGACTGGGAAATGCGCGAAGACGTGCAGGCTGAGGTTCGCGACGCGTGGAAAGACGTCTCGACCGAGACGATTGATGCCGCGACGGATTTCGCCGGATACCAGAAGGAGTTTTACCGCCTCTTCGGCTTCGGCCTCTCTGGCGTGGATTACGCGGCGGACGTCGATCCGATCCGCAAGATCCCGAGCCTCGGGTAAATTCTCGTTTCTTGACAAAGAGGGCCGGCCTGAGACGCCGGCCCTTTTTTTGTTAGCGGGAGGCTTTGCCGATCTTGATGAAGCCGGGAACGATGCCTGGCTTCTGGCCCGGTCGACGCTGGTCAACGGCGAGGGTCTGCTCGGTGTACCGGGCGAGCCGCACGAAGGGCAGGCCGATCAAGAGATAGATGATCGCCACAAGGATGCCGGGGCCAAAGAAGTCGAAGGTCTGGGTGGCGATTCGTTGATACGCGCCAGTCAGCTCCACCAGCGTTACCATCGACACAAGCGATGAATCTTTCAGGAGCGAGATGAAGTCATTCGTAACCGGCGGGAGTACCAGCCGGAAGGACTGCGGAATCACGACGAAGCGCAAACCCTGAAAGTGCGTCATGCCGAGCGCGCGAGCAGCCTCCATCTGTCCCTTCGGGATGGCGAGCAATCCAGCGCGGTAGTTTTCGGCCTCATAGGCGGCATAGTTCAGGCCGAGACCGAGCACGCCCGCGATGAAGGGGGAGAGTTTGATGTTGAGTTCGGGATGCCCGAGGACAGTGCCGAGCTGGGACAGGCCGTAAAAGATAAAGAGAAGCTGGATGAGGAGCGGAGTGCCGCGCACGATCTCGATGTAGAGCGTGGCCAGCCAGCGCAGCGGCCAGGGGCCGAAGACGCGCATGAGGGCCAGGGTGAAACCGACCGCGATCGCGAGTGCCATGCCGACGAGCGAGATTTCAATCGTGAGGATGGCGGCATTGAGGAGGAGCGGCCAGTAGTTCCAGTACTGCTGGAGCTTGGTCGAGAGGCTGGCGTGTTCGCTGTGGGACGCGACGAAAGCCTTGTAGGATGTATCGGGCAGTGAGGGCTCCTCGGGCTGGCCGAAGGCTCCCGCGACGGTCGGAGTCCAAAGACCCCAGCGGGATAGGATGTCGCGCATCTCGCCACTCTCGATGACCTGCTGGAGGGCGGCGTTGAGCTCCTGCTGGAGCTGGGTGTTGCCCTTCTTGATCGCGATGCCGTAGACGATCTGACCGAAGGGCGGACCGCTGAACTGAAGGTTGGGATTTGGAGCGGCGTAGTATTTGGCGATGGGGTAGTCCAGGAGCACGCCAAAGAGCCGCCCGTTGGCGGTGTCCTGATAGGCATTGATTTCCTCGTCGTAGGTCTTGGCCTCGACTCCCGGGGTTTTCTCCAGCATGGCCAGGGCCGCAGTCTGGTCGAGTGTGCCGATTTGCTTGCCGGAGAGCTGGTCGAGCGAAGTAATGGGAGGTGTGCCCTTGCGGTCGACCAACTGCTCAAAGGTGACGTAGTACGGATTACTGAAAAGCACCTCACCCGCCTTGTCCGGGGTGATCTCGATACCGCAGATCACGACGTCGTACATGCCGCGTCCGAGGCCCGGGATGAGGCCATCCCAGTCGTTCTGGATAAACTCGGCCTTGCGACCCATGCGCTGGGCGATGGCGTTGATGATCTCGTACTCGAAGCCGGTGAGCTTGTTGCTCGAGTCGTAAAAGGTATACGGCGCGTTGCTGTCGGGATCGGCGGCCCAGCGCAGGACGGGCTGCGGGGCGGATTCCTGGGCGGTGGCGAGTGCCGCGGTGCAGAGCAGGATGGAGGCGAGGAGGCGAAGCATCAGATGAACCTCTTGAGGAATTGACGAGTCCGTTCGTCCTTCGGGTTTTGGAAGATTTCGTCTTCGTCGGAGATTTCGACGATATGGCCTTTTTCCATGAAGACGATGTAGTCGCTCGCATCACGGGCGAAGCGCATTTCATGCGTTACGACGATCTGGGTCATGCCCTCGTTGTCGAGGTCCTTCATGACCTTGAGCACCTCGTCGACCAGCTCCGGGTCGAGGGCGCTGGTTGGCTCGTCATAAAGCATGACTTGCGGGTTCATGGCCAGGGCTCTGGCGATTCCTGCCCGCTGCTGCTGGCCTCCGGACATCTGGGCGGGATAGCGGTCGGCGAGAGCGCCGAGTCCGACCTTTTCGAGAAGGCGCAGACCGTTCTTTTCGGCATCCTCACGTGGGACGCCCCGAACGACCATCGGTGCGAGCATTGTATTTTCGAGGATGGTTTTATGCGGGAAGAGATTGAACTGCTGAAAAACCATGCCGACATGCTGGCGGAGCTTGTGGGCTTTTTCCTTGAGATCGCGGGGAGGGGCATCCTCCAGCCCCTGGCAGTCGATCTCCACCCCGGCGATGGAGATTTTTCCCGCATCGGGAACCTCCAGGAAGTTCATGCATCGCAAAAACGTGCTCTTTCCGCAGCCGGACGGTCCGATAATGGAAACCAGGTCGCCTTTCTCAACATCGAGGCTGACGCCCTTGAGAATGGGATTGTCATCGAAACTCTTATGCAAACCGTGAACCGATAGAAGCGGTCCGCTGGGGTTCTCCATGCGCGTAGTGGGATACATCTTTTGAAACATCTCGCAATACCGGGGCGAGATTGGACTGTGACAAATTCGTCACATTTCGTAACTTTCCGGTTGGTCCCGCATTCGGAAAGTCCTCACACGACGACCGAACCCAAATAAGCATATGGCCACCGAAGTTCCCCAGCGAAAATTCAAGACGCTTTTTCTCTGCACCGCGAATGCCGAACGCAGCATCTTCGCAGAATATCTGCTAAGGAAGGAGGGTGGGGATCGCTTTGAGGTTTACAGTGGCGGTACCTCTCCGTCTGGAATCGTTCATCCTCTGGTTCTTGAGATTCTGAAGAACGACTATCAGATCGATGCGTCCGATGCCCGGAGCAAGTCCTGGGAGGAATTTCAAGGCGTGGAATTTGATTTTGTCATCACTCTTTGCGACGCGGCCAGGGAGCAGACTCCCGACTGGCCGGGTCAGCCGATCATTGCCCACTGGAGCTCGCGCAATCCCGTCGAGATGACTGGGGATGCGGCAGACGTGCGGCATGCTTTTTTTGAAGTGGCCGAGGAGATTCACCGCCGCGTCCAGCTCTTTGTCGCGCTGCCCTTCGAAAAGCTGGACCTTCTTCGTTTGGAGGCAGCCACACACGACATCGGAGCCGGATAATACTCCGATCCCCCCTCTTTTCGCCTCACGCCTATGTCCTTTGAGCTTCGCATTGATGAATCCCTGGGAGCAGCGCTGCGGCGGTGCCTGGTGGAGCAGACGGAACGGCTGGCGGCTGATGTCGAGGGCGATGAGCGTGGGGAGGCGATTCATAAGGCGCGCAAACGCTGCAAGCGGCTGCGGGCGGTTTTTAGACTATTGCGGCCAATACACCCGGATCTCGCGCGCGGGGGCAATGCGCTTTTCCGGGAGATCGGGCGCGGATTATCCGCCTTCCGCGATGTGGATGCGACGCGGGCGGCATTTCGCCGTCTGGTAGCTGACGCTGGAGAGCATGGCGGTGTCCTGGGACAACTGGAGGGCATTTTACACAAGGAAGACCCTGCCTTGACGCCGGAATTGCTCACGGAACGAATCGCATCCTCGGCCCGGCAGGCCCGTGAAGCAGCCCAACAGTATCAGAAGCTCGACCTGGGCAAGAATAGCTTTTCCCTGTTCGGAGATGGATTGCTGATCACCTATAAAAAGGCGAGGGCAGCCATGCGCTCCGCCTACGACGATCCCCACCCAGAGACGTTTCATGAATGGAGGAAACGCGTGAAAGACCTGACGAACCAGATACAGTTCCTCGCTCCGCTCTGGCCCGAGATCTTTGGTGGGCTCCGCAAGGAACTGGATGCCTTGGGGGACATCCTGGGCGACGACCATGACCTTAGCGTCGTCAGGTCTATCGTCCTGACGGATGGCGAGGCCTATGGCTCCGAGGTGATCGAGCTTTTTACGGATGAGGTCGATCGTCAGTTGGGCGGATTTCGCCGTCAGGCGCGTGCGCTAGGAGCCCGGCTTTTTGCCGAGAGATCGGAGAACTTCATTCGACGGGTTCACGCTTATTGGGAAGCCTTGGAGGAGGGGCGCAAGTGAAAGCGCGTGGACGGCTTATTATTCTGAGCGGTCCTTCCTGCGTGGGCAAGAGCCCGCTCTTCAAGGCTCTCAGGCAGTTCCAGCCCGAGCTCATGGCCAGAGTCCGTCCCTTGGTTTTGTACAATTCCCGTTCCCCCCGTCCCGGGGAATCCGACGGGAAGGACTATCACTTCCGGTCTCGGGCAGAGATCGAGAGACTGAGGGGAAACGACCGGTTTGTTGTGATCGATGTGCGGGGGGACCTTCAGGCTCTCGATGTCGAGGAACTCGACCGTAATCTGGCCAAGTCGGATATGCTCTTCGAGGGTAATCCGTTCATCGGGGAAACCTTGCTTGTTCACGAACAGCTCCGGGAGGTTGCCAGGCTGAGCGTGTTTATCGCGCCGTTGAGTCTGGACGAGGTGAAGTTTCTCAAGTCCCAGCCCGGAGTGGCGTTTGACGCTCTGATTGTTGATGTGATGCGGCGAAAGCTTCTGCGCCGCACCCGCAAGCAAAAGGGCGAGCTTTCCCTGAAAGACCTGGAGGAAATCGAGCGGCGCGCGGGTAGTGCTCCTCGGGAGCTCGCGATGGCTCCTCTATTTCAATACGTGGTGCCCAACCACGATGGTGAGGATAGTGAAAACTGGAACGCCTTTTATCATCCTATCGGTGATGCTCGTCGGACATTCCTCGCGGTTGCGGGGTTGCTGGGCGGAAAGAAGCTGCCCCACGTCGAAAAATGGCCTAAAAACCTGTTTCCCCGAAAGGAATAGCAATCCCTCCCGGGACTTGTGAGATGTTCCTCTAAATTATTTATTACCAGTTGGTTGACGTAATGGCGACTGGTTGAGTCATTTTTTCGATCATTTTTCTCGCACGATGGGCGCTGTGTGCCATGGTAGGAAAGGCGCTTTCGTCGGCATTCATATTGGAAACCCGTCTGCATTTCGCGAGAACTGTAGAGGTGAGAAACCTGGGTTTCTGTGTCTGTCCGAGGTGCCTAAATCGCTGTAAAAGATCGACTTCGTGAAGAGAACACCTACCGCATGGCAAATCCATTTGTCACATCGGCATGACCGACGATCGCCTGCCGGGCATCGTGGTTTTTCGATGATGGCGGCCTTGTGTTCCCGCCGAGCGGGGTTCGATCCTCAAGATGCTTTTGCAGGCGTCTCACTCATCTCGATCCACTCCTGAACGGAGTTTCTGCCTCGCCCATGCTGGACAATAATCCAAGAGTCACTTCCTTCATCAATCTGCTCAAGACTTCCTCGCAGGAGGAGCTTGTCTGGATGCACGGCTACCTGAGCGCCAAGCTTGGCGTCTCCTGGGGCGGTGCTGCTTCCCAAAGCGTCGAAACAGCGGTTCCCAAGGTGACGCGCTTCACGCTGGCCTATGGTACGGAAACGGGAAACTCCAAGCGCCTCGCGACCGATCTGGCGAAGGCGGCGAAGGAGCTTGGTTTTCAAGTCAAGCTGGTGGCGCTGGACCAATATCGGCTCAAGGACCTGGCCAAGGAGACATATTTCTTTTTGATCGTCAGCACGCAGGGCGATGGCGAACCGCCTGCGTCGGCGAATGCCTTCTTTGATTACATCCAACAGGGCGAACTGAAGCTGGATGCCATGAATTTTGCCGTCCTCGGACTGGGCGATAGCGCATATCCGCAGTTTTGCCAGGCTGGCATTGACGCAGACAAGCACCTCGCCGATCGGGGCGGCAAGCGTCTCCTGCCTCTCGTGAAATGCGATGTGGCATTTGATGAGGAGGGGAAGCAATGGTTGACCGATATCGCGGCGGCTCTCTCTGGGGCATCCGTGCAGACTGCGCTACCCTCTGCGGTTGCCACTCCGGTCCGTCCCGGCAAGGCCCTTTACCAGGGCGAGATCCTCACCAACATCAATCTCAATGACGAACCCTCCGCGAAGGAGACGCATCACATCGAAATCCGTTGCGAGGGGGATATTGACTACGCCCCGGGCGATGCGGCGGGATTCCAACCCCTAAATCCGTCCGACCTGGTGGACCGTGTCCTCGCGGCGCTGGAAAAGAGTGGGGACGAGCGTGTTACTTTCCGCGGCGAAACGGCTGCCCTGCAGGAGGTTCTTTCCCGGAAGGTGAATCTCACCTATCTGCCCAAGCGGGTGATCGACAAGTATGCTGCATTACTGGCCAGACCGATCGAATGCGGAAGGGTGAATTTCGACGAGCTTCTCATTGCCCACCCTCCAGGGGCGGTGGAGCTCGGCGCATTGCTGGAGATCATGGAGCCCATCGCTCCGCGTTTGTACTCGATCTCGTCATCACCTGCGGCGCATCCGGGTGAGCTCCACCTCACCGTGGCCCGGGCGACTTTTACCTCGGAGACCGGCGCCAAGGGCGAGGGGCTTTGCTCCGGATATCTGTGTCGGTTGCCGGAGGAGACGGAAATCGAGTTCTATATCCACAAGAACAGTGCGTTCAAACTCCCGGCCCCGGAAAACGATGTCATCATGATCGGGCCTGGCACTGGTATTGCACCGTTCCGTTCCTTCCTTTTTGAGCGTGACGCGGCAGGTGCTTCCGGTCGCAACTGGCTGTTCTTTGGTGATCAGCACTTCGTCACGGATTTTCTTTACCAGACCGAGTTGCAGGACTTCTTGAAAACGGGGGTGCTCGATCGTCTCGATGTTGCGTTTTCGCGGGATCAGGCGGAGAAGGTTTATGTGCAGCATCGTCTCTTGGAGAACGGTGTGGCAGTGTACGAATGGATCGAGGGTGGCGCCTCCGTCTATGTATGCGGAACCAAGGACCCGATGAGCGTCGATGTAGAAAAAGCGCTCCTGCAAATCATTCAAACTCATGGAGGCCTCGAGACAGAGGCCGCTCAAAGCTACCTCGCTCGACTCGTCGAGCAGGGGCGATATCTCAAAGACGTCTACTAATTCGCGAATATGTCCAACAACCAGCCATCTCCGATCGAGAAGATCAAAAAGGAAAGCCATGGTCTGCGCGGCACGATCAAGGAGAGTTTGAGCGACGCCTACACAGGCGCCGTGCGGGACCCTGATCAGGCTTTGGTCAAGTTCCATGGCATGTATCTCCAGGACGACCGCGACCGTCGCGACATCCGTGCGGCCAAGAAGCTGGATCGCCTCTATTCCTTTATGGTTCGCCTCCGCATTCCCGGAGGTTTCCTGACACCCGAGCAGTGGGTCGCCGTGCATCACGTGGCAGGGTTGTATTCCACGGGAGTGATCAAAATCACGACGCGCCAGACGATTCAGTTGCACGGCATCCTGAAAAAGGATGTGAAGCCGACGCTGAAGGATTTCAGCCTGGTGGGCCTGGACTCCATCGCCGCCTGCGGCGATGTGAATCGCAACGTGATCGTCTCCGGCAACCCTGCGGAGACTCCTTTGCATGAGCGCCTCTACGGATACGCCAAGCTTATCAGCGAGCACCTCCTGCCCAAGACTCGTGCCTATCACGAGATCTGGCTGGACGAGGAGCACCTGAACCCGCAGGACGAGGAAGATCCGCTTTATCAGGACCGGTATCTACCCAGGAAATTCAAGATCGGCATCGGTGTCCCGCCCAACAATGACCCCGACGTTTTCGCCAACGATGCGGGATTGATCGCGATCCTCGAGAATGAGGAACTGGTGGGTTTCAACATTGTCGTGGGCGGCGGGCTTTCCGCGACGCATGGTAATCCCGAGACCTACCCGAGGGCGGCGACGGTCATCGGATATGTCGACATCCGCGATGGCGACGCAAACCTCTTGTCTGCTCTCTACGAGATCGTAACGATCCAGCGTGATTTCGGAAACCGCAGCGATCGCAAGCTCGCGCGACTGAAGTACACCCTTGACCGCATGGGAGTGGAAGAGTTCAAAGCCGAGCTCACTCGCCGCTGCGGGTTTGCTCTCGAACCGGCTCGTCCGTTCGCCTTCACGTCTCGTGAGGATCGATACGGCTGGCTCCAGGACCATCGCGGACTGTGGAATTTCACCGCCTTTGCAGAAAATGGCCGCATCCTCGACGACTCCCAACAAACGCTGAAGGCGGCGCTTTTGGAACTGACGGAGGCGAAACTGTGCAACATCCAGTTTACGGCCAATCAGGGGGTGATCGTGGCCTCCGTGACAACAAAGAACAAGAAGCGGGTTCACGAGATTCTCGAGAAGCATGGCGTTGTCGCATTCCTGGAGCGCAGCTCGGTACTTCGCAGAAACAGCATTGCCTGCGTGGCGTTGCCGACATGTCCTCTTGCCCTGGCGGAGGCCCAGCGGTACATGCCATCGCTCATCGACAAGATCGACATCCTGATGGAGCGCCACGGATTGCAAAATGAGAATATCATTACGCGCATGACAGGGTGCCCGAACGGGTGCGGACGTTCCCGCTTGTCCGAGATCGGGTTCGTCGGTACAGGACCGGGTCACTACAATCTCTGCATTGGCGGAGACCATGTGGGGACGCGTCTCAATCAGGTCTATCGCGAGAATCTGGACGAATCTGGCATTGTTTCGACTCTGGACGAACTCTTTGAGGGCTTCGCCAAGAATCGCAATCCAGGAGAACATTTCGGAGATTTCGCCGTTCGAAGCGGCTGGGTGACACCGGCAGCCGCTTGATCGAAACTCGGAAGGCGTCAGGCCTCTCTGCCCCCTCGTAAGTACGGAACGCCGCCTGCACGAATGTGCGGCGGCGTTTTGTTTCGGGAATACGGGATGCAGCTCTCTTTTGCTTTCAAGTATCTGTACAGAGTTATTTGACACTATTGTATCGATATAATACAGGTGAAATGAGTATGGGTTTACTTCTGAGATCGATGCTCGGATTCCATCAACCCGGAACTGCTCGCCCTCTTCATCACATGCCTCAGACGTTTCATTGCGCCTCCCCGAAGCTTTGCCTGCCGGGCAGCATTCGCACCAGGATCAAGTCATTGAGCCGCCTCGGGCAACTCTCATGCCTTGCGCTGGTATTGCTGACCTTGCTTGCGCTTTCTTCCTGGAAGGCGAACGCCGCCGAGCCGCTTCCCAATATCGTCCTTATCAATGCGGATGATTTGGGCCTGGGTGACGTCAGTTGCTATGGAGCAAAGGCGTTGTCGACGCCGAATCTGGATCGACTCGCTGCGGGAGGATTGCGTTTTACGGATGGCCACGCGTCCGCTGCGACTTGTACGCCGTCGCGATACTCGATGCTGACGGGCGAATATGCGTGGAGGCAGCGAGGAAGAGAAATCCTGACAGGCGATGCAAATCTCATAATCAAGCCTGGCTCCACCACACTGGCTTCCATCCTTTCGCATGCGGGATACCGCACCGGGATCGTAGGAAAATGGCATCTCGGCCTCGGAAAAGGCAAGATCGACTGGAACACTAATATCAGCCCCGGTCCCCTGGATGTGGGATTTGACAGTCAGTTCATCATTCCCGCGACGCTGGACCGGGTGCCTTGTGTGTTTCTGGAAGGCAGCAAAGTGCGAAACCTGAGCGTGGATGATCCTATCGAGGTCAGCTACTCCCATCGCGTGGGCGATCTGCCAACTGGGAAATCCCATCCAGAGATGCTGCTGATGACCGCCGACGACCAGCATAGTGGAACGATCGTGAATGGCGTAAGCCGGATCGGCTTCATGAAGGGAGGAAAATCCGCGCTATGGTCCGATGTCGACATGCCAGACCTGATCGTTCAGAAGTCCGTGGATTTCCTGGAGGAAAGCAAGGGCAAGCCGTTCTTTCTCTACCTTGCTCTGGTCGAGCCTCATGTGCCGCGAATCCCAAGTGCACGTTTTGCCGGCAAGACTCCCTTGGGTCCCCGCGGAGACGTCATCCTGCAGCTCGATTGGATTGTCGGTCAGGTGCTCGATGCCTTGGACAACCGGGGTCTCGCCAGCAACACGATCGTCATTTTTACCAGTGATAACGGTCCGGTACTGAATGACGGATATGGCGACCAGGCTGTCGCGAAGAACGGAACGCATACTCCAGCGGGACCGTACAAGGGTCGGAAGTATGTCGCCTATGAAGGAGGCACTCGTGTGCCCTTCATTGTCCGATGGCCGGAAAAGATCAAACCGGGCGTCTCCGATGCCTTGGTTTGCCAGATCGACTTTCCGCGCACCTTCGCCCAACTGACAGGACAAAGCATCGAGAGTGGCGCTGCGCCCGACAGCCAGAATATGCTGGCACCGCTTTTAGGGGAAACACAGCAGGGGCGGAAAACACTGGTAGAGGAGGGCGTGTCGGAAATGGGATTCCGCGACGGTAGTTGGAAACTCATCGTCCCGAAGAATCCGAAGAAAGATGCGGGCGCCCCCACAGTCAGCGTGAATAATTCCCAGTTGTTCAATCTGGCTGAGGATGAGGGTGAAAAGATAAATCTCGCTCAAAAAGATCCTCAGCGTCTGGAAGCCATGTTGGCACAACTCCAACGTATCCTGAATGGAGGTACGGAATAGCCTTTGGCAATTCCTACAGGGCTCTCAGAATCATGACAACGGCTGCACCAGAGGAACTCATTTGTTTTTCCTGACTGGGGAGTGCCGCGTGATTGAGAGATGTTTTCGATCCAGTTTTTGACTGGTGATTCTGCGACAGCCTAAGGATTGGACGGAAGAGATTTGACGCAGCGGAAGCCAATATGGCTCGTGCCGGTATCGGGGGTCGAACCGCGACGGGCGGCAGGGCGATAGCTTTCGCAATAACTGGGAGAACAGAGAAAACTGCCGCCTTTGATGACCCGGCGCACGGTGCCGGGGACATCGGCTGGCGAGGGATCACCGGGCAGAATACGCTCCGGCTCTCCCGAGGCAGGGCCGCGGGGATCGCAGCACACCATGGTCTTGTTCTCGCCGCGTTCGGCGAATGCCGCCCCATGATAGATATCGGCGCACCAGTTCCAGACATTGCCGCCCATGTCATAGAGCCCGAATCCATTGGCAGGGAAGCTGCCGACGGGTGAGGTGCCAATAAACCCATCGGCTGCCGTATTGTGATACGGAAAGTCCCCGGTCCAGCGGTTGGCATGGTATTTGCCATCGACGATCTCTTCGTCGCCCCAGGCATACCGCTGACCATCCAGTCCGCCCCGGGCGGCGTATTCCCACTCGGCTTCTGTGGGTAGACGCTTGCCCGCCCACTTGGCATAAGCCTCGGCGTCTTCCCATGCGATTTGGACCACAGGATGATTCTCGCGGCCCTTGATCGTGCTGCCGGGGCCTTCGGGATGCTGCCAGTTTGCTCCCGGTGTCCATACCCACCAGTTAGCCATATTGTTAAGCGGCACGGGTCCGGCGGTGGGTTGAAAGACGAGAGAACCCGGTTGGAGCATTTCGTCCGGTGGCTTGGGCGTGCCGGGGGGAACCTGCTTCTTGATTTCCTCCCAGTCGACCGGCCGCTCCGCCACGGTCTTGTATCCCGTCGCTGCGACAAATTTTGCGTAATCGGCGTTTGTGACGGGGTAGATATCGATCAAAAAGGGTGAGACCTTCACGCGATGGGCGGGCTTTTCATTAGCTTGTGCATACGGTGCATCGGACCCCATCGTAAATTCCCCTCCAGGCAGGGCCGCCATGCCCGGTTCAGCTGCGGCTAAGCGCGGAACTACAGAGGACAGCGCAACGCTCAGCGCGACGAGCGCGATGAGGAGGCGGTTTCGATCCGTCGGAGTATTGCAGTTCAGAGACGAAAGCATTTCGGTTTGCTGGATTCCCATGGTCGATCTGTCGATGCCCCGTGCATAGCGCTCATCGCAGGAGTTTACTATGCCCTCGATTAATGGATAGGGAAGCCTTTACGTCCGCATCAATCGTGAGCGAGTTGGGTGGTCTGGAGCTATTTGCCGACTTCGACGTACTCTCCATCGTATTTTTCGGCGAGACGCTTGAGCACCTCGGGATGGCATTCCGACTCCGGGCGGGCGATCCAGATACAGTTTACCTTGGGCTTCTGAAAGTTCTTGCTTATGGCGTTATCGATCGCGCTGAGGGTCTTTCCGATATTATCCTTCGGGATCTGTCCATCGGTCATGAAGAAGATCAGATCGGGCGCTGGTGAGGCCAGCATGGCGTAGCGAAAGGGCTGCTTCCAGTCCGTACCGCCAGGTGCCGCCGATTGCTGGCGGAGATTGGACATAACGGAATCCACGTTCTCGGAACTGATGGAAATCCAAGGCGGGGAGTCGAGCTTTTCGTCCCCGACGAGGGAAAAGTCATCGTAGCCGGAGCCTTTTTTCCACTTGGAGTTAACTTCGCTGATTCGCTGGGTGGGCAGCCAGGCAGGGCCAGCCCAGAGGATGAGCATCACCTGCGTGCCAGGGGCGAGGGAGCGAAGGCTGCGCTCGAGTTCCTTCTCCATTTTGGTCCGAAATGGACCGCTCATGCTCCCGCTATAGTCGAGGAGGAATGCGATCCGCTTTTTTGCCTGCATGTTGACACCGAAGAAGGGAATGGATCGTCCTCCCGGAGAGCCTCCTCCTCCGGCGAGTCCGCCGAGCGAACCTAGCGACGGGGAACTCGCTCCTGCCATCGATGAAGGCAGCATGGAATTCATTTGAGGCATGTCGGGCATATCCGGGAGGGCGATTTTCGAGGCCGCGTTGGCGGTGATCTTGCTTGTCATCGCCGGCATCATGGCCGAGGCGGGGGATTGGGGTGCGGCGACCTTGTACTCCAGAACCCGACTGCTTGCCTGGGTGGATTTTCCTGCTCCCTGGAAGGTCACCTTGCGCTTGGTAACGATGCTCTGGACGACAAACGCAGTGGCGACGACGAGGATCAGGACATGAACGGCGACACTGACCCAGAAGAACCAACCTTTCTTGAGTGAGCTGAATCGGTTTTGCAGCCAATGGGTGATGGCGACTTTGGCATCCATGGCGGGAGGGTGATTTATTGGCTGACCGAATCGTCGGTGGTTGAGAATGTGACGCCCTTTACTTCGCATAGGGCGAGGGCATCGAGTACCTGGATCGCACGGGAGTATGGAGTGTCGCCTTCGCTGACCAGTGTGACCAGCAGCTCGGTCCTGGCCGCGTCGGCGTTCTGCTTCAAGCGCTGCATCGCGGCGGAGAGTTGCGGCAGGCTTTTGTTGCTGGCCGCTGTCTCGATTGGTTCTTCGTTGAGCAACACGTCTCCGTTAGCCGAGATCGAGACGATCTGTTCGTCCGGGAAGTCGACCGACTCGGATGTTGGGGCATTGCCAGGGAGTTTTGTGTTGAGCTCGCGCTCGATTTTCACCGAGCCAGCCATCACCATAAAGAAGAGCATGAGGACAAACATCACGTCCAGCATGGGGGCGATCTGAAATCCCAGGTATCCCTCCTGATCATCAAGGTCAACGTGTCGCATGGTGAACTAGTCCCTGTTGGTGGCGGAAAAGCTGATATCCGAAATCCCTGCCTGGGCGCAGGCCCCCATGGCCGCGGCGACATAGCGCACGGGGACATCGCGGTCGGCGCGGATGACCGCACGATATTCCTCGGGCGAGGTGGCGGTGTCCCGGGTTTGATCCGAGCGGGCTTTGGCGCTCCGGAGCGGTTCCAGCATGCGGGAGGCATCCTCGTAGCTTTGATCGTCGAAGGTGAACCCCGCGCTATGCTTTTCGGCATTCCATTGCACGTTGACGATGGCCTCCCGGCGCATGTTTTCCTTCTTGGTCGCGTTTTGGGCGATGGGCAGTTTGATGTTTCGGTCCACTTTAAGAACCTGCGCGGAAGTGATCGTCATGAAGAAGATCAGGATGACCAGCAGGACATCGACCATCGGAGCAATCTGAAACTCCGGTTCGCCGCTCTCGAGATTTCCACCGCCAGCCATGGATTAAAGAGGCTAGGCGTTGACTGGAGAGGCTGCCTCGACTTCCTCAGCTTGCTGGGGAAGCGTCCAGTTGGGCTGTGCGGCATAAAGCTCCTCGCTGCCGAGATGAACGTCCTTGAGCAGGTCATAAGGCATGCGGCGGAACAGTCGGGCGATTTCATCCTGGAGGTCGTGCATTGCCCGGGAGAGGCGATTGCGCAGGAAGTAGAAGCAGCCGAAGGCCGGGATCGCGATGAAGAGGCCCGATGCGGTGGCGACCAGGACCTCGCCGATGGCAGCCGAGAGACTCGAGGGGTCGCCGATGCCGGAGGAGCCCAGGGTGGCAAACGCGCGAATCATCCCGGTGACTGTCCCGAGAAGTCCGATCATGGGCGTACAAACGCCGATGACGGAAAGGTAGCTGATGTAGGTGTTGACGCTGGAGTTGACCCGTACGACCTCGCCGTGGATGGCTTCTTCGGTCGCTGTTTTCCCTTCTCCGAGTCCCGATAGTCCGGCGCAGGCGACCCTCGCCAGCGGGGAGGGGTTCTTCTGGCAATACTCATAGGCATTGACGTAATCGCCCTGCCGGAAAAAGGTTCGCAGGTTCTCCATGGTTGCCTCAGGCATCATGCGCTTGCGGCTGGTGCGCAGGACGCCTTCCCCGACGAGATACAGGGTGAGCAGAGAACATATGCTGATGGGGATCATGACCCATCCGCCTTCCTTGAGGGTTTCAAAGAGTGTTTTCTCGTGGACGCTGCCTGCTTCGCCTGCCGGACCTTCCTCCGCGAGACACAGCGGAGCAAAGCCGAGAAGCGCTATCAAAAGCAGAGCGTTCTTGATTCGATGGATTCTGTCTTTTTTCATTTGGTCTGGATGCTGGATGTGTCGGCGGGCCTGTTCTGTCGCCGCTCAAGACGCGCAAAATCGTCTTTCGCCGCCGCGAGTTCGGGTGACGCCGGGTAGAGACTCTTGAGATCCTGAAGGTAAAATGCCGTCCACTTCAGGTCATCCATCTGGAAGAACGCGCGGGCAGCCTCCAGCGTCGCGGCGGCCTGCAATTCCTTCACGCCTGGATAAAACACGCGAATACCCAGAAAGCCTTCCGCAGCCTCGCGAAATCGATCTTGCTGAGAGAGCGCCCGGGCGGTGAGGAATTTCAGCTCGGCCTTGGTGTGCGGGTCCGGGTCCTTCAGTGCCTCAGCGACCCTAGTGACGCTTTCACTGAGTTTGACACCGTGGAGTTGATCGGAGAGAGCGAGTTTTCGGAGGGCGGCGAGCGCGCCGGGTTGAGTATCCACCGGGAAATGGGTGGTGATCTCATCGTAGACCTGCGCGGCACCGGAACGATCGCCGGAGATTCGCAGTGCATCGGCCTGCACCAGTGCCGCCTCCGCCCACCATTGGCCGGGGAGATCTTTGACGGGGCCGTAGAGTTGCAGTACGGGCCGCAGCATTGCGCGGGCTTCAGCGGGCTTGTTCTCACCCAGGAGCGACTTTGCGGAGCGAATCTCCGCAGGCTCCTCGGCATCAATGGTGGCAATACTGGAAAGCGGATAACCGACCTCCATCTTTCCTCCTTCCGCCAGATCGGTCGGAACCCTAAGCGTTGCGCCGGATACGGAAAATGTCGCAAAAGGAATCCGGCGGCCATCTTTCAGAACGAGCTCCTGGGAATGCAGAGAAGCGGTCGCGATCAGCGCAAAAATGGCGGTGGGGAGTATGGCTTTCATCACTGGGCGGACTGATGGGTGGCGAGTTCTTTCCGGGCTGTGGCGAACTCCGGAAGCTTCGATAAAGCATCCTGCCTTAGCATTTCCTGCCACGTCCGGATGGCCTCCTGGGGCTTGTTCATGCGGAGAAAGCAGTCCGCGCTGGCGAGATAGGAGCGTGCGACCCAATGGGGAAACTTGAGCCAGGAGACATAGACACGCTGAAAGTATGCGTTGGCCTCGGCGTATTTCTGCTGCTTGCGCTCAATTTCGCCAAGCCAGTAAAGGCTTTCCGCCGTGGGTTCGCCCCGCCACTGTCTGGTCGACGCCACCTGCTGGAAGGTCTTGGTCGCTTCACGGTATTGACTCATCGCCATCTGGGTTCGTCCCAGACCCACGAGGGCCTGGGGCATCCATGAGCCGGGGCGGGCGATCGCCGCCTGGAAGTGCTTTTGAGCACCATCGGTGTCTCCGCCGAGCAGCGCGAGGCGGCCCAGTCCAACCTCAGCAGCATCGATATTGGCGCTCTTGGGGAAATCGCTTTTGAGGACCTCGTAAAACGATTTCGCGCGCTCTGTGTCTCCCGCAGTCAGCAGCCGGTCGCCGGCCATGGCCAGCAGTGGAGCGCTCAGGTCTTCCGGTTTGAAGTCACGGGCGATTTGATCCAGCAGGGCATTGGCGCGTTCGGGATTGCGCTTCAGGCGTGCGGCCTCAGCCTGCGCATAAAGAATGCGGGCCTTTACGAGAGGCAATTCGGTCTCTGGATCGGCGAGCGAGGAGGCGATCTCCTCGTCGATCCCCTGGGTCGTCCCGGCCTTATGATCGGCAGTGAGATTGTCTGCTCTTTTCCTGGATGCCAGTTGGGCGTAGAGGAGGAGAAGCTGTTCCACGCCGTCGCGCCGCCGGTCGGCAATGTAACGCTTTACGTTTTCCGCTGTGATGCGGCGGGCTTCCGTGGGCTGGCCGAGGCGCTCCCGGGCACGCCCGACCCAGTAGATCGCCATGACGTTCAGCGGGCTGTCGGGATGTGTATCGACAAATTCCTGGAACAGTTTTCCGATGCTTTCCCAGTCTCCGGTCTTCTGGTACGACTTCTGTGCTTCCTGCAGGGCATACTGAAGCACCTCGTCAGTCCTCGCCAGACGTACTGCGGACGCATAGGCGGCAGCTGCCTCGGGAAAGCGTTCGAGGGCTGCGTAGGTGTCGCCAAGCAGGGCGGCGTTTTCCGCCTGCAAGGGGTCCTCGGGAAATTCCTTTGCCCAGGACTGGCAGGAGGCGATCACCTTGTCGTAATCTTTTGCCGCGTAGTCCGCCACCTCCAGGCGGTATTTAGCCTCAGCGCGGAAGTTTCCCTTGGGATACTTCTCCAGATATTGGTTGAACCCCTGAACTGCCCGATTGAGATCTCCCTCAAAGAAATAGCTTAGCCCGAGGCGACAGATGATTTCCTCGGCATATTCGCCGGAGGGGAATTCCCGGAGATAGCCTTCGTATTGCTTGCGCGCCTCGGGAAGCCGGCCTTGCATGAAATTCACGTTGCCCAAAAGATAGACCATTTCGCCGCGCCGGGGATTCTTTGGCTGATCTTTGAGAGCCACCCCAAAGAACGTGGCTGCGCTGGCGAGATCCTGATGTTGCAGGGCGAGCGCGCCGTTGAGGTAGGAGATTTCCTCCGCGCGTTCGCCTTTCGGAAACTCCTTCAGGTACTGAGCGCATGCTGCCTGGGTTTCCTTGTAGGGCACGATGTCGGCCATGGAGTAAATCCAGAGCGACATCATGCTTTCGCGCAGAGGACTCTTGGGAAATTCCTCCAGCATATGCCTGAGTACGAGGTAGGACTCCCATGGCCTGCCCGCGGTGGAATAGGCGCGGGCAATACGGAACCAGACCGACTCGTCAAATCCGGACAGTTGACGAAACCCGCCCAGCGCTTCCTCCGCGGCGGCAACTGCATTCTCCAGGTCCGCAAGACGCGCGGTGCCTGCCGCGTCCTGCGTGGCGGGTTTCTTCTTCTCGTTCTCTATGGCCTGCTTCAGCTCGGCGATCTTCTTTTCCTGGAGTGCAATCAAGTCTGCCTGCAATCGGGCCATTGCGTAATATGCCAGGGCATCGGCCAGCTCGCCTTTGTCGGAATAATGATCTCCCAGACTCAATGTCAGGATGTTTAGCTGGAGCGGATTGTCGATCCTGGCCGGATGATCCTGCAGAACGCGGATGACTCTGGATGCCTCATCCCAGCGCTCGGTCGAGAGCAGCGCCTCCGCCAGCATCTGGCTGGCCGCGGCCTTTTGCCTGCTGTCCGGCAGCGGCGGCTTTCCGGTCAGGGCCTCCAGCAAAGGAATCGCTTCAGCGGGCTTCTTTTCCTGCATGGAAAGCGAGGCCTGATAGAGCAGAATTTGATTCCGGTAAGCAGGAAGTTGCTGAAGGAGGGCAAACTGGGCTTTCGCTTTTGATGGAACTCCGCTTTTTAGCGCTGCGATAGCCAGATTCATTCGCGCTTCATTCACCTTGGGCGAAGCGGGAAATTTCGAGAGAAATTTTTCCCAAGAGGATATGGCTGCGGAGTAGTTGGCGGTGTTAAAATTTGCCGCAGCCAGCGTAAGATAGGCTGCCTCGATCGCGGATTGCCATTCGGGCGGAGCGGAGGCGGGAAGCAGCGAGAAGAACTGGTTCAGATTTGTGATCGCACCAGCGAAGTCATTGGCGGAGAAGGCGGACATGCCATCGCCATGGGCCTTCATCACCTTCTCCGTCGTTGCCAGAGCGTCGGGAGCAGCCGGGGCTGCTCCGACGGCGCGGACTCCCGAGCACGCGATTCCGACCACCAATGAAGCAAGAACCACGCTGGTAGCGAGCGTGGTTCGTCTGGAGGAGGGACAAGCGAACGACATTTTTCCGAGATGTGATGGGGGTACTCTATGGGGAAATACAGTAGACTGACGTGTCTGGCGTATCCTTAAAGAAGCGATACGAAAAGAAAAATATATCGATTGAAAAGAAATGTCAACGAGGCGACCAGATGCATGCGGTCTGGTTGGAGAATGAGGGGAACCCCGGTTCAAGGGGCGCTCTTCTGATGAGCCGCGGGGATGACTATCGCGGCGATTTGCGCGGTTTTGGGAGGCGCTAGTGGGAGGGTTCCGTCCCCAGGAAGTTTCCGTATCCGACAATGACGGTCGATCCGATGAGCAGAAGGAGGCCGAGGGCAATCAAGGCATGCGTGCGGCGACTGGTGCCTCGCCACTCGTGGAGAACGATCCCCCACAATGTGCTGAAAATGATGATGCTGGCCATGTGGAGGGTCCAACTGGAAAACTCGTACTGGCCCATTTTTGTCTGCCCCATGCTATAAAAGAAAAACTGCAGATACCACGTAATGCCCGCTGCCGCGGAGAGCAGGTAATTTCGCAAGAGCGGCGCAGGTCCCGCGATGGTTTGGAGAGGTTTCTCCGAGGAGACGGATTTCTCCTCTGCGGCAGTAGAGAGCATCAGACCCTCGGCGGCACTGACTTCGGCAACCGCCGCAGGACGGAGGTTGAGGTATTCGTGTCCTGATCGGTTTTTGAAGTTCAGGATGAGGCACCAGATGAAGTTGGTGGTGAACCCGCCGAGGAGCACGATGACGAGGACGGGGAGATTCTGCCAGAGGTCGCTTCCACCATGCTCGAGGAGCGAGGCTTTGGCGAGGTCGCCTAGAGGCTTTCCGGCGGCCAGGCCGAAGGCAAAGCACGAGCTCATGATGCCGGAGAACGTCGCGACGAGCATGCCCTTGGTGAAGTGAAACTCCTTCACGGTGGCAGCCTTTTGCTCGGGAGAAAGCTCTCGTTCCTTGGACATTCCTGCCATGCCGCTAATACCGATGCCGACCAGGCATGCGAGCACACCGAGAATAACCATCTGCCCTGATACGGTGCCGACGATACTCCCGATCTTTCCCTCAAATAACGGAGGGATCAGCGTGCCAAAGGCTGCGCAGAAGCCCAGTGCAACCGCCATGCCCAGAGCGATGCCGAGATAGCGCATGGTGAGACCAAAGGTGAGCCCTCCCACGCCCCAGAGGACGCCAAAAGTATAAGCCAGTAGCAGCGCCTGCGGGGGCGCCGAGGAGATAACATGCCATAGCCGGGGTATCAGCAGCCCTGCGAAGATCCAGGGAGCAATGATCCAGCTGAAGACGCCTCCTACGAGCCAGTAGGTCTCCCACGACCAGCGCCGCACCCCGCGATAGGGGATGTAGAAACTCGCGGAGGCAAGGCCTCCCAGCCAGTGATAGAAGACGCCGAGGATCGGATTGCTCATCGGAGCAGATCAAAAGCGTGGTTAATGTAAAAATGATAGCTTATTCGATCTTAAGGCTGAAGTCATCCAGGTCTGCTTCGCCTTTTGACCCCGTCCAGGACCGAATCCAGATGCCAAATGAGGTGGCATCCTCTGGAGCAGAAAATTCCACTTTGTATGGACTCCACTCTGCGGATTTCTTTGCAACGATGATCACCGGGGGATTTCCTTTTTCGTTCAAGATAGGGCGCTTGTTTCCGCCATAGGGGACGAGCATGACGACGGCCAGGCCATTGGACGTGGCACGAGCCCAGAATTCCAGAGTCACCTTCTGCCCAGGCACGACCTCCATTCGCTCGGATTCGATGCGTGCACCAGGACCCGAGAGGTGCAGCCCAAAGGTGCCGGTGTGAGCGGCTTCCTGAGTTACGGAAGACACGGGCTGCTTTTCCTGCACCTTCCATTCATTGAACTCGGACTCAAACCCGGGATTGGTCAGTTGATTGGCGGAGAGCGGGGTCGATGCCAGCAGGACCATCGTCGCGAGGGAAAATAAAGTTCTCATCGTGGGAGGAGCGGTATGCAGACAGGCTAGCCCATTCGGCAAACTCCGGGCAATGACAGTGAAATTCGTTTTGTAGAATCTGGGGCGATTTTCCCTGTTCAGGGAATGGATGCAGAGGTCCCGGGAGCAACGTGTTGAGATTCGACAGTAAGAACAAATGCGTCGAGGCGATTCGTTTACGCCCAATGAAGCATGACCTACGATTGGTGAGTTCCTGCATGAATACGCTTGAGCTTTCGGAAACGCTGCGGGCTGCGAGATCCTCCAACGATCACGTGGTCGCTGTTTTGACGCCCTATGAAAGAGACCTCTTCCTGCCAGGTTGGAGGCCTGATAGCGGGAGCTCTGCGAGGGTCAGCCAGGTGGACGTGTCGCGGATGTCTCGGGAGGAGTGGCTGGATATGCTCAGGGAAATGCAGCCGACGGTCCTGTTGACGGCCTGGAGTTGTCCCACCCTGCCCATGGAATGGTGGGCAGAGAGCTCGTTGCGTTATCTATGCAGCATCACGGGATCAGTCAAACCGCGGGTTCCGCGCATCTTTATCGAGCAGGGGTTGCTGGTGAGTAACTGGGGCAGCCTGATCAGCCACACCGTCGCCGAGCATGCGCTATTGTTGGTCCTTGCTGCCTTGCGAGGGATCTCAGGGTGGCCCGCCATGATGAGGGAGCCGCGGGACATGCTTCAGATGATGCAACGCCTCAAGACGAAGAGGCTCCGGGGTGCACGGGTGGGGGTTCATGGGTTTGGAGCGGTCGCCCGGGAGCTTATCCTGATGCTAAAGCCGCATCACGTTGAAGTCTCCGTTTATTCGGAAGGGGTGCCGCAGGCCCACTATGATGAATACTCCGTCAGGAGATGCGATTCGCTGGACGACCTGTTTGCTGGTACCGAGGTTTTGATTGAATGCGAGGGATTGAATGACCGCACCAAGGGCGTCGTGACTCGAGAGCTCCTGTCGCTTCTGGCCGACGATGCCGTGTTTGTGAATGTCGGACGGGGACGGGTGGTGGATGAAAATGCTTTGATTGATCTCGCCCGGGAAGGACGGCTGCGGGTGGCGCTGGATGTCTATCACAGGGAGCCGCTTCCAGGGGATTCACCTCTCCTTGATACGCGGGGAATCCTGCTCTCGCCTCATGTGGCCGGGCCGACCTCCGATACCTATCCGTTGTGTGGGTGGCAGGCATTGGAGAATGTTGCCAGATTCCTGAGGGGCGAGACACCCGCTCATCTTGTCACTTTGGAGGCTTACGACCGGGCGACTTGACCGCCTTTTGTTTTTTCTGCCGGGTCGTATTCTGACGTTCGGGATGCACGGGCGACGGTTCCTGGCGCTGCAAGGTTTTGCCGGGTTGCCAGGTTCCCTCGACGAGTACGCGGACGGGAGTTTCCGGGATACCGGTTTCCCTGCGGTGAATCATGTCGACGACCATGTCGACGGCCTTGCGTCCGATGAGCCGGCCATTCTGGTGAACTCCAGATAGGTAGTAATCGTTATTATCCAGAAACGGACAGGCGAAGCCGATATCCTGAGGAACCCGGTAGCCGATCGAGCGCAGGCGATGAGCTGTCGTATGAAACGAGATGACCACATCTGGGCGGTGTTCCTTTGTCCACGCCTCCAGCTCTTTGGTTTCTTCGTTGTCCCAGATATCCCAAAGAATCGGGAGCCGAGCCAGATCCGGTCGCTGGGCGTGCAGAAGCAGCAGTCCGCTTTGCCAGGCGTGCTCCACCTTGGCGTCCCAATCACTTGGGATCACCAGGCCGATCCTGCGATAGCCCAACTCGAGCACCTTTTGCAGCAGGAGCTTCATGGTGTGCACGTGATGGTTGGACACCAGATCGAGGACGGCCGGCTGCATGGTGTAGCCAAAGGCGATGGCGGAGAGCTCGTCGTATCGGAGGTCGAGATAGATGTTTGCCAGTGGCTGGGGAGCCAGCAGTGCTCCCTGAATATTGCGTGCTCTCAGGATACGGTGGAGCTTTTCCACAGTCATGCCTGACTCTCGGAGCCAGAATTCCTCAACCATGTATCCACGCTCCTGCGCTCGCTCGCTGGCCCCGGCGTAGTATTGGCTAAACTCCCCATGACGGTAGAGCTGCTCTGGGCTCGGCCAGTTGTGAATCCACGCTATGGTGGCTTGATAATGCGCGGGGCGGCAGGACTTCCGATAGGCGTTGAGCGCAGCCAGCATCGGGTCTGGGCGATAGCCCATGGACTCCGCGATCTGAAGGACTTTTTCTCTCGTGGAGGCTTTCAGTCGAGGGCTTTGACGCAGTGCCAGGCTGACTGTGGTGAAGTGCACCCCGGCCTTTTCAGCAATATCGCGAACCGTAACCCGGGGTAAGGAAGGCATAAGATACGAAGTTCAACAGTGAGCAAGATAATGCAAGGAAATCCGGTGCGGAGAGGCAGGACGCATTCTACAACGATGAATAATTCCGGGGAACAGACTCAGTGCAGCCTTGTCAGTGGATTTCATGTGGAAAGGCATTCAGCGAGTGGCCGGCAACTCGATCTCCGGGTAGGCCACGAGTTTCACGGGGCCGAGCAAGCCGCTCTGTTCAGGCTCGGCATTCTCCGCGAGCCAGTCCTTGATCCGGGGCCACGACGTCCACGTGGTTCTCTCCCGCGCGGGCAGTGACTGGTCGGCCATGAGGCGGTTATACCAGGTGTTGACCACCTCTATGCTAATGGAATTTTCGCCGGGGTTGACAAGTCGATCGACTGAAATCTGCCATGGCTGGCGCCAGAGCGTCCCTGCATTGCGGCCGTTGATGGAAACACGGCACGCCCGCCCGACGTGGCCGATATCGAGGATTACATTTCCTGCATCCCTGAGAAAATCCGGAGGGACATTGAGCGAGGTTTCATAAACGACGAGACCGGAGTAGTTCCGGAATCTGTCGTCGGATAGACTGGTCCAGGATACGGGTTCGGTCATGGTGATTTCGGGCTGTCCTGCCAGTTGTCTAAATTGAAGCCGCCATGGTGTGTTCACGGGCAATGTGCGAGGCGAAGGAAAGTTGAGCGTAATGACTGCGCCTTCGGGGCATGTGAGGGAGACCTCTTTGCTCTGGGTTGAGGTTGCAGTCCAGCGGGTGGGCGAGCGTTCCCGAAAAGCAATGCCAGCCAGGCCGGTGAAACTGGATTCGCTCGGATGCGTCGACACCCAGCGGGGTGCCGCAACGGTTTGCAGGACGATGAAAACACTGCTTTTTGCCGGGATATCGACTGGAAAGATCGTACGGCCTGCGCGGTGCCGGAAGACGGGCAGAGGTGCAATGGAGCCGTTGGCGGGGTCCCAGCGTTCCGGCATCCTCTTTTTCAGGTCTGCGACATCGCAGACAAAGCTGGCCGGGCCCTCGTTGGGGTTGAATAAAAAGTAAGCTTCCTTATCCTCTGACAGAATGTGGCAGAATTTTACATTTCGCCCCCCTTCGGAGGAGTTCGATCGTAGCGTCGGCAGGTAGCCTGCATTTGCCAGCACCTGGGCTACGTTGTCGGTCCGATAAACAAAGCCCTTTCCCACTCGATGAGGATCAAGGGTGTTGTCAGGCAGGTTGTTCCATAGGTGCGCGACCAGCGCCTTCAGCAACGCATCCTCTTCGCGAAAATTGAGCAGTCCCGGTGTACGCAAAGGCGGCTCGCCAATGAGAGTAGCGCCTGCATCCACCAGTTTCGAGAGGCACTGCAATGTATCCACGCGCAACGCACTTCCGGAGGAGAACATCGTGCTGCCAGGCAGGATCAGGCAGGCAAAGGTTCCCGCGTTGTCGAGCCGGAGCATGCCGTCCTTTACGCTGATGCGGTTTATCAGGGTGTCGTGATCGATGAAGAGCGGCTGGACATTTTCCGGCAGGACGAACTTTGAGAGATTGAGCTCACTGCGCGGCAGAGTGTCGCCGTAGTAGATCAGGATGTCGTGAAAGGAGGAGGAGTTTTGAAAGATGTATTGTTTGCGCGCCAGCTCGGAAAGCCAGTCGCGGGCCAGGGTCCACCAGGTGTTGTGCCGCTGGAAATGCTGGCCGAATCCCTGCAAGGTCAGGCCAGGCTGTCGCTCGTCCGGCTGGTGCATCATGGAGTGCAGCGAGGCCTGATTCATGCCCTTGAGGAAAGCGAGGTCTCCGACAAACGAAAAATCTCCGGGCGTCCTGCGCCAGTCGCCACGGAGCGAGGTAAACAATTCGTAGCCAAATATCCTTTTGCCACACACCTGCGCGGCACTGGCAAATACCGTTTGCGTGATCGTGCCGTCTGGAATGGTCGGAGGTTTGCCGTCCTTCCAGTCGGACCAAAGCTCCTCCATGGGAACATCGATGGCGCGGGTCATACGGAAGGCGTCGAGACGAGGCCCGGCGAAGGCAAACTCTGCGGCAAATGCGAGGCCGTCAGCATGTGCCAGTTGGCAAAGCTTCTCGTAATAGTTCTCAATGACGAGGTCCGAGATGGTTTCCCTAAAGTCATTGAAGAAACGCAGAGTTTCCTGCGTGGAATTCACCGTCGCTCCTGTGAGTGCGGGCATCCAAGGTACGATATCGTAGCCTCGACGACGTCGGAATTGCTCGGGAAAATCGGCGCACCAGTTTTGCATGCCCGACTCCCAGCTGTCGGCTGTGAGCAGCGTGAATGTTGAGCGATTCCCAGACCCGGCTGCTTCCAGAATGGGCGTGATATATGAGCGATATTGCAACTCGGTAGCCGCGGCGCTCATCTTGTCGGACTCATAGCCAGCTCCACCCGGTGGCGCCGGGTTGATTTTCTGGTTTGTCGTGGTGTATCCGTAGCGCACGATCCGCCAACGCCCCGGCGGAACTTTCCACGTTACGATGTCGCCCGTGCGAAGAGCGGTCAGGTTGACCACCTTGTCCGCCGGGATGTCGCCTGCAGTCGGCGTGAGCGAGGCCGTTGCCAGGATGGAGAGCGGACCAGCCGAGTCGGAAATCTGGCTTCCCAGATCGCGGAATGCGCTGTCCCACTGAGGGGATTCTTCTGCCTCGAGGAACTCCGCCTCGCGCAGGGAGAACTGACTGGCATTGAAGGAGGCATTATCCGGAAGCCGGACCTCCACCTCAAAGGTTTGCGCAGTAACGCGGGGAAAGGTGATCGTGATTGGCTCCTCCAGTTGGGAAACTGACATTTCCTTTTCCGCGACGAGATGTCCGTCAGCCCTTATGCCAAGGGTGAGGGGCTGGCTTTTCATCCAGATCGAACTTTGAAGCCAGATAAAGGCCCTTTCGGCGCGGTGTCCGGTAGAGAAGGGAATCGAAACACTCCAGGTTTTACTGTCGGCTGATGCCGCTGAAGCGATCGAGGTGGATGGATTTGCATCGCATAGGGCATTCGTATCCTCAGACCGGCCGTTATTGAGAACCCGGGGTGAAAGGGACATGCGCGAGGGCGTCCGATGATCCGGCCACGCCAGGACATAGGTATCTCTGGCCCAACCGGCATTCGCCGGCAGGGCGGGAAGCTGTACGGTGACTTCCCTGTCACCATCGACGGTTACGGATGAGAAGACGACACGCTTCATGGATTGTTCCACGGGAATCCATGGCCCTCCCGCACCGCTCCAGCCGGGTCCGGCGGTGAGGCCGAGCGTAATGCCGCGCATTTTCGCTTCGTTTGCGGTAAACCGGATAACGTCGAAGAACTCCGGCGTTCCCAATGCAATCGGAGAGTCAGCGCCTGCTCCAAATCCCACCAGGGTGATCGTGGCTCGCTGTATGCCCTGCATCTTCATGCTGTCGAGATCCAGGGACAAACCGTCCTTGCTGATCCGGCCATCCATCCAGTGCCACCAGGTTTCCACTCTCGACCTTGCGGGAGGCTGGGCAAAGGAGGAAGGTTCAAACGTCTCGCCAATCACCGTGGAGAGCAACATGCTCGCGGCACCGACGGCCAGGACTCCTGCTTTCCATGATCGAGGACGATTCATATGAGGAGTGCTGTCAGGGAGCGAACGGTCGATTCGAGCGCTGGCGCCACCGGTAGAAAGTGTCGAGCGAGGGGGTGGCGTTTGGATTGGCCGCGTAGTCCTTGATATCAGGATTGGCCGGGTTGATGAACCTCTCCAGAGTCGTCGAGCCGCGGTAGTCGCCGGTGACGCTATCCTTGCCTTCTTCCCACACACCTTGATTGGAGCCGGGGCGCTTCTTTAGTGATTGGGTGCGGTAATACACGGTATAGGTATTTGAGCGGGTGGTTAGGCGAGGGTACACCGTCGTGTAGATCCGCTCTCGTGAATTGTCACCAGTAAGGGCGTGAGCCGCCCAGTAGGCGGCCATGCTTTGGTCGAGGGACTGCTTGGACCCGGTGGATGGAGAGGCGTCGTCGGGAATGATGTGAAAGTCACAGATCTCAGCGGGGGTTCGGAAGGCGTAGAGGCCCGACCCATCGGAGTTTGAAAAGCGGTAGTCGAGCTGCTTGAGGGTGTCGGGTATATTGACGGGACGTCGATAGGAGTTGGTGCCGCTATTTTTGTATGTGCCAGTGTCTTCATTGGGCACCGAAACGACCTTCTCCTGTTTAAGCACGGCGTTCAGTCCGGTATTTCGCTGCACCCAGGTGAACGGAATGATCTGCTGGTTGAGATTGATCTTTCCGGCCGTCGAGAGAGGTTCGCTGATCGCGTAGGGTTCGACGACCGGCATCCAGAAGAGATCGAGGATCAGGTAGTCGGGGTTGGCAATGAAGCCTCCGGGCGCGGAGGGGTAGTTCGGATGGCCGGGCTGCCTGCGGAAAAGCAGCGTTTCCCAATGATGCTCCCTTTTGATCCCGGTCGGCAGCGAACCAAACATGCCGGGAGAGGGAATGATGCGGTTCGGCGAGAAGAAATTGCTGACGTCGAACATTTCCGCTCCATAGCTCTCATAGTAGGGGACGCGTTCGGATGATGCGTTGATGTATGTATTGCCTTCATCTGGCTTGTTGAGGTAGGGGCCGTCGGCATCATTCGTCAATCCATTGTCCCAGTCGCCTGTCGCCTGGGCCGCGGGGACGGGGAGGGGGGTGTCGGGATGGCTGGAGCGCTGATAGTTTTGGGTCATGTTGGCCAGCTTGCCCCCATAGGTTGTGGACAGGCTGTCGTATTTGGACCCATCGCGAAAGACATGCATGTACCAGCCGCCACTATACTCGGTGAAGGAGTCGGCCAGGCGATAGTCGTTGTTATAAAGCGGGTGAGGAACGAAGTGCGTGTCTGTCGTCGGAGTGATGTCGTCGGTCCTGGCAGCGAGGATGCGGAAGTCGGCATTGTTGCCGTTTTTGTCGGCAGGCACGATGGAACGGACAAGATCGGAGTTCCGTTCCAGGACGAAAAAGTCTCCGCCTCCGAAATCACCAGCCAGCCTGCCGGCAGAGACCGTGCCACCCTTGTCATCGGTAAGTCCGGCTCCTCCTGCCTGGAACGTCCACTGCTTCTGCGCCGCTGACTTGACGGAGCCATCGGCATTTAGTGTCGTCGTATTATTCAGGATCGGCGCAGGAAAGGTGCCTCCCGGCATGTCTGCGGTGATCTTCTGTACGACGTCTCCCGTGGCCCGCTTGAGGATATGGAAGGTCAGACGTCCTCCGCTGAAGGTGAGCCTCGGATCGCTCGCCATGACCCGGATCGTCACCGGCTCACTAATAAATGGGTATTGTCGGTTCTTTGTTACTCCGGCTCCTCCATCCGTGCTGCTGCTAAACATGGAATCCTGTGGCAGGCGGCCATTGTTGCGGGCACGCACGCCTCTGCCGTCGAGAGTCCACCAGAGCCCCATGTTGCCGCCGGTTGGGAACCCCCCATTCACATCATGCGAGTATTTCCCGAGAATCATTCGGCCCGCCTTCGTTTCAGTCTGGTCGCTTTCGGGAGGGAAGCCCAGTGCAACCGCGGAGCCATCGGCATTGCCTTTTACGGTGAAGTTCTCCAGTCCCTCGATCTTGATCTCGATGTCCGGCCTCAGCCCCGCATAGCCCTGCATGGGGGTAAAGAGCTCCAGGAGCATTGCCGCCTCGATGCGGATTTGCTTGGTGCCAGCCGATGTGTCTTTCTGAAGCACCCTGTCATCCCATGCCGTGGCGGGGTCATTTGTTCCCGGCAGAGTCTTGTTGCGATCGGTGAAGACGCCGTTGGAGTCGATGCTGTTATTGGAGGCGGGAATGTCGGGGTCTGCCGTGCAGATGAACCAGATGCCTGCCTCGGTCAGGCTTAGTTCGCGTCCGAACCCCTTGGTGTCTCCGATGCGGATCGGCTCCACGACTCCATAATCAAGACGGGTTTTGTTGTCTGCTGAGTTGGCCTTTATGCCGGTGGCATACCGGCTTGCCTTGGCCAGATTGCCGTCATAGAGATTCGTGCTTCGGATATAGTCAAATATCTCGGTCAGGACCTGATCGGAATCATTGCCATATTTCCCGGAGAGCGTATCTCCGAACCCCGGAAATTTGCGCGCCATGAGGTCCCTTAAGTAGGCGTAGAGGGTCCTGTTACGGAGGATCTTGTCGTAGTCATCAGTCGGGCTGGCGGCATTGGCTCGTTGAAAGTAGTAGGGCTGATTATTGATCGTGCTGCAAAACGCGATCAGCCGGTCAAACGGGGTTCTGTAGTTGGAGGAGTTGGTCGAGTGAATCGGCCAGCACGAAACGCGGGGAAGATTGAACAGATTCGTCTCCGGAGCCCTGCTGGAGGTGGTGAGGAAGAACTTTCCGCGCTCCAGCATTGAGCGGGTGATGCCTGCATTTTCCGCGCGCGAGTTGGAGAAAAGCAGTTCGTCCTCTGTGGCGATGAGCCGGTCCTGGTCCAGCCCTGCCGCGGCGGCATCGCTGACCTTGATGGTTCCATTCCGGGAACCCTCGTTCTTCAGGCGGGGAACCAGGCTGAAGATCTGGTCTCGCGTCAGGTTGGGAAACACGGCTGAGAGGCTCGTAGTTGCCGGGTGGCCGGGATAGGCCTGAAACTCGTTCTTTGCGGGCTGGTACTGGGCCAGGTCCTTTTCCTGGGGGGTGCCAAATCTCGGGGCATCCCAATACGTTCCCTCCGAGGCGGTATTGACGTTGATCTTGCAACTCTCGTCGTCGGTCCAGAACGCGACGCGGCCCACGATGCGGTTGGAATCCGAGGCGCCGGGCACGGTGGCGGTATCGCCTGATCCTGAAGGGGCGACCATCTGGCCGTCCTGGAGGATGTAGAGCCAGGTGACGGGCATGGGCGCCGGGTTGGTGATTCCCTGGGATGCACCGGTCGGGGCGGAGTTCAGGGCGAAGCCTTCCACCTCCCCGGCGGCTGATGGATCAAGGATCGGCCACTTGTCCACTGTACCGTCGAAATCGCTATCGGCCGGCATGTTGAGGTCCGTGTAGAGAGCCGGGTGTTTATACCAATCGGAAAGTGTCGATGCTTCCGCGGTCGGAACGAGCGCTCCCTCCGTCCACATGGACGGAGAGCTGTAGAGTTTGTATGTTCTTTGAGCCTTTCCGCTGTTGTCAAAGGTGCGGATGAGCCCCGGCTGTGAGGTCCATGCGACTGTCGTGCCTTGTTTGGTAGCGGCATCGATCTGCGCCTGGACGACCTGTACAGCGTCTTCCGCAAGTATCTTTGCGCTGATGGAGGAAGCGTAACCACTGGCCACTCCTCGCTCGACCTGCACCCGCGAAAGAATTCCTACGACGAGAGCCAGCACCAGTACCATGATCGCGAGGGCGATGATCAGTGCAGCTCCCTTTGTTGGAGTGGGACGAGACTTCATGGACGCGGGGTAAAAGCTAGGCGGATATCGTTAGGTCCCCGACAAGTGGCCGGGCGAGGAATCTCGGCTTTCCATCGCGCACGATTACTTCCCGCGACGCAGGGATTTGAATCGTTTCGGAGGGTGAAACGGAGTCCATGGAGGACTATTAGGCTGGGGGGAGGGGGAAACCAAATCGTTTATTGTTCGTGTTGTAGAATCTCGCGCTTTCGGCGAGCTTCCGTCCGCGAACAGGTGAGATGATGTGAGGGAAATTTCAGGCTGTCGATTTTGATGGTCGGAAGTGGTTTTTGGAAGGCGCTGCACCGGAATTCCCTCGAGGAGAGGGAATCAACAGGTAGAATGGATTTTTTGAGAATTTCGCTTTTGTGCGGCTGGTTGCATTCTAAAATCGTCTCATGAGTAAGTGTCCCCTCACACTTCCGATGCTGTTGATTTGTGCCTCGGCGGCATTTGGACAGACCTCCCAAACCTGGAACTCCGATGTGGCGGGTTCGCTATGGTCCGAAAATACAAACTGGAGTCCCAACGGCAGTCCGGCGGGAAATGACGTGATATTCGGAGATACTTACGGAAAGACAGCGAATTCCACCACGGTCGGAAATGTCGTCGATCAAAGCTATACGCTGAACTCACTGACGTATAATAATACGAATATCGCCGGAAATCCCTGGCAGGTCACCCAGATCAACTCTGGTGTCACGCTGACGCTGAATTCCTCGGCGACCACGGCGCCGAACCCCATTTTCTCCGTCGGCGGAGTGGCGGCAACGGTAACTAGCATTCAAATGAGGGTGGCTATACGCGGAAGCGGCGCCCTGGTGATTGATGAAAGTTCTTCCAGTATCTCTGTGGGCGGGCCATCTTCAGGATCATCCGCGATGCTGGATATGTCGGGGCTGTCGACCTTCAATGCCAACGTGGCGACCCTGAACTTCGGCGGTGATACGAGTCGGTCGACGGGATCGGTTTCCCTCGCAGATGCCAATGTGCTGACGGCTTCCACTATGAACCTCGGCACCTCGACCGGCAGCACGAGCGGTGGAGCGGTGAGTGCGCTCACTCTGGGGCAGACCAATACGATCAATATCTCGACGATCAATGTGGGCAGCAATTACGGTGGAGCTACGATTTCCTATCGTGCGAGCCTGATTGACGCGACGACGGTGATACGTGGGACGAGCGGAGGCTCCGCACGGGCCAATCTCAATATCGGAACATTCGCGAGCACCTTCGGCGTGAACAACTCCAAGAATGGGACAGTTGATCTACGTGGCGGCAGTATTGATGCGTTAATTGATCAGATGAAGGTGGGAACCCGCTCTGAGTCAGGAGCCAACCTCGGCGGCAACACGACGGCCGGCTTTTATATGAAGCAGGGCACCGTGGATGCAAACTCCCTGGTCGTGGGAAGGACCGCATATGGTTCCGGAACCCCGGGGAGTTTAGGGGCTCTCACCGCAACCATCGGCATCGAGGGCGGGTCCTTCCGTGTCAACGGAGATGTCAATATGGCAGAAAATGCCAGCGGGGTCGTTCCAGTGACCGCCTCCATTAATGTCTCGGTCACCGGATCGATGTCAGTCGGAGGCAATGTAACCATGGGAAGCAAGGCGGGAACAGCCGCCACGGTCGCCGCCAATGTCACGGTCTCGGGCGGCACGCTCCTGATCCAGGGAAATCTCACGGAGGGAGCAGGAGGCGATGGAGTCACGTCGACCGTCACAGTGAGCGGCGGCACCCTGAACATGGATCGTGGCAATATCGCGGTGGATACATTCAACTTCACCTCGGGAAAGCTGAAGGACGTCGCGTCTTTCTCGGCAGGCACCTCTGGCGGTCTCAATGTGCAGAATGCATCCACTCTCGCCTATAGCCTGGATGGATCGTTCACCAGCCTGGCTCTGGTGGGAACACTGACTTTGGGCGCAGCGTCAAACCTGGAGCTCACTCTTGCCAGTGGATTTACGCCCGGAGGGAGCTTTGTCCTGGTGGCGAATGACCAGTTGGATTCCATCACTGGAACATTTGCCAAGATCAACGGTTCGGCTTTTGGAGTTGGCAATACGTTTTATCTCAGCAACGACATGGGGACTTTTGAATATCGCCTCAGCTACGCCGGAGGGGATGGAAATGATCTGGTCATTTCGGCTGTTCCCGAACCCGTCACTGGCGCTCTCTTCGTGGGTGCATTGGCCAGCCTGTGGATATTACGTCGACGTGCCACCTCGCAGGGTTAAGGGCTTTCCCCAAACCCGCCGGCATTGATCTGTCCTAGACGGCGGAAGAGGGGACGTGCGGTGAACTGCACGTCGGTAGGGCGGCAGGGAGTTCATGTCGACTCGTTTGTCCAGGGGGCTCGGGCCTGCCTTGGGTACCGCGGGAGGTCTTCTTCATGATGCCTCAAGCAAAAAGGCGCGCTGAGGATAGCGCGCCTTTTCCTGCCTTGGTAGCTCGAGATGAAGGTTACTTTGTCGGACCGGTATTCGAGTGAGTCAGCGTTTCCCAGGCGACATTACACCCGGTGGGCCACACGACGTTCTCGGCGCGGATGCCGGGTTCCACGGGAACCCAGGACCAGGAGCGCCCGTTGATTTCCTTGGTGAGGCAGGGACGCAGAGCCTTGTCGATAAGGGCCTTGGTTTTGGGCAGTTCCATGCCGAGGCGGTTGTGATAGTGATTGTAGCCAGCCTCCACGAACGACTGGATCGGCGTACCACGAACGCGGAAAAATACCGGAGGAACGGTTTCGTCAATACGTAATCCGGAGTTCAGCTCGAGGAACTTCGTGAGCCTTTTCGCCTCCAGGGCATAGAGGTCGATGCCCTGGTGCCAGGCGATTTCCGCGCAGCTTACGAGCGCGGCAAATCCCAGGTCGCAATGGCCCAGGTCGCGGAATGTTTCCGCCGACAAGCCATCTACAAATGCCGCAGCCGGCGCGCCGTTCCAATGGCGACGACCCACACCGAAGTTTTCCTCCAGCTTGTAGAGCGAGGAATCGTCGCCCAGCTTGTTCTCCTTCATGACCGTCAGTATCTCCTGGTCGCGGAACATCCACTTTTTTCCCGGTGAGAGGGCGGCAAGCTCTTCATTGCTGGGCTTGGTCAGCCAGAAGTCGGGGCGGATTGGCTCAGGACCATCCTCTGTCAGGTAGATCCAGCAAGGCACGTAGCTGATCCACCGGTGCATGCCCTCGGCAAAGGCAGCCTTGTCATTGTTGAAGACGCCGATGGCCATCATAGCCTGACAGACGGAGAAGTACCGGTTCCCGAAGGCCATGCGATTGTGAAAGATCGGCAGAAAGGCTTCCTCCAGCATTTCGGAAAAGGCGGCGATTTCGTCCTGTTTCCAGCCATCCCAGGTATAACGCATGATCTCGGCCGCCTCGGCAAACGTGCCTGCGAGCCAGGCTGCCTGCAGATACCAGTTTCCTCCCAGGTTTTCTCGCAGGATGCTCCAGTTATTCAGGATCGCCACCGCATTGCGGGCATATTGCTCGTTGCCGGTGAAGACCCACATGAGTGCCTGGGTATATGCCGCCTTGGCGTCCATCGAAGCGCCGCTGACCCCGCCATCTGCCGCTCCTGCGCCATTGATGCCGGAGCGGATGGTTTTCCGGGGGGTATTGGGTTTGTAGTCAAGCGCCGCCCAGAAGGAGTTCTTCATCTGCTCGAAGGCGCTCTTCCATGGCTCCTCTCCTGCGGCGATCTTGCCTTTTACAAACTCCAACTCCTCTCGGGTATTCAGGATGCCGGGATGGGTGAACTTCTCCGGGATGGCCGGGAGTTTGATGGGACGAGGGGTAAAGGACGGCCGGATCGCTGGAGTATCGGCAGGCTTTGGTGAAGCGTCGGACTCCGATGCGGGGTTATCGCTTTCCGGCGAGTCCGTCTCGGCTGCCTGCACTGAGGACAAGTGAGCGGAAAAGCCGAGGATCAAAAGTGCTGCAGCAACCTGGAGGCGGCGGGACATGCTCTGGAGTGGGGCGGGGAGTGGCATTACGATTTCACCTCTATCGTCGGGTTTCCAAATATGCAAATGTGGGGAAATTCTTCTTGTAGTACCTCAAGCGCACTGCTGTGCATATCGCTATGGTCTATTTGGAGGCAAAATCGGAGGCCTTCACAAACTCCGCCTTTTGCGCGACTAGGAACTCGACGATTTTTATGAACTGATTCCAGCGGTCATCGTTCCAATGGGTGGGATGTCCCTGCATGACAAAGTATTCCGCGCCGCGGTTGTGGGCATATCCTTCGAGGAAGTCGGCATAATTTGGGATGAAGGTCGGGCTTTCGATCGTAACTGCATAACAGCGGCTCAGGACTTTCTTGCCGGCCGGTTGTTTGCCATTTCCGTACATCCAGACCTTGATGTCGGGGGATTCCTCCAGCACCTTTACGGTATTGGCGTCGGTGGCGTTAAAGGGTGCGCCGAAGGAAATGAACGGAAACCCGAGTTTCTCCCTCGCCAGTCGATTGGCATCGGCCATGTGAGCCTTCTGATGATCGAATCCGGTGCCGTTGAATTCCTGCACCTTTTTCCCCTCGGCGTTTGGTCCCTCGGCGTGATCATATCCGTGATTCCAGAACTCGATTTCCCCTGCCGCGTTGCGCTCCTTCGTCCACTGAAAAAACGCGGGAGCATCTTCCTCGAGTCCTTTGGCCACGATCCCAAACGTCACCGGGATGTTCTTTTCCTTGGCGTATTGAGCGACCTTGATCCACTTTGGGTGGACATTCCCGTTGCGCGGTCCGAAATCATCCAGCTTCAAAACGATGCGCGGCGCGGATTTGCCACGGTGGGGGTTGTCGGCGATCTCCTTCTCCAGGAGTGCAAGTCGTGCAGGGTCGGCGGGAGGGATTGGAGCTGCGCCATCGGCATCGCGCTGCATGGGCACGATCTCGCCCAGCTTTTTGACCATGAAGTCATCCAGCATGGCGGTGCCAGGATCGCTATTGGCGGCTGGAATGATCTGGATGCTGAGTGAGGCGGCATTTTCTGGAGCGGCCGCTGCCAGGATGGAGTTCTCCCAAAAAGGCCCTGCGCTCGTGCTGCCCGCGGGCCACTTGCGGATTTTTCCCATGGCAGGCTTGAGGGTGCTGCCACTGGCATCTTTGAATATCATCTTTACCGCAACCCGGCCGCTCTCTTCCTTCGAACCAGTGCTCCAAAATTCCACGGCGTACGTTTCCCCCGGCTGAACGGGTAGCGGCGTGCTGGAGATCTGAAAATCCGACCCGGTTTTCACACGGAGACCCAGCGCGCCGAGGGATGCCGCCTCGGGGACGGCCTCGGCCGGAGCGCCCGGAGAAAGAGTCCATCCGCTCAATCCGTCCTCGAAACCTGCGTTGGCCAGAGGCAACAAGGTATCGGTGGCAATGGCGAGGGGAGTGGCCAGGAGAAAGGCCGCGATAAACCGTTTCATTCCTCAATGATCGAAGAGTTCGCGTCGCGGATAAATCCAAATGGCGGGAGCATTTTGTTCGTCCTGTAGACGGATGCTCCTTTCGGCCGGCGGATTCAGTGGGTGGCCGACATCGGGGAGGGCCAATCGAGGATCTGATGATCAGCGAGTAGCTTCTCGCGGAGTTCCGTATAAGGGAGGGACTGGAGGGAACTGCCGCGATCCATCGCGAGGCAGGCCGCAGTCGCAGCGGATTGCCCGAGCACCATGAAAACCGGCTCCATGCGCATGGAGCCATAGGCGGCATGCGTGGCGGAGGCGCAGACGGGAACGAGCAGATTTCGGCATTCCTCCTCCTTGGGGATGATCGCACGATAGCTGATGCCGTACGGACCTGGGAGCTGGACAAACATGCCGCCCTCGTTTTTCACGAAACCCTTGGGAGAGATGGTATGGCGGATCGCATGGGAGTCCATGGCGTACGAACCCAGACCGACCGGATCGGAGACCGGGTCTTTGCCCAAAGCCGTATTCTCCGTGACCACGTAGTCGGCAACCATGCGACGCGCTTCGCGGATGTAAAGCTGATGCGGCCAGTTTCCCGTACGGTTGAACTCATCCCGCGCGAGCCCCCAGGGGGCATAAAAGTCCCGGATTTCCTGGGGGACGCGAGGGTGATTCTGGAGAGTCCACATAAAGCCGCGCTGGTATTGCTCATGGGCCTTGATGATTTTTTCGCGAGTTGCGTAATCCGCCTCCGGGTATGCAGCGCTCATTCCGATGAAATCGGTGGAGACGTATCCGAGGTTGTTGGAGTCGGTCTTGCGATTAGGCAGGAGATCCAGGGTGATGAATCGCTTCGTTCCGATTTCCAGGGCGCGCAGCAGGAGTTCGTATTGGCTCTCATCGTAATCGGCAGGCTTTTCGATCGCGACGCGGTTCTCCGGCACGTCTGTGAGGCACATGCGGAAATTATACGCTTGGACACCCCTATCTCCCTCACCGGGAGGGAGGCCGTGGTCGGGTTCCACCCGGGGAAGCAGTCCGCTGGCGGGGTCGCCCTTGATGCGGTAGGGATCGATGCCTTCGGGGAACTTCGCCGGGCTCAACAGCGAGCGAACTCCATTATTGGTCTCTTGGTAGCGGCTGTTGGGTTCGCGCCCCACGATATACGAGACACCGGCTGCGGCCAGAAGGTCACCCTCGTAGGAGGCATCGATGAACATGCGCCCATCGAATGTGCGGCCAGATTCCATTGTGATGGAGGAGATGGTCTGGTTTCCTTTGTGGACGCCCGCCGTGCGGTTCAGTCGCTCGCTGCGTACGATGGTGATGTGAGGATCTGCCGCCAATTGTTCGAAAAGAGACTCCGCCACTCCGGGCTCGACGATCCACATCGTTTCATCGCCTTCGGCGAGCTTGCCATGCTGGCCGGGCATGGAGCGCCGGGGTTCCCATTTCCACGAGTCATCCTTCTGATAATGCTGCCATACGCGATGAAAGTACTCGCGGGCGATGCCTCCAATCGTGCTGGGATCGCCGACATCGACCCACCCGAGGCCCCCAGCGGTCATTCCTCCCAGCCGGCCACCCGGTTCGATGAGCGTCACGGACTTTCCCATGCGAGCTCCTTGAAGCGCCGCGGCTACGCCTGCTGGCGTACCTCCGTAAATGACGAGATCGGAAGAACTGCCCTTTGCGCAGGAAATTGGGGAAAGGCCGACGATCACCGAGAGGGCCAGCGTCATGCACGCGATGTATCTGGCGGGAAGAGATGGTATGAACCGGGAGGTCGCGAGAACCATGAGTCCCTTTTTAGGGAAAGTGTCGCAGATTGCCAACATGCAAGCCGTCTTCCTGTAGATCGATCCCCTCCTTGCCGAAGAGGAATAAATGTGTTGATTATATTTATATATCGATACATTTATGTGTGTGAACGCTCCGCCCGGTCGGATGTTCGGTGTGCTATATCGCGATGTGCCGGAACGATTCCCCCCTCACGGAGTCATCACAGAGTCGTCGGAAAGAGATGGGAAAAATGAAATCCAATTTGGTGGCCAAGCGCGCGTTTGGTGGAATCTCGAGAGCAGGAAAGGCGGGGAAGGCGCTGGCATGCCTCGCCGCGATGTGGGGCTTGCATGGCGGACTCGAGGCCGCCGAGGGCAAACCGAATATCATCTTCATCCTGGCCGATGACCTGGGATATGGAGATCTCGGCTCCTATGGGCAGACAAAGGTGCAGACGCCCGCACTCGATCAGATGGCCAAAGAGGGGATGCGGTTCACGCAGTTTTACGCGGGAGCCACGGTATGCGCCCCTTCTCGATCGGTCTTGCTGACAGGATTGCATGGAGGGCATACGGCGGTGCGTGCGCTGCCGTATCATGCCGTCCCGCCTTACAAGGATGGTGAGCCGCCCATCCCCGCCAGCGCTCCGTCGTTGGGCACACTCGCAAAAGATGCGGGATACAGCACCGCAATCATTGGCAAGTGGGGCTTGGGGGCAGTCGGTAGCGAGGGCGATCCCAACAAGCAGGGCTTCGAGCTGGCTTACGGGTACATCGATCACGGAGAGGCGCATAATTACTACCCGAAATTCCTCTGGCGCAATGGCGCGAAGGAGCCTGCGAGCGGGTACTCGCACGATCGCTTCACCGAGGAGGCACTGAAGTTTCTCAATACCAACAAGGACAAGCCCTTTTTTATCTATCTCCCCTACACGATTCCGCACTTCAACCTCAACCCGCCTTCAGTCGATCCATATGCGGAAAAGGACTGGCCGCAGGTGGGTAAGCAGCGGGCTGCGATGATCACCCGACTGGACCGCGATGTCGGCAGGATCCTCGATGAACTGAAGAAGCTGGGTATCGCGGACAATACGCTGGTCCTCTTTACCAGTGACAATGGTCCGACGCCAGAGAGTGGCGCACCGTTGGAGCTCTTCAACTCCGCAGGCGGCCTGCGCGGCATCAAGCGGGATCTCTACGAGGGAGGAATTCGCGTGCCGTTGATTGCGTGGTGGCCGGGGACGGTTCCTTCCGACACCACATCGGATTTCGTCGGGAGCTTTTGCGACGTCCTGCCGACTCTGGCCCAGGTGGAGGGAGTACCCATTCCTCCCGGCATGGACGGAGTCTCCATGCTGCCGGAGTTGAAAGGAAAGCACCCGGAGCAGCAGCAACACACCGTGCTGTACTGGGAGACGGTGGAAAAAGGCGGAGCCCAGGCTGTCCGTATGGGGCGATGGAAGGGCGTGCTCAAGGGAATCTGCTCCAAGTCGCCAGGGAAATTTGAACTCTATGATCTCAATACGGACCCGGCCGAGAAAACCGACCTCGCCGCCCAGCATCCAGAGCAGGTAAAAATCCTGATGGAGGCCATCAAAAAGGAACATGTCACCTCGCCAATTTTCCCGCTCAATGTCGAGGAGCGGCAGGCAGCGCAAGCGACCAATGCCCGGGTTCCCTCTCCCTGAATTGATCGGGCCGCGGCGGGTCGAGGTAGATCCAATGAGAGGCTGATGCCAGAGGACGATCCTCCCTCTATCCCATAGTGTGAAGAGGGCTGGTGAGAAGTCTGCTTGGTGTCACCCGGGGTTACTTGATAAGAAGTTCCAAGCGGGCAGCCGCCTCATGAAAATCTATCTGCATACTATCGCCTTGGAACCGGCGCGCTGGACCCCGCAGCGGGTTTCGCAAACGCTTCCGGTTCTCCTTCCACTTATCGCGGAGGCTGGATTTCCGGAAGTGGAAATCTTCGAGCCGCATCTGACCGCCGAGACGATCTCCTCCGAGATCCGGGATGCTTTTGCCAGCAATAATATCACCCCGGTAATTCTCAGCTCCTATCTGAATCTCAACCCAACCGTTACCACGGACTCCCAGGTCGATTCCCTGGTTGATCAGATTGCCGAACGCATCGAATTTTACGGCTTTCAGAAGATTCGCCTCTTTCCCGGCGCGGGAATGAAGCCGGATGATGCCGAGGGCGTGCAGGCGCTCCGGGAAAGGTTGCAGCGTGTCGCTGCACGCATTCCCGACACGGAGATCCTACTCGAAACCCATGATGGTTCCGTGGCGGACGATCCGCGTGCGCTCGTACGACTGGTCGAGGAAATCGCCAATCCGAAGGTGGGGCTTCTGTTTCAACCGACTTTTTTCAAGGATGTGGACCTTATCCGGGAGCAACTTGAGTTGGAAAAGCCGTACATCCGGCACATTCACCTTCAGAACCGGAAGCCGGATGTGTCGTTCGAAACCATGGAGGCTGGTGTTGTGCCTTGGGGCGAGCTTCTCAGTGGCATCGCAGACGGAGTGGAGGCCACGATGGAATTTGTTCCTGTGGGCATTTGCGGCGTCGAGAGCTTTGATCTCGCAAAAACCATCGAAGAGGCCAGAAGCGAGGTTGCCTATGTGCGGCAGTTGCTGGCCAAGGCATAAAGTCCGACGGGCGAGAGCGACTGCGGGATGAAAAGTACGGCGGGACACCATAAAGGTGTGCCTTTTCTTCTGGCGGCGCTCTCTGCCTTGGGGCCGTTTTCGATAGACGCATATCTGCCGTCGTTTCGTGATATTGGACATCACTTTGGGGCATCACCCTTGGTGGTGCAGCAGACGATCACGGCATATCTGCTGCCATTTGGCGCCATGACCTTATTTCATGGCGCCCTTTCGGACAGCTTCGGACGGCGGAGGGTGACACTGATCATGGTGGCCATCTTTGTGCTGGCTTCGATCGGGTGCATGTGCGCCTGGAGCATTGAGTCGTTGATTTCTTTTCGTGTACTGCAGGGCCTGAGCGCTGGAGGCGGGATGATCATCGGCCGTGCCATGGTGCGCGACTTGTTCGATGGCATCGAGGCGCAACGTTTGATGAGCCAGATCGCGGTAGTGTTTGCAATAGCGCCTGCGCTTGGCCCGATTGTCGGAGGATGGCTGCAGATGGCCGTGGGCTGGCGTGCGGTGTTTGGCTTTCTCGTGGTATTCTCGGCGCTCGTTTGGCTGGCATGCTGGAAGGCATTGCCGGAAACCCTGCCGCATGCAAATCGGCAGCCTCTGCATCCCTTGCATCTTTTGCGAGGATATTGGGGCGCTCTCAGTTCCATCCAATTCGTCACGCTCGCCGTGACATTGACCCTGAATTTCTCCGCGGTCTTCGTCTACATCGTATCCGCTCCGGCATTTATCTTTGGCATTTTGAGGCGGCAGGAGACGGAGTTTTTCTGGCTTTTTGGTCCGATCACGGCGGGAATGATGCTGGGGACGGCTTTGGCGGGCAGACTCGCGGGCAGGCTTTCCTCCGCGAGGATATTGACGTCGGCCTACGGCCTCATGTTTGCCTCGGCGCTGGGTAATTTTGTGTTCAGCCTCACACACCCGCCATCCTTGCCCTGGAGCATTGTGCCGCTCTTCTTTTATGTTGTCGGGAGCGCCATGGGGATGCCGACCCTGACGATTATGGCCCTGGATATTTTCCCGCACCGCAGGGGGCTGGCATCTTCATGCCAGGGATTTATCCAGACATCCGGGAATACGATTATCACCGCTGTGGCTGCTCCCGCGCTGTGGAGTTCCGCGCTTTACCTGTCCATGGGAATGCTTGGGATTTTCCTGACGAGCGGGGTGGCGCTGCTGGCGTATTCCTTATTGAGTCGAGCCTCCCGGAAAAGACTTCCGATCAGAACGCCCGGTTAGGGGCGGTCTCCCCCAGCGATCGGGTCATCTTTCGGCGATAGGATGACGCGCTGACTCCAAAGTGACGTTGGAAGCTGGTGGCGAACTGCTTCGGTTCCGGCCATCCCACAGCGACGCCGATATCTCCGATGCGAGTTGACCCCGAAAGGAGCAGGGTGGCAGCGCGTTCCGCCCGGATGCGGGAGAGAAATTTCATCGGGCTGCTTCCGGTTTCGGTCCGGAAAAGGCGCACCAGATAGCTTGGGTTGAGTCGGAGCTGAGCGGCGAGCCTGTCCAGAGTCCAGTCCTCCGCGATACCCGAGTGTATGAGATCAAGGGCCTGTCGAATCGAGGGGTGCATTTCCAATGGCTTCACAACCGGCCGGTCCTTCGTTTGGACAAGTGTCTGGAGAAAGTCAAAAATCAGTAATAATCTTGCGAGGAGCGCTGTACGAGATCTCTTGCCCGTATAAGCTCGCTCCAGGTCGGCGAGCAACGGGTGGAGGGTCTTGAGACGACGAGGGGAAGCCCGGAGTTTTTGTACTGGAGCGAAGCCTCGTGGGCTGGAAATACCGAGGAGCTGGCCGAAAGAAGGGTCATCTTTCATCCAGCCGAGTTCCTTTTCCATCAATACCGGGGAGAGTAGGCAATTGAAGACCTCGAAATGTCTGCAATCACAGTATCCATGCCATGCCCCCGGTGGAATGATATGGATGTCCCCAGCGGAGCTTCGCTCCTCCCCATCGACGACGAAATGACGCGCATTTCCGTGGAGAATGAATGCGATCTCCAGAAAATTATGGTCATGAGCTACCACGTCCTGCTGTCCGCGCAAATGGTTCAGAAAGAGCCAGGAGGAAGGCTGGACCTCGAGGTGATTGACCGGCCGGTCGGAGGATAAGGTGACGCCATTCATGGCCGCCGCAATATGTCAATTTATGGGAAATAAAAGAAGCGGATTTCGGTAACGCTGTTTTTTCCGTTGCGATCAAATACACTCCCATGAGTGCGATTCCCTCCACCAAGGTCCCGGATATTATCACCAAGGCTTTTTGGATCTGGCCGGACAGTCTCTGCTGGGATCTGGGAAACTGTTATGCCCTGTTCCGGAAAAGCTTTTCGCTAAAGTCCCTGCCAAGAAAGGCACCATTCTACATTACGGCGGACCAATCGTATCAGCTCTACATCAATGGACGTTATGTATGTCGTGGGCCGGCGCGCGGATTTCAGCATTCCTGGCCTTATGATGAGGTGGATGTCCGGGAGTGGTTGCGGAAAGGGCGCAATGTCATCGCGGTAAGAGCGTACAACCCGGGCCGGAGCAACTTTCAGTATCTTCATCAAGGGTATGCCGGTTTGCTGGTCGCAGCGCGCTGGGGTGGGGTGGAGATCACGACGGACAAGTCCTGGAGCTGTCGTCGGCAGCGGGGTGTCAACCGTGCGACTGTGCCGACGAGTTTGCAGTTGTTTCCTCAGGAGGATATCGATCTGCGCCTTGAAGATCCGGGTTGGATGCTGCCGGGATTTCAGGAGGACGAAACCTGGACTCCTCACGAATATGGGGCGGCAGTCTGGAACAGTATGCCATGGGCATCGCTGGAGGAACGGGGACTCCCGATGCTCGATGAGGCGCTCGTTCCCTCCGGCTCTTGCATCGGCCAGGCCTCCGGTCGCAGCATGACTGATTGGCGCGTTACGCGAAATCTGGCCATCAATAGGTATAACGAAGGCCTCGGGCATGAATCCTGTACCGCATCAGCCGAGAAGAGTGAGTTCTTGCCAGTCCGGAAGGGTGGGTGGAGAAGCCTCCTGATCGATTTTGGAAAGGTCGTCGTGGGGAGTGTGATTCTATCCGTCGAGGGAGCCTCGGGCGGCGAGTGCGTAGAGACTTTTCATACGGAGACGATCGATCCAGAAAAGCTCGAGCCCCATTTCCTTCCAGAGGCTCATTGTCGGATGGCATTTGCCCACCGCCTGACGTGCCGCCCAGGCGGGCAGGAGCACCAGTTTTTCCATCCCTTCGGGTTCCGCTATCTGGTACTCACCGTGCGGGAAAACCCGGGCACGCTTCGAGTAGGCGTCTCGTTGCGCACAGCAGTCTATCCGCTCGAGCAGAAAGGCAGTTTCCAGTCCTCCGAGGGCGCTCTGGAGAAGATCTGGGAAGCCTGTGCCTGGACGGAGCGTATCTGCAGCATGGATGCCTACGTCGATACACCATGGCGAGAGCAGGCCCAGTGGTGGGGAGATGCCCGGGTCCAGGCCTGGAATACCTTTCACCTGAGCGGGGATGCCCGGTTGCTGCATCGCGGTATCCGCCAGGTCGGCGCCATGACCACGCCGACCGGCATCACCTACGGACATGCTCCGACGATGGCGCACAATTGTATCCTGCCAGATTTTACTCTGATCTGGATGGCAACGCTCTGGGACGAATATTGGCAGACTGGATCGATTGAGTCCTTCCTCGTTCAACAAGGCACCATTGCCTCCGCTCTTGCGTACTTTGAGGAGTGGACGAATCCGGAAACGGGGCTTTTGAAGTATGACCAGAGATATTGGCTCTTCCTTGACTGGACCGATATCCAGAAGGATGGAGAGTCGGCGATTTACAGCTTCTGGCTGCTGTATGCTCTCGATCGGCTGAGCACGTTGTATAGTGTGGCGGGCCAGCGGCCCGCTGCAGCGCGCTGTCGACGTTGGGCGATGAGGGTCAGAAGGGCTCTCCTGGGTTTGCAAGGAAAGGACGGTCTGATCTCCGACGGCATCCGTGTCAATGGAAGGAGAAATGCCCACTGCTCCGTTCACGCCCAGACGCTCGCCTTGATGAACCGGCTCTCCCCGCGGCACGACAGCGTCTTTGTTGAGAAGAGCCTGCTACCGTTCCTCCGGGGTGAGCTGAAGTCGGAAATCACGCCGTCTGCGTACTGGATTACCTATGTATATACCGAACTGGCCTCACGCGGGTATGGCGCGGAGGTCGTGGCCGATATCGAAAAGCGCTGGCAGGAGATGGCGGAGTTTGGGACGACATTTGAGGGATTCCACGGCGAGTTGGGGAACGGAAGCCGATCGCACGCGTGGTCGGCACATCCGTTGTTTCATTTGATGCAGATTCTGGGCGGGGTGAGGCAATCTGCGCCCGGTTGGAGTGAAATCACGTTTGAACCGGTCATAGTCGGGAGTCATGCGAGCACGAAGACCCCGAGTCCCCATGGCCTGATCCTGGCGGAGTGGCGTCGAGGAAAGGGAGGAGATCATGTGCAGGGATCGCTGACACTGCCTGCTGGTGTGAAGGCTTTGATTCGCCTGCCTGATCAGCGGCCTCATGAAGTGGATGGCCCCTGCCGCTATCGATTTACCGCAAAGGTGCCGTAGCTGTCAGCCATATCCCTGGAGGGGCGTCTCGCAAAGCCGAGGCGCTCGGCACGCGCGAGGGGAGCTTGGATTTCTCGCGGAGACCGCTACGGTTTGCTTCATGATCCTCCTTGGCATTGATTGCGGCACCCAGAGCACCAAAACGATTGCTGTCGATGGTGAAACCGGGGCGGTATTGGCGGTGGGCCAGAGGTCGCATGCCTTCGTAAGCGGTCTGGCCGCTGAGGCTGCGGAGCAAGATCCCCGCCAATGGGTGCAGGCCTTGGAGGAATCGGCCGATGAGGTGATGAAAAAGCTGGGCGACCGCCGTCGCGAGGTCGCAGCCATCGGAGTGAGCGGACAGCAGCACGGGCTGGTCGCGCTGGATCGGGCCGGGACTCCGGTGCGACCGGCGAAACTCTGGTGTGATAACTCCACGGTTGTCCAATGCGAACAACTGACGGCTGCCCTGGGAGGACCCGCCAGGACAGTTGAAACTGTCGGCAACAGTATGCGGACTGGCTACACCGCGCCGAAGATCCTCTGGCTGAAACAGCAGGAACCGGAGAACTGGAATCGAACGGCCACCGTGCTCTTGCCGCATGACTATCTGAATTTCTTCCTCACTGGAAAGGCGCGGATGGAATTCGGCGATGCATCAGGTATGGCGTTGCTGGATGTCAGGAATCGGGTGTGGTCGGAGGATGCGATCCGGGCTATTGGCGCCGAGTTGTGGGAAAAGCTGCCTCCGCTTGCATCGTCTCGCGAACCTGTGGGTGAGTTGCGTGAGGAACTGCGGGCCCGATGGGGACTCGCGCATGGTGTGATGGTAAGCGCTGGTGGCGGAGACAATATGATGGCGGCGATCGGAACGGGAAACATCCGGCCCGGCGTGGTTTCGGCAAGTCTGGGTACGTCCGGCACACTTTTTGCCTATTCCTCCGGACCCATCATTGACCCTACGGGAGAGATCGCGGGGTTTTGTGACAGTACCGATGCCTGGTTGCCCCTGGTTTGCACGGTCAATGTCACGCTGGTCACCGAGCATGTGAGGAATCTCTTTGGCTGGGATCACGTCAGGTTTGAAGCCGAGATCAGCAAGGTGCCTGCGGGGGCGGACGGGTTGTTTTTCCTGCCTTATCTGACAGGTGAGCGCACGCCGGATTTACCGCAGGCCACCGGAGCGCTTAGTGGAATGACTCTCCAGAATTTCTCGCCCGCTCATCTGGCACGCGCTGCCGTCGAGGGAGTCACTCTGGGCTTGGGCTATGGGCTGAACCGACTCAGGTCGTTCGGGCTTCGGGCCGCAGAGACTCGACTGACCGGCGGGGCGAGCAAGAGCGCGGCGTGGCGACAGATTTGTGCCGATGTCTTTGATGGGGAAACGGTGTGCCTGACAACTAGCGAAGGCGCTGCCATGGGAGCTGCCATCCAGGCTGGAGCGACATTGGCGGGTGGTACCGACTGGGGGGAGGCTCTCACTTCACTGACTGCGCGGTGTGTTCACATTGATGAATCCACCCGCTGCGTGCCGGATGTGGCCCGCCGGGCAGTCTATCAGGAATTGCAGGAGGTGTTTTCCGAGCGGTGTCGCCCGGTTCAGCGATGATCAGGAGTTACGGGCGATAAACCCGGGCCTTTCCGGTCGCCGGGGAGATACCGATAACGGCATAGTTTGCCGGCAGGCTCGCGAGACCGTTTCCCTCCCCTGTGCGATGAATGGTCAAGTAGTGCTGGCTGCTGGACGACAGGGTCGGCACTCCATTCGGTTGAAAGCGCAAATACCAGCAGTCGTAATTTGTGCCGAGAGACCCAATGACAGGCGCTGACCCGCCACCCCATTGCTTGGTATTGGCGGAGGAGACAAAAGAAGAAAGCTGTGAGCCTGTGTCGATCCCGATGCCTGTCGCCAACCGGATCAGACCGCCTTTTGCACCGGTTGTGCCATCGGGGTCTACGAGCCGCATCTGGTACGAGGAGATAAAGGGTTCATTCTTGGGCTTGAGAAACCACACCTCGACCGGTTGATTCTTTGCAATTGCAACCTCGCGCGCGAGGGAGAGTGTGTCCAGGAGTTGATTGGCCGATGCGGTCAACTGGGCCGACTGGCTATTGCCTACGCCTGTGACGACCAGCACGCCTACCAGCGACGCGATCGCGATGACGATCAGCAGTTCGATCAGTGAAAACGCTTTGCGTTTACTGGATGGTGCCGAAGCAGGCATCACGGCTGGAACCTCCTGGTTTCGGTGACACGATAGCGATAATAGCCCTCGATGGATTTATCGAAGTTCGCCGCGTTTGCGAAATCCGGCAAATCCTGTTCTCTGTCGAGATAGCGATTAATCGTATAGGAACCGCGATATTCCGAGGCGATGCGCTTCGCGTTTTCCGTCCACACACCGTCCGCGCCATTCGGGTCGGGTTTCAGGACCTGCACGCGGACATGGACGGTGAATGTATTCGACTTGGTCGTGAGGCGCGAGTACAGGCCGTTATAGGGGCGTTCACGTGTATTGTCTCCAGTGAGCTTATTATTGCCCCAGAAGGTCTCGGCGTCGGAGTCCGAGGTCCACGATTGATTGCTCGGCACCAGGTAGATTCCGCAGATTTGTGCGGCCGAGCGAAATATCTCGCCCTTGTCAAACAGGGCTTTGAACTGACGTAGAGAGCCCGTCGATTCGCCAGCGGTGACACCATCGGACTCCAGAACCTTCACGGGATTGCGATAGTTCAGTGACGGATTTCCGGAGGTTGTGCGGGATTTATACTTTCCTGCGTCGGTCGTGGGCACGGCGATCACATACTCTGACCCCAGGGTCCCAATGAGAGCAGTGGCTCTCGTTACATAGGTGAAAGGCGCCAGTTGGTAGTTCATATTGACCTTTCCTTCCGTGGCAAAGGTCGTGCTGATCGCATACGGTTCGACCACCGGCATCCAGAACCAGTCGAGCATGAGATAATCCTTTGGGTCGGTGGTCTGGCCAAAGTGGTTTCTCTGCGGACGGAAGAGCAGGGTTCGCCACGGCACAGCTGTCATGCCACCGACCGGGACGCCTGTTGAGAGTGAGCCAAACATGACGGGGGAGGCGAGATTGCGGTTGGGGCTCGAGTATCCCCTTGCATCGGTGAGAAGACCGGAGTCTCCCTGCATATAGTAGGTATAGGTGTCCTTGTTGCCCGTCCAGGTATCCAGGAAATACTGCATGCCCACCTCATCCGGCTTGTTGATATAAGGGCCGTCGGGGATGATGCCGAGGCCATTGTCCCAGTCTCCCGTGGAGTCCGGGCCATTGGGGTCGGAGACCAGACCGGTGATGGGCAGGAAGTCACCATAGGTGACGCCCTTGACCAACTGGCCGGGACTGTTGAATCCCGTGGAAACCTTGAATCCGGTGTTGGGAAACGCTTCGCGCATCGAGTGCAGGGACTGCTTGGTTTCATCGAGCCCGGAGGGATGAACGAAGGTGGAGTCTGGTACAGTCCGCAGGGCTGAAACGAGGCGCAGATCGCCGTTGAACGTGGCCACTGCGGAGCGCGTGATGTCCGTTGTGTCAACGATCGGATAATCTGCGTTATTGCCTGATCCGAAGAATGCGTCAAAGAGCCGATAGTCGAATCTCGACTTGTTCTTGACCGGGACGCTGAGGTTGGAGAATGGCGGCAAGGTAACGGTCATTTCCTGCACCAGATAGCCGGGATTGCCCGCTTTCCCTTCTCCCACCTGATCTGCCCAGAAGATTTTCAGGTGCAACGTGCCGCCGGTGAAGCTGAGTTTGTCGTCCTTGTTGACCAGGATATCATTGCCCCGGAAAGCGTAGGTGCTGGTATCGCCGCTGGCCTTTTCCACAAACATGGGCCGTGGACCGGCTGCTCCTCCCCAGAAAAATGGGAACCATGATCCATTGTGCCATCGCACCGCTTTTGGAACGGAGCTGAATACCGAGCCCGCCGCGGGTGCGCTGAACAACGGCTTTTCCGTGCCATTTACGGAAAGCTTGAGCCCCAACAGGTCCGCTGTGTCGATCTGGACGCGCATGTTGGGGTAGAGAATCGGCGGCCCCATCGAGGGCGAGAACAGGTTGATATAGATCGCGGGAACGATGGTGGGGTTGTCCACCACGGTGGTGTCTTTGGATACGCCGATATTGATAGCGACTTCGCTGATCGAGTGGAATCGACCGAACCCTTTCGTGCCGAACTCCGAGATGTAGATGGGAGTCACCTGACCGCGCCCCATATCATAACTCCTCACTGGCGAGCTAAAGCTGCTCAGGGGAGCGGTTTCCTGACGGAATTTTGTGTAGGTGTGATCCGTGGCGGGTGTCGTCCCAAACAGCATCGCATCGGTTACGTTGGTCGACCGAATATAGTCGAAGATTTCGGTGAGGATCTGATCCATGCCGGGCCGCGTGTATTTTGCGACAAAGTTGTTTCCAAATCCCGGTATCTCTGTTCCGGAAAGTCGGCGTAGATAACCGAAGAGTTCCTTGTTCCGGGAAATATTCTCGTAGTCGGATGTCGGGCTGGTCGAGTCGGCGCGGGTGAAAAAATAGGAGGCGGGCTTGGAGGAGGCGGCATTCAGTGTGGCAGCGCTGGCGATCATGCGATCGAAACGGGTCGCATAGGCGCTCGTGGCATTGCTGAGGAAGTCGTTGTGGATGGGCCACATCGCGATGCGAGGCTTTCCGAAGAGATTGATCTCCGGGGCCTCGCTTGAGGCGGTGAGGACAAACTGGAGACGGTTCAGGTCGCTGCGGGTGACGAGTTGCTTCTGCGCGCCTCCCTGTTCGACATAGGTATTGAGACTCCGTTTGCCACCAGAGGCATTCTGGCTGAATATCCATTCATCCAGAGTGGTATATGGTGTGGCTCGTGCAGGTGAGGCCATTGTGGCTGGGTCCTCCAGCTTGCCCGCAAGGTCCCAGAAGGTGACGGTGCCACCCTGCGATCCGCCCCATTGGAGGAACGGAGTGACGCCTGTTATCGCGCGGGATCTCACAAATGGGCTGGCAGGCGCCAGGTCGGGGATCACGGTGCTAAGGCGTGTCTGCGCTGGATGCCCGATATAACGTTGAAATTCCCGTGCCGCGGGCGGGGTTACGGCAAACTGGCGGTCCCCGATAGCCTGTGCCGCAGTGGGACTCTTGACCGGTAATGCGCTGTCGAATCTCGGGCTGTCGAAATAGGTGCCATCGGCAGCAGTGTTGATGTTCAGCTTGCAAGTTTCGTCATCTGCCCAGAAGGCGATCCGGCCCACGATCGGATTGCTCTTGCTCGCTCCATCGACTTTGATGCTTCCGCTGGAGCCGCCTCCCTCCCCGGGCACCAGTGTGCCATCTCGCAGCACATAAAGCCATCTTACCGGCATGGGCGCGGTGTTGGATCCCGAGGGGCGCGCCGATTGATCGATGTCGAAGCCGGGAATTGCCTTGCTGGAGTTATTGCTGAACTTTGCGCCGATCGGGTCCATGATCGGGTAGAGCTTGGTATTGCCATCAGCGGAGAGCACCGGGCTGTTGAGATCGGTAAAAACTCCGCCCCCTTCCCATGTGCCGGTAGGGAGGTCTGCCGTCAACTGGCTGAGTCCAGCGGACCCCGGTGAGGATTGGATCATCTTCTGGGCGGAGTAGAGCTTGAACCAGGTCGTCTCCTGGCCCTGATTATCATAGCACCTGATCATTCCCGGCTGGGAGGCCCAGGCGGTGGAGGGGCCTTGTGTGGTGGCTTCCTGCAGTTGGGAAATCACGGTTTGCACTGCGACGTTCGCCAGTCGCATGGCATTGTCTGCCGAGGCGTTGGCGTCGGTGGCCTGGGTATCGGTGCCCACGGTGCTCAATGTCGCCGTGATGAAGATCGCCACCAGCACGATGAGCAGCAGGGTGATGACGAGGGCAAAGCCCCGGGTGCGGGAAGGTTGGTTCACGACGCTTAAAGATTTTCCGTTTTGCTCCACGGCTTGGGCACAAGCTCGACCACGATTTCCTTGCGGTTGTATCTCAGGTGGCGCGAATTCAGGTTTTCTTCAAATCGGGCAAAGTCTCCGGCATCGCCTCCGGATGGATGAAGCTTGGATGTATCTCTGAAGAGCGAACCGTACAGATCCGGCATACTGCTGGACTGTTCCAATCGCTTTGCGGAGGGTTCGTCTATGGTGTACAGCGTGATCCGGATGGCGGGGGGAAGGCGATTTCTGGGATTGGTCGCAGGGTCGGTACGAGACTCGGAGGAGTCGTAGGCAAAGTCGCCCGTCAGCTCGGTTGCGTCTGGCGCGGTGGAATTTAGCGGTTCCACGATCATGGCGATCACGTTGTCTGCGATTGCGCGGGTTGCGAGAGGGGAACCCTGCATGGCGGTCTTCTGCCATCCGGTGGCTGGCTTGAAGGCAAACTGAGGTGATGTCGTGACGGTATCCGAATAGAGAGTGACCTCCTCCGCGGGCTGGAGAAATTGCATGAGGCGAAAACGGTACTCTTGTGATGGGGGAAGGATAGCCGGGCGATCGGCGTCTTTGTTGCTCCACTCGATGAAGTATCCGCAAATATTCAGCAGTCCCGAGAGGTTCTGATAGTTGCTATCATTGGTGACACCCAACGGGGCGGTGAAAAAGAGAGCATGGGTCGGAGAACTGCTTGAGGACCCCTGGAGAGAACTCGAGCGGCCGGAAATGAAGCGCAGTTCCGATCGACGTCCCCATTTTACCGGATACCCCGAGCTATCAAATTCGTAGCCGAGATATTCATCGAGCGTGGCCTTGGATAGATTCGCTCCGATGAGGCTCAAGCCGCCTCGGGTTTCCCTGAACTGCTCGACCTTCGAGGAGGCAAAACGCCATGCACTGCTTGCCTGCTCGATCAAACGAAAGGAGACCAGAAGGAGAATGATAAAAACTGTCAGGGCCACCAGTATCTCCAGCAAAGTCATGGCCCGCCTGTCGAGGTGGGGAATGCTGCGGCGGTATTTCATCGGGACGGGTTTGGCCGTTACGGGCAGGAGAAACACGCGGTGGAGATAAGAAACGACTCGCTGGCCCGGCGGTCTCTGGGCGTCCGCTACTGTTGCAGGACGCTCAGGTCCTTGCAGGTTACGAATCCGGAATAGGTAGCGAGGGCGGCGACATCGGCCTTGTAGAGGCCGCCTGGCGCTCGGAATATGTCAACACTCACCGTGGCCAGGGAGGTGGGAGGTGTTGCGCCGCCGGGAATGCGGATCTGCTTTTGATTTCCTCCCTGATCGCGATTCACCCTTACTCGGGCAGCGTAGACCACGGAATTGTTGGCCGCCGTCTGGAGTTCGCCTTGGGCATCAAAGTAGCGGACGAAAGTGCCTGTTTGCAGCAGGTCAACAAAGGGCATGCGGTCGGCCTCGAGCAACACGGTTTGGGAAATGCCCTGGGCTCGATTCTTTTCAATATTATTGCTGAGCTTGGCGATGTTCGAGGGCAACAGGCCGGCAAGCGAGAGCGCAGCGAACGTCATGATCGAAACACTCAGGGTCACTTCCACGAGTGAAAACCCGCGGACGAACCGGTCAATGCGGCGGGGGTGCATGCTTTGGGGGATCATTATGACTGGATTTCTGCCAGAAGGTAGAACGATTTGTAGCGTATTTCAAGAAAAATATATCGCTATAAAATGCGTAATTTGAGGTTAGATGTGAAAAAGTCCTGAGATACTTTTGTTCGTGACGTATCGAGATGAAATATGTGAGATAGCATCTGATCTCCTGGGTATGAATGATGCCTTCCCGGGTAAAGATCGCTCCACTCAACCTGGCATCCCTCCCACCGCGATATGTGCCGATCTGTTTTCCGAATCCTTCTGTATCCAGCCTGTCTTGTGGCATTCCTCCTGGGTCGACCTGTACAGGCAGGGGAGGGCTTTGTTGCTCCTGATCTGGTGACGGCTGGAATGCCATTTCAGTTGAGGCTGCCAAAGGGGACATATCAGATCAACTGGGGCGACGGGACGAATATTGTCACGGATTCCCAGGGATATGTTTCGCATGTCTATCGGCAGGCGGGCAGCGTGACAGTGGAGGTTTCGGTTACGGCCGGAGGCATAAGCAAACCCTATCCTTGGAGCTATGACGCGATGATCATTGCGGCCAAGCCGCTGGTTTTTCTCTCAACTCCGGGAGGAGATGCCATATCGGGGCCTGCCGACAACCTGCCTCGCGCTTTGCCGTTGCAGGGAGAAGCCAGGGATGTTGCGGTGGAGAGTCGGGAGGGCACGAACGAGCTCTCCGCGGATTTGTGGGTGCGTCTCGATTCTCTGGAGGGGCGCCAGGTGCTGGTAGCGAGCCGGGAGGAGGCGGGTGGATTTGCGCTGGCTTATGAGGGAGCTGCGTTGTCTTTTTCGATCGTTGGCGCTGGAGTGGTTTCATTTCCTGTAGGGGAGCGGATTGCTGCCGGGAAATGGCATCATGTGGCAGTGGTATACGACGCAGTGCCGCTATTTCCCTTTGCCAACACGGTGAGGGTGTATGTTGACGGTCAACTCGCGGGCGATGGGCGGATAGCTGCCCGCCATTCCGGCCCGCTGAAGTTCTCTGGAATCCGCTTGGGAGGAGAGGGCGTGCAGGGGGCTATGTCCGGTTTTGCGCTGTATGACAAGGTGCTCTTCCCGCTCAGTATCTGGGATCGGTACTCTGCACTTGCTTCTCCCAATAAATGGAATGTCTCTGTCGCATTTCCAGGATCGAGCAGGGTCACCGTGGTGGAACCAAAAATCCTGAAGACCATTGATGTCCCGCTTGATCCTGATCCCGCGGCGGATAATGGACCGGCCATCCGGAGTGCCGTCACGGCAGCGCAGCCTGGAACCCGCCTCAGGCTTGTCGATGCGACCACGGGAAAGCCGGGTACACGGTTCTCTGTGAAATCACTGATAGCGGGAAACAAGTGGGCGGCGATCCTTATTGAGGGCAAGCAGGATCTGGAGTTGAACGGAGGAGGCGCGACGCTCGTCTTTTCCCAGGCGATGGCCCGATACCTCTATATCCTGAAGTCCGCGCGCATCGCCGTGCGCGACCTTTCGTTCGACATCGATCCGACGTATGCGAGGCCGGGACTGTATGCAAAAATTCTCGATTTGAACCGGGAAACCGGTGTGGTGACCGCGCAATTGGTCAATGGACGTGATGGATCCCCTGATCCTATCATTCCCAGCCGGGCGTCTTATTGGCGGTGGAGACCGCATGATCCGGTCACCTTGCGCCATAGCGAAAAAGGTCCGGCCTTTCGGAGTGACATTTACGCAGAAAAGCCTGTTCCGGATGGTTCTGGCCGCCCGGGAGTAATTGTATTCAAGGCGAAAAAGAAGCCGGAGGACAAATTTTGGGATGAGCTGAAACAGTACGTGGAAGGCGATAACTTCTACATGATCAACAATGGTGATTTTTCATCGAACGCGGTGAGCCTGGACTTCAGCGAAGACGTGGTCTTTGAGCGGGTGAACTATTACGCCACACTTGGAATGGTGTTTCTTTCCTCGGATATTCGCCGGGTACGTGTCGCACATTGCGTGATCGGTATTCCGCCGGGCATGACCGCGGAGGATCGCCCGTTGTCCGCTGGCGCGGACGGGTATCACTTTCACCTGACTCAGGGAGATATCGTATTCGAGAATAACGAGGTCACCCTTACGGATGACGATCCGATCAGCATAAAGGACAGCATGTGGGGAAAGCTGAAGAGGCTGGACAATTATACACTCGATGTCGGCGCGAAAGGTTTTACCAAGGGTGATCCGGTCGAGCTTTTAACACCCGAATATGAATCTGCGGGATATAAGGCAACGGTAGTGCGGGCGGACGGGACCAAACTGACACTCAGCGTCGCTCTGCCGGCGACGATCGTCCCAGGCAGCGTTCTGATGAATCGCAGTCATCATACAAAAAATTGGATATTGAGAGGGAACTACTTCCACGACTACTACGGGCGGATCATGCTCTATACGGACTACGGGACGGTGGTCGGGAACCGTGTCCATGACAGTCTTTATCACCTCGGGATCAGCAATGCCTACTTTGAGGTGGCGGGAGTTTCGCGCAATGTGGTGACCCATAGAAACCTTTTTGATAGCACCAATGCGGATACGGCAAACTGGGGAGGGAATGCCACAGTAACGGTTTTTAATCAGATTACCTACTCCGCAAACAGCTTTGTGGGGGGGCGTCTGCTACTCGACCAGGTATCTGGTGGAGCGATGATCCGTAATGCCTTTTACCGCAAAGAGCAATCCCCTCGCGGAAGTTCGATCCAGATCAAGGGTAGTCGCAATGTGGTTGTCTCGGACAACCTGCAGTTTGGACCTGGAGCGGATCAGTTTCTGTTGAAAAGTGACAACAATACCAACCTGATCGAGACCCGGAACCGCGTCGTGAAGTGACGTTTCAGTGTCCCCGGGAAGCCCGTTTTTGCTTCCTGTCGCCGGGGTGAACGGACTGAGCGCTGCTGCGACTGACCAGATGCGGCCGGAGGGTGATATGTCGGTGGGTGGATTTTGAAGATGAGCTGGCGAGGTTTTGCTCCACAAGGTGAATGACCTCACGAGTGAACTGATTCAGATCGATTTGTACGGTTGTGAGCGGAGGGTCTGTAAAGTCGCATAATGGCGACTCGCTCGAGTACGTGACGAGACTCACATCCCCTGGTACGCGGATGTTTCTCTCGCGGAAAGCCCTTAGAGCTCCTAGTGCGCCCGTCCAGCTCAAGCAGAATACCGCGGTGAAAGGGAGCACAGGCATGGCATCCAGGCGCTGGCTGAGGCGCTCATAGGCACTGGAGATCGAGTCAGGACCATGCTGGACGGAACAGTCAATCACCAGGTCTCGGAGATCCGAAATGCCCGCTTTCAGCATTTCACTCCGCCAGCCTTGCAGGCGGGCCGTAGCCGACGGGTTATAGGGTTCGCTCAACATTGCGGCGATGTGCGTATGGCCCAGGTCCAGCAGGTGCCGGGTAGCCAGGCGGCCGACTTCGCTGTCGTCGACCCATACGGCACTGGCTTTCGCGGACTTGGGCCTTTCCCGAAGAAACACGACAGGCTTTCGTGCGCTGTTTACTGCGTGAATCTGGTCAGATGTGATGCCCTGTGTGCCAATAAGCAGCCCTGCGTCGTACTGTTTCAGGATCTGCTCGATATCGAGGTCGTGGATGTCGCTATAGATGTGGACTCCGAAGCCAAACTGCTCACGATGGCCCATTTCGTAGAGCCGGTTGGTGATTTGTTCGAAGTCCGGCGAGTACCAGAGGGGTCTAATAAGAGCCACGCGAAATCTGGAGCGTGCGCTGGTTTGTGCCACCACGAGCCGCTTTTTACCGTGCGGCTTCTCGATGAGGCCCTGCAGTCTCAGCCTCTCCAGTGCATGAGTGATCGTGATCTGGGAGCATTCATATGCCGCCTTCAGCTCTTCCATGGTCGGGAGGAGCTCCCCTGCACTCATTGACTGGATGTGATCACTGAGGAGCTTGGAGACATGAAAATGCTTGGTATGGGGAACTCGACGCGCCATTGGCTATAAAGGGGATCATTGCACAACGATGTCGGTAATGCATTTAAAATGTGTCGATATGAAAATGCATTGGGCGGCGGAGGCGTGCCGAGGGAGTTTTAAGATATTTCGTTTTCAATTGTTGATTTCAACTTGCGAAAATATCGATATAATATAATTTGCGCGAACTGCTTGATTGAAGTCTCCCCTCGGACTGGCCGACAGGCTTTCAACGACGATGGAGTGCCTTCAGTTTTGTCACCGATTTCCTGTGCTGATGAAAAAGATATTGATGAATTTCCTGACGATGGTTGCGACTTTACTCGTTGGCTTTCCAATGCTCGGGGGTGCGGTGGAGGCTGCGGAAACGCAGGCCCGCGAGCGCTCCAGCTTCAATGCCGACTGGCGATTCATCAAGGGTGATCCTGAAGAGGTGGGAGATACATTCCGACTGCCCGAGATCAATAAATGGCTCGCGAGCCAGCGGTCGGAGTACGAGGTCGGAAAGACAGCGTTGCGCCCGGAGGGTAATCTCGGTGCCGCAGTGAGCTATGTAGCGCCGGGCTTTGATGATGGCTCCTGGCGGAAGCTTAATCTGCCTCACGATTGGGGCATCGAGGGGCCTTTCAATCAGGAGTATGATGGCGAAACGGGGAAGCTGCCTTGGTGGGGGGTGGCATGGTACCGCAAACATTTCGAAGTGCCTGCCGCTGACAGGGGGAGTCAGCTCTACCTGGATTTTGACGGAGCGATGTCTTATGCGCTCGTGTGGGTGAATGGGAAGTTTGCTGGCGGATGGCCGTATGGATACAGCTCGTTTCGCGTCGACATCACCCCGTATGTGAATTTTGGAGGAGAGAATGTCGTGGCTGTCCGGCTGGATAATCCCCCGAATTCCTCGCGGTGGTATCCTGGCGGCGGGATCTACCGCAATGTCTGGTTGGTGCGCACCTCTCCCGTGCATGTCGCGCACTGGGGGACCCAGGTGACGACACCCCAGATCAGCGCTGCAGTTGGCAAAGTCGAGTTGAAAACCTCGGTTGTGAACAACACCGAAGCTCCAGCCTCGGTGTCTCTGAAAAATTCCATTTACGTACTGGATCGTGCTGGAGCCAAAGTCGGCAAAGCGGTGGCATCGGGCGCCACTCCGCCCCTTTCTATTGCACCGGGCGAGAGGAAAGAGATCCCTGCGCAGCTTGCAGTTCCCCGGCCTGACCTCTGGAGTCCCGAGACGCCTGCCCGGTATGTGGTGGTGACCGATGTCCTCCAGGGAAACAATGTGGTCGACCAGTACGAGACGCCTCTCGGCTTCCGGACGATTGCATATCATGCAAAGGACGGATTCATGCTCAATGGCAAGCCTTACAAGTTTCAGGGGGTGTGCAATCATCACGATCTCGGCGCCTTGGGAACAGCTGTCAACTATCGGGCGCTGGAGCGTCAGGTGGAGTTGCTCAAGGAGATGGGTGGCAATGCCATTCGCACGAGTCACAATCCTCCGGCGCCGGAACTGCTGGAGATCTGTGATCGGCTCGGCATGCTCGTGATGGTAGAGGCCTTTGACTGTTGGGCCTCGGGCAAGAAACCAAACGATTATGGTCGTCTATTCAAGGAATGGCATGAGGCGGATCTTCGAGCGATGGTGCGCCGCGACCGGAATCATCCCAGCGTGGTAATCTGGAGCACCGGCAACGAAATCGCCGAGCAGAATGGTCCCTGGCTTTCTGAGAAACTGACCAGGATCGTGCACGAGGAGGACAGCACACGGCCTGTATCGGTCGGGTGCAACTGGCTCGAAGCCGGATTCAATGGTTTTCAGAAGTCCGTAGATATTTTTGGCTTCAACTATAAGCCGGGCGTCTATGAGCGCTTCCACAACGAAAACCCGGATATCCCGATCTATGGGTCGGAAACCGCGTCGACGATCAGCACGCGAGGGGAATATTTCTTCCCGTTGGATCACGGTGGCCAGTCCGATTTTCAGATGAGCTCATATGACTTGTATTTCCCGGGATGGGCAACGACTCCCGATACGGAGTTCAAGGCTCAGGACAAGTATCCATACGTGATGGGTGAGTTTGTCTGGACCGGATTTGACTATCTGGGTGAGCCGACTCCGTACAACAAGGATACGACGAATCTCCTGAACATGGCCGATCCAGAGGCGAAGGCCAAGCTCAAGGAGGAACTCGATCGTCTTGGAAAGATTCAGGTTCCGTCGCGGAGTTCCTACTTTGGCATCCTCGATCTCGCGGGCTTCAAGAAGGATCGCTTCTACATCTATCAGGCAAAGTGGCGGCCCGATTTTCCGATGGCACATATCCTCCCGCACTGGAACTGGCCCGATCGCATCGGACAAGTCACGCCCGTGCACGTCTATACATCTGGAGACGAGGCGGAACTTTTCCTCAATGGAAAGTCGCTCGGCCGCAAAAAGAAGGAAGCGGGCCAGTATCGCCTCCGCTGGGACGATGTGAAGTACGAACCCGGTGAGCTCAGGGTCGTGGCGTACAAAAATGGCCGCCAGTGGGCGGAGGATAAGGTCGTCACGACTGGCGAGGCTTCACAGCTCGCTCTTTCTCCCGACCGGGCCCGGATCTCGGCCGATGGCAAGGATCTTTCTTTCGTGACCGTAAAAGTGGAGGACGGAAAGGGACGAGTCGTGCCCCGTTCGGGGAATGAGGTGAAGTTTGAGATTTCCGGTCCGGGTGAACTGGATGCCGTCGACAATGGTAACCCGGTCAGCCACGAGTCCTTTCAGGCAAGCGAGCGAAAGGCGTTCAATGGTCTGGCTTTGGCCATTGTTCGATCCAAACCCGGAGAAAAAGGAGAGATCAAGTTGAAAGCCGTATCTGCCGGCCTCGTCGCAGCCGAAACAACCATTAGCGCGGAGTAATTTTGCAATGAAGAAGACACTCGTCCCCCTGTTTATCACGATCGCGGCATCGTGTGTCCTCGGCGAGGTGCCATCAGACCAGCCAAGACAGGTGAGCGGCATCTATCCATCGCTTGCCATGTTTAACAAGGAGGGCGAGTGCGGAACGGGAGCGGTGGTTCCGTGGGCAGACAGGCTTTGGGCCATCACTTATGCACCGCATCGCCCTTATGGGTCCTCGGATAAACTTTATGAGATCACGCCGGACCTGAAGCAGATCGTTCGTAGCGAGAGCGTGGGCGGTACGCCTGCTGACCGGATGATTCACCGCGAAACCAATCAGCTGCTGATCGGCCCTTACGTGATCGATGGCGAGCGAAATGTGCGGGTGATCAAGCCGAGCCAGATGCCCGGTCGCCTCACGGCAGTGGCCCGCCATTTAGTGGACCCGGCGACATCGGTCTATTACGCGACGATGGAGGAGGGCTTGTACTCGGTTGACCTCAAGACCTTGAATGTCACCGAGCTGATCAAGGACACCAACAGGGACAACAAGGGGCTGGGCACCGGCGTTGTGAGCGATCTCCCGGGATATCATGGAAAGGGCCTCTACAGCGGTCAGGAGCGCCTCGTTTATGCCAATAATGGCGAGTATGGGCACGCGGCGGAGACAGACCCGACGACACCTAGCGGTGCTCTGGCCGAGTGGCGGAAGCCTGGCGAAAACTGGACGATGATCCGGCGGAATCAATTCACCGAGGTGACCGGACCCGGCGGGATCTATGGCAATAGCAACCCCGAGACTGATCCTCTCTGGGCGGTGGGTTGGGACTTCCGTTCTCTGATCCTCATGGTGCTCGATAAGGGAACCTGGCACTCTTACCGTCTGCCCAAGGCGAGCCATAGCTATGATGGGGCGCATGGCTGGAATACCGAGTGGCCGCGCATTCGCGAGATCGGCGAGGGGTCTCTCCTAATGACGATGCATGGCGGATTTTGGAAGTTCCCCAAGAACTTCGCTCCGTCCACCAGCGCCGGTATTTCTCCTCGGAGCAACTACTTGAAAGTGGTGGGAGATTTTGCCCGCTGGAACGATCGCATCGTGATCGGATGCGACGACACCGCGAAGAACGAGTTTCTCAACAAGCGCAAGGCCAAGGGGGAAATCGTTGGGCCGGGACAGTCGCAATCCAACCTCTGGTTCATCGATCCGACGCTCCTTGATCACCTGGGGCCGGTTATTGGTCGTGGTGCTCTGTGGTTGAACGAAGACGTGAAGAAGGGGACCACCAGCGATCCATATCTCTTCAGCGGTTTCGACTATCGAACGCTCGCGCTGTTTCACAACGGCGCAGCCCCCGTGCGGGTAGCCGTGGAGGTCGATGTCGATGGGAATGGAACGTGGACGCCATCGAAGACCATCGATGTGCTCCCGGGAGCGCTGCAATGGGCGGATATGAGCTCCGAAAAGGGCGCCTGGATTCGCCTTCGCCCGGAGGCCGATGCGAAGAAATTGACGGCGATGTTTCTCTATCGAAACCAGGACGGGCGCGAGGTTGCCGCGGCAAAAATCTTTGACGGCATCGCTGCGCCGGATAGCAAGCAGGTCACTGGAGGACTGCTTTATGCCCGTGGGAATGACATCCGGACGCTACGCTTTGCCGCGCAGGATGCCAGCGGCGACTTGGGATGCTACGATCTCGATGGGAATCTGACGTTGACGAAGGTCGACGAACCCGATGCTTCGAGGTGGATGAATGAGAATGTTGCGATTCCCTCGGGTGTGCTCGAGTATGACGACGCTTCCATTATCTATGTCGATCAGGTGGGTCGCTGGCGGCTTCCACGAGGTGACAGATCCCTGGACACTGCGGGTCCGCTTGGAGCCGAGCGCATCTGTCGCGAGGTTTGTACCGAGCGCGATCTCTTCAATGCGGGCGGCACGTTTTTTGAACTGCCGGCGGAGAACGCAGGTGGCGCGGCAAAGATCAGAGCCGTCACCACGCATAACCGGCGAATCAAGGATTACACGAGTTTTCGCGGGTTGTTTGTGATCAGTGGACTGGATCAATCTGCCCAGGCAGGGGACCATGTCATTCGATCGACCGATGGCAAGACTGCCCTATGGGTGGGTGCGGTGGATGACATCTGGCGGTTCGGAAAACCGCGGGGCTTTGGCGGACCTTGGAAAAATGCACAGGTCGAAGCGGGAAAGCCCTCCGATCCCTACCTGCTCACCGGATATGACAAGAAGAGCCTGACGCTGTCCCACGACGCAACGGTCCCCGTCAAGATCACCGTGGAAATCGATCCCTCGGGTACCGGTACATGGGTGCCCTGGAAAGAGTTTAGCGTTCCGGCCGGCGAATCCGTGTCATATCAGTTTCCCGATTCGTTTAGCGCCTATTGGTTGCGAACCAAGTCCGACAGTTTGTGCAAAGCGACTGCTCAGCTGACTTACGAGTAGCTGGAGAGGTTCAGTTCTCTTATAGATATGTCGGCCTGGGATCTTCTCCGGCCGACATATTTTATGCGCAAGAGGAACATGGGATCTGGTAATGAAGACCAGCTCCTGTAAAGTGGGAATGTCGGTACCTGGCTGGCTTGCCGGTTTCGAAGGGTAGGACTGCCCCCTTTGCGCGGCAAGGTCCTATGAGAATGAAGCGGACTTGGCTCTTCTTTCAGTCGGCCTTATCGGATGAGGAGGAACGACCTCCGTACGAAAATCGCGCCAAAGGTTGAGTCAACCATTCGTGGTCGCGGGCATGGCCGGGGCATGCCGAACTCCAAATGGCGCGAGAGGTTGCTCGCGCACCAGTTTCCAGCAACGCTAGTGACTTGGTTGCGTGAGGTTGAACGGGCTGGGCGCAGTCTCGATGGAAAAACCTTCGGCAAGCTTGTCGAGAGTATCTTGGGCGACATCTTTGCCGGAGACGGTTGCCTTGAGGTATGCACCGGGTTCGTACACCTTGTTGCCGCTTGTTGTGATGTCCGATGAGCGGGTCAGCCAAAGCAGAGATTCGCCATTGACTCCCTTGCCTGCGCCGGTGACGCTGGGAGGAGCAGTCATCACACGAGCGAAGAGGTTGTCCCGAATGGAAACACCCTTGGCCGCGAAAAGGACGATTCCGGGTCCGTTGAAGTCCTCGAATCGATTGCCCTCGATCCTGATATTCTGGAACACGGGGTATTTCGCCCCGGCCGCAATCGAAATGCACCCCGCTTGATCAGTCGACCACGACGGACAAAAATATCCCGTACCTTTGAATGTGTTGTTTCGAATCACGAGATTTCGAATTCCCGCCGCAGCCTCGCCGGGAACCTCAGGAGAGACCGTGACACCGGAATGGCCGTCAAAGATCTGGTTGCCTTCAATCATGCCGTCGCCTGCCTTGATGAGAATGCGACCGGAGCTCCGGGTAATGTTGTTGCGGAAGATGAATCCGTTTCCTTGACGATCGGGGCAGTAGACCGACTCTCCGACGAGAAAGGGGACATCGCCTTTGACGGTGACCTTGACCGCTTTCGTATTAGTGCGCCATAGCGTCCACTGGGGCGCCTCGGTCACTTTACGGGCCAAGTCATCGGGGAGTTTGACATACTCCTTGGCGATGATCTCGGCTGTCTTCCCATCGAGGGAGGTAGCGAGAGAGTCGCCGACCTGCGGGCCGAGGCAATGTTCGTCCCGGAAGGTAAGTGTCGCCGTTGAGCCATCGACGGCTACCACCATAAAGTCGCTGGACTGTACGCTCCATGAGTCGTCTCCCGCATCGCGGATCTCACATTGCTCGACCAACGGGCCGCGTTTCATGGTTTTGCTCTGCATGGCATCCCATACGCTGCTGAGCAATCGCTCCTGTGTGGCTCCTTCCGGTTTGGGGCCGGGAACCACTTTGCATCGGGTGTAGCGCATGCCGCCATCGCCATCCTGCTCGATGATGCCAAACCCGGGCGCAGAAAATACCGAGACGCCTTCAAAGACTGTGCCTGCGCAGTTTTCGATTGCGACAGCGTGGGCGACTCCTCCTGGCCGAGGACCTCCACTCATGGAAGCCATGTCACCGACCTTTGCAATCTTCCCGATGTCTTTCACATATACACGCACGACATCCTCGCCCCGCATCTCGCCCTTCGCTCCCCAAAGAAATGGCATGCCGCGTTTGCGAAACCGCGTGGCAGGATCGATGACATCGATGCGTGAATAGGGCTTCCGGGGATAACCTGCATGGATGCGTACATCGACCCAGCTGTCATCAGGCGCTGTCGCGATGATGTCGCCCTGCGTGTAGGGCAGGGGATCATAATCGATCGTCAGCCCTTTGAGCGTGACATTACGGGAGTTCTTGATTGTGACGGCCCTGGTCATGTCTCCACAGATCAGCTTCACGCCCTCGGCATTGATGGTCAGATCCTTTGCGTTATTTACCGTCACATGATTGTTGTCCCCGCCAACAGGCTTCAGATGATAGGTGCCTGCCGGGATGGTGAATTCATGCGCTCCCGACTTTACGGCCTGCTCGAGAGCGGGGCGGAAATCGTCGCTGGAGTGGACGGCTGTTGCTCCAAGACAAAATGCTGTCACGAAAGGTAGGAACGACTTTTTCATGAAGGGAGAAGGTAACATTAGGTTTTTGAGCTGATATACGGGCCTGCGGTTTTGCGGATGTTTTGATCTAGTCGGCCAGATTGTGGTGATTGACGACCGTGCCATCGTCCCGGGCATCGATGCGCTCCTCACGGAGGCGTCTGAAAAAGAGTCTGATATCCTTTACTCCACCCCACGAAAACCAGACGGCGGTAACGAGAGCAAAGAAGATCGGAATGCCGATGCCGACAATGAACCAGAATGTGGACCAGACCTGTAAGGGCCATGGTGAGATGAGGTTCCAGATGGTGCCGATGACGAAGACAGCCAGCCAGATCATGCTCCAGCCAAAAAGACCGCAGGCGATGATTTTGTCGCCGATAGAAAAGTTCTCATCGAGGCCGATGATGCGCCCCCAGGAGACCTTGGTCTTTTTCTTCGTTTGGAATTTTTGCTCTGATTCCACCGCGTATTCGCCTCGGTGCAGCATACGATCCATGTCGAAGTTTTTGCGGCAGGTCAGCAGAGAAACGGTGAAGTAAACCACGCACGCAATGATTGAGCCGCCGAAGGCAATTTGCGTGCCATTGAAGGGAAAGCTGTCACCCCAGACCTGCCGGGCCAGAATGCCAGAAGTTACAAGAGTTGACCCAGTGAGGAGGCCAGCCCACGCGCCCGCAGTGGTGCCTTTCTTCCAGTATAGTCCGCCGATAATGGCCGCTCCGGCTCCGCCAACATAGATTGCCTCGGTTACCGCCCACCACATCATCACGTACTCCGTCTGCTTGAAGAAACAGCCAAAAAGAAAGGCGAACAAAGCCACTCCTGTCATCGACCATCTCAACAGGCGGATATGTTGTCTGGGAGTGAAGGGTTTCTTGCGCAATGGCACCAGCACATCCTGGATGAAAAGGCTCCCCCACGAGTGCAGATGGTTGCCGTCTCCACCGAATACACCCATAAGGAGAACGATGCAGAGAATGCCTTTGATGCCCATGGGCAGCATGTGTTCAATGGCGATGGGAATCTTCATTTGCTGCTGGATCTTGGGCTGGGCGATCTGAGCCACCTCATGCTGAACTTCTGCAGCTTGGGCGGCATAGTGTGGATGTGCCAGATACGTCATGGCGCAAACCGCGAGGAGTGTGATTACGGCTGTATTTCCCATTCCCTTCCAGATGGAAAGGATGCCACCCATGCGTGACTCGTGCGCGGTCACAGCAGCTGTGGCATAGGCGCTCTGGTTTTGCCAGGCCATCGTCCGATAGATGCCTCCCCAGAGGCCGATGAGCACATACCAGATGTTGAAGTCTTTCAAACCCATCGAGTCGAAGGGATTCAGCAGCGACTCTCCTTTGGGCTGATTCTCGAGCACCTGGGAAATGTCCTTCCAGCTAAACATGCATAGCAGGGCTGCAATGATGATGAGGAAAAGGATCTGAGACATCATTCCCTCGAGGCAATTTGTGATCATCAACGTGATCAGGCCACCGGATAGGGTCATCGCGAGCGAGATGGTTAGCAGAACTGCCATCAATGGGATGTAGGTCTCGATCTGAAACCCAAAGAAGCTGAAGGTCTGAGGCAGCCCGAGGAAAAACGTGAGAAACCGGGAACCAATGACCGGAATGATGCCGAAGTTCACCACGCCTGCGCCGAAGCCGAGGATGCCGGTGAAGACACGGAAGCGCTTGCTATATCGAATCTCAAAGAATTGGGCGAGAGTGAGAGCTCGTGTTTCACGAAATCGGTAGATCACCCAACCGCTGATGCCCACGATCAACATCACGGGTATACTGAGCCATCCCCACCATGTGAGGACGAAACCTGAGTGCGAAATGATTTCGAAGGTGGCGACAAATACGACCGCGCCCACACCCTGTTCCCCCTTGGCCACGGCGAGAAGGTAGCGCCCGGCCATGCGACCGCCGGAGAGGAAATCCGCGACGCCGCGCACATACCGTCGGGTGTAAAGTGTGACGATAAGCAGGGTGAGCAGCGGTATCGCGATGAGGAGCCAGTCGATTAGGTGCATGGACGTCTGTAGGGGGCAGGGGGATCAGAGGCTGCGCAGGCAAACAGGATCACCGGGATATGGTGCGCGCGTAAGGACCGGAAGCGCCGACACGGGGTGCGGCAAAAGCTCGGGCAACGAAAGACCGCTTCTGAGGATGGATCTTGTGGCGCGACGCATCATCAGAAGCGAGCACATATCATTCGGCCCTTAAGCGAGCCGTTTGCTGGCAGACAAGTATCCCAGTCGCGCCGTAACGCGGATTTCCCCGAGGGGACCCGAAGTGCGAAGAAGGATCGAGGCGATCCCGGCATCGGTCGGGGCGGGATTGGGACCGATCAGTTCTGCCCGTCCATCGACCTCAAACCCGATAACCTTGCCGGAGATGGGAACCGTAGTGCCGTTCGCATCGACGATCCGGGCATGGACGATGAGGACATCAAGTCCATTTTCCGCAAGGGGGATATTGGCGAAATCAGCCCAGACTTCCAGGGAGTGGGGTTCCTCCGGGGTGGTGACATCATGCCGGGCAACTTCCGTGCCCTTGATGTAGCCGATAGCGGTGAGAGACCCGGAGCGATAGGCCACTCCTGTAAAGGTGAATGGAGGATGGGGGATATGGTTGGCGTTTCCGCCATCGTAAGGATTTCCTCCGGAGCGATCGTAATCGTCACCTACCGTCGCGAGATTGGTTTCCTTTCGCTCACTGTAGACGGTGTCCGGTCCTGCGTCTGGAGAGCGGCGACTGATTGCCAGACCGTTTACGAGGAGCTCGACTTCATCGCAGTTGGAAAAGACTATGACCTTCGTTTCTCCTGTGCGGGGCGTCCAATCGCTGGCGATGAACACCATGGGTCCGCTGGACCAGCGGCGGTCGATGATTTCCGGGTTACGCTGGCTCTGGTAAAGGTAATACACATACTTCGGCAGACGGAAGATATCCATCGCGCCGCAGGTGCAGGCGTCGTCATGGTATCCCCTGTTGTAATCAAACATCACCCATGTCGCGCAACCGCAGTAGTCGGACTTGGGATCGAGATATCCGGCATTGATGTGGTTAAGCGTCCACTGGTAGTTCCATGCCTGCTGGAGGAGCGCGGCCTCGCCTTCCCCGCGACGATGGCGGGACGTGCTTTCATTTCCTCCAAAGGAAAAATCGCCATACTCTCGGATCAGCCCCGTGACGTCCCAATCCCAGCCTGGCTTCTCGGGATACGCATCGCCAAAGGTGAAGCATTGGTCGCCAGGATACTCCAGGTGCGTGATCTCGTGGGCGGTGCGGCACCAGTCGGAATGCCCCAGACCGCTTTCGCCCACCCCTGTTTCATTGAGATTTGGCTCCCAGAAAATGATGCTGGGGTGATTGCGGTCGCGGCGAATGAGTTCACGGACGTCTTGGAAAGAGCGGCTGATGAAGGAATTATTTGGCCAGAACTGCTGCCATCCCGGGATCGCGGCCTGCACGAGGAGGCCGAGTTCATCGCAGGCATCCAGGAAGGACGGGTCCTGCGGATAGTGGCTGAGACGCACGAAGTTGAATCCAGCATCCTTGATGAGTTGGGCGTCGCGGCGCTGTGCATTAGGTGGCGCGGCGTTGCCGATGAAAGGATACTCCTGATGCCTGTTCGTCCCGCGGATCGGCAAGAGTTCCCCATTGAGGTAAAACTGGCGATCCATCGCGATATGCCGGATTCCGAAGCGCGTCTCGTGGACATCGATGAGTGCGCCATCCGCATAGACCTCGGTGATGAGGGTGTACAGCCGAGGTGTATCGGGATGCCAGGGCTTCGGGGAGACGATGACGACCTCTTGTTGGAAATGGTGTCCCTCCCCCCCTGCGATGATGAGCGGGAAGCTCTTGTCGGTCTGGACCATGACACCCTCCGGATCGAAGATGTTGGAGACGATGTGACAGCGACGGGCCGGGTCAGTGGCTTCATTGACCACATGCGTCTGGATACTGATGTGAGCGGCCTCGGGCTTCAGTTCCTTTGTGCGAACGAATACGCCTCCGCCAGCCTGGAGGTTTGCGCGGATAGGGTCGCTGACATGCAGCGGAGCTGTGATTATGAGTCTGGCTTCGCGATAGAGACCTCCGAAGTAGGAAAAATCAAGGTGCTCAAGAGGTTTGCCGGGGGGGCATTCGCTCGTGTCGCGATTATCGAGACGGACGACCACCAGAGCCTCCTTGCCATGGGATAAAAGATCAGTGAGATCGACGCTGAAAGGCAAATACCCGCCGAGGTGGCGCTGGCAATGCGTACCGTTGACCCAGATATCAGCGATTTGCATGCCAGCGCCAAACTCGAGCACCACCTGCTTCCCCACCCATTCGGGGCTGGGAGTGATTATGCGGCGGTACCAGCAGATGCCCTGGAAAGGATAACGAACAACCTCGGCCTCGACCTGCGGAGTATGAGGCAGTTCGATCGATTCCCAGCTTTCGACGGAATACGATGGCTGCTCGCAGCGAGCGTTTTCGGAAACCTGACGGGAGAATTTCCAGCCGTCACAGACTTTGATAATGGAGCGCGACATGGGCTGACTATTTTTTCCGTTTGGCCGAGAAGAACATGATGCAGCCGAAGATGAGCAGGAAGATGCCCCACCAGAGGTTGACGTTGATCCCGAGCGAACGCTGGTAGATCTCGGAGCTGGTGAAAAGTCCGGTGCCGATGAGGATGAGGCCGAAGAGGCCGAACATCAGGCCGACGGGAAGGCGAAGGTCGAAGTTCATGACGGGTGATCAGGCAAAGATGATGTTAAGGACGAGGACGAGAGCCAGCACGATGATACCGACAAAAGCAGGGCGAGTGTACCAGACTTCGCCTTCTGATTTGGGCTTGGGCGTGAGAGAGTAGACGAGGCCGGCAAGCTCCTCGTTGGTTTTCGTGCGAGCCGTCACCAGAGAGATGCCGATAGTGAGGACAAAGCAGACCGTCCACGCCACAATGGCAACCCAGAAGTTCTGCCCCATTTCGCTTTGAAAGTGAAAGACCGGCGTGATCCAGCCTCCCTTGATGCCGGGCACGGCATTGTGAGAGAGTGACAGACCGTGAAAGACTACCGCGGAAAGCGTGCCGGCCACCAACCCCCAGAAGGCGCCGTGTCCCGTAGCCCGGCGCCAGAACATACCGAGCAGGAAGGTCGCGAAAAGCGGCGCGTTCACGAATCCAAACACCAGTTGGAGCATGTCCATGATGTTATTGAAGTGCGACGCCATGAAAGCAGTGCCGATGCTCAGGATGATGCCCACTATCGTCGCCACACGGCCCATCCAGAGGTAGTGTTTGTCTGATTTTCCGGGAGCGAAATAGCTTTGGTAAATGTCGTAGGTCCAGACGGTGTTGAACGCCGTCACATTCCCCGCCATTCCGGCCATGAAGGAAGCCATGAGCGCGGTGAAACCCAGGCCGAGAAGGCCGGTCGGGAAGTATTGCGCCAATAGCGCCGGGATCACCATGTTGTAATCTGGAGTGCCGTCATGAGAAACCGGAAGGAACTTGCCCCCGGATTGGTAGTGCATGGCGATGGCGATCATGCCAGGGAGGATGACCAGAAGCGGGAAGAGCATCTTCGGTACGGCGGCGATGAGAGGAGTCCGTCGAGCTGCCGACATGGACTCGGCAGCCATGGCTCGCTGGACGACCAGGAAGTCCGTACACCAGTAGCCAAAGGAAAGGACGAAGCCAAGGCCCATGGCCATTGCGATCCAATTGACGCCCATGGGATTTTCTGCCGCGGAACCCATGTAGTGCCAGGAATGCGTCCATGTCCCGGCGGCGAAGCCTTCATTGGTCGCCACGGGAATAAGCTTTTCCTTCAGCGCACTCCAGCCGCCGATGGCCTTTAGGGCCAGATAGACGAGCGGGGTAAACCCGAGCACGATCATAAAGAACTGGAGGACCTCGTTATAAATTGCCGAGGTCAGCCCGCCGAGAAGGATGTATACCAGCACGATCGCGGCGGAGATCCCGATACAGGTCCAGTAGTTCCAGCCGACTAGGACCTCCAGCAGCTTGGCCAGCGCATGGAGGGAAATGCCGGAGGAGAAGATGGTCATTAGCGCGAATGAGAACGCATTGAATCCACGCGTCTTTTCGTCAAATCGCAGCTTGAGATACTCCGGCACCGAACGCGCCTTTGACCCATAGTAGAAGGGCATCATGAAGATGGCCAGGAAGACCATCGCCGGGATTGCGCCGAGCCAATAGAAATGGCTGGTCATGATGCCATACTTTGCGCCGGAAGCAGCCATTCCGATGATTTCCTGAGCTCCAAGATTGGCGGAAAGGAAAGCCAGTCCGGTGACCCACGCCGGGATCGCGCGGCCCGACTGAAAAAACTCGCTGCTGCCCTTCATGTAGCGCTTGAGGGCGAGACCGATGCCGATGACGAATACGAAGTACAATCCGAGGATCAGGTAATCAACCGGCGTGAGATTGATATTGATCGAGGATGCGACGGAGGAGGTGGTCGGGGATGCGGTCATTGAGGGCGGTAACGAAGTCTAGGGCGCAAGGGGAGTGGGCGGGAGAAAAGTCGGTATCGGGAAGTTTTTATATCGATATTGCTGCATGAAAAATAAGCAAGAATATTTGGCGTGATCGAGGGGGAGACGGTGCGGAAAAGGTCTCGGAGCAGGTTTTTCTTGGGATTTAACATATCGACATAAAATCTCGGATCAGCTAGGTCAGCATTTCCTGAGCGCCTTTTTTTGGTTCGCAGCAATCTGGATATGAAAGCACTCTCTTCCGCTCCTCATCGACGTCTCAACGCCCTCACGGGTGAGTGGGTCCTCGTCTCTCCACATCGTACGCAACGCCCTTGGTTGGGCCAGAAGGAGGCAGGTTCAAACGAGAAGCCTCCGACCCATGACGAGAAATGCTACCTGTGTCCGGGGAATGCGCGGATGGGAGGGGAACGGAATCCCGACTACGTCGGCCCCTTTGTTTTCAACAACGATTTTTCCGCCCTTCTGCCACAGCAGACCGGGAGTTCGGCATCACCGGGAGAGGGCTTGTTCCGATATGAAGAGGTGGCGGGGGAATGCCGCGTGATATGCTTCTCTCCCAGGCATGATCTGACTCTGCCCGATCTGTCGCTGCAGGAGATCCGGCAGGTGATTGATACGTGGGCCGGGCAGACCGAAGAACTCGGCAGAAAGTACCGCTGGGTTCAGATCTTTGAAAACAAAGGTGCGATCATGGGATGTTCCAATCCCCATCCGCATGGCCAGGTGTGGGCTTCGTCGTTTATACCGAACGAACCTGCCAAGGAGGACGTCCAGCAGCGCCGATATTATGAACGGGAGGGACGTACGCTTTTATCCGACTATGCCGAACGCGAGATGGTCGACCGGGAACGGATCGTGGTTGAGAATGCGGACTGGCTGGCCGTTGTTCCGTACTGGGCTGTCTGGCCCTTTGAAACGTTGTTGCTCCCCAAAGTTCCCGTGCGGCGTCTTCCCGACCTTGATGAGGCCAGAAGGCTTTCGCTGGCTAAGATTCTGAAGGCGATGTTGTCGGGATACGACCAACTATTTGAAACGTCCTTTCCGTACTCCATGGGATGGCACGGTGCGCCCTACGGTGATGAGCCGGGTGAGCATTGGCACGTGCATGCCCATTTCTATCCGCCCCTGCTACGCTCCGCCTCAGTGAAGAAATTCATGGTCGGCTATGAGTTGCTGGCAGAGGCTCAGCGCGATCTTGCGGCCGAGACGGCTGCCGCTCGATTACGCGAGGCCTGCGGGAGCTGACGGGCAAGCGGGGGGAGCGTGGATGTGTCTTTGTGTATCGAATTTGACATAAAAGAATATCGATATATAAATTTTGCCATGCTTCCATGGCGCCTCAAGTTTTGTCGCTTTGTTTCGGTTCTTTGCACTGTGGCTGGTATCCTCGGGAATATCCGGGCAGAGGCTGATATTCAGACACTGATCAGCAATGCCATCAGGCAAAAGGCCCCCGAGGTTGTAATCCCTCCCGGGGTTTACAAGGTGCAACCTGCCTCTGGTGGCCGTGTTCATTTGCAGGTTAAGGATGCGAGTAACCTGACGATCAAGGCCGAAGGAGTGACTCTCCTCTGCGGAAAGCGCACGATGGCCATGGAGTTCGTGTCCTGTAAAAACGTCCGGTTGCAAGGGCTGACGATCGACTATGAACCGCTGTGTTTCACGCAGGGGGAGGTGGTTCGTATTGCGGATGACCGTAGCTGGATCGACGTGCAGTTGGACGCTGGATACCCACGTGAACCTTTCTCTCGCATCGATCTGATTGACCGCGTCACCCGTTTTCGGAAGAGGGGAATGCCATTTCTCTGGGGCGCCAAAGCCGAGATGGTCGGGGAATCAACGGTACGTGTGTTCCGAGACGGGATCGGCAAGGCGGCCGCTCTGGGCGATCTCGCCTCGCTCAGCACGGGACCAGATCCGGGCGGGGCTCCGCATGGTCTGACGATCACGGCCAGTTCGGACATGACCTTTGAGGATGTGACAGTGCACTCGGCCCCAGGATTTGGGATATTCGAGAGCGCTGGACAGGGTGGCTCGACCTTTCGACGGTGCAGTGTGACGCCGGGTCCGCCCCCCACCGGTGCCACCTCGGAACGGCTGCTCAGCAGTTCATGGGATGCAATGATGACCGCTGCGGTGCGGAAAGGTCCCATTGTGGAAGATTGTCGGATCGAGAAGGCGGGTGACGACTCGTGGAGCGTTCAATCGACGGACTATCTCGTCCTGGCTGTCGATGGGACGAGGGCTATCATCGCCTCGCGTCAACCGTATGACGTGTTTCCCCAGGTCGGGGAGAGGCTTGTTACGGGATTAACTTCGCCGGAAGCGGTGGTCGCGAGTCTCCGCCCCGTAAACCTTGACCAGGTTTCCCTGGGGGCTGGCACCCGTGACAAGATCAAGGCGGCGAAGCCTTGGGAGGTTTGGGGAGTGAGTGCGAAGGTCTTTGAAGTCACGGCGAAGGATTCGTTCCCGTTTCCCGTCGGCCAGAATCTTTATAATCCGGATCGGCAGTGTAACGGCTTCGTTTTTCGCAATAATCACCTGCATAACTCTGGGCGTATTCTCATTAAAGCTTCAGACGGAGTTATCGAAGGTAATGACATCAAGGATGGACACGCCGGCGTGACCATTGCGCCGGAATACCCCGGGGCGATTGGCGGCGTGCGCAATGTGGTCATCCGTAATAACCGCTTCGTCGGCACGGGATATTTTTGCCCAGCTCCTTGGAGTGGGCAGGCAGGATGTATTTCCCTGTCAGGCCAGGGCAGTATCGATGCACCCACTTTCCGGGACATTGTAATTGAGAAAAATTACTTCGAGGACTTTAACGGGCCGGGCATTGTAATAGTTTCCGCCGCCGGAGTTCGCATTGCCGACAACCTCTTCCGGAACGTAATGTCGGAAACGCCAAATCCCACAGGTCAGGACCTGGGAATCGATGGTGGAGCCTTGATCTGGGTGTCACGGAGTTCGGACTTAACCATCACTGGAAATCGTGTCGTTCGCCCCGGTGCCTTCTTCAGGCAGAAGGTCGTGTGGAATGAGGCGGAAAGCGACTCCGTGGCAACACTGGAAAGCGGAATCGTGATTGAGCGGGGCGACTAACCCCGGAGCTTCCCGGTGTCTTCCGGCCTGCGACTTCGCTCACCACATTGCGTGGATGATCATCAAAGATCAGCGAAAAGCCGGCCGAGACGCATGGAAGTCATATCATTGCTCGCCAGGAAAGTTGGATGAAAAATATATCGATATTAATTTTAAGATCTGCTTGGATGCGAGAGAAGATCAACCGATGAAGATGAGAATTCCTCCCCGGAATGCAGTGAATGGTGCGTTCACACTCATGGAGCTTCTGGTGGCTATCAGCATTGTGATTCTTCTCGTCGTGGTATTGAGTCCCTCTGCCATAAATGGGATGCGGGAGGCAGAGTCGGTCAAATGCATCGCCAATCTGCGCCAGCTTGGTTCCGCGATCACGACATATACTGCGGAGAAAGGGGTGTTTCCTCCGGGGGGATGGATCGGTGGTATTCCTTGGGTTACGGAGACATTCCCCTATACAGGGAATCGCTCGGATGTCTATTTTTGCCCGGCGGGAGGGAAGCGAGGCCCGAACGGAGAATGGGCGTGGAACACGTTTCCTGCTCCCGCGCAAAAGATCCTTTACTCCATGCATTATGCCTATAATGCCATGCTTAACGGCGATGGATCACCGGTGCCCTCCGGGCCGCGTAGTCCCCAAGGTGTGAGAAGTCTTTCCCATCTCCCCATGGTGATTGATGTCGTTTGGCAGAATAATTTCTATGCTTTCGATGGAGTCTTTCCAAGGGAACCGACTCCGAAGTCTGGCTCATCGTTTGCGACCAGACATATGAATTTGGGGCATGTCCTGTGGGGCGATGGCAGCGTCACAGCCTCCAGCACCCAAACCCTATACGACCTCCAGCGCCAGGTTGGGCTGATGGAATTCTTCCGTGGCGATTACTGATGGAGATACCCGTGGAGTTCCGACATGGGGGTGATCATTCTTGTGACCCCTCCGCTCCCGATATCCTCCGCTCACCGGGAACAAACATCATGCGAAATCTTGTCGTTCTAGTAACCTTTGTCTTGCTGATCGGTCTGCCATCAGCAGGTTCTGCCCGGGCAGCGGGAGAGTTGTTCGATCTGCAAAAGTTGATTGACGATGAGGTCGCCAAAGACAGCAAGGAGATCGTGATTCCTCCCGGAGTCTATCGGGTGAAGCCGCATGACCGTGTGCATCTGCGCCTGGAGGGACTTCGGGATACTGTGATCGTGGCCAAGGGGGTGACGATGATTTGCACCGAAACCACCCAAGCCATAAGCATTGGCAACTGCCGCAATCTCACGTTGCAGGGGTTGAGTATCGACTATGATCCGCTGCCCTTTACTCAAGGACGCATTACCGCATTGGGGCCTGAGAAGAGCTGGGCCGAGTTCGAACTCTTCAATGGCTATCCGGAGAATGTTGGAACCCATGTCGAAATATTCGACGGGCGTACTGAGCAACTTAAATCGCGGACTCATTATGGATGGCGCGAGGTGGAGAGAATCGCGGAGCGAACCTACAGGATCAAAAAGAGCGCGGCGTATGCCTATGATCCCGAGTCGGATCGAGAAGAGGTGGGGGACATCATGGTTGTCAGCAGCGACTATACTCCAGGCGGCTATCGGCCTCATGCCATCGTGAGTACAGGGTGTGAAAATCTCAGACTTGAGGATGTGACACTATATGCGAGCAACTGCTTCTCCTTCTTTGAAGTGGAGTGCGACAACTCCACATACCTCAGGTGCGCTCTCAAACCCCGACCGCTGGGCGACGATATCAAGCCACGTGGTTTGCGGCGCATACGTTCAGGCAATGCCGACGCCTTCCACAGCAAGTATGCGAGGCGCGGGCCCCAGCTTATTGACTGTGTCGCCAGGTTTCAGGGTGACGATTGTGTCAATATCTGTGGCGAGTATTTCATGACAGGGGAGTCTGCCGGAAACACGGTGCGGGTATTCCTTCATCGCCCCTTGAATATCGAGGTGGGTGCACTCATCGAGATCATATCCTATGATGGAACGCGTTTACCCGACGCCACTGTGGTGGCGATCCAGGAGGGCGGCAAGGTTACGGATGAGGAACGATCCTTTATCAAGGCTCAGCGCATGGATAAAGGGCAACAGGGAAAACTTGTCGCTCCAGGAGCTCGAGCCGCACTCCTGGTCCTTGATCGCAGCGTGACAATTCCCGTTGGTTCTGTGGTTGCTTCTCAAAAACGCGTTGGAAACGGATTCCTGGTGCAGGGATGCGATTTTGGCTTCAACCGTTCCCGGGGAATCTTGATCAAGGCAAGCAACGGGAGGATCGTTAATAATAGGATCACCTCAACCTGGGGACCCTCGATTCTGGTTTCTCCAGAATGGTGGTGGCTGGAGGCGGGGAGTTCCTGCAACCTGGAGATCCGCGGGAATACGATCAAGGATTCACTCAATACCGCCATCGAAATCACGGCGCATTCCGGAGCTGGAGAAATCGCTCCTGCCGGTCTTCATCGCAATATTGCCATTATGGATAACGTCTTCGAAGGCTGCCGCCTTCCTTGTGTCAAGGTGACCTCCACGGCGGGCCTTCGTATTGAAGGCAATACATGGCCTTCAGGTGCAGCGGATGGGGCGGCAGTCGTTTATCGGAATTGTTCGGGTGTGAACCCGTCTTTCCCCGCCCCAAAGAGCCAGTCGGCAGACTAGCAATCATTTTTGCGCAGAGCTTCCAGGAAATAAATTCAACTTGCAGAAAAACAATATCGATATAAAATGATTTGATAAATAGGTATGACGAAGCTCCTGTTTCCCCTCGTGGTGGCCGGGATTGCGCTTTTTGCGCAGCTGTCTCCGGCTCAAACTCTCATAGGTATTAATTTCGGTGCAGACCAGCAGGCGGGAGAGATCCAGCCGGGTGATTTTGCCGGGGTGGTGCCCCAGTCTCACTGGAACAACACCACTGGCGGCTCAGGCACGGTGTTGGACCTGCTGGACGATGCTGGAAACACCACGGCTGTCGGGGTGACCTGGTCTTCCAGCAATACCTGGCGAGCTTGGACGGGCGGTGCGGACAATGGAGACCAACGTTTGCTTCAGGGATACCTCGATGGCGGAAGCAATGGCGTTCCGGCGGCGGTTACGGTAAGCAACATCCCGTTTTCGGTTTATAACGTCTACGTCTATATTAATCGCGATGGCGACAACTCGACCTCGACCTACACGGTCAATGGCCAGAGTCAGACTGTGACCCCTGGCGCCTACGCCACGACGCTTTCGCTGGCGGGACCAGCTGCTCCGGGTGTGCCCAATGCTTCCACAGCAGGAACGTACATCCTTTTCACCAATGTCACTGGCAGCAGCCTGAGTCTGCTGACTTCCAATGCCGCTTCCTATCCTCAGTCTCTGGATTGGCGTTCGCCCGTCAATGGCATCCAGATCGTGGCGGTGCCGGAGCCTGCGGCTGGCGCTCTCGCGGGGTTCGCGATAGCCGCTGGTGCGATGCTGGTCATCCGTCGGAAGACCGCGTAACACTGGGTGCTTATTTTATGAAATCACACATCGCACTATGGCGTCTTTGGCTGATGGCTGGAGTGCTCCTTATCGTGACGGGAGCGCAGGCGGGCGAGCTGGTCGCCTCGTTTAAGGAAGACTTTCAGGACGAGACCCCAAAGAAGGGCTGGCAGTATCAATGGAATGCCGACACCGTCGACGATACCGCAACGTATGCCAACCTATCCTACCAGAGCGAAAAACACGCCTATGTTACGGATCCCTACGCCGGGGGAGAGGGGGCTCCGGCGGGACCCTATATCAAAAGGGACTTTGCTCATCCTGGTGCGGAAAGTTCCAGCGGCGGAAAAAACTGTATCTATACCTATACGCTACAGGCAGGACAGGGCGGGAAGATCAGCATTACGGACAGCACGATCATTCGCGTCGATCAGGCGAATCCTGGCGATATCGAAGTGCGTATCCGCGTGAATGACACGGTGGGCGATCCGGTTTCGATCGAGACGAAAGGCTCCTTTGATCGCGAACTGGGAACGCTCAAGGATGGTGATGTCATTTCTGTACTCGTTGGACCAGGAGCGAGCGCGAATTTCGATATGTATCGGGTTGATTTCTCCCTCATCAAGGAATGATGGAAAGATAAAGAGGGTTCTTCTCTCTTGGGTGAAATTTTTGGGATTCCGGCGATCTGTCTGCTGTGGGAGGCAAAGACAGTCGACCGGAATCTCGCTTTCCCGTTTGAGGGGTCGGAGGTCCCGGATTGCCCGGGATGCAGCGGACGGATTTCTCGATCCGGCATTTATCTGATCTGGGGAATTCAGCGATGCGAACGGAGGGGTGAGCGGAGCTAGGCCTCTGCCACAGGAACCAGGACTTTATGGGCGTCGGGAAGCGATCTCTTTCCACAAATCTCGACAGGATCTTCCCACTGGATGCGGTCGCAGTTGGAGGAGTCGAGCCATCCGTGGCCGTCATTCTTGCGGGGAGGATAGAGATGGGTGAGTTCCACGCTGTTCTTGCGGAAGGTCAATCCCGAGACGGAATAGATCGCGACGAGTGGATGAGTGCCAAACACTCGGAAGACATTCTCCTCGATCGTGATATTTCGGTTGTACCTGCTGGCGACCCTGGAAGCTTCTGCGATGCCAGACCGGACCTCGATGCAGGCGTCTCCCCAGACGCCATAGTTGCAATTATCGAACGTATTGTTCCGGATCACGACATCACGCACCCCGGCTTGTTCAAACCAATGATTGGCGTCTCCCTCAAAGAGCAGGGCGGCGCCTGGCGTATGAAAGGTGTTTCCCGTGATGCGCATCTTCCCGCGAGACCCCAGGAGGATGCCGCGGGCGCGGTTGTTTCGAATCACGCAATTCTCGATGATGACCTCCGCGGTATTGGCATCGGCATCCGCCACCACGGTACGTGGTAGAACGCTCGCCGGGAGCATCTCCGTTGTGGTGACGATGGAGTACTCCTTGTTGAGATATTCCACGCTCTCGACGACGCACTCGCCGAAGCCTTCAAGGGTGCGATGATCGGAGAACTCCAGCCGCGTGCCTGCTTCGATAAATGTGAGGCCGGCTTGCTGGGGATGAACCAGACGCACCTCGAGTTTGTTCGGACCGAGGATGCGGGTCACCTGACCATACAGGCCGTGGATGTTTGATGCATCGTCCATCTGGTTTTCGAAAATACAGTCGCGGATCTCGATGCGGCCGGTGCAGTTGGTGAAGTGGGTGGCATCAGCGGTCGCGCTGATCACGCGGGACTCGTTCGGCGGGGCAACGATGAGATGATCCAGGGAAATATTGGCCGACCGCTGCGCGATCACTCCCATGCCTCCGACATGATGGATGCGGACATTGCGCAGCCGGATATCGCTGCTCTTGGAAATGACAAATCCGGGATCATTGCGGTGGGCTGCGGCAAAGACCAGCGTGTCTCCAGGGCTGGCATTCACCCCCGGCACTTGTATTCTTACCTGACGCGGCCCGATGCTCTCAGCTGCGATACCCGACTGCACGCCGTATTTGTCATATACCATGTAGGCGGTCTCGCGGCGCTCCGGGTCATAGGCCAGCAAATGACCATAGGGGTAGAGTATTTCTCCGCTCTTTACCGTCGTCGGGACGGACGGATGCCGGATGTCGGCGACGAAGACGAGCACGCCGTTGCGAATGTCGAAGGGATAATCCTCTGGTATCGCCAGATCTACGCTATCCTCCCGCACGGCGAGGATACGGCCTTCCGAATGAAAGGGGCGGGTATAGTCGATACTAAGATTCTCGATGCGCAGGTCGCGACACTCCTCGACCAGAAAAGGCGTCATCGGCCCGTGGAAGATAAACTGGGCGCCGCGGCCATCGATGCGGAAATGGTGCTTGCCGCGGAGCAGGAAGGCGACGCGTTTCAATCCCTCATCATTGTTGCTGATGAAGGCATATTTCTCGAATGCCCGATCCGGCCAGAAGTGATACGTGCCACCCTCGAATGCAAGCGCGGACGCATTTGTGTCCCGGCAAGCCGTCAGCGCCGCCCGCAATGCGGGGATTGCGTCTTTTTCCGAGTTGGGTTCGATCCCGAATCGGGCTGCTTCGATAAGTGGCATAATAGCGAGTAAGGTATATTAATATATCGATATGGAAAGGGAAAATGTTTTAGCCTGCCAGGGCTGGGCATGCGAGTGGGAGGCAAGGTTTACAAAGTATATACAGGGAATTTGTGTTCGGTGGTGGCGGTGAAGAAGAAAAGCGCTTGATCTTGTGCGACCAGCAGAGGCAGACCAGAGGTGTTCATGAGCCGTTATTTCCGGATCTTCCATCGCCGTGTTCTCCCGTTTCTGTTTCCCTTGATCGCCTTGACCGCGCTGACCGGGATGATCTACCGCGTCGGACGAGCATGGTTCGGAATGGATCGAACGACAGGTGATCTCGTTCTGAACATTCACACGGGTGGGTGGATGGGCGACGGGGTATCGCCCTTTTATGTTTTGTTGGTCGGATTTTCTCTTCTCGCGGCGCTGCTCACGGGCGGGGCGTATCTTGTCAGAAAAGGCGGAGGAGGCTGGTTGCGGCGGAGCCACCGGCTGCTTGGCTTGGTCTTCCTGCTTCCCTTGCTCGTAACGGCAGGCACGGGGATTCTTTTTGAGGCGGGTGAGACGTGGCTTCACTTCCCCGAGAGCACTTCCAAACTCCTGATGACGCTGCATGAAGGTCGCTGGCTGGGCAAGGGTGGACGCGTCTATTATGTCCTCGTGACCGGCAGCGCGCTGCTGGGAGTGGGCGTGATCGGCCTGGCTCTCTGGAGATCGCGCAAGAAGGCAAACTAGGAGTATTTGGGGTCGAGCAATCGTACGGTCGGGATTTCGTACGGCGGTCGGCCGGTTTGTTGAAGTCATAAGTTGCTTTCCATCAATGGAGAGCGTGTGGCGTTCGGGGTTGGCATACGGCATGAGACAGGGCGAGCCTCGATACTCAAACAGCCATGATTCTCAAAACGCACCTTTCCTCGGACAAAACGAGAGAGATCCAGACTCTGGATGAACTGCGGGCCCAAGTCCGGATGGCTCTCCGTGAACAATATCACGTCGCAGACGATGGCTCTGCAGACGCTTCTATCATACAGAGCTATGAGGCTCGGTTTGAGGATACCTTGAACCGGCTTTGTCCGGCGGATCGGGCGGCGGCCTAGGACCGCATCATACCTTGGTATAATAGACCGGTTCGGAAATCGCTGCCATTATCTCTCATGAACGATCTGATGAAAACCGACTTCTCCATAGCTGTGGTGGATGACGACGAGTCTGTCCGGGAAAGCCTGGAAAGCTTGCTCAAGTCCCTGGGCTTTCATGTTTCCACCTTCGAGAGTGCGGAAGCATTCCTGGTCGCAGGAGAGTTGCGGGCGGCGGGATGTGTCATTCTGGACGTCCGGCTTGGCAGTATGAGCGGGCTGGATTTGCATCGGACCATGTTGACGATGGATGGCACGCCCCCGGTCGTGTTTATCACGGCGCATGGTAATGAGGTATTGAGGCAAAAGGTCATGGCCGATGGTGCCATTGACTGTCTCTTCAAGCCCTTCAGCGAGGAAAAGCTTATCGCGGCGGTGGAAAAGGCCGCAGCCGCCTGGGAAGTCAGTCGCGAGATCGCTCCGCGATAATTCTGTGAACTTTATGAGCGTACCGATCCCTCCCATTTGTGTTGTCGATGACGATGCCGGCATACGTGAGGCGGTGGAGGGCCTTTTACGTGCCGAGGGATTTGAGGTGGAATTGTTTGCCTCGGCCCAGCGTTTTGCGGCCCGCGCCCGGCAGGCGCCGCTGTCCTGCGTCGTCCTTGACGTGGAACTCCCCGGCCTGAGTGGCTTGGATTTGCAGCGTGAACTCGCCAGCGCCGGACTCGATGTGCCGATTATTTTCCTAACCGGTCATGGGAGTATCCCCATGTCGGTACAGGCGATGAAGGCGGGAGCCATTGAGTTTTTGACCAAGCCGTTCGATGCCGACGATCTGCTGGGAGCGATCCAGCAGGCAGTGTCCGGCACGCACTCGGTGGAGCTGGAGACGAAAAATGGGACCACAGATGTGATCGGTGAGAGCCGGGTGATTCGCCAGACCCTCTCCCGCATTCAAATGGTGGCGCCCACGGATTCCACAGTCTTGATCCTCGGTGAAACCGGGACGGGCAAGGAGGTGCTGGCCAAGGAGATTCACAGATGCAGCCGGCGAGCAGAGAAGCCTCTCATCCGGGTGAATTGCGCATCGATCCCCAAGGATCTCTATGAGAGTGAGTTCTTTGGCCACGTGAAAGGTGCGTTCACTGGTGCTTTCAAGGATCGGGTTGGCCGGTTTGAGGCGGCGGATGGCGGGACGCTCTTTCTCGACGAAATCGGTGAGATTCCGCTCGATCTCCAGAGCAAACTCCTGCGGGCCTTGCAGGAGCGGCAGTTTGAGCGGGTTGGGGATGATCGGACGAAACGTGCCGACGTGCGGATCATCGCGGCGACCAACCGAGACCTCGGCGCAGAGGTCGCAGCAGGGCGTTTTCGCGAGGATCTATACTATCGCCTGAATGTCTTTCCCCTTGAGATTGCCCCCTTGCGAGATCGCATGGAGGATATTCCGTTGCTCGCCCGCCACTTTATGGAGCTGGCGGCAAAGGAGATGAACTGCCCTCGGGCGCGGTTGACCCCGGCGGGGCTCGCCATGCTCCAGAACTATCACTGGCCGGGGAACATCCGGGAACTGCGAAATGTTATCGAGCGGGCTGTCATCATGGCTCAGGGCGGTGCGGCGGAGTTTGATCTGCCGATCACGATTACCGAGCCTCTCCCGGTGAAATCCTCCGGCGAGGAGCCTTCTGGTACCGAGCGGGATTTTCTCACCGAGCCAGAGATGTTGAAAAGGGAGCGAGACAATCTCCTCGTGGTTCTGGAAAAGACCGGCTGGAAGATCAAGGGTGCTGATGGAGCGGCGGAACTGCTCGGCATCAAGCCGACCACGCTGCTCTCCCGCATCAAGAAAATGGGCTTGCGCCGCAGTGAGCCGGCTGCGAGGAGGGTGCCCGCGTGACAGCCTATTCGACCACCAGCGATGATACATCGCTCTCCCGCGAACAAGCGGATTTTTCGAAGTTCAAGCTGGAGCGCTCATGGCGGCACCGGTGTCCTGTGGCTCTGCGATACCTTATTGCGCTCGTGCTTGCTGGCCTTGCCTGGGTGACAACCTTTGGTCTGCGTCACCTGATTGATGCCCCGTCATTCCAGACGCCGTTTTTTGTCTGTGCCATTGTGCTGAGCAGTTGGATCGGCGGCGCAGGTCCAGGCATTGTGGCGACCATTTTTTCGATATTTGCGATCGAGTTCTCGTTCACAGAACCGCGCTACACGCTGACTTTTACGTTTTCCGAGGTGCCGAAATTCACTGTTTTTTTCCTGGCTGGAGCATTTATCAGTCTGCTGGCTCGTCGTCAGCGAAGGGACGAGGAGGCTCTGCTGGTGGCTCGGGAGAGCCTGGAGGAAAAGGTGCGCGATCGTACGACGGATCTGGAGAGAGCGAATAGAAAGCTGACAGAAGAGGTGGCCGAGAGAACCCGCGCGGAACGATCTCTGCAGCGACTTAATCGAGCCTGGCGGGTGAGGGGACTGTTCAACCGCTCGATCGCTCGCAGCGCTGATGAGCCGGAACTCGTCGCCAGAGTGTGTCAGACACTGGTAAAAAGCAGTGGATACCGACTCGCCTGGGTCGCCGAGGTGGACCAAAATCGTGTCGTCGCGGCGGCTCATGCTGCCGACGATCGCTTTGAGCGTGTGGCCGAGGCTTGGGCTGCTGATGGTCCTGGATACCCCATGGCGACCCGTGTGATCGAGTCCGGTCTGGCATTTTCCTGGGCGCAGCGAGACCGGAAGCGGGAGGAGCCGGGGGACCCTTGGTCGGAATCCAATGAGGTGAAGGCCGTGCTCGCGTTGCCGTTGATTTCCGACGACGCCATCCTCGGTGCGCTCTTGCTATACTCGGGCGATGGGGATGCCTTTGACAAACAGGAGACAGATTTGCTGCAGCAGGCCGCCAATGACGTGGCGCAGGGCATTCTGCTCTTCCGTGCTCGAGCGGCACGCGCCTCCGCGGAGACTGCCCTCAAGAAGACACGCGCTGAACTGGAGCGCGTTTCGCGAGTCACCACGATGGGGGAATTGACTGCTTCCATCGCGCACGAGATCAATCAGCCCCTGGCGGCTCTGGTTACCAATGCCAATGCGTGTCTCCGTTGGCTGGACCGCAACCCGCCCGAGATGGATGAGGCACGCGAGGCTGCGCGCAGGATCATCCGAGACGGCAAGCGTGGCAGCGACGTGCTGGCCCGCATCAGGGCCATGCTGAAGAAGCAGGATCCGATCCGCGAAGATCTTGCGATCAATGAGGTAATCGACGAGATCCTGGCGCTGGCCCGCACGGGGCTGGACGGAGTGCGGCTGGTTAAGGACTACTCCGCCCGATTGCCTCTCGTTCATGGCGACAGGGTGCAGCTTCAGCAAGTCATCCTGAATCTTGTTCTTAATAGCCTCGATGCGATGAAAGTCACACCTGACCGCGCCCCGGCTTTGAGCATCAGCACGGGCGTCACGGTGGGCGGAGATATCGAGGTGGCCATCTGCGACAACGGCATCGGCCTCACGGAGGAGCAGGTGGAAAAGATATTTACGACATTTTTTACCACCAAGACCGAGGGGCTGGGGATGGGGCTGTCGATTTGCCGTTCAATCATCGAGCAGCATGGGGGCCGACTTTGGGCGGTGCCCAATGGTGACACGGGCGTGACTTTCCGGTTTACTCTGCCGGTCGCACTCCTTTGATGGCCGACTCTCGGAAAAACTCCCAGGTTTTCGTCGTTGATGACGATCTAGCGATATGTGACGCCCTTTCGAGCCTTATTCGCTCGGCGGGATGGGCAGTCAAAACATTCGGTTCGGCGAGGGAGTTTCTCCGCCAGGAGGTTCCTGATGGTCCTGCCTGTCTGATCTTGGATTTGCGGTTGCCGGATGCCAGCGGTCTCGCTCTACAAGAAGACCTTCTCGCGCGGTCCTATCACATTCCGATCATTTTCATCAGCGGGCATGGCGATGTTCCCACGAGCGTCCGGGCCATGAAAGCGGGAGCCATGGAGTTTCTGGTAAAGCCTTTCGGAGATGAGGAACTGCTTGGCGCGATTCGTCAGGCACTCGCCCGGGCGGAGGAAATCCTTGGACGTCGCGCCGAGGAGGCTGGTTTGCGGGAACGCTATGAGACTCTGACGAATCGTGAACGGGAGGTGATGGGACTCGTTATCAGGGGACTCCTGAACAAGCAGGTGGCCGCCGAACTCGGAACCAGTGAGATCACTGTCAAGGTCCAGCGGGGCAAGGTCATGCAAAAGATGAGGGCGGAATCCCTGGTTGATCTGGTTCACATGGCTGAAAAGCTCGGTGTGAATCGATCCTAGGGGATCCCGCCCTCGGTTTCTCCTGCTAAATCTTGGAGAGGCGCAGCTTGAGTTCATCAGCCGCCTGCCGCATGGCCGACTGCACGGCTGGAACGGTGGAAAGTGCGTTCAGCAGTCCATAGTCGTGGATGAGATTGCTGTACCGGATCGCTGTCACTTCCACTCCAGCTTCGTCGAGTCTGGCTGCATAGGCTTCTCCTTCGTCGCGCAAGACATCCCGTCCTGCGGTCTGCACAAGGGCTGGAGGCAGGCCACGAAGCTGCTCCAGAGAAGCCTGGAGAGGGGAGGCAAGGATTTCCCTGCGTTGGGCCGGGTCGGGAGCGTAAGCATCCCAGAACCATTTCATCATGGCTTTTGAGAGGAAGTATCCGTCGGCATATTCGTTATAGGAACCTGTTTCGAAGTTTGCATCGGTGACCGGCCAGAGCAGAACCTGGGAGAGAATATTTGGTCCGCCTTTTGCCTTGGCCAGCAATGCGACCACGGCGCTCATGTTGCCGCCTACGCTGTTGCCGACGACCGCCAGCCGGGAGCCATCGACCTGAATTTCATCGCCATGCTGGGAAACCCATTTCGTCGCGGCATAGGCTTCATTGATTGCCGTGGGATATTGCGCCTCGGGAGATGGGGTGTAGTTCACGAATACAGCGGTAAAGCCGGAGTAGTGCACGATATCGCGCACGAGGCGTTCGTGAGTCGGGAAATCGCCAAGAATCCAGCCGCCTCCATGGAAAAACATGAAAACGGGTGTCTTTCCTTGCACGGTCTTGGGACGCACGATCGTTAGTTTCACCTCGTGGCCGTCTTGAGAGATCGTTCGCTTCGAGATGTCTGCAGGAGGAAGGGTGACCGGCACGGAGGCTTGAGCTCCCACCAGTACTTGTCGTGCTTCGGTCGGCGGGAGGGTTTCGATGGGCTGGCCGCCGGAAGAGTTGAGGGCTTTCAGGAATTCACGGACCTGATGGTCCACTTGTGGATTCTTTGCGGGGTCGATTTTTGTGCTCATGGTTTTTGATTTGTGGAGTTGGAGGGACCTAGATCATTCCGCCGTTGGCGCGGATGACTTGGCCGTTGATCCAGCCACCTTGCGGACTCATCAGAAAGGACACCGTGTTGGCGATATCGTCGGGCGAGGCTATCCGGCCGAGAGGATTGAGCTGGGCGAGGTGCTCGATTTGCTCGGGAGTTTTTCCATCCAGAAATAGCTCGGTGGCCGTCGGTCCGGGAGCGATCGAGTTCACTGTGATATCGCGTCCGCGCAGCTCCTTTGACAGGATGCGGGTGAGGGCATCGACTGCGGCTTTTGAAGCAGAGTAGAGGCCGTAGGTCGGCAGCGACAGTCCCACGACGCTGCTGGAGAAGTTCACGATACGGCCCCCATCGCGCAGGCGCTTTGCTGCTTCGCGGAGGATCAGGAAAACTCCACGGACGTTGATATTGAAGATACGTTCGTAGGTCGCCTCATCGCCATCGGCAATGGTTTGATTGATCATCACCCCGGCGTTGTTGACGACGCCGTCAATACGGCCAAAGGCCTTTTCGGCTTCGTCAAAAATGTGGGAGACATCGGTAGCCGAGGAGACATCGCCCTGAACTGAGATGGCAACTCCTCCAGAGGAAGTGATGCCCTCGACGACTTTCTGGGCCGCTTGGGCGTTTCCGGCATAATTCACAGCCACGGCATAGCCATCGGCTGCCAGACGGGTGGCCAGGGCAGCGCCGATTCCGCGCGAGGCTCCTGTGACAAGTACGGATTTTTGAGAGTTCGCAGTCATAGTTGAAAAGAGAGCTTCAGATTGTGTGCCAGGAGGGGTGGAATTTGTAAGCTTTTGCTGGCTAGCAGGTTGGTGAAAATGGCATGGCGTTGGAGGTCGTTCGATATTTCGGACGTGCGATCCTTCGCCCCGTTATCATTCAGGATTCTTTGCGAAGGTCCGACATCCAGCGCATCATCTCCCATATGAAAGCGATCGTTACGACGCGGCCTCTGGCCGTGGAAGAAGTGGACTCTTTGATCGAAATCGAGCGGCCAAAGCCTCGGGCGAGCGGGCGTGACTTGCTGGTTCGTGTCCAGGCGGTAGCGATCAATCCCGTGGATACCAAGGTACGGGCCAGCGTCGCCAATACGGACGGCGTGATCCTTGGCTGGGATGCTGCTGGCATCGTCGAGGAGGTGGGACCCGAGGTGAAGGGATTCTATCGGGGAGACGAGGTGTATTACGCTGGCGACATCACCCGTCCCGGCTCGAATGCGGAATACCAGCTCGTAGACGAGCGTATTGTTGCGCGAAAGCCGAAAACTCTCTGCTTTGCAGATGCGGCTGCGTACCCACTGGTCACCATCACAGCGTGGGAGGCGCTTTATGAACGACTGGGCATCGACAGACATGGCTCGGACGCGGGAAAATCCCTGTTGATCATCGGAGGAGCGGGAGGAGTTGGTTCCATGGCGATTCAACTGGCCAGGCTGGCAGGCCTGACCGTGATCGCGACAGCCTCCCGCCCGGCCTCGCGCGAGTGGGTGCTTTCTCTCGGTGCGAATCATGTGGTGAACCATGGTGAATCCCTGGCTGGCCAGTTGGCGAAAATCGGATTTCCTGAAGTCGATTTCATTGCAAATTTCAACAATACCGACTCCTATTGGGGCGTGATGGCCGAGGTGATCAAACCGCTCGGAAAGATCGTTGGCATCGTTGAGACCTCCAGCCCCGTGGATTTGGGGCTGCTCAAGACGAAGAGCGCCACCTTCTCCTGGGAGTTCATGTTTACCCGATCGAAGCTGCAGACTCCTGACATGGACGTCCAGGGAAAGCTTCTCGCAGAGACCGCCGGGCTGATCGACGTTGGCAGGATCAAGCCCATCATCGGTGAGCGCCTTGAGAGGATTTCTGCAATAACCCTCCGGAAGGCGCACCAGCGTGCCGAGTCTGGCACGCTCGTCGGGAAGCTCGTGATCGGAGGGTGGCAGTGATGATCACTCACTGGCTCCTGGATATTTGGCGGAATTTCCCTATCCGGCATTTCCACCCATCCGCATCCTGCGAAAGGTCGCAGACGTTAACTTAGCTGACTCGCAACACAAAAACCCCCACAAAAACCATGCCAGAATTTCACGCCTACGCCGCTACCAGTCCCAAGGGAATCCTTGAGCCCTATTCCTTCGATCCCGGTGATATCGGTCCCGAGGAGGTTGAGATCAAGGTGACGCATTGCGGCATCTGCCACTCGGACCTCTCGATGCTCAACAACGACTGGGGTATGTCGAGCTACCCCTTTGTCCCTGGCCATGAGGTGGTCGGTACGGTCGTCGCTCTCGGCGAACATGCCAAAGGTCTCAAGATCGGCCAGCGGGTCGGGGTGGGGTGGTCGGCCTCCAGCTGCCTGTCCTGCCCGCAATGTATCTCTGGTGATCACAACCTTTGCGCAACCACGCAGGGCACCATCGTCGGCCGCCATGGCGGATTCGCGGATCGTCTCCGCGTGCAATGGATATGGGCGCGGCCTTTGCCGGAAGGCCTGGATTCCAAGAACGCAGGTCCGCTCCTGTGTGGCGGAGTGACGGTTTTCACACCGCTGCTCGGCTACGATGTCTCCCCCAGCGCCCGGGTGGGCGTGATCGGTATCGGCGGGTTGGGACACATGGCTTTGCAATTTGCCAACAAATGGGGATGTGAAGTGCATGCCTTCACCACCAGCGACAGCAAGGAAGCCGAGGCGAGACAGCTCGGTGCGCATCACGTTCACAACACCCGCAGTCCGGATGCCCTGAAGAAGCTCGCCGGCTCGCTCGATCTGATTATTTCGACCATCAACGTCCCGCAGAATGTTCCGGCGTTGCTGGATACTCTGGCACCGCATGGCCGTTTGCATGTCGTCGGTGCGGTGCTAGAGCCATTGCAGATTCCCGCATTTTCGCTGATCATGGCGCAGCGTTCTGTCACGGGTTCGCCCACGGGCAGCCCGAGTGCGCTCGATACCATGTTAAGCTTCTCCGCGAGGCATAACGTCGCACCAGTGATCGAGACTTTCCCGATGTCCAAGGTCAATGACGCCCTTGATCATCTGCGCTCCGGCAAGGCTCGTTATCGTATCGTTTTGGAGAACGATATTTCCTGATATTTAACGGGCTTGTCCCTTGATGTGCTGTTTCTCCTTTTAAACTTTTCTTGATCCGATTGGCGCGGTTTCCTATCGTGCCAACGGTCAGTGAGAACAGCGAGACAGGTTGAATTGGAAAGGTTGAGCGATCGTGAAGCGATTGATTGACCGCCTCGCATTCCGCCCCCGGCTGTTCGAGCTTTTTCGCAAAAAGGGCGAGCCTGTTGTGTGGTCGCGCGAGATCCTCGCCGGTGCCACGGTCGGGTTGATTGCGTTGCCACTCGCGCTGGCTCTTGGTATCGCGAGCATTCCCTCGGGAGTAGCGACGCCCAGTCCCGCTCCGGCCCTGGGCATTCTCACTGCCATCGTGGCGGGCCTTATTATTTCGACATTGGGAGGCAGCCGTGTGCAGATCGGCGGACCGACCGCGGCGTTTGTGCCGATCATCCTGCTCATCGTCATGGAGCACGGATATGGAGGGCTGGTTCTTGCCACCATGATGGCGGGGGTCATCCTGATCCTGCTTGGCGTGGCGCGCATGGGGGCGTTGATCAAGTTCATCCCATGGCCCGTGACGAGCGGGTTTACCACCGGTATCGCCGTGGCGATCATGATCACCCAACTGCCGGACTTTTTCGGCTTCACTGCTGAGAAAGGGATGCCGCGGGAGTTCCTGGAAAAAATCCCATGGGTCTGGGAGCACCTGGGAGGCGCCAACCCGTACTCTTTCGGTCTCGCCGCAGCATGCGTTGGGATCATCTTTCTCTGGCCTCGCTTGAAGATCCGCCTTATTCCGGGCTCTATCGTTGCGATGTTGGCTGCCACCGTATTCGTGGCGATTGCAGGGTGGGGTGAAGCTCATGGGGTTGCGACCATCGGCAGCAAATTTGGCCCGGATGCGATTCCCTCCGGGCTGCCGTTCCCGCATTTTCCCAACATCGATCTGGCGACGATCGGAAAGCTCATTGGTCCCGCCACGGCCATTGCCCTGCTCGGTGCCATCGAATCCCTCCTGTCGGCCGTCGTGGCAGATGGGCTTTCCGGTGACCGTCATGACAGTAATACCGAGCTGATCGCTCAGGGCATTGCCAACCTGGTCTGCCCGTTCTTCGGTGGCTTGCCTGCCACCGGAGCTATCGCCCGCACCTCGGCCAACATCAACAATGGTGGCCGCACGCCCGTCGCGGGCATCGTTCATGCGGTGACACTGCTGGGTATCGTGCTCCTCGCCTCGCGCTGGGCGGTCTATATCCCGATGGCCTCAATGTCCGCGGTGCTCATCGTGGTCGCCTTCAAGATGGGCGAGTGGCATGAACTGGCCCGTTTTCGCCGTATGCCGATAAGCGATGCCCTCGTACTTTTTACCACTTTCGGACTCACGGTTGTCTTTGATCTGGTCGTAGCGGTCGAGGTGGGCATGGTGCTCGCAGCCATGTTGTTCATCAAGCGTGTCTCCGAGACCACGGAGGTCAGTCGGGTGACAGCCGACGATATGCTGGAGCGCCCTGAACACATCGCGCAGGGAAAGCACATCCCTGATGGCGTACTGGTGTACCGCATTTTTGGCCCCTTCCTTTTCGGCGCTGCGGAAAAGATGGAGGACGCCATCGCCAGCATCGGCCAGTGGCCCAAGGTCCTAATCCTGCGCCTCCACCTCGTCACGGCGATGGACGCCACGGGACTCAATGCCCTCGAAAGCATCGTCGAGCGCATGAAAACCCGGGGCGGCACGGTCATTCTGAGCGGTATCCATCGGCAGCCGCTGGAGATGTTGCGCAAAGCCGGTTTCATTCAGTCCATCGGACGTCGAAATTTCTGTGCAACTTTCGATGATTCCCTCCGCAGAGCCGAGGAGCTGTGCTCTTCGGAATCAATCAGTCAGCAGGGTTGACTGAATTTTTTTTCCGATTCGGAGTTGACGAGGTCTTATTAACGACCTAACTAGTCGTGTATGGCTTACTTTGAAAACGTGGTTGCATCGGTCGGCGGGACGCCTCTTATCAAACTGAATCGTCTTTCGGAGGGATTGCCCGCCACCATCGCGATCAAGGGGGAATTCAACAACCCGCTGGGGAGCGTAAAGGATCGCATCGGTGCCGCCATGATCGCTGCTGCGGAGAAAGACGGTCGTCTCACGCCGGAGACCACGATTATTGAGCCTACCAGTGGCAACACAGGCATCGCTCTCGCTTTTGCCGCCGCCGCCAAAGGATACAAACTGGTGCTCACCATGCCTGAGAGCATGAGTCTGGAGCGACGCACACTCCTTGCGCTCCTGGGGGCGCAGTTGGTTTTGACCCCCGCCGCAGAGGGAATGAAAGGTGCCATCAGCCGGGCGGAGCAGCTCGCGACCGAGTTGCCGAACGCGTGGATTCCTCAGCAGTTCAGCAATCCCGCCAACCCGGAAATCCACCGCCGCACCACGGCAGAGGAAATCTGGAAGGACACCGAGGGCAAGGTGGACGTCTTTGTTTCCGCTGTCGGTACGGGAGGTACCATCACCGGTGTCTCCGAAGTCATCAAACAGCGCAAGCCAGGCTTCAAAGCCATTGCGGTGGAACCCAAGGACTCGCCAGTTATTACCCAGACCCGTAACGGGGAGCCGGTGAAGCCCGGGCCGCACAAAATCCAGGGAACGGGCGCGGGTTTCGTCCCGAAAAATCTCAATCTCGATATCCTCGACGATGTGGTGACCGTAACGAATGAAGACGCCCTCGCGACTGCCCGCCGACTCGCCCTGGAGGAGGGGCTCCTCGTCGGCATCTCCTCGGGTGCCAATGTCTGGGCGGCACTGGAGGTCGCCAAGCGCCCCGAGAATGTCGGGAAGCTGATCGTCACGGTCGGCTGCAGCACGGGAGAACGTTATCTCTCCACCGCTCTCGCCGAGGAGGCGAGAAAGAGCGTTTCCGCCTGAGCGGACCCTTCACTCGATTCTTAACTTCTTGAGAGAGGGGCGCACGATGCGCCCCTCGTTTTATCCACCACCATCATGAAATATTTTCTGCTCAGCATTCTCTTTGCCGGCTATGCGACAGCGGCACAGCCGACCATCCTCAACGCGTCGTACGACGTGACGCGTGAGTTTTATCAGGACTTTAACAAAGCCTACGCTGCCAACTACAAGAAGGCCCACGGCGAGGAGCCGGTGATCGATCTTTCCAATGGAGGATCAAGCAAACAGGCAAGGGCCGTTATAGATGGCTTGCAGGCCGATGTGGTGACGATGAACCAGGATACCGATATCCAGGCCATCGCAAAGGCCGGACTCATCGCACCGGATTGGAAAACCCGTCTACCGGACAATGCGGCACCCTACACTTCGACGATCGTATTCCTCGTTCGCAAGGGCAATCCCAAGGGGATCAAAAACTGGGACGATCTCACGAAGCCTGGCGTATCTGTCATCGTGCCAAACCCGAAAACCTCCGGGAACGGTCGATACAGCTATCTCGCCGCATGGGCCTATGCGAAGGAAAACCCCGGCGTCGGCACTCCAGCGGATTTTGTGAAGGCAATTTTCAAGAATGTCCCGGTGCTCGAGACCGGCGGGCGGGCAGCTACCAATACCTTTGTGCAAAAGGAAATGGGTGACGTGCTCCTGACCTTTGAGAGCGAGATCCTGCAGATTACGCGAGTGTTCAGTCCGGATAAGTTTGACGTGGTTTATCCAGCGAGCAGCATCCTCGCAGAAGCGCCGGTGAGCGTCGTGGATTCCGTGGTCGACAAACGCAAGACTCGCGACCTCGCGACGGATTACCTCAAGTATCTCTGGTCCGACGAGGGCCAACAACTTGCGGTGAAGTATTACTTCCGCCCGCGCTCGGAGAAGCTTCTTTCGGAAAATGCCCCGCTCTTTCCCGCGATCAAGCTTGTAAGTGTGGACCAGGCGTTTGGCAGCTGGGCTGATGCTCAAAAGGAACACTTTGCCGACGGTGGTACGTTCGACCAGATCTACCTCGCCAAGTGATGAAGGCTGTGTCGGATTTTCGTCGCCCCATATCTCGGGAGCAGCGGCACATCCCGACCCTGTTGCGACCGCTCGATGAGCTGGCTCGTTATTCGGACCACCTCTTTGCCGCCCATATCGCCTTCGAGCGTCAACTCGGGGTGCGTGAAATACTGCCCAAGTATCTTTTCGCCGGTCCCGGCGACAGTCGTTCCTATCTGCGCGTTGGCATCTTTGCCGGAGTGCATGGGGACGAGGCCAGCGGAGTGCACGCGGCCATCGAATTGCTGAATCGCCTGCACGCCGAGCCGGAGCTTGCCCGTGGGTACGAACTGTTTGTGTACCCGGTTTGCAACGGCGCGGGATTTGGGGAGAACTCCCGCTGGCTGCGGAGCGGGAATGACATGAATCGGGAGTTCTGGAAAGGTTCCTCGGAGCTTGAGGTGCAACTGCTCGAGCGGCAGTTGCTGCATCTGCGTTTTGACGGGTTGATCTCGCTGCATAGCGACGACACGAGCGAGGGACTCTATGGCTTTGTCAAAGGTCACCAGCTCACTCGTCACGTGCTGGAGCCGGCTCTTGAGGCGGCGGGGAGCATCCTCCCGCGCAATTTCGACCGGAGCATCGATAACTTTGAGGCAAATAACGGCATCATTGAGCTGGGGTATGAGGGAATACTTTCCGCTCCGCCAGAGCAGAAGCCGAGGCCATTCGAGATTGTCTTTGAAACCCCGCATCATGCGGCGCTTGAGAAACAGGTCGCCGCGCACGTACGCGCTTCGATCACGATCCTGGATCGCTTCCGGGTACTGATCTCCGAAGCACAGAATATCTGATCACTTTGAAGCGTTCAGCCAACGCGCGAAGAGCGCGGTGAGCAGAGGGGTAATGACATAGGTCATCATCCAGACGATGACGACCGAGGTGATAAGCGTGCCCAGCAGGGTGGGAATGCGTGCCAGCGCGGGAGCGAACCACTCCGAGATTGCCAGCGACATGGGATAGACGGCAAAGATGAGCAGCACCGCCATCTTCCAGCGAGGCGGACCATCCGAGCCATTGGTGAACAAGGCCTGCATGCCGACGTATTTGGTTACGCTGCCAGACTCGGGCGGGGCGATTTCTTCCCGCCAGCTTTGGAACTCCGGGGAATTCACCCACTCATCGTGGTCCGTCTGCGTGGGAAAATGCTGGATGATCGTGATCTCAAGCTGCCCGCTGGCTGCCGTACTGCGAAAGACTTTCATCGATGCCCGGGGGTGCAGCCGGGAAAAGCTCTCCGCATGGAGCTTGAGCGCTTCCAGATAAGCGACTGACTCCGAGCTCTCAACCTGCCGACGAATCAGAGCGGTCACTCCAGCATTCGGCGAGGGCGATTCCTGCTGACCGGGGATTTCGATGGGAATAAGCGTCTCCATGGCGGCATCTGTAAACTATCGTCCGTCCGACTCCGGGGATAACTCTGCAGGAGAGGTGGACTGAAGGTACAGTCCATCAAGGATCGCTCTCTCGAAGCGCGCAAACTCGGCCTCACTTCCATAGATATGAGCGCAGACTTTGAAGACGCGATGATTTGCGTCGTGAAAATAGTATTTCTCCACGAAATAGCGGCGACCTTCCGGCATTTCGCCGTAGAATGTGGCGTGCAAGCCCTCCAGACCGGACGCGGTTTTCACCGGTACGCTGCCCTTGTATGCACGGCGGTCATTGTATGATCCCCTCGGGCCGCTTTGCTCGGTGATGCGATCGAGCTCGGCATCGATGGCTGCCTGTAGGGATTGGGGCGTGCCCTTTACCGGTTGAAGATGAATTTTGCGAGTGAGCGAGCTTTTCGTTTTTTCCGGTGGAGCGATGCCGTTGAGATTCCAATACGGCTCCAATCGCCAACCGGGGGGCGCCAGCAGGACGGCGCGGGAGTCCGGGAGGCTGACATGGAGGGGAATGATCGACTCGCCGTATCCCTCCAGGGTGGTTTCATCCAGTTTTCGGATTTCCGCCGCCAACTCGGCGACGGCTATGCCACTTCGGTCGCTCGCTTTGGTGTCGGGCGGCCAGATGACCTCGCCATGATAGTCCGTGAATCGCGTTCTGTCCGTCTTGGTGATACGAAGATAGAACGGCGCGGAACCCCGGAAGGAACCGCGATACCAGGAGGTGATCATCGTTGCTTCAGAAAAAGGGCGTTCTCCCAGAAAGTCGGGACGCCCTATCGGAGAGAAGCCGTTGATTGAGAGAAAATATTGTAGCTTCATCTCTGCGTCATCCGCCGGGATGCTCGAGATTGCACGCATATCAAAAACTGGCATGGCCGCGATCTGTCGCCCCGATTCGGAATCTGCCAGCACCATCCCGCAGTTACCGACGCATGCCAGATACGCCATGGTCATCACGAGCCGTTTGGAAAATGAGGGAGCCCTGTTCCGTGCTTCCATCGCTGCCTTCAGGCAATCTTCTTGAGCACCGGATACATCACCTCGGCCATGCGGCGGTAGCCGAGGTCGGTGGGGTGGCTGCCGTCCGGGGCGGCTTCGTTGTCGTCGCCGAAGAGATTCGTGCCGTCGATATAGTGGAGGTCTTTGATCCCGGCAGCCTGGAGTTTCTTGAAGGCGCGCAGGTATTCCCTGGCCCGTTCCTTTTCATCACGGAGCAAGGCATGGCGTATCCAGCTGTTTGTGTAGGGGCGCTCGCCGACGAGGACGATGGGCGTTTTGGGCCGGGCTTTGCGTAGGTGTTGAACAAAGGGAATGACACGCTCGCGGACATGGTCGGCGCTCATGTTGGGCACGCAATCGAGCACGTAGACCTTGGCCTCGAGTTCCGCGAGGAGTTCGGCCAGGGCGGGCTCCATGCGGGCGTTGCCGGAGAAGCCGAGATTGAGCGTCGGCCGGTTGAGCCAGCGGCCGAGCACCGCCGTGTGAATCGTGCCGGGGCGCGAAGCATAAGCGCCATGAACGATCGACGTGCCGTAAAACACCACCGGCTTCTGCTTGCGGGTGATGGGAGTGAAGGACGCGCCGTCCGGCACTCCGATCTCGACGGACTCGACCGGGTTGCGCAGCGGGAGATAAAGGAGGTACTTGCGGCGCTTTGGCGTCATCTCGCGGGCGATCGCCTGTTCGTGCTTTGCCCCCTTCACCTCATGGCCCGCGCCGACCCAGCGCCAGCCCTTCTTCGTCCACGTGTACAAATCCAGCCCGCTGAATCCGGCGGCGGGGAAGTTTGGTTCGTTGTACTCCTCGGATTCCATCGCCCACCGTCCCCAGATTTCTGCGGCATCGCTTTCAAACAGCGTCGCCATTCCCGTCGCGGAATGGCTGAGGTCCCACACCGCCTCGGGCACGCTGGCGCGGGCTCGGGCAGGCAGGCGGTCATAGTAGCGTTCCGTGTCGGTCCATCCCTTGCCCTCGATACCCCATTCGCGAATGTTGTGCCAATTCATGGTCTCTGGTGGCGATCCTCGATAGAGCGAGGCGGGGAATCAAGTGGCAAAGGCGGGGACAGTCCACCACCAGGACGACTTGGAGTCTCGGGAAGGTTTCTTACACGCTCCCCGCGAGTTCCTTGCCCATCAACTGATGCGGAATCCCGAGTTCCAGATAGATGTCGCCAATGCGGGAATACCCGAGCTTTTCATAAAAGCCGATCGCGGTATCGCGGGCGTGAAGGGAGAGGGACTTTACGCCGGAGCGGCGGAGTTCCGCTTCGGCTTCCTGCATGAGGCGACGGCCTAAACCCGAGGATTGCCTTGTCGGCGACACGGCCATTTGCCGGATGCGCACCGAGTCGTCGGAAAGCGGAGAGGCCAGCACGCAGGCTAAGAGATCGCCCGCTACGTCAAACAAACCAAAATGACGCGTGCCGTCCTCCCAATCCCGCACCTCAGCGTCCAGCGTGAGCCCAAGCGGTTGGCGGAGCAGGATGTTGCGGAGCGCGCGTTCCTGCAGATATGCGCCAGTGCCAGGGAATATCTCGCGAAAGGCGATGTCAGTTGCCGCCATGAGCCTTTAGGGAAGTGCCGCGGCGTTTCGCTTCAGCGTTGCCTCGATCTGCTTGTATTGATCGTGGATTTTTCCCGCAGGCGCATCTGTGCGATACAGAGTCCAGAGAATAACGAAGTCGTATAGTCCCGCCTTCGCTTTTTCATTCTGCGGCTCTTTGGCGAGGATTTGCCGGTAGCGTTTCAGGGCGAGGTCGTAGCGACCTGAGGACACGTAGTCCGAGGCGGATGTGAATAGCGAGTCTACACTGTCCTGTGATGTCTCGGCCTTTTTGAGAATCTCCTCCTCCAGCTTCTCCGGGCTTTTGAAAAATGCGCGGGTTCCTTCGTATCCAAAGGTTGCGCGAGGCCGGAGGATCGAACCCGAGTCATAGTCGCCCGGCGGAAAATCCTTGAGAGCCTGGTCGAGAGCCTTTTGGTAACCTGCGTCCTGAGCGAAGGCCGCAAGGGGAGTAAGAAGAAGGAATGCGAGCAGTGTGGTACGCATGGGAACCGGCAGTTTCAGGAGGTTTTGTCTCTGGGAAGCAGACTATGGTTGCGGCCCGTCCCCGGCAATCCTGTGCTTAGGACCCACCGATTCGCGAGGCGTCACTCCGCCGTCTTCGGGCGGATGCCGATGCGGTACTCGGTGTCGCGCAATAGCTCCACGTCGCCGCCCGGATAAACGAGCTCGCGAGAAAGAGTCTTGGTTGTTCCCGCGATGGGGAAGGAGATCGTGACATTATACAAGTCGCCATCAGGTTTGCGCCCGAGGTATTCGATCGAGGCGGAGTAGGGAGGCTTGCCTTCCTCGGAGGTGGTTGCGGAAAATTTCGTCTTCACGTCAGGCGACCACCGAGAGAAATCGGGCTGCGTGGTGGAGCCCTGATTGGGACCGAGTACGTAATTGTTGATGTAGAGTTCGATCCCGGGGTGAAGCGGAGTCGCAACTTCGATCACCTGGGCTGGAACGACATTCGACTGCGGAGCGGGTTTGCACGCGACTAGGAATGCGCAGGTCAGGCCGACGGTGAAAATGAGGGAAAGGTGACGCATGAGAGAGAGTGCAGGGTGTGGAGAATTTGGTGGGAGAGTCTCGCTCGGCAGAGTTGACCGCAGGTCAGCGACGGCGTGGAGTGCCGAAAGTCGGGATGCCAATTGCGAGTGATTCAAGGCAATGACGATAAGCAAGCCAATCCCTGATGCCAATCGCAACGATAGGATTCTCTCCTGGTCTCAGGCCGATTGCTCGCGAGTCGATGTCGGAAGCTTGCTCCACACCAGTTCAACGGCTTTGCGGATGCTCGTAACCCTTTCAGCTTCGCTGTCCTCAATGGTGATGCCGAAAGCCTTCTCCAGTCCCACGACGACTTCGACGCTGGACATGGAATCCAGCATCCAGATCACCTGAAAGTTTCCTGAAAAGTCGTCATCCGCACCCAGAGCAGAGAGATCAGCAGGAATATTTTCCCGAAAAATTGCCCGCACCCCCGCCACGACGTCACGTGGTATGCCCGAATCAGCGAAGGACAGGTCATAGAACGCATTATCATCAAGCGAGGGTCTGTCTCGTGTGAGGTGCGCTAATTTGCGTTTCGTTTTTCGATCGATGCTCGACATGAGCAAAAAGCTGAGCAGAAGAACGGCCGCCAATCCCATGATGGATGGTAAAGACATATTGGAAGGGGAGTGGGAAAGTTGGCCCGAAGTCAGAATGCGGAGTATTGGTAACGAGTGAAGGCAATGCGTTTCGCTATGACCCATACAATGGGGCGAACGAGTCGAGCGGTCGCGAAATGTTCTTCTTCAGAACGTCGACGATCAGCAGTCAAGAGCCTGTTCTCTACTCTGGAATCGGTGTGATTGGCAAAAGAATCGTTCGTGTTTTGCACGCGCCCTGACAGCCGGGGGCGAGGTGCGTTGGCTAATTTGGCGGACCATGAATAATTGGGTTATAGAAGAACGTCCACACTCTCACTTCCTTTATGAATTGGAGGTCGCTATGGGGCGGCAAAAACTGGAGACGCATCTTCCATGTGCCGGAATGCCAGTGGTTGTGGGATTGCGGGTGAGATGGGTCAATCAGCCATAGAGAGCCAGTTCGCCAACAGCTACTCCCGATATCTCGCCCGCTTGAGACAAATCGCAAGGAATATCTCTTTCCGTTTGGGGCGATGGCATATGAGCGTTCAATATCAATCTCTGGCTTGTCGGATTCCCTCGGGGAGTTGCTGGTCTTCCAGCTAATCGCAAGAGATCCATCGCTCTCGACATATCCGCCCAGGCGACCGTCTTTTGGTGTGATCGCTGTCTGAGTAAGGGGGATGCATCCTGATAATGTGACGATGAAGAGTGCTGCTATCGCCAGGCGTATCATAATATTGACGGCCGTCCCCAATGATCTGTTCCCTCTGGCTTCTGGCATCCTGAGGCTGTGATGTTGCGGAAATGCGAGAATTGCCGTCGGCATGGGGGTATGCTCGCTAGATATTTCCTATCTTCTGTTTAATCTCACGAATAAAGCGTTCGCGATCACGCGGCGAAATCAGTCGAAAACCATTGCCCAGTTTAATCTTTACGCGTTGGAGTGAAAGGGCTGGGGCGCTCAATGGGTCGCTGCTTGGAACGGCATCTCTGATATTCTGTAATTGGATTATTTCTCGCAGTATACCGCATTGAATAGTTAGATGCTTTTCGGTCAGCGTATATCGACATGGAATCGCGATGGCTGCAAAACCGAGAGCCATGAGAAGACCCGTGGGAATCAAAATCATAGCGGTCAAGTCACCGAGGTAGATGCCAAGGCCAATTACAAGCAATGGAACTGTAATCAGCAATATGGCAAGCCACGCATCGACCTTGGATGGATAGATGGATTCAGAATCGGGCATGTGTCTTGGCTAATGTTGAAGGAAAGGGTTGAATTTGACTCTGCCGGAGGGGGCGGGTTGTCTAAGCAATGTGCCTCCAGTGTCCCGTGCGGATGGGGTGTGTTTCTGTGGGCAGGTTGCATGGATAAGGAAGATTACAACGACGCAGGGGGCATGAGAATTAGAAAGCGCTCATGTGTTTCCGAAAAGACGGTGAACACGAGGGCAAAGTTTTTAAGGCTTTGAGCCTGCTCTTAGCTGCAATCCAGCCCTCAGATGGTTGTTCTCCTGGAAAGAAAGTCTAGTAATTTGAGGTGTCTTTCCTCGCTGGGTGCTGAATGGTTGTGGGTTGGCTGGCGTCAAAGCCTCCCGATACCACTTGGCAGGGAATTGATTTTCTGCCTACCATAGCCATAGCCGGTTCCGGGTGAACGGGGGTATAGCTCAACGGTCAGAGCAGGCGGCTCATAACTGCTTGGTTCACGGTTCGAATCCGTGTGCCCCCACCAATTCCCGGCGCTACCGGCGCGATTCGCCCGGGTTTTGCGGGTTTGGTGACCTTGGAGGGGGCGGTTTGGCGGGTTTTTCTTGCCTCTGGACGGGCAAGATTCATCACTTTGCGGGATGAAGTCCCCGTTTCGCGTGATTGGCCGCGTGTTGTTCCTGCTGGTCGTCGTCACCTTGTTGGTGATCGGCGGCGTGCTGGCGTATTTCACGTCGTGGCGGTCGGACAAGCTGGCGGAGCTGAATGAGGGCAGCGAGGTGATCAAGACGGCTTGGGGGGATGTTGAGGCTGTGACGCGCGGGAACGGGCCTGCGGTATTGGTTTTTCACGGAGCACCGGGCGGTTATGATCAGGCGCTGGTTTTGGCCAATGGTCTCGACGATGCGGGATATCAGATCATTGCGCCATCGCGTCCCGGATATCTGCGTACACCGCTCGCCTCGGGATTGCTGCCTGTCCAGCAGGCCGACATCATGGTCGCGCTGCTGGATACGCTGGATGTAAGCAAAGTCACGCTTCTCGGCGTGGCAGAAGGCGCTCCCGCAGCGATCGAGTTTGCCCTGAAGTATCCCAACCGCGTTTCCGGGCTTGTTCTTGTCTCCCCGGTCTTGCGCCGCTGGACGGCTTGGAAGAAGGAGGAACTGCCGCCGCTGGCCTCGGGAATCCTGAACGGCCTCACGGGTGACGTCGGGAGTTGGATCGCGGTGGAAAAGGCGGTGCGCGATCCTCGCAGCCTGCTCAATGACATGGAGGTGATGACCAGCTCCGGCACGGTCGATCAGCATGCCCGTATCGTCGATGGTGTGCTGGCCAACGCGGATCAGCTCGAGTGGTTCCAGAGGCTGGTGGCTTCCTTCGCTCCCTTGACGCCTCGCGAAACCGGCACCCGCAACGACATCCTCCAGATCCGCAACCTGCCGGATTATCCTTACGAGAAAATCACCGTCCCGGTGCTTCTATTGTACGGAGCGCTCGATCCGCGTCTCCCTGCTGATCTGGTCGAGTCCGTGACGAAGCGGGTCCCCTCCATCGAGATTGGCACCATGCCGGTCGAGGGTTCTGTGGTATGGCTCGGGCCGGATGGCGATACGGTGAGGGAGCGCATCCTCGCCTTTCTCAAGAAAAACGCCCAACAGTAACGCCTCGTCGCATGGATTTCTTTGATCGTCAGGCTGCCGCCCAGAAAAGGACCGGCTTGCTCGTATTCTATTTCATCCTGGCCATCGTCTGCCTGATCGCGCTGATCGTGGTGGCGGTTTCGCAGATCGCGGGGATTCCGTGGAACGACCCGCAGCTCCTGGGTTACGTCACGCTCGGCACGATCGCCGTGGTGGCCATCGGCAGCCTGACCAAGATCGCCGAGCTCGCGCAGGGCGGGCGGGTCGTGGCCGCGATGCTGGGCGGAGAACCTGTCACTCCCAACACCACCGACCCTCAGGAGAAAAAGCTCCTCAACGTGGTGGAGGAAATGTCGCTGGCCTCCGGGGTTCCGGTGCCCGAGGTCTACGTGCTGAATGACAATACGATCAATGCCTTCGCCGCCGGCCATGGACCGGGCGACACGGCCATCGGTGTGACGCGAGGCTGTATCGACAAACTGAGCCGCGACGAGCTCCAGGGCGTGATCGCCCATGAGTTCAGCCACATCCTGCACGGGGACATGAAGCTCAACGTGCGGCTGATCGGGTTGCTCAATGGCATCCTTTGCGTTGCGCTCATCGGCGCCTTCGTCATGCGCATCTTTGCCTACATCCGCGTGGATGATGGGGGGAGCTCGAATGACGGGGACCGCAAGAACGGCATGGCGCTCACGGTGGCGGTCTTTCTCATCGGGCTGGCTGTCTACATCATCGGCTATATCGGCGTGTTCTTTGGCAACCTCATCAAGGCCGCGGTGAGCAGGCAGCGCGAGTTTCTGGCCGACGCCTCGGCGGTGCAATACACTCGCAATCCGGATGGCATCGCGGGAGCCTTGTGGAAGATCGGGAAATTCGAGTCCCGGCTGTCGAGTCCGCACGCGGAGGAGGCGAGCCACCTGTACTTTGGCGATGGATTGGCGGCGAGGACGTTCAGCTTCTTTGACACGCATCCGCCGCTGGAGGACCGCATCCGCGCCATCGCGCCGAATTTCGAGCCGCCCGCCGAGCTCGACAGGCCGCCGGCCCCGAGCATCCAGCGTTCGTCCGCCGCTACTCAACCTCCACCGCTGCCCACGCAGCCCGTCACCACGGCGGAAACTCTGGAGCGTACTCTCGCCGGCGCTGCTGCCCTTCTCGCCAGCGTGCCGGACTTTGCCCTCTCCAATGTGCGCGATCTGCACGGAGCCATTGCCTTTGTCTACGCCATGCTGCTCGATGAGAGGGCGGATTACCGCGAGGCGCAGCTTGCCAGCATCGGGGTGGACGACGCCATGCGCCGCGAGGTTATGGGGCTCTACAACCGCCGGAGCGAAATCCCGCTCCCGCAGCGTCTCCCGCTCATCGACCTCGTCGTGCCGACACTGCGCCAGCTTTCGCCGGATCAGTACGCGACCTTCCGCGACAATGTCCACAAGCTCATCGCCGCCGATCAGGCGGTGCATCTCTTTGAGTTCGCCCTGCAAAAGACCCTCCTGCGCCACCTTGATCTGTACTTCACCCGCCAGACCGGCGCGTCGGTGAAATACCGCACGATCATTCCGCTCCTGCCCTCGGTGCAGACGCTGCTTTCCGCACTGGCCTACATCGACCACCCGGACCCGGCGCAGCGCGATGCGGCCTTCCAGGCCGGTGCGCAGCAGCTCATGATCAATGCCTCATCCTATCCCATGACACGGGTGGACGGCTGCGACCTCAACCGCGTCGACGCCGCCCTCGACGAGACCGCCCAGGCCGCGCCGCAGGTGAAGCGCACGATCCTCGCCGCTTGCCGCGAGGTGGTGAAGCACGATGGAGTCGTCGATACCCAGCAATACGAACTCCTGCGCGCGATCGCGGACTCCCTCGACTGCCCGATGCCCCCGCTCCCGCCCGTCACGGAATGATCTGGACGCCGCCCGAGTACGTCGCCGAGCTGGAGGGAGAGGGGACCACGGTTTGCCGCATTGCCTCCGCCGAGGGGCTGCGCATTGAGCGCTTCGGCCCCGGGGCGATCATCTCCCATCGGGAACGCGAGGTGCGGCCCGAGCTGATCGACCGCCTTGATGCCTGGACGACACGCGCGGGTATCGCCCTCGACCGCATTTACGAGCGCCAGCTCGTCATCGGCCCCGGCGAAACCGACAAGCCGCGTCCGCTGCGGGGCGACGAGCTGGATTCCGTGCTGACGGTGCAGGAGCTCGGGCTGCGCTACGAGGTGGACTTCCTCGCGGGCTACTCGTGCGGGCTCTTCATCGACCAACGGCAGAACCGGAAGTATCTCCTCGGCCTGCGCCCACGCCGCGTGCTCAATACCTTTTCCTACACCTGCGCCTTTTCCATCGCCGCCGCCAGCGTCGGAGCAGAGACGCTTAGTGTTGACCTTGCCAAGATCGCCCTCGCGCGCGGTCGGCGCAATTTGGAGCTCAATGGCATCGCGCCGGAGGGGCATCGCTTTATTGCCGACGATGTGCTCGATGTCCTGCCCCGGCTGATTCGTCGCGGGGAGAAATACGATGCCATTATCCTCGATCCGCCGACCTTTGCCCGGGGAGCGAAGGGACGCCCCTTCCGTGTCGAGCGGGATATGGAAAAGCTCCTCTCCCTCGCGCTGGAGGTGGGAACCCCGGGGGGCTGGATTTTGCTCTCCACGAATGCCTCGGAATTGCAGGTCCGCGACCTCCGCAGCATGGCGCGGCGGCAGGGTTGCGACCGCTTTCACGAGGAGGCATTGCCGAACGACCTGACCCATGGTCCGGTCTCCACGACGGTGTGGGTGCAGATTCCCTGATCCAGCCCTCAGTGCCGAACGCCTCGACGGATGGCGATTTTTGGTCATACTGGCCGGATGCCCGCCGAGACCCAGGAAGAAGCCAGCTACCGCCAGGAAGGTGGCGTCGTGCATCTTTCCGGTCGTCTCGATGCGGAAGGCTCGGCCCAGCTCTGGCGCACGATCTTTCAGCGCTCCCGCAAAAAGCGCGACGCGGTGATGTCGATCGACGCCTCGGGGTTGACGTATTGCGACGGGGCGGGCATTGCGCTGCTCTTTGCCCTTTCGCGCCAGACCAAGGCCTCCATCGACAATCTCGCCCCGGAGTTTCAGAAGCTCCTCGACCAGTTTTCCTCCGACAGCTTTGACCGGCCTGTCGACCCGCCGCGCAAGATCTCGGCGATCGAGAAGCTCGGGATGGGAGGGGCGGAGTTTGGCCGCGATCTTTACGAACAAGTCGTCTTTCTCGGGCGCATGTCGGTCGTTTCCGTACAGACGCTTTTCCGGCCCTCGCTCGTTCGGTGGGGTGACATGTGGCGTGTTTTCGAAAAGGCTGGGGTCAATGCCGTGGGCATCGTCGGAATGATTGGCTTTCTCATGGGGCTGATCATGGCGTTCCAATCCGCCATCCCGCTCAAGCAATTCGGCGTCGATATTTTCGTGATTAACCTCGTCGCGCTGGCGATGTTCCGTGAGCTGGGTGCGATCATGACGGCGATCCTGCTGGCCGGGCGCTCCGGCTCGGCCTTTGCCGCCGAGATCGGCACGATGAAGGTCAACGAGGAACTCAATGCCCTCAAGACGATGGGCATCGACGATGCGCGCTTCCTCGTCGCGCCGCGCATGATCGCAGGCATCATTGCCACGCCACTGCTGAGCATTTACGCGAATCTCATGGGCCTCCTCGGCGGCTTCATCGTCATGATGTCCTTCGGTTTTCCCTTCGCCGCCCTGTACCGCCAGGTGACAGCCAATGTGGAGATCAACGACATCCTCTCCGGGTTGATCAAATCGGTGATCTTCGGCGTTCTCGTGGCGGGCATCGGATGTCTGCGGGGATTGCAGACCAAGTCGGGCGCAACCGCCGTGGGTGACTCGACGACACGCGCCGTGGTGAGCGGCATCGTCCTCATCGTGATCACCGACGCGATCTTTGCGGTGATCTTCTACGTGCTGAATTTCTGAGATGAGTGACGCGATCATCGAAGTCAAAGACCTCACCGCCGGCTACGAGGACAATGTCATCCTCGAGGGCGTGTCGTTCGACGTCCAGAGGTCGGAGATCGTCGTCATCCTCGGCGGCTCAGGTTGCGGCAAGAGCACGCTCCTCAAGCACATGATCGGCCTCTATCATCCGCCAAAGGGTGACGTGCTGATCAATGGCAAGAGCATCGTCAATGCCGAGGGCGAGGAATTACAATCCATTCTGCGATCCATCGGCATCACCTATCAAAGCGGGGCGCTCTTTGGTTCGCTCACCTTGTCGGAAAACGTCCGCCTGCCCCTGGAGGAGTTTACCGATCTGCCCTCGGATGCGATGGCCCTGATCGCAAAGATGAAACTCAGCCTCGTCGGGCTGGAGGCTTTCACCCGCAGCCTGCCTTCGGAGGTCAGCGGCGGCATGCAGAAGCGCGCCGCCATCGCCCGAGCCATGGCGCTCGACCCTCAGGTGCTTTTCCTCGACGAACCCTCGGCAGGCCTCGATCCCATCACCTCGGCGGAACTCGACCAGCTCATCCTGCGGCTCAACGAGAGCCTCGGCATCACCTTTGTGATCGTGACGCACGAACTGCCCAGCATTTACACCGTGGCCGACCGCGTGGTGATGCTGGACAAGGAGATCAAGGGAATCGCCGAGATCGGGTCGCCCGAGGAGTTGCGCGACAAGTCACAGCACGAGTGGATTCGTGAGTTCATGAAGCGGGAAGTCCATCCCACCTAGAAAAGCCATGCCCAAACCAGCCAACTATTTTCGGATCGGTATCTTCATTCTCCTAGCCATCGCCATTCTGGTCGTGGGCCTGGTGGTGTTCGGCGCCGGTCAGTTTTTCAAGCGCAAGATCACCTTCGAGACCTATGAGAAGGGGACCGTGCAGGGCATCGATGTCGGCTCTCCGGTGAAGTTTCGCGGTGTCCAGATCGGGCAGGTGAGCTGGCTCGGCTTCAGCTTCAATACCTATCCGCAGAAGGACATGAGTAATAAGGAGAACTATGTCATCATCCGTATGGAGGTCGACAAGGAGATCTTCCCGGGCATGTTTCATGAAAATCTCCAGCCCGTCCTCGAAAAAGGGATCTCCCGGGGCATGCGCGTTCGCATTGAGCCGCTGGGCATTACCGGGCTGAATTACCTCGAGATCAACTACGTCGACGATCCGAGCCAGTATCCCCTCCTGCCTTTCCACTGGACGCCCGAGTTCTACTACATCCCGTCCGCTCCGGGCGAACTGACCGACATCCTCGACTCGATGAACAAGATCATGCGCGATGTCGAGCAACTCAACCTGGGCGAAATCCAGAATGGTCTCAAGGATCTCCTGCAGAACCTGAACAAGGCGCTCACCGACGCGCAGATTGATCAGGTGAGCCAGAACCTTCAGAAGCTCCTTACCCAGATCGATCAGGCCATCCAGGAGGCAAAGCTCGGTGACCTGAGCGCCGATGCTCGCTCCCTGATGAGTGGGCTGGAGGAATCCAATAAGGAGCTGCAGAAGGTTCTCTCCAATCTCAAGCCCGAGGATATCCGCTCCACCCTGAGAAGCCTCTCAGCCACGATGGACAATTTGGAGGACTTTTCCTCCTCGATAAAACAGCGCCCGTCCTCGCTGCTCTGGGGTAGCCCGCCGAAGCCGGAACCTGCATCCACTCCGACTCCCCGCAAGCGGAGCCGCTAGAGGAAAAAGGGCAGGGGATTGCCAAGAAAGCGCGTCCCCGATAATGTCACCCGATGGAACCGATTAGTGACTTGCTGGCCGTGCGCCGGCAAAAGCTCGACGCCCTTCGTGCCAAGGGCGTCCGCCCCTTTGGGGGCCGCTTTCCCACGGATGGCAGTATCTCGGATGTGCGCAACGCCTTCGCCGAGGGGAAAACCGTGCGCGCTGCCGGGCGCATCACCGCCCACCGCGACATGGGCAAGAGCCGCTTCCTCGACCTTTCCGACATCACGGGCCGCATGCAGCTCTTTCTCCATGCCAAGGAGATCGGAGAGGATGCCTTCGCGACCTTTCAGCAACTCGACATCGGCGACTGGATGGGGGTCGAGGGCGAGTATTTCACGACCAAGACCGGCGAGCCGTCGATCCGGGTCAAGACCCTGACCGTGCTCTCCAAGGCGCTGCGTCCGCTGCCCGACAAGTGGCACGGCGTGCAGGACGCCGAAATCAAGTACCGCCAGCGCTACCTCGATCTCATCTCCAACCCCGAGTCGCGCGAGGTTTTTCTCCAGCGTATCGCCATCGTCCGCGAAATCCGTCGCTTCCTCGATGAACGCGGGTTTCTCGAGGTCGAGACGCCCATGATGCAGGCCGTCGCGGGCGGAGCCGCCGCCGCGCCTTTCAAGACGCATCACAATGCGCTCAGCATGGACCTCTTCCTCCGCATCGCGCCGGAGCTGTACCTGAAGCGTCTTCTCGTCGGCGGGTTCCCGAAGGTGTTCGAGCTGAACCGCAACTTCCGCAACGAAGGCATTTCGCGCCGCCACAATCCGGAGTTCACCATGCTGGAGGTCTACTGGGCCTTCTCCGACTTCGAGAGCATGTCCGAGCTGGTGGAGGAGATGATCTGCCACCTCGCTCAGTCCGTGCGAGGTACCCTCCAGATCGAGCACAAGGACGCCGAGGGCAATGTCACCAAGACCATTGACCTGTCCCGCCCCTGGAAGCGCGCCCGGTACTCCGACCTCATCAAGGGCGTCGTGCCCGAGTGGTACGAGCTTTCCTCCGAGGCGAAGCGCGCCAAGTGCGTCGAGCTCGGCCTCGACATCCAGCATTGCACCGAGGACTTCGAACTCACCCAGCATGTCTTTGAGAAGCTGGTGGAGGAAAAGTCGATCAACCCGCTTTTCGTCACCCATTGCCCGAAGGAGCTCGTCCCCCTGGCCAACCAAAACGCCGAGGACGACAGCGTCGTCGATGTCTACGAACTCGTGATCAACGGGCAGGAAATCTCGCCCGGTTACTCCGAGCTGAACGACCCGGACATCCAGCGTCAACGCCTGGAGCACCAGAGCGGCGGGGAAACCCAGAAGCTCGACGAGGACTTCCTCGGTGCGCTGGAGTACGGCATGCCGCCCGCAGGAGGCGTCGGCATCGGCATCGACCGGCTGGTCATGATGCTGACCGGAGCGGAGAGCATCCGCGACGTCATCCTCTTCCCGCACATGCGGGTACGCGAGAGTTGAATGTAGAGCAGCCGGCTTCGGCGAATGACCCAGGGAGCGGTCAGAAGCACGGCGGCGGCTTTTTGTCGTCGCCGGGGCCGGTTAGCGCGCATTGGTTCCAGCTCTTCAATGCGTTTTCCTTCCAGATCGTCCTCGGGGCGCCGGTGATCGTTTTCGCGAAGTCACTCGGCGCTTCCTCTACCGTGCTCGGCATCATCGCGTCCTTTACGCCGCTGATGACCGTCTTTCAGCTCCCGGCCGCGCAGCATCTCGACCGTTATGGTTACCGTCAGTTCGTGCTGGCCGGCTGGGGGGCGAGGACGTTCTTCATCTTCCTCATGGCCTTCGTGCCTCTGCTCGTCTTCCTCGATGGTACGTCGAAGATCGTCGTGCTCATGGCGGCACTGTTCTTTTTCAACCTGCTCCGGGGTATCTCCTCGGCGGCATGGATGCCGTGGATCACGGAGATCGTGCCCGAGCCTGTGAGGGGACGGTTTCTCTCGGTCGACCAGCTCTTCATGTATGTGGGAGCGCTTCTCTCGCTCATCGCCTCGGCGGTGCTCATGGCGGGAAAGGTCGATCCCTGGGAGTATTGCCTCGTATTTCTTCTGAGCGCCTTCTCCGCCACGGCGAGCCTGTTCGTGCTGCGTCGCATCCCCGAGGTGCCTCCGAGCGAGAAAAAGTCGCGCAATTCGCAAAAGGTGCCGTGGCGCGCGATGCTCTCCTATCCGCCCTTTCGCGAGCTGATCATTTTCAACCTCCTCTTCATGTCGGTCGTGGGCAGCCTCGGCGTCTTTACCGTCGAGTACCTGCGGGAGGTGGGGCATTTCGATGTATCCTCGGTGATGTACATCTCGGCCTTTTCCTTTGTCGGGGCGCTCATCGCGCTGCCATTCAGCGGAAAAATCGTCGACCAGACCGGGAGCAAGCCGCTCATGCGATTCGCCACGGCGATGTTTTCCGCTGTGATCTTCCTCTGGTTCCTCGCTGCCGCCAGCGTCGTTCCGACCTCCATGTCGCTTATCGCGACCCTTAATGTCTTCTCCGGCATCGCGTCGGCAAATTTCAACCTCGCCAATGCCCGCATCACCATGGCGACCATGCCCGAGATGGGGCGGAATCACTTTTTTGCCCTCTTCACCGTCATCACCAGCCTCGGGCTGGGCGCTGCGCCCGTCATGTGGGGCCTCACCCTCGACATGATCGGCACCTACGAGGCCGTCACGGGCGTTTTTCACTGGAAGCGGCACAGTATTTACTTTCTGGCCCTCCTCGTTATCAACATCGTCGCATTCCTGTACATTCCGCGTCTCCACGAGTCGCCGGGGTCCGAAGGGAGGGAATCCCTGTCGATCTACCGACGGCTGAAGAGCCTTACGCAGTTCCGGCACCGCTAATCATCCATGATCCAACGCAGTTTCAGCCTTTTCCTCGCGCTCCGCTACCTGCGGCCAAAGCGCACGTTTCTCTCCATCATCACGCTCATCTCGATCCTGGGTGTCACCCTCGGCGTGATGGTGCTCATCCTCGTCATCAGCGTCATGACCGGCTTTGAGCGGGAACTCGAGCGCAAGGTCGTCGGCTTCGACGCCCACGTGGTCGTTTCCCGCATGGACAGTCCGCTGACAAACTGGGAGGAGCTTCAGGACAAGATTCTCAAGCTCAAGGACGTCGTCGCAGCTGCGCCCTTCGTCCAGGGTCCCGTCCTGGTGGAACACGAGAACATCCGCGTCGCACCGAAGATCCGCGGCATCGATCCCGAGGCCGAGGAAAAGGTCACGGAGTTGAAGCAGTTCATTGTCCAGGGCGATCTCGATCTCGATGGGGACAAGGTGATACTCGGCTCCGAGCTGGCCGCCCTCCTGCATGCACGGGTGGGGGACAAGATCACCCTCTACTCGCCCGGCAACGTCAGCCAGATCTTCAACGAGCTCGACCGCATTCAGAAGGAAGGCAACAAATCCGACGCCGCCGCGCTCAAGCAGATGATCCTGCCCCGAGAGCTTACCGTTACAGGCATCTTTGAGAGTGGGCGCTATCTTTACGATAGCGACTTCATGCTCGTGCCGCTCTACGTCGCCCAGGAGGTCTATGATCTCGGCGGCGACATCCATGGTCTCGCCATCCGCACCACCGACCGTTACCGCGCCGATGCCGTGAAGGAGGAGATTCAGGGAATCCTCAAATACCCGGATACGGCGATGACCTGGATCGACATGAACAAGCAGATATTCGACGCCATCAAGATGGAACGGAACGTCATGTTCTTCATCCTGCTCTTCATCGTCCTCGTTGCCGCCTTTGGCATCATGAATACCCTCATCACCGTGACCGTGCAAAAGACACGCGAGATCGGCATCATGAAAGCCCTCGGCGCCCAGACCATGCAGATTGTGGGCGTCTTTATGGCCCAGGGCGTCGTGGTGGGCCTCTTCGGCACGATCGTCGGCCTCATCACTGGCATTTCCCTTGTGCAATACCGCAATCAGGTCAGCGACTTCCTCGCCAATGTCTTCCACATAGAGGTCTTTCCGCGTTCCGTCTACCAGTTCAGCGAGATCCCGGCGGAAATCGTTCCCTCCGACGTCGCAATCATCTGTACCAGCGCCTTCATCATTTGTTCGCTGGCCGCACTCATTCCCGCCTATTTCGCCGCCCGCCTCGACCCCGTAAAAGCGCTCCGCTACGAGTAGAAGCGCGCAACTCTGGCGGAGAGCGGGTACAAAAATGGGAGATTTCTCGAAATTTCCCATTTGACGTGTGGCGGAAACCTCGCTTTACTTTCCCTCCCTTAAAGCAGCCGTAGCTCAATTGGATAGAGCATCTGACTACGGATCAGAAGGTTTGGGGTTCGAATCCCTACGGCTGCACTTTCCAAACCCGCAGGAATCCTTGTTCTGCGGGCTTTTTTTTGCTCCGACTCGGAGCCTGTGTGCGAAACGCCGCTCGATATGGGCGATGAGCGTTGGCCTCGGGATGGGCTCGCGCTCGGCGGATCACCTCCTGCAGTCGCTCACTTTTGGTGGTTTCTTGACGCACTAAAAATCCTCCAGAGTGCCCAGCGAGAAAAACCGGCTCATCCTGATCCCTCGGCCCCAGATGTAGAATGAGGATCTGTTTTTTTACGGCTCCCCTCCGCAGAGGGGCATAACCTCGAATCTCACGCGAGAGCAACCAACTTGGATCCTGCGAATCGCCAGCCTGCCTAGCCACCAATAATCTCTGGGACGGCCGTGGTGGCCCCATCAAGGGGCGCCAGGCTCGGGATGGGGGGCGATCGCCTCCCACAGGGCGCGAGTCAGCGCAAATGGGAACAGATACTCCGCGCTGTGGGCTGCAAACCGGCGGAGCTAAAGCGGGAGTGGGCCTCGGTGATCGCCATCGGCTGCGAACTCGTTCCACGTCTGAGGGTACTGATTATCCACTGCCGCTTCCACGTCTCTCTGCGTTGATGGATAAGCGAGTAATCGACACGGCCATAACGCGGCTATGTCGGCTCGCTTCATCTGCTTCTGGCGATCCTGCTGAGGATCGCGGTGCAGCCCAGACGCCATGCCTTAAAAAAAACGAAGACTGCTTTCTGGGAATTCACAGTTACTCCAAGCTAAAATGCAAAGATGCTTGAGGCCTATCTTTCTTCAGGTGGTCTGTCTCGGAAAAGCGGTCCGTGCGTTTATGCCCTTATCCTTATCGCGAAAGATCATGACCCTAGAATATATATTGGCCGCACCGGGACTTCCTCAAAAACAGGCGTAGACTCGCCTTTCGGAAGATTAAGCACCCACCTGAAGAAACGCGGAAAAACTGCAACATGTATTTTCGGCGGACGGAATGATCCTGCATTCATTGAATCAGCGAGAGTCGTCTTCCTTGCCGTTCACATTCCTGGTTCACATCCGGAGGTTGGGACCGCGGAGAAGTGGATGATTTGGCACTGCGAGCAGAATAAGAAAGTCGGGAGGTATGAATTGCTCAACGGAGAGGATATCCCGAAAAACGAGCCTCCCATTCGCGAATCTATAAGGGCGGAGTTGTTGAAGCTTTATAAAAAGGCTGTTCATTGTTGCGGTGTTGAACCGAAATGCCTTCCTTCAGGCAGGAGCGCACCTATCAAGACAGGAAACATATGAAGGATTGGCGGTACGCACCCGCCCGAAAATCGTCCAGCTAGTCCCGACCTTTAGGTGGTTTCGTCAAAAGTGTTCTGTTCTCCTGGGACGTGCGTCACAGATCGAAAACGTTCCGATTTCGTGTTCGTTCATCTCACAAAGCGCTCCGGCTTGGGACGCCAAGCATGGTGCACGAGGGAATAGGCGCCAAGGTTGAGGAAATATTAGCATTCGGTTCTGCAAGATTTTACGCCATTGTGCAGTTGCGGAGTCTGGTGAGGATTCTTAACACTGAGGAGGGGGCTTCAAAATTTGTTGCTGTCCTTATGGGACAGCGCTTTTCCGGGAGCTGTCTTCCAGAGACAGGTTAGCTCGCGCAGATTGATTGTTCCTTTCAAAGCGGCGGTCTGGATCGCGCGTGTTGCGGCCTCTGGATCGCGAGCAAACGAAAAGGGCCGTATGGTCACCTTCGTGCGGAAGTTGGAACATGGCCTGCGGTCAGGAATCGGGGGAATTCTGCAAGAAAAGCAGCTCCTTCACGTACCATCAGCTCGTGTGGCACAAAAGTGGCCTCGGACGGCTGTGATTCCGCTTTTCAGGACAACATGGAGCCTTTTAGCTCCATTATCAGTAAAGTGGTGGCTGGGGAGGGAATCGAACCCCCGACACGAGGATTTTCAGTCCTCTGCTCTACCGACTGAGCTACCCAGCCCCTGGGAAGGGAGGGCTGAATCTAGGGAGAAGTGCGCGAGTTGACAAGCGGAAGATTGCGAAAAATCTCATAATTTCCCGCGCGTCATTGTGGCTCGACTTGTTTCCTGGGACCTGACTGGCTTGGAGTTTCAGCATGGACAGCAACGGCATCAGTCTCATCGTCATGACCATCGTGGTGATTTTCCTCGTGAGCTGGATTGTCGCAGGGTGGCTGGAGGCGCGGCGGCGAGAAGCCTTCCGTACTTTGGCTGGAGAGTTGGGGTTGACCTACTCCCCGGATCGGGATCGCAGTCTGGCGGAGAGATACTCGTTTCTGAACCTCCTTGACCAAGGGGAAAATCGATATGCGCAGCACATCTTTACCGGGATGTACGACGGGCTACCCGTGACTGCTTTCGAGTACCATTACGAAACAAGCTCCAGGAGTTCCAAGGGCGGCCGCACTGTGCATCATCATTATCTCAGTGTTTTTCTGACCGCAGTGCCTGGACCTGTGCCTGAGATGACCATACGGCCTGAAGGTTTTTTTTCCAAAATTGCACAGGCGTTCGGGTATGATGATATCGATTTTGAATCGGCGGAGTTCTCTCGCGAATATTGTGTCCGGTCTCGGGATAAACGGTTCGCCTACGATGTGTGTCACCCTGCCGCGATTGAGTTTCTTTTGCGGTGCTCCGGTGTGGATATTGAGATCGAAGGATATGAGATGGCCTTCATCAAGGAATACGGCCTGCAAAGGCTTGAAGTGGCGGGGAATCTCGCGCTCCTCACGCGTTTCCGGCACCTTTGGCCTGCTCATTTGAACGAAATCCGCGCATGAATTTCTCGATCATATATTGGATTATCGGAGCGGTTTTCGTGATAGGCGCTCTTTATGGACTGGGCCAATACAATGGCCTCATCGTCCTGCGAAATCACATGGCCGAGGCATGGAGCGACATCGATACGGAGCTAAAGAGGCGATACGATCTCATTCCCAACATGGTGGAAGTCGTGCGGAGCTATGCCCGTCACGAGCGGGACGTTCTGGAGACTGTCGTCAGATTGAGGGCCGAGTGCATGGCTCCGCATGGCACTGTCGATCAACGGGCCGTGGACGAGAGGAGACTCTCATCGGCCTTGGGAGGGCTTCTCGCCGTGGCGGAGTCTTATCCCGGGCTAAAGGCCGATCACGCGTTTTCTCGCCTCCAGAATGAACTCGTGGAGACGGAAAATCGTATTCAGGCTGCGCGGCGATTCTACAATGGAAACGTCAGAGACTACCGAAACAAGGTAGAATCATTTCCGGGGAGCTTGGTTGCCGCAGCGTTTGGATTTGGGTCAGTCGAGTTTCTGGAATTTGACCCCGAGATATCCAGGCTGAGCGACATCCGCCTGCCATAGCAACTCCGGGGGAGTTGCCATGGCGAACGGAAAATATACGTGGGGAAAGACTAGCGCTTCTTTCCGCGGACCGGGGCCTTGGCCTTCTTGCGGGCGGGAGCCGGGGCTGCCTTGCGGCGGGCGACGGGCTTCGCTTTAGCTTTTGGCTGAGCCTTGGCTGGCTTGCGGACGGGTGCTGTCTTGGCTTTTCCCTTCACCGGTGCCTTGGCGGCCGGGCGCAGCGGCTTCCGGAGAGCCGGTTTGGCTGCTGGCTTGGCAACAGGGCGGGTGGGTCGGGCGGGAGCCGGGCGTTTGGCGCCTTTGGCTGGAGCTTTGCCGGAGCGCTTGGGCGCTTCCTGCTCAGCTTTGTGCCGGGCGCGCCAAGCCGCTACCTGCAGGCGCACGCGTTCGCGTTGGGCTTCGATGTCTCGATGATACCACTCGCTTTTTCTAGCGGCCTCAGCTTTGCGAAAGTTGGGGCTGGAGCGGTACTTTTCGGCGTACTTTTTACGGTAGTACGCTTTGCCGTATTCTTTGTCGGCGTATGGCATGATTAGGGACGGATACCGCTAACCATCGTAACGCTGCATCCGGTTTCGTCAATTCAGTTCTGCGGCAAGGAGTTCTGAACTTTGCTTTAGACAATGGATTTAAATAAGACTGAGACTCAATAAGGTTGCTTTGGGCATGGTTTCGACCAGCTTTCCGGATGCGCCTCTCGAGGGAAATCGGGAGTACGGAAGGGCCGGGCTGTGTGTCGGGCAATACCTTTTGCGGGTCGTTGTAGTCAATAGCATCGCTGCAAGACAGGCTGTGTTGCAGGGGGCTGCGACGATTTGACCTGGCTGGATTCCCGCGGCGATGCAGGCAATACCCGTGGGCAAATAAGTATCTGCTATCCCTTCCGAATCCGGTCCTTGCGTTCTTCCCGCTTTTCCTCGAGGCGGGCAAGTTCGGAGGCAAGTTGACGTCGGAGTTCGTCCTGGGCGAGGGAATCCCCGGCCGACTTTATGATTTCTCCCTCCAAAAATACCTTTTTTTCGGCGATCTTGGCATTGATTTCAGAGTCGATCTCGGCGATCTGCCGCTTTTGGTCGTCGGAGAGTTTCTGAATCGGGGCTTCCTTTTCCAGGCGGCTCATGGCGAGTTCGTAGGCAGATTTCATGGAAGCATGCTACCTCGGTAGAGACCGTTCGCCAAGCTTCAGGCGCCGACGGTGTGGCTCAACGAGCCCTTGCCACCACAGGGAACCACTTTTACTGTATCGCCGCCATGCCAAATATCCGACTCCTGAGCACAGATTTTGACGGTACGTTGATCGGATTTGATTCCGATGGACGTTGCTCAACCGAATTTGCCCTGGCGATCCGTGAATATCACGCGGGAGGCGGCCTTTGGGCCATCAATACCGGGCGCAGTGTGGAGCATGCCGTCCAGGGATTGCGGCGATTTGATCCGCCGGTCATGCCGGACTTTCTGCTGACCTGCGAGCGGGAGGTATATCGGCGGCTGGCGGATGGGCAATGGGAGGCTCACGGGCACTGGAATGAAACCTGTCGCCAGCGCCATGAAGAGCTCTATTCGTTGGCGGAGGAGCTTTATACACTGATCGCCGCCCGGGCGGAGAAAATCGGGGGCATCGAAATGATCTGGGAAGAGGGAAGACTGGTCGGTTTCGTCACCAGGACGGAAGAGTTGATGGAGACATTTCTGAAGGAGGTTGATCTGCTCTCCGCAGACTTTGTTGACTTTTCCTATCAGCGAAACACGGTTTACCTGCGCTTTTGTCATCGCGATTATCACAAAGGGTCTGCGCTGGGAGAGCTTTGCCGACTGGAAGGTATGGACCCGGCAAGGGTGCTTGCGGCAGGTGATCATTACAACGACATCCCGATGCTGGACGGGAGGCATGCCAGACACACGGCCTGCCCTGCCAATGCGATCGAAGCGGTGAAGCATCGGGTGCGTCTCTCGGGAGGCTATGTCGCAGACCGGAATTACGCGGACGGTATAGCCGATGCCCTGGCTTTTTTTGAAAGAAAAGAGGCGGAGGGCTTTCGCACCACCGCCTCGGTTGGGAATGTAATGTGAAGGGGACTCTCGAACTAGGCCTTCAGGCGGTAGCGGCCGGCGGACAGCTTCTGGATCGTGCCGAGCTTGCGACCGGTGCTGCTGAACCAGACATGGACGTTCTGGGCCTTGACGCCGAGCTTTTCCGAGAGTTCCTTGACGCTGATGCCCTTGTCGCCGGAAGCCTTCAGGGCGGCGAGGATGGCCTCCTTGAGAGCGCCGCGACGACCGGAAGACTTGCTGCCGATGGCCTTGGCGGCCTTGGTGCTTGCGCCGCGACCGCGAGGGGCTTTCGCTGCGACAACTCCGCCAGCGTAGAGGGACTCGATCTGGCTTTCGATTTTTGCGATTTCACCGAGCAGGGACTCCCGCTGCTCCGTCAGCTTCAGGATGTTCTTAAGAACCGAAGTGCTGAGTTGAGATATTGCCATAAGGGGAAAGTGCCTTAATTAGCTGGTTTGTCCAGTGCAAGAAAAATAACTATTCGAAAATGGAAAACATCCAAATAGCCGCATGGAATGAGATGCCCGGCCCCTTGCCAGTATTGGATGGCCACGTGGATGTTTGGAGAATTTTTCCTAATCTTCGGAATAATCGAGATCTCCCCGAGGAGGAATTGCAGCGATGCGAGGCTATTAACAACGCGTTAGCGAGGCAGCATGAACTCAGCTCCCGCATCGGAGTTCGGCGGATTTTAGGGCGCTACACCGGGGTTTTGCCCTCGTTGCTGGCATTTGAACGAGCAGGCCGGGGGAAGCCATTCCTCGCGGAAGGGCCGCAATTCAACCTATCGCATACACGGGATCAAATCCTGTTAGGTGTGTCACATCAACCAGTTGGGCTTGATGTGGAATCCAGGGATCGGAAAGTGAAGGCGGGCGATCTGGCCGCCAAGTTTTTTCATAAAGAAGAGCTGGCAGCTGTTATGAACCATGCCGATAGCGAGAGGGTCTTCTTAAAATATTGGGTTTGCAAGGAGGCTACGGTTAAGCTCTCCGGGGACGGGATTTATCATGGCCTCAGGGACGCCAGGATCGAGATGGAAGGGGATAGTGTCCGAGGGACTTATTGCGACCGGGAGGTCTGTCTTTCGCTGTTTGCGCCTGCGCCGGGCTTTATCGCAGCGGTGGCATCTTGGGAGACGCACCTGACACCGCGGTTTTTTGGCTTGGCGAGCGATCTTTAGTATCCTCGCACCCAATGGAGGCCGAAGCCGATCCACAGGGGGATCGCAAAGAGACCGATCAATGAGGTCCCAAGCACAACCTGCAGGGCGGTGGGGACATCGCCATCGTGAACTTTCGTGACAACGATCGGGAAGATGGCTGCAGGCATGGCTGCCTGGAGAACGAGTATTGCTTTCAGGTTGGGGTCAAACGGAACCAGCGCTGTGATCGCCAGTATAAGCACTGGCAGGGTTACGACTCGCGCCACGGTGGCGAGCAGGATCGTGCGGGAACCTTTCTTGAGGGCGGAGAAGTTGATGTGATCTGCGACTAGAGCTCCGCTCATGAGCAAACCCAGCGGCACTGCGCAAACGCCGAGGAGGTGAAAAGTCGAGTCAATGGCGGCGGGAATCCAATGCTCCGCGCCGATGGCATTCAGGAGCATTGCGCTCGGGATGGCGACGACCTGGGGGTTGATCGTCTGCCGCCAGCTTCTTGCCTCTGTTCCGCGGGTTAGCTGCCAGAGAGCAATGCTCCAGAAGGAGAGCTCCACTCCGAGCACCAGTGCGAAAAGCACGCCGACGGTTTCCTTTCCAAACAAGACCAGGCAAAGTGGCAGCGGGATATAGGCATAGTTTTGTACCGATGTGGTGAAGACGAATGTCTTTCGTACCCTGGGGTTGGTACCGGGCAGGCCCTTGGAGAATATGCGGGCCACAAGGATGCCTAATGCGACGGTGCCGACACCGGCGAGAGGAGGGATGAGCCAGTTTGCCGGAGATCTCAGGGCTTCATTTCCGATAATGGTATCCAGCGCGAGGCTGGGCGCCAGTACGGTGACGGTGGTCCGGATCAAGGATCGATCGGCCTCAGCCGAGAGGATGCCGAGTTTGCGGATGGCATAGCCGACCGCCATGACGACGAAGACCGGAGCGACGATCTGCAATAGGGAAACGTACTGAGCTCCCATCGTCTGACCTAGCGAAAGACGATGTTGCAGACGACCACTGCGGCGATAACTCCAGCGAAGTCTGCGGTCAGACCTGCGGCCACGGCATGACGCGTGCGGCGAATCGCCACCGAACCAAAGTAGACCGCCAGCACGTAAAAGGTGGTCTCTGTACTCCCCATGATGGTGCCTCCCATGCGGGCGATGAGGCTGTCAGGACCGTACTGTTTGATCAGTTCCGCGAAGAGCGCTGTCGTACCACTGCCGCTCAATGGGCGCATGAAGATCATCGGCAGAAGTTCCGATGGCAGACCGAAGGGGGTAAGTAATAGCGCCAGAGGGCGCGAAAGCAAATCGATGCCTCCGGCAGCTCGAAACATTCCGACCGCGACCAGGATCGCGACCAGGTAGGGAATGATGCGAATAGCCACCTGGAAACCTTCCTTGGCTCCTTCGACAAATTCTTCATACACCGGGACCCGGCGACCGGCGGCATACAGGGGAAAGACGATGACGATCAGCGGGATGGCAAGCAGGGAAATCGTGGCAATGGAACGTTCATACCACGGTTTGGAGAACCATGCCTCCCCGGGGGTATAATTGGCTGGGAAGGAAAGCATGGAGCGAATGTGGTTTACCAAGCCCTGAAAATACTCCGGGAAGAACGCCATGAGGACGAATACGCCAAAGAACAGGCACCCCATGACGGCGAGCAATGCCTGTGCCCACCCCTGGAGGGAGCTGGCGGGATCGGGCAGGGCTTCGAGATCGGTATCATCCTTCTCGCCGGGGAGCGCGACCTTGTTGACCGGTGGCATGACGGGGGGAATCGCGAACATCGGGAGCTTCTCGAAAAACTTCACCACGATGATGGCGACCGCGGTGGAGCAGATCGTGGCAATGAAGGAAGTGCCGATGATTGCAGTTGGCTCCTTCGATCCGGCCGCAGCGAGGAGCGCCACCGTGGTTGCCGGGATGAGCTGGATCGAACTCGTATTGATCGCGAGAAAAGTACACATCGCGTTGGTCGCGGTGCCGGGGCGGGTATTCAGCTTCTCCAGATCCTGCATGGCCCGCAGGCCCAGCGGTGTGGCGGCGTTGCTCAGGCCGAGCATGTTGGCGGCCATGTTCATCACCATCGAACCCATGGCGGGGTGATTCGTCGGCACCTCCGGGAAAAGGCGGCGCATGATGGGGCGGAGTGCCTTGGCAAGGATGGCCACCAGGCCGGCCTTTTCCGCGATGCGCATCATCCCGAGCCAGAAGGCCATGATACCCGCCAGCGGCAGGGCGAGATCCATTACCGCGGTTTTGCAGGCGGTAAAGGCGGCATTGGTCACCGCATCGAGTTGGCCGGTGAGTGCTCCCAATGCGACGGCGAGAACGATGAGGCCTAGCCAGATCCAGTTGAGCATGAGAAACGCCCAGCCTCCGCGAAGACCGGGCGTCGGGTCAAAGGATTTTCTCGAGGAATGTCAGGCCTCGCTCAGTCGGGGACTTCTAGATGCCGAGACTGGCCATCGTGCGGCGATCCAGCCGACCGGTAACAGGAAGTCCGTTATCGACCTGGTAGTGCTGGATCGCACGGCTGGTCTGTGGGCCAAATTCCCCATCGACCGAACCCCGGTAATAACCCAGGCGGTAGAGGCGGGATTGCGCCGCAATGAGGGCATTCGGGCCATAATTAGAGCCGTAGTAGACGGGAGCCGGTGTTACGATGACCGGTGCTGGCTGGTAGACGACCGGCGCAGGCTGGTAGTACACGCGGCGATAGACCGGGGTGATTGGGGCTCCGAAAGTGATGCCAAATGAGGCCGTGGAGCCACCCCATCGCGGACCGCAGTTCGGAGGTGGTGGCGGGCAATATCCTGGTCCCCATCCGCCTCCAGCCAGTGATGTTCCGGCAGAAATTGCCAAACCGACCAGTGCCACTGCGAAGAGTGAACGAATTTTCATGGATATTGCAGGTCGAACGTACGGCGGCCGTAACTGAAATCAAGTGACGACCTGCGAATTTTCCATTTCGTTCCGCGATCAGTTCCCCAGAGCGGGGAACAGCGGCCTTCCGTACTTCAGAAACGAGAGAGGCCAGGGGATCGAAAGGACGATGAGCAGGGCGGAAATGGTATACGCGATGGCTGAAGTCAGAAAACGGGACCGATCGGTCGTCGCCCGCTTGGCTCTCGAGTAACCGATCTGGGCAATAATGGCCGCCAGCAGCATTGCTGTCGGATGCTCCACCGCAAAAAAGCGGAGGTAGGGGTCCTTCATGGCCGCGCCGAAGTTTGCCATCGCCGCCTTGGTTACCGGGCTGATGGCGTAAAGGATGATGCCCAGGAGGACCTGGAGATTGAGGAAGCTGGTGAAGACGAGGCCGCACATGCGGTCCGACTTTGTCCACTCGCTGTTTCCCTTGACCCCGCTCCACAACCGGAGAAGCGCCCAGGCGCAGGTAAGGAGAACGACCCAGCGGAGGATATTATGCGTGTCTTTGAGAAAAATGTCGGGAGTCATAACGGCGGTGGCATGTGATATACGCACCGCAGGCTATTCCGCGACATCATTTTCACCTGGCCTGACTCCTGACTCGTCCTTTTTTGGCAGTTTACGGGGTTTGCAGAGCACCTTCGATGTATTGGCCACTCTCGCGCACTTGCGACAGTAGAATCTCGGCTCCAGCACAAGCTCCGCGAGCTTTTCCGGATGCCGCTCAAGGTCGCGTTTTGACCAGTCACAAAGGGTTTTGCTCATGGGTGTGCATCTACACTGGCACGGCTCGTTTCTTGCGCAAGCGCACTTCTTGTCTTAGTTTCGAATACCGAGGTAACATACACCATGAGTACGGAAACCATCTCAAAATCGGAGTCGACTGCGGTCGTCAATAACTTGAAAACCCTCCTCGCGGACAGCTACGCGCTGATGGGACAAACGCACGTTGCTCACTGGAATGTTGAGGGACCGGCCTTCTTCCAGCTGCACACGGCATTCCAGACTCAGTACGAGGAACTCTTTGAGGCGGTGGATGAGATCGCCGAGCGCCTGCGCGCTCTCGATGTATTGTCCCCGGGCGGTCTACGCACCCTCGCCGACATGTCGAGCATCTCCGAGATCGGAATCGAGCAGATCCCGGCCAAGGATTATGTCGCCCATCTCATTGAATCTCACGAGATCGTTGTGAGCGCCGCCAAGGCTGTCCGCGACAGCGCGGGGTCCGTGGAAGATCTCGAGACCCAGGATCTCGCCATCGGCCGCATCCAGACCCACGAAAAGACTCTGTGGATGCTCAAGAGCTTCCTCAAGAATCTGTAAATCACTGATCCATTGAATTCCCGACAGGCTGCGTGACCGAGCGTTGCGCAGCCTGTTTTTTGTGACGCTCTATCCTTGCGAGGCCGAGGGTGGATTCTGGAAGAGATCCAACTGAACTGGCCGTGAAAGGGGAACGGTTTTTGCGGGCTTCGGCTTCGTTTTGGCTTCTGATGGTCTCTCCTTGAGTGCGGCAAAACTTTGCCGTGTCAGAAACGCCAAGTTTCGGAGCACTGAATGAACGCCTGTGCTCGGCGTACGCGGAGGGTTTTCGTCGGTATTCACGGATAGAAAAGCCGGATGACGTGCCGACCGAGAGTTTCTCCTGGCCATCGCGCAACTGATGCGAGAGGCCTCGGATTGAGCCGGGTCGGCGAGGATGGAGATACTGGTCGCTACCACGGAAAGCGCTTATCGTGTAAAGTCACGATAATGGCAAGAAAATTGTTCTGTCGAGGGGAGGTGGGGCGTTATATTGAGCGAGGCTCTTGCCTAGGAGCGTGGGAAGACGTTAGGCTGACCGGATCATGTCTTTCCAAGATTTGGGACTCTCCGATGCTGTTGTCCACGGCGTACAGCGCATGGGATATGTCGACCCATCACCCATCCAGCTCCAAGCCATTCCCGTTATTCTCTCTGGAAAGGACCTGATCGCCTCCGCTCAGACCGGCACCGGTAAGACGGCCGCCTTCGGCCTCCCGATTCTGTCCAAGCTCGATTCGCCGCAGGAGTTTCCCCGCTGCCTCATCCTCGAGCCTACGCGTGAACTCGCCATGCAGGTTGAGACCGCGTTCCGTGACTTTTCCCGCTTCATGCACCTGGAGATCGCGCTGCTCTTCGGCGGAGTGGGTTACGGGAAGCAAAAGGATACCCTTTTGAAGGGGTGTGATGTCGTTGCCGCCACTCCGGGCCGTCTCCTTGACCATATTGAGCAAAGGACCATCAATCTTTCCAAACTTGAGATTCTCGTCCTCGACGAAGTCGACCGCATGCTCGACATGGGCTTCCTGCCTGACGTGCGCCGTATCGTGGAGAAATGCCCCAAGGAACGCCAAACGCTGCTCTTCTCAGCCACGGTGCCGGAGGAAATCGGCCGTCTGGCCTCCTGGTGCCTGCGCGATCCCGAGAAAATCGAGATCGGTGCCCGTCGTTCGCCGGCTGAGACGGTGACCCACGCACTTTACCCTGTCGCGGCCAGCCAGAAGTTTGACCTCCTCATCGCGCTCCTCAAGCGTACGGAATTTGAAAGCGTGCTCATTTTCTGCCGCACAAAGGAAGGGGCCGATCGAATCGCCCGCAAACTGAAGACCGAGAATCATTCCGTAGCCGTGCTTCACTCCAATCGCACCCAGCAGGAGCGGATCGACGCCCTGGAAGGATTCAAGGACGGCCGCTACGAGGTGATGGTCGCTACCGATATCGCTGCTCGTGGCATCGATATCGCGGGTGTTTCGCACGTGATAAACTACGACGTGCCGCAGCATCCCGAGGACTACGTGCACCGCATCGGTCGCACTGGCCGCGCCCAGAGTATTGGCGATGCGTTTACCATCATGACGGCTGAGGAATTGCCGCATGTGAAGGACATCGAGCGCTTCATCGACCAGAAGATTACTCGCCAGAAGCTGGAAGATTTCGACTACGTCTTTTCGGCGATTTTCAACGAGGATTCGGTCGCCGCAGCCCTCAAGGGAGCCAAGGGGGTGCGTACCCACAAGGGGATGCGCTTCGGCGCCTCCCGCAAGAGACGCTAGGATGAGGGGGCATGTGGGAACTTGCAGGAAATGCAAATCCCGCGCTTGAAATCCGTTTCCGGTCTGCTTTAATCAACCTCCCTTTCGCGCGATTAGCTCAGCGGTAGAGCGCCTGCTTCACACGCAGGAAGTCGCAGGTTCGAACCCTGCATCGCGCACCATCTCCCTCCCTGGCAACACGTAAAGCGTTTCTCGGAGGTCTTCTTGACGGCAATTCGTGCTGCATTGACTGACTCCATGGCGCAGTCAACGGTTTGACATTCGAACTCGTTGCTGATCTCGCAACGTTGCGGCTATACGGCCTCCATCCTTTCCCATGCAGCGATCACCAGTGAACTGATCGTTGCTGCGGATGGATCTCCCCCAGCCATGAAAATCGTTCCCCTCCTGTCGGGCTGCCTTCTGGCAGCGTTTTACGGCGTATCCGCTGCCGGTGCACAGACGACGAACACGGTCAATGCAACGACGTTGGCTTCATATGACAACGTGCACCCCAAGTTGTTGCTCGATACGACGAAATTCAACAGCATACGGAGCGCCATCGTGACCCCGCCGAGTGGCACACGCTGGGCCGACATGTGGCTGGACTTCAAGGCCGTGGCCGATGCCGCTGCGGCCAAGCTGCCGCTGGAGTATACGACGCCGGGGACCAGTGACGAGCAGCTCTGGCAGCGTGAGGTGGGTGATACCCTGGGCATCCTCGCGATGGCTTATGTCCTGACCAAGACGACTCCTCCCGCAGTCGACACCATCTGGATGGAGGCGGAAGATGTTCCGGTGTCGGCACCGATGACTGTCTACATGGAACCGACAGTCTCGGGTGGTAAATATATCGCCACGCCGATCGGGGGAGCATTGAACAACCCGAATGCTCAATCGCCGAGCGCCACGTACGCTTTTTCCACCGTGCGAACGGCCAACTACCATCTCTGGATGCGGGCCTATTCGCCCGACGCGAATTCCAACACGGCATGGCTGACCGTCAATGGTGCCCAGATGAGCTTTACCAGCCCGACTCCGCATGCCAGCTGGAAGTGGGTGTATTGCGGAAGCTGGAACCTCTCACCGGGCAATCACTCGTTCAGCCTCACATTTCAAAAACAGGGACTCTGTATTGATAAACTGGTCTTTTCTTCGGATCCCAACCTCGCGCCCTCGGGACTGGGAATCGAACAGCGTTGGGTGGAGGCAGAGAGTTTTCAACTCAACAACACAGGTCCAGCTACCAATCCGAACAACCTGAATGTGAAGACAAGCAGCGGACTCATGCCTTTCGGTGATGCGCTCGCGCATGGCCGGAAGTGGCTGGAAAGCTGGTCTGGCATCCCGGCAAACAATTCCCTGCCTGCGGCGACTGCTGTTCCAGATGCCCAAAAGACACTTACTCTGACAGGCGGCTCGTATGACGTGTGGGTGAGATTCAAGGCACCCTACAAAGGACATGACAGCTTTTACTTTGGAGTCGATACCTTGGGGTACAGTCAGGTAGCCCTGGATGGAACGAGTGTATTTCCTTACAATGCTCTCGTTCCAGTCGCGCAGCTTCCTTACAACAAGACACTCTCCGCGCCAAACAATGCCTATGCATACCGGGAGTGGGTCTGGCGCAAGGTGGCTGCAAATTATACTCTCGCGGCAGGCGATCACACCTTCAAGCTATCCAATCGAGACTCAAGCGGCGGAGCCAATCCCGCCATCGATCGCATTCTCGTCGCTCCGGCTGGAAGCGCGGCTCCGCCGGAACCGAACAAATACCTCGCCGCAGCCCAGCTGTGGGCGCGGAACTCCTGCAGCTACCCGACATGGGGCACCGGCGACTACGGTGGGGACGGCCTCGCGGCGGCGCATCAATTGGTCGGCCTCAGTCTGCTCTATGACTGGTGCGCCAATGTCCTCGGCGGCATGGATCACCTGATGCTGAAGAATACGCTAAGTACGCGAGGAGCGGACATGTACAACGGCATTCCAACAGCATGGTGGCGGGACAACTATCTTCAGAATCATCTCTGGACGGATATGAATGCGCTCACTTTTGCCGGTGTGGCGATTCATGGCGAATCTGGTGCTCCCGATACACTGCCTTGGTTGCAGGCAGCCATGGATAAACTCGGCATGACGATGTACTGTCTGGGATCGGACGGTGCTGATCATGAGGGACCAGGTTATTGGTGTGGGATCGATCACTTGCTCAAGTACATGGACGTCTCGAAAAAAATCCTTGGCGTCGACTTCTTTGGCACCCCATGGTTCGGAGAGACTGCGGATTACCGGCTGTACTTTGATCTGCCGCGCAATGGTCAGACGGGATCGCAAACGCACATCAATTTCGCGGATAGTGTCGGGTATGATTGGGCAGGCCCCAACTACATCCTGAGAAAGCTGGCGGGGGAATATAACATCCCGACGGCTCAGTGGCAGGCCGCCGAGTACGACGCAAAGAAGATCAACTACTCGAACAACGTCACATACAACACCGGTACATCCCCCTGGCTCAATCTCGTATGGTATAATCTGGCGGTGCCTGAGAACTCTCCCATAGCGGAGGGGCTGTCGACCTTTGGGTATTTCGATGATCTCGATTTTGCTGTCATGCGAACGGGGTGGGATGGCGATGAATCCGTCGTGGCTTATCAATGTGGGCCTTTCCTCGGCCATGGGGTTGAAGCCAAGAACACGACGAATTATGTGAACTGGGGCGGCAATCACGTCCACCCGGCAGCGAGTAACTTCTGCATTTTCGGCAGCGGCGAATGGCTGCTGCAAAACGCGGGCTATACGTACAAGATGACCGCCTACACAAACTCGCTCTTGATCAATGGCACCGGCCAGCTGGGCGAGGGCGCCTTTACCTTCAACTCCAAACCAGCGAGTGCGGCTGATCCAAATGGCACGCTCAACCCGGCGATCGACAATGACCTGAGCTTTACCAGTCCCGAGCTCGATTATGTTGTCGGCAATGCCACCGCATGCTATCCGGTTTCGGCGGGGTTAACCAAGTTCCGGCGGCATTTGCTATTCCTCAAGCCGGACGTGCTGGTGGTGGTGGATGATATTGCCTTGTCCGCCCCCAAACCGCTGGAACTCCGGTTCTTCCCGAAGCAGCAGACGGTCGTCCAGCAGGGAAATGTCTTCAAGACCCAGGGGCCAAAGGCGAAGCTCGATTTCGCGGTCCTGCGGATTCCTGCGGAGGTGCAGGCTTCCACCAAGACGGTCCCGGTCACGATCAATACCGGCGGCACTTCCAATCGCACCGCATACAGCCTCTCGACTACCAGCAATCTTGCCAGCATGTCCTCTGCGGTGGCTTTTTCCTGGTCGCCCAATGCGAGCACTCCCCGAGAGGTGACCTTCGTGGCCGAGCCCGATGGCTCGGTTTGGAAATTCAAGGCCGGCAAGCAAACAATCGTGCTGAATCGCAGCGACGATAGCGTCCGCCTGTTTACCTGCCTGGAGGCCGAGGGAGGGGCGCTGAGCGCGCCGATGGAGATATATGGCGACGAGGCTCAGACGGGGAGCGGCCGGTACGTGGCAGCGAAAGCAGGCTCGATCACCAACAGCCCCGATACGCTCACCGCACCCAGCGCACAGTATGCATTCAGCGTTCCTGCCACCGGGAATTACGCCATATGGGCGCGGGTGAAGGCAGCGGACGGTGGGAGCCATTCTTTTTACTTTGCGCTGAATCCGGGAGCGAGCACGGCTTACACGCTCAAGTCGACCTACCCCAATTATGGAAGCTGGGTCTGGATCAAACTCAACGGGGCGGCAGCACTCAACGCGGGAAATAACATCCTTGCGATTCGGTACCGGCAGGCTCTTTGCAAGATCGACCAGTTTTTGGTTACCGAGGACAGTTACTTTGTTCCCTCCGGCAGTTACTAGCCGATTTGCTCCGATGCCATGCGTCTGAGGTGGGCGCATGGCATTTCCAGGCTATTGAAAGACCGTAAAGAAGATCGCCTCCTGCCGCACTTTTGATACGACGTTCCCATGGCTTTTCTGGAATGTCGTTTCTTCTCCGAGTCCCTTGGTCTGTCGTGTTCGATGAATGTGATCCTGCCTCAGGCAACCCGAGGGCAGATCGGAATGAAGGGACGGGTGCGCGGAAAGAAGCACCCGGTGCTGGTGCTCCTGCATGGCATGAGTGACGACCATACGATCTGGGCGCGACGCACCTCGATCGAACGGTACGCCGCGGATCTCGGTCTGGCTGTGATCATGCCGGCTGGAAACCTGAGTTGGTATCAGGACATGGCGTCGGGTCCGAAATACGCCACCTTTTTCCGTGAGGAACTGCTGGAAACAGCACGCAGTTTCTTTCCGCTTTCAGAGAGGCGGCAGGATAACTTCATCGCGGGGCTATCCATGGGCGGGTATGGCGCGCTTTATCTCGCCCTGACCCAGCCGGAGAAATACGCGGCCGCGGCGAGTCTCTCGGGGGCGGTGGATGTGGCGAATATCGCAGACGGGCGCGACGAACATTGGCGGACTGTGATGCGGTCGGTCTTTGGGGATTTCACGAAGATCGGCGGCGGTGCATCCGACCTCTTTGCCATTTCCCGGAAACTCGTTCGTGCGGGAGTCAAACTCCCGGCGATTTATTCCTGCTGTGGTACGGAGGATCACTTGTTACTAGGAAATCGACGATTTGCAGCTCACGCAACGAAGCTCAAGATGCCGTTTACCTACGAGGAGCACGAGGGGTTTGGTCATAGCTGGGACTACTGGGATCAGCAAATCCAGCGAGTCCTGCAGTGGCTGCCTCTCAAGCGATGACGGGGTGCTCCCGTGGCGCGTTAGCTAATCCTGCACCGTTGCGGCTTTACTAATGCGCCCTCTTTACAAGGGCGATGGTTTCCCTTATTGGACTCGCAGAGTCCCATTTGCCGTGAACCTTCGGAACTTTTTTTTGCTCGCTGCTGCCGTCATCGCAACCTCTTCCTCCTGGGCCGAGATCGAGTGGGAGCCCGTGGTGTACCCCAAGGACGAGCTCTATCCATCGATGATCTTCAGCACGGCGACGCTCAAACCGGGTGAGGATGTATTTGCCAAGTGGGCAGGGCATGTTCTCGGTCAGGAAAACGGCGTCGTAGGGGTCAGTATCGATGGGCTGAAAAGCGGCGATATGGTACGCGTCGAGGTGAAACCCAATGCGGTAATGGAAGGGGGAGTCTTCGAGGGAAAAATCCCAAAACGGGCAGATACGTGGAAGATCTTTCCTAACCCCAAGTTTCGCTTCGATGCCTTGTTGTCCACGAAGCAGGCGACGCCGTTGAGCGTGACTTTCAAGGTATCGGTCAATGACAAGGATCTCGGCGAACAAACGCGCGATGTCACCTTGCAAACCATCAACGATTGCATGTTTGCAGTATCCGAGTCGGACGAGGAGGGGGATGTTTCGGATTACAGTTGGCTGTTTGCTGCTTATGTGAATGAAAACCATCCGTGGATTGATGGCATTCTCCGGGAGGCTCTGGATACGGGGATTGTGAGCTCCTTCGATGGCTATCAGAGCGGCGATCCCGCAGTGGTGGCGGATCAGGTGTTCGCCATCTGGCACGTGTTGCAGGAGCGGGGATTCCGGTATAGTGACATCACGACCACGGCGACGGATTCCGATGATGTCGCTCGCCAGCACGTCCGGCTATTCGATGACGCGATCAAGGCCCGTCAGGCCAATTGCGTCGATGGGAGTGTGCTCATGGCGTCGATCCTCAGAAAGATCGGCCTCAATCCCTATCTCGTCAGCATTCCCGGCCACATGTTCCTCGCGGTTGATCTTGATGAGGAAGGGGAGAAGACGATCGCTATTGAGACCACCATGATGGGTGAAAAAGCCGATGAGGCCTCGGAGGGTGTTGATTGGATTTCAAAAAAGGATCTCAAAGTTCGCCGGAAAGCTCCGGGCTGGTTTGCCTTTGAGGCGGCGGTGCAGGCTGGCAATGAAGAGCTTAACGACGCATGGGACAAGCTTGAGGATCCCAAGGAAATGGATTACCAGATCATCGACATCGCCGAAGCGCGCAAGATGGGCATCATCCCCATCAGCTATCGCGAGCCGTCGAAATAGGCGCGAAGTTCCAGCAAAGAAAAAAGCCCCCTGCGAGATGGATCCCGCAGAGGGCTGAGATGATCGGTTTGGCTGAGCGCTTTAGGCGACGCGGCGAACCTGGATCGAATCGAAGCGGTCCTTGCCCGTCATGACATCCGTGAGGACGACGAGCTGGGTGCCGACTTCGACCAGACCGAGTCGGAGAAGAACCTTCTCGGCTTCGGCAATGGTGTACTCGGGATTCAGGTCAAACGGCATCACGATGGGTAGGGTGGCCCAGTTCAGCGTGAGACGTCGCGCCACGTGTGCACTCGGCGTGAAGGCAAAGATGGGTGCCTCCGCCGGGCGCAGCTGGCTGAAGTGATCAGCCATGTATCCGCGCTTTGTGAAGACAACGATCTTCGATCCCGGAATGCTATTGGCGAGGGCGACGGCGGATTTGACCGCCTTTTGACGCACGTCGTTGATCTCGGCAAACTCGGCAAATTCCGCTCCACCGCTGCGCTCGATGCGGCGTGACACGCGGTCAAACACCTGCACGCACTCGACGGGGTACTTGCCCACGGTGGTTTCTCCACTGAGCATGATGGCATCGGCCTGTTCGAAGACGGCATTGGCGACATCCGTGATCTCTGCGCGCGTGGGGAGTGGGTTTTCGATCATCGATTCCAGCATGTGGGTCGCCACGATCACCTGGCGTCCCAGGGTGATGCAACGTTTCACGATGCGGCGCTGAATGATCGGGAGTTCTTCCATCGGGCACTCGATACCGAGGTCGCCACGAGCGACCATCACGACGTCGGCGCTGCGGATGATGTCGTCGATGACGGTGACGGCATGCTGGTCCTCGATCTTGGCGATGGCTCGGGCCTGACTGCCCGACTCGGCGAGGACACGCTTAAGGGCCTCGATGTCGGCGGCTTCACGACAAAAACTGAGTGCGACGTAATCCACGCCGACCTCGACGCCGACTTCGATGTCCTTGAGGTCCTTCTCCGTGAGGGGCGGGAGGTTGACCTTGACTCCGGGGAGGTTGATGTGGCGGCGGGAGCCGAGCACGCCCTGAGTCAGAACTTCACAGCGGATGCGATGGTGGTCTTTTTCGAGCACCTTCATGTGGATCACACCGTTGTCGACGAGAACGACGTCGCCGACCGAGATGTCATTCACGAGGCCCTCGTAATTGACGTCCACCGAATGGCAATCCTCACTCTTTTCACCGCGGACAGTGAACTCAAAAATATCGCCCGGAGTCAGGTTGAGCTTGGCCGGGAGGTCTCCTGTACGGATGGCAGGTCCCTGCGTGTCCATGAGTATGCCGGTGATGACACCCAGTTCGGCTGAGATGGCGCGAATGCGCTTGGTCACCTCCCGCACCCAGTCGTGCGGAGCGTGGCTCATGTTCAGACGGAAGACATTCGCGCCGGCGAGGATAAGCGCGCGGAGTTTCTCCGGCGAGTCCGTCGCAGGACCGAGGGTACAGATAATTTTCGTTTTTCGCATTAATGGATCGTGTGTGGAGTGGTTGCCCGGTGCCGGGCGCCGTCTCACCTGACGTGTTTAGCCTCGGGAAGCAAGTTCTATTCCTCGCTCCGCCTCCGCCCGATCCATAGGGTAAAGATAAAGATCAGCAGCAGCAGCGTTCCCAGGGCGGCGCCAAAGGGTTGGGCTCGGCCGGAGGTGAATTGTTTGTAAATCACCTCGCCGATGGTCGGGGGATCGCCTCCGCCCATGAGGTTGGTGATGGCAAACATCGCTATGGAGGGAACAAAGACGAGAAGCGCTCCGGCGACGATGCCGGGGCTGGTGAGAGGAATGATGATCTGGGAAAAGGCGCGAACTGGCCGAGCCCCGAGATCATAGGCGGCCTCGATCATGGCATTATCCAGCCGCTCCACGCTGGTATAGATCGGCAGGATCATGAAGGGTAGATAGTTATAAACGAGTCCTAATACCGCGGCGAAAGGGGTATAAAGGATGGTGATCGGCTCGGGCACGATCTTGGCTGCAACGAGGAAACTGTTGATCAAGCCTTCCTTGCTCAGGATGGTGATCCACGCATAGGTGCGGATAAGGAAGCTCGTCCAGAATGGGATCATCACCAGGGTGAGGAGCATGTTCCTCATATTCTCCGGTGATCGACCGATGTAATAGGCGACCGGGTAGCCGATGACCATGCAGATGCCGGTCGTGAGCAGGGCGTACCAGATCGAGGTCCAGAAGACCTTCAACCATGTCCAGTTGAAGGCTCGCTGGTAGTTCTCGAGGGTGAAGGTGAACTCGATTGTGCCCAGGCCGCGCTGTTCGCCGAAGCTCAGCGCGACCAGGGTCAGAGTCGGAACGATGACAAACAGAATCAACCACGCTGCCAGCGGGGCAAAGACCAGCCAGGCGACCCAACTGGGCCGCCGTTTATAGGCGGATGCTCCGAGGTTATCCGTTGCAGCGGCGCTGATCCCGGCCATCGGTTATTCGGCTTTCAGAGAGGTGACGAGTTCGTCGACCTTGGTCGCCTGTCCGCCGATATCCTTGAAGGTCTGCATTTTGGAAATCTGCTCCGCCGTTGGGAAGCTGGCGGGGTTTTCCTGCTGTTCCTTGGTGAGCAGCGGCCGGGCGGCGGCGTTCGGGTTCAGGTACGGAAATGCGTCGGACATTTTCACGCTGATCTCCGGGCGCAGGATGAAGTTCATGAACTGCTGCGCATTCGTCGGGTGCTTGGCGATTTTTGGTATGGCCAGGCTGTCGATGAAAAGGTGGGTGCCTTCTTTCGGAATGACCCACTTGAACTTCTTGTCGGCATTCAGCAGGAGCGCGCCTTCGCCGCCCCACACAACGCCGAGAGCGACATCGCCGTTGAGCAGCGCGGTCTTCGGGCTGTCGGAATCGTAGACCTTCACGAGCTGCACCCATTTGGCGACAGTCGGTTTGACCTTCTCGAGGTCGGCGTCGGTCATTTCATTGATCGGAATGCCCTGGGTCAGCATGGCCCAGGTGACGATCTCGCGAGCATCGTCGAGGACGACGATGTTTTTCTTGTACTTGTCCTGGAAGACATCGTTGAAGCCCGCGACTTCGTCTTTCACGAGTTCGGTATTTACGACGATGCCCACCGTGCCAGCCATGTAGGGGACGGTGTATTTATTGCCCGGGTCGAACGACATATTCAGGAACTCGGGGGCGATGTTCTTGAGGTTGGGAATCAGCGCATGGTCGATCGGGATGAGCAGGTTCTCCGCGATCAGGCCCTCAATGGCGTATTCGCTCGGCTGGATCAGATCATAGCTGCCTCCCCCCGCGAGGAGCTTGGCCAGCATTTCCTCGTTGGAGGCGTAGTTCTCCACCGATACCTGGATGCCGGTTTCCTTGGAGAAGGCATCGATGACGTCCTGCGGGATGTACTCGGACCAGCAGAAGATATTGAGCTTTTTCTCCTCCTCTTGCGGGGCGGGAGTCGTGGCAGCAGCCGCTGGCGACGAGCCTGGAGAAGATGCGGGTGTGGGCGTTGAGGCGCTGGGCTCCGGCGGTTTTCCACATCCGGCAAGCGAGAGCATTGCCAGGGCGGACAGCATCAGGTGGCGTGCGTTGTTTTTCATGGGCTTTTTCTACGGGTTAGTAGTTCGCTGGCGATCACCAGCACGACTGTGCCGATGACAAAAAGGGTGCTGAGCGCGTTGAGTTGCGGGTTCAGGCCCACCTTGGCCATGCCATACACTTTGAGAGGCAGGGTCTGGGATTGAGCATTCGTGGTAAAAATCGACACGATGTATTCGTCGAGCGACAGGGTGAAGGACATCAGCGCACCGGAGACGATGGCGGGAAAAAGATAGGGGACGATGACCTTCCAAAAGGCTTGCGCCGGAGTCGCACCCAGATCCTGCGCCGCCTCCTCGAGAAAAGGGTCGAGGCCTTGCAGGCGGGCCTGGACGCCAACGAGGACAAAAGGGAAGCAAAACGTCGTATGGGCGATGATCATCGCGACATGACCGAGTGGTAATTTGAGCAGATGGACAAATTCCGCACGCATGCTCACGCCCATGAGCACCTCCGGGATCACCATCGGGATAAAAATAAGCAGGCCGATGGCGCGTTGGAACGGGAACCGGTAGCGATAAAGCATCCAAGCTCCGATCGTTCCGAGAGCGGTGGAGATTACCATGGTGGCGGTGGCCACGATGAGGCTGTTCTGGAAGGCGTGGAGGATGGGGGCGTTGGTAAAAAGCTCGCCGTACCACTTCCAGGTAAAGCCCTCCCAGCGGATATTCAGCTTGGAGTTGTTGAAGGAGAAGATGATCAGCAGCAGGATCGGAATGTACAGGAACGCAAAAACGCCAATCGTCCAGGCTCCAAAGAGCCAGCGCTGTACCACCGGGCCGTGGATTTTACGGAAGAAGGCCGGAAAGGAGGAGGCCGCCATTCCGGGATCTGCTGCGGACATGCTTCAATGTAAGCAATTTCCGCGCCGAGCGTCCAGTTTTTGGGGCGGGTGTTCGGAGCTGTTTATTCCGGGGAGTTCGTCCAGAATTTCTGAAAGGCTTCCGTCCAGTCTCGGTTCTCCACCTTGGCGCGAGCAGCCGCGCCGAGACGTTCCCGCAATCCCGGGTCCTCGCTCAGGCGGCGAATCGCCTCGGAGAGTTCGATCGAGTCGAGCGCCTTGGTGACAAAGCCGTCCTTGCCGTGGCTCACAAGGTCTCGCGGTCCGCCGACATCGGAGACGATCACGGGCAGCCCGCAGGCCTGGGCCTCGATCACGACGTTGCCGAAAGTGTCCGTAGTGCTTGGGAAGACGAAGAAATCCGCGGAGGCGTAGGCCCTGGCCAGGTCCTCGCCCTTCAAATATCCGGTGAAAATCGCATCGGGGAGGAGCTTTTTCATCTCGGCGAGATACGGGCCATCACCCACGAAAAGCGGGCGTACCGGTGTCTGCCATTCGGCGAGGCGGCGCGTCGCCGCGACTAGTGTATCGAGGTTCTTTTCCTTCGAGATGCGACCGACAAAAAGCATGCCGACCTCGCCCTCCCGCAGCCCGCGCGAGCGCCAGAAATCGGCCTCACGCCGAGACCGGCTGAACAGCTTCGTATCGAGGCCTCTTGGCAGAATTTTCAACTTCTCCGCTGGAATGCCGCGATCCACCCAGCATTTTCGGTAGTCCTCGGAGTTCACGTACACGATGTCGAGCTGGCTGTAGAACCAGTGCATGAAATCCCACGTGAGCGTCTCCATGAAGGAGTCGTCGGTGAGGATGCGAACATACTGGGGGAAGTCTGTGTGATAGATGCCGACGGCGCGAATGCCGAGTGTCTTGGCGGCGAGCAGCGCGGCGAGGCCGAGCGGGCCGGGCGTACTGATGATGAGTTCGGAGTAGTTCTCGCGGATCAAATGCTCGAGGATTGCGAGCACAGGCGGGAAGCTGAGCCGCTGGAGTTCATACTCAGGGAGCTCAAATTCGCCCACCGGGGGGAAATTCATGAGTGGAATCCCGTGGTCGCCGATCTCGGACCGGCATGTCATCACCTTCACGTCGTGACCGGAAGCGACACCGGCAGCGATCATCTTGCGGATCGTGGTGGCCACTCCGTTGACGTCTTCCAGCGTATCGGTGAACCACGCCCGTTTGGTGTTTTGCAGGAAGGGTGGGATGGTCCCGGCAGCCGTGCGGGTGAGTTCGCGTGCCATCTCGCGCCGGGGCTGGCGCAGGGCATGCAGGTACGGGCTGAGCAGCCCGGCGATCGGCACGAGCGGGCTGATCGTCTGGATGCTCTCGATGAACTTTCCCGCCGAGAGCTGGGCGATGAATTGCGTAAAGAACCGATAGCCGAGTTGGTTGGCCACGAGATTGGCCATGAGGAACGCGCGACGCTCGGGCTCGACCACCCCAGCGGTTTCCCGGGCCATCGCGGCTTTCACCTCGGGCTTGGAGAAGTAACTGGAAAGCTCCTTCCAGAGCGAGGTATTACCTGCCATCGCGAGCTCGAACACCTTGCCCGAGGCGATGCCCTGGGCGAGGAAGCCGATTTTCTCGGCGAGGGTGAATTCCGTCGGGTCCTTGCCCTCCATGAAACGCGAAAACCCTTTCTCGATCAGGCCGGCCGCAGGGTCGCCCGGCTTGAGGGCAAACTTCGCCTTCAGGAACTGAAATGCCGTATTGTACGTGCCATGGGCGAGGGAGAGGGGAGTGCCTCCTTCTCCGGATGGGCTGCATTGCCCTTCGCGGATGTTTTTAAGAAATTCCGCCGCCGTGTCGCATCGGGGTGTTTCGGTCCAGGCGCGGCCTGGATAAACGCCGCCATGGTCGTCGGAACCGCCGACGAAGACTTTCTTCCAAGGCTCCCCGTGTGTCGGTTCGATTCCCGTGCGGGCGACAAAGGTCTCGATGGTGCGCGGAGTGAGCGCCTTGAGGCTGAACTGGGCGGCCTCGCTCCAGCGCGCCAGATAGCGCCCATTGATGCCCTCAAAATGGCGGAAGAGCAGGATGAGCTTCTGGAAGTGGAGGGGAGTGAGCTTGTCGTTGGGGCTCTGGAAGGGGTGGGCGACGGCGTGGGCGAGATTTGCCGCGGCGAGATACTTTTGAAACTCGAAGATATTCTCCCGCAGCGCCTGTATCTCCCGGTGTTGAGTCTCGGTAAGCCCCCAGACCAGTATGTGAACCCGGCACTCCTCATCGGGAAAATGAACCGTGACCTCCTCGCCAAAAATCACACCCGGCAGGTGGGCGATCTCGAGGCAGCCCGCGATCGTGTTGTGATCCGTGATTGTCACGTACTGCATTCCCGCGTCGCGCAGACGCTGATAGGTTTGCAGGGGATCGGAGTAGCTGGCGGGAAAGTCGAACCGGCGGAGCACCCAGTCTGCCGCCCGGGTACTGAACCGGGAGTGAATGTGAAGGTCGGCCTTGGAAATCGGTTGGTTCATACGCGCGCCCGGTGGAGCCAACCCTCATAGGTGATCGGCTCGCGTGCGGCAAGCGTTGCTCGCACAATCCTGAGCACCTGGCGACGGATGGCCGGATGCGACCAGTCCGGCGGATGCAGCCCGATACGTACTAGCGGATTCTCACCAAGGCGGTTCAGCAGGTAGGCGTTCCAACCCAGGCTGATTATCCTCCGCCAGGCCGCCCGTACGCTCCAGACGAGACTCTGGCTGAGATCCTCCCGCCCGGTCGCCAGATCCTTGAACGTCTGGAGGCGGGTGGTGTATTGAAAACCGGCGTCCTTTACCGCCGCCTCCGCCTCGGCGCCCAGCAGCCAGGCTGGGGCGATGAACCCGACCGGATGCAGGCCATTCTCCGCAAATTCCCTCTTTGCCTTCGCGAGACGTTCGGCAGCCTCCTCTTGCGAGAGGTCGAAGAACTCGCCCTCTCCCGCCGTGTAATGCTCGGTGATGAGAGACTTGAGCAACGTTGTCTGCTTGGGCGGGCGCAAATGATAGTAACCGTGGAGGACGACTTCGTGGCCGCAGGAGACGAGATTGCGCAATTCCCGGCAAAAAGATGCGTCATGGGCAACAGGCGCTTTTTTATGGTGATCCGGCACCACGAGGAGCGATGTACGGGATACTCCCGCGTCGGCGAGATCCGCCAGCATGGTGTGCACGACGGCCTGCGTGAGCGGGCTCACATCGTGAATTGAAACGACAAGACTCTGGCGCGGCGTTTGCATTTACGAAAAGCGTATGGTACGGGATGATGTTTACCGATGGCCGAAGACAACAAAAATCCACAACGAGAGCAGCGTCCGCCCGGCGGGAATGACCCGCAACTGAACTGGAGAGGCCTCGTCCTCTTCGCTATCGCGCTGGCTCTGATCGGTGGCGCGTTCCTTTTCCGGAACGGCAATTTCAATCAAACCGAGGTCATCACGACGAGTAAATTTCTCCAGCTCATCAAAGATGGGCAGGTCATCTCGACGGACCAGAAGCCGCTCGAGATCGTGGTTGAGGAAGGCCGCAAGACCGAAACGATCACCGGATTTTTCAAGCAGAAATCTGCGACAGACGGTCAGGAGGTCGAGGTGCCGTTCCGCACGCCGATGTTTGCTCCGATGAACGGAGCGGAGATTCGCGACGCGCTCACCACCGCGGGGCTAACCTATAATGTGAAGCCGGAGTCGAATCTCCTCGCGTCGGCGATCCTGAGCTTTCTGCCGATCGCCCTCTTCCTCGTGATCCTGTATTTCTTCTTCCGCTCGCAAATCAAGATGGCGGGCCGCAGCGCGATGAACTTTGGCAAGAGCAAGGCGCGCATGCTTTCCAAGGAAAAGAACCGCGTGACGTTCAAGGACGTCGCCGGTGTCGAGGAGGCGAAGGAAGAGGTTTCCGAGCTCGTCGATTTCCTCAAGGACCCAAAGAAATTTCAGCGCCTCGGCGGTCGCATCCCGAAGGGCGTGCTGATGGTCGGCCCTCCGGGCACCGGCAAGACGATGCTGGCCCGCGCCATTGCGGGAGAGGCGGATGTACCGTTCTTCTCGATCAGCGGTTCGGACTTCGTGGAGATGTTCGTCGGCGTGGGAGCCTCGCGTGTCCGCGACATGTTTGAACAGGGCAAGAAGAGCGCCCCGTGCCTGATTTTCATCGACGAAATCGACGCGGTCGGTCGTCACCGTGGTCATGGCCTCGGCGGCGGACACGATGAGCGCGAGCAGACGCTGAACCAGCTCCTCGTGGAGATGGATGGCTTCGACACCCAGGATGGCGTGATCATCATCGCCGCCACGAACCGCCCCGACGTGCTTGACCCCGCGCTCCTGCGTCCCGGTCGCTTCGACCGTCAGGTCAATGTCAGCCTGCCGGATGTGAAGGGCCGCGAGGAAATCCTCAAGGTCCACGCCCGCCGTGTGAAGATCTCGGCCGATGTCGACCTCTCCGTCGTGGCTCGCGGTACGCCCGGCTACTCCGGTGCGGAACTCGCCAACGTGATCAACGAAGCCGCCCTCCTCGCCGCCCGCAAGGGACTCAAGGCCATCACTATGGCGGAGATGGAAGAGGCCCGCGACAAGGTGCGCTGGGGCAAGGAGCGTCGCAGTCTCGCCCTCTCCGAGAAGGAGAAGGAAAACACCGCCTACCACGAGGCTGGGCACGCGATCCTGCTGGAGCTCCTGGAGCACACCGAACCCCTTCACAAGGTGACGATCATTCCTCGCGGACCGTCGCTCGGTTCCACCATGTGGCTGCCTGAGGAGGACAAGTATACGACCCGTAAGAACGAATTGCTCGATCAGCTCGTCGTGACGATGGGCGGTCGCGTTGCCGAGGAAATCGTTTTTGGCGATGTCACCAGTGGTGCTCGCGGCGATATCGGTCAGGCGACGGCGATTGCCCGCAAGATGGTTTGCGAGTGGGGCATGAGTGAAAAGATGGGCATGGTCGAGTACGGCGAGCACGATGATTACGTGTTCCTCGGGCGCGATCTCGGTCGTTCACGGGGTTACAGCGAGGCTACAGCCCAGGAGATCGATCGCGAGGTGCGCAAGCTTTGTGACGACGCCTACGCCCGCGCCAAGGAATTGCTGATCAAGCACCGCGACCGCCTGGAGGCCATCGCAAAGGCCCTGCTCGAGTACGAGACTCTCGACGGCATTCATATCCGGGAGATCATGGAGTTCGGTGAATTGCGGAACCCGCCGCGCAAGTACAAGGCGCCGCCGCCGCTTCCGCCCGAGCCGACCGATACCCCCGGCGGCACTGCCGAGCCGACTCAGGAGGACCTCCCTCCGGGTGGATTCCCTGCACCGGCACCAGCCTAGTCGGAAAGACCTCTTAAGCCGCATACGGGTGAAAATCCGTATGCGGCTTTTTTGCTCTAGATCGGGGTCTTCGCCTGAAAAGCCCGCCTTAGTACGGTGGCAAGAGTCTCGGAGCGAACTGGCTTGCTTAGGTAGTCGTTCATGCCGGCGGCAATGCAGTCCTCCCTGTCGCCTTCGACTGCGTGCGCCGTCAGGGCCACCAGCCAGGGACGCTTGGTCTCTGGATATTCTCGGCAAATGGTGCGGGCTGCTTCCAGGCCGTCCAGCTCCGGCATTTGTATATCCAGGAACACCACGTCATAATGTGACTCCCTCAAGCGATCCAGGGCCTGCCTCCCATCGCTCACGATATCGGCCTCATAGCCGAGGCGTCGCAGCAGCAGCGCGGCGACTCGCTGGTTCACGAGGTTGTCCTCGGCTACCAGGATGCGGAGAGGGCATGCTACGGCAAGATCCTCGTTCTGTTCCTGTGGTCTCGATTGCCGGTGCATTTTCCTGAGACCCATCGCATTGCGGATCGCGTGCGCCAGTTGACTGTTCTTGACCGGCTTGGAGAGGACCACAGAAATGCCAAGGTCTTCCGCGGACATGCGCTTCTCAGGCCCGATGGAGGTCAATACTATGATGGGTAATGCCGGGAGAGCTTTGCGGATCTCACGAATCAAGTCGTAGCCATCCATGCCCGGCATCACCACATCCAGGATGGCGAGATCGAAATTCTCTCCGAGGTGATCGAGGGCTTCCCGTCCGTTTTTGCACAAGGTAGCTGCCATTCCCCAGGACTTCACCTGCATCTTGAGGATGCCGAGGTTGGTCGGGTTGTCATCAACGATCAGTGCCTTCAGACCGGTGAGATCAAGCGTCTCGACAGACGCGTTCGCGGGGATCTCATCTGTCGGGTGCAGAGGAATTTCAAATTGGAAAATGGAACCTTTGTCGACGACGGACTCCACCCAGATTCGCCCCTTCATCATCTCGATCAGGCGCTGCGTGATGACGAGGCCGAGGCCGGTGCCGCCGAATCGTCGGGTGGTCGATGAGTCCACCTGGCTGAACGCCTGGAATAGCCTCTCCATTCGGTCAGTAGGAATCCCGATCCCTGAGTCCTTCACCTCCACCCGCAGAAGTGGCGTTCCGTCGGAGGAATTACGCTTTATCAACTTGATGAATACCTGGCCGCGCGGGGTGAATTTAATGGCATTCGTCATGAGATTGACAAAGACCTGCCTCAATCGCGCCGGGTCACCGAAACTGGCTGCAGGCAGAGCGGGGTCGAGCCAGCAAAGAAGTTCCAGACTCTTTCCGGCAGCCTGCGGTGACACGATGTCGACAGCCGACTCCACGCATTCGCGAATCGAGAAGGGGATATTCTCGAGTTCGAGATGGCCCGACTCGATTTTCGAAAAGTCCAGGATGTCGTTGATGATCGACAACAGCATGTCGCCGCTGCTGTGAATCGTGTCGACAAACTCTCTTTCCCGCGCATCGAGTTTCTCGTGAGTGAGCAACTCCGACATGCCGATGACGGCGTTGAGTGGTGTCCGGATTTCATGGCTCATGTTGGCGAGAAACTCTGCCTTTGCCTTTGCGTGAGCTTCTGCTCGCTGGGTGGCAATCTCCAGCTGGCGGTTACGCTCAGCCAGGAGGTCCGCCGCCCGATGGCGATCATCGATATCCTGGATCACGCCCCGGAGCGCGATCAATCGGCCAGAGTCATCCGTGACAGGTTCTCCACGAGTCTGCACCCAGCGGATATTTCCTTTTGCTGTGAGGAGACGGGCTTCAAATTCAAACGGCCGGATTTCTTCTGTAGCCTGGCGAATCAGGCTCTCCACCCGTTCCTGATCTTCTGCCAGATAGCAATTTATTGCGTCCTCCAAAGACACGCGTGTGCCAGGCGGGACTTCGTGGATTTGACAGGTGATGTCTGACCAGTAGGGCGAGGAGTCGCCGATTTTAACCTCCCAGTGCCCGATGCGTGCGATGCGACCGGCGGCTTTCAATAGCGCCGAGGCGGCTTGCTGGGCGGTGATCGCCGAGCGCAGTTCCTGCTCGATACGCTTGATCTCCGAGATGTCCTGCACGATCGAGCAGATCATCGCGCCCCTTTGGGGGTCATTGATGAGCATGCCTTGCAGCAATACTGGAAACCTATCACCGTTCTTTTTGATGAATTCCTTCTGGTAGGGGCCATATCGTCCATTCACTCGCAGGAGCCGGAGTTGTTCCTCTTCCTGCATTTGGTATTCTTGAGGCGTGATATCCCAGTAGGATAGGGCGGCAAACTCGGCCTGCGTGCATCCTACGCTATCGAGCAGCGATTGATTGGCTGCGATGAACTGGCCCGTTTCGAAATCATTCAAGGCCATCCCGACTGGTGCAAACTCGAAGATTCCGCGAAACTTTTGTTCGCTCGTCCTCAACTCGCTTTCCATTTTCCGCCGTTCTGTGATGTCCACTGATGTGCCGAGATACCCGGTGATTTCTCCGGCGTTGTCCCTCAATGGATAGACATACAGGTCGATGAATTTACGTGACCCATCTTTGCAGATGTAGGTCCATTCGCGTCGTTCGCTCCCCAGACGGTCTGCGATCGAGGTGAAGACCCGAAAGCCGGTGATCGGCTCGCCGAGTTGCTCTGTCAGCTCACGGGAGCGCTGGGCGATTTCTTCCGGGTCATGAATGATCGCCGGGGTCTGCTGGCCCACCATTTCCTCGCTCGTATAGCCGAGAAGGGATTCCGCGCCCCGGCTGAAATACGTAATGACTCCCTCTGGGTCCGCCGCGACAACTGCTACTCCGGTGGCGGCATTGAGAACAACGCGGAGCCGTTCTTCGCTTTCGCGCGCTCGTTCTTCGGCGGCTCGACGATCCGAAATGTCCGAGTGCGTCCCGATCACGCGCAGGGGGAGTCGATCGGCGCTCCACTCAAGTATTCGTCCGCGGTCGAGGATCCATTTGTACGTGCCATCGCGACAGCGGAGGCGGTGTTCGCTTTTGTAAATCGATGCTTCTCCGCTGACATGGCGAAAAAACTCGCGGCGAACCTCCTCCAAATCATCTGGATGCACCAGTGCCTCCCAGTCGGCCAGAGTGTCTCCGATTTCTTCCTCCCGATATCCCAGCATTTCCTTGCATCGCGCTGAGAGGAAGAGAGTCTTGGAGGTGGGATCGTATTCCCATATCCCATCGCCCGATGCCTCGAGCGCAAGCCGTAGTCGCTCCTTGCTCTCCCGGAGCGTTTTTTCTCCGAGCACTCTTTCTGTGACATCGGTCTGGAGGGCGACGAATTTGCGAACGGCTCCGGTCTCAGAGAGCACCGGGTCGATTCTCATCTGGAGATAAAACGGCGATCCGTCCTTGGTGTAGTTCAGGATGGTCTCTTCGCAACATCTGCCATCCCTCAGAGCGGTGCGAATGCGGTCCACCGTGACGGGATCTGTTTCGGGTCCCTGAAGGATTGCCCCCGGCTTTCGTCCGAGAACCTCGGAAAGACTGTAACCGGTCAGGTGCGTAAAGCTGTCATTAACCCATTCTATCAGTCCTTCCTTGTCGGTGATGACGACGCCGTTGATGGTGTGAGACGCCACGAGCGACAATCGCTCCAGCATGAGGTCCTGTTTCTTCTGGTCCGTGATGTCGGTGCAGGTGCCGATCACCCTCAATGGCATCCCCTCAGGATCCCTAAGGAAGACCTTTCCCCGCTCCAGGATCCACTTGAACGAGCCATCCCGACACTGCATGCGATGTTCGCTCACATACGAGGGGGATTTTCCATCCAGGTGGTTCTGGAGGGATGCTTCGGCGGACGACCGATCATCCGGATGAATGAGTGCGAGCCACTCGTCGGAGCAATGGCCGATTTCTTCTTCGGCGTAGCCCAGGATCACCTTGCAGAGATGCGAAACAAAGATCGTCTTGGCGGGAATATTCCTGTCCCACACTCCATGTCCCGAGCTTTCCAGGGCAAACAGCCAGCGCTCTTCACCCTCTTCAAGCGAAGCTTTCTGGCTTAGCTGACCCTCATTTGCGATGTCTCCTGGCATGAGCGTTTGGAGGAAAGGAGAGGTGGGAAATCGATAGCTTCTTAAAATCGGTTCAGACCAGCGTGCAGGTTTGCTCTCCGGCCAATCCTGCTCGTGCCTACGAAGTTACCTTGAAATCATAAAAACGTCACAGAAAACCGATCAAAAATACGCAGAAGTTCCGAATAAAATGCATGCAACTGGTTTTTCTCGGAAATCCCATCGGCACCTTGCCACTTTGACCCCCAGCCACTAGGTTGTCCCCATGTCCGGAAAGTCGTTCGTTCACCTGCATTGTCACACCGAATATTCGCTGCTCGACGGTGCGATCCGGACCAAGGATCTGGTTAAAAAGGCCGCCTCTCTCGGCATGCCAGCCGTCGCCATGACGGATCACGGCAACATGTTTGGCACGGTGGAGTTTTTTCAGGCTGCCCAGAAGGCGGGGGTGAAGCCGATCGTGGGCTGTGAGGCCTATGTCGCACCGGGGTCCATGCTGGACAAGGCGGCGGGTTCTGCTCGCGACGCTGCCTATCACCTGACGCTCCTCGTGCAGAATGCCGAGGGGTACAGCAACCTCGTCAAACTCATCAGTGCTGCCCACCTGGAAGGTTTTTACTACAAGCCGCGGATCGACCGGGAACTGCTGGCCAAGCACTCGGATGGCCTTATAGCGCTCAGTGGTTGCCTCAAGGGCGAGGTGAACCATCACATCCTCGCGGGGGACGGGGGCAAGGCCCGGGAAATTGCTGGACTCTATCGCGATATTTTCGGACCGGAGCGCTATTTTATCGAACTTCACGACCACGGCATCGACGCGCAGCGCCGCTGTAATCCCGAGCTGATCAAGATCGCCCGGGAAATGAAGCTCGACCTCGTCGCGGCCAACGACGTCCACTTCCTGGACCGTGCCCACCACGAGTCGCATGATGTGATGCTCTGCATCGGCACCGGCTCGATGGTGCTGGACGAGAAGCGCATGCGTTACGCGACCGAGCTGTATTTCAAGAGCCGTCAGGAAATGGAGCAGCTCTTCGGCGACATTCCCGAGGCCCTCGACAACACCCTCAAGGTGGCGGAGTTGTGCGACTTCCAGATGGAGTTCGGCAAGCCGAAGTATCCCGCCTTTGAGCCGCCTGCCGGGGTGACGCGCGAGCAATACCTGCGCGATCTGTGCTGGCAGGGATTGCGAGAGCGTTACGGCAATGAACGGGCCGAGAAGGACGAGGAACTCCGCAAGCGCCTCGAGTACGAGCTCGGGGTCATTGAGAAGACGGGATTCGTCAGCTATTTCCTCATCGTCTGGGACTTCATCAACTACGGCAAGGAGAACGACATCCCGGTCGGTCCCGGCCGTGGCTCGGCGGCAGGTTCGCTCATCGCGTACGTGCTGCGCATCACAGACATCGATCCGCTGCGGTATGGACTGATCTTCGAGCGATTCCTCAACCCGGAACGTATCAGTCCGCCGGATATCGACGTCGATTTCTGCATGGAACGCCGTGGCGAGGTGATCGACTACGTGCGCCGCAAATACGGCGAGCGCTGTGTGTCGCAGATCGTGACATTCGGTACGCTCGGCGCGAAGAGCGTGGTGCGCGACGTGGGCCGCGTGCTGGGCTGGAGCTATGGCGATGCCGACCGGCTCGCCAAGATGATTCCGAACGAGCTGAATATTACCTTGTCCACCGCGGCGGAAAAGAGCCCGGAGCTCAAGGCCGCGCTTGAGACCGAGCCCGCGACGCGCCAGCTGTGGGATCACGCCTCGGTGCTGGAAGGTCTCTGCCGCAATACCGGCATCCACGCGGCGGGCGTCGTGATCGGCGACCGTCCGCTGGACGAGTACATCCCTCTTTGCCGCGGCAAGGACAATGAAGTCATCTCGCAGTATGAGATGAACGCCCTGACCGAGCTGGGCATGCTGAAGATGGACTTTCTCGGCCTCAAGACGCTGACCATCCTGCAGCACGCCGTGCGGCTGATTCATGAGAAGAATCCCGGTTTCGATCTCGCGGCCATTCCGACCGACGACAAGGAGACCTTCGACATCTACAACCGGGGCGAAACTCTTGGTGTGTTCCAGATGGAAAGCGGCGGCATCACGAACTGCTGTAAGCGCTTCGATGTCGACAAGATCGACGACATCATCGCCATCGGCGCGCTTTATCGTCCGGGCCCGATGCAGTTCATCGACGACTACATCGCGCGTAAAAAAGGTCTCAACAAGATCGAGTACGCGCATCCGCTGCTGGCCCAGGTCTGCGCCGATACCTACGGCATCATCGTTTATCAGGAACAGGTGCAGAAAGCGGCGAATATCCTGGCCGGCTACTCCCTTGGCGACGCTGACCTGCTCCGCCGGGCGATGGGTAAGAAGGACAAGGAAAAGATGGCCAAGGAGCGCGTGCGCTTCGTCGAGGGCTGCGGCAAGGTCAACAACATCCCGCCTGGAACGGCCGACGCGATCTTTGACTTTATCGCGAAGTTCGCGGAATACGGCTTCAACAAAAGTCATAGTGCCGCCTACGGATGGGTTTCCTACCAGACGGCCTTCGTCAAGGCTCACTACCCGGTGGAGTTCATGGCCGCCTTGCTCACGCATGACGCCTCGACGACCGACCGCCTCGCCGTCGTCATCGCGGAATGCACGCGCATGGGCATCAAGGTGCTCCCGCCTGATGTGAACAGCAGTTTCCTGTTTTTCACCCCCGAGCTGTTCGGCGATCAGCGCGCCATCCGGTTCGGCCTCGCCTCCATCAAGAACGTGGGCGCGGGAGCGATGCAGGCGGTGCTGGAGGATCGGGAAAAGAACGGCCCGTTTACCTCGCTGGAGGATTTTTGCTCGCGCCTCGATTCCCGCACGGTGAATCGCAAGATCTTGGAAAGCCTCGTGAAGTGCGGCGCCTTCGATGGCTTCAAGAAGAATCGTGCCGAGCTCTTCGAGGACATCGAGCAGGCCATGGCCGCTGCTGCCGCCGTGCAGAGGGATCGCGCATCGGGGCAGGTGTCGCTCTTCGATGCGATGGACACCGCGCCCCAGAAATCCAAGGGTACTGCTCGCAAGGTGGAACCGTGGCCGCAGAATGAGATCCTCGCGCACGAGAAGGAACTGCTCGGCTACTACATCACAGGACACCCGCTTGAGGCTTACGCTGGTCACTTCGACAGCATAAAGGTAAGCAAGATCGCCGACGCCCTCCAGGTCGAGGAATCCGCCACCTTCAAACTGGCCGGTCTCATCACCTCGGTGGAACGCAAGTTTACCAAGAAAGATGGTCGTCCCTTCGCCATCATCGCTTTGGAGGACTTCACCGGGCAGGTGGAACTCACGGCGTGGGATGAGACTTATTCCGAGAATGCCGAACTGCTGGTTTCCGGGACGGTCGTGGCGGTTTCCGCCCGTCTTACGCGGCGGGAGGAATCCATCCGCGCCACGGCGAATTCCTTCAAACCGCTCAAGCCCAAGGCGTCAGCCCGCCCGGTGTGTCTGCGTCTTGCCCATGAAAAGCTGAGCGATGCGAGCCTCGCGTCCGTGCTGGAGGCGGTAAAGCGCCACCCGGGGAAGCGACCTCTGCTGCTGGAGTTCGTTCGCAAGGACGGTCCGCCGGTGGTCATTGAGGCCGACGACGATTTTTCCGTCGGCGACGAGGGTGCTTTACAGCGCGAACTGGCGATCTTTGCGGCTTGAGGGAAGTTTCGGAATTGCCTCATGACCAGCCTTCCAGCTAGGTTTCCCGGCGCATGAGTACCATTTTCGTCACCGGCGGTGCCGGTTACATCGGCAGCATCTGCGTCGAGCAGCTGCTCAACGAAGGCTATCGCGTAGCCGTCTTTGACAATCTCACTGAAGGCCACCGCAAAGCCGTCGATACCCGCGCGGATTTCTTCCAGGGCGACCTTTCGGACCGGACTGTCCTGCGTCACGCCTTTGACGAGGCCAAACCCGATGCCGTGATGCATTTCGCTGCCAGCGCGCTGGTGGGCGAGTCGATGTCGAATCCCTCGAAGTATTTCCGCAACAACGTTGCGAACGGTGTCAATCTTCTCGATGTTGCCGTCGAGTCCGGGGTGAAGAAGTTTGTCTTCTCCTCGACTTGCGCCACCTTTGGCATTCCCGAGCGCGTGCCGCTCGACGAGACGCTTCCCCAGCAGCCGATCAACCCTTACGGCGAATCGAAGCTCCTTTTCGAAAAGATCCTCCGTTGGTACGGGCAGATTCATAATCTGAATTTCACCGCCCTGCGTTACTTCAACGCCGCGGGCGCGACGGAGAAATTCGGCGAAGATCACCGCATCGAGACGCACCTGATCCCCAACGTGCTCAAGGTCGCTCTCGGCCAGAAGGAGTCCGTCGACATCTTCGGCACGGACTACCCGACGCCGGATGGCACCTGCATCCGCGACTACATCCATATCCTCGACCTCGCCCAGGCGCACATCCTGGCGCTGAAGTCTGAGAAGTCCGACTTCTACAACCTCGGCACCGGCGGCGGTACTTCCGTCCGCGAGGTCATCGATGCCTGTAGCGAAATCTCGGGCAAGAAGATCACGGCAATCGAAAAGCCGCGTCGTGCGGGCGATCCTCCGCGACTCGTGGCTGCCTCGGACAAGATCCGCACCGAGCTCGGCTGGGCTCCAAAGTACCAGGACATCCGCCAGATCGTCAAAGACGCCTGGGCCTGGCACGTCAAGAACCCCGGTGGCTACGGCGACTAGGATCGCCTGATCAGTCATTTATCTCATCGAAAGGCGGGCGTTTGCCCGCCTTTCGCATTTCCGGCAGGGGTGAAAATTTCCTCTCTGGGTATTTGCCGACTGTCTCCCGCTGTGCTGCATTACCGCATGCTTTTCTCCACGCGTGTGTTTTCGGCCCCTCAGGCCGGTTTTCGGCGAGTCCGGTTTTCCAGTGCAATCCTGGGGGGACTGGCCGCAATGGCCTGGCTCGGCGGCTGCGCCACGGTCTCCGATCGTCCAGGTGACGGAAAGACGGCGCGGGATGAAACGGTGAAGCTTCAGATCGTGCTGGATGCGTGGAAATTCGGTCCCGGGGTGGTGGATGGGCATCGCGGCGAGTTTACGGACAAGGCCCTGGAGTTCTACCGCGAGGCCAAGGGCCTGCCGAAGGGCTACCTGCCCGACACCTCCAACATCCAGCCGTACACCACGTACACGATCACTGCGGAGGATAAGGCCATGATCGGAACCATGGCCGAGAAACCGGAGGAGCTCGCCAAGCAGAAGCGCCTGCCGTACGTCTCCATGGCCGAACTCCTCGGAGAACGCTTTCATACCACCCCCGGTTTCCTGGCCGAACTGAATCCCGGCGTGAACATCGAGGCGTTGCCAGTTGGTGCGGTCGTCAAGGTGACGAATGTGCATCGCCCATTCCGGGTGGGGGACTATCCGTCGGCCTACCCGGCGGCGCCAAAGTCGGTCGCATCGATCCGGCACGTCTATGTGGATACAAAGACGCGAATGCTGGAGGTACGTGATAGTGGAAAGCTGATCGCAGCCTTCCCCATCACTCCCGGCTCGGAGGAACATCCGGCTCCGTTGGGTGACTGGAAGGTCGTCAAGGCCGTGCCGTGGCCCTGGTACCGCTATGATGAGGGCGTGCTGGAGCGCGGCGAGCGCACAAAGGTTTACTACATGCTTCCTCCCGGCCCCAATAGCCCGGTGGGCATTCTCTGGACGGGCCTGAACCGCCCGGGCATCGGCATTCATGGCACGACTTCGCCGGATACGATTGGCCGTGCGGGCAGCCATGGCTGCATCCGCCTGTCCAACTGGGACGCGGCGACCTTCTACACGCTCGTGCAGAAGAACGTGCCGGTCACGATTCGCTAAAAGAAGCTTAACGCGGCAGCGCTGCCCGCTGGTAGGCGCGGGGACTCATCCCCGCCTGCTTGCGAAACCAGCGGGCGAAATAATTCTGGTCGGTGAAGCCGAGCGCGTCGCAGGCCTGTTTGATCTTCGGATAGGTCTGCAGCGCACGTTGGGCGCGTTCCATCGCCACGGCGTCGCGGTATTCGCGCAGGGTGCGGCCTGTTGCCGCTTTGAAGAGGCGGTTCAGGTGATCTGGCTGGTAGCCCATCGCTCCGGCCAGCGCCGCGACCTCGGGTAACGGCTTGTCCGCGCCGCGCAGGAGCTTGTCAAAGCGCCTGACGTATCCCGGGAATTCCCCCGTACGCACCGGCAGGATGCCCACACAGCGAAAAAGCGTGTCGAGGATGCGCAGTACCGAGGCCGCCACGATCAGTCGATGCGCGGGGGCATGCGGATCGCTCAGGCGGGTGAGCTCGGAGAGTTCGCGCCGGACCGCGCCTGCCTCGGATTGCGTCAGCCTCGCGAGGGAGACGCCGTGTTTGACCGATCCCCGCCAATCCACATCCAGCACGAGACAGAGCGGACGGCGCCCTGTGGATTCCCGAAACGAGTGCTCACTGCGGGCAGGAAGGAAAATCACGCTGGCTGGTCCGATTTCCAGGTTGGCCCCGTCGGCGGTCATCACGCCTCGTCCACTCAGGTAGCAGAGCACCTGCGAGAAGGAATGCGAGTGCCGGGCGAGTTGGTCCACCTCGGGCAGGTGACGGTTCAGCCGCAGACGGCGAATGCGTGCGCCCGGCAGGCGAACGTCGAGTTCCTGGAAGAGGAGGGGGCGGTACGTTTTCACCGGCAACCAGAAGAAATTCAAATGGAGACAAAAAGAAAGTCGTTTTTGTGCTAAATGGCGCGGGTGGGGCCATGGCGCAGGAAAAGAAGCGCGTGTAAGGTCGCCAGCATGTCAACCCCCGCAGTTGTCCTCGTTACAGGTTCCAGCCGTGGACTGGGCCGTGGAGTGGCGGAAAAGCTCGCCGCCTCTGGCTACAGTGTGGCGATCCATTACGCCAATAACAAGCAGGCCGCGGAAGAAACCGCGGAGGCCTGCCGCAAGCTTGCGCCGATTCCCGAACAGCAGTTTGCCATCGTCGGCGGCAACGTTGGTGTCGCGGCCGACCGCCAGCGCATTCTTGATGAAACGCTCGCTGCTTTCGGCCATCTCGATGCGCTCGTCAACAATGCAGGCATCGCTCCGCGCATTCGCGCCGACATTGTCGAGGCGACGGAGGAGATTTTCGACGAGGTCATCGCCGTCAATCTCAAGGGGCCGTATTTCCTGTCCCAGCTCGCCGTCCAGTATTGGCTGAAAAACCCGGGCAAGTCCCGCCTCTCGACCGGCTACAAGCTCGTCTTTGTCAGTTCGCTTTCCGCCAATACCGCCTCGGTCAATCGCGGCGAATACTGCATCTCCAAGGCCGGTCTCTCCATGGCCTCGCAGCTTTGGGCCGTGCGCCTCGCCGCCGAGGGCATCCAGGTGCTGGAGCTTCGCCCGGGCATCATGGCCACCGACATGACCTCTGGCGTGAAGGAAAAATACGACAAGCTCCTCGCCGACGGTATCGTGCCGCAGAAGCGCTGGGGTAGCCCGGATGATGTCGGCCGCGCGGTCGAGTCGATCCTGGGCGGACATTTCCCGTTCTCCTGCGGGGATGTCATCAACATCGATGGAGGCTTCCACCTTCGCAGACTTTAATTTCGCATGATTACCATTCGCCAAGACCTCACGACCGCCTCGCTGGCGCCGAAGATCAAGAAACTCTGGGACGCCTCCGCTCCCAAGATCCTCTCGATCGACGCCGCGGAGAAACCCGGCGCCGCGACTCCCGTGTTCACCGTCCAGGGCAAGTACACCGCCCGCGGCTGGACCGAGTGGACGCAGGGCTTTGTCTACGGCTCCGCCATTCTTCAATACGACGCCACCGGCGATGAATCGTTTCTGACCCTCGGCCGCGACCGCACCCGCGAGCGCATGGCCCATCACATCACGCACATCGGCGTGCATGACCACGGGTTTAACAACGTATCGACCTACGGCAACCTGCTTCGCCTCATGGTTGAGGGACGTATTGCCTTTAACCAGCAGGAGAAGGATTTCTACGAGCTCGCGCTTAAGTGCACCGGCGCTGTACAGGCCGCCCGCTGGAGCCGCATCTCCAATGGCGAGGGTTATATTTACTCATTCAATGGCCCGCACTCGCTCTTTGCCGACACGATCCGTTCGCTGCGCGCCCTGGCCGTTTCCCACCAGCTCGGCCATGTCCTCATGGGTGAGCGCGATGCCCGCATTTCGCTTATCGAGCGTCTCATTCAGCACGCTCGTACGACCTCGCAGTTCGCCGTCTTCTTCGGCGAAGGCCGCGATTACTACGACGAGCGCGGACGCGTGGCCCACGAGAGCGTATTCAATCTCAACGACGGCAACTACCGTTGCCCGAACTCCCAGCAGGGGTTCTCGCCCTTTACCACGTGGACGCGCGGTCAGGCCTGGATCATCGCCGGGTATCCCGAGCAGCTGGAATGGCTGGCGACCCGCCCGGATGCGGAATTCGAGCCCTTTGGCGGCCGCGCCGCGGTGGAGGAGCTTTTCCTCAAGACCGCGCTCGCGAGCTGCGATCATTATATCGAAAACACGCCGACCGACGGCATTCCGTACTGGGATACCGGCGCGCCGTTCCTGCACAAGCTCGGCGACTACATGAACCAGCCGGCTCAGATTCACAACGACTGGGAGCCGGTCGACAGTTCTGCCGCCGCCATCGCTGCTCAGGGTCTCCTCCGTCTCGGTCGCTACCTCCAGCAGAAGGGCGACGCCCGTGGCGATCGCTACTGGCAGGCGGGCCTTACGGTGGCCGATACGGTATTGGCTGAGCCGTACCTTTCCACCGACGCGAATCATCAGGGCCTCATCCTGCACTCGATCTACCACCGTCCGAACGGTTGGGATTACATTCCGGAAGGCAGCAAGATTCCTCTGGGCGAGTCCTCCATGTGGGGTGACTACCACGCCCGCGAACTTGCGATCTATCTCCAGCGCATCATCGAAAACAAACCCTACTACACCTTCTTCTCCCTATGAGCATCATCGTATCGGATCTCGCACAGATCGAAGGTCGCCGCTTCCCGGCCCGCCGCCGCACGCAAAATCTCGTGAATGGCGTGGCCCCGATCAAGGCGACGAACTTCAGCATGGGCAACGTCACCCTCGACCCCAAGGGCGGTCAGGTGCCGTGGCACAATCAGGAACAGGAAGAAACCTACTTCATCGTCGAGGGAACCGGTGAGTTCTGCCTTGGCACGGAGCGCCAGGTCGTGACGACCGGCCAGATGGTGTACATCCCGTCCGGCGTGTTTCACCAGCTCACCAACATCGGCGATACTCCGCTGCGCATGATCTACTGCTACGGCCCCGCCGGAGACGTGGCTCACTGGCGTCAGGAGCTTGACGGCACCCTTCCCAAGGCGGGAGTGGAAGCTCCGCCGCTGCCCGAGGGCGCATGGCCGCAGTGCACCGATAAACCCACTGCCTAAGCATTACAGAAATCTCACACCTAAACTTTCCATGAAAAAACATTCCATCGGCATCATCATGAACGGCGTCACCGGACGCATGGGCACGAATCAGCACTACATCCGGTCGATCCTCGCCATTCGCAAACAGGGCGGCGTGAAAATCAGCGATGACGAAGTCATCTGGCCCGAACCCGTCCTCGTCGGACGCAGCGTGGCCAAGCTCCAGGCACTCGCCGCCATGGACAGCGGCGTCCGCTACACCACCGACCTCGACGCCGAACTCGCCAAACCCGAGAACATCATTTACTTCGACGCCCAGACGACGGGCCGCCGCGCTGACGCGGTGAAGAAGGCCATTGCCGCCGGCAAGCATGTCTATTGTGAAAAGCCGACCGCAGTTTCCACCGAGGCCGCCCTCGATCTCTATCGCGTCGCCACCAAAGCGGGTGTGAAGAACGGCGTCGTGCAGGACAAGCTCTGGCTGCCCGGCCTTCTCAAGGTCAAGCGTCTCCAGGAGCAGGGCTTCTTTGGCAAGATCCTCAGCGTGCGCGGCGAGTTCGGTTACTGGGTGTTCGAGGGACACAACATCCCGGCCCAGCGCCCGAGCTGGAACTACCGCAAGGAAGACGACGGCGGCATCATCGTCGACATGCTCTGCCACTGGCGCTACGTCATCGACAATCTCTTCGGTGAGGTGAAATCGCTGACCTGCCTCGGCGCGACCCATATCCCGGAACGCGTGGACGAGCAGGGCAAGACCTACAAGTGCACCGCCGACGATTCCGCCTACGCGACCTTCGAACTCGCGAACGGCGTGGTCGCTCATTTCAACTCAAGCTGGAACGTCCGAGTGCGTCGCGACGACCTCCTGACTCTCCAAATCGACGGAACCCATGGTTCCGCCGTGGCGGGTCTTCGCGAGGTGTGGATTCAGCACTACGGCAACACGCCGAAGCCGGTTTGGAACCCCGACATCGCGCAGCCGATCGACTTCTACGGTGGCTGGTCCAAGGTGCCGGAGCAGGAAAACTACGACAACGCCTTCAAGGTGCAGTGGGAACTTTTCCTCCGCCACATCGTGCTCGACGAGCCATTCCGCTGGACGCTGCTCGAAGGCGCAAAAGGCGTACAGATGGCCGAGCTCGGTCTGGAAAGCTGGGCCAAGCGTACCTGGCTGGACGTGCCTAAGCTTTCCGCCTAGGCATCGCCCTACCGGGTTTATTGTTTTGTGGAGTGGGCCGCGTCAGCCGACGGGCTGCGCGGCTTCCCGCTCCTGTTTTTTATCTTTCCGTTCGTCCTTCGGGGATTCCACCTCGCGGCGAACCTCTTCGTAGAACTCCTGGGATTCGGTTTCAGGGCCATGCAGGTCCTTCTCGGGGATATTGACGAAGTCTGCTTTCATAGCACCTCTAACGAAAGGCCGTTTCCGGCTTTTAGCCAGTGGGGGAAAGTGCTGATTGGCCTATCGGGCCGAACTCGCCATTTAGTCGAGCAGTTTTGCTACGGCCCGCACGCCACGGCGGAGTTCCTCAGGCTCCACAGCGGCGAAGCCGATTTGCACGGCGTTTCGCTTCTTCCAGTTCGTTGCCCATCGTGAAAGCGGCATGAGAGCAACGCCGGCACCACGCGCGGCGAGGCAGAACTGTTCATCATCAAAACCTTTGGCCAGCCAGCCCACGGTTTGGAGGCCGCAGCGAGCGGGCTGGATTTTCAGCCGGTCGCCCCATTCCGCTTCAGCTGCGTTCGTTAGCGTGGCGAGATGCTCGGCATAGATTTGCCGCATCCGGCGGAGGTGTCGGTCGAAATGTCCCGCTCCGATAAAGTCTGCGAGTACTGCTTGCGCCAGGGGGGCGGTGAAGCGATCGAGGAGTGATCTCGCCTCGGTCATCGCGTCGACGAGATGCGGCGGCACCACGACATAGGCCATGCGCAGGGAGGGAAAGAGCATCTTGCTGAAGCTGCCGGAGAAAATCACATTGCTGTCCGGAGCGAGGCTGCGCAGGGCGGCGAGCGGGCGACCATCGAAACGGAATTCACTATCGTAGTCGTCCTCAAAGATCCATGCGCCAGTTGAGCGAGACCATTCGATCAACTGCAAGCGGCGATTGAGAGGGAGAGCCACACAGAGCGGAAACTGATTGGCCGGGGTCACGTAGGCGAAACGTGCGCGGGGAGCGAGAGAAAGGCCTTCCTCCACCTGGAGACCATGGTGATCCACCGGTACCGGGACGACCCGGGCTTCCGCGGCTCGGAGGATTCCTGCTGCGCCGGGGTAACCCGGGTCTTCCACCCAGGCTTCGTCTCCTGGGTCCAGGGTGAGCCGGGCGATCAGATCCAGCGCAGGCTGAATGCCCGAGAAGATGAAAATCTGCGCCGGATCGCATACGACACCCCGGGTGGCTGCGAGATGAGATGCGATTCCCTCCCGCAACGAACGCAGACCAGCGACGTCGCCGGCCTGGAGAATTTCCCGTGTCGCCAGACGCATTCGTCGGGAAATAAGGCGGCTCCAGAGATCGGCGGGAAAGTGGCGGACGGAAGGGCGGTTGGCCGTAAAGGCGCGGACTTCGCGTAAGGCTTCCGGCGTTTTCGGAAAGGGAGAGTTCATCAAGAGCCGGCTCCGCTGAGAGAGCCTGCCGGGAACAAACCTCTCGCTCGAGACACTTGCCTTGGGAGCTTCAAAGAAGCGATCCGGGAGGTGGCGGTGCACCGAGGTTCCAGACCCGGGGCGGCTTTCCAGATAACCCTCGGCGATCATCTGCTCAAAGACGGCGACCACCGTTCCCCGGGAAACTCCGCTATCCCGGGCGAGCGTACGGGTCGGCGGCAGTTGGGTTCCCGCCCGCAGTCGACCTTCCAAGATCGCGCTGCGGAGTTCCCGATACAGCCAGTCGCCCAGCTTTTCATTCGCCCTGGGCGGACGGATAGGGAGGGACTGCGGGCGAGGGGTGCGGCTCATGGATAGTGGTCCAGTCCATAAATGGAAACTGGACCTTACGGGGAGACCAATATTCGCCGAGATTCCCCTCAGCAACCATGAATACCCGACTCAACTACAAAAAACACGGGCCCGACGCGGTAAAGGCAATGTGGGACGTTTCACTGTTTGTTCGGCAATGCGGCCTCGAATCTCGTCTGCTGCACCTCGTCTTCCTGCGGGCATCCCAGATCAACGGATGCGCCTTCTGCATCGACATACACGTGGAGGAGGCCATCGCGGATGGGGAAAATCCGACGCGGCTCCACCTGCTTTCCGTCTGGCGGGAAACGCCTCTTTTCAGCGACCGCGAACAGGCGGCCCTGGAATGGACCGAGGCCGTGACCCGAATCACGGAGGGCGGTCCCTCGGATGCCGTGTACGAGCGGGCGATGAAGCACTTTACCGAGGAGGAGTTGGTGAACCTCAACCTCGCCGTCGTGACGATCAACGGGTGGAATCGGTTCTCCATCGCCTTCCATGTCCCTCCGGCTCTCAAGAGCTTCTCCGGCCATGCCAACCCTTAACCCAAAGACAAAAATGAAAATCCTCATCGCAGGCGGAAACGGACTCATCGGAAAGAAACTCGCAGTTCTTCTCGAAAGAACAGGAAATGAAGTTGTGGCGGCCTCGCGTTCTTCCGGCGTGGATTTGATGACGGGGAAAGGACTTGATGCGGCAATTCGAGGCGTCGACGCGGTCGTGGACGTGCTGAACTCTCCCTCCTTCGAGGACCAGGCGGTCCTCGAGTTCTTCCAGGCAACCACGACCCATCTCCTCCAGGCTGAGGCTGCCACAGGTGTGAAACACCACGTGGCACTCTCGGTCGTCGGGAGCGATCGGGTGCCGGATTCCGGATACCTGCGCGCCAAGTCTGCTCAAGAGAACCTCATCAAGGCCGCTAACGTGCCGTTTACCATCTTACGCGCTACGCAGTTTTTTGAGTTCGCGCCAGGGATTGCCCAGTTTTCGGTGGTAGACGGAAAATATCGCCTGCCAACGGCCCTCATGCAGCCCGTGGCGGCGGATGATGTGGCGGCCTGTCTGGTAGAGGTGGTTTCTGCCGCGCCGCGGAACGGAATCCTGGAACTCGGCGGCCCCGAGAAGATCCGGCTCCATGAGTTCGTCGATCGCTATCTGAAGGCGACTGAGGTGCCCCATACGATTGAGATTGATCCGACCGCGACCTATTTTGGAGCGGCAATCGATGATCGCAGTCTGGTTCCACAAGGTCATGCCGTTTTGGGGAATCTTCGGTATCAGGACTGGTTGGAGAACCTCCGCTTCTAGCAAGGGCATTAACCCGTTCTCCTGCGCCTTTATGTTGGTCGGCGGAGATACGCTTGGCATGTTGCGACAGCCGCCCATTCCGCCGCTCAATACCTGAGGAGTTCTTCAACTTGTCGGCACCTTTCTTGGATGTTCCCGAAGAGCTGCCCAGGGCTTCTCGTTGGGTCGGTTCGAACTCTGAGGGTTTCCGAATGATGCGCGCTTCCCCAGAGTGAACTGCATAGTCGGCATGGTCTGTCCGTGGGCTGAATCTTTCTTATTTGCTTTCAGTTAGGCAGTTATGGTGTTTTTCATGGTTTATTCTTAAATATGCATGTCTGCGTATATGCTTTCATACAAATATGCATCTTTGCACATATGCGACCGTGGAATTTCTCTAGTTTCACGCTGTGCTGAAGGGCGCATTCGCTCTCGTGCGAACGGAGAGATTTGGGAATGATTTTGCTTATTTAAATAACGCATAAACGCCTGTTCGCATCAATGCGTTCAAATTGGCGAACGATTAATGCCGGCCATTCGTTGAATTCGCACTTGGCCGGATGTCCGCGGAGCCGGCAAGAAGCAGGGCAACCACGAGAGTCCCGGCGCTGGCTTTCGCATAATGTGCCAGGTGAATGAGGACCCGGTTTAGGGATTAAGAGCTCTCAATTGCGAAGGATGTCCCCGACTGGAGAGAAGCCGACGAGGGGATACCGGGGAAGGATGAAAGCCTCGGGAGTACTCGCATTGGTGGTCCCCAACGAAGATTACCGGACGCAGATGCTATGCTCACCAAGGGGCGACCCAACAAGCGAACGCCTACCTCGCCTCTGAGGCGAGATCCTATCGGCTACAGCTCTCCAGATCGCAGCTTGCTCCGGGCTTCCATCAGGATCTTGCCCAGCATGTTCTTTCCGCTCCCGTCTCCGCCATTGCCCCAGTAACTGTCCCGTGGGGTATGTTCGACGAGGAGGCTGTCTCCCGTGGAGAGCAGGACATCGCGGACGGATTGATGCTGTCGGACTTTCTCCGCGATGGCACGGCGCATGACGTCGTCCTTGATCTCTTCCCAATCCGGGCGGAGCGGGACATCCCGGCTGCGGCCCAGGTCGGCGGCTTCCCGTGGTGTCTCGGCGGCACGGATACATTCGCGGTAGGCCTCGTCGTGGAATTTCTGCGCTTGGAAATAATGCTCCGTCGTCGGCCAGACCTTCCCCTCCACCTCGATCGGGAGCCGGGCGAAGTTCGTCAGGAGGCCAAAAGCCTCGTTCGGTTTGTAAAAGCAGACAGACGTCGGATTCATGATTGCTCTTGTTCGCTGACACGCGTAATTCTGACGCGCCGGATTCCAGAGGCCTGAACAACAACGATTTCGACGCGGAACTCCTCCAGCTTCAGCTCGGCATCCCGGGCGATGGCTTCCGGGAACTGCCGCTTGATCCACGTCTCAACCGTCTCCCGGGGTTGGTACTCAAAGTTCCATCCTGTCTCCGCACGCAGTTCCCGCATGGAGAGGCTTCCGTCGACAAGGATCGAATTCTCGGTCTGCTCGTAGATGGGCCCCCGCTCGATATCGAGTTCATCGCGGATTTCGCCGACGATTTCCTCAAGCGCGTCTTCAAAGGTGATGATGCCCGCCATTTTCTCGTCGGCGTCCAGCACGACGGCAAGGTGGCTGCGGGAACTCCGGAAAAGCTCCAGCAGGGTCGGCAGGGGAGTGCGCGGGGTGAAAGTCAGCACGGGCCGGATCAGCGGCTGGAAAGATGCCTCTGGACCGAGCGCCTGGATCTGCCAGAGCCATTCCTTCACCAGTACCATCCCCAGCACGTCATCAATGCTGCCCTGACAGACCGGATAGCGACTATGCCCGCTGGCCTGGGCGATGCGCAGGTTTTCCTCCGTCGGCTTGTCGGCCCACAGGGCGATCACCTGATCGCGAGGCAGCATCACCTGCTGGGCGGTCACGTCGCGCAGGCGAAGGGAACGCACCATGATCTTGTTGATCAGGGCGTCGGAGCGATGGACGTGGCGGGAATGGCTCAGGACGTACTCCAGCTCGTCGGCAGAGAAGCCATGTTCCCCCTCCGATGCGGGCTGAAGCCCCGCCCAGCGCAGGAAGGTGTTGGCCGTTCCGTTCAGGATATAGATGAACGGGTAGAAGATATAATGAAAGACCAGCAGCGGAGCAGCCACCCCGAGCGAGACCTCGCGTGGGCGCTGGATAGCGAGCGACTTCGGTGCAAGCTCACCCAGGACGATGTGCAGAAACGTGATCGTCGCAAAAGCCAGCGTAAAGGCGAGCGTATGGTGGAAACTGACCGGAATGCCGAGCCAGTGAAAAATCGGCGTGAGCCAATGGGCGAGGAAGGGTTCGCCCAGCCAGCCGAGGCCGAGACTGGAAAGTGTGATGCCGAGCTGGGTGGCGGAGAGGCAGGCATCGAGGTTGTTGACCGCCTTGAGCGCCATCGGTACCCGCCAGTCGCCTTGGCGAAGCATGGGTTTCAGCTGACTGGCCCGGATCTTGACGATGGCAAACTCCGCCGCCACGAAAAAGCCGTTGGCGAACACGAGGAGGAGGATGACCAGCAACTGCCAGCCGAGAGTAAGTAAGGTCATCTAGATCAGGGGCGAACCAAGAGGCATTTTCTGCCGCCTGTCCCTCAAAACAAGCTTCGATACTGCGATTTTCATCACCTCGTGAGCCGCAGATTTTGTACCAGATTTGGCCTAAAGGAAAAAAATCGCGAGGCGGGCCGATAAGATGCATTGAAATGTAGGCCCGGAGCCTGTTATGTGCGCGCGACCATGTCTGATTTTGGTCGAGAAGATGCCATTGCTCTCTACAACGTGGATCGTTGGGGCGGAGGGTACTTTACCGTTAATAAACGCGGCAACGTCACTGTGATGCCGAATGGGTCGAGCGACCAGAAAATCGATCTCACCGAGATCATCCGCGAAGCCAAGTCGCGAAATCTCAGTTTTCCGCTGACCGTGCGTTTCCACGACCTCCTGCGTGATCGGGTGGAGACGATCAACCGCGCTTTCGCCGATGCCATCGCGGAATCCGGTTACCAGAACGTCTACCGCGGCGTATTTCCCATCAAGGTGAACCAACTGCGTGAGGTGGTGGAGGAGATCCTGGATGCGGGCAAGCCATGGCATTTCGGCATCGAGGCGGGCAGCAAGCCTGAGCTCATTGCCGCCATGGCGCTGCACAGCGACCCTGAGAGCCTGATTATTTGCAACGGCTACAAGGACACGTCGTTCATTCGCAATGCCCTCGTCGCTCGCAAGCTCGGCAAGATCGTCATTCTCGTGGTCGAGAAGCTCGAGGAGCTCAAACACATTCTCAAGGTAGCTGCCGACATGAACGTCGAGCCGATGATCGGCCTTCGTGTGCGCTTGCTTTCCAAGGGCGCTGGCAAATGGGCCACCAGCGGTGGTGAGAATGCGAAGTTTGGCCTGTCGACCGCCGACCTTGTACGCGCCAGCGACATGCTGGCCGAGAACGGACTTTCCCAGGCTCTCAAGCTCGTCCATTTCCACGTCGGCTCGCAGGTGCCCGATATCGGCACGATCAAGCGCGCGGTGAAGGAAGCCTCCCGCTTCTACGCCAAGCTCTCCAAGATGGGCCACCAGATCGAGTACCTCGATGTCGGCGGCGGTCTGGGCGTTGACTACGACGGCTCGCGCACGACCTTTGACAGCTCGACCAACTACTCGCTGAACGAATACGCCCGCGATATTGTTTACAGTGTCATGGAGGTGTGCAACGCCGAGCATGTCGCGCATCCCACCATCGTGAGCGAAAGCGGACGCGCCATTGTGGCCCACCATTCCGTGCTCATCGTTGAGACCTTTGGCTCGATTGAGAAAAACTCCATTAGCACCGATACGGTGACCGCCGAACCGGGCGACCCGCCGCTGGTGCAGGATATCATCGAACTTTCCGAGAACATCGGGAAAAAGAACCGCCTGGAGAGCCTGCACGACGCGCAGGAAATCCGTGAGCGTGCGCAGTCGATGTTTGACCTCGGTATGCTCGACCTTCGCGCCAAGGCTCGCATCGAGACCGTCTACTGGCAGATTGCCGAGGAGGTCGTCGCGATGTTCCGCGGGATGCGTTACATCCCCGAGGAAGTGAAGGAAATGGAAGTCGCGCTCGGCGACCAGTTCCTGTGCAACTTCAGCGTTTTCCAATCGCTCCTCGATCACTGGGCGCTCGGCCAGCTTTTCCCGGTCATGCCGATTTCGCGACTCAACGAACTTCCCGACCGTAACGCCACGATGGTCGACATCACCTGCGACTCGGATGGCAAGGTGAGCAAGTTTGTCGACCTTCAGGACGTGAAGGAAACCCTGCCTGTGCATCGCTGGGTTCCCGGCGAGCCCTACTATATGGGTTTCTTCCTCGTAGGCGCCTATCAGGACATCATGGGCGACATGCACAATCTCTTTGGCCGCGTCAATGAGATGCACATCTATCTCGATGAGGACGAGGATGCCGGCTACTATGTCGAGGAGGTGCTCCCCGGTAGCACGATCGGGCAGGTGTTGACCCTCACGCAATGGGACACCAATGAGCTGGCCCGCCGCATCAAGGCCCAGGTCGACGCTGCCATCAAGGGCGACCGGCTCAAGCCTAATGAGGCGATGAAGCTTCTCGACGACTACGAAAAGAGTTTAAATACCTACACCTACCTGAATTTCGACGACCAGAACACGAAGTGAGCGCACGCCGCACCCCATTATATGATAGCCATCTCGCCGCAGGCGGCCGGATGGTGGACTTTGCCGGCTGGGAGATGCCGGTTCAATACACCGGAATCCTCCAGGAACACTCCACGGTACGAACCGCTTGTGGAGCTTTCGACATCTCCCACATGGGCGAGTTTTTCGTCTCGGGTGCGGGTAGCGTAGCCTGGCTCGATGGCCTGCTGACCAACAAGGTCGCGGCGCTGGAGATCGGGCAGGCACAATATTCGCTCATGCTCAACGAGCAGGGCGGTGTGATCGACGATTTGATCGTCTACCGCATGGGCGAGGAGAGTTTTCTCATCATCGTCAACGCAGCTAAGATCGACGAGGACGAGGCCTGGATGCGGAAGCATCTCGTTCCCGGCATCGAGTTTGCCAACAAGAGCGACGACTACGCTGCTCTGGCGATTCAAGGGCCCAAGTCGGGCGCGGTTTACGAGGCGCTCTTTGGGCAGCCTCTTCCGGAGCAACGCAATCGCATCGTGGTGCATGGCGACATTTACGCCGTGATCACAGGATACACGGGCGAGGTGGGATTTGAGATCGTGGTTCCCGCTACCAAGGCTGCCGAGTACTGGGACAAGGTGCTCGCCGCCGGAGCTGTACCGGCGGGCCTGGGCGCACGCGATACCCTGCGCCTGGAGATGTGCTATCCGCTCAATGGCTCCGACCTTTCGCCGGAGCATACCCCCTTGGAGGCCGGACTCGGCTTTTTCGTGGATGTGCTCAAAGGCGACTTCATCGGCCGCGAGCGTCTGCTCGAGCAGAAGTCCAAGGGACTGACACAACGCCTCTCCGCTATCGAGGTCATTGGAAAGTGTCCGCCGATTCGTTCGCACTACCCGGTGCTCGCCTTCGGCAAGAAAGTGGCCGAGACGACCAGCGGCGCGCTTTCGCCCAGTCTCCAAAAGGGAATCGCCCTCGCGTATCTGCCAATCGAGCTTGCCAAGGTCGGGCAGGAACTTGAAATTGAAGTTCGCGGAAAAGCGTACAGCGCCGTCGTAGTGAAGAAACCTTTTTACCAGCCGAAACCATGAATGTTCCCGATGATTTGAAATATGCCGAAAGCCACGAATGGATCCGAGTCGAAGGAGACATCGGTACGGTGGGAATCACGGATCATGCGCAGGAAGAGCTGACCGATATCGTCTTTGCCGAGCCTCCGAAAGTCGGCGAGACCTTCGGCGTCAAGTCGGCTGCGGCCGTGGTGGAATCCGTCAAGGCGGCCAGCGACATTTACACTCCGGTTTCCGGTGAGATCGTGGAGATCAATCCCGCCATCGTCGACAATCCGGCTCTGCTCAACACCGACCCGCATGGCGAAGGCTGGATCTTCAAGATCAAGCTCTCCAACCCGTCCGAACTCGACGCGCTTCTCGACGCTGCTGCTTATCGTGAGCTGATCGCGAAATGAGCGGGGTGCCATTCGCCCGCCGTCACATCGGTCCCTCGGCAGCCGAAGTCGCAGAAATGCTCCACACCATCGGTGTGGAGACGCTCGACGCCCTCATCGATCAAACCGTGCCGGCGGAAATCCGCCGCCGCGAGTTGCTCAATCTCCCGGACGCCCGCTCGGAGGAAAAGGCCCTCAGCGATCTCGCCGAGATCATGGAGCACAATGAGCTCAAGCAGAGCCTCATTGGCATGGGCTACGCGAATACGCATCTTCCCGCGGTGATCCGCCGCAAGATCCTGGAGAATCCTGGCTGGTACACAGCCTACACGCCGTATCAGGCGGAAATCTCCCAGGGTCGCATGGAGGCGCTGCTCAATTTCCAGACGATGATCTGCGACCTCACGGGGATGCAGATTTCCAATGCCTCCCTGCTCGACGAGTCCACCGCCGCCGCCGAGGCGATGGCGATGGCTCGCGACATCAAGGGCGGCGACACGCTTTACGTCGCGGAGGATTGCCATCCGCAAACCATCGCGCTGCTGCGCACTCGCGCGGAGCCCATGGGCATCCGCGTTGTCGTGGGCTCGGTCCACCAGCTTCCCTCAGAACCCGTTTTTGGTGTGGTTGTTCAATACCCGGCGACCGACGGCGTGATTCACGACCTGCGTTCCGTGGTGGAAAAAATCCACGCGGCAGGAGCTGTTGCCATCGTGGCGGCGGATCTTCTTGCTCTCACGCTGATCACTCCTCCGGGAGAATGCGGCGCGGATATCGTGGTCGGCTCGGCCCAGCGCTTTGGCGTTCCCTATGGCTACGGCGGACCTCATGCCGGTTTCCTCGCCACCAAGGATGAGTTCAAACGCAAGATGCCGGGCCGTTTGATCGGCATCTCCCGCGACGCGGAGGGCCGTCCGGCCCTGCGTCTCACCTTGCAGACTCGCGAGCAGCACATCCGTCGCGAAAAGGCGACGAGCAACATCTGCACGGCTCAGGTTCTGCTGGCTGTCATTGCCTCGATGTACGCGGCCTATCATGGCCCGGAGGGGCTGAAAGGTATCGCCCGGCGCATCCATGGAACGACCCGTAAACTCGCGGCTGCCCTGCAGGCGAGGGGATGGGCGGTTCATCAGGGGCCCTACTTCGACACCATTCGGCTATGGCTGGCGGGTGACTATGCGAAGGACCTCCTGCGTCTGGCCGAGTCTCGCGGCATCAATCTCCGCAAGCTCGACGAGCACGCGATCACGCTGACGCTGGACGAAACCTGCGACGACATCTCGGCCCTGCTCGATCTCTTTGAGTTGACGCCTGAGGACGTGGCTGCCGAGGTCGCCGAGATCATTCCCGCCGCCCAGCAGCGTACGAGCGAGTTTCTTACCCATCCGGTCTTCAATTCCTATCATACGGAAACGGAACTGCTGCGCTACATCCAGCGCCTCGAGTCGCGCGACTTGTCGCTCACGACCTCGATGATTCCACTCGGCTCCTGCACGATGAAGCTGAATGCGGCAGCTGAGATGTACCCGGTCACCTGGGAAAAGGTCGGCGGTTTGCATCCCTTCATCCCGAAGCATCAGGCCAAAGGGTATCATCTCATGTTCCGACAGTTGGAGCGCTGGCTCGCTGAGATCACGGGCTTTGCCGCCGTTTCGCTCCAGCCGAATGCCGGTTCCCAGGGCGAATACGCGGGCCTGCTCGCGATCCGCGCCTACCTTCATTCCAAGGGCGAAACCCAGCGCAATATCTGTCTGATCCCGACCTCCGCGCATGGCACCAATCCCGCCAGCGCCGTCATGGCCGGTCTCAAGGTGGTGGCGGTGGCGTGTGATGCGCTCGGCAACATCGACGTGGCCGACCTCGACAAGAAGATCGAGGCGCACCGCGATTCCCTCGCCGCGCTCATGGTGACTTATCCGTCAACGCATGGCGTCTTCGAGGAGGGCATCAAGGCGATCTGCGCCAAGGTTCACGCCGCAGGCGGTCAGGTTTACATGGACGGCGCCAACATGAATGCCCAGGTCGGCCTCTGCCGTCCGGGCGACATCGGCGCGGACGTCTGCCACCTGAATCTCCATAAGACCTTTTGCATTCCGCACGGCGGAGGCGGTCCCGGTGTCGGGCCGATCTGCGTCGCGGCGCATCTGGCTTCCTTCCTGCCCGGTCACTCCGTGATCAGCCTCGGACGCGAACACACCGTTGGCGAAATCGCCCAGGCCCCTTGGGGTAGCGCGAGCATCCTCGTCATATCCTGGATGTACATCGCCATGATGGGACCGAACGGTCTCGTCGAGGCGACCGAAGCCGCCATTCTCAACGCGAACTACATCGCCGCCCGCCTGGAGAAGTATTTCCCGATCCTTTACAAAGGATCGCAGGGCCGCGTTGCGCACGAGTGCATCGTGGACTTCCGCGAGTGGAAGCAGCGCGCCGGGATCGAGGTGGAGGATGTGGCCAAGCGCCTGATGGATTACGGCTTCCACGCTCCGACCATGAGCTGGCCGGTACCCGGCACGCTCATGATCGAGCCAACCGAGAGTGAATCCAAGGCCGAGCTGGATCGTTTCTGCGATGCGCTCATCGCCATTCACCAGGAGCTCGTCGAGATCGAGCTGGGAACGCTTTCCAAGACGGACAATCCGCTCAAGAACGCTCCGCACACGGCGCAGGCCGTGATCGCTGACGACTGGGCGCATCCGTACAGCCGCGAACGCGCCGCCTATCCGGTGCCGCGCTTGCGCGAGCACAAGTTCTGGCCCGCCGTTGCCCGAGTGGACAACGTCTACGGCGACCGCAACATCATGTGCTCCTGCCCTTCCGTCGAGGAAGTCGCAGGTTGAGTCCCGCTGCTCGGGGGAACTCCACCGCCTGGTGAGAGGTTCCCTCCGGGCTGGGCGAGGCTCTGGAATTCCGGCTCATTCCTCCACGACTTGAAGAAGTCGTCATTGAGGATTTGCTCACGCATGCTGACGCCGCCGATCTCGATGGCTTTTCGTGCAGTGTCGTAGAATTCCTTCTTCTTGTTTAGCGAATAATAGACGCGGGCGAGCAGGAGGAAGTTTTGCGCATTGGTCGGTTCGATCCGAATCAATCGTTCTGCCGGCGCCAGAGCATCCTGCCACTTGCTATTTACTCCGTAGTAGGTGACAGCAATTCTCAGCATAGCGGGATCGTCCGCCAGGTCGTTGGTACCTTTGTTGACGACTGCCTCAGCCTTTTCCGACTCTCCGACTCGGGAATAGAGCTCGATCAGCTTGTCGACGATTTCGCGGTTGCGGGGCTGCTGTGCGAGGGTGTCCTTGAGCCCGCGTATCTCTCCCTCTGTTTTCTTGCGTTCCTCAGCCATGATGGCGAGACGCCAGAGCGGGAGATTGTTGTAGTCCTTTTCCAGCGCCTTCTGGAAGAGCGCGATGCTGGTGTCGAAGTCTCCCTTGTCCCACAGCAGGCGAGTCAGCACTGCAATGACTTCGATGTTTTCCGGCCAGAGCTCAAGCGCTTCAAAATACGCACGGATCGCCTCATCCTTCATTTTGCGATACTTGTAGATGTTGCCAATCGTCTGTCGCAGTTTCGAGAAGGAACGCTGGGCGTCGTAGTCGCTGGCGTATGAGGGATCGTTGAGGAGTTTGGCTTTGTAATCCTTCCAAAAGGCAAAATCCCTGGCGACCGCTTCTGGCGGGATGCGGTCCAGCTTTGTCTTGCTTAGCTGGTAAACAAGGCCATGCGGTATCGCGTAGTCATAGGTCCACGGGATGGAGAAGCTCTCCTCGATGAAGAAGTCGTGCCGGTCCTTGTTTTTCTCCCAAATCCATTTCAGGATGGCTCCCATTTCAAAGGAGTAATCTGCCTGCTCTTCCTTGGAGGCCGTCTTTTTTGCATCTTCGGTGATGACCTTGCACTCCTCGGGAGAGGGGAGAGCTATGGTTTCCTGCGGGTAGGTGTTTTCCCGGCCCAGCCATTTCTCAAAGGCGTTCTTCGGCTTCGGACGCGCGGTCGTGTAGTGATCCCGCAGATACTTCATGTAGTTGGACTCACCGAGCGCGTTCTGGGTGATGATGTAAAGGTCGCGTCGATCAAAGCCCGGGTCACGCTTGAGCGCAGCTGGCTGCGGGCTTTCCCCGAAAATCATGTACGTCGGGACGAAGCGCCCGGGATCCGAACCGCCAATCACGATGGACCCCTTGGGCAGGTCCTTCAGCATGTCATGGCCAAACATCCAGCCAAACCAGTGATTTCTCTGGCTGGCCTCGGAGAAATTCACCAGGAAACCGTAGGCCGGCATGATCGGAAGGAGCGCCGTGATCCAGATGAGCTTCGTCCGTCTCCGCGTCAATGCATCGAGCAGGTAGCCGCCGCCCATCACGCACAGCAGTGAGAAGATGAGGTTGGTATAGGTGTGATACGGCATTTGCAGCCACCACCCGTCAGCGTCGATCTTGGCACCGTCCAGGATGGGCTGAAGGAACGCGGCGAGAACAAATGCGATGTGTAGCAGATAGATCCAGGTGCGGCGGTTGAGCGACAGTCGGAGGGCAGCCAGGATGGAGCAAAAGTAAAAGATGATGCTGAATGGCGTGAAAGACCGGTTGAGCTGAAGCCAGAAGAATCCAGCCCACTCCACGAGCACTTCCCGCTTGCTGCGTTCCACCTCTCCAGCCTTGGGCTTCGTTTGCTCGCCCGGATAGGTGCCCATGAAGCGCCCGAGAGTCTTGATGCTCTGTTCTGTCAGCGGCCCTTGATATTGGGAGCGGTTGATGGAATAGAAGAATCCCTGCGCCTCTCGCGTGTAGCTCCAGTTCATCGGCGGATTCGTGGACGATGCCAGCGGCATGTACACATAGGAAAGAAGTCCCGCGATTACCGCAAAGGGAAGAAATGCGATCAACTTGACCCGGATGCGCAGTCGTCGCTTCCAGAGCAGAAATGCTCCTCCGATTGCAACGCAATAGGCGAGGCGGATGGCGGTTTTAAGGACCAGGACATCGCCTGAAAGGATGGCAAAGCCCAGATAAACAAGGAGCGCCGTGACCATGGCAGCGAGCAGCCAGTCCCAAAATGCACGGCGGCGCAGGAGGAGGATGAGGAGAAAAGGCAGCGGGGAAAGGACGAGCGTGAGATGGTGATTGCCAAATGAGAGAGCCAGGACAAAGAAGGCTCCGATCATGAGGCTGTCCCGTTGCGGGCCATGCACCCACCGGTAGAGCAGCAGGAGAAAGATCGCCGTCATCAGGGCATGCAGGCCGTAGACCTCCGCGATGACTGCCTGCGACCAAACCGAGAAGCTGAAGGCAAGAGTCAGGGCGAAAGAGCCGGATATGACGATGTTGGCCCAGCGTTGACCGGCTTCCCCGAAAAAGCCCATCCATCGCAGGATGTTGTTGCTCATCATGGCGGCGATGCCGACAGCTCCCGCCGTGCAAACTCCGCTCCACACAGCGACCTCCCAGGCCATGTTGCCGAGTGGCAGAAGTTGGAAGAGCCAGGAGGTGAATGTCCACAGCGGATATCCGGTCGGATGCGGCACGCCGAAATGCCCTGCGGCGACGAGAAACTCCCCTGAGTCGAGCAAGGTGACATTGGGGGCTGCGGTGTAACCATATACCGCCAGGGAGACGAGGAATGCTCCCAATCCACAGAGCCAGTCGGCGCGGGAGAAAATTCGACGCTTATTCATGATTCGATTCCTTGGGAGTCTGGGCTGGATTCTTCGTCGCGAGGCCCAGTTGGAGGGTGCGCAGAGCTGCCTCGATCGCGATGCCGATGGTCATCTTGGTCTCTCCATCGCGGCGCTCGGTGAACACGATCGGGACCTCGACGAGCCTCGCTCCTGCCTGCCAGAGGAAATAGTGGAGTTCGACCTGGAAGCCATAGCCCTCGGTCTTGAATTTCTTCCAATCCAGCGGACGAAGCACAGAGGTGCGAATCGCCTTGAAGCCGCTGGTCGCATCGGTCAGCGGGAGTCCGGTGACTGCGCGGACATAGCGCGATGCCGTCGTGCTCAGGAGCAGTCGATGCTCCGGCCAGTTCATGACGCGCACACCGTGGAGATATCGGGAGCCGATCGCGACATCTGCTCCCCCATCGAGAGCGTCGATCAGGTGAGGCACATCTGCCGGATCGTGAGAAAGATCGGCGTCCATCTCGAGGCAAGCCTCGTAGCCATGCTCTATACCCCAGCTAAAGCCATCGCGATATGCGCTGCCCAGCCCGAGCTTGCCTGATCGAGCGAGGAGATGGATGCGCTGGCCAAATAGTTCGTGCTTCTTTACCCAGTCGCCAGTGCCGTCGGGAGAGTTGTCATCGACGATGAGGACATCCACTCTCGAGTCTGCCGACAGCACCTTGGCCAGCGTGACGGGGAGGCTTCGGATTTCGTTGTAGGTCGGGATGATCACGACTGCCCGACGGATGGGAACCCGCTCTGCCGGACCCGCGTTGGGCGAGGTTATCCCAGTCGGTCTATCCGATATCAGAAGCGATTTGAAGCCGGGTGCGGGAGATTTTGGTAAAAGTCCGATGGCGACAACACCCAACCACCCGAGCCATCCCAGAGCACTGAGTGCCAGGCTTGCGCCGTACCACCAGGGAGGCGCAAACCGAAACTCCACGCTTTTGGCGCCCGGAGGCACGTAGAGCCCGAGAAGAGCGCCATCGACCTCGTCCGTCCCTGCCGTGCGGCCGTCGATGGTTGCCCGCCAGTCCGGATGAAAGGCGAGAGGTAATACAAGCCAGCCCGGGGAGGGAACCGTGGGCAGCGAGATCGTACGGTATCCGAACCGGGTTTCCGGGGAAACCGGCGAGAGGCTGGGCATCGAAGGATTGGACCTTTCATTCAAGACGTAACCATCATTTTCCAGTCGACCGATCCTGCCAGGGATCGGCTCATCCTGGGGCAGGACGGCGATCGATTCCACCTTGGCGAGCCGCAGGGAGGCCTGGGCAAACTCGGCCATCTTGACGTCGCCATCGACGTATTCGTGCGCCATGAAGGCGGGGAAGAGCGCGGCCGGATTTTCCAACACGAGAAAATGCTCGTTTTCAAATGCGGTCGGGAGCATCCGGGAGAACTTCGCCTGCGTTTCCGTATCGAGATCAGGGTCCTTTTTGTCGATCAGGACGTAAGCGATGCCGCCGATCTTGAGATAGGCTTGCAGGTAATCGGGAGAGATCCATGCGACGGACTGCAGGTAGCTCATTCCGCGCTGCATGAGATAGGCGTTGAAGGCCTCATTGTTAAGCCCTCGACCGGAAAGATGGGGCGTCAGCAGATAGAAATATCGGCCCGACATGGGATAGACCCATCCCGCCTTCGGGGCTTTTTTCAGGAATTCCTGCGTAGCCAGAAAGTCTGTGAACGTCTGGCGATCCAGCGGACTCTGGAAGAATGGCTTGAAGTAGGCCGAGGTGTCGGCAACTGCCAGGACAAGAGCTGCGGCGCCCACCGCCCATTTGGGAAAGCGGGAAGGCAGGATCAGGTAAAGCAGATATCCCGCGGTGCCGGTCGCTCCCGCGAGAAAGAAAATCCCGATGATCTGGGAGAAATCATGAGGAGCTCTGAGGTCGGCGTAAAAGGGAAGCCAGCCGATCAGGCGGAATCCCGGCACGAGGAGATAGATCGCGCAAAAGACCGCTCCGATGCCTGCGCGCCCGGCAAGGCTCCTGGGCAGGAGGGAAAAGATAATCCAGGGTTGGATGAGAAAGAGCACCCATGAAATGGGCACCGCCACATCGTTGGCCGTGACGGCGAGTTTCAGGAATTCCAACTGGCCAGTGAGAATCGAGAACGGCCCGAAGGACAGCCAGTGCAGAAAGAGAAACAGGGCGATGCAGAGCCGGCAGGCCTTTCCTGCCACGCTGTCGTAGAGCGCTGCAGGCTTGAGCAGAAGGACGGCTCCCAGAATGATTGCGGGAACGAGCCCGAGATAGTTGCCGCCCTGCGCCGTCGTCGGAGCGAAGACTGCTTTCATGCCGGAGGAGAGCAGCCCATCCCGGTCCAGCCACAGCAGGTTCGATTTCAGGGAAAAGGCACGCAGCCAGCCCTGGAAAGGGGCGATTTCAAAAAGCGTGACAAAGCGCATTTCCCGTACGGCCGGCAGGTTGGGCAGCACGCCGAGGAGGGAGATGACGATGATTGCCAGCAACCACGGCGCGGCCGCGACATGCCACGTGCGCTGCTTCCAGAGAATCACTATGGCGAGGTAGAAAAACAGGGCGGGAGCGAGGAGCGCTGCGGCCTTTCCATACGTGAGGAGGAGGAGGGAAAGAGCCCCGCTGAATAGCAGGGCATTTAGGAAGGTGGAGCGCTCCGCCATCGCTGTGGCGCTCCACATGACAAAAGGAATGACAGCAAAAGCCGCGACAAACACCATATGCTCCACCCCACCGAGGCGGACATAGATCGATGCGGTGAGGAGGAATGCAAAGGAGGCTATCGTTCCGGACAGAGGATTGCCGGTGAGGCGACGAATCCAGCCGCAGACGCCGAACATCGCAATGAGCAGGCAGAGCATCCCGCCCACCTTTGGTCCAGCAAAGATGCCACCGATGGCCGACGCGGCCAATAGCCACAGGCTCGTCACTGTATGGCTGATCAACGGCGCAAGCGAACTGCCTTGCAGAAAATTCGATGTCCACCAGGCCGGTCCGCTCCCGCTGTTCCAGCCGTCCTTGATGTCAATAGCGCGGGCGACGTTTGCCAGCATCTCCTGGTTGGAAGGAGGTTGCGCTATCCAGAATGCTCCCAGGATACTTAAGAGAACGACCGGAAAAAGCCATTTCAGCCAGCCACGCTTCATAAGGAACTCCTGCTATCGTTGGAAAGGATCGTGCTAGACATGCGAAGGGGAACCGGGCTTGGGACGGAGTGCCACCATGATCATGACGAACACCGCCAGCATGTAGTAGTAGTTGCAAAACGCCTGTTTGCCGAAGAGGAACATCACAGAGTGAATTGCGACCAGGGTAAATGCCCAGTCCCAAAGTGTGCAGGAGCGCTTCACCAGAAGATAGAGGGCGCCTGCACTGAGAATGGCGATGTAGATCGCGAGCAGCAGAAGTCCAGGCAGCCAGAAACCGAGTGTTCTTTTGCAAAGTGCGACGATCGACAAGGCATCGTCCCGGAATGGCATTCCGATGAGAAGGTCGATCGTGCTGGTGTGGAAGCCTTTGATATCCCAGAGGAGGAATGGGCCGAAAATGAGTGCGCATGTGAGGGCCATCACCCCGGCGCCTTGCAGGGCTTTTCTCCACCCGACTGAACGAAGGATGTAGATCAATGAGGGTACGGCCACGAGGAAGCCGTATTGTTTTGTTGTGACGATCACTCCGAGCACGGCGCAGGCGAGCAGCCAGCGCTGTTTGATCAAGAGGACGGCAGTGAGCACTGTCAGGGCGGCGGGAATGGTGTCCACCCAGGCTTGTTCCAGCATGAAAAGCCCGACAGGGAAGCTGAGAAAGAGCAGAGCGCCTTGCTGGCTTTCCGTGACATTGCGACCCGCTGTGCGGTTGAGCCAGTAAAAGCAGACAGCAGCGAGCGCGGTGCAGATCACCGTCGCGTATCGGATGTCACCCAGCAGCCATGTCGGGATGGTAAAGAGAAGCAAACCCGGCCAGTAGGTGAAGCGGGGCACGTAGTCGTAGGCTCCAGAGTACATATCCGGAAACTCGATCGAGTACGGGTTCTGCCCGGTGAAAAGATATCCGACAGCGTCCCGGTCGATCATGAAGACATCGATCTGAGGATCTGGCGATGCCATGAGGGTGAGAAACTGCGTGTAAAACAGCAGAATGATCACGGCCACGAATGCCCAGTACCGACGCCGCTCCGAGAGCGCCAGGCCGACGGCATACACGATCAGCGCGATAAGCAGGGTGAGCTTGATCGCGAAATAACTGGCGACCATGGGCATCGCGACCGGCACATACATGATCCTGGGTTGGATGATGGCGAGACCGATAAAAAGCAACGTCGCTCCCGAGATGACCTTGGGCACACTCTCTTCCCGATATTTTGCGAGCCGGTAGCTGAAGAAAAAGAGGATCGTCGCCAGAGCCAGCACGACGATCGCGCCCCAATGGTACATGCCGCGCGAAACCCACAGCACGATACCTAATGCAAGCGTGTAAAAGACGGGAATCATCCCTCCGGTCTAGAAATTAAGCGCCTTGCGATCCTTGTCCGACATGCGATCGATGAAAAGCACGCCCTGCAGGTGGTCATACTCGTGCTGGACCGCGCGAGCGAGGAGTCCATCAGCTTCAAAGTTCAGGGCCTGACCCTCGGCATCGATGGCCTTGACCTTGACCCGAGGCGGGCGATCGATGTCGGCGCGTATGCCGGGAAAGCTGAGGCAGCCCTCGACTCCAGCCTTGGGTTTGCCGATGAGTTCCAGCTCGGGATTGATAAGGACCATGGGCATGTACTCTTCCAGAGCGACCTTTTTGCCATCCACCCACATGGTACTCGGGCGGTCCTTGATGCCGTCGACATCGATGACGCAAAGCTGGAGGGGGCGGCCGACCTGCTGGGCCGCGAGTCCCACGCCATCGGCCTCATACATCGTTTCGAGCATGTCGGAGATCAGTTGCAGAAGATCGCGGTCGATCTTTTCGATATTGCGTCCTTTGGCTCGCAGGGCGGGATGCCCATATTCGACTATCTCGAGGATCATGGTCAGGGAGTGTTTGGCGGTTGGGTGAATGCCGGGATATTGCTGATGCCCGCCTCTTTGAGGGCATCGAGGACCTGCACGACCACGCCGAATGGCGCTTCACGATCGGCCTTCATTGCTATGGATCGCTCCGGATGTTGTTGCCGGGCTTGCTTGAGCGTGTCGGCAAGTGAGGCGAGAGCAACAGGCTTGCCGTCCAGCGTGATGGCATCGGCATTTTTGACTTCCAGGAGGACGGGGGCGTTTTTCTCGGCTGGTCCGGCTTCGGCCGTCTTTGAGTCAGGGAGATTGATCTTCATCGTCGGCTGGTTCTTTTGGAACGTCGTCGTGACGATGAAAAAGATGAGCAGGATGGCCAGGATGTCGATCAGCGAGACAATGATGACCGAGGGCGCCTTTTTCTTTCGGGTATAGAACCGCATGGACCGGTCTCCTGGTTTATGCGCCGTGCTGGGGATAGCACTTGGCGATGAGATCGGAAACCATCGACTCCATCTCCACGCTCATAACCTCGATACGGCGTTGAAAGTGATTATAGGTAACCAGGCAGGGAACCGCCACTCCGAGGCCCGCGATCGTGGTGTTCAGCGCTTCAGCAATTCCCCGTGCGACCAGCACGGGATCGGACCCGATGGAGGCAAAGATGCCTACCAGACCGGAGAGAGTACCGAGCAAGCCGAGCAGCGGAGCGATGCCGGTGGCGATCTCCAGGACGACGAGACCGGCTTCCAGCCGCGCCACCTCGTGGCGGGCTCGAGTCTGGACGGCTTCGATCGTCTCGCCGCGCGGCCAGGAGAGGTGGCTGATCACGGTATTTACGATACGACCGAGAGCGGAGGGGTTCTGTTTGATGAGCTTTTGCAGCGGCTCAAGGCTGTCGCCCGGTTGCAGGCGCTCAATTTCTGCGCTGATTGACGGGGGAAGAACCGCGTTTCGGCGAATGGCAGTACCTCTCAGGATCATTACCGTGACAGAGATCACGGATAGGATCAGCAGGAGGAGCATGAAGAAGCCTCCCTTGATGAAGAAATCCAGGGCTCCTTGAATGATCGAGGCGAGCGGGAGTAGTTCCATGGTCAATTACCGAGAATAGTAAACGAGTATTCGATTTCAATGCGCCCGCCCTCGAGCAAGGGGACGAGTTCCGGCGGGATGCGCGGGATCTCAGCATCACTGATTGCCCGTACACTGCAAGACGCAAAGCTTTCATTGGAGGTGTTTTCCAGCACCTTCAATTGCTCGATTTTTCCGTCCTGCCGGACGACGAAGCTCACCCTCAGAGTACCCACATTAAGCAGGCTCATGTCCTGCCTCACGTAGTAGTACCAGCGGGAGCCGATGGCGTCCGAAATCATCTTTTTGTACCTGCCCAGAGGCGTTCCCGTGGCTTCCAGAGAGGCGCGGCCGCGGTTGGAGATATTGCCCTTGAGCCGTGTAATACGTGTCTGCGGTTGGTAACCGGGAGCGCCCGGGGGTTGGGGAGGCTGCTGCGGCTGCGGGGGCTGTTGGGCAGTCTGCTGTGTTGGCTGCTGCTGAGGTTGTTGAGGCTGTGGCGGAGTTGGTCGCGGGGTCGGCGTGGCTGTAGGAGTAGGCTCCAGCAGGGCAAGGGGTGTGGTTTGCCGGGGAGTCATTACCGGGCGCGGCGTGGGGGTCGCTGTCGGTTGGGGCGTTGGCTGTTGTTGCGCCTGCTGCGATTGCGGTTGTTGGGCCTGCTGTTGCTGAGAAGGCGGAGGCACCTGCTGGCCGGGCCTCTGGCTATCCGTATACTCGCGGTTACGCAATTCCATGCCCGGCGAATCCTCGCCGTCCTGGGTCGGGATGGGAGCCTGGACGGAGCTGGTTTGCTCGGATGCTCCCTTGGTATCCCGATCCGATTCAAAGGGGGAGTTCTTGGGCGGAGTTTCCGACGGCTGGGAATCGGTGCTGTCGACGAAGATGGGCTTGGTCACCTGGGGCGGAGGTGTCGGAGGAGGGGGCTCGACAATGGTGAGTTCAACTGTCTGATCCTCAGGAACGGGCGCGGGGCGGTACATGATAGCCGCAGCCACCATGAGGATGAGCAGCAGATGCAGGAGGATGGAGATCGCGAGGGCAATCGCGACCTTGCGCCTTTCCGGCGTATCTTCTCCGTACAACCACTTCATGCTGCGGGCAGAGTCTTGGTGATTCGGGCGTGGTGGAAAAGATATTGCTGCACATATCCCGCGTAGATGCCGAATTTCCGGGCGGAATATTTCTCCAGGGTGAGGTTCGAACCCTTGCGTTTGCGCATGGCGAGGAGGATGCGACCGATCCACACATCGACGGGCACGGCATCCAGACGTTCGTAGGCAAAGAGCAGGATGCAGTTGGCCACCTTGCGTCCGACTCCGGGGAGAGTGCAGAGAGCCTTGCGTACTTCCGGGGTGGGCAGCGATGCAATGGCCTCAAGGTCGATGGTTTCTTCCGCCACAGCGCGCGCGGTGCCGAGGAGTCCCTTGGCACGGAACCCCAGTTTACAGTCCCGCAAATCCTCCTCCTTCAAGGCGGCGAGCGCGTCTGGAGTGGGATACGCGTTGATCAAGGAGCCTGGAACCTTTTTCCCATACCGTTCGCGCAGGGTGAGGGAGATTTGCCGGATATGGCTCACCTGCTTCATCGGAGAGGTAATAAAGGTGCCGACGCACTCCCAGCGAGGCTGGCGGATGATGCGCAACCCGCGGCACGAGTGCAGAGCCGCAGTACTGAAGGAGTCCTTGGGGAACTCCTCGTAGATGACCTCCAGCGGGTGATCGAAAGAGAAGTACCTGGCTATCAACTCCTCCCTCCCTTCTTCCACGAGGAGCCACTCGCCGTCCTGCTCGATGTAAAAAGGCGTGCGATCCGCCAGCACCTGCCAGCCTTTTCCGACCGGCATGGCATGAAAGACCTGACCGCTTTCCAGCGTACGCTTCAGATCGAATTCCCGAGCCCGGACCTTACAGCAGGGCGGGATCGCCATACAGGGTGGATGTCGAGGCGGAGACGATCTGCACGTCGAAGACCTGGCCGATGTGCCGGGGAGCACCCTCGAAGACGACCACCTTGTTCGTACGGGTGCGGCCGGTCAGGCGTTCCGCGTTGGTCTTGCTCGGGCCTTCGCAGAGGATTTCCACCCGCTGGCCGACATGGGCATCCAGCTTTTCCCGGGACGATTTGTTGATGACAGAAAGAAGGTCCTGGTTGCGGGCTTCCTTCACGTCTTCCGGTAGCTGGTCACCCATGGTTGCCGCCGGGGTGTCACGCCGGGGCGAATACCGAAAGATAAACCCATGGTCAAACCCGACGGTCTCAGCCAGCTGCCTTGTCTGCTGGTAATCCTCCTCGGTCTCGCCGGGAAAGCCGACGATGATGTCCGTGGTGATCGCGATTCCCGGTCGTGCTTCACGCAGACGCTCAACCAGCTTGAGGTATTTTTCGGCGGTATAGCCGCGGCGCATGGCCTTCAGGATGCGGTCGGATCCGCTCTGCAGGGGCAAATGTACGTGCTCGACGAGCTTGGGCAGACGGTTGAAGGCGTTGACCAGATCCTCCCGGAACCCAATGGGGTGAGGGGAGGTGAAGCGCACTCTGGCGATCTCCTCCACCGCGCAGACCGCCTCGATCAACTGGACGAACGGGCTGATCCCGTCGCGTTTCTCAAATTCATGCCGACCGTAAAGATTGACGATCTGGCCGAGAAGGGTGACTTCGCGAACCCCTTGGGCAGCCAGTCCGCGTACCTCGGTCACGATGTCTTCGATGGTCCGGCCGCGCTCGGCGCCCCGGGTCTGCGGCACGATGCAAAACGCGCAATGCATGTTGCACCCTTGCATGATCGAGACAAACGCCGTGGCCTGCTGGGCGGCATCGAGATGCTCTCGGATATGCGATTGCGAGCCCGCCTCTTCCTCAACATCCACGATAGCGAGGCGCTCATTGTCCATGCGTGTCTCCATCTTGCGGCGGATCAACTCGTCCACATAATCCGCCACGCGGTGAAATTTCTGCGTTCCCGCGACGAGGTCCACATTCGGTGAGGTTTTCAGCAACTCCTCACCACGACTTTGGGCCATGCATCCCAGATAACCAAAGACCAGATGCGGGCGTTTTTCGCGCAACCGTTGCAGCATTCCCATTTTTCCAATGGCCTTTTGCTCGGCCATGTCGCGAACGCTGCACGTATTCAGCAGGATCACGTCGGCGTCCTGCTCATCGTTCACCATCTGATAACCCCGGGCGACGAGGGAGCGGGCGACATGGTCGGAGTCGCGCTCGTTCATCTGGCAGCCGTAGGTTTTGATGTAGACGTTTGGCATCGGGAGAAACGATCAGAATACCCACGCCACGGCAAATTTCCAGCCCCGTTGCAGGGCTTTTCGATGTTACAAAAAACGGCTTGTTTTCATTTGGTGAACCCGGGGTACATTCTACCCATGTCCACGAGTACCCCCGCCAAACAGGGATACGCCATGCCCGCCGAATGGCAGCCGCACGAAGCCACCTGGATTTCGTGGCCGCATCCCGAAGGCAACAGTTTTCCCGGCGCCTACGCCAAGGTCATTCCCGCCTTTGTCAAGATGGCGGAAGCTCTCGCCCACTCCGAGATTGTCCGTATCAACGTCAAGGATGCGGAGCAGGAAAAACAGGTGCGCGGGCTGCTCAAGGGCGCCCCGCCGGAGCGCCTGGAGTTTTTCCATATCGCCACGAACGAGCCGTGGTGCCGCGATCATGGCCCGATCTTTGTGGTAAAGAAAGACGCGCCCAGGCTGGCTGCGATCAACTTCGGCTTCAACGCCTGGGGCTACAAGCTCTCGCCCTTCGAGGAGGACGATGAAGCCGCCACTCACATGGGGAAGAAGCTGGGCGTGCCGGTTTTCGAATATGATGATTTCATCCTCGAGGGCGGCTCCATCGAGGTGAATGGCAAGGGAACCGTGCTCACCACGGAATCCTGCCTGCTCAACCCGAACCGCAACTCGCATCTCAATCGCAGCGAGATCGAAACGAAACTCCGCGAATGCCTCGGCGTGTCTCAGGTGCTCTGGCTCGGTGATGGCATCGAGGGCGACGATACCGACGGGCATGTCGACGACATCACCCGGTTTGTCTCCGAGGATACGGTGGTGACTGTCGTGGAGGAGGATGAGGATGATCCGAACTTTGAACCGTTGCGTGTGAATTTTGAGCGCCTTCAGACGATGAATCTCAAGGACGGGAGTCCGCTCAATGTCATCAAACTCCCCATGCCAGCCCGCATCGCCCGCGACGGGCAGCGCCTGCCCGCGAGCTATGCGAATTTCTACATCGCCAACACCAGCGTGCTGCTGCCGGTCTATCAGGATACCAACGACGCCTGGGCGGCCTCGGTCTTGAAGGAGGTCTTTCCGACCAGGGAGATCGTTCCGATCGATTGCCGGGAGCTCATATGGGGGTTGGGAGCCTTCCATTGCCTCACCCAACAACAACCGGCAGTGTAGGCAGGTGAGAAAGACTGAGAAAAGGTCTTGCCAAGTTTGCTGATTTCGATACTTTGGGCGTTCACCCTTATGGCAAAGAAATCATGGCATGAGCGCGACAGCCGCAAGCGCAAGACAGTTGAGAAGTACGCCGAGCTCCGAGCTGAGCTCAAGGCGAAGGGCGATTACGCCTCGCTTTCCCAGCTGCCGCGTGATGCCAGCCCGACCCGTCTGGTCAATCGCTGCCTGGTGAGCGGACGTCGCCGCGCTTACATGCGCCGCTTCAAGATCTCCCGCATCACCTTCCGCGAACTGGCCTCCTCCGGCATGATCCCCGGAGTGACCAAGTCGAGCTGGTAATCCTAAAATAATCCCTTTTGAAACGCCACCAGGCGCAAGCCCGGTGGCGTTTTCATTTTGCCTGCATCTCCCGGTGGGATATGCAATGGTACTCGCATGCCGATCTACGAATACGTGGCAGTTGAGGGAGGTTGTCCGGTTTGCCGCAAGGGCTTTGAGCTTCGACGCCCTGTGTCACGCCCTGCTCTCACGCAGTGCCCGGTCTGTCGTGGCCCGGTAAAAAAGGTGATCTCTTCGGTCAACACCCCTGCGATTTCCAAACCGCTCTCGGTTTCCGATGCCAAAAAGGCCGGATTTGCCGTCTACGAAAAGCGGGACAAAGGCGTTTACGAAAAGCTTTAGCCCGGTGCGATTGACACCCGGCATCCGGGCCTCCATCGTGCCCCCGTGTCTGATCTCGTTATCTCCACGGAAAAGGTTGGCTCTGTTTCTCTACTACGTCTCGTCGGGCGTTTGGATGCCCATGGCGCAGACTTGGCCGAGCCCGCTTTTCAAGCGGTCGATCACAAGACGGCCGTGGTTATCGACCTGGGCGGTGTTCCTTACCTGAGCAGCGCAGGCATACGGCTTTTCGTCGCGCTGCAAAAGAATCTCCAGTCCCAAGGCGGCAAGCTTGTCCTGGCCGAGGTGCAGCCTTATTGCCGCGACGTGCTGAAAGTTTCCGGGCTCGATCAATTTTTTACGATTGAAGAAACGGTTACCCGGGCATTCCTGGAACTCGGGGAGAAGAACTCTGTTTTCACCCGACCGGCGGGACGGTTCGTTTATCAGCATGGAGAGGACCGTATGGGTGCCATCGAAGTGCTGGGTGACATTGGCAACGTCCTGGCTTCACGGATCACCCCGGCCCTTATGGCCGGTAAAAAGTTCTCCTCCAAGGAATACTCGATCGGCTTGGGCGCTCTCGGTCCCAGCGATGAGGATGTCCTGCCTCTGCTCGGCGAAATGATCACCATTGGCGGCACCATGGTCTGGCTGCCGACGGATGGCAACGATACCCCGGATTTCCTCGTTCCCCAGCAGGATAGTGACAGCGTGCTCATTCGCACCGGATTCAATGTCTCGCTGGCGGGAGAGTTTAACGAGTATGTGGAGTTTGAAGCGGCGTCGGAAAATGGTGCGACCCTGGGTGAGATTTACGAATCCCTGATGGCTCTGGCGCGGGAGCGTCGGCCGGATTTTCGCGGCGCCCTCGGCTTGGCCATGCGGGCGGAGGTGGGAGAGCTTTACGGTTGCGGAGTCGTGAAATCTCCCATCGCGGCGAACGCTCCGGAAAACGGCAAACTCATCACCGACCCGGAGAACTACGAGAAGTGGTTCGAGTATGATCAGACTCCGCGATTGCGCGATGTCTCCGCCTTGATTTGCGGGATCGGCGTTGACCAGTCGGCTGATCTCTCGGTTTTTGATTCCAAATACCTCAACTCGGCTTTCTATATCAATCCCGGCAATGCGGACTCTACCGGCCTGAAGCTCCATAACCACGGCGTCTGCTTCCGGCCGTTTCCGCTGGGAGAGAAACCCTGGAGCCTTGAGCGGGAAATCCAGCGTATCGTAAACGATGGGGATTTCGTCGACATGAGACATCTCTTTGATCGCACCACGATCCAGTGGGCGCTGATCGGGGTGGTCTATGTGGAGGATTTCCGTCCGGATTCGTCGCAATCCGTCTAGGCGGGAAAGTCGATTGTGAGGAAGGAGTAGTCGTCGTCCAAGGCCTCCTGCCGGCTGAAGCTACGGATCCAGGTCAGGAGCTCGTCAGGCAGCTTTTCACTGGCGCGATGGGAGTTCAGGAAGGGGAGAAACTCCGTTTCAAAATCGAGCATTTCCTCCTTCTCCCGGCGAATCTCATAGGCACCATCACAGAAGACACAGAGCCGGGAGCCCGGGGGCACCTGTGTGTCCTCGCTATGAAATGTCGCTCCCGGCATCGCTCCAATCAGCATCCCGGGTGAGCGCAGCAGACGAGGCGCATCCTCGCCGGGGACGAAAAGTACAGCTGGAGGATGGCCTCCCGAGGTGTGGCGCAGACGGGCGGTGCCCTTGTGATAGACGCCGTACCAGATGGTGAAGTACATGTTGTTGTGCCGCTCCATCGGAAACGTGTCGTTCAAGCCGCGGAGCACCTCGGCGGGCTCGCGGAAGTCGACATTCTGAAGCGACATCGTGCGCATCACATTGATGGCTGCCACGGACAACAAGGCGGCGCCGACACCATGGCCGCATACGTCGAGCAGGTAGATGGCAAAGTGGTCCTCGTCGATCCAGTGATAGCCGAAGGAATCGCCGCCAAGCTCGGTGGAGGGATTATAGGCCCAGCGGATGTGAAATGGATCGTCGGTTGGCTCGGGCAGGATGCTGGAGACATAGCGGGCGGCCTCCTGGAGCTCGGATTGCAGGCGTTTGCGCGTCTCGTCGATCTGCTCGAGGTAGGCTTGCTCCTGATCTCGGAAGCGCTTTTTCTCGAGACATGCGCCGACCCGGGCGCGTAGCAGAGTGGGGTCGAAGGGCTTGGGAAGGTAATCTTCCGCTCCCGCCTCAATGCATCGGACGACGCTTTTGAGCTCATCGAGGGCCGAGATCATGATGACAGGGATGTGGCGGAGGTTGGGATCGGCTTTGATTCGGCCCAACGTTTCATACCCATCGAGTTCCGGCATCAGGACATCAAGGAGCACGACGTCGAACGGTTTTTCCGCGAGCAAGGCGAGCGCTTCGAGCCCATTCTGTACCTCGCTGGTGCGATGCCCCTGGCGTTCCAATGTGCGCGCCAGGAGATGGCTGTTTTCCGCATTGTCGTCAACGATGAGGAGATGGCCCGTGATCGCAGGGGGCGTGACGGAGTCGACTGGTATTGACTCGTCTTGCGCGGTGATGAGTGCCGGCGGGCGCGGGGAGGGGGCATCGTCGCTGAGGGATTCCGTGATCATCTCCAGCAGGCGACGCGCGGCATCCTCGATGCGCTGGAGGTCGCTGAGTTCCGTGATACCCTGATCCACCAGATCCTCCCGTAAAAGCTCGCCGTAGCCGATGATATGATTGATCGGCGTGCGGAGGTCGTGCCGGAGCTTCGACAGCGACGCTTTATCAAACTCGGGCATTTTATTTCACCGGGGCAGCCTTGCCCACGCGGATCAACTGGGCCTCGATCTTGGCCAGCAAACGGTCAAGTTCGATCGGCTTGGTGTCATAGTCGTCGCATCCTGCCGCGAGAGCCTGTTCACGATCTCCGGCCATGGCATGAGCAGTCAGAGCGATGACCGGGATGCTTGTGGTGGCATCGTTTGCCTTGATCTGGCGCGTTGCTTCCCAGCCATCGACTTTCGGCAGGCTCATGTCCATCAGGATGACGTCTGGAGACGAGCCTGTCGCGTGCGCGATGCCTTCTTCTCCGTCTACGGCTATGACCACCTCGTATCCGCGACGGGAAAGTCTGCGGGAAAGCATGTCACGGTTGAGTTCGTTGTCTTCCACCAGGAGGATCTTCGCCATATATACGTCTTGAGATGGTACTAAACTTTGCGGGATGCTTCCAGCATCGCCGTGATGTCCCGGAGGAGCTTCTCACGGTCGACGGCGCCTTTTTGTAAAATGGAGTTCACCCGCCCGGCGAGTTGGGCACGTTCTTCCGGGGTGAGATCTTTGGCGGTAATCACGACCACGGGGATGCCGGCGTAGTCGGGTGTCTTGCGCAGGAGGTCGAGAAACTCGAAGCCATCCATCACTGGCATCATCAGATCGAGCAGGATCAGAGCAGGCTTTTCCTCTGCGATCAGGTCGAGCGCCTCGCGACCGTTGGACGCTTCCTGGTAGCGGATTTTTTCCTTCTCGAGGATGCGGCCTATCAGCGTGCGATTGCTCTCCTCATCCTCCACGACGAGGATGTAATCCTTTGGATGTCCTCCGAGCTTTAGCAGCACCTGTCGGAGTTGTTCCTGGTTGACCGGCTTGGTGAGGAACTCCGAAGCACCCAGGCTGAAACCCAGGTTTCGATCTTGAAGCATCGTCACCATGATCACCGGGATGGAGCTTGTTGCCGGGTCGGATTTCAGTTTGCTCAGGACCGACCAGCCATCCATGCCGGGCATCATAACGTCGAGGGTGATCGCGATTGGAGGTTGCTTCCGCACGAGTTCCAGAGCATCCGCACCACTTTGGGCCACGACCACGGAGTATCCGGATTTTTCCAGCGTCCGCTTCAGGATCTCGGCGGAATCCTGGTCGTCATCCACGATCAGGACGTTTTGCTGTTGCTGAGCCTTTGCCGGGGTCGGGGCGGCTCCCGGTGTGGTGAACTCCTGCGGCACCTTGGGAGCTGTGACCGGAAGATCAACCGTGAACTCCGTGCCCTTGCCCGGTTCGCTCGTCACGCGGATGTCCCCCCCGAGCATCGTGCAGAACTTGCGGCTGATGACAAGGCCGAGACCTGTGCCGCCGTATTTACGCGTCGTGGAAGCATCGGCCTGACTAAAGGCCTGAAAGAGCCTGCCGAGCTGTTCCTGGGTCATGCCGATGCCTGTATCCGCCACGGCAAAAAGAATGCGCTCTTCGGGTGCCGGGGTGCGTCGGACGGTCAGGGATATACGACCATTCTCGGTGAACTTTGCCGCATTGCTTAGCAGATTGAAAAGCGTCTGCCGGACCTTTGTTAGGTCGGTATGAATGATCCCGCAGTCGCTGGCGATATCGAGATCGAGCGAGTTGCCATTCTTTTCCACCAGAGGCTGTATGGTGGCCACGACATCTTCCACCATTCCCTGGACCGCAAAATCCTCGAGGAAGAGTGTCATCTTGCCCGCCTCGATCTTCGACAGATCGAGGATGTCGTTAATCAAAGCCAGAAGGTGTTTACCTGCCCCGCGGATTTTTTGCAGATCGGGAGTGAATTCTTTCAGGTCCATGTCCTCCGCCTCTTCGATCAGCATCTCGCTATAGCCGATGATGGCATTCATCGGAGTGCGAAGCTCATGGCTCATATTGGCCAGGAAGGTGCTCTTCGTGCGGTTGGCAGATTCTGCGGAGTCCCGCGCCCGTAGAGCCTCCTGCCGGCTGGCTTCCGTCTGGGTGAGTGCATCGGAAAGCCGGGAGGCCAGCCAGAAGGAGACGATCAACACGCCGAGGATAATGGCGCTCGCGAGCCCGTAGACCTGCCAGATGATGGCGATCGTACGGGCCGAGACGTCAGGCAGATACATCGCCGCCACCACATCGTAGTCCCATGGCTGGAAGGTCGCGATGCGAACATGCCATTGCGACGAGAGCCTTTCGTGTTTGGCGACGCGCTTGGCGAGGGCCGAGACATTCTCACCCGCAGCATTTTGCGTATGAAAAACCACCTCGTCGTCGTGATCGAGCAGTGCGAAGAATCCATTCTCCAGCACTCCCCGGGTCTCCAGCGCATCGCGGATCGTCGAAAGCGTCTCGAGAGCGTAACCGACATAATAAATACCGATGATCTCGCCGTTTGCCGCGCGTATTGGCTCGTACCCGGTGATGTAGGGCTTGCCCAGGATTTCCGTGACTCCGAAAAAGCTCTGCCCCTTGAGAATGGTCTCGATCACAGGACCGGTGGGGTCGAGGACGGTGCCGGTGGCGCGGGTTCCATCCTTGTGCAGGACATTCGTGCTGACACGGACAAACTCATTGCCGCGTTTCTCAAAGATCGTCGCGGTACCGCCCATGATGGCTCGCACCTTGTCCACCAATGAGGTGTCCATGCCGACGAGATGGTCTCCAAAAGACAGTCGGAGTCCCTTTGGGGTTTGTGCCAGGTGGGCCGGTCCCATTTCGGAGCCGAGCAGCTTCAGCAGGCGCATGGAGGAGTGCACCAGCTCGAGGTAAATGCGGTTGATGGCGTCGAGCACATCATCGACATGATCCATCTTGGCCATCATCTGCTCCTCGGCCTCGTGGCGGATGTAATTCGACAATCGCTTGAAACCGACCAAGCCCGCACCCGCGACTGCGAGCGCCACAAAAAGGAACCAAAGGACAACGTTGGTGCGGAGAGAGCGTTGCATGTCAGGTCGTTGCAGACGGCTTCGCCTGCGTGGCGCAACCTTACGAGACGGCTGGGAGGGAACAAGTCGAAATCTTTTTCCGCGTTCGCTCGCCAAGTTGCTATCCTGCGATTATAAGTAAATTAAATATCATGCACGACTCTGAAACGGTACGGCTCGGTGTAGTGGGAGCCCATTTGCGAGGTTTGCCGCTGAATCATCAGCTCCTTGAGCTGGGAGCCCAGTTTGCCGAGCAGACGGTTACTGCACCGGAATATCGATTCTATGCTCTCCCGGGAACTACCCCGCCTAAGCCTGGACTCGTGCGTTCGCTCCAGAATGGCGGTTCAATCGAAATCGAGATCTGGAATCTGGGTTTCACCAGTTTCGGTCGCTTTGTGGCCGCCGTTCCCTCGCCTCTCGTGATCGGCAACGTGAAGCTCGCCTCCGGCGTCTTTGTGAAAGGGTTCCTTTGCGAGGAATACGCCATTGCCGGTGCTCAGGAAATCACGAGCCTCGGTTCCTGGCGGAACTTTGTCGCTGGCTCTTGAGCTTTACCCCTGGCGGTGATCCCGGTCAGATTCCGGCTTGGGAGGGCGGCCCAGCAGTCCCCACATCGCCTCGTGCGGTGGCTTGTTCTCGTAGAGGACGGAATAAATCTCGTAGGTGATCGGGGCCTCGATGCCCAGCTTTTGAGCGACCTGCCAGGCGCTGAGCGCGGTCGGTATTCCCTCCGCCACCATCTGCATGGACTCCTGGATCTGGGCAGGGGATTCCCCCCGGCCGAGACGCTCGCCGACCTTGCGATTGCGGCTATGGCGGCTGAAGCAGGTCACCATGAGGTCGCCCACGCCACTGAGGCCGAAAAACGTCTCCCGGCGACCGCCCATTGCGATACCGAGGCGCATCATCTCGGCGAGCGCACGGGTTACAAGGCCTGCCTTGGCGTTGTCACCCATGTTGAAGCCATCCGACACTCCCGCTCCGATGGCGAAGATGTTTTTCAAAGCACCGCCGAGCTGGATACCCATCACATCATCGCTCGTGTAGGCGCGAAATGTCGGCAGGGAGAATACCCGCTGCAGAGGCTCGAGCAGTTCCGGCGATTTTGAGCCGAGTACACCCGCTGCCGGAATGCGCTGGGCCACCTCCTCGGCATGATTTGGACCGGAAAGCACCGCCACCGGATTCTCGGGAAGGATTTCCTCGATGATCTCGCTCATCAGCTTGCCGGTGTCGTGCTCGAGTCCCTTCGTGCACGAAACGATGACGGCTTCCTTAGGCAGCCCGAGGCCAGCGAGCTTGCCGCATACCTCGCGGAGGGCCTTGGAGGGAGGTACGAGCAGCATCAGGTCGGCATCCAAGGTGTCGGCCAGATTCCCTGTGGCATAGACGTTGGGAGGGAGCCGGACGCCCGGCAAATAGTCCTCATTGGTTCGCTGGGAAACCAGTTCCTTGGTGACCTCGGGGTTATGCGCCCAGAGGCGAACCGCGGTGCGGTTTTCCGCTAGGAGGAGTGCCAGAGCCGTGCCCCAGCCACCTGCTCCAATGATGGAAATCTTTTTGTACATCGTGAACCTCGTCAGGTTTGGGGGCTGGGACGCTTCTTTTCGAACTTTTTCTCCGTTCCGGCCAAAAGTCTTTGAATATTCGGTCGGTGACGCCACAGCGCCATGATGCAAAGAATCCCCGCAACCGAGACGCGCAGCCAGTCACAATGCCCCATCAAAGTCAGCACAGCGGATGCGGTTGGCAGGGTGATCGATGCGCCGATCGAAGCGACCGAGACATACCGGGTGACAAAAAAGAGAATCAACCAGACGGCGAGACCGCTGATGAAGACCATGATCGGGAACAGCCCGAGCATCACTCCGGCGGAAGTCGCGATACCTTTGCCTCCTTCGAAGTTCAGCCAGACGGGGAAATTGTGTCCCACCACGCAAAACGCAGCTGCCACGACCCCCATGGGGATGGCATAGGCCGGGGCGATCGGCTCAACGATGGCCACCGTACCGGCGGTAGCCACGAACCCCTTGAAGGCATCTGCGGCAAAAACCAGGTATCCCCACTTCTTTCCGAGCACTCGTAGCGCATTGGTGGCACCGATATTTCCGCTACCCTCCTTGCGGAGGTCAACCCCCCGGGCTCGGCCTACGAGAAAGCCGCTGGGTATCGAGCCCAGCAGGTATGCACCCACTATGGTGCTGAGTAGCAAGATCCAAAGCATCGGGTGGTAAATGGATGGATGGGCGGTTGCTCTCAAGCAAAAATGATGCACCTTTTCGTATGACCAAGGCCTTCGCGGCGATAATCCTGAGCATCACTCCACTTTTTTCCGCCATGTCATCCAGCATTTCCGATTCTCTTCCCGATCAGGTTACTGTCGTTCTTGCCGACGAAAAAGGGCAGCCTTTGCCACCAAAATCGGTTCCCACCGTGAAAAAGACCGATGAGGAGTGGCTGACGCAACTCGGACCCGAGCGGTACAAGATCCTCCGGGCTCAGGGAACCGAGATTCCTTTCTGTGGGCTCCTGCTCGATAACAAAAAGAAAGGGATATATTTCTGTGCGGGTTGCGACCTTCCGCTTTTCAGCTCGGATGCGAAATTTCATTCCGGCACGGGATGGCCGAGCTTTTTCCAACCGTTTGCAAGGGAGAATGTTCTGGAGTTGCGAGATACCAGTCATGGGATGATCCGCACGGAGATCAGGTGCGCCCGATGTGGCGGCCATCTGGGACATGTCTTTGAGGATGGCCCAAAGCCGACGAATCTGCGGTATTGCTTAAACTCCGAATCCTTGGTTTTCCGCGAGTTTCCGGCCAAGGGAGAGCACTGAGCGACCCATAAGGGAAAGGCCGGGAATGGGGATGCCCGCGAATCTTCGGGCATGGGAATACTCTCTGCAATCATCATTGGGCTGCTCGTCGGAGCGATCGCGAAACTTTTGATGCCGGGTCGTGATCCGGGTGGGTGGATCATCACCATCCTCTTGGGAATAGCCGGTTCCTTCGTGGCGGGATTTCTGGGCCGTTCTCTCGGCTGGTATCAGGACGGCGAACCGGCAGGATTTCTCGCCTCTGTCGGCGGAGCGATCATCATTCTCGTCCTTTACCGTTTGATCGGCGGCCGCCGCCGCTCGGTGTAACGGAGGTTTTCATCAATCCGAAAGCGGGGAGCGTGTCGATCGGCCAGGTTTGGCGATTGACACGCTACAGCGTAGTGGGGATTTACTGGGAATGACGATTATCCCCGAGTTGCGCAGTCCCTCGGACCCCGTGGGTGGACTGGTTTTCTTTGGCCGCACCTGCGACAAAATCCGGCTTCTCGGCGCAGGGAAGCTTCCCGAGCTGTACCTGCCTTTCCTGGGTAAAAACTCCGACCGCGGGATGGACTCTCGGGTCTGCCGCCTGCTTCAGGTAAACTATCGCGATCTGGAGAAGGTTGTTCTCGATGGAGCAAGTGATGAGGCTGCGCTTGCCTGGGCTTTTCAGAACGGCACCAAGCCGACGGATGAGGAGATCGAAATTTTCAACGCGTTCGTTCAAAAGCGCGGCTGGAGGGACGAGGCGACGTCTGTGCTTCGGAAATCCGTAGCCGAGGCAGGCTATCCCGCTGATCAGATTTCCACCTTTGTCGATTACATCGACTACGACGAGGGACGTCCGCTTAAGTTTGCCCCGGACCCAGCCCCGCCGACAAAGCAATTACCCGCAGCGAATCCGTTGCCGGAGTTGATCAGCCCGCATACGAAGCTCGGCGGCGTCGTCTATCTCGCCCGCATGATCAGCAAGATCCGCCTGCACGAGAAGGGCGGGCTGCCGCCAGCCTGGGTGGAAAATCTCGGCGCCAAGGGGAGCTATTTCGACGGCCGCATCTGTCGCTTTCTTGGGGTGGAGTTTGAAGATCTGGCTGCACAGGTCAAAGCCGGAGCCTCGGATGAGGAAGTGCTGGCCTGGACGCGAGCCAATGGTCGCAAGTTTTCCGAGGATGCGCTGACGATCTGGAACGCCTTCATGACGAAGCGCGGCTGGCGCGATGCCGGTACGGCGACGCTGACTCAACGCCTTGAGGAAGCCGGTTACCCGGCTGGCGCGGCGTTGACCATGTTTGACTTCATCGACCTCGATGAAGGACGTCCTCTGGTCTCGCAGGGAGCGTAACGATGAACGTACGCGGTCGGCTTAGGTCAGGCCGACCGCTTTGCGCACCCGCTGCATGACCGGCGTGGCGAGGGCATTGGCCTTCTCCGCGCCTTCCTTGAGGACACGGTCGACATATCCCGGATCGGCGAGAATCTCGGCGCGGCGCTCCCGCATCGGGGCAAAGTACGTCCAGATCGCCTCAAACAGACGCTGCTTGAAGGTGCCATAGCCCACTCCGCCGCTCTGGAACTCGGCGACCATCTGGTCGTAGTCCGCTCCGCTGGCGACGAGCTTGTACAGGGCGAGTATGTTGGAGTTTTCGGTCGGCTTGGGAGCCTCGATGGGCGTGGTGTCTGTCTTGAGGCCCATGATCTTCTTTCGGAGAGGCTTTTCCTCTTCAAACATCCCGATCGTGTTCCCATAGCTCTTGCTCATCTTTTCGCCATTCACCCCAGGAACGACCGCGGCTTCCTCGCGGATGCTGGGCTCGGGGAGCTTGAGGGTATCGCCGTAGGCTTCGTTGAACTTGATGACCAGATCACGCGCGACCTCGATATGCTGCTTCTGGTCCTTGCCCACCGGCACGAGATCGCTGTCGTAGATGAGGATGTCCGCCGCCATCAGCACCGGGTAGGCGAAGAGGCCATGCGAGGGAATGAACCCTTTCGCCAGCTTATCCTTGTAGGAATGGCAGCGCTCGAGGAGGCCCATCGGCGTCAAGACGCTGAGAATCCAAGAGAGTTCGGTTACCGCCGGGACGTGCGATTGACGGAAAAAGCAGGCCTTTTGCGGATCAAGCCCGCAGGCGAGAAAATCGATGGCGACATCGCGAATGTTTTTGCTGAGGTCGGCGGCATTGCGGACCGTCGTCAGTGCATGGTAGTCCGCGATGAAGTACAGGGCCTCGCCCTGATCCTGGAGCTCGATGGCAGGACGCATCATGCCAAAGTAGTTGCCGAGATGCAGGGTGCCCGAGGGCTGGATGCCGGAAAGAATGCGCATGGGAAGAAGGAGAAAAAGTTAAGGTCTCGCGGTAGGCCGAGCGAGAGAAAATTCCGCCCGGTAAATGTCCAGGCAGAACGAATCACTCGCCAGCAATGGCTCGGCAGCGGCGACGGGCGTCCTGGCGCGTCGGTCGCCCGGGCGGTCGAGCGACACAGGCTCGCCTTGCCCCTGCCTTCACGGCTCAGTGGTTGCGTCTTTTTCGAGACCGCTCTGGGATTCCTCGGGATAGACGTAATTGTATGCACCGTCGGGGAGCATGAGGTACTTGGGATTCACTTCGAGTTCGTAAACGCCGAGCCGGGCGGGAACGAATCGATTGTAGGCGGCTGGGCGCACGTTGGTGAGTTCCCAAGCTTGAAAACCATTCTGGTATGTCTCCATGCGCGATTTTTCCAGATCCTCGGGAGTCCAGTCTCGGACGGCGACGATGTCGACCAGTGCCACGATGGCGCCGGCATCATCCGCTGGAGTTTCGTCACTGAGCGGCACGCTGTTCTGGACGATGAGCAGATTGTGCAGGGGCAGGGTGGGGGGCTGCCAGTCGCGTACGTCGATCGTCTTGCGACCGGAGCGAATGAGACTGCCTGCGGGAGAGAGGACCGAGAGTGCCTGGAAAATCATGGAGATCAGTAGATGTAGTTGTCCGGAATCGAAAAGGCATCTCAATATGACGAATCTCCACCGGGTCGGTCATGACGACCTCGATCACATCGAAGCGGTAGGTGATATCGGGCATGTCGAGCATGCGCAGCCAGGCCATCGCGCCGCGCAGGATCAGGCGGCGTTTCTTGCGATCCACTGCGTCCAGCGGGCGGCCTCGCTCTTCGCTCGAGCGGGTCTTGACCTCAATGAAGACGAGCTCGTCGTGCGGGACGTCGCGGGCCACGATATCGACCTCTCCGCCGCCGGGAGCGCGGAAGTTGCGATAAAGGACCTTGTGCCGGTTGCGGCCGAGATGACGGGCGGCGAGGCGCTCACCCTTCCGGCCGAGCAGGATGTGCTCCGGCTGCTCAGAAGAGATACTGCTGCGCCACCGGCTCAAAACTCTGGCGATGGATCGGGCAAGGGCCATGCTCCCGGAGCTTAGCGAGATGCTCGGCGGTCGCATAGCCTTTGTGCTTGGCGAAGCCGTATTGCGGGTAAATCTGGTCCATCTCCTCCATGATCCGGTCGCGCGTGACCTTGGCGATCACGCTGGCGGCGGCGATGGATTTGCTGAGTGAGTCGCCTCCCACCAACGCGGTATGGGGAATGGGAAAGCGGGGAACGGGCAGACCGTCGATGAGCGCATGATGAGCGGGCAGGGCATGCTTCGTCACCGCATCTCGCATCGCTTCGTGGGTCGCGCCCAGGATATTCAGCCGATCGACCTCTTCATGGGTGAAGACAGCCACGGTCCACTCGACCTCCCCGACCAGAAACGAGTAAAGCTCGTCGCGTTTTTTCGCGGCGAGCTTCTTGGAATCGTCGAGTTCCTTGAGTCGGAACTTCTCGGTGAGGATGACGGTGGCTACCACCACCGGGCCGGCGAGGGGACCCCTGCCAGCTTCGTCTATTCCCGCTACTCTCTCGATGCCCTGTTGCCAGAGCGTGCGCTCGTGTTTGAGCGAACAAGGCATCGCAGAGACGGAAATACTAGGAGCGGGACTGCGGAGACTTCTCCTTGACCGTCGTGGCGCTCTTGCCCTTGCGGCTGCGGAGGTAGTTGAGCTTGGCGCGGCGGACTTCGCCGTGGCGCTCGATCTCGATCTTGGCGATACGGGGCGAGTGCAGCGGGAATACTCGCTCGACACCTTCTCCGTAGCTCACGCGGCGCACGGTGAAGTTCGAGTTGATACCGGTGCCTTTGCGGCCGATGACGATACCGCTGTAAACCTGGATACGCTCCTTGTCGCCTTCGATAACGCGCGTGTGGACCTTCACAGTGTCGCCAACATTGAAGGCCGGGATCTCTTTCTTGAGCTGCTCGCTCTCGATTTTGTCAATAATGCTCATGGCGTTAAAAAGTAGAACGGTCCAGATTGCCGCATCGCTCCCGCTCTGGCAAGCAGGGAATGACGAAAATACATCGCAAGTCCTTCCTGGCTCTCTTCGCACCTGCACAAAAGTCGTGAAGGAATCACGCGGGGTCTTCAAGGTTTTTGCAATGTTGCAAAAACTGAAAATCTTCAGGGAATACCAAGAATCCTTACGAATTCTCCGAGGAACGGCGCAAATAATGCTGCCCCTGCCATGCCGATCTATGACAAGATCGGACCGCTGCTCACGCCATGTGAGCTCGTGCAACTCCAACAAACATCTATGCCAACTTCTACTTTCCGTCCCGGCGTTCTCTTCGGGGAAGAGGTCAAGGAACTCCTTGATTACGCCAAAGCCAATGAATTTGCCCTCCCGGCCGTCAATTGTATCAGCACGAACTCCGTGAACGCGGCTTTGGCCGCCGCTCGCGAGGTGAAGTCGCCGATGATGGTCCAGTTCTCCAATGGCGGAGCGCATTTCTTCATCGGCAAGGGCATCTCGAAGGAAGGCCAGAAGGGCGCGATCCTCGGCGGTGTGGCCGGCGCGCATTTCGTCGACGCGGCAGCCAAGGCCTACGGCGTGCCGGTGATTCTCAATACCGACCATTGCGCCAAGAAGCTCCTTCCCTGGGTGGACGGAATGCTCGCCGCCAGCGAGGAGCAGTTTGCCAAGACGGGCAAGCCCCTTTTCAGCTCCCACATGCTCGACCTTTCCGAGGAATCCCTCGACGAAAACCTCGAGACCTGCGCCAAGTACCTCGCCCGCATGGCCAAGATGGGCATGACGCTTGAGATCGAGCTCGGCGTGACTGGCGGTGAGGAGGACGGCGTCGACAACTCCGGCGTGGAAGAGTCCAAGCTCTACACCCAGCCCGAGGAAGTCGCCCAGGCCTATACGACTCTCAACGCGATCAGCCCGAACTTCACGGTCGCTGCCGCCTTCGGCAATGTGCATGGCGTTTACAAGCCGGGCAACGTGAAGCTGAAGCCCTCGATCCTCCGCGATTCGCAGGAGTATATCGAGAAGACGCTCGGCACGGGACCGAAGCCGGTGAACTTCGTGTTCCATGGCGGCTCCGGCTCCTCCCGCGAGGAAATCCGCGAGGCGATCGGGTATGGCGCGATCAAGATGAACCTCGACACCGACCTCCAGTGGGCGTTCTGGGACGGCATCCGCGCCTACGAGGCCAAGAATCACGGGTATCTCCAGGGACAGATCGGCAATCCGGAAGGTCCCGATTCGCCGAACAAGAAGTACTACGATCCGCGCGTGTGGCTCGCCGCCGCCGAGGAGTCCTTCACCAAACGGCTCATTTCTTCGTTCGAGGATCTGAACTGCATCAATCGCAACGCCTAATCCGCTAAGCGGATCGCTATCTTAACGGGCGGATGGTGCGAAAGTGCGCCATCCGCCCGTTTTCGTTTGCGCGCGATTGACAGATGGCTCCGGGCCGCCTACGACCGGGGGCAATGAAGAGTGCGCGTGCATTTGCCGCCCTGGGTCTGGTGGCGCTCCTGGTTTCGTGTGAGAAGAAATCCGAGAAGGGAGCGACTCCCCCGGTTCCGGTGACCGTTACCCCGATCACACAAAAGGATGTCTATGTGTCCCGGACGTGGGTCGGCCTGCTGAATGGTTATCAGAATGCGGATATCCGTGCTCAGGTGAATGGCTATCTGCTGACCCAGAACTATAAGGAAGGTTCTCTGGTCAAAAAGGGTACGATCCTCTTTACCATAGATCCGCGCCCCTTCGAGGCCGCTCTCGCCCAGGCTCAGGCCGACTATGCCAAGGCCGTCGCCCAGGCCACTCTCGCCAAGGTCACTCTTGATCGCCAGACGCAGTTGTATAAGACCAAGGTCATTAGCCAGCAGGAATACGATACCTCCTACCAGCAGGCACAAGCCGACTTCGCTGCCGTGGCTGCACAGCAGGCTCAGGTCGATACCGCACAGATCAATCTGAACTACTGCACGATTACCGCTCCCTTTGACGGTATCGTCGGCCTTGCCCAGGCGCAGATCGGTGATCTCGTTGGCCCCAGTGGCTCTGAGGCTGTGCTTACACAAATGTCGCAGGTCAACCCGATCAAGGTGAACTTCTCGATCACGGAGGAGCAATATCTGGAAGCGGCTCCGCTGCTGAAGAAGTTGCAGGATACCGCTGCGGCCGATCTGGAGGCTCGCATTCAGTTGCGCCTCGCCGACGGGAAGGAGTATCCGCAACTCGGAAAATTTGACTTCGTCAATCGTCAGGTCACCACGAGCACCGGCACGATCCAGATCACGGCGTTGTTTCCCAACGATGATGACGTGCTTCGGCCCGGCCTCTTCGGGCGTATCACGGCTCCGGTGCAGATGATTCCCGACGCGCTGGTCGTCCCGCAAGCATCCCTGGTCGAGTTGCAGGGCAAGTACTTCGTCGGCGTGTTGAAGCCGGACAACACCGTGCAGTTCGTACCCGTCAAGCCCGGTCCCTTGGACGGTGATTATCAGGTGATCGAGCCGGTGGTGAAGCAATTCAAGCTGGCAGCTGGGGACAAGGTCCTGGTTGGCGGCGTCGAGAAAGTGCGCGGAGATGTGACGGTCAGCCCTTCTGCCTGGCAGGCTCCCGCGGCAAGCCCGACACCAGGTGCTTCACCCACGCCCACTCCGGCTTCCTAATCTTCTAAAGGACCAGCATGTCGAATTTCTTCATCCGGCGGCCGATCGTGGCGATGGTCATCGCCATTATCACGGTGATCGTGGGTATTGTCTCGATGCTCGGGCTTCCCGTGGCCCAGTTCCCGAACATCGTTCCTCCCCAGATTCAGGTCCAGACGACCTATGTGGGTGCTGACGCCTTGACTGTCGAAGCCTCGGTGGCGACCCCCATCGAGCAGGAGATGAGCGGTGTCGAGGGCATGGAGTACATGTACTCCATCAATGCCAACAACGGCATGATGACGCTGAATACGATCTTCGGCGTTTCGACCATTCCCACGACAGACCAGATCCTTGCCCAGATGCGGCAGACCCAGGCCTCGCCGCAGCTCCCGAGCGACGTGCGCAACTACGGTGTCACCGTCGAGCAGGCTCTTTCTTCCCCGCTGGGCGTCTTCGTCCTTTACTCGCCCAACGGTACCTACGACCCGACCTTCCTCGCCAACTACGCGTACATCAACATCAATGACCCCATGACCCGCGTGAACGGCGTGGGTAGTGTCACCATCTTCGGTGCGGGTGAATACGCGATGCGCATCTGGGTAAAGCCCGATCGCCTGGCCACGCTCAATATCACGGTCCCGGAGGTCATCCGCGCCGTGCAGACCCAGAATAACGTGAATCCCGCCGGCCAGATCGGTGCCGAGCCGGTTCCGAAAGGCCAGGTCTTTACGTTCACGGTCAATACCACCGGCCGTCTCGTCACCGAAGACGACTTCAAGAACATCGTCATCCGCGCCAACAAGGACGGCTCCATCGTGAAGGTGGGGGATGTCGCCCGTGTCGAGCTCGGCGCCCAGGTCTACAACCTCAAGGGACGCTTTAACGGGCAAAATGCCGCCATTATCGCGGTTTACCAGCTCCCGGGCTCCAATGCCGTCGATACGATGAAGGCGGCTCGCGCGCTGATGGAGCAATCTTCCAAGCTGTTCCCGAGCGATCTCAAGTACGCCGTTGCTCTCGACACGACTCTCGCCGTGACGGAAGGCATGAAGGAAATCGTGAAGACGCTCTTTGAGGCGATGGTGCTCGTTATCATCGTGGTCTTCATCTTCCTGCAAGGCTGGCGCGCCACTCTCATTCCTCTCATCGCCGTGCCGGTTTCGCTCATTGGTACTTTTGCCGTGTTTCCGATGCTCGGTTTCTCGATCAACACACTTTCGCTGTTTGGTCTGGTGCTGGCGATTGGTCTGGTCGTCGACGACGCCATCGTGGTGGTGGAGGCGATCGAGAGTCATATCGAGGAGGGGCTGTCGCCCCGGGATGCTGCCATCAAGGCGATGTCCCAGGTGCAGGGCCCTGTCGTTGCCATCGCGCTCATCCTGGCGGCTGTCTTCATCCCGACGGTGTTCATTCCGGGCATCACCGGCCAGATGTATCAGCAGTTTGCGGTCACGATGGCCGTATCGGTGTTGATTTCGGCCTTTAACGCGCTCACCCTCAGCCCGGCGCTCGGCGCTCTGCTTCTGCGTCCCAAGAAGGAGTCGCACGGCTTGCTGTCGAAATTTTTCGGCGGCTTCAACAAGTTCTTCGGCGTGGCGACCAATGGCTATGTGAGCGTCTGTCACGGCCTCATTCGCAAGCTCGTGATCAGCCTCATCCTGATCGTCGGCATCGGCCTGCTCGGCGGAGGCATTGCTTCCAAGATGCCATCGGGCTTCATTCCCGAGGAAGATCAGGGTTATCTCTTTGGCGTGGTCCAGCTGCCGCGAGCCTCCTCGCTCCAGCAGACCAGCGAGGCGGCGACGGATATCGAGAATATCCTGATGAAGACTCCCGGTGTGGAATCCGTGACCACGATCGTTGGTTTTAACCTCCTCAGCACGGTGCAGAGCACCTACACGGGATTCTTCTTCATCACGCTGAAGCCATGGGCCGAGCGCACGACGCCCGAACTCCAGGTGGATGCCATCCAGCAGCATATCAATCGCGAGGTGGCGGCTTTGCCCAAACCTTCGGCTGCCTTTGCCTTCCCGCCGCCGGCCATTCCGGGTATCGGCACCTCTGGCGGCGTAACCTTCATTCTTGAGGATCGCACCGGCGGGCCGGTGGAGTTAATCGCCAAAAACACACAGACCTTCATGGAGGCTGCGCGCAAGCGGCCCGAACTCGCTTCCCTTTTCACGACGGCTCTATGGGACGTGCCGCAGATTTACCTCGGTGTCGATCAGGCGCAGGCGATGGTGCAGGGTGTCAGCCTGTCGGACGCCTATCAGACGGTACAGACGTTCTTCGGCGGATATTTCGTCAACTATTTCAATCGCTTCGGTCTCCAGTGGCAGGTCTACGTCCAGGCAGAGGGCGACTATCGCACGGATATTTCCAACCTCGGCTTGTTCTACGTCACGAACAAGGATGGTCAGGCTGTGCCGGTGTCGTCCTTTGTGACGCCAAAGAAGACCTACGGACCGGAGTTCACGATGCGTTACAATATGTATCGCTGCTCGCAGATCAGCGCCTCGGTGGCTCCGGGATACAGTACCGGTCAGGCCATGAAGGCGTTGGAGGAGGTCTTTGCGCAGACGATGCCGCAGGGGGCAGGATACGATTACTTCGGTATGTCGTATCAGGAGCAACAGGCTGCACAAGGCGTGCCGCCTGCCGCCATCTTCGGCCTCTCGCTGCTCTTCGTCTTCCTCATTCTCGCTGCGCAATATGAAAGCTGGTCGCTGCCCTTCAGCGTGCTGCTCACGACGCCGATCGCGGTATTCGGAGCATTCGCTGGTCTGGCCGCTCGCGGCATGCAGAACAACCTCTATGCCCAGATCGGTCTTGTCATGCTGATCGGTCTCGCGGCGAAGAACGCGATCCTTATCGTGGAGTTCGCCAAGGATGAGTACGAGAAAGGGAAACCCCTCTTTGAGGCAACGCTGGCAGGCGCCAAGCTCCGTCTGCGTCCCATCCTGATGACTGCCTTTGCGTTCATTCTCGGTACGGTGCCCCTGGCCATTGCCACCGGCTCCGGGGCTGTTTCCCGGCGTATCCTGGGCACCACGGTGATCGGTGGTATGCTTGCAGCCACACTGATCTCGATTTTCCTTATCCCGGCGTCGTTCTACTTCGTTGAGAAATTCTTCGTCGGCAAAAAGTCGGAGGATGAGGGGGGAGAGACCGCACCCAAGGCTCCAGAGGCTCCCGGGGCATCTGCCTGATATCGTCGACGCCATGAAGTGTTGGGAATTACGGACTGTTGCGTCAGTGTTGATCGTGATGGGCCTGGTCGGTTGCGGTCCCAAGCCGGTAGCTACTAAACCACTGCCCCCGGCGACCTACGCGGTCGCTGCGGAGCAGAATGTCCCTCTTACGATCAACACCTTTGGGAATTGCGTCACTGTCGCCGACGTGACGCTTCAGGCGCAGGTGACGGGAACCTTGACCCGCTTTGCCATCCAGCAAGGCGCTCTGGTCAAGGAGGGAGACCTCGTCGCGGAGATCGATCCTTCGCCTTTCCAGGCGGCGTTGCAGGAGGCCAAGGGTAGTCTGGATTCCGCCCAGGCGCAGCTGGCGAATGCCGATGTCACGCTTCAGCGTCAGCAGCAGCTTTACAAAACGAAGACCATCGATCTGGCTGACCTCCAGAGCGCCGAAGCCAATCAGCTTCAAGCCCAGGGCAACGTGCTATCGGCTCAGGGGCAACTGGCCAATGCCCAGATCAATCTCGCGTACTGCACCATCAAGTCGCCGATTACCGGCAAGGCTGGCATTTACATGGTTGATGCAGGGAATCTTGTGACGGCCAGCAAGACCGAGCTGATCAACATCCAGACGATCGATCCGATCTATGTCGATTTCACTGTTTCGGAAAACGACTTCAATACGATCCGGAAGTATTTCACCAATGGAGAACTCCCCATCGAGGTGACCATTCCCGGAGCGCCTGACAAAGTCATCCCCGGCAAACTGACTTTTATTAACAACAGTGTCGCCAGCGACACGGGGACGCTTTCCCTCAGGGGAACTTTTCCGAATGCTGATGCACTCCTCTGGCCGGGGCTCTTCGTCAATGTCAGCCTGATCCTTACGACGGTCGAGAAGGCGGTGACCGTACCCTCGATGTGCGTGATGGTTGGCCAGACCGGCCCGTATGTTTTCAAGGTCAATGCGGATGATACCGTAGCGCTCCAGCCGGTGACTCTCGGCCAGAGGCGCAGTGATTTCGCTGTCGTGACCAAGGGCGTTTCGGCTGGCGACCGGATCATCACGGCGGGACAGCTGGGACTCGTCACCGGCAAGAAGGTGACCCCCACACTCTGGCAGCCCCCGGCTCCGCTGCCCTCCCGGCAGGACGCGGCGAAATAGTCGCCTCATTCGATGAATCTCTCCGAGCCGTTCATTCGCAAGCCGGTGATGACGACGCTTTGCGCGTTTTCCGCCGCGATCTTCGGCATTGCTGCATATTTCCTCCTCCCGGTCAGTGATCTGCCGGATGTGGCGTATCCCGTGATCACGGTGACTACGAACTATCCGGGCGCCAGCCCGGAGATCATGGCCGACAACGTGTCGACCCCCTTGGAGATCCAGATGATGCAGATCGAGGATCTGAATCTCATCACCTCCAAGAACCAGGAGGGTACGAGCACGATCGTTCTGCAGTTTGGCTTGGACAAGCCGATGGGGCAGGCGGAGGCGGAGGTACAGGCGGCCATTCAGCGCGCCATGGGCAATCTCCCCAGCGACCTGCCAGCCCCTCCGGCATTCCAGACGACGAACCCCAACACCCAGCCCATCGTCTACATCGCTCTCGCGACGGACACGCTCACGCTCGGGGATCTGTACGACTACGCAAACACCATGGTCGCGCAGCGCATGATGATGCTCGATGGCGTGTCCAATGCACAGGTCTACGGCTCACCCCGCGCCATTTGCGTCCAGCTTGATCCCAACGCGCTCTCCGCCCGCCAGATGACGGTGACGGATGTTTCCAACGCGATATCCGCGGCCAACGTCTTTACTCCCGGCGGCGAGATTTACGGGAAATCGCTGCAGTTCATCATCAACCCCAAGGGGCAGCTGCTTCATTCGGCGGAGTACAACGATCTGGTGATTTCCTACAAGAATGGCGCTCCGGTGCGTCTGCGCGACATCGGCCATACCGTGGACGGGCTGCAAAAGCAGTACTTGAACATGAAGTTCTGGTCCGCCATCGAGCCTCCTCGCTCTGCCTACACGGTGGTGGCGGTAACGCCCGCTCCGGGGGCCAATGACGTGCAGGTGGCGCAAAGCGTTCGAAAGACGCTGAACTCCCTCAGGTCCTCGCTCCCGGCCTCCATCGACACTTATATCACTTTTGATCGTTCGGTGCAGATCGTCGAGAGCATCAATGACGTGAAGCTGACCATCCTGATCGCTTTTGCTCTGGTGGTGCTCGTCGTGTTTCTCTTCCTCGGTCGGGTGCGGGAGACCGTGGTGCCGGCGGTGGCTCTGCCGCTCGCCCTCCTGATGACCTTTGCGGTCATGTTGCTGCTGGGGTACAGCCTCGACAACCTCTCGCTCATGGCACTCACGCTTGCCGTGGGTCTGCTCGTGGACGATGCTGTTGTCGTCCTGGAGAATACCGTGCGCCACCTTGAGGATGGCAAACCTCCCACGATGGCGGCCCTCCTCGGAGCGAAGGAAATCAGTTTCACCGTGCTCTCGATGACGCTGTCGCTGGCGGCGATCTTCATTCCGATTGTTTTCATGCCGGGAATCATCGGGCGCATGTTTCACGAGATGGCGATCACCATCGTCGTCGCGATCGTGCTCTCGGGCGTGGTGGCTATCGTCGTCTCTCCGATGCTATGCGCTCGCATGCTGCGGAAGGCCGAGAAGGAGACAGGCTATCAGCAATGGTTCAATAAGTATTTCGACGGCTTCAAGCGTCACTACAAGACGTCCCTCGGCTGGATGATGCGTCACAAGCCTGTGGCCATCGGAATCTGGGTTCTCTCGCTGGGTGTCACGATCTACCTCTTCATCACCATTCCCAAGGGCTTTCTCCCGGTAGGTGATAGCGGCATGATACGAGGGGTGTTTTTGACCTCGGAGGGGACGTCGCCTGCCCAGATGCAGGACTATCAGGATCGCCTCATGCAGGTTGCGGAGTCCGTTCCAGGGGTGCGCCAGGCGATCACGGTGACGGGACTGCAAAACAACCAGCTTACTACCTCGATGGGATTGGCGGTGATTTTCTTGAAGCCTGAAAATGAACGGGCACCCATCAATGAAATCACCCGCGAGATTATTGCCAAGGTCCGCAGCTCGATCCCGGGCGTGGTGCCGCTCTTGCAGCCATTTCCGACGCTCAACATTGATACGGGGGCGACCAACAACACCCAGGGCCAGTTTGCCTACCAGTTGACCGGTACCGATCCTGCCCTGCTTTACAAGGCTGCGGGCGACCTTATGGACAAGATGCGCCAGATCCCGGGCTTCGTTGGCGTTTCGAGCGACATGCGTACGAATACGCCCATGCTCGATCTCGAGATCCTGCGGGATCAGGCTTCTTCGTACGGCGTGACAACCCAGCAGATCGAGCAAACCCTGGCCATAGCCTTCACCCAGGGGCAGGCAAGCCAGATCAAGACTCCGCTCAACGTGTACTGGGTCATCGTCGAGCTGCTGGATAAATACCGTGCCCAGCTCGACAACCTCGCTCTCCTTTGGGTGAGAAACTCCGCCGGAGACATGGTCCCGCTCAAGTCCCTGGTCAAGGCCAGCGTCAAGACGGGGCCGGAGTCGATCAACCACATCAACCAGGTGACATCGGTGACCATTTTCTACAACCTGGACCCCAGCTATCCCACGAGCACGGCTACGAGTGACATTCAGACTGCTGCGGCTCAGGTGCTCCCACCTGCCGTGGCCGGAGCTCCCGCTGGCTCCAGCGCGCAGTTTATCCAGACGGTGCGCGCGATGGTTGTTCTCCTCATCATCGCCATCTTTGTCATGTATATCATCCTGGGCGTGCTCTATGAGAGCTACATCCACCCGATCACGGTGCTCTCGACTCTGCCGGTCGCAGGGCTGGGGGGATTGATCACCTTGCGCCTGTTTGACATGACGCTCGATCTCTACGGCTTCATCGGCATCTTCCTCCTGCTGGGCCTGATCAAGAAGAACGGCATCATGCTGGTCGATTTTGCCATCATGCGACGCAAGGACGGCCTCGGCATCGAGGCTGCGGCCGAGGAAGCGGCTATCGAGCGTGTGCGCCCGATCCTTATGACGACATTTGCGGCCATCTTCGGCGCATTGCCGATGGCATTCGGGTTTGGGGCCGACGGAGCCTCCCGCCAGCCGCTGGGACTTTGCATTGTAGGCGGTCTGATCGTGGCTCAGGTTTTGACCCTATTTTGTACTCCGGTGTTCTACGTCTACATGGAGTACTTTCAGGAGCGATTCCTCGATAAAATCTCCTTCTTCAAGAGAGGAGAGGACGAAAAAAATGGGCCTGCGGAAGGCGATTCCAAGGCGATTGCCTAGGGGGAGGCATCATTTGCACTTGTCTGGCGAGCAAAATCGTTCTTATTTACCGCGAAACGCTCAGGTCATTGAACTCTTCGGATAGAAAGCTCGGTTCCCCAGACACAGTCAGGTCCTGCTCCTACCTAGGTTTTTGATCCCTCTGCAAAGCACTCCACATATGAAACTCTACGTAGGCAACCTCTCCTTCAAAACCACTGAACAGGCTCTGGAGGAACTCTTCGCCAGTGTTGGCACTGTTACTGACACCCACCTCGTCATGGATCGTATGACCCAGCGCCCTCGCGGCTTTGGTTTTGTCACCATGAGCACGGAGGAAGAAGGACAGAAAGCCATCGAATCGCTGAACGGAAAGACCTTCGACGGTCGTCCGATCTCGGTGAGCGTAGCCCGTCCCAAGGAAGACCGTCCTCCGCGGCGTGACTTCGGCGGTGAGGGCGGCGGCGGCGGTGGATTCCGTGAGCACCGTGACCGTGATCGCGACCGCGATCGCCGTGGTGGTGGCGGGTACGACCGTCGTCGTAACTGATCCACGATTCCGGACCTGTCTTAAAGAAAGTTACTTGCGAAAGCGCCCGTTGCAAAACGGGCGCTTTTCTTTGTGAAATTATGTGTTAAGCGGAGTGGAAAGAATGTTTCTTCCCATCCCTCACCTCATAGTTGAGCCCGACGATGGAGTCAGTCCCGTTCGGGAGTTCATTCGGACAGCCAAGCACTCGCTGCTGATCAAGCAATTCACCTTTTCCGAGCCATCGCTCCTTCAGGCCGTGGTGGACCGAAAGAACGCAGGCGTCGATGTGCGGGTCATGCTGAACCCGAAGCGGTCGGGTGGGGATCGCGCCAACGACGCCACTTTCGAGTATTTTCAAAACAACGGCGTAAACATTCAGTGGGCCAACCCCAAGTTTTACGTCACGCACGAGAAGTCGATCGTGATCGACAAGGAGGCCGCCCTTATCGCGACCTTCAACCTCTGCGAGAAGTACTTCACCCAGACCCGCGACTACGGTGTCGTCACCCAGGACCCTGAGCGCGTGGCCCAGGTCATCGAGGGCTTTGAGGCCGACTGGGAGCATCGCGACTGGCTGCCGAGCGAGGAGACCGGCTTGCTTTGGAGCAATGCCAACTCCCGCCTGCACATGGCGCGCTTCATCGATGCCACCGAGAAAACGCTGTGCGTACAGCACCCGAAGTTCGTCGATGCCGTAATCCTCGATCGTCTCATCGATGCAGCGGATCGCGGCGTGCATGTGCGCGTGCTCTGCGGCGGTCGCCACGGCATCAGTGACTGGGATATTCTGGATACCTTCTCCTCGCTCCGCGTCCTCAAGCGCTTCGGGGTCAAAGTCCATAAACAGAAGAATCTCCGCCTCCACGCGAAGCTGATCTTGTCTGACAACAAGCACGCGCTGGTCGGATCGATGAATATTGATCGTAGTGCTTTCGACCTTCGCCGCGAACTCGGCACGACCATCACCGATGCCTCGATCGTCTCCCGGTTGAGCGAGGTGTTTGAGTCGGACTGGGATGGATCGCATCACTACGATGCCCCGGACCCGCTCGCGCCGGAGAAACACACGGAGACCGATTTCCCGCACGATCACGATCTGCGTCATGAGTGAGGCCGTGGCCGAGACGCCATCGATCTCCCTGCTTGATCTGGCTTTTACCTTCAACCATATCGCGCTCGCCTCCTTCGGGGGCGGCCTCTCAGCCTGGTCCCGAGAGGTATTGGTGGTTGAGAAAAAGTGGATGGGGGAGGAGGAGTTCCTCAGTGCCGTCACGATGTGCCGCATCCTCCCCGGGGCCAATCAGGTCAACCTGGCGGTTTTTGTCGGCACAAAGATGCGTGGCATCCCGGGAGCCATCTCGGCGATTATCGGGCTGACCACCATACCCGTGGTGCTCATCCTGATCCTTGGTTACGCGTACTTCAAATTTCATGAGGTTCCCGCCTTGCAGGGCGTCCTGCGCGGAGCCACGGCTGCGGCAGTCGCGCTCACGCTTTCGATGGCCGTGAAAACTGGAAAGAAATGCCTGGGCAGCGTGGTGGCCGTTGCTCTTTTCCTGGGAGCGTTTCTGCTCAACGGGCTGATCCGCTTCCCGTTGCTCGGTACCGTGGCGCTCATCGGGCCCCTGGCTCTACTTTGGGCCTGGCCCAAGCCTGCGAAGAAATGAACGTCAAGACCCTCATTCAGATCATCGCCTTGTTCAGCTCGCTCTCCCTGCTGTCCATTGGCGGAGGCAATACAGTCTTGCCCGAGATGCATCGCAAGACGGTGCAGGTTTATCACTGGATGAGCGACTCGCAGTTTGCCGATGTCTTTGCCATCTCGCAGGCTGCACCCGGGCCCAGCATCCTGATCGTGACCCTTATAGGCTACAAGGCAGGGGGCATCCTGGGCGCGATCATCGCAACGATCGCGATGATGCTGCCGGCAGGTTTGCTCGTCTACATGGTGACCCGGTTTTGGCAGAATGCGCAAAACTCTCCGCTTCGTCATGCCATCGAGAAAGGCTTTGCACCCCTCACGGTCGGCCTCGTGCTGGCGAGTGGCTATGTGATGAGCCGTGCCGCCGACCATGGATGGCACGCATACATCCTGACGGGCCTCTGCACGATCATCTTTGTCTTTACCAAGGTAAACCCACTGATCGTGGTGGCTGTGGCTGGCCTGATTGGTTACCTGGGCTTGGTTTGAGATAGGGCGAGAGGTCGTAAAGCATGCCGATGCCCGAGCTGTCGGGAGCGGGCATTGTCCCTGTCACGATCGGATCGAAGCTTCGCCGGGCTAGCCAGTCTGCCTGGAGAAGCGCATTGGCCTCCGCCCACGAGGTCTGGCCGGCAAGAGCTGCCGTGAGCATGGCGTATTTCTTCTCGTATGGGAGTCCATGGCTCCAGAGGTGGCCGTCGTAGCCGCATACCACCTTGCGTCCCAGGAGGATCAGCGGATGGTTGTAATCCGGTGTGATGGCAAATCGTGCGTTGGCCGGCAGGTCGATCGTTGCCATTTTCCAGGCAGCCAGTTCGGACTTGCGGGCGAGAAAGTATCCATGCCGGGAATCCAGCCCTCCGATGAGCGAAATCGCCCCGGAGAAGAATAGCACAAAGCACAGGGCGGAGCGGCCCAGCCAGTGAATCTGCGAAAGGAGGTTGGTCCAGAGATAAGGCGCCACCACCAGCCATGACCAGATCACGAGCTTGAGGTTGTCCCAGGGCCAGACGGCAAAAACCACCACCGAGCCGAGCAGAAAGACGGCGGCTGAACTCCACGCAAAAAAACGGGCCTCGGCATCCTTTTTTCGGGCGACCAACACACAGAGAATGACGACCAGTGGAAGGCTGATCCCAAAGTCGTACCAAAGGACGCGGGCACCTTCCTTCTCCATCATCCAGCCCGGCAACCAGCGCATTGCCGAGGTGGCGGAAAAGAATCCCGTAATCAGCGCCACCAGGATCGAGGCAGGGATTACGGAAGCTGCCACAAGCTGGAAAATGGACATTCTCTGACCAGGACGGAACACAAACAGGCCAAGAAGGATCAGGCTGAGAAAGAGAAACGCATGGATGTTGAAGAGAGGCATCGACGCATACAAAAGCCACTCAACCCAACGGGGCAGGCTGGGGTGAGCACGGAAATAACGGTCGCGCCACGCGCAGAGAAGCACCAAACCGGCGGGGATCGCGATCAGCAAACCTCGCTGCGTGACAAACATGGACAGGAACAGGCTCTTCCACACCAGCTCTGTCTGGAAGTCATCAACCGCAAATGTGCGGAAGAAGACGAAGCCTGCCAGCCCTCCATTGAAAAGAAAGGCCGCAATGGCGAAGGCCCGTCCCCACATCCACAAGGCGCCCGCTGTGAGGGCCGAACCGATCAAGCCGGCCACGATGAGACCGCGGAACGTATCGACTCCCAGCACCTCGCCAATGGCATTTACCAAGTCCGCGCCGATGGGATAAGTCAATGGCACGCCTGTAAGGATAAGACTGTCGGGCCAGAAGGGCACTCCGCTGGCCAGATACCGGATGAGTCCAATGTGAAGGGAAAGGTCTCCGAGGTTATTGGGAGACAGGATGAGGAGGTTGTCTCCTGCGGAATAGATCAGCCAGACGAAGGCGCGTAGAGAAACGAGGGAAAACACTGCGATCATCGCCCAGTCCCAGGCATTGAGCTTGCGCGGCTCCATGGCCGGAGTGGTGATCCATGCGGCGATGCCTGCAGCCAGACCCGCCATCGTCGCGACGATGGCAGGCATATAAAACAGCCCCCCTGCGAGCCAGCCGGCGGCAAGCGCGGTGATGGCGGCGGTAACGATGGCGGCAAGGGAAGCCGAGAGAGTCTTCATCGCGGCGTGATCTCCTTCACCTCAAGCGGCTGGTTCCCGAACCACCTGGAGAAGACCGACCCACGGAAAAATACAGTGCAGAGATCCTGCGAATCTCTCAATCGGAAGTCTCGCCGATAGTAAGGTTCGGTCAGTTTCGATCGCACGGTATCGGCTCGACTCGCCTCCACGACCACGACATCGGCGTCGTGGGTTTCCGGGGAGTTATTTTTGTTGTAGTAGCCGAACTGCGGGAAGTCCCCGAGCATCCAGGGCAGGGGGTAGTAGCTGTCGATGAGGATCTGGCCCGTCACGCCGTAGTAGCGAGGGTCTTCCTTGGCGAGATCGAGCAGGGGTTTTGTGAGCGTCTCCACCTGGCGGTAGGTCTGCACGTAAACGTACGGCTCTTTTGCGTCGGTGAAGTGGTAGAAATTCAGGCGTAGTGACTGGTAAAGACTTGCGCCGAGCACGATCGCCGACATCGAGACGGTCGCGAGGAAGTGGCGCTTGGAAAGCCATGCGATAGCGGCGCCGAAAAGCAGGAGAAACGGCCATTGAATCGAGATGATGCACCAGGGTGTTTTGTAGGGGACGAGCGAGTAGGCGACCAGTGCACCTGCTCCGTAGATGGCGATGAAGCGCAGCCGGGCATCGGAAGGAAACGCCAGTATCACCGCCATGACAAAGCCGATCAGGGCGGGCCACTCGTAACGAGCAAACAGCATGAGCCAGTAGGCGTTGATGACCTTGTGGCCGAAGATGGAGACATCGTAGAGGGGTTTGTCGTGGCCCGCTGCGTCAACGCCAGTGTGTGTCCAGGCGGCGAATGTCTGATAAAGCCCCTTCAGCCCAGGGAAATCGAGGAAGTTCCCCGAGTAGAAAAAGACAATGGCCAGGACAGCGAGCCCCACGCTGGCCCCCAGATCGCGCTGGGTCCAGCTTTGCCTTGCGATGGGATAAGCCGGTCGGGAGGGAGAGATGTATTGCCAGCCCCAAAGGGTGAGCGCCGCAAGGCCAAAGGCGGCGACGTGCATGACATAGGTTTCCTTGGTCAGGATCATGCCGCAGATACCGGCGACGAGGGCAAAGAGGTATTGTCGTGTGCCATCCCTCCAGAGGCCCAGGATGCCCCAGCAGGTCAGCAGAAGGAAAAGGACCAGCCACGACTCATGGATGGTGTAGCGGCCATAAAACACATAGGCAGGGGAAATCGCCATCGCCAGAGCGGCCCAGCGGGTGGCAGGAGCGCCGAGGAATCGCGAGAAACGAAGAGTCATCCATACGCAGGCAATGCTGACCAGGATGATCGGAAGCCGGATGGCCCAGATTTCCCGGCCAAACAGCGTCTGGGCTGCAAAGACAGCGTAAAAATGCAGAGGACCATGGTAATTTGTCGGGTCGTAGTGGTAATACCCGAACTTCGCCATCTGATCGGCGAACCAGCCATTGACTCCTTCATCGAAATGAGGCGGCTTGATGTCGAGCAAAACGAACCGTAGAAGAGCGGCCAACACCAATATGCCAATCTCAACCCAGGGAATTTTCCGTTCGTTCACGCGATTGGGATAATGTCGTTAGGATGACTGTTCAAGCTCAGCGAGTTTCGATCGTCATTCCGTGTCGGAATGAGGAGTCCCGCCTGCCTCGGACCCTTGCGGCTTTAGGCCAGTTTATCGCCCGGGTCAGCTATCCTGTCGAGGTCCTGATCGTGGTCGAGCCGGGTCAGGACGGGACGGCGGATCTGGCCCGTTGGATGGAGGAGCAGAATCCTGCCTTCCGGGCCGTCATCCAGCCCGTTCAGCGCGGGAAGGGATTCGCCGTGAAAACCGGGATGCTTGCTGCCTCGGGCGACATCGTTTTCTTCATGGATGCCGACCTCAGTGTACCTCTGCGGTGTGTGGAGGAGTTTTTACCCTGTTTTAATCAGGCAGACGTCGTTTTTGGCAGCCGTCGGCATCCGCAGAGTGTGATTGGGCAAAGTCAGCCTTTCTTCCGGGTTGCCTCGGGGCGGGCGTTCAATCTCGCCCTGCGCATCTGCGGTGTGACCCGGTTCCGCGATACACAATGCGGGTTCAAGGCTTTCCGGGCCGAGGCGGCCCAGGCTGTTTTTTCCCGGCTGACAGTCGATGGCTTCGGCTTCGACGTCGAGGCGCTGGCCTGGGCCGATGGCCTCGGATACCGCCTGCTGGAACGACCCGTCGAGTGGAACGATGCCCCGGGCACAAAGGTTCGGGCGCTTTCCGACGGGTCCCGTGCCTTTTTTGAAGCCGTGCTTGCCGCGAGGCGGGCTCGGGCGGAGAATATCTGATTCCCCATGATAAAGCTCGGAGTAAACATCGATCATGTCGCCACCCTGCGGCAGGCGCGGTATCGCGACACGCACGCTTCTCCTCTGGCCGAACCCAACCCCATCGATGCCGCGGAGATCGCCGAGGCAGCCGGCGCACATGGCATCACTGCCCACCTGCGCCTGGATCGTCGGCACATTCAGGACAGTGACATTTTTGAACTGCGCCGCCGCATTTCCACGAAACTCAACCTCGAGATGGGAAACTCCCCGGAAATTCTCGAAATCGCTCTCAAGGTAAAGCCCGCCGACGTGTGTCTGGTACCGGAGAATCGCAGGGAGGTCACCACCGAGGGAGGGCTGGACTGTGCGGGGCAGAAAAGCTCGTTGCGCCCGACCATCCAGCGCCTCCACGAGGCGGGGATCGTTGTGAGTCTTTTCATCGATCCCGACGAGGAGCAGATCGATGCGGCGGCGGACCTGGGTGCGGAGTTTATTGAACTTCACACCGGAGCCTTTTCCAACTCGCAGGGCGCAGAACGCGATATGGAAATCGTGCGCCTGATCCACGGAGCGGAGCGTGCTCATGCCGCCGGACTCAAGGTCAACGCGGGACATGGCATCAACTACGAGAACATCTTTGAAGTGTTACGCATCCCGCATCTCCACGAGCTGAACATCGGCCATTCGATTATCTCGCGAGCGGTCTTCACGGGCCTTAGTCAGGCGGTGAAGGACATGCTCAGCCTGATGAAGGGAGCGTGAGCGAGTTTGACGCATACCTCTTCCAGAAACTGGAGGAGGTTGAGCAGGCCGGCCTGCGCCGGTCGCTGCGCGTCCTGGAATCCGCCCAGGGCGCGGAGGTGAAGATCGACGGTCGGTCGCTGTTGAACTTCTCCTCGAATGATTATCTCGGCCTTGCCAATCATCCTGCGCTGGCCAAGGCCGCGGGAGAGGCCCTGGCGACCTTCGGTACAGGGGCCGGAGCCTCGCGATTGATCTGCGGCACCTCCCGGCTGCATGAGGATCTGGAGAGTGCGATCGCCCGCTTCAAGAAGACCGAGGCGGCGCTGAGCTTCTCGACAGGCTACGCTGCCGCCGTGGGAGCCATCCCGGCCATCGTTTCTTCCGAGGATGTAGTGATCCTCGATAAACTCTGCCACGCCTCGCTGGTCGACGGCGCCCGTCTGAGCGGTGCGACGATCCGCGTCTTTCCTCATAACAATCTCGAGAAACTGCGGAGCCACCTGGAGTGGGCACGCCGCGAGCATCCCCAAGGCAGGGTGCTGGTCGTCGTGGAATCCGTCTACAGCATGGATGGCGATCTCGCTCCTCTGGCCGACATCGTCAGCCTCAAGGAACACCATGGAGCTTGGCTCATGGTGGATGAGGCCCATGGGGTCGGGGTGCTGGGGGCAAAGGGGCAGGGATTGGTCGATCTGCTGGGCTTGACCGACCGTGTTGAGATCCAGATGGGGACTCTGGGCAAAGCGCTTGGTTCCGCCGGAGCATACCTCTGTGGCAGTGCCATCTTGCGCGATTATCTGATCAATCGCTCGCGCAGCTTCATCTACTCCACCGCACCTCCGCCTTACGTGGCAGCTGCTGCTCAGGCTGCGGTGGAGCTTCTTGAGACCGAGACAGGACAAGGCCTGGTCACACGCCTGCGCGACAATATCCATCGGTTTGCCGAGGAGGCCGGGTGTGAAAGTCCTACTGCCATCTTCCCGATCGTGATCGGAGATGAGCGTGAGGCGATGGCCGCGGCGGGCGCGCTGCTGGAAGCGGGGTTCCTTGTCCCCGCGATTCGATACCCTACGGTCTCTCGCGGCTCCGCGAGATTGAGGATCGTGGTTACCGCAACTCATTCTGCGGAGCAGATTTCCTTTCTCGCAAAGACTCTGCGCGAGCTGGACTAGGTTCCCGCGATCGGCGGGTATTTCCGGTCCGGATGGAGATGTTGACAGGGAGAAATGGGGTGCGCTTCTGGCGGCGAGAACGGGAAAAAGCCTGCCTGGCGTTTTGGGAAAAAACTGGCGGTGAGGGGGGGATTCGAACCCCCGGAGCCCTTTTGGAGCTCGGAGCTTTAGCAAAGCTCTGCTTTCGACCACTCAGCCACCTCACCGTGGTCAGCGAGTGGGGGAGTATCCGGGGAAGTTGGCGAAACGTCAAATGCGGATTTTCATGAAGTGCGATTTCCTTGCGGCCCGGCGAGCTTCTCCCTTTCCTTCGAGGGGCTTGCCCTTTTATGGTGATTCGCTCATTCATGAAAGAAGTCCGCACGAAAGTACCTGCTACGACGGCCAACCTCGGTCCGGGATTTGACTGCCTGGGAATAGCCCTCCGTATTTACAACGAGGTGATCGTGCGCGCTGCGCCGGGACATCCGGATGGGATGGCGGATCAGGCGGCCGAGGCCTTCTTTACCCGAGCGGACATCGCTCCCTTTGATTTCGACTGGTCGGTGAAGGGGCAGGTGCCGCGTTCGCGCGGGATGGGCAGCAGCGTCACAGTGAGGCTTGGTTTGCTTCATGGGCTCAACGAACTCGCGGACGGCCCTCTGAGTGATGTGGCGCTCTACCAGCTGTGTTGTGATCTCGAGGGCCATCCCGACAACGCCGCGCCAGCGGCTTTCGGCGGGTTTACGGTCGCTCGGAAGGATGCTTCCTTTCAGCGCTACAAGGTTTCCAAGAAGCTGCGCTTCGTACTCCTGGTTCCCGACTTTGAGGTGGAAACCCCGGCCGCGCGGAAGGCCCTGCCCGAGAGGATTCCTTTCAAGGACGCCGTCGTATCCGCCTCCAACGCTGCGGCGATCTCCGCGGCCTTTGCCAGTGAGGAATATGAGAACTTGCGAGGGACCTTTACGGACTATCTGCATCAACCCTACCGCCTTCCCCTGATCCCCTGCCTGAATGATGTCATCGCCGCGGGCGAAAAGGCCGGAGCCATCGGCGGTTGGCTCAGCGGCTCGGGCTCCACAATTGCCTGTGTCACGCTGGCCGATCCTGAGAAGGTGGCCAGAGCCATGCAGGAGGCGAGCGGATTAAAAAACACGAAAGTGTTCATCACCCAGGCGGATAACAAGGGCGCGCGGGTCAAGGTGCGTTCCTGATATGCGGCGCTGGCTGGAAGGTCTCGAAACCTTTGCCATCGACGTCATCCTTGAGCGTCGCTACGGGCGGCGTGCGGATATCCTGCGGTGGTTCCTCTATGGATTGTCGCGGATTTATCTCTCGATCGTCCAGTCGCGCCTGTCACTTTATCGCAGCAGAGTGATGCGTCCGCGCACGGTCGGATGTCTCGTGATCAGTGTCGGCAATCTGAGTGTCGGCGGCACTGGCAAGACGCCGGTGGTTGAGATGCTGGCCCGGGCATTGCACGCCGGGGGGCGCAAGGTGGCCATCCTGAGCCGTGGTTACAAGAGTGTGCCGCGTCCCTTGTTGCTGCGTCTTTGGGACAAACTCGCGAAAAAGAAAGCCGTGTTTGTTCCCCGAGTGGTTTCCGACGGCCAGACTCTGCTGCTGGATTCCCGCACGGCGGGTGACGAACCTTTCATGCTCGCAAACAACCTGCGTGGTGTCGTCGTGCTCGTCGACCGCGACCGCGTGAAGAGCGGTCAATACGCCGTGGAGCATTTCGGTACGGACACGCTTCTGCTGGATGATGGATACCAGTATGTGAGGATGAAGCGGGGGATCGAGGTCGCGTTGGTGGACCGACAGGCTCCGTTCGGCAATGAATACCTGCTTCCGCGTGGTACGCTCCGCGAGCCTCCGGAGAATCTCCGACGTGCCACCCATATCTTTATCACAAAGTGCACCGGCGCTGATAATGCCGACCTCATCGATCGCATCCGGAGTTACAACCGGACGGCGGATATTATCGAGTGTTCGCACCGGCCGACCCATGTGACCAATGTCTTCACCGGGGAGAATGAACCGCTGGATTTTCTCAAGGGCATGACCGTTGGATCGATCTGCGGCATTGCGATGCCGACGAGCTTCGAGGACGCCTTGCGAAAGCTCGGCGCGAAGATCGAAATCGCCAAATCCTTTACGGATCACCACCGCTATACCAAGAGGGAGATCGAACAGTTCATTCGTCGCTGTGCGCGCCGCGACATCCAGGCCATCCTGACGACGGAAAAGGATGCCGTACGTATTCCCCGTATCATCGACCCCGAGGTGCCGATGTATTACCTGCGCGTCGAGATCGAGATATTGGCCGGGCAGGCAAACTGGGAGCGATTCGTCAACCGGCTCACCACGCAGCAGCCGGTGATGGCTCCGCAGCGGTTCTTTGCCTAGGAGTCGGCGGCCTTCCCGAGCACCTCGAGGTAGGTGCGGTCGGTGACTTTCCTCGTGTCCGGGTTGAGAGCCTCAAAACGCATCTGCTTGAGCATCCACTGGCCGTCGATTTTCTGGGCGGATACGACTTCAAACCGGCGGATCATTTTGCCCGACATATCGTAGCCTTCCACACGGACGAGGGCACCGGAGTCCTTGTCGATCCACATGCGGGCGACGCCGTACTGTGAGGCTCCACGCGGAGCCTGCGCCTCGATTTTCCACGCTGGACGGGCGTTGATCCGGTCTTCCCCGATCAGTTTGGGGTTCTTCCAGTAGAGAAACTGGAGGGAGAGATCCTCATAGGTCACTCCCGAGCCACGGATCTTCTCGTCGAATCGAGCGGGTTTGACTGCCGCTGCCTTGCCTCCAATGCGCTCTGTGAGCTTCGGGGCATCATCCCCGAGCTGCAGGATGATCTCCTGGTCGGGGGCCTTGAATTGAAAACGGACCGCGCCATCGACAACGATGGTGAATGGGGTGGACTTTGACTCACGGCGGAGTTGGGCGTCCAAGGCGATCTGGTTGCCCAGGGGATTCACCCGGGCCGCCTCGAGGATTTCCTGGGCGGTGGGATCGGCCGCGCTGGCGGTCCCGATGAGGCAAAGAATCCCCAATCCTGCAGCAACTAGCTTGCGTAAATGGCCCGAACGGAAAATCATACGCCACGCTACTTGCCTTTCAGGATGGATCAACAGCTTCTTTTTCTCATCAATCGCAGCTGGACGCATCCTGTCCTCGACCGGGTGATGACCATCGCTTCCAGTTTTGATTTCTGGCTGCCATTTCTTGTGGCGGGAGGGATTCTGGCAGCGATCTTCGGGGGATGGCGGGCGAGGGCGATGCTGTTGGCCATTGGGCTGGCAGTCGGCGTTACCGATGCGCTTGTGGTGGATACGATCAAAGGCCTGGTAGGCCGCCCCCGGCCTCATGATATGGTGGCAGGTGTGCGCACTCTCGACCTGGCCAGAGCCAAGCCGCGCTTCCTTGCCGCCGTACAACCCTTGCAGGAGGAGATTTCCGTCGCAAAAATTCGCGGGTCTTCCGGGAACTCATTTCCGTCCGGGCATTCCTCGAATAACTTTGCCGTGGCGGTGGTGATTTTCTGCTTTTACCGGCGATGGGGCTGGGTCGCATTTCTCCCGGCGGCCTTGGTTTCCTACAGTCGTATCTATGTCGGGGCGCATTGGCCGCTTGATGTCATCACATCGTGCCTCATTGGAGCGGGAATCGGTTTTCTCACAGTGGCATTGCTGGAAGCGATCTGGCGGCGCTGGTCCGGAAGGTTCCTGCCCCGTTTTTCTGCGCAACACCCCTCTCTGCTCACCGCATGAAATCTGCACGGCTCGTCCTTTTTTTTGTCATCGCGTTGACGCTCGTGCGAGTAGCGATGGTTTGGCTGCAAAACCCATCGCCTGATGAGGCTTATTACTACCTTTGTGCGCAACACCCGGCGCCAGCCTACTTTGACGGGCCACCGGCCACGGCATTTCAGGTCGGTCTGATCAATGGCGTGAGCGCGGGGGATTTCCTCTGGAGGGCGGCTGCGCCGGCTTGGGCGATGGCCGCGTCGATTCTTTGTTTTCTCTTCGTGCGTCGGCTCTCCAATGAGTCCGTTGCCTCCATTTCGGTGGTGGTGCTCAATCTGCTGCCGGGATTCAATGTGCAGGCCTTGCGTGTCGGCCCGCAACTTCCGGCCCTGGCACTGTTGATTCTATGCCTGCTCTGGGTCTGGATGGCTTTTGAAGCAGAAAAAAACTCGCTTCTCTGGTGGGCGCTCTCGGGTATCGCGCTGGGTGGGGCGTGCCTGTATTCCTATGCGGCGGTTTTTGTGATTCCGCTGGTGATCATCTTTGTCCTGTCGAGCGCCAGGCACCGCCGGGGTCGGGATTTTGGCGGGCTGGTGATCTGGATCGTCCTGCCCGCAGCATTTCTGTTCCCTGCTTTGATCTGGAACGCCAGACAGGAATGGATTCCCATGATGCCCGGCACCCTTCGCAGTCTGTGGCATTTCGATAGTGGAGGCTTCCTGGCGTCGCTCGTATCGCTGCTTTACTTCATTTCTCCACTCGTGGCCGTCACATTGCTCGGGACGTGGGCGATGCTGGCCGGGGGAGCGCACTCCCACATCCGCGCCCGATTCCTGTTTCTCGCGGCCATGCCGTTTGTGTTACTGAGCTTTTACATGCTGTATCATGGTGGCGACGCCGCGTTTTTCTTCCTGCTTGCGGTGCCACTCCTTTTGGTGAGAGCTCGGGACTTTCTCGATCTCATCCCGGCAGGTCGCTGGGCGGGAGGCACGGCGATTGCCCTGGCTCTCGGGTTTTCCCTCCACGCGGCAGCGGCATCGATGGACGACGGCCGGGCTTGGGACGCGGCGGCGGCTCATGCTCGGAATGTCTTCACGGAGGAGTTGAAGAAGGGAAATGAAAGCCTCTTCCTCGTGGCCGAGAATCCCGCTCTCGCCTCGGTGCTCGGCTACTATCTCAAGGACAGCCTCATCCCACCATCCGGCCATCCCGTGGTCTACGTGGGAGAGTCGCAGGATATTTCCAGTCAATACGCACTCTGGCCGACGTATGCCGACTTCGTCGACAGCACGCGTGTCGCTGACGAGTACTATACCGAGCAGAAGGGGGAGAATCCCTTCATTGGTCGGAGCGCCCTGTACATCACCGAGGAAAAAGCCGACGAGGTGCCGCAAACGATCAAGGCGGCGTTTGAGTCGGTGACCCTTCTTGAGGAGTACCCCTTGCGTGGCGCCCACCGAAACCCGCTATACATCTATCTTTGCAAGAACTACCAGACGTTGCCTTTGTGAATACCCCTGACTTTTCCGTGGTTATCCCGCTTTTCAACGAGGAGGATAACGTCGCCATCCTCCAGCGGGAGATCGGCGAGGCCCTGGCCGGGCGCAATTACGAACTCATTCTCGTCGATGATGGGTCTTCGGACGCCACCGTGGCGCGTATCAATCGCAAGCCCGAGGTGAGGGTGCTGGAGTTTGAAAAGAATGCCGGTCAAAGCGCCGCGATGATCGCAGGGATAACGGCGGTGCGGGGGAGCGTGATCGTTCTCCTCGATGGCGATCTGCAAAATGACCCGAAGGACATTCCCCGCTTGCTCGATGAGATCACAAAGGGGGCCGACCTCGTATGCGGTTACCGGGCCAAGCGTCGAGATACCGTGGTGAAAAAGATCACGAGCCGGGTGGCAAATTTCGTCCGTAGCCGCTTCGTCGGAGACGGTGTTCGCGATACGGGCTGTACGCTCAAAGCCATGCGGCGCGAGTGCGCTACAGCGCTTGTCCCCTTCAAGGGCGTCCACCGGTTCATTCCCGCGCTCGTGAAGAACGCAGGCTTTCGGATTGTGGAGATTCCCGTCAACCATCGCGCCCGCCAATACGGCGTGAGCAAATACGGGTTGGGGAATCGCGCCATCAAGGCGACCACCGACATGCTCGGGGTGCGCTGGCTGCAATCCCGCTATATCGATTACCGCGTCAAGCAGGGCTAGCCGGAGGCGCTTCAGGAGTCTCGGGCTCAAGCTGCCAGGTCTCAGGCGCGGCCGGGCGATCCCAGAAGTAACGCTTCAGCAGCACCTTGATCGAGGCAGTCAGAGGTACCGCGAGCAGAGCGCCGAGCAAGCCGCCGAGAATCAAGCTCCAGGCCAGCACGGAGATGATGACCGTGAGCGGGTGAAGCCCCACGGATTCGCCGACGATCTTCGGGGCGATAAACAGGCCATCCAGCTGATTCACCGTGATGAAAATGATCGTCACGGCGAGCGGATGCCCCCAATCGCCAAACTGGGCCGCGGCGATGATGACGGCAGGAATCCAGCAAATGATCACCCCGAGATACGGGATGAGCCCGAGGATTCCCACGAAAAGGCCGATGACCAGGGCAAACTCCAGCCGAACCACCAGCAGGCAAATCGCAATGAGCGCTCCATCGATCAGACTGACGAGCAACTGGCCTCGGAAGAAGTTGATGAGATAGCGGTTGATCTCGGTGAAAAGAGAAACGATCTCGCTCTTCAGTGGCGATGCGCGGAGGGGAAGGTAATTGCTCCAGTTTTTTGAAATGGCGCGGCCCTCCTTGAGGAAGAAAAAGAGGAATATCGGCACCAGCACAAGGCTGAGGAGGAATCCGAAGACGCCGAGAAATCCGCCCACGCTGCGATGGAGGAATCCTCCCGTCGCCACCGCCATGTTGGGAACCTCCTTTTGTAGCCAGCCGATGCCATTGTCGACGGTGGTCGAGATGTAGCTGGTGATCGGGTCCACCGGCGTTTCGGGATCCGTCTGTTTTTGCAGCCAGGGTTTTTCGCTAAGGCGCTTGACCTGCTCGAGCGTCTGGTTGAAGAGCGCCTGGGCTTTCGCCGTATAGGCAGGCATGTTTTTCGCCAGGACCCCGGCCTGGTGCGATACCGTGGGAACGATGCCGAGAATAACGGTGGCGCCGATAAGGACAAAGGCGAAGAAAACCGTCAATACCGCCCAGGTGCGTGAGAAGCGCCACTTCTCCAGCAACCGTACCACCGGATCGAGGAGAAAGGCCAGGATTGCCGAGATGGCGATCGGAATCAACACAGGCTGCAGATAGGAGATGGCACTGACGATCAGCCATCCGGCAAAGGCGATGACCGCAAAGATCACTACGCAGGAAAATGCGGTGATGGCAGCCCACAGGGTTTTTTTCTGAAACAGGGACGGAACCACGGCTCATTCCTAGTGAGGGACTCCCAGTCTGGAAAGGCCAAACAGAGTGAATCCTTCAGGCGAATTCGACTTTGCGATTCGACAGCTCACGCGTACGGTGTGCGAGGATGTCGAGCGCGATCATCGATTTCTTCCGCAGCAAGTTTGGTGCACCTCCCCCTGTGGCTCCCATCGAGCGAATGATGGCCAAGCGCTGGGTAAAGGAGCGCCTGAAGCATATGTATCCCGAGCTGAGGCACGACCCAAAGGCGCTGGAGGAGGTTTATCAATCCTTGAGCCTGGAGCCTCGTCCGGGTCTGGGCAAAGGCGGCGAGATGATGTTTGAAGTCGTTCTTCCCGGCCGACTGGATTCCGACTCCTAGTAGGCCACGTAGCTCATTCCCATCGGCTGGATCAGATGGTAGACCGAGAAAACCGTCACCGATAGCCCGAGGGAGACATAGGCGCTCGGTAGGGAGTTTCGCCGAACCGCATGGACTGCGAGCACGATGGCCGCGACGAGCATGGCTATGGGGATCACGCAAAAAGCATGGCCGATCAAAGGCTGGCGAAACATGGCGGTGACCAGCCAATGGTTGAAGGGATCGGGGAGTAGCCTCACATAGATCAGCGGAGAGAGCATCCAGGTGCCGAAACTCTCAAAAGCAAACCGTTCCGGCCCGATGAACAGGATGTAGATACCGATGAGGGCTGCAGTAAATACAACGACTCGCCGAGCAGTGACGAAGCCGGGGGACATGCTTCAAGAGTCGTTCTTTGGCGATGATTTGGCAAGGCGTAATCAGGAGTGTCCCCCAGCTTGACCTGTCATGCGGGATGCTGTTAGCAGGGCGGGAGCCATATGTCTGGTTTTACCCCCCTCCATGCATTTCTTTGTTGTCTGGCGCTGACCACGGCCTCGTCCATTGGCGCTCCGCCCTCGGCTACTCCGTCTCCCACACCCCAGTGGCATTTGCCTGCGCTCGAGTATTTCATTGAGAAACTGCCGGCTCCGCCCCGTGAGGGATCGTTCCGCGACCGGCTCGACCTGCAGGATGCCCGTGCCCGGCAGGCAAGTATGTCGCCAGAGCAGCTGGCTCATGCCCGGGTGACCTTTCGGCTGACGGTCTTTACCTTTTCCGAGGCCATGGGAGATGGGTTCAATCCGACGAACTATCCCCAGACCGCCGCCTTTTTTGCCAGGGTGGCAAACGATGCCAATCTCATCATTACCGGCCTGAAAAACCACTATAAACGGGTCCGTCCCTTCCAGGCTCATCCCGGCAAGGTCTCGATCTATGTCCCAGCCGAGGCGGGATACTCTTACCCCAGCGGGCACAGCACACGGAGCCGACTTTACGCGATGCTGTTGGCCGAGCTGGACCCATCGAAGAAACGAGAGATCTCCCTCTGCGCCCAGAAAGTGGCTACCGACCGCATCCTGGCTGGAGAGCATTACCTGACCGACCTGGAGGCAGGTCGCAAGCTGGGTAAGTTGATCTTTCAAAGCCTCATGCGAGACCCCAGTTTCCATGCGTCTCTGGAGGCGGTTCGTCAGGCGGAATGGACGAATAGTCCGCAAAAATAGACCCCGTACAGCCGTCAGCATCGGATTTGTCAACGTTCCGATCTTGTGGCACAAGAAGAAGGATGCCCGTGCAGAAAACGAAGTCCTCGACCGCGCTGGTTCCTCAGAGCGACGAGAGCGCCCTCCATCAACGCCGCACTCGTCAGCAGCACGCCCAGGAACGAGCGCAGGACTACGTGGAAGCCATTGCCGATCTGCTCGCGACTCGGGGAGAGGCGAGGGCGACCGACCTGGCTCGTAATCTCGGGGTGACCCATGTCACCGTCATTCGCACGGTACAGCGGTTGCAACGTGACGGTTTGGTGACGACCCAGCCTTACCGTTCGATTTTTCTTACGGATGCAGGGAAGCGGCTTGCCATCAAGGCCAAGGCGCGGCATCAGACCGTGGTTGCGTTTCTGGAAGCGCTGGGTGTGTCTTCCGCCACGGCGCGAGCGGATGCCGAAGGCATCGAGCACCATGTGAGCGCGGAAACATTGGCTGCCTTTGAGCGATTCGTCGCGGAGCGGACGGGCAGGTAGCTAGAAGCCGACTCGTCGCGCGATGATGCATGGAGTCGATAACCACACATCCGGCTGGCGTTTATTCAGGACGAGGACCTTGTCTTGAGCTGGATCGGCTTCGATCCAATCTCCGTCCCCCAGATAAACCAGGCAGTGAACGCCGGAACTCGTCACTGCGAGATCGCCTGGTTGCAGTTGTTCATAAGGCAGCTTGGCGAGCGGGCCTTTGATGTCCAGTCGACAGTAGTCTGCCGAAATCGGCAGGTCTCGCGCTGCCGCGTCATTCCACCAAGAGAGAAAGGATTGCCGGATCAATGCCGGATTCATCGTGCGTAGCCCCTCCTCGAAGAGTGTTTTCCTCCAGGCTGTTCGTGGAAGCCCAGAGCAGTCGATGCCCAGGCGACCTTCTCCTCCCCAGACGTAGGGGGTACCCTCAAATGTTCTTAAATTGGCGACGTAAGCGGCACGCAAGTTTTCCGGCGAAGCCGGAGACCAGAGAGCGATCGCTGTAATGAGGATCAGCCCCATGCCAATTACGCACTGGAACCAGCGGCGGCGCCAGAAAATCGCGGCACCGGAGATCAGAGAAAGCAGGACGAAGGCGCAGGCGGCATAACGCACCAGACCAGAGTTGATCGGCTGTATCAGCAGCCCGATCAACATCGCCAAGGAGAAAAGAAAGAGCGACGTGAAGCTCAGCGGAATGAGCCGCCGGAGGTTCAGTCGCTCCATAAACGAGCTACTTCGTAAGCTGCTCGCAGGCCTGCACGGTATTGGCCATGAGCATGGCGATCGTCATCGGGCCTACGCCTCCGGGGACGGGCGTGATGGCGGCGCATCTTTCTGCCACCGCGTCATAATCCACATCGCCGACGAGGCGGGTGCCCTTGGGGGAGGTGGGGTCGTCAATACGGTTGATGCCCACGTCAATAACGACGGCGCCGTCGCCGATGTGTTCGGCTCCGAGAAAATGCGGGCGGCCCACGGCGGCAATCACGATTTCTGCCTGGCGCGTGATGGCGGCAAGGTTCTTCGAGCGTGAGTGCGCCACGGTGACCGTGGCGTCGCCGCCCTTGCCGCGACGCATGAGGAGCAGCGCCATGGGTTTGCCCACGATCATGCTGCGGCCCACGACGACGGCATTGGCTCCAGCGGTGGAGACTCCGGCTTCCTCCAGCAGGCGGATGCAGCCCAGTGGGGTGCAGGGCACAAAGCCCGTCGGATCTTCCAATGCGAGCTTGGCGACATTTACGGGATGAAAGCCGTCGACGTCCTTGTTGGGATCGATGGCGCGCACAATGGCGGCCTCGTCGATTTGTTTTGGCGGAGGAGACTGGACGAGGATGCCGTGAATAGCCGGGTCATGGTTCAGTTCACGGACCACCGCGAGGAGCTCCTCCTGGGATGTCGTGGCGGGCAGCTCTCTTTTGACCGAGTGAAAGCCGAGTTCTGCGGCGCGCTTGTCCTTGGAACGAACGTAGGCGCGGGAGGCCGGGTCATCCCCAACCAGCACGACGGCGAGGCCCGGCTGGATGCCGCGGGCGGCAAGCGCCTCAATGCGCTGGCGCGTTTCCTGATGAACCTTCTGGGCTACGGCTGCTCCGTCAATCTGCTTCATTTTTTAAAGTGTTTTCCAAATCAAGGCGTACCTTCTCGAACTCCTCGGCGGTGAGTTCGGAGGGCACGGAAATCGGTTCGCCTACTTTGATCGAGATGGTCGAGAAGGGCAATGGGATGATGAAGCGATCCCAGCTTTTCAGCCGGACGCATCGGGAAAACTTTGCATGCAGTGGCAGGATGCGCGTTCCGGTGGTCTGCGCGAGGAAGACGACGCCAGGGCCGAGTTTGTAGCACGGGCCTCGCGGTCCATCGGGCGTGACCGCAATGTCAATGCCCTGCTCGACAGCGCGAACGAGTTCGCGCATGGCCTGGGAACCTCGACGCGAACTGGAACCGCGGATGGCTCCCATGCGAAATCCTGCCATGATCTGGGCAAGAATCTCGCCATCCTTGCTCGGGCTGGTGAGTACAGTGACGCCCTTGCGCTGTTTGGGATATCGCCGCAGAAACGAAACCGTGATGCCCAGGATGCGATTGTGCCAAAAGCACAGAATGATCGATTTTCCCGACATGTCGTTCTTGATGATCGAGTCATCGTCCACCTTGAGTCGGATGGTGCAGAAAAGGAGGCGGAGTATGGCTACGGCGATGCCGGCCAGCAGGGATTCCCGGGTCATGCGAGGAATTGATTCAGGAGCTTTTGCAGCACGGGCCTGGCCTTGGCGGCTATGGTGGGATTGGCGTAGATCACCCAGGCCATCGGGTGCGTCGTGTTCAATGGCGCATCCGGGAATCCACCGAGGGGGTGCTCGTAGATGATTCCGGCCTCGGAAAGGACCAGCGCGGCGGAAACATCGTAGGGATGACAGACGAGGGCGGCATCGAGCCCGAGTCGAGCGAAGACCAGCGGGCGGATGTCGCCGCCAAACCGGTCATGCCCGGAGAGCATTTCATAAAACGCCCCTCCGGTGCTGATGTATTGGTCGTCAAAAACCTGGAGGGGAGCGGTGCCCTTGTAATCCGTCAACTCCTCCCAGAGGGCCTCCTCGATCTGCGCGGTGAGTGTACGGCCCTCAGGCAGGTACTTTGCCAGCCAGGAGAAGCCGTGTTCAAACTGCGTGGCTTGCGATGCCTGGAGAAAAAGCGGAGCAGTGCTCCCGTCGAGCACATTGCGGGAGGTGAAGACGCAGCCGCCTCCCCGGGTCGCGCTGATTTGATCTGCCCGCCATTGTTTGGTGACGGGTAGCTCAGTCATCGCGGCGGCGATGATGCCGGAGAGACGAGTATCGTCTCCTCTCTGTGGAGCGACGCCTGCGAGCGTCCATGCGCTACGCTTGTCATGCATGATTCCCCGTGTTCCATCAATCGGGTCGATGATGCACTTCCAGCGGGTGGCGGAAACGTCGGTACCTGCTGGAAAGCACAGGGGATGGTCGTCCTCGATGCCTTCCATCACGACCTGCACAGGTTCGTCGTGAGGCCAATGTGCGGAGAACCACTCTGAGATGGCGTCTTCGCTCAGGCGGTCGATCTGATAGATCGTGTCCGCCGCAGTCTCGGCAGCGATGCCCGAGAGATCCTCGATCGATCTGGATGCTCTTCCGCTCAGGAAACGCGACTGGATGTGGTCACCCAGCGCGCAAAGAAGCTGGCGGATATCTTCGGGTGCGATCACGGATTTGAGGGGGGCGCCGACGCGTCGGCGGGCGTAATAACGGCTGGCTGCGGAGCGGTTGGACTCGGGCTGGGCGATGCCGCAGGAGTCGGCGAGCCTGACGGCATGGGAGTCGCGGAGGGTTGGGGAGTTTCGATGATAAAGTTGGGATTAACCGTTGCTGCCGGGGATGCTCCCGCAGCCGGAGAACCTTCCGGTGATGAACTCGGAGCGGGGCTTGGCGAAGGTTCGGGCGTGGGGGTAGGCGTAGGTGTCGGGGTGGGAGTTGGCCATGGAGGCACGATGTCCGGCCAGGAGAAAAGCTCCGGTGCGGTGCCGCCGATTTCGTCGAGATACTTTTTACACTTGGCCCGCCAATCCGCCAGATTCGGCTGCGTGGCGGGATCCGCCGTTCCTGGGAACACAAGATATGCCACCTTGATGTTGCTGACCGGGCGCGCGATGGAGGAAGCCTTTGGATTGATCTCCCTGGCCAGGCGGATCGATGCCTCACCGATTTTGGCGGAAGGCCCTGCATCTCCGACGATAGCAGGGTAGACCACACCGTTGTAGATCACGGCCGCGTAGTCTCCGACCTTGGGGGCAAACGGATCTTCCTTGTCATTAATCATGAATGTCGGGATCACGATCGAGGGGTCGGTGGACGAGATCAGAAAACTGTAGGTCTTGAGATCGTTGATCGTCCGGGTGGTCTGGTCGATGGCCTGCTGGAGTTCCTTGTTGCGGGCGGCGGTGAGGCCGGGTACGGCATACTCACGCTTGAAATCCGCCAGCTTTTGCTGATAGCGCGGCAGCAGAGGATTGATCCGGTCGGTGGTGCGTTTCCAGCGATAGCTCGTTTGTGGCTGAAAGAACCGACCGGAGTCATCGACCGGGACGTTGCGATCGCCGTCAGTGCCATCGACATTGACGTCCATGTCACCAATGAGAAGCAGGGCTTTCCGTCCTGTATCGGGCGACGTGAGCTCCAGCATTGTCTCGCAGTCGTAGAAGTTGTGGCGTGAGAGCACTTCGTCCAGCTGGAAGAGCTGGCTGCGGATTGACTCAATCTTGTTGCTATAGAGCTTCTCGAAGAACGGGGATACCTTCGCATTTTCGACCAGCGACGGCATCTGATTCAGCACATGAGGGAGCTTGGGGTCATTTTTCGCCAGATCTTCCAGGCTCTTGCTAGCCCGTGGGAGCCTGGCTGTGAAGGTAACCTGTACCTCGTAGGCGTTGTCCTGGGTGCGTTCGATGGAGGCGAGTTCGTCGCTGGCGGGAGTGGCGAATTTTGTCTGGAAGGTGATGCCGTTGAACATCCGGCCGAGTTCCACCGGTTTGCGAGGCAGCGCGGGCACGGGGATCGGCGTAGGGGATGGAGTCGATGTCGCGACTACTGGGGTGACCTCCGGGGTCGGAGCAGGAGTCTCCTTTGGAAGGACAGGCTTGGTGCTCGGTGGTTGGCATCCAGCCAGGACAGCCATCGCACCGGCTCCGGCCAGTAGTCGGACTCGCTTCATTCCTATGTGTAGACCATGAAGGCCGCTGTCACCTCGGCCGGGAGATCAATGAGCTTGTAGTCGGTGGAGGCTACGAAAAGCAGCGACTGTTTGCCGTGTCCGAGGAGCTTCTGGGCGGAGTCGTAGATCTCGTGCTCGAGGATCACGAACTTGCGATTGTAACTCGCAATGCGAATGCGAACGCTCACCGTCTCGAACTCGCGCGTCTCGCGTACGAACTTGTGCTCGAACGAACGGGTGAGAATGTAGAACGGCGTGTTCTTCAGGTCGAACTTTGGCATGACCTGGTTGAAGAACAGTTCGCGGGTCTTGCCGACCCACATGGCGTACATGCCGAAGTAGACGTTACCCACCGAGTTCGTATCCGCGTAGGTCGCGACGAAGGAGTGGATGAACCACTTGCCCTCGAAATGTCCGCCGACCGGATAGCCGCCGGTGACGGGAGCGGCTCCTGTGGCGGCAGGCATCACCGCAGCCGTGGCGGGGCCGATATCCTGCGACGGCGCAGCGAGTTCCTCGGAGTCGCTGACAAACTCCTGCGGGGAGCCCGGCTTCAGCAGCAGCCATACGACATAGGCCAGAGGCAGAAGTGATCCAATGATCTGGAAAAGCGGGAGGCGCAGGAAATACCCGTAAGCAAAGATGACCACGGCGAGGCTGCCGATACAGAACATCTTGACCTGCGGAATGGCATTGGCCGGGGTGATGACGTAGCAGCGGGCGATCGAGAGGACGGAATACCCGACGAAGAACGTCGCATAGAAGATCATGAAGTACTCGAGCTCCAGCCTGAGCACAGCCGCGATGAGGGCGATCACACCGGCAAAGATGAAGATCGGGATGGGCGATGTGATGAGCCGCTTCGGGATGAGTGCAAAGAGCGGATTGTTTGACAGCGCGGCATTGTCCTGAAGGAACCAGCGGAGCGAGATGTAGCCACTATCCAGCGTCGTCAGGATGCAGACACAGATCCACACCGCGTAAGCGCCAAACACCCATGGCGAGGCGTGCTCGAAGAACTGGAGAACCAGCGTCTCGTGCCCGTAGGTGTAATGTCCTATACCCTGGCGCAGGTAGTGGCTGGCTCCATGGCTCAGCGCCCACAATGTCATCGTCCCATGGAAAATCAGCATCAGGGTGAACTGGATCGATCCCACCCAATATGCCGCAGCGATGGAAACCCGCTCGCGATGCATCTGGATGGCTCGCTGCCACTGCTGGAGGTCGAGCCATGGGCCGACGAGGAAGCCGATGATGATGGGGATGACATAGCCCCAGAAATCCCAGTCGGGAGCAAGCATCTTGGGCTCGCCCTGGGCGGTGGCTGGTCCCGATTGGATCGCGTTGACGATTAGCACTGCGACCGCAGCAGCGAGGATGAGGCCCAGTACGCCGTGGCTGTACTTGATCCTTTTGATGTCAAACTCCTCGCCAAACAGGATTGCCGCTGCCAGCACGATCAGAAGGGTGAGGGGGAGGTAAAGCAGCCACGGCTGCATGCCGAGCGAGAGCCATCCGTACCGAATAAAGGCAAAAATCGTAAGGGTGATCGCCAGGAGTTGATACAGGAAGAAGACCAGTCGAAACGGTCTGGACCACGTCGTAAAGAAACGGGCGAGCGATTCCGACCCCGGCTCACGACGCGCGATATGATGCGTGACCAAGCCAAAACACAACAGCCCGAGGCCGTTGGTGATGGCGAAAATCAGGAGACCAAACAGCCCAAACTGGGTGGAAAATTGGACGGAAAAGAACAAACCGAGGCCCCACATCCAGGAGAGCGCCACGGAGTTGCCCCAGAGGAGAGTTGGAAACCAGCGAGTCGGAGTCGAATTCGGGGATGAGGCCATGAACAAATAGTGAAGATAAACTTTTCAGATTTTCGCGCAATGTGCAACGCCAGCGCAACCATCCGACAAATCATGTCGCGCCCTTGCTTTTGCGCAGGAAGTCCTGTTGATTGTGATCCTCTCTCATGGACAGACGTCCGCTGCAATACCTCGCGATCTTTTTTACCGTATTTATCGACATTCTCGGCTTCGGGATTGTCATTCCGGTATTGCCTCTCTACGCCGAGCACTTCGGCGCCACCCCGTGGCAGATTGGCTGGCTGGTAGGGGTTTTTTCCCTGGCCCAGTTCTTCTTTGCGCCTATCTGGGGCAAAGTGTCCGACCGTATCGGGCGCAAGCCCGTCCTGTTGCTTGGAGTCATCGGGACGATTGCGGGATATCTTCTCATGGGCATGGCTGGATCGGTCCTCATGCTATTTGTGGCCCGGTTAATCGACGGAATTGCTGGAGCCAATATCGGCGCGGCGCAGGCATACCTGGCCGATATATCGTCGCCGGAGAATCGGGCAAAGGCGATGGGTCTCCTTGGCGCTGCTTTTGGACTGGGGTTTGTTTTTGGGCCAGCCCTGGGCGGATGGGCCGGGGTGAAGTTTAACTATTCCGCTCCCATGTTCATCGCGGCCGGGCTCGCTGCCGTAAATTTCCTCTTTATCGTCTTTTTCCTGCCCGAGTCCCGCAAAACCGGGGCTGCCGCTCCGGAGGCAAAGCGTATTTTTCCTGATCTCTTCCAGCATGTGCGGGTCCAGCAGTATGTCGCGAGCCTCGTGTGCTACTTTCTGGTGATTGCGGGTTTTTCGATGATGACGGCGCTCTTTGCGCTCTACCTGAAACACCGCTTCGACCTCGACGCCCTCCATACCGGCTACATCCTGGCGGGAATCGGTATCCTCGGAGTGATCATTCAGGGAGGACTCATCGGACGACTGGTAAAGCGATTTGGAGAGGGCCTGCTCGCGGTTGCCGGGAGTTCTCTGGTATTCGTCGGTTTGGTGGCGCTGGCGTTTGCCGGTACGTTTGGATTGATGCTCGCGGCCTCGGCCCTGGTTGGCATCGGTAATAGCCTGCTCATGCCCACGCTTTCTGCGCTGGCGTCCCGCAGTGCGTCGGCGGAGTGGCAGGGGAGGGCTCTGGGGGTCGTCCAATCTGCCGGCAGCCTGGCGCGCTTTGCCGGTCCGCTGACTGCGGGATGGTTGCTCGGGATGTCCGAGGCGGGCCACCGTTGGCCGTATGCCGCTCTACCCTTTGCCGTGGCGGCGGGATTCCTTGCCGTCGCGACGATTGCCGCAGTTGCCCTGGAGATACGGCGGGAGCGTCCGGAAGAAACTGCGTTGGGGCAAAACGCTTGATCGTACATGCCTCATCGCCTATTTGAAGGGATTCACCCCGCGCCCGGGCTTCCGCTCGTGCAGGGGCTTTTTAGTTCATGAAGATTATTGATCGTTATGTCGGGATGAGCGTGGTGGCGACCGCCTTTTTTGGCGTCGTGGTGCTCAGTCTGGTGCTTGTTCTCGGCAACCTGTTCAAGGAACTCCTGGATGTCATCATCAACAACCCGGATGTCCCCATTCTCACTGTCGTGTCCTTCATGGCGCTGGTGCTGCCGTTTTCCATGACTTTCACCATTCCGTGGGGATTCCTTACAGCGCTCCTCCTGGTTTTTGGTCGTATTTCTGCAGATAATGAACTAATCGCCCTGCGCGCCAACGGCGTGAGCGTTCCCCGCCTTTGTATTCCGGTTTTCCTCCTCGCCATCGTCCTGACGGCGATTTGCTTCTGGATCAATGTTGATGTTGCTCCGCGCGCGGAGCAAAAAATGAGCAAGGCGATCGTCGAAATCGCAACGAGCAATCCGGCCGCAGTGTTCCGGGCCGACGAGGTGGTCGACCAGTTTCCCGACCGACGCATTTACGTGGGCGGCAAGAACGGCGACAAGCTCGAGAATCTTATCGTTTTTGAGATCAATGACGATGGGGAGCCGACCAAGATGGTCTATGCCAGCGAGGGCATCCTCACCCCGGACATTCCCAACAAGCAGCTGATCCTGAAGCTTTTCGACGCCCGATTTGAACAGCGCGACGAAAAAGCTCCCCGGGATATTTCGAAAATTCACCAGGGCATCGTCGTGGCAGAGGGAGACTTTCCCATCTCTCTGCAGCAATTTTACGATGAATTTCTCACCGGCCGCCGCTTGAGCTCGTACACGTTGCCGGAGTTGCTCAACTTCATGTCCCAAGGGGCTGATGGCAAGATGCTTGAGGCGTCGGTGGAACTGAACAAGCGCTTTTCGGCCTCCTTGGCCTGCCTGGCATTTGCCCTTATTGCGGTGCCACTCGGTATCACCACACACCGCAAGGAAACGTCGGTCGGTTTCGGGCTGAGTCTGGTCGTTGCGTTTACCTACTTTTTCTTCATTATCATGGCCGACACCTTCCGGGGAAATGCCGGAGCGCATCCCGCCTTGTTAATCTGGATCCCGAACATCCTTTTCATCACTCTGGGGGCGGTGCTCTTCTACAGGCTCTCCAAAAAGTAAAGTTTCTTCTTGCCCGATTGGGCAATTCGTGGTTGCTTCTTGACCCTTTCCGCCCGAGCGGCGGCTCTCTCATTTTATGGCAAAAGAAATCGTCGGACAGATCAAATTGCAGATTCCCGCCGGGCAAGCGAATCCCGCGCCTCCGGTCGGTCCTGCCCTCGGCCAGCAGGGTGTCAACATCATGGCCTTCTGCAAGGAATTCAACGCCGCCACGCAGAAGCAGGCGGGTGATATCCTTCCCGTAGTCATCACCGTCTACAAGGACAAGAGCTTCACCTTCATCACGAAGTCGCCCCCGGCCTCGATCCTCCTCAAGAAAGCTGCTGGTCTCGCCGCTGGTTCCAAGGAGCCGAACAAGACCAAGGTCGCCAAGCTCACGAAGAAGCAGGTCCTCGACATCGTCAAGATCAAGATCAAGGACATGAATGCGCGCACCGAAGAAGCCGCATACCGCTCGATCTGTGGTACCGCCCGTCAGATGGGCATCGAAATCACCGAATAAACCCAAACCGCAGGAGATTTGCCGTGAGGCGGATCGTCTGTACTGCAAACCCTAAATGGCTAACAAACGCAGCAAACGTTATCGTGCCGCCGCCGAGCAGGTGGATGGCAATCGCAAGTATCCGCTTTCCGAAGCGATCAAGACTCTCAAGGGTCTTCCTGCCCCGAAGTTTGACCAGACGGTCACGCTTTCCTTCAAGCTGGGTGTGGATCCCAAGCAGAGCGACCAGATGGTTCGCGGCACCTGCCCGCTCCCGCACGGCAGCGGCAAAAATGTCCGAGTCCTCGTTTTCGCGACCGGCGCAGCCGCTGAGGCCGCCCGCGAGGCTGGTGCGGAATTCGTTGGTTATGACGACCTCCTCAAGAAGGTCACCGGCGGTTTCTCCGACTTCGATGTCGCCATCGCCACTCCGGCCGCCATGGCTGAGGTCAAGAAGCTTGGTAAGGTCCTCGGACCGCGCGGCCTCATGCCGAACCCCAAGACAGGCACCGTCACCGACGACACCGCCAAGGCTGTCAAGGAAGTGAAGGCAGGCCGCGTGGAGTTCAAGCTCGACAAGAACGCCAACATCGCCGTCCCGGTCGGCAAGTTCTCTTTCGACGAGACTGCTCTCGTGGAGAATGGCAGCGCCGTCATCGACGCCGTCGTCAAAGCCCGCCCGGCAACCGCCAAGGGCGCGTTTGTTGAAAACATCACCCTCAGCGCCACCATGAGCCCTGGTGTTACGGTGGACGCTGCTCCGTTCCTTAAAAACTAACCTGCACCTGCAATGAGACCCGAAAAAACCACTATCGTCGCCGACATCGAAGCCAAGCTTCAGAAGTCGCCGTTTCTCCTCGTTGCCGACTACTCCGGCATGCAGGTCAAGCATTTCGAGGAACTCCGCACCCGCCTCGCTGGCGTGGGCGCGACCTTCCAGGTCGTCAAAAACTCCTTCGTCAAGCGCGCCATCAAGGATCTCGGTCTTCCCGAGCTCAATGGTGCCCTCAGTGGCCAGACCGCGATCGTCACAGGCGAGAGCGACATCTGCGCTGCTGCCAAGGTCCTCAAGACCTTCGTTTCCGAGTTTGAGCGTCCTCCGGTCAAGGTTGGTATCCTCGATAACGCCCTTCTGACCGCCGATCAGGTCAAGGCCCTCGCTGACCTTCCTTCCAAGGAAGTTCTCCAGGCCAAGCTCCTCGGTCTGCTCCAGACCCCGGCCAGCCAGTTTGTCCGCATCCTCAACGAGCCCGGCGCCAGCCTGGCCCGCCTCCTCAAGGCCAAGGCCGAGAAGGACGAACAGGGAGCCTAAAGAAAAAAGACTTTCCCAAGGCGTTAGAAGCCGCGCCATGGGATACCCAAAAACACAACGGTTCCTCGTCGGGTCGACGGCTGTCGGCCTCAAATGCCCTGAGGCTTCTGGGCGCGACGACACCAAAAAATACATACCATGGCAGATACACAAGCATTGGTCGATCAGCTCAGCGGACTCACTGTCCTCGAAATCGCTGATCTCGTTAAGCAGCTCGAAGACAAGTGGGGCGTGAGCGCCGCTGCTCCGGTGGCAGTCGCCGCCGCAGGCCCGGCTGTCGCTGCAGCTCCGGTTGAGGAAAAGACCTCGTTCGACGTCATCCTCGCTGACGCTGGCGGCAACAAGATCGCCGTCATTAAGGAAGTGCGCGCCGCTGTTGCCGGCCTCGGCCTCGCCGAAGCCAAGGCCCTCGTCGAGAGCGCTCCGAAGGCCCTCAAGGAAGGTGTCACCAAGGAAGAAGCCGAAGAGATCAAGAAGAAGATCGAAGCGGCTGGCGCCAAAGTCGAGATCAAGTAGTTCCTTTCCCCGCCAAGTGCGGGAACGCGGCCAAAAGTTTACCAAAACTTTTGGCTTGCGTTCCCGGGGCGGGCGATCAAAATTAAAAATTCCGCCGAATTTCGTCCCACTTATCTGCGTCGACTGGAAAAGCTTTAACATTTTGCGTCCCCGCACGAGCCAAGAGATGACTCTTGCCTCGCGTGAGGGCGTTTTGCTTTTCCCGTATCTCGCCGCAGGAGCTGGACGTTAACTCGGCTCCCCATACTGAATCTATAACCGCCATGTCTGAACGCATTCACTTCGGCAAACTCAAGGAGGCCATCGAGCCGCCAAATCTCATCGAACTCCAGATCAACTCGTACAACGAGTTCTTCCAAAAGGACGTAGATCCGTCGAAGCGTAAGAATGTCGGCCTCCAGGCGGTCTTTCGCGAGTTTTTCCCGATCTTCGGTTTCGAGGAGAAATCCAGCCTCGATTTCGTCAGCTACGAGCTGGGCGATCCGAAGATGTCTGCGATGGAGTGCCAGCGTGAAGGGCAGACCTTCAGCGCGCCGCTCTATGTGACCTTCCGTTACAAGGACGAGAAGAGCACCAAGGAAGAAAAGGTGTACATGGGCGAAATCCCGCTCATGACCCCGCAAGGCACGTTTGTCATCAACGGTGCCGAGCGCGTCGTCGTCAGCCAGCTGCATCGTTCGCCTGGCATCTGCTTTGAGACGAGCGTTCACCTCAATGGCAAGCTTCTCCACGGCTTCCGCATCATCCCGGATCGCGGTTCCTGGATCGAAGTTCAGTTCGACACCAGTGATCTGCTTTACGTCTACCTCGATCGTCGCAAGCGCCGCCGCAAGTTCCTTGCCACCACGTTCCTGCGTGCTCTCGGCTATCCGTCCGACGAGGACATCATCAAGCTTTTCTACAATATCGTTGACCTCAAGCTCGCCGAAAACCTCGACGAGGAGGAGATCGCGACCAAGGTTCTCATCGAGGACATCCGCGATGGCGAAATCACTGTGGCACGCGCATTCGAGCCGTTGAACGCCGCCACCATCCGCCAGCTCATTTCCCTCGGCCACAAGACCGTCAAGGTGGTCGACACGAAGGACGACGACACGATCATCAAGTCCCTCAAGAAGGACCCTGCCCACGACGAGGAGGAGGCCCTCAAGGACATCTACCGCAAGCTGCGCCCTGGCGATCCGCCGACCGTTCAGAACGCCCGCAGCATGCTCAAGCGTCTGTTCTTCGATCCCAAGCGCTACGATCTCGGTCGTGTGGGTCGTCACAAGATCAACCAGAAGCTCAACCTCGGCGTCAACGACGAGGAGCGTATCCTGACCAAGGACGACTTCATCGCCGCGATGAAGTACCTCGTGGAACTCCGCCGCGGGGAGGGGATGACCGACGATATCGATCACCTCGGCAGCCGCCGTGTCCGTACCGTGGGCGAACTTCTCGCCAACCAGTGCCGTGTGGGCCTGGCTCGCACGGAGCGTCTCGTCCGCGAGCGCATGACGCTGTTTGATGCCGGTGTCGACCAGATCACGCCGCAGAAGCTCATCAACCCGAAATCGCTGAGCGCGGTTGTGCGCGACTTCTTTGGTCGTTCACAGCTGAGCCAGTTCATGGATCAGACGAACCCGCTTTCCGAGCTCACCCACAAGCGCCGTCTCTCGGCCCTTGGGCCTGGAGGTCTGAGCCGTGATCGCGCTGGATTCGAGGTTCGTGACGTGCATCCTTCGCACTACGGTCGTATCTGCCCGATTGAGACGCCGGAAGGTCCGAACATCGGTCTGATCAGCTCGCTGAGCACCTTTGCCCGCGTCAACGAATTCGGTTTCATCGAAACCCCGTATCGCAAGGTCGTCGACGGTCGCGTGACCGATATCGTCGAGTACCTCAGCGGTGATCGCGACGAGAACTTCTGGATCGCCCAGGCGAATTCGCCGGTCGATGCCAATGGCGCCTTCACTGGCGAGAAGGTTTCCTCCCGCTATCGCGGTGACTTCGTGGAAGTCGAGCCCGAGAAGGTCCAGTACATGGACGTCTCGCCGAAGCAGCTCGTCTCCGTGGCCGCTGGCCTCATCCCGTTCCTCGAGCATGACGACGCAAACCGTGCGCTCATGGGCTCGAACATGCAACGCCAGGGTGTGCCGCTCCTCGTTTCCGACGCTCCGCTCGTCGGCACCGGCCTGGAAGGCCGCGTCGCCCGCGATTCGCGCGCTGTGATTTGCTCGGAGTCCGAAGGCGTCGTCGCCTCCGTGACCGGCAGCCACATCATCATCACGAATGATGGTGAGCTTCCCGAAGGCAAGAAGAAGATCAAGACCGACTCCGCCAATGGCGTGTGGGTGTACGAACTGCGCAAGTTCATGCGCTCGAATGCGAGCACCTGCATCAACCAAAAGCCCATCGTCAAGAAGGGGCAGGCGATCAAGAAGGGCGACGTCATCGCTGACGGCCCGAACACCGAAAAGGGCGAACTCGCTCTCGGCCGCAACGTGCTCGTCGCGTTCATGCCGTGGAACGGTTACAACTTCGAGGACGCCATCCTGATCTCCGAGCGCGTTGTGAAGGAGGACATCTACACCTCCATCCACATCGATGAGTTCGAAATCGGCGCCCGCGACACGAAGCTCGGCCCGGAAGAAATCACCCGCGATATTCCCAACGTCTCCGAGGAGGCTCTGCAGAACCTCGGACCCGACGGCGTCATCCGCATCGGTGCGGAGGTCAAGCCCGGCGACATCCTCGTCGGCAAGATCACGCCGAAGAGCGAGACGGAACTCGCCCCTGAAGAGCGCCTCCTGCGCGCCATCTTCGGTGAGAAGGCCGCCGACGTTAAAGACACCTCGCTCACCGTGCCCTCCGGCACCTACGGCATCGTCATGGATGTGAAGGTCTCCTCCAAGAAGGAAGTGACCCGCAACAAGATGACGCCGACCGAGTCGAAGCGTCAGCAGAAGATGATCCTCGAGGATTACAAGAAGCGCAAAGACGACCTGCACGAGCAGCTCACCGCCGCGCTCTCCAACATCCTCCTCAACGAGAAGATCCCGCTCGACGTGGTGAACGCCCAGACCGGTGAGATCATCATCCCGGCGAACCGCAAGATCACCAAGCAGCTCCTGCGCAAGCTGGCTGCCGTGTACGATCACGTCGAAATCGACCCGAGCCCGATCCGCAACAAGATCCGCGAGATCATCGGCCAGTACGAGCATCGCTTCGAAGACCTCGAGCGCGAGAAGGAGCAGAACCTCGGCCGCATCGAGAGCGGTGATGACGTCGATCCCGGCATCATCAAGCAGGTGAAGGTCTACATCGCCAGCAAGCGCAAGCTTTCCGTCGGTGACAAGATGGCCGGACGCCACGGTAACAAGGGCGTCGTCGCCAAGATCGTGCCTGAGGAAGACATGCCGTTCCTTTCGGACGGTACCCCGGTGGACATCGTGCTCAACCCGCTCGGCGTGCCGAGCCGAATGAACGTGGGTCAGGTGCTTGAGACGCACCTTGGCGTTGCCGCCAAGGCGCTCGGCTTCAAGGTTGCCACCCCGGTCTTCGACGGTATCCCGGAAGAGAAAATCAAAGAGTATCTCCGCGACGCCAAGAGCCAGGAGAATTTCACCTGGGTCACCGAGACGGGCAAGTCGACCGTTTACGACGGACGCACCGGTGATGCCTTCGATCAACAGGTCGTGGTGGGTTACATTTACATGCTCAAGCTCGGCCACCTGGTTGCCGACAAGATCCACGCTCGTGCGGTCGGACCATACAGCCTGGTCACCCAACAGCCACTGGGCGGCAAAGCCCAGTACGGTGGTCAGCGCTTCGGAGAAATGGAAGTGTGGGCGCTCGAAGCTTACGGCGCCGCCTACACGCTCCAGGAGCTCCTCACGGTCAAGTCCGACGACGTGCAAGGCCGCACCCGTATTTACGAGTCCATCGTCAAGGGCGACAATTCGCTCGAGGCGGGGACCCCGGAATCCTTCAACGTTCTTATCAAGGAAATGAAGGGCCTGGGCCTCGATGTACGAGTCGGTGGAAGCGAACCTTCCCTCGAAGAATCCGCTGCCTAAGAGACAGCTGAAGTAACGTAGAAAGAATACGAAAGTTACTATGAAAGAAGTCAATATCGGTGAAATCTTCGGCGAGCAGAGGGAGCTTGGGTTCGACGAAGTCGGTATTACCGTCGCCTCTCCGGAAAGCGTTCGCAGCTGGAGCAAGGGCGAGGTCAAGAACCCGGAGACGATCAACTATCGTACGTTCAAGCCGGAAAAAGGCGGCTTGTTCTGCGAGCGTATCTTTGGCCCGACCCGCGACTGGGAGTGCTCGTGCGGCAAGTACAAGCGCATCAAGCACAAGGGCGTGGTCTGCGATCGTTGCGGCGTTGAGGTCACCCTGAGCCGCGTGCGCCGCGAGCGCATGGGCCATATCGATCTCGCCGTGCCGGTTTCGCACATCTGGTTCTACAAGTGCATGCCTTCGCGCATCGGCCTCATGCTCGACATGACCAGCCGCCAGCTCGAGCGCGTCATCTATTACGAGGATTACATCGTCATCGACCCGGGCAGCACGCCGCTCCAGCGTTGCCAGCTGCTCACCGAGGGAGAATTCCGCGAGGCTGAGGACCAGTACGGTGACGACTTCGTCGCCGGCATGGGTGCCGAGGCCATCCAGAAGCTCCTCGAGCAGACCGATCTGCAGAATCTCCACGACGAGATCGAGCAGCAGATGACGGCCACGCGCAGCAAGCAGCTCCGCAAGAAGCTCGCCAAGCGCCTGAAGCTCGTTCAGGGCTTCATGAACTCGAAGACCCGTCCCGAGTGGATGATCCTGAACGTGCTCCCGGTGATCCCTCCGGATCTCCGCCCGCTCGTTCCGCTCGAGGGTGGTCGCTTCGCCACATCCGATCTCAACGATCTTTATCGCCGCGTCATCAACCGCAACAACCGTCTCAAGACCCTGTTGCAGCTCAAGACACCCGAGGTCATCATCCGCAACGAAAAGCGCATGCTCCAGGAGGCCGTCGACGCTCTGTTCGACAATGGCCGCCATGGTCGCGCCGTCACCGGTGCGGCGAACCGTCCGCTCAAGTCCCTCAGCGACATGCTCAAGGGCAAGGGTGGCCGTTTCCGCCAGAACCTCCTCGGCAAGCGTGTCGACTACTCCGGTCGTTCGGTCATCGTCATCGGTCCTGAGCTCAAGCTCAACCAGTGCGGTCTGCCGAAGAAGATGGCGCTCGTTCTTTTCGAGCCTTTCATCATTCGTCGCCTCAAGGAGCAGGGACACGTCCATACGGTCCGCAGCGCCAAGAAGCTCATCGAGCGCCAGACACCGGAAGTGTGGGACATCCTCGAAGAGGTGACCAAGGGACACCCGGTGCTCCTGAACCGCGCTCCGACCCTGCACCGTCTTTCGATCCAGGCTTTCGAGCCGCAGCTCATCGAAGGAGAAGCCATCCGTATTCACCCGCTCGTTTGTACCGCCTACAACGCGGACTTCGACGGTGACCAGATGGCCGTGCACGTTCCGCTCTCGGTTGAGGCCCAGATGGAAGCGCGCATGCTCATGCTTGCGCCGAACAACATCTTTTCGCCGTCCAGCGGCAAGCCGATCACGACGCCTTCGCAGGACATTCCGCTCGGCTGCTACTACCTCACGCAGAATCCGCGTGGTGAGAAGGGTGACAAGCGTCTCCCGCTCTTTGCCAGCGCTGCCGAGGTGGAACTCGCCCTCGCCGAGGGTGCAGTCGTCACCCATACCCGCATCCGCTACAAGAACCCGAACTTCGGTGGCAAGCCGACCGTTTACGGTAACACGGAGACCAAGGTTCTGGAAACCACCGCTGGCCGCGTGATCTTCAACGAGATCTGGCCGCCGGAACTCGGTTTCTACAACAAGGTCTGCGGCAAGAAGCAGCTTTCCGACATCATCTGGCGTTGCTACAAGGCCGTGGGCCAGCAGCGCACGGTCGAGACTCTCGATCGCCTGAAGGAGATGGGCTTCCGCTCCGCCACGAAGGCCGGTATCTCGATCGGTATCACCGACATGATCATCCCGAAGGAAAAGTCTGCTCAGCTTGAGAAGGCTTACCGGGAAATCGCCGAGGTCGAGAAGCAGTACCGCCGCGGTATCATCACCGACGGTGAGCGAAAGAACAAGGTGCAGGATATCTGGACCCACACGGGTGAAGAGTTGGCCAACGCCCTCTTCCGCACGCTGGAGTTCAACGACGGCCGCAAGGACATGAACCCCGTCTTCATGATGGTGGATTCCGGCGCTCGTGGTAACCGCACCCAGGTCAAGCAACTCGCCGGTATGCGCGGTCTCATGGCCAAGCCCTCGGGCGAAATCATCGAGACGCCGATTATCTCGAACTTCCGTGAAGGTCTCTCCGTGCTCGAGTACTTCATCTCGACCCACGGCGCCCGCAAGGGTCTGGCCGATACGGCACTCAAGACGGCTGACTCGGGTTACCTGACCCGCAAGCTCGTTGACGCCGCTCAGGATGTGATCATCACCCAGGATGATTGCGGTACCATCAATGGTATCATCGTCCGCCCGATCTACGAGGGTGACGAAGAGGTGGTCAGCCTGTCCACTCGCATCATCGGACGCACCAGCTGCGAAACCGTCAAGGACCCCGTCTCCGGCCAGTCGATTCTCAAGTCGGGCCAGATCATCGACGAAGAAACTGCGGCCGCTCTGGAAAAGATCGGTCTCGAGCAGCTCAAGATCCGCTCGGCCCTGACCTGCGAATCCCGTCGCGGTATCTGCGCAAAGTGCTACGGCCGCAATCTGGCCACTGGCAACATCGTCAAGCTCGGCGAGGCTGTCGGCATCATTGCCGCCCAGTCGATCGGCGAGCCCGGCACCCAGCTCACGATGCGTACGTTCCACGTCGGTGGTACGGCCAGCCAGACCTTCAAGCAGCCCATCATCAAGGCGAAGAACGACGGTACGGTTCGCTTCAACGAACTCAAGGTCGTGGAAACGACCGAGAACAACTACGTCGTTCTCAACAAGAACGGTACGGTCAGCGTGCACAGCAAGGACGGTCGGGAACTCGAGAGCTACAACATCGTTGTCGGTTCCGTGATCGCCATCGCCGACGGCGCCTCGGTCAAGAAGGGCGAGACCTTCATCCAGTGGGATCCGTACAACGTGCCGATCATCACCGAGAAGGGTGGCAAGGTGGAATTCCGCGACATGATCCCGGGCGTCACCGTCCGCAAGGAGGTCGACGAAGCCACCGGCGTCATGGGCACCGTGGTCATCGAACACAAGGAAGACCTGCACCCGCAGATCGTCATCGTGGACGATGCCAAGGAAGTCCTGGCCAGCTACTCGATCCCGGCCGGCGCTCACATCGAAGTGAAGGAGAGCAGCAAAATCTCCGCCGGTACCCGTCTTGCGCGTACTCCGCGTAAGATCGCCAAGACCAAAGACATTACGGGTGGTCTCCCGCGCGTGGCCGAGCTATTCGAGGCCCGCCGTCCGAAGGACGCAGCGGAGATCGCCAAGATTGACGGTATCGTCGACATCGGCGGCACCGTCCGCGGCAAGCGCCGCCTGCTCGTTCGCGATCAGGCGACTGGCGCCGAAGAGGAACATCTGATTCCTCTCGCCAAGCACATCATCGTCTTCAAGGGCGATTTTGTGAAGAAAGGCCAGCAGCTTACCGAGGGGCCTGTCGTGCCCCACGAAATCCTCGAGGTCTGTGGACCCCAGGAACTCCAGGAGCATCTGCTCAACGAGGTCCAGGAGGTTTACCGTCTCCAGGGTGTCGAAATTAACGACAAACACATCGAAATCATCGTTCGCCAGATGCTTCGCAAGGTGAAGATCACCGATCCCGGTGATACCAGCCTGCTGTGGGGCGATCAGGTCGACCGCCTTGAGTTCGATGCTGAGAACGAGCGCGTCGTCGAGAAGGGCGGTAAACCCGCCGAAGCCAGCCCGGTGCTCCTTGGTATCACCAAGGCCTCGCTGGAGACCGACAGCTTCATCTCGGCAGCCTCCTTCCAGGATACGACCCGGGTACTCACCGAAGCCGCTACACTCGGCAAGGTGGACCGTCTGCGCGGGTTCAAAGAAAATGTCATCATGGGCCATCTCATTCCGGCTGGTACGGGCTTCCCAACCAACCGCGAAATCGATATCGTCCATCTCGGGGATGCTCTGCAGACAGACCCCGAACCGCAGCAAGCCGCGAGCTAACCCAAAACCATGCCCTCTCCTAACGTCGAATCAATGACCGAACTCCTGGAAGCCGGGGTCCATTACGGACACCAGACCAAACGATGGAATCCCAAAATGAAGGATTTCATCCTCGAAGAGAAAAACTCCATTTACATCATCGACCTGTCGATCACGGTGGATCAGCTCGCGAAAGCGGCTACCTTCCTCGGCGACATCGTGAAGGGAAATGGCAAGGTCCTCTTCGTCGGAACCAAGAAGCAGGCCCAGGAAGCTGTCAAGGAAGCCGCTGAGGCGACCGGTCAGTTCTTCGTCAACCAGCGCTGGCTGGGTGGCACGCTCACCAACCTGCAGACCATCCGTCGCAGCGTCGGCCGTCTCCGCGAGTTCCAGGAACTCGAGAAGACCCAGACCTTTGCCCGCATGAACAAGGCAGAGGCCTCCGCCCTCCGTCGCGAAGCCACCAAGCTTCATCGCAACCTCGAAGGCGTGCTCAACATGGAGCGCCTCCCGGACGCGATCGTCATCATCGACACCAACCGCGAAAGCATCGCCGTGGCCGAGGCCGCGCGCCTGAAGATCCCGGTGGTGGCCATCGTTGATACGAACTGCGACCCCGAGAAGATCGACTACCCGATCGCTGGCAACGACGACGCCATCCGCTCGATCCGCGTGATCCTGCAGAAGCTCGTGGACGCCATCGTCCAGGCCAAGGGTGTTCGTGGCAAGGTTGCCGCTCCGGCAGCTCCGGCCGCCGAGCTCGAAGCCGTCTCGGAATAATCCAGGTTCCAACTCCGATTTCACGCAGGGCCGGAAAAAGAACTTTTCCGGCCCTCTTGATTTCGGCACTCTCTCCGTTCCTCTTTATACATACATTTTTGACTCATGGCTGATATATCTCCCGCACTCGTAAAAGAACTCCGCGAAAAGACCAACGCGGGGATGATGGATTGTAAGAAAGCGCTCACCGAGACGGCGGGCGATCTGGTCAAGGCTGAGGAATACCTCCGCAAAAAGGGCATCGCCAGCGCCGGCAAGAAGGCCTCGCGCGTGGCCAAGGAAGGCATCGTCGCCTCCTACATCCACCTTCAGGGCAAGGTCGGCGTGCTCGTCGAGATCAACTGCGAAACCGACTTTGTCGCCAAGAACGAGATCTTCCGCGAGTTCGTGAAGGACATCACGCTGCACATCGCTGCCGCCAGCCCGCTTTACGTCTCCCGTGACCAGGTCCCTGGCACCCTCATCGAGACCGAGCGTCGCATCTATGCCGCGCAGGTGGTTGGCAAGCCCGAGAACATCGTGGAGAAGATCGTCGACGGCAAGATCGACAAGTTCTACGGCACGCTTTGCCTCCTCGAGCAGGCTTTCATCAAGAACCCCGACCTCACGATCAAGGACTATGTGAACTCCAAGATCGCCGAGCTCGGCGAGAACATCGTCATCCGCCGCTTCACCCGTTACATGGTGGGCGAGGAACTCTCGGGCGAGGCTCAGGCCGAAACTCCGGCAGAAGCCTAAGACTCGAAGTTGTCTTTCAAAAGCGCTTCCTGATTCGTCGGGAAGCGCTTTTTGTTTTTCAGGATCGGCGCAACTTTTTCAGGCGCTGGTCTAGCTCGCGCCCGGCGAAGTCAATTTCTTCGCGCAGTTGATGGGCGGACATGGAAATCGCGCCGAAGCTCTCGACGGTTGTTCGCTCGAGGATGTCGTCGGTGGCTACCGTGACGTCGTATTGCTGCGCGTACTTGGCCGTGAGACGCTCGATGATGGAGTCAGCCGTCTGGTCGGCCTTGGAGTAAAAGACCTGGATGCCATCGCCCTTGGATTCCTCGGAAGCTTTGACGCCTGTTCCGTCGAAGACAACGGCGACGTGCCAGTCGCTATTGTCCTGCAGGCCTGTCAGCATCTTTACCAGCGTCTCCCGCGCGACGACGCCGCGCTTGGCATGCTGGAGAGTCAGGTCAGGCCATTGAAAAATCATGCTATGACCGTCGACAATGAGGACACGCGGTTTCATAGGAGGAAAAGGGTTCAGGGAGAACCTACCTTCAAATGATTCGAGGCGAAAGGCCTGAGCGTCAAAAAATCTCGCCGTTGCAAAAGATGCCGGGGTGGGGTACAAAAGAAAGGTGAACGCAATCCGACAGTCGCGGCTGATCAAGCTGACGGCGTTTTGTTGTCTCGGATTGGCGTGGCTCGTGGCGAGTAATCACTGCGCCTGGGCGGCAATCATCGATTCTGCCGCCAAGCATCATGAACAGCGCGTTTGCTGCTCGCATAATACCGGCTCCAAGAAGACTCCTGTTCAAGAATCGACCGCCTGCTGCACGGCGCTGATCGCGCCGGTTCCTGGCTCCGTACACGCTACGGATGCACTTTTGCTCGCGGGCCCCGTGGACTTTGGGCCGACGATTTCCTTTGTCCATGCGGAGATCGTCACGGCTCCTACTGCGCTCGAGTATTCCTCTGGTCCGCCTGGCCTGTCTCTCTGGACCAGTCTGGTTTTTAAACGGAGCATGCCTGCGCATGCGCCGCCTCATGTCGTTGCCTGAAGCGATCCCTCGCAGAACGCAACTGTATCCAACCGGCAAGACCGGTTTTTCCAAACACATACACAAGACAACGACATGAAATTTCTGACTTTACTCGCAACGATCCTCGCTCCGCTCGGCCTCAAGGCCGCAGACGCCAAGCCTGCCTATCCCCTGACGACCTGCGTCGTCTCGGGCGAAAAGCTCGGCGGCATGGGAGACGCCTATGTCTTCACCTACGAAGGCAGGGAAATCCAGCTTTGCTGCCAGCACTGCAAAGCCATGTTCGACAAGGACCCGGCGAAGTACCTGAAGGTGCTCGATAACGCGGGAAAGACGCACTAGCACGTCGTCCGACGGCAATCTGTATCATTGCGTACCCGGCGTGTAATGACGCGCCGGGACGCCTACTTACGAGGATTTGAGGATGAGCGATCACCAGCATCATTGCTGCGGTCACAAGGAATCGTCGCGCCCGGCGCAGACCGAACCTTCCCACGCAGCACCCGACAGAAAGAACGAGCACGAGCCAGAGCACAAAGAGGCGCATAGTTGCTGTGGCGCGCACAAGGCACACCATGCTCCCGTGCAGTCGTCGACTGCGGCATACATCTGCCCGATGTGCCCGGGCGTGGAATCAGACAAGCCCGGAGCCTGTCCGAAATGCGGAATGGCCCTGGAGCGAAACCTGGCTGTTCCGCTTCCCGGAGCGAAGGCGGGATATACCTGTCCCATGCACCCCGAGGTGCATAGCGATACGCCGGGCAGTTGCCCCATCTGCGGGATGGCTCTGGAGCCTGTGGCGGCGTCTGCGGCGGAAGAGGAGGACCCGGAGCTACGCGATATGCGTCGCAGATTCTGGTTCGGCCTGCCGCTGGCGGCGATCGTTTTCCTGCTGGCGATGAGCGAGCATATCCCGGGTTTTCATCCTCTATCCGGGACGGTGTCCGCGTGGGTGCAATTCATCCTCAGCACCCCGGTCGTGCTCTGGTGTGGCTGGCCGTTCTTTGAACGCGGTGCGAGGTCGCTGGTTTCGCGGCATTTCAACATGTTCACCCTTATTGCCCTGGGAACCGGAGCCGCGTGGATCTTTAGCGTGGCTTCCTTGCTTCTGCCGGGATTGTTGCCCGGTCATGCGGGACATGGCGGCGCGCCGATCGTGTATTTCGAGGCGGCGGCGGTGATCATCATCCTGGTGCTGCTCGGGCAGGTGCTGGAACTGCGCGCGCGGGCGGGGACAGGCGAGGCGATCCGGGCCTTGCTCAAGCTCGCTCCCAAGACGGCCCATCGCGTGACTGAAGAGGGGGAGGAGGATATTGACTTGTCCCTCGTTCATGCCGGAGACCGCTTGCGGGTGAGGCCTGGCGAAAGTGTCCCGGTTGATGGTGTTGTCCTTGAGGGTTCTTCTTCGGTGGACGAGTCCATGATTACCGGCGAGTCGCTGCCGGTAGAGAAATCCGCAGGGGCATCCGTAACCGGCGGTACGATCAACGGCAGCGGCAGTCTGCTGATGGAGGCAAAGCATGTCGGTAATGAAACCGTGCTCGCCCGCATCGTGCAGATGGTGGCGGAGGCGCAGCGCAGCCGCGCACCGATCCAGCGTCTGGCCGACCAGGTGGCGGGCTGGTTTGTTCCCGCAGTTCTCGCGGTTTCCGCGGTGACGTTTCTCGTCTGGTGGCTCCTGGGGCCAGCTCCCGCGCTGGCCTTTGCCGTGGTGAATGCGGTCGCTGTGCTGATCATCGCCTGCCCATGCGCGCTTGGACTCGCCACGCCCATGTCGATCATGGTCGCGGTGGGGCGAGGAGCCGGGATGGGCGTGCTCATCAAGGATGCCGAGGCTCTGGAGACCTTGAGCAAGGTGGACTACCTCGTCCTCGACAAGACCGGAACGATTACCGAAGGAAAGCCCGCGGTGGTCGCTGTAAGGGCGGTGCCAGGGCAATCGGAGGAAGACGTCCTGAAACTGGCGGCGATCTTGGAGGGCCGGAGCGAACATCCCCTGGGACGAGCGGTGGTCGACGCGGCCAGGAGTCGCAAACTGATTATCGGAGAGCCGGAAGATTTCTCGGCCATTACGGGAGGAGGCGTAAAGGGGCGATGGAACAGCCAGGAGGTCGCCGTGGGCTCTCGCGAGTTCATGGAATCCGTTGGGGCGAAATTCGACGCTACTCTCGATCCGGAAGCTGCCTCTTTGCGTAAGACAGGCAGCACCGTGGTCTGGGTGGCATTAGGAGACCAGATTCTCGGTTTCCTCGCCATCGCGGACCAGGTAAAGGCCACCAGTGCCGAAGCCATCGCCCGGCTGCACGAGCTTGGCCTGAAGATCGTCATGTTGACCGGCGACCATGCCGATACGGCCAGCCATATCGCTGGTCAGGTCAGGATCGACACGGTCATTGCCGAGGTCACGCCGGAGAAAAAGCGCGATGCGATCTCGAAGCTCCAGGCTGAAGGCCATCGCGTGGCCATGGCTGGTGACGGCGTCAACGATGCGCCGGGTCTGGCTGCGGCCGATGTGGGCATCGCCATGGGCACAGGCGCCGATGTGGCGATCGCCAGTGCGGGAATTACCCTGGTGAAGGGCGACCTCCTCGGAATCGTCAATGCCATCTCGCTAAGCAAGGCGACTCTGTCGAACATCCGGCAGAATCTCGCATTTGCCTTCCTTTACAACACACTGGGCGTGCCGATCGCTGCGGGCGTGCTTTATCCCGTCTTCGGCCTGCTGCTGAGTCCCATTGTGGCCAGTGCGGCGATGTCCCTCAGCAGCGTGTCTGTCATCACCAACGCCCTGCGTTTGCGGAGGGTCAAACTATGAGAACGCTTGCTCTTCTTTTATGCGCCGTACTGCTGGCCGCCTGCAACAAGGCTCCTCAGGAGACGCGCAAGATCAAGATGTATCAGAGTCCTATGCATCCGTGGATCACCTCGGACAAGCCCGGCAATTGCACGATCTGTGGCATGAAGCTCGTTCCTGTCTACGAGGGCGACGAGGTGATGAGCGGCGATAAAAACCTGATCAGCCTGCATGATTCCTCGGTGGCGGCCCTGAGTGTTGCCACTGCGCCGGTACAGCGGGAGATGATGACGAAGAACCTGCGGTTCACCGGCATCCTGGAGGACGATGAGAATATCCACCGTGTCATTGCCGCTTTCTATGACGGCCGCATCGATCGCGTGTATGTCCACCATGTCGGCGAGTACATCGAGAAGGGCCAACCTCTGGCAGCCATCTACAGCCCGGAGCTGCTCTACATCGTCCGGGAATACCAGACCGCCATGCGGGGAGGAGATCAGGCCGTAGCCAGAAACTCCGCCCAGCGCCTTGTGCAGTATGGACTCAGCCCAGAACAGCTGGCCGGTCTGGCCAAGACACCCGAGGCCGTCTACACGATTGACCTCCTCGCCCCGATCAGCGGCACGGTAGTGACGAAAAAAGCCTACCTGGGACAGTTCATCAAGACCGGCGAGCCATTGTTTGAAATGGGCGACCTTTCCAAGCTCTGGTTCCACGCCGAGGTCTATGAACGCGATCTGCCGGATATCCGGATCGGCGAAAAGGCGATCATTCGCACGCCGACCGTGCCGGGGAGGGAATTCCCGGGTGTGGTGACATTCATCGATCCGAATTTTGATGCCGCGACGCGCAGCACCAAGGTGCGCATCGAGGTGGAGAATCCGCTGGCCGATGGCGATCAGAAGGGACTGCGCCGCTTGCTCCCGCATCGAGCCTATGCCGAGGCCGACCTGATCGCGGATCTTGGCGAACGTCTCGTGGTGCCGCGATCTGCGGTGCTGCGGGATGGACGCCGGGAGGTCGTCTATGTGGAGGAGGCTCCCGGCAAATACATTCAACGATCCGTGAAAACCGGGCGCGTGGCTGGAGATCGGGTGGAGATCCTCGCGGGCGTGAATGCTGGCGACAAGGTCGTCTCCAATGGCAACCTCATGATTGACGCCGAGGCGCAACTGCGCGGTGGAGACACTCCGCCGGTCGCGGTGCCGAAGAGCGCATTGCAGGCTGCGCCAGCCGAGATTACGGCTTTTCTACAAGGGCTGGCGAAGGTCTCCGATGCGCTCGCAGCAGATAATCCGACGCAGGCTGTCGCGGCGGGGCAGGCACTGCCTGAGCTGGCGAAAGCGCTACCCGTCGAGCATGCCATGATGGCGGAAATCCAGGCGGTTCAGTCGGTGCCGACGGCACTGGCTGGCACGACTCTGGATGAGGCGCGGAAAACCTTTCTCCCATGGAGCCAGGCAGGTTCGGCACTCGCGCTGGCGGTGGCCAAAGCGGGCTTGGACCCGGGCGTGCAGGTGCTGGAATGCCCAATGACGGGGGGCAGCTTCCCCGGAGCGCCGAACAAGGCGCAGTGGGTGCAGTCTGGTGCGGATACGCGCAACCCTTATCTCGGAGCGGCGATGCTAAGTTGCGGCGTTCCGGCCAAGCCATGAGCACGCACGAATCTCGCGGCGGTATTGGCTGGCTCATTGACTGGTCGCTGAACAATCGCTTCATCGTCGCCTGCGCCGTGCTCATCGTGGTCGCGCTGGGCTTTCGCGCGTTGCGCACCACACCTGTCGACGCCATCCCCGACCTGAGCGAAAACCAGGTCATCGTCACGGCGGACTGGGCGGGACGCAGTCCGCAGGAGGTCGAGGATCAGGTGACTTATCCGCTCTCGACAAACCTCCAGGGGCTGGCCGGAGTCAAGGAGGTACGGGCGCAGTCGATGTTTGGCTTTTCGCTGCTCACCGTCGTCTTCGAGGATGGGGTGGATAATTACTTTGCCCGCACCCGTGTGCTGGAGCGACTGAGTTTTCTTCAGGAACTTCTGCCTCCGGGTGTAACGCCGCGGCTCGGCCCCGACGCAACCGGGCTGGGGTGGGTGTATCAGTATTATCTGAAGGTCGATCCCGCCAAGGCTCCCGACGGGGGCTACGATCTCGGTGCCCTCCGCGCGGTACAGGATTTCTTTGTCCGTTATCAACTCGCTGCCGTCGATGGCGTGGCCGAGGTGGCGAGCGTGGGCGGGTTCGTGCGCCAGTATCAGGTCACTGCGGATTCCGGGAAGATGCGTGCGGCGGGCGTGAGTCTGCGGGAAGTGATGGATGCGTTGACGAACAGCAACCTCAATGTCGGTGGCAAGGTCGTGGAGGAGAACGGCATGGAGTTTGTCGTGCGTGGCATCGGGCTCGTGCATTCCGTCGATGACCTGAAGCAGATCGCCGTGCGTACGGTAAACAGGCTGCCGATCACACTCCAGGACATTGCCGAGGTTTCGCTCGGGGGAGATTTCCGCCGGGGCGCTCTCGATGTCGATGGAAAGGAGGTCGTCGGCGGCATTGTCATCATGCGTACGGGCGAGAATGCGATGCGAGTCATCGAGCGCGTAAAGGAGAAGATCGCGCAGATATCTCCGTCGCTTCCAAAGGGCGTCAGCATTGTGCCGTTTTACGATCGCAGTGGATTGATCGAGCGCACCATCGACACGCTGAAGCATGCGCTCGTGGAGGAGATCATCCTGGTCACGCTGGCGCATATCATCTTCCTCTGGCACTTCCGCAGCATCCTGATCGTCACTCTGCCGCTGCCGATTTCGATCCTGATCTCGTTTATCCTGATGAAGGAATTTGGGATCAGCTCAAACATCATGTCGCTGGCAGGCATCGCCATCGCCATCGGCGTGCTGGTCGATGCGGGCATCGTGATGACTGAAAACGTCCTGCGCCATTGCGAGGAGGCGGAGCGCAAGAAAGGCTCTCGTTTGACGGCGCTGGAAACGCTGGAGGTCACGCGCACTGCAGCGCACCAGGTGGGCCGCCCCATCTTCTTTGCCATGGCGGTGATCATTCTCGCGTTCCTTCCGGTCTTTGCGCTGACCGGACAGGAGGGAAAGCTCTTCCATCCGCTGGCGTTCACGAAAACCTTCGCCATGGTTGGCGCGACCATCCTGGGTGTGACGCTCGTGCCGGTGCTCTGTACGTGGCTGGTCAGGGGGCCATTCCATGCCGAGAAGGAAAATATCGTTATGCGGTTCCTGATGGGGCTGTATCGCCCTGTGCTCGGGTGGGCGCTCCATCATGGGAAAACCGTGATGATGCTGGCCTTTGCACTGTTGGTCGGGGCGCTGTTTCTCGCTTCGCGCATCGGCAGCGAATTCATGCCTCCGCTCAAGGAGGGCAGTCTGCTATTCATGCCCGTCCTGCTGCCGAGCACTTCGCTGACCGAGGTGAAGCGCGTGATGTCGTGGCAGGATCGCGTGATCAAGTCTGTTCCCGAGGTGGAATCCGCCGCAGGCAAGCTGGGCCGCGCCGAATCGGCGACCGATCCCGCGCCGGTGGAAATGATCGAGACAACCATCATCCTCAAGCCGCAGGAGCAATGGCGGCCGGGAATGACAAAGGACAAAATCGTCGCCGAGCTTAGTGAAAAACTCAGCGTCATTCCTGGCTATGTTCCCGGCTTTCTCCAACCCATTGAAAATCGCATCCTGATGCTCAGCACGGGCATCAGGGCTCAGGTCGGAATCAAGATTCTCGGCTCCGATCTCGATGTGTTGCAACGCACTGCCTTCCAGGTGGAGGAGCTTGTGCGAAAAATTCCGGGCGCGGTTGGAGTGGCGGCGTCGCGGGTGCAAGGCAAACCGTACGTCGAGGTCATTCCCGACCGCTTCGCCATGGCGCGATATGGACTCAATATTCGCGAGGTGATGGATGTGGTCGAGATCGGCATCGGCGGTCTCAATGTCAGTACGACCATTGAAGGTCGCGAGCGGTATCCGATTCAGCTCCGGCTGGATCGCGGAGAGCGCGACGATATTGAGAATCTCGGCAACATCCTCGTTCCTCGCCCCGGTGGAGGCAGCGTGCCATTGGGGCAGGTGGCGCAGATTGTGCGCGCCTCAGGTCCGAGCGAAATCGCCAGCGAAGACGGTCTGCTGCGGGTCTTTGTGCAGACCAACGTGCAGGGGCGCGACCTGGGCGGATTCGTCAAGGAGGTGCAGCAACGGATCGCGGAGAAGATCCAACTCCCGCCGGGAGTGACGATTAAATGGAGCGGGCAATACGAAAATCAGCTCAGCGCCCAGCGTACGCTGATCATGATCGTCCCGGTCGTCCTGCTAATCATCTTCATGCTCCTCACGGTCGTGTTTCGTTCAGCGTTGGAAGCCTCGCACGTATTGCTCGCCGTGCCATTCGCTCTCACGGGTGGCGTGTTACTCCAGTACCTGCTGGGCTATAACTTCAGCGTGGCTGTGTGGATCGGTTACATTGCGCTTTTTGGCACGGCGATTCAGACCGGCGTGGTGATGGTCGTTTACCTGGAAGAGGCTTTGAAGCGCCGCATGGAGGAGAGGGGAGCTAGCTTCTCGCTCCGCGATCTCAAGGAGTCCGTGCTGGAAGGCGCGATGCTGCGCCTGCGTCCCAAGGTGATGACTGTTGCGACGGTGGTGGCGAGTCTGCTGCCCATCATGTGGAGCGCGAAGACGGGAGCCGAGGTGATGAAGCCGCTGGCTACGCCCGTGATCGGCGGCATGGTGAGCAGCCTGCTCCACGTGCTCGTGGTTACGCCGGTGATCTTCTATTGGATTCGCCGACGGGAACTGAAAGGCCGGATGATCGAGGATTAACAACTCAGCTCCAGCATGCGCCGCACGGAGCGCTCCGCCTTTACGCGGATGTCTTCCGGGATGATGATCTCCGGCGAGCGGTAGTCGAGGCAATCCCTCAGCTTCTCGAGAGTGTTGAGCTTCATGTACCGGCAGTCGTTGCAGGCGCAGAGTTCGGTAGGGCCGGGGATGAAGGTCTTGCCCGGCACCTCGCGCCGCAGGCGGTGCAGCATGCCGCTCTCAGTGACGATGATGAAGCTGTCTGCCTTGCTGTCGCGGCAGTAAGAGAGCATCTTCTCCGTCGAGCAGACCTCGTCGGCGAGCATGCGCACGGCGTAGGTGCATTCCGGATGCGCCACGACTTCGGCTCCGGGATACTCCGCGCGGATCTTGTTGATGCTGTCGCGGGTGAACTCGACATGGACGTAGCAGTTACCCTGCCAGAGATCCATTTTGCGGCCCGTCTTTTCCATCACCCACGCGCCGAGGTTTTGATCGGGGACGAAGAGAATATTGCGGTCCTTGGGCGCGCTCTCGACGATCTTGAGCGCGTTGCCGCTGGTGACGATCACGTCGGCCAGGGCCTTCACGCCCGCGCTGCAGTTGATGTACGCGATGACGTAGTAGTTCTTCTCCCGATGCTCCTGGAGGAAGGCGTCGAGCTTGTCGGCGGGGCAGGAGTCCGAGAGCGAACATCCTGCCTCCATATCGGGAATGACCACGGTCTTCGTGGGATTGACGATCTTGGCCGTCTCTCCCATGAAGTGGACGCCGCAGAAGACGATCAGCTCGGCATCCGTCTCCGCCGCGTGGTAGCTCAATCCCAGCGAGTCCCCGACATAGTCGGCCAGATCCTGGATTTCACCCACCTGGTAGTTGTGGGCCAGGATGACGGCGTTGCGCTCTTTTTTGAGGGCAAGGATCTCTTCAACGATGTCGGTCGCGACAGTAACCATCGGTAAACAATCGGTGGAACGCTGGGATTTGGCAAGCGGACGCCTAGGCCGAAAGGGCGGCCACCGCGTCGTTGAGCGAGGCGGCGTTGGAGATCGAAATCACCGGAGTGCCCTTGCGGATGCGGCCCACGAGACCAGCGAGAACGCCGCCGGGTCCGAGTTCGATGAACTGCGTGATGTGCAGATGGTCGATCATGTACTCGATGCTCTGCGTCCAGAGCACGCTGCCCGTCACCTGGTCGGCGAGGGAACGGCGGATCGTGTCGGCATCGGAAACCGTGCAGGCATCGACGTTGCAAACCACCGGAACGGCGGGTTGCTTGATCTCGGTCTCGGCGAGCGCGATCGAGAGCTTTTCGTAGGCGCTCTCCATCAGGCGGGAATGAAATGCTCCGGCGACCTGAAGCTCCACGGCCTTGCGCGCGCCGTATTCCTTGGCGAGGGAGACTGAGAGGGCGATCTTGGCGGCTTCGCCGGAGAGAACGATCTGGCCGGGGCTGTTGAGGTTCGCCACGTCCACATCGGCGGCGGCGGCGAGCTGGCGGATGTCGTTTTCCTCACCGCCGATGATGGCAGCCATGCCACCCTCCGTGCTTTCACAGGCTTCCTGCATGGCCTGGGAGCGCTTGGCGACGAGACGCAGGCCGGTTTCAAAGTCAAACGTGCCCGCTGCGGCGTGCGCGGTGAATTCACCAAGCGACAAACCCGCCGTGGCATGGAACACCAGACCCGGAACGCGTTCCTTGAGCGCGCCGAGCAGGGCGAGGCCATGCACGTAGAGCGCGGGCTGGCAGACTGATGTCTTGGTCAACTCCTCCGCCGGGCCATTGAAGGCGACATTGGAAAGGGAAAAGCCCAGAATCTCATCCGCCTTCTGAAACAGGCTGGAGGCGGAGGGATATTCAGCGGCCAAATCATGGCCCATGCCGACGGCTTGAGCTCCCTGACCGGAAAACAACAGTGCGATTTTTTTACTCATAGGGAAATGTGTATCAGGCGGGCTGCCCGGGCAGCCGCGGATTCCAGTAGTTGTGACGCACGGGACCGGCTTTCATCAAGCGTCAATGGCCGGTCGGCGATCGGAATGCATGCGGTAAATACCTCCGACTCGTCTTCGAGGCAACCGGTAAAGGCGAGGATGGGCTTCCCCTGGCTCCGGGCGAGTTCGGCAAGGGCGGCTGGGCCTTTGCCATGGGCGGTCTGGGTATCGAGGCGACCCTCGCCAGTAACGACCAGATCGGCTGAAGCGACACGCTCGCCGAGTTTCAGCATCCGGGCGATGGTGGCGAAACCGGGTTCCAGCCGACCGCCTGCAAAGGTGAGCAGGCCGAATCCGAGCCCGCCTGCCGCGCCTGCGCCGGGATGCTCGCGATGGTCGACACCGAGGGTTCGCGCACAAACATCCGCGAGATGGCGCAAGGAAGCTTCCATGAGGGGCTGCAATTCCCCGGTCACCCCCTTTTGCGGGCCGTAAACAGCCGTTGCGCCTTCGCGTCCCAGCAAGGGATTACGCACGTCGCAAAGCCCGGAAATTTCCGGAATAGATGTGTCGGGGGGGCGAATCTCGGAAATCTCCCGGAATTTCCCGGGAAGGGCCACGATTGGGTTGCCGCTCTCATCGAGGAACTGCCAGCCCAGGGCGCTCGCCATACCCGCCCCCCCGTCGTTTGTCGCACTGCCGCCGAGTCCGACGATGATCTTTTCCGCGCCCCGGTGGATGGCGTCACGCATCAGCTCGCCTGTGCCGAACGTCGAGGCGCTGGCCGGGGACAACTCGCTCTCTGCGATACGCCACAATCCGGAGGCTGAACTCATGTCGATCACAGCGGTGCGGGTTTCGGGCAGCCAGGTGTAGGCGGCCGAAATCGGGCGTCCGAGAGCATCGTGGGCTGGCGCGGTGATTTCGTCGCCCGCGAAATCGTGACGAAACACCTCGGCGGTTCCTTCGCCGCCATCGGCGATGGGAGCGGAGTCGAAGGTGGCGGTTGGCCAGACCTTGAGGAATCCTCTCTGAAGCGACTCAGACACCTCGGCGGCAGAAAGAGAGCCTTTGAATTTATCAGGAGCCAGGAGGATGCGCATCAGGGGATGCGCGAGCATGGCAGAACCCGGGGTGCATCGCAATGGCGGCGCGGGGGGACAGGCAACCTCCGCAACGGTTTCTTACGTTGTTTTTATATATATATGAAAAAGTCCCTCCTGCTTTCCCTCGGCGTGGCTCTCGGCCTCGTCGGGTGCACAGACCAGTACGGCAATTTCGTTCCTCCCGATCCGATCGGACAAGCCTTGTTCGGGCGGACGAGTTCTCCGCCGCCGAGTTATTCTTCCCAGCAATACTACGTCACCCGTGACATGCCGCCGCAAAGGTATAACCAGCGTCGGCCTCCTTCTCCGCGCCGATACGCCGACCCGGTGTGGGTCGACGGCTACTGGGCGTGGAGCCGAGGCGACTGGGTCTGGGTGCCGGGACGCTGGGTCGAGCGGCCGCGGCAGAATGCGTATTGGATGAACAGCCAGTACTACACCACGCCGCAGGGTCGGGTGTGGAACTCCGGCTACTGGCGGTAACTCCTGCTCAACGCACCTCCACCTGGGTGCCTTTCTCGATCATTTGACTCAAGAGGAAGGCATCCCAGTTGGCGGTGCGAATGCAGCCGTGGCTTTCGTTACGTCCAATCTGGTCGGGCGAGGTGGTGCCATGGATGCCGACGCTTGGGCGATTGATCCCCATCCAGACGATGCCGACCGGGTTGTTCGGTCCCGGCGGCAGGTTGAAGGAATTGTCGCTGCGCTTGCCGCTTTCCAGGACGGATTTGTCCCAACGGTAGTAGGGCATCAGGATATTGGAGGTCACCTTCCATGTTCCGGTCGGCACCGGAACGTCTTTTGAACCCGGAGTGCAGGGGACGCAGGCAACCATCTTGTCGCCTTCGTACACCTCAATCAGCCGTTCGGGGCGGAGGAGGATCAGGTGATAACGCGGCGGAGCCGGAGTGGGAGTCGGACTCGGAACGGGCGTTGGTGTGGCCGAAGCATCCGGGGAGGCCGACGGCGAAGCGGAAGCTGCAGCTGCATCTTTGGCGGCCTGTTCCTTTTGCTTCTTCTCGTCGCGGCGCTGCTTTTCCAAGGCCACGACATCCGCCATGGCAAACTCGGGCGCATCCGGCACCTTGACCGTGTCGCCGACCTTCAGATCCGAAGGCTGCGGGTTCAGCTCGTGAAGGAAATTCAGACTGCAATGGAACTTCTCCGCGACCAACTCCCAGAGATCTGAGTACGGCAGAGCCTTGAGCTTTTCCTGCTCGGCGGGAGATTTCGCCAGGGGACCGACCCATTTGGCGTCCTCCTCGGTAATGACATACTCGCGATAGGCATTCGCAACGCTCGCGAGATCCGGGAGTTCACCCTGCGGCTTACCGTTGACCTGGTTGTACCGGTCGAGCGCCTTTTGGGTAAACTCACCGCCGAGGCCATCGATCTTGCCCGGACGGAAGTTCGCACGATCCAGAAAGATCTGGAGACGCGTCATCGTCGTGCGCTCTGCGGAATCCGGCGGACCTTTATCCGGCGGTACGGCGTTGACCTCCCTCGGCTGGGCACAGACGAGGGAGCAGGAGACGAGAAGTGATGCCAGGGCGAGAAGCCCCCGGCCTGGATTATTTGAACGACGCGGTGTCGTCAGCTTCGAGATAATCAAAAAGAGTCGTTGTTGCGGGATCGAGTCCCAGCTTCCTGCATTCACCCTCAAACCATTCCTTTCTATCGGCGTCAAGGGAGGGATTGTATTCTTCTAGGTCATTGCTCCAGTCGGCAATTTCGTGCGGAGTGCGATGGATGCCAGCCTGGTCGACCCAGAGCGCGATCGGATCATCCGTGTCGTTGGAGGAAACCGTCAGCTTGAAATCTTCCGGATCGATGCCCTTGAAGGAAAAGAGCTCCTGATCCAGCGGGCAGTTGAAATGATACTCGCCTTCCGTGCCCGCCAGATGCGCACGGCATTTGTCGATGGCACGAGCCAGAATGGCGTAGTCGCGAAGACGAACGCGAGGGCTGCGTGGGGGCTCCTTGGAGAGGTCGTAGGTTTTCATTGGAGATATTCGTGGAGGTAACGAACTGATGGTCCAGTTCGGTTGCATCACAAGATAAACCCACCTGGGACGGAAGCCAAATTCGGCGAAAAGCGAAGAATCATTCATCCCGGAAATGATGCAGGCCACCGCGACGAGTGCCACGGTGGCCTGCTGTTCCCCCCAGAACAGTTTCAACATTGCCATATCTCTCTGGCTTGGCAACAGAAATCTGCGTTTTTTTTGAAAAATGTCGGATTCCCCCTCTGTTTTCCCTCTGGAGGAGAGGGTTGCCCGGGCGGAAGCTGCCGTCTAGAAGGAGGTATGTTTGCCGGAACTCATCACGTGGCCGTGATCTGCTCGGACTATCCACGTTCAAAGAGATTTTACACGGAAGTCCTTGGCTTCAAAATTGTTGCAGAAACATATCGCGAGGAGAGACGCTCGTATAAACTCGATCTTGCAATTCCGGGAGGCGTGCAGATCGAACTGTTTTCGTTTCCGGATACTCCGGCTAGACCGAGCAGGCCGGAGGCTTGCGGTTTGCGTCATCTGGCTTTTGCTTCCGATGATTTCGATGCGGATGTCGCCCGTTTATTGGCGGCGGGCATCGCGGTGGAGCCCGTGCGGATCGACCCGGTTACCGGGCGGAAGTACACATTTTTCCAAGACCCCGACGGGTTACCCCTGGAAATCTGCGAGGGCTTTCCGGTTCAGGCCGCGTAGGCCTTGCAGCGGAACCCAGTGGGCCGCTTGCGGATCCATGCGATAAACCGGCTGAGTTCCGGATGGGACCGGAGTTTCTCAATGGTGTTCCATTCGCGTTCGAGTTCCTTCTCGGTGAGAAGGGCATGGACCTGCTTGTGGCAGGGCGGGCAGAGGCCGATGGTCTCGTAGGCTTGTTCGCGAGGAACATCGCGTTTGTTGCGGCGATTATGGTGCCGGCAACGGGGAATGAGGTGATGACGAGTCAATACCTCCTCGCGTTCGCACAGACTGCACCGGCCTTGCATGGGCTGGAATATCTTCCAGCCCGTTCCGATGTGCAATAGCCCCGCTACTTGCTCCCGACGAACTCGGGGAAGAACTGATAGAGCCAGGTCTCGGAGATTTGCTTGCCGTCCTTTTGCAGGGTCAGGCGCAGCTCCGTGGGCTGATCCTTCGGGAAATCCTCCAGCGTGAACTGGACGCGGTACCAGTTCTTCCCGGCGGCGGGCAGCGGCAGGATCGATGTGCCGAAGATCTTGCCCTTGGATGACCAGACGTCGACCTGCGGAAGCTCGCCTGCCTTTAGGTCAGCCAGCGGACCACCTTGGAACTCCACGATGAAGCGCTGCTGATTCTCGGGCCAGCGTTTTTGCGGTTCGCGGACGAGGCGGGTCGCGACGCAGCGGGCGAGGTTGGGGTGATTCGGCTCCTCGGCCGCCCAGGTGAGGCGGTACTTGAGGTCAAATTCCGCGCCGGGTTCGGCGGGTTGTTCCGGCACCCAGAAGGCGACGATGTTGTCTTCGTCCTCGGCATCGGTCGGGAGTTCCAGCAACTGCACGGCGCCCTTGCCCCAGTTGCCATCGATGTCGACCCACAGGCTCGGTCGGCGTTCGTAGGCTCCGTCTTCCAGGTAGTTGTGGAAGTTGCGGTCGCGCTGGAGCAGGCCGAAGCCCTTCGGGTTTTCGTCGATGAAAGCGGAGATCGCGAGGCGCGGGGGATTGTTGAGCGGACGCCAGATGAATTCGCCATTGCTCTTCTCGATGGCGAGGCCGTCGGAATCGTGGACCTCCGGCCGCCAGTCCGTGATCGGGAGGCGGGCGGTTTCCGAATACCAGAACATCGAGGTGAGGGGAGCGAGGCCGAGGCGGGCGATGCTCTTGCGTACGAAAATCTTCGCCTGCACGTTCATGATGACGGCCTTTTGACGGGAGACGTCGAAGCGGAATGCTCCGGTCACGCTGGGGCCTTCCATCAGGGCGTAGATCGTTACCGACGTGGAGGGATCGGTGGGCGACTCAAACCAGAACGAGGTGAACATGGGGAACTCCTCGTTGAAGGGCGGATTCGGGTTCGCCGTGTTGACGGCGATACCACGGGCGGAAAGGCCGTACTGGTAAAGCTCGCCGATGCTCCGGAAGTACGATACGCCGAGAAAGGCGAGCCAGTCGTTCGAGCGCCAGTCGAGCTTGCCGTTCTTATCCTCCTGGATCTTGAAGCCCGCAATGCGTCGCTGCCCCTTCATCTGGGCGGCGGGAGAATCGGATGGAATCTCAAAGGCGTTTGGCCCGGCGAACATCTCGCGCGCCTGCCCCTTTTCCACCACGTTCATGCGCACGGGGACGCGGAAGAAGCGGCCGACGTGGAAGAACGAAACGGCGAACTGCTTGTTCGGTCCCAGCCAGAGGTCATCTTCCTGCTTGAACCGGATGCGGCCGTGCTGCAGGTAGTCGATGGCGTGGACGAGATCCTCCTCGGGGATCTCCGGGGTCTGGTATTCGCTCTTGGCCAGCGTGCGAGCGTTATCGACGAGCGTGTCGAAGCTAAACGGCACGGGATCGCTATACGTCAGATCCGAATCCGCCGCACGCAGGTCCATGAGCAGAAACGCCCCCACGCTTAAGGCGAGGAGGCGCTTGAGATTCCGCAAGGGTGTCACAATTGTATGATACGTGCCGCAGAGATTTCAGGATGGGAAAGAAGTTCCTGAATCACTTCCGAGGCCGGTGCGCTGTCGAGGTTCAGCACGGTGAGCGCCTGGCCGCCCGCCTCATCGCGGGAGAGCGACATGGAGGCGATGTTGACCTTGTGCTTGCCGAGGATGGTGCCGACCTTGCCCACGATGCCGGGGACGTCGTTGTTTTCGAGCAGCAGGATCACGCCTTCCGGCTCGGCCTCGATCGAGCGGCCATTGAGACGCACGATGCGGGGCTCGTTCTTCGCGCCGAAGAAGGTGCCGCCAAGCGAGACCTTCGAGTCGCCGCTCCACACAGCCACATGCAGCCATTCGTTGAAATCCGTCTGCTCCGTGGACTTCACTTCCTCGACGAGGAGGCCGAGGGTGGAAGCCATGGTGCGGACGTTGACGCTGTTGACCTCTTCTCCGCCGGCGGTCTTGAGGAAGCCGGTGAGGGCGGCGCGGGTGACGCCTTCCGTCGGGAGTTCCACGGCTTTGCCGCCGTAGGTGATGACGATGCGGTCATTGCGCTTCGGCGCGAGCTGCGCGGCAAAGCGACCGAGCTTGTCGGCGAGGGTGAGGAAGGGCTTCACGACCGCCGCCGTCTTGGCGTCGATGCTGGGCATGTTCACCGCATTGCGGATTTCGCCTTCGAGGAGGGCGGCGCGAATAGCCTGGGCGATTTCGATGCCGACGTTTTCCTGGGCTTCCGCCGTGCTGGCGCCGAGGTGCGGGGTGAAAACGATGTTCGGGAGGCTGCGCAGGGCAAAGTCGGCCGGAGGCGGCTCAACCTCGAAGACGTCGAGGGCGGCAGCGGCGACCTGGCCAGACTGGAGAGCCACGCCGAGAGCCGCCTCATCGATGAGACCGCCACGGGCGCAGTTGACGATGCGGACGCCCTTGCGGCAGAGGCCGAGACGGCGCTCGTCGAGGATGTGATGCGTCTCGTCGGTGAGAGGCATGTGCATCGTGATGAAATCGCAATGGGGGAGCAGGTCGTCGACATTCTCGACGAGTTCGACCTGAAGGCTGCGGGCCTTGCTGGAAGAGAGATAAGGATCGTAGGCAAACACGCGCATGCCGAAGGCGATGGCGCGGCGGGCGATCTCGCTGCCGATGCGGCCCATGCCGAGGATGCCGAGGCTCTTGTTATACAGCTCCACGCCTTCGTACTTCTTGCGGTCCCACTTGCCGGCTTTCACGCTGGCGTCGGCCTGCGGGATGCTGCGGGCGATGCTGACGAGGAGGGAAAAGGCGTGCTCGGCGGTGGAGATGGTGTTGCCGCCGGGGGTGTTCATCACGATCACACCGCGCTTGGTGGCTGCGTCCACGTTGACGTTGTCGACGCCGACACCGGCGCGACCGATTACTTTCAGCTTGGAAGCTGCTTCGAGAACATTGGCCGTGACTTTCGTCTGGCTGCGGACCACGAGGGCGGAGAACTCCGGGATAATCTTGATGATTTCAGCCTCGGGGAGACCCGTCTTCACGACGACCTCCAGTGCGCCGCCGGCGGCGAGTTCATCCACGCCGCGTTGTGAAACTGGGTCGGCTACCAGGACTTTGGGAATTTCCATAGAGCCCTGCAGAATATCCGGGAACCCCTCGCGCTGTCAAAGCTGCTTGCGAGGGGGCGCACGGAATTGCCGTACGCCTTTCTCAGGGCAATATCGGATGTTGATTGGTTACTCTTGCGATCCTGCGATCTTGGCCTCGAGCTTGTCGAAGGAGCCGGTCCAGCCCTGGGTCATGCCGCCTCGAGCCTGCTTGAAGACCTCGATTTCCTCGGGTTTTACCTCCCCACACGGCTCCCAACGCACTGTTACGCGGGTCTCGTTCGGTCCTTCGGACGTAAAGAGCACCTCGGTGCGCATGGTCTCCGGCCAGACCGGAGCGAGGGGATGGCGCGAGACATTTCCCTGCTCGTCGCAGAATTGCTGGGTGTAGACGATCCGGCTCGGTTTCTCGATTTCCTGGTACTCAGCCCGCCCGTACATGGTGAGCTGGCCGTTTGTCATGGAATAGAACGTCGAGCCTCCCGGGCGGATGTCGGCATCGTGGAACTCCATCGTGAAGCCCGCTGGAGCCAGCCACTGAGAAAAGTGCCCGGGCTCCGTCCACATGGCGAAAAGGACGTCGATCGGCGCCCGGAAGCTGCGAGTGATAAAGAAGCTCTCGCGACCGGATTGCGTTTTGTCGATGTACTCGGCCAGACGATCCCACGTTCCATTGCCGCCTGCCTTCTTGATGAATTTGGCGGTCTCTGCGGCGGCTTCCGGGGAAGGGAGAGTCATGGTCATGTCCATGGTGGTCTTTCCATCGCTCTCGCTAAACAGAACCGTCACCCGAAAAAGTGGCGGGCGGTCGTCGTTGCCACCGTGGTCGTAGACCAGTCTGGCGCATTCCTCGACCTCGTAATAAAGCGTCTTGTTCTCGTAATCCGTGCCGTCCGGACCGTGCATCGTGTAGCTCCAGTGGCCGCCGGGGCGGAGGTCCTTGCTGTGCGTCGTGATGGTAAAGCCGCGCGGTCCCCACCATTGGGCAACCTGCGCGGGGTCGGTCCAGGCCTCCCACACGGCACGCACGGGGGCATCGTAGACTCGGGTGATCTTCAGTTCGTTGGCATTAGTTGCTGTGCTCATCGGTGTCTCCTGTTTTCGGTTCGTTGGTGTTGGCGGTTACGGTTTTCAGGTAGGCATCCAGCCGGTCAAAACTCTCCTCCCAGTATTGCCGATACTGCTCCATCCAGTTCGCCACGTCCTTCAGCGCTTCCGGGTTAATCTTGCAGGGACGCTGCTGGGCGCGGCGGGCCTTGGTGATCAATCCGGCGCGCTCGAGGACTTTGACGTGCTTGGTAATGGCCGGAAGACTCATCCGTTTCCGGAAGGGCTTTCCGAGGTCCGAGATGCTGGCTTCACCCCGGGAAAGGTGGGCGAGCATGGCGCGACGGGTGGGATCGGCCAGCGCGGAAAAGGTCTGACTGAGGGTGTCTGGCATGATGGAATACCTATAGATTAATTAACTGATTGGTTAAATAAAGCGCGAAAGTCTCTTTCGTCAAGCGGCGAAGAAGGGCGGGGTGCGCGGGGTGGCATTTCAGCGGGGTTGCGGCAATTCGGCTTGAGTGCCGGGGCTGATCAGCGAAGGTTCCCGGCGTGAAGTGGTCATTTCGCATAGCCAGCGTGGCGGGGATCGAGGTGAGGATTCATGTCACCTTTTTGCTGATCCTTGGCGTATTTGCGTTGCTCTTTGCCAATGATGGCGGTCTGGAGGCGGCTGTCTTTGGTACGCTCTTTTTTCTAGCGCTGTTTTTTTGCGTCGTCCTTCATGAGTTTGGCCATGCCTTTGCGGCCCGGGCCTATGGCATTCGTACTCCCGACATTACGCTCTATCCGATCGGCGGCGTTGCGCGGCTGGAGCGGATGCCGACCTCGCCGTGGCATGAGTTCGTGATTGCCCTGGCTGGTCCTGCGGTGAATGTAGCCATCGCAGGCGTTCTCTGGCTGGGAGTGGTGCGGGGTTACTCGATCAAAGATCTCCTTTCTCCTCACCTGGACGGGGATTTCTGGTCAGCCCTATTGCGAATCAACATCGTGCTCGTGATGTTCAACATGATCCCGGCTTTCCCGATGGATGGCGGGCGTGTGGTTCGTGCGCTCCTTGCCACGCGTCTTCCCTACGCGATGGCAACCCTGATCGCAGCCCGTATCGGTCAGGCCATCGCCATCGCTTTTGTGGTCGCTTCGTTCACGGACTTTGAGTTTGCATCCCCGATGCTCCTCGTCATCGGCATGTTTGTCTTCATGGGCGCTCAGCAGGAGCTCAACTTTGCCCGGTTAAGGCAATCGGCCCAGTCGGTGCGGGTGGCGGATGCGATGCTGGGTCGGTTTGAGGTGCTGCCGGACGATCTCAGGGTGGGGGAACTGGCGTCGCGGCTGCTCATCAGCAATCAGGAGGTTTTTATTTTTGCTGATGACGACATGCTCTACCGTGGCCTCGCTCTGCGCGAAGAGCTTGTCCAGGGCGTGCGCCAGCTTCCTGAGGGCGCATTTGCGCAATCGCTCAGTCGCAATGTGAGTCCGGTTCGGGCAAATGCCTCCATGCATGAGGTGCTCGAGGTGATGCAAAAGTCTCAGGAACCCTTTCTTCCGGTGATCAACGGCGCGGGGCAGGTGGTCGGGCTGGTCGGTATAGACCAGATGCAAGAGTTGGTCCGACTTGCTAAACGTCATTAATATTTTCTTTTCCGATTTTTGCTTGCAGGCCTTCTAACGCCTGTTTACCACAAACCTTTCCGCCCCGTGAGGAGGCTGTACGCTATTTCCGTGGCGCAGTTTCCTCCCGGGGCCGAACACTTTCTCCCACATGCTATTGAATTTGATCATCGCCTCCTCGCTAACGCTGAATGCTCCGAACTTCAGCGAGTCCGAACTCGGCGTCGGATATTTTGAGTGGCTGACCAACTCCATCCTCGCCACGTTCCTTGTTGTCGCGGCGATCGTTTTTTGGGCCCGGCAGGCGACTCGCAACATGCAGATCGTTCCCGGTCCGACTCAGAATCTCTTCGAGGCAGTGGTTGAGTTTCTTTACGACATGCTCGAGGGCATCGTTGGCAAGCACATGGTCGGTCGCGTCTTCAGCCTGCTGGCGAGTCTCTTTATCTTTATTCTCATTGCCAACTGGTTTGGTCTGCTGCCGGGTGTGGGATCGATCGGCTGGGGGCATGCAGCCCAGAGTGGGCATGGGTTTGACATCACGGTCCCACTATTGCGCCCGACGACGGCGGATCTGAATATGACTCTGGGCATGGCCACTGTGTTCATGTTCTTTTGGATCTACTGGACCCTGTCCGAGGTCGGATTGAAAAACTTTCTGGCTCACATCTTTGGGGTCAAGGGCGGTCTCAAGGGTATCGCGGCTCTCTTGCTCGCGCCCATTTTCTTCTTTGTCGGTATCATTGAGGTGATCTCGATCCTCTTCCGTCCGGTTTCTTTGTCCCTGCGACTCTATGGCAACGTCTTTGCAGGTGAGAACCTCCTGACCTCGATGATTAATCTCGGTCGCGATCTCGGGCTGCCCGACCTGGTTTCCATGTGCATGAGTGTTCTCGTGCCGATTCCTTTCTATTTCCTCGAGTTGCTCGTCGGTGTTCTTCAGGCGCTGGTGTTCACGCTGCTTTGTGCGGTTTATATCCAGCTCTCCACCACCCACGACGAAGAAGAGGAACACTAACCCTTTCCGGTCGGGACCGTACAAGTTTGCGGGCGGCCGAGGAAAACACAAACACCTAATAGAGAACCAAGTATGACAAGCATGATCCTTCCCATCCTGGCAGCTGCTGCCGAGGCCGGCGGCCTCACCGGTAGCTTCACCCTCGGTATGGCGGGCGCTGGCGCCGGTATCGGCGTCGGTCTCGTCGGCGCGAAGGCGGCTGAAGCCGTCGGTCGCAATCCGGGAGCCTTCGGACGCGTGCTCACCGTGGCCATTCTCGGCATGGCGCTGGCGGAAGCCATCGCCATTTACGCCCTGATCCTGGCTTTCGGCGGTCGCTAAGAATCGCTTCTACGGCGTCGTCCGCAATACGGGCGACGCCGTAAACTTTGTTTTCCCGTTTTCATGGATATTATCACCAAACTTTTTCAGGATTTCGGCGTTACCTGGCCCAAGTTCATTGCCCAGGTCATCCTGTTTCTCATCGTTTACGGCGTTCTCAGCAAATTTGCCTTTGGGCCGATCCTGAAGGTTCTTAACGAGCGCCGTCGCCGCATTGAGGAAGGACAGCACAATGCCGAGCGCATCAAGAAGCAGCTCGCTGAGGCGGAACTCCGCTATCAGGAGGTGCTCCGCAAGGCCAACGACGAAGCCAATCACCTCATCGAGGAAGCCCGCCGCAGCAGCGATGCCATTTCCCAGAAGCAGCTTCAGAAGGCCATCAGCGACGCGGAAAACATCATCGCCAAGGCCAACCAGTCCATCGAGCAGGAGCGCCACAAAATGATCTCCGAAGTGAAGCACGAGATGGTCGGTCTCGTCGTCAACACCACGTCCAAGGTCGTGGGCAAAGTGCTTACCCCCGAGGATCAGAAGCGACTCACTGAAGAAACCTCGAAGGAAATCGCAGCCTAACTGCCATGAAAATCAGCCGGGAAGCTCGCCGCGCCGCCAGGGAAATGTTCCGTCTCAGCTTGGTAGACGGGCGTTTGGACAATGCACGGGTCAAGGACATCTCAGACCGTCTGGTCGCCGAGAAGCCGCGCAGCTTCCTGGAAATCCTCAAGGAATACACGCGACTCGTCCGCCTCGAACTCGCCAGCCGCCATGCGGTCGTCGAAAGCGCTGTGACCCTGCCCGATGAGCAGGCGAGCCGCCTCCTGGCAGATCTCCAGAGCCGCTTTGGCAACGACATCACCGCGGAATTCCGCGTACAACCCGGCCTTCTCGCGGGCATCCGCATCAAGGTCGGCAGCGACGTTTGGGACGGCAGCGTTCGCAATCGTCTCAACACCCTTTCTCAACAACTTTAATTCGGTCACTCCATGAGCAACATCCTGCAAGAACTCGAAGCGAAAATCGAAGGCATCCAGAGCGCTTCCACCAGCAAAACGAACGTCGGCATCGTCCGCGAGATCGGCGACGGCGTGGCCAAGATCGAAGGCCTGAGCGGCGCCATGCTCAATGAAATGCTGGAGTTTCCCGGCGGCCTCTACGGCCTCGCCCTCAACCTCGAGGAAACCGAGGTAGGTGCGATCATCCTCGGCGACTACACCAAGGTTAGCGAAGGTGATGAGGTCAAGACGACAGGACGCCTCCTTCAGGTGCCGGTCGGCAAGGAACTCCTCGGTCGTGTGGTGGACTCTCTCGGTCAACCTCTTGATGGCAAGGGGCCGATCAACGCCAAGGAATTCTATCCAGTCGAAAAGATCGCTCCCGGCATCATTAAGCGCAAGAGCGTGAACCAGCCGGTGCAGACGGGCATCATGGCCATCGATGCGATGGTGCCGGTGGGCCGTGGTCAGCGTGAACTCATCATCGGTGACCGCGCGACAGGCAAGACGACCATCGCTCTGGATACCATCCTCAACCAGGCCAAGATCAACCAGGCCGGTGAAGCCAGCGGTGATCCGAACTTCCGCCCTCTCTACTCGATCTATGTCGCAATCGGCCAGAAGAACGCCAATATCGCCCGCGTTATCGGCACCCTCGAGGAGCATGATGCGCTGAAGTATACGGTGATCGTGGCCGCCTCGGCCTCGGACAGTGCGACGAACCAGTACATCGCTCCGTTCTCCGGTGCCTCCATTGGTGAGTGGTTCATGCAGAACGGTCAGGACGCGATCATCGTGTTTGACGATCTTTCCAAGCATGCGAACGCCTACCGCCAGATCTCGCTCCTCCTCAAGCGCCCCTCGGGTCGCGAGGCGTATCCCGGCGACGTGTTTTATCTCCACAGCCGCCTGCTCGAGCGTTCCGCTCGTCTCGGCGAGGGGTACGGCAACGGTTCGCTGACGGCGTTCCCGATCATCGAGACGCAGGCGGGAGACGTTTCCGCCTACATCGCAACAAACGTGATTTCGATCACCGACGGCCAGATCTACCTGGAAGCCGACTTGTTCTTCCAGGGCATCCGCCCGGCCATCTCGGTCGGTCTGTCGGTGTCCCGCGTGGGTTCTGCGGCGCAGATCAAGGCGATGAAGCAGGTCGCCGGCAAGATCAAGGGTGACCTCGCCCAGTATCGCGAACTCGCGGCCTTCGCGCAGTTCGGCTCCGACCTCGACGCCCGTACCAAGGCGACCCTCGAGCGCGGCCAGCGTGTGGTTGAGCTCTTCAAGCAGACCCAGTACCAGCCGATGGATGTCCAGCTCCAGGCAGCGGTCCTCTGGTCGATGCAGAAAGGCTACCTCGATACGATCCCGGTCGAGCGCATCAAAGAGTTTCAGGCCAAGCTTCAGGAATTCCTTTCCACCCGCAAGGAGTCGACCCTCGCGAAGATCCTGGCCAAGAAGCAGATCGACGAAGAGGTCGAGAAGGAACTCACCGCGGCTCTGGAAGAGTTCAAGGTGATCTTCAAATAATCCGCCATGGCGAGCCTCCGCGACATTCGCCGACGCATCAAGTCGGTCAAGAACACCGCCCAGATCACCAAGGCGATGCAGATGGTCGCTGCCTCCAAGATGCGCAAGGCGCAGGAAGCAGCCCTCCACGGGCGTCCCTATGCGGTGACTCTCAACCGCGTGCTGGTCACCCTGCGTGATACCGTGGATGAGAACATCCACCCGCTGCTCGAGAAACGTGACGAGATCAAACAGGAACTCGTCATCCTCATCAGCACGGACAAGGGACTTTGCGGTGGTCTGAACACGAACCTCTTTCGCGAGGCTTCGGCCTACGACAGGGAAAAGACCCAGTTCATCTCGATCGGTCGCAAGGGAACGCAGTTCCTGGCCCGTACGAAACGTAAGATGATTGCAGACTTCGCCCTTAAGGATCATCCGAGCTTTCTCGAGGTGAAAGCCATTTCGCAGTTTGCCATCGATAAGTTCCTGGCTCATGAAGTCGACAAAGTGACGGTGCTCTTTCCGAGATTCGTCAACACGCTCAATCAGCTCCCGACCGCACTCCCGCTCCTCCCGATCACGAGCCTCGCAGAGTTGGGGCTGGCCGAGGAGGAGGGCGAAAAAACCTCTTCCGGAGCGGGTATGAACTTCGAGCCCAACGCGCATAGCGTCCTCGATGCCATCATGCCGTTTTACGTCCACTTTGAACTCTACCAGATGATCCTGGGATCGCGTGCCTCCGAGCACAGCGCCCGCATGGTGGCAATGAAGAACGCCACCGACAATGCCAAGCAGATCGTCAAGGATCTCACTCTCGAATACAACAAGGCCCGTCAGGCGGCCATTACCAAGGAAATTCTCGAAATCGCCACAGCGCAGCTTGCGCTCGGCTAATCTTCACCAACCCATGAGCACCACAGGAAAAATCGTCCAAGTCATCGGTCCCGTAGTGGACGTTGAGTTCAACCCGGAGGCCGGAGCGTTTCCCAAGATCTACGACGCCCTGGAAGTCGAGTTCGAATCGAGTGGGGAGAAAGTGAAGCTGACTCTCGAGGTCCAGCAGCATCTCGGTGAGAACTGGGTGCGCGCGATCGCCATGAGCACCACCGAGGGTCTCACCCGCGGCATGGCCGTGCTCAATACCGGCGCTCCGATTTCCGTACCAGTGGGCGAGGGCGTGCTCGGCCGTATCTTCAACGTCGTGGGTGAGCCTGTCGACGAGCGTGGCCCCGTGCCCCACACCAAGAAATATGCCATTCACCGCGCCGCTCCTCCGCTCATCGAGCAGGACACGAAGGCCAAGATCCTCGAGACCGGCATCAAGGTTATCGACCTGATCTGCCCCTTCACCAAGGGCGGCAAGGTTGGCGCGTTCGGTGGTGCCGGCGTCGGCAAGACCGTCGTCATCATGGAGCTCATTAACAACATCGCCAAGGGCCACGGTGGTTACTCCGTGTTTGCCGGCGTGGGTGAGCGTACCCGCGAGGGCAATGACCTCTACGGCGAAATGAGCGAAGCAGGTGTCATCGATCTGAACAAGATCGAGAACTCCAAGGTGGCACTGGTCTACGGCCAGATGAATGAGCCCCCGGGAGCCCGTCTCCGCGTCGCGCTGACGGCCCTCTCCATGGCGGAGTACTTCCGCGATGAGAAGAACCAGGACGTGCTGCTCTTCGTCGACAATATCTTCCGTTTCTCGCAGGCCGGCTCCGAGGTGTCCGCTCTGCTCGGCCGTACGCCGAGCGCCGTGGGTTACCAGCCGACCCTCGCCGCCGAAATGGGCGATCTTCAGGAGCGTATTACCTCGACCACAAAGGGGTCCATCACTTCGTTCCAGGCCGTCTACGTGCCTGCGGATGACTTGACCGATCCAGCCCCGGCCAACACCTTTGCCCACCTCGACTCGACCATCGTGCTCGAGCGTTCCATCGCCGAGCTTGGCATCTACCCGGCCGTCGATCCGCTCGCCTCGACCTCCAAGGCGCTCTCGCCCGAGGTGGTCGGTGATGAGCACTACGCAGTGGCTCGTGGCGTTCAGAAAGTGCTCCAGCGCTACAAGGACCTGCAGGACATCATCGCGATTCTCGGCATGGATGAACTCTCGCCCGAGGATAAGCTCACGGTGTACCGTGCTCGTAAGATCCAGCGTTTCCTCAGCCAGCCGTTCCACGTGGCCGAGGTGTTTACCGGCACTCCGGGCCAGTACGTCTCGATTTCCGAAACGATCCGCGGCTTCAAGGAAATCCTCGATGGCAAGCACGACGACGTGCCCGAGGGCAATTTCTACATGAAGGGCGGCATCGATATGATCCACGGCTAAGAAGCCGTGATGTGATGAGCCGGGCGGTCATGAAGGCCGCCCGCTTGTCAGTCCCGAAAAAACAAGCGCAGCTATGTCTACTCTCCGACTCGAAATCGTAACGCCCGAGGCAAAGACGTACTCCGACGACGTGGATTCCGTTGTGATTCCCGGCGTTGAAGGCGAATTTGGCGTCCTGCCGCAACACGTGCCTCTGCTCACGCAATTGAAGCCGGGCGAACTGCGAGTGATCAAGGGCGGCGAGGAGATCCGGCTTGCCGTGGGCGAGGGATTTGTCGAGGTGGCGGATGATATGGTAGCCGTCCTGACCGACATGGCGATCCGTGAGTCGGATATCGATGAAAGCGCTGCGGAGGAAGCGATGCGCCGCGCTGAGGAAGCCATGAAGGATAACACGCTCAGCGAAGAACAAAGTGCCGCCTTCCAGGCGACTCTGCAGAAATCCGTCGCGCAATTGCGCGTCAAGCGTCGCCGCTCTCTTTAGTTGTCTCCGGGCGCTCTCGCCGAGAGCGCGAAAAGAAGATTGCGCCCGACGCAGGGCGGGCGACGTTCCTTGTGGTGTAGTATCACATTGATCCATTCCCGTGCCTGCTTCTTCTCATGCCCGATTCATTGACTCCCTGTTGGAAAAGGGAGTCCTTCAGATTGGCGAGATCCTGGTTTTCCAGGATCTTTCGCTTTGTCATCGGGATGATGCTTCGCGAGAGGACATTTCAATATCGACCGATCCCTGGCATGCTGTGGAGATTGCCAGATACGACGACGCGGGGCGGTATCGCCCTTTGAAGACCGCTGGCAACCTGCGTCACGGCTGGCGATTGAAGCTTTCCAGTAGCGGGGAGGTATTGACTGCTCTTGATTTTTTGTATCCCGGAGCCGTCGGCATGGCAAGTGCCCTTGCTCACGGGAGAATCGTCCCTGCGAATTTGCGTGCCACGCTGGAACGACAGACTGGCATGTATGCTGTGGTCAAAAAAGTCACCGGAGACCAGGCCCGCCAGGTGGTTTCCGATTTGTGTTGCGGACCAACACCGTGCTTGCGGCGAAAACTATGGGGTATCGAGCCGACTGATCCTTCGCTTGATGTCGTGAGCGGCGCTCCTTCTGAGGGGCTGCCGTTGCTTTGTCCTGAAGCGTGCAACCTCTTCGTGGCCGCGGGGCGCAAGATCGTTAAAGGTGAGCGGGGTGCGGCGGCGGAGTAACCTCCGGCCTGGCGGAATTTTAAGAACGTTTGGCGGCAAGCCGGATGATCGCTTCGGTAAGGATGCGATTCAGGCTTTCTCCTGTAAAGGGTTTGCCGAGGAACAAGTCCATGCCCGCCTCGGTGCAGCTCTGCCGGTCAGCCTCTGAGACTCCTGCCGTGAGGGCGACGATCACGGCTGGTGGGATCTGCCTCTCCCTTTCGAGCTGGCGAACATTGCGGGTCGCCTCCAGGCCATCCATCTCGGGCATGCTGACATCCATGAAAATGATGTCCCGATGGACACTCTTTACCAATGCGACGCACTCGGCACCATTGTTAGCGACGCCGATGGTGGCTGCGGTCTTTTCAAGCATTCTGCGCAGGAGCTTTTGATTGAGCGGATTATCTTCTGTGATGAGGATTTGCATCCCTTTGGTCTGCTCCGCCATGTTGGAGTCAGAGTGCCGGGATGAATCGTCGGCATGAGGGTTTTCTTGGACCGTTTGCACTGAGATACGTGCGATGAAAGTTGACCCCTTGTTCTCTGCGCTTCGGACTTCGACGCTGCCACCCATCAGTTCGCAGAGGCTGCGTACGATGGTGAGCCCAAGTCCCGTGCCTCCATATTTGCGAGACAGGGAGGAGTCTGCCTGGGTGAATGGCTGAAAGAGCCTGCGCTGTTGGGCGAGGGATATGCCGATGCCAGTGTCGGTCACTGAGAAAACGAGCTCGCAGGTTCGCTGCGAAGGATTGTGAGAAGCATGGACACTGAGGCCGACATGACCGTGATCGGTGAATTTCAACGCGTTTCCGATCAGGTTTCCCAGGATCTGGTTGATGCGCAGGGAGTCGGCGAGGACAGTCTCTGGCAACGACGTGTCAATGTCGCTGTGAAAATCCAGCCCGTGCTGTCTGGCCTCTAGCTCCGCTCCTCGGCAGATGCTCTCGAGGTGCCGGCGTAGATTGATCGGACGGATCTCCAGGATCAGTCGACCCGCCTCGATACGAGACACATCGAGGACATCTGAGACCAATGCCAGGAGAAGACGGCTGCTCTGCTCCACGCTTCCAACGATTTCCTTTTGATCGGTTGAAAGATTCGTCTGCTTGAGGAGTGAGATGAAGCCGATCACGCCATGGAGTGGGGTGCGGATTTCATGGCTCATCGTGGCGAGGAAATCGCTCTTGGCTTTGTTGGCGCGTTCAGCCGCCTCTTTGGAGGCACGGAGCTGGGCATCTATCGCCTTGCGCAGAACGAGCGAACGGGCGACCGAGATGCACACTTTCTTGCCGGAAAGAGAGGCGAGACTCGCATGCATCTCTACGGGGATCTTGGACGCATCCACCGACACGAGTTGAGTTTCATAAGTTGCGGAGCCTGTGGTCAGCACCTCGGCAGAGATCTGGCTGCTGCGATAGGAGGGCGAGTCTTCGAGGCTGCTTATCCGTCGTTGGAGCAACTGATCTCGCGATAAGCCGAGCAGGCGGCAGGCAGCAGAGTTTACATAGGAAAGATAGCCGGGCTGCCCGTCCTCGTCGAAGCCATGGACAAAAATCGGATCCCCGATCGCTTCAAAGATCGATCGATCATTGGCCTGCGCTTCGCTCAGGATACGAGCGGTCCGTTTGCTCTCGTCGATGTCCAGTACCTGGGACACGAAGTATTTTGGCCGTCTGTCATCGTCCCGGATGATGGAGGCATTGAGCAGCGCCCACACGATGTGACTGTCTTTGCGCACGTAGCGCTTTTCCATCTGGTAACTGGTGATCTCTCCGGCGATGAGTTTCCGGACATGTTCCAGATCGAGCTCCAGATCTTCTGGAAAGGTGATATCCTGGAAGGAGAGGTCAGTCAGTTCCTGAGCGGAATATCCCAGGAAGGTTCGCAGGGCGGAGTTTGTTTCGCGCCAACGTCCATCGAGTTCCACGATGGCCATTCCCACCGGAGAATGTTCCATGGCTTCCCGAAAGCGGGTTTCGCTTTCTTTCAACCGCGCCGAGTATATGCGTTCCGAAGCCATCAGGCGGTTGATCGAGGCCGCGAGCCGGGAAAACTCATCATTACCAGTCACCACAAGCTCTCGGGCGCCTGGTTGGGAAAGCTCCTGAATCTCGTTGTCCAGTTGAGCAAGGCGGCGAAGGACTGACCATTCGAAGATTAGGAGCGGAAGGACGACAATGATAATGCCGCCGATAGCTCCCCAGAACAGGATGCGATTGCGAGCCGTTAAGGCTGATTCCAGAACCTCGACCGGGATGTCGACATCCAAGGCCGCCACCATTTTGCCATCGAGCGTAGGCAGATAAAAAGTGACGGTGTCTTTCGCCTCGTCATGGCGGACAACTCGGATAGGCAGGCCGCCCATTTTGGTCGAGAGGACATGATGTTCGCGACTTGCGACATGTAACTCGGAGTCCTTGAGCAACTGGAGATTCCGAATGCGGATGCCGATCAGATCAAATGTCTGGTTCAGCCACCCGATATCAAACCAGCGTCCGAGAACGACCCATTCAGGAGTCGGACCTTTCCGATCTATCTGCATGACAGGGGCCGCAGTCAGTAGCAGCAGCCGACCGTCATCCGAGATAATGCCCAACCTCGGACGATCAGATAGGATATCACTCGATGTGATGGTGTCGACGGCGACAGGGGAGAGCAGGGCGGAGCGGTTTGCTTCAGCCTTGAGCCAGCGAGTCGAGAGGAGTTTTTTGTTCGAGTCGAAGCAGATGACGACATCCTCACCTGTCGCGTTTTGGCCGAAGTCAAAGTGGTTGGACAGATAGTCAGGATCGGACCCTCCAAGATATCCATAGGTCTTGGTCCACTCGGCGTATTTGCTGATGAGGAGAAGCTCCAGCTCTCCGATATGACGAAACTGGATGGCAATACGTTCGATCTCCCCTTGGCGTAGCGATGACTCAATCGAGTCGAAGGTCGAGTGAAGTTGGTAAGACGTCAGCGCACTGCCGAGGAAAACCAAAGCCAAGAGGATACCGCCTGCGAGCAGGAGGGTCTTTGTCCGTAAGGACTGCCGGAACCTGACTTTTGATTTAGCCAAGACGGTGTATACATAAAGCAATCCGTCAGGAAATTTCACGCAAAAAGAGGAATTAACGCGATCCTCTTTTTGCGCGGCGGGAAAGGGAACCTAGCGGGTGAGTTCAGTACCGATGCCGTCCGAAGTGAAAATCTCCAGCAGGAGGCAGTGATGAATGTGGCCGCCGATCATGTGCACTTTGCCTACTCCGTTGCTCAAAGCCGCGGCAGCAGATTGGACCTTGGGAATCATCCCGCCATCGATGACCTTTTGTTTGATGAGGGTCTCGATCTGGGTGGCTTGAATCGAGGGAATGAGCGAGTCTTTGTCGCTCGGGTCACGCATGATCCCCGGCACGTCGCTTACATAAATCAACTTGGCCGCCTGGAGCGCGGTAGCGAGCGCGGCCGCGGCGATGTCAGCATTGATGTTAAGCACGATGCCGTCGGCATCTGCTCCGATCGGGCTGATGACAGGGACGATTTCCTGGTGGATGCAGTCGCTTACGGCTGCGGGATTGATCTTTGCCGCCTCACCGACAAAGCCGATGTCGATCTCCTCGCCGGAGTCAATGCGTTGAGGCCCCATCTTTCTGGCCACGAAGACGTCCTTTCCGGAAAATCCCCTGGCCTTGCCGCCGTACTGATTGATGACGTCGACGATGTGCGGATTGATCACGCCGTCGAGGGTTTGCTCGACGATCGTGATCGACTGGGCATCGGTCACGCGGAGGCCGTTGATAAACTGGGCCTTCAAGCCGGCTTCGCGCATGCGGGCCGTGATGGCCTTGCCGCCACCGTGAACGAGCACGGGGTTGATGCCAACGGCCTCGAGAAACACGACGTCGCGGAGGAAACGCTCAACGATCTGCTCCTCCTCCATGGCGGCGCCGCCGTATTTGATGACAAAGGTCTGGCCGCGGAATTTCTGGATGAACGGGAGCGCCTCAATCAGCGTCTCGGAACGGGCCTCAGGTGAAAGCAAACTGCTCATGGATGGATTTACTCTCCGAGATTCAGGCGGACGTATTCCTCGGTCAAGTCGGTCGTCCACACGGTGTGGGAAAACTTGCCGAGCCCGAGGTCGACGCCGATGCGGAATTCCTTCCTGGCCGCCACGGCCTGCACCTTTTTCCATGGCGTATCGGTGACGAGGCCGCCGCGCACGAGTGGGAGATCTTCGTAGTCGATGGAGACCTTTTCCTCCACAAGCTTCGCACCCGAGTAGCCCATGGCGTCCATGATGCGGCCCCAGTTCGGGTCACCACCTGCCCAGGCGCATTTGACCAGGGTGGAGTTGGCAATGGCTTCGGCAGCTTTGCGGGCATCTTCCTTGGAGGCTGCGCCGGTAAGGGCGATCTCGACAAATTTGGTCACGCCTTCGCCATCCTTGACGATCATGCGAGCCAGGGTTTGCGCCACTGCGTCAAAAGCCTCGCGCAAGAGGGCGAGGGGAGGGCGCACCTTGGATGCGCCATTGGCCAGGGCGATCACGGTGTCGTTGGTGCTCATGTCACCGTCGATGGTGATGCGGTTGAAGGAATCTTCCACAGCGCCGCCGAGGACCTTTTTGAGATCAGCCTGCGAGACCTTTGCGTCCGTGGTGATCACGCTCAGCATGGTGGCCATGTTGGGGTCGATCATGCCCGCGCCCTTGGCGATACCGCCGACATGGAAGACGCCCTTCGGCGTCTCGACGCGGACGGCGATTTCCTTCGGGAAAGTATCGCTGGTCATGATGGCCTTGGCGCATTTCAGGCTGGCCGTGTTGGAGAGCTTAATACGGGGAATCGCCTCCTCGATGCGGTCGATCGGCATGCGGACACCGATGCGGCCGGTGGAGCAGACGAGGACCTCCTCACCAGCCACACCGAGGACCAGCCCGGCGCTCACCGTCATGCGGCGGGCGTCCTTGAGGCCATCGGGTCCGGTGCAGGCATTGGCATTGCCGCTGTTCAGCACGACGGCGCGGGCTTCGCCGGAGGAGATGTGCTCCATGGAGACACGCACGGGAGCGGCCTTGACGAGGTTGGTCGTGAACGTCCCGGCGGCTACGGCGGGTAGCTCGGAGTATACCACGGCGAGATCCTCGCGCGGTGCCTTGGGGTTCTTGATTCCAGCCGATGTGCTTCCGCACAGGAAACCTGCCGCGGCTGTGACGCCGCCACGAATTTGTTCGATCATAAAAGTCCTTGGGTCTCGGGAAAGCCTGCCATGAGGTTGAAACACTGCACGGCTTGTCCCGCCGCGCCTTTTACCAGATTGTCCTCGGCGCTGAGAAGGATCAGTCGTCCCGTCCGCTCATCGAGCCGTGCGGCGATGTCGCAGTAGTTTGTGCCGACCACGTTTTTCGTATCGGGCAACGTGTCGCCGAATCGGACAAACGGCTCGTTGGCGTAGGCTTGTGTGAGGGTTTCCTTGATGGCGGCAAGGGATACGCCCTCCTTCGGTTTCGCGAAGGTGGTAGTGTGGATGCCCCGGGTCATGGGAGCGAGATGGGGGACAAAGGTGATGACCACCTTTTCGCCCGCTGCGAAAGTGAGTTCCTGCTCGATCTCGGAAAGGTGCCGATGCTTGGGCAGACCATAGGCGCGCAGACTCTCGTTGCACTCCGCATAGAGATAGGCGACATCGGCCTTCCTGCCCGCGCCGCTCACGCCGCTGGCGCTGGAGACGGCAATACTGTCGGTCACGATCTGACCCGCCCGGAGGAGGGGAACCAACGGCAGCAGGATGCTCGTCGGATAACAACCCGCCGAGGCGACCAGTGTGGCCGCCTTGATTTTCTCGCGCCAGATTTCCGGGATGCCATAAGCCGCATGGGCCAGCAACTCCGGAGCAGCATGCGCCTCACCGTAGAACTCCTGGAAAACATCCGCCTCCCGCAGCCGGAAGTCCGCGCTCAGGTCGACGATTTTCAGCCCGGCATTGAGCAGGGGCAGGGCAAACTCCGCCGCGAGGCCGTGCGGCAGGGCGAGAAAGGCGTACTTGGCACCCGTCTTGATGACGTCATCAGCCGTGGCGTTGGAAAACGCGAGGTCTCGGATGGCGGGATGACCTTTCAGGCGGGGCAGGATGCTGCCCACCGGCTTGCCGGCATGCTGCCGGGAGGTTACCCCTGCGATCCGCACGCCACCATGCCGGGCCAGGAGCGAACAAAGCTCCTCTCCCGAGTATCCATTGGCGCCAACTATTGCTACGTCAGTCATTCTCGCTGAGCGTATCGACCGCCAATCTTTTTCAAAGCGGAAATCTTATCTCTTGAAACCTGCACGCACTTTGAGCATCTTCTCCCTTCCGTTACGGGCCGTGGCTCAGCTTGGTAGAGCGCTTGAATGGGGTTCAAGAGGTCGTGGGTTCGAATCCCGCCGGCCCGACCACTTCGAAGATCACACTTGATCATTATCTCGAAGGGAAGGGGATGTAACGGCATAGATTCCGGTGGAATCGGTGGATTTCCGAATGCGGATAAAATTCACGGCGTTTGCGCCTGTTCTCGTTCCCGGCTGATGGAATTTCCCAAGGGCGCTTGAGGATTATAGGTTGTTTTTCTGTCCGAATGAATCGGTTTTGCTTTGAAAATGAGCAATCTGTGGGTGGTTTTTCTCAAATTCGGAGCAGATCGGGCATGGTTTTGAGGTAGAATGAAGGGCAGTTAACTTCGCAGAAATACCCTTATGTCATTCGCTCTCCTTCATCCCCGAGACCAGATCGTAGCCACCATGGACCGTATTTACGCCCACGACATGACGACCACGTCGGGAGGCAACATCTCCGTAAAGGACGAGAACGGCGATGTGTGGATCACCCCGGCCCGTGTCGACAAGGGCAGCCTGCGCCGTCAGGATGTCGTTCGCATTCGCCCCGATGGCTCGAAGGACGGCATTCACCCGCCATCGTCAGAGTTTCCTTTTCACCTGGCGATCTACGAGGCCCGGCCTGATGTGAAGGCGGTGATTCACGCGCATCCGGGGGCGCTGGTGAGTTTCAGTATGTGCGGTAAGGTTCCGGACACGCGTGTATTCCCTGAATCCTTCAACCTTTGTGGGGAGGTCGCCTTTGCCCCCTACGCCCTGCCGGGAAGCAAGAAGCTGGGCGAGCGCATTGCCGAGCAATTTGCGAAAGAGGCTCAGCCGACCTGCGTGGTGCTGGAGAATCATGGCGTCGTTGTCGCTGGAGACGATCTCGGCGATGCTTTTCGCCGCTTTGAAACCCTGGAGTTCACCGCCCAGGCGCTGGTGCATGCCAACCAGCTCGGCAGTGTGAAGTATCTCGACACGGCCATGCTGGAAAAGGCTCACGAGTCGCAGCATCAGGGGCTGGACGAGTATGACCCGTTCCGCCCGACGAGCGTGGGCAAGGAGGCGCGCAAGGACATCGTGGATTTCGTGCACCGTGCTTACGAACACCGGTTGATGAACAGCGGGTGGGGGAGCTTCTCCGCTCGCGTGGATGAGGATGCCTTTATCATTACCCCGCAGCACGTGGATCGGCGTGAACTCGATCTCGCGGATCTCGTCGTGGTACGGGATGGCCGCCGAGCCGCTGGGCAACTGCCCAGCCGCGTCGCGCGTCTGCACCGCGCCATCTACCAGGCGCACCCGGAGGTGAATGCCATCGTGAATGCCCTGCCGGTGCACGGCGCGGCTTTCAGCGCGAGCGAGTTCCCTCTCGATAGCCGCACGATCCCGGAGAGCTACCTCTTCCTCAAGGATGTGCCAAAGATCGCCTTCGATGATGTCTACGGCGACGGTGAGGCTGTGGCTTCCGTGTTGAGTGTGAAGAATCCTGTCGCTCTTCTGGAGAGCAACGGTGTGATGGTGGCGGGCCGCACGGCACTTGATGCCTTTGATCGCCTGGAGGTGCTTGAATCGACGGCAGCGGCGATCATTCGCAGTCGAGCTCTCGGCGCGATCAAACCGATGCCGGACAGCGTGATCGAGGAACTCCTCGCCGCCTTCCCCGGGGTGTAGTCAGTACAGGTTTCCCCTGAAAAGAGCAGCGGCTGGACTCGTCAAAGTCCAGCCGCTCTTGCTTTCTGGGCGGGGAAACTGACCTGGAGGGTCAGACCACCTCGCAGATGTTGAGGAGGCGTGACCGCGTGGCCTGAAGGCGTTCGGTTACGAGAGTGCCCACACGCATGGCGAGTTGGTAGCCAAAAGCCGGATCGGCGTCGGCCAACTGGCGCAGACGGGCGGCATCGAAGACGATGCAGCGGGTTGGCTCCACGGCGCGAGCGGTGAAGTGCCACTTGTGAGGAGGGAAGAACCAGGACCAGCCGAGCGGCTCTCCGGCCCCGACGTGCTGGACCGAAATCACACCCTCGCCGGGGACGAAGGGCGTTTCAATGGTCACGCGGCCTTCAATGATAAGATAGAAGTAGTCGGCATTCTGCCCCTTGGAGAACATCTTCTCCTTGGCGCGGAAATCCTGATACGTGGCATGTTCCTCGAGGATCGGGAAAAACTGCGAAGGCAGATTCTTCCAGAATGGATGCTGGGTCAACACGGTCGACATGGTTTGAATCGGGGAGAGAATACTCATGGAGAAACAATGCTCCTTCTTGTAACCCTCAGCTTCTCCCGGATTGTCCAAGACTGGCTCCCGTTTGCTCTTGTTGCTGGGAGAGTCTCAATAACCGGCGGATTTTAGCTTTTCAGATCGTAAAAATGATTCCCTTAGGGGCGCTTCCGCCTTGTTTCTTTGCCAAGGGAGTGACATCGTTCTTTTGGAATCTCTTCCCATGACATCCTCCCCTACTCCGAGTCGGCGTACACAACCCATCGTATACTTCATTGGTTTCACTGCGGCGCTGGCCGGCCTTTTATTTGGCCTCGACGTCGGCGTCATCTCTGGAGCCGAAGGGTTCATCAAAAAGGACTTCGACCTGACTGATCGACTCATCGAGTTCATCGTCAGTTCGCTTCTCTGGGGTGCCGCGGTCGGCGCTCTCGGCAGCGGCATCCTCTCGAGTCACCTGGGCCGTCGCAAGACGATCCTTATCAGCGCCGTCATCTTTATCATCGGATCTTTGCTTTGTGCTTATGCACCGAATGAGCACGTTCTCATCGGCGCCCGGTTCCTGCTTGGCCTGGCTGTCGGTGTAGCCTCCTTTACAGCGCCTCTGTACCTTTCGGAGATTTCTCCGCAGATCGTGCGGGGATCGATGATCTCGATGTATCAGCTTATGATTACCATCGGTATCGTCCTCGCCTTCCTAAGCAATACGTGGCTGGCGACCTATGCTACTTTTGACGGGGTGACCGGAGGTCACTGGAGGGTGATGCTGGGCGTCATCGCCATCCCGGCAGCTGTGATGTTTGCCGGTGTGTATTTCCTGCCGGAGAGTCCTCGCTGGCTGTTTCTCAAGGGCTTTCAGGAAAAGGCGAAGGATGTCTTTCGCAAGATGAAGCTCGACGAGGCGGAGATTGCCGCGGAAGTACAGGAGATCGAGGACAGCGTGAAGGTGAAGCAGAATGGCTTCCAGCTTTTCATGCAAAATGGCAACTTTCGCCGGGCCATCGCGCTTGGCGTGGGATTGCAGATCATCCAGCAGCTCACTGGCATCAACGTGATCATGTACTACGCGCCCCGCATCTTTGGCATGGCGGGCTTTGAGAGTACGAATGAGCAGATGTGGGGCACAGTGATCGTGGGCGTCACAAACGTCCTCGCGACCTTCATCGCCATCGCCTTTGTCGATCGGCTCGGCCGCAAGCCGATCATGTACGCCGGTTTTGTCACGATGGGTGTGGCCCTGCTGACCGTGGGAGGACTCTTCGCGATTGGCGGGCAGTCTCATACGGCTCCGAACGCTGCAGGCGTCATGGAAACCGTCACCGTGTTGACAAATCCCGATCTCGCGTATCCGGCGATCTTTGCCCTTCTGGTTTTCATCGTGGGCTTCGCCATGAGTGCCGGGCCGATCATCTGGGTGCTTTGCTCCGAGATTTATCCGCTGGCTGGTCGCGACCTCGGTGTCACCTTCAGCACGGGTACGAACTGGATCGTCAACGCCATCGTTGGCATGACCTTCCTGACGCTCATCAACAACTTTGGGCCGGGCAATACCTTCCTGCTCTACGGTGGAATGAACGTCCTGTTCATCATCTTCTTCCTGTTCTTTGTGCCGGAAACCAAGGGAGTGTCGCTTGAGAAGATCGAGCGCAACCTCCTCTCGGGTCTGCCGCTCCGCAAGATAGGTCGCTAGACCCCGGGAGTGTATTTTTACGGGCCGATGGAGCGATCTGTCGGCCCGTTTCTTTTTTGTCGGGAGGGGAAGTTACGAGTTCCTGTAGATTCCCCTTTTCCTTCCCCGCGACCTCGGCATTCTGGAGTGGTGCCCCGCATTGCCGAAGAATCCATCCAGCGTGTTGCCGAGACGTGTGACATCGTCGAGGTCATCGGTTCGTATTTTCCGCTGAAGCGCGCGGGCACGAGCTATCGGGCGATCTGCCCGTTTCACAAGGAGAAGACGCCATCTTTTCATGTAAACCCGCAGAGACAGACCTTTCACTGTTTTGGCTGCGGGGCGGGGGGCAATGTGTTCCGATTTGTCATGGATTACGAGCACATCGACTTTCCGAGTGCCGTGCGGCGTCTGGCCCAGCGGGCGGGAGTTCCGATCGTGGAGGAGGCCGGCGGGCCGGAGGATGATCGACGTGCCGATTTGCGGAAGCGTCTGCTGGGCATGCATGCGGATGCAGCCGCGTGGTTTCATCATCATCTCTTGAAGACACCCGCGGCGCAGGTCGCCCGGGATTACCTGAAATCTCGCGGGATCAATGGCGAGATCGCAAAATCCTGGCAGCTCGGGTTTGCCCCCGACTCCTGGGACGCCTTGCTCTATTTCCTGAAGGAAAAGCGCTACTCGACGGAGGAGATTGCGCAGAGCGGTCTGGTTTCCAGCAGGGAGGACGAAAGCGGTGAGAGCGATGGACATTTTTACGCGCGCTTTCGCGGGCGGGTCATGTTCCCGATCTACAGCGACTATGGCGAGGTGATCGGCTTCAGCGGGCGCGTTCTCGATGCGGAGGCAAAAACCGCCAAGTACGTGAATTCCCCGGAGACCCCGCTTTTTATCAAGGGCAAGGTGCTTTACGGCCTGCACAAGACCAAGCGCGCCTTGATCGAGGCTGGTTCAGCCATTGTTTGCGAGGGCCAGATCGACCTGATCAGTGCGTACGAAAGTGGCGTCCAGAATGTTATCGCGCCGCAGGGAACGGCCTTTACTCCCGATCAGGCGCGACTGCTTCGCCGTTTCGTCGAGAGCGTGACGCTGTGCTTCGACTCCGACCGGGCCGGGCAGGAGGCCGTGACCCGGTCGCTTCCGGCGTTGTTGGATTGCGGCATGGATGTGCGCGTGGCCCGATTGCCTGCCGGGGAGGATCCCGACTCAATGATTCGCAAGCTGGGGGCTGGAGCGTTTCAAACCGCCATTGGCGGGGCGCTGAACTACTTTGACCACGCCCTTGAGCGGATGGCGGAGAGCGGAGCCATGCTCGATCCGGCCAAGATCACCGCTGCCGCACGCAAGTTGGGTCCTTTTGTCGCCATGATCTCCGACCCGGTATTGCGGGAATCCACCGCCCGGAAGATCTGCAGCCGGATTGGAATCACGGAGGCGGCGTTTTCCTCCCATATGAAAAACGCCCCGGCGTCGCAATCTACCCCTGAGGCTTCGCCTGAGGCCACGGTGGCGCGTCCTCGCGAGATGGCCGAGGGCGTGCGCATGCTCGCCCGGCTGTCTTTGGCGTCTCCCGATATCCGGGCCTGGCTGAAAGGCCAGACCACGCCGCCACTCCGGGAATTGGGAGAGGGGGGGGACATCTTGGAAAAGATCGTATTTGCGTCGCAGGATATCGAAAATCCAGCGAGTCGGGCGGTCTTTACCGCCCAGTTGAATGCGTCGGAAGAGGCGACGATTAACACGCTCGACCTGGATCGCCTTCCCGAGAATCCCATGGATCTCGTGCGTAGCGGATGGGTGGGGCTGGCCTCTCATTCCCTCGTGGCGAAGCGCGAGGCGACCAAGATTCGCCTCCGGGAGGCGGGTCTGGGTTTGGAGGATCAAATCCGGCTCCAAGGCCTTATTGCAGAACTCAGTAAACAAATCCTTGACCTGCAAAGCTGTCTGTCGGACGGTTAACGGCTCGTCCCGAAGCATCGAAGAACGACTGGCCGCGTTGAAAACTTCTAGCAAACCAACCAAGAGCACGCCTGAAAAAGCCCCAAAAGCACAGGCTACCAAAACAGCCAAGAAAGCTGCCCCTGAAAAACCATCCAAGACCGCCAAGGCTTCCGAGCCTGATGGCGAGCAGGTGGTAAAGGGAGCAAAGGCTTCGGGCCAAACCAAACCTTCCGCCTCCTCCAAGAAGGCGGACAAGCATGATGTCGCTCCGGCGGCCGAGGCGGCGACGCCTGCGGCGCAGGATGCGCAGAAAGCCCTGCAGGAAAAAGTTCGCGAGCTGATCAAGCTGGCGAAGGAGCAGGGTTATGTCACTTTTGATGACCTCGATGAGGCCCTCCCCGAGGGTATCAACGATCCGGATAGCATTGAGTCGGTCATCACCCAGCTCCGCGCAGTGGAGATCGAGATCATCGACTCCTCCGATGTCGACCGCGTCAAGGACGTCCGCAAGGACAGCGACGACGACGAGGAAAAGGACGAAAAGTCCGACAGCAAGCTCGATATCCTCGACGACCCCGTCCGCATGTACCTTAAGCAGATGGGTCAGGTGCCGCTGCTCACCCGTGAGCAGGAGGTGGAAATCTCCAAGCGCATCGAGGAAGCCGAGCTCAAGGTGCAGGAGATTCTTTACCAGTTCGGGTTCATTTCCCGAGCCCACCTCGATCTCGCCCAGAAGCTGATCGACATGCGCGAGCGCTTTGACCGCGTGATCCTCGACAAGAAGATCGAGAGCCGCGAGCGCTACATGAAGACGCTCCCGCGTCTTTGCCAGCAGGTCAAAAAGCAGACCGATACCGTTGCAGACATCTACCGCGACGAAATCGCCGGTCACAAAGCCTCGCAGGATGCCCTGCGCAATTTCGAAAAGGCGCTGTCCGCCCTGCAGAAGCTCTATCCCAAGTTTTACTTCAAGCAGAAAGTCGTAGAGGACTTCGTCGGCCTCGCGGATGAGAACATCCGCGCGCACAACAACCTTGTGCACGAGCATGAAAAGCACGCCAAGGACCCCGAGTCCAAGGTGCGCCGCCACTTGAGCCAGCAGCTCAAGGACATGCAGCTCCGCAACTGGATGGGCGGCGAGGAACTCGTCGGCAAGCACAAGGAGCTCAAGAGCTGGCATCGCAAGGCGCTCAAGGCCAAGACCGAGATGGTCGAAGCCAACCTTCGTCTCGTTATTTCCATCGCGAAGAAGTACACGAACCGCGGCCTTTCCTTCCTCGATCTGATCCAGGAGGGGAACATGGGACTCATGAAGGCGGTCGAGAAGTTCGAGTATCGCCGAGGTTACAAGTTCTCCACGTACGCGACATGGTGGATTCGTCAGGCTATCACCCGATCCATCGCCGACCAGGCGCGCACCATTCGTATCCCGGTGCACATGATCGAGACGATCAACAAGCTGATTCGCGTGCAAAAGCAGCTCGTGCAGGAATACGGCCGCGAACCCGTGCCGGAGGAGATTTCCGAGGAAATCCAACTCCCGGTCGAGCGTGTCCGCGCCGTGCTCAAGATGGCGCAGCAGCCGATCTCGCTTCAGGCTCCGGTCGGCGATTCCGACGACACCAGCTTCGGTGATTTCATCGAGGACAAGGGCGCGGAAAACCCGGCGGATCAGGCAGCCATCGTACTGCTCAAAGACAAGATCAAGGACGTCCTCGACACCCTCACTGAGCGTGAGCGCCAGGTGCTCGAGCAGCGCTTCGGTCTCGTGGACGGCTATAGCCGCACCCTTGAGGAGGTGGGTCGCCAGTTCAAGGTCACCCGCGAGCGTATTCGTCAGATTGAAGCCAAGGCGCTTCGCAAAATGCGTCACCCGACTCGTATCCGTCAGCTTGAGGGCTTCCTCGAGCCGCAGGAGTGGTAGGGGATAGAAGTTTTAAAAGGGGCCTTGGTGATCCAAGGCCCCTTTTCTTTTTTTACAAAAACGGTGCGATTCCGGTGTTGTTGAAAGCTCTCGAGCCGGGTAAAAGTCGCCCAGATTTGTTCCACCCTATGATCACTACGACCACTTTTGACATCGATGGCTATCGCATTGCGGAGTACAAGGGCCTCGTCCGCGGCATCACCGTTCGTACTCCGACCATTGCTCAAGGGTTCGTTGGTGGTCTGAAGAGCATCATCGGCGGCAAGATCGGCGCTTATATCGAGATGTGTGAGCAGGCCCGTCAGCACGCATATGATGAACTGGTGGCTCACGCTGCCCAAGTTGGAGCCAATGCGGTCGTGGGTGTCCGCTATGAGTCCTCCGAGGTTGGAACTCAAGGAGGAGCTACCGAGGTGCTTTGCTACGGCACGGCCGTGGTGATTGTTCCCAAATAGCGACGGGATTGCCGGGCGCTTTTTCCTCGCGCTTCCCGGGGGATTGTGGGCAATCTCCCGGGCTTATGTCCGTTCTGATCGTTGGTTCGATAGCGCTTGATGACATCAAGACTCCTGTGGAGGAACACGCCAATCTCCTCGGCGGTTCCGCGTCCTATTCCGCCGTGGCGGCGAGCTTCTCCAGCCCGGTAAATCTTGTCGGCATTGTCGGTGAAGACTTCCCGGCCGAGCATGTGGAGCTTTTTGAAAAGCGGTCCATCGATCTCGCCGGTCTCCAGCGCGTCCCTGGCCAGACTTTCCGCTGGTCGGGCGAGTACCTTTGGGATCTCAACACCCGCGAAACCCGCTCTGTGGCGCTCAATGTCTTTGAGCACTTCACGCCGACACTCCCGGATTCCTACAAGGAAACTCCGATCATCCTGCTCGCCAACATCGCGCCGGACCTCCAGCACCATGTCCTCGATCAGGTGAAGCTCCCGCGCTTCGTTATCGCCGACACGATGGATCTCTGGATCAACATCGCCAAGGAGCGCCTGATCGAGCTCCTTTCGCGTGTCCATATGCTGATCCTCAATGACGGCGAGGCTCGCCAGCTCACCGGTCTCACCAGCCTGATCAAGGCCGGACGCAAGCTTCAGGAGCTCGGACCTCGCTATGTCGCTGTGAAGAAAGGTGAGCATGGCTGCCTGCTCTTCGGTGATGACGGCCAGTTCTTCAGCTGTCCGGCCTTTCCGCTGGAAGACATCCACGATCCCACCGGCGCGGGCGACACCTTTGCCGGCGGTCTCGCGGGTTATCTTGCGAAATCGGGCGAGACGGAAATCACCTTCTCGCAAATCAAGCAGGCCGTGGTACACGGCAGTGTGCTCGCGAGCTTCAATGTCGAGGCCTTCAGCCTGGAGCGTCTGAAAACGCTTACCCACGAGCAGATCGCCGAGCGCAAAGCGCTCTTCCATCGCATTTCGTCGCTCGACTAAACGAGTAGCGGAGCTTGTTCTTTCTGCGCGGGAATCGAGACAACGATTCCCGCGTTTTTTTTGTATAGAGCGAAAGAGGCGCAAGGCACTGTCCTTGCCTATATTGATCCAGACATCGCTCACAAGCCCCAGGTGTTTTCCTGGCGGGAGAGAGCGTGGGATATGGGAAACTGGCGGATGGGCAGGGATTCGAACCCTGGGTACCTTGCGGTACACACGCTTTCCAAGCGTGCGCAATCGACCACTCTGCCACCCATCCTTTACAGGGGAGGGGTTTGTATACCTCAGGCGGCGCGACTTGGCAACTGTGTGTACACCCCGTGAGGCGGTTTTTTTGTAATTTTCTGCCCGGCCTCAGATTTTCCAGGCCAATCTATGATTGGCTTATTACCGGATGAGCGGTAATATCCTCATAGAGGACTCGGCATATGAAAGATCCCATTTACCCCCTGTCGACCTGGAAGCCTGAAAAAGAAGGAAACTTCAATATTGAGGACAGCGACGATGTGCTCGGCATCGCTCGCCAACTGATCGACGGAAATCACCCCGGCATTCTCACCACGGTGGACGAGCACGGCGTACCACGTGCCCGCTGGATGGCGACGACGTCGTTTGAAAACTTTCCAGAGATCTACACTCTCACCGCACCGAAGAGTCGTAAGCTCCGGCATATCGAGAAGAATCCTTACGTAAACTGGATGTTCTCGAGCTCCGATCTGAGCCTTATTCTCAATCTGACTGGCAAAGCCGATGTGGTTGTCGATACGACGCTAATCAAGAAGATCTGGCGGTCGATCGAGGACAAGACGCACGCATATTTCCTAAACAACTTCACGGAGCGGCCCGGTGTGACTGTGGTACGTACGGTGGTGGAGTACATTGAGTGCTGCATCCCGCAATCCAGCCTGCGCTGGCAGGTGAGCGTAAAAGACCTCGCGCAGCAGGAAGCCTAGATCCCCGCCGAGATTTAAAAAAAAAGGCCCGCCCTTCGTCGGAAGGTGCGGGCCTTTTGTTTGAAAGCCTTTTCGCAGGTTTATTCGAAGACGAGCAGAATGACCTGCACGATGATGATGCGGCAGATCATCGTGATGGGATAAACCGTGGCGTAGGAGATCACCGGCGTATCGCTCCTGGTCATCGAGGTGGCGAAGGAAAGAGCCGGAGGATCGGTCATGCTGCCGCTCACGAGGCCGCAGATGCGGACGAAATTCATCTTGAGAACGATCGAGGCAAAGAGACCTACGACGAAGAGCGGGACAAAAGTGATGATCGCTCCGCAGCCCATCCAAACGAGGCCGGCACCGTCCATGAGCGTCTCGATAAATCGTCCACCAGCCTTGAGGCCGACCGCTGCGAGGAAAAGGGTGATGCCGAGATCCTTGAGCGCGTTGTTGGCGGCGGCGGGCATGGTCCATGACATGCGCCCGATGCAGCCGAAATGGCCGAAGATCAAAGCGGTGACGAGGGACCCGCCTGCGAGACCCAGCTTGATCGGGGAGGGAACGCCGGGCACAGGCACCGGAATCATCCCGATCAAGACGCCGATGGTGATGCCGATGAAGACGGGCACGAGGTTCAGGTGGTTGAGCGCCTCCTTGGAGTTGCCGATAACACGCTCCACCACGGCGAGATTTTCCTCATGACCGACGGCCTGGATCACGTCGCCGAACTGGAGCTTCAGGAGAGGATGGGCGACGATTTCGATGTCTTGGCGCTGGACGCGCGTGATGGTGACGTCGTCGCCGTATTCAAGGCGGAGCTCGCCCAAAGTCTTGCCCGAAAGATCCTCACGGGTGACCACCATGCGGCGGAAAACCACGGGTCCGGGCATGCTCATGAGATCGGCTTCGGACTTCCGGCCCGCTGCTGACACAAAGCCATCCAGCTTCTCCGGAGTGCCCACGGCAAGGACCACGGCGCCAGGGTGAATGGTTGTGCCGGGTGTGACGACGGTCGGCGATACTTGGCCGGGGAGAAGGATGCGCGAGATGGTGATCTGGTACTGAAGCGAGATCTTCTCCGCGCTGACGCCCTCAGCGGGGAGCGCGGTGATCTCGACATTCCGGCGCTCCAGGGCAGCTGCGAGTTTGTCCTGCTCGGTGACCTCGGCAATGTCGTCGTCGAGGTTCACCCGGCGGAGTGCCCGGAGAATCATCATTACCAGGATGATGCCGATAATGCCGAAGGGATAACACACGGCATAGCCGAGTGTCGGCAGGGTCGCCCGGTCGCCCACGATAGCAAGAGTCTTGAGCGTCTCCTGGGTGGCCCCGAGTGATGGCGTATTGGTGGTTGCGCCTGAGAAAATGCCCACCGCAGCGACAATGTCGATGCCAAGCACCTTACTGATCAGGACCGCGATGGCGGCTCCCGAAAGGACGATGGTGACCGCCAGGATGTTGAGCACCAGTCCCCTTTTGCGGAGGGAGCGAAAGAAGCCGGGCCCCACCTTGATCCCAATGGCGTAGACAAAGAGCACCAGCCCGAAGTCTCGAACGAACTCGAGGATGTGGGCGTTGGGTGTGGCTCCAAAGTGACCCAGGATAAGGCTGGAAAACAGGACGCCAGCGATGCCCATACTCAAACCTTTGAACCGGATGTTTCCGATCAGGATACCGATAAAGCAGGCTACGCTCAGGGCGAGAATGGTGAAAGGGACAGGATGGGAGGTCGAGAAGTGACTGATCCAGGAACTCATTGGGGGAGATTGAGTGGCAGGGGGTTAAGGGGTCGGAGCGTTCTCACGCTACAGGGGGAATGCCGTTTTTTTCTCCACGTGGATTGGCGCTTGTCAGCCATGCCTTGCCCTTCGCCGCTTGATCCGTAACGAAACGGGAGGTAGATTTCCGGGATGCTGCCGTCTCAGGAAGTCTTGCAAAAGCTCAGTAGGTCCAAGATCTACCGGGATTATGAGCGTGCTTTTAGTGAGGCGACGGATCTTCCTCTCGCTCTGAGAGCTCGCGATGGGTGGAAGTTTTTCCTGCACGGGAAGCCGAAAGAGAACCCGTTTTGCGCTCTGCTGGCCGATTCGAGCAAGGCGTGTGCGCAGTGCCTGCAGAGCCAGGATCTGATCTGTGATCCGACAGGAGAAGAGAGCCGCACGGTAAAGTGCTTTGCCGGTTTATACGATACCGCCGTGCCGATTCGCGTGGGCGACAAGGTGGTCGGGTATTTGCAGACGGGTCAGATCGCCATGCAGGAGCCGAACAGTGGCAAGTTCAAGAAGATCACCGAGCAGTTGATCAAGTGGGGGTCCGATGTGGACCTCGGCAAGCTCCACGAGGCCTACTATCACTCCCGCGTCCTGAAAAAGACGCAATATGAATCGATGATCCGCTTGCTGGAGATCTTTGCTAATCATCTCTCGGAAGTGGCCAACCAGCTCGTCCTGATCGAGGAGGAGAAGGAGCCGCCGATGGTTCGCCGGGCGAGGAGCTATATCAACGACAACCATTCGGATCCCCTGACGCTGACAAAACTGGCGGAGACGCTGCATGTCTCCACGTTTTACTTCTGCAAGATGTTCAAGAAGGCCACCGGGATGACGTTTACAGACTACCTTGGACGTGTCCGCATCGAGAAGGCCAAGGCGCTTCTGCTCCACGCCGATCTCCGGATCAGCGAAATCGCTTATCAGGTCGGGTTTCAGTCACTGACGCATTTTAATCGTCAATTCCGCGTCCTTACGGGCCAGTCACCTACGGAGTTCCGCAAGTCTGCCCAGGAAGTCTAGGGAGCTGCTGGCGCGAGTGATTGCAATGCTCCGGCGCCAGTCGAGACGGCTGGTGCGATAACAGAACCAGCAGCGCCAGCTCCGGGTACGCCGCCGAGTGTGGTGCCGGGGCCGGAAAAGAGACTTTGTACGGGAGCCAGGAAGTCGGTGTTCTCCGATCCGGGTTTGGGGGATTCGGGGGATTTCTTTTTATCCGCCAGGCTCTTCTCATAAGCATCGATGAGCGGTTGGAAGGCCGCAATCTCGCCGAGCCGAATCTCGATCTCGCCCGATTTCTCCTTGTTTTGGGATCGATTCTCCTCGAGAGCGGCTTTTCGTTCCGACCAGAGGCGTCCGTCCTGACTTCGGTCCTTGGTCCTTGTGAATTTCTCAAAGTCCGCCTGGGAGAGCAGCGCGATCGGGATCTTCTGCAATCCCGTCTCGCTTGAGATGCGTATGGTGTAGTCGTCGGTGATTTCGACGATTCCGAGGATCTTCCCGCCATCGAGTTTGGTCACCTCCTGTGGCTTGGCTTTTTCGTCCTGAGCCCACACCGGCAGAGACAGGCTGGCAAGGATGGCGCAAAGAAGAAGTAGCCTGACCATGAGAGGCAAGATATTCAACAGCCCGCCCGACTCAATCAGTCATTCTCCTCATACCACGCTTTCACCTGATCGAGGATCACCTCGGCGATCAGCGGCTCAGTGCCGATGGCGCTCGCGTAATAGAGTTGTTTACCATGGAGGTGGTAGGGATTGCGTCGGAAAACCTCAGCCTGACTCGCGGCTACGCCGCCCTCCTTTTCGATGCCGAGCAGGACGGGAATATCCTCATAGCTATGCAGGCCATCGGAGATGAAAAAAGGGACCACGACCACATTGGGCGCGCTGGCAAGGTTGGCCCACTCGGAGATGAGCGGAGCCTCCTCCATATAGGAAGAGATCACCTCGGCATACTCGCCGAGCGCCGAGATCATGCGGACCTGGTCCTTGGCGGCCTTGGCGGAGTTGTCGTTGAGGTTCGTCCCGTGACCGACGATGAAGAGGCTGGTTTCTGCTGGCCGCACCCCCGGCGCAACCTCTCGAGCCCGATGGAGCAGGGCATCTGTCATATGCGGATGGCTGCCGACCGGCTGGCAGTACCGAATGACCTTGCCATTGCGCTCCGTGACCGGGCCGACGAGGCCGAATTCACGAGGGATCACCGTCTGGGTGAAGTATCCCTCGCTGATGAAGTTGGGCACGATAAAAACCTCGTCGCTCTCCACCATCCAGAGTACCTCCCGCATGGAGGGTTCCTCCTTCCAGTAGCAGGTGTGCACCTCGCGAAAGATGCCTCTTTCGGCAATGGCGCGGGCGTGGTCGTAGGTCGGCGCGCTGGAGTCGGGGTTCAGCGTGGAACCATGGCCAACGATCACGAGAGCGGAATCGCTCAGGGCAGGTAGTGTGGAGGCGGACATGAAGGACGATACGCTCTATCCGGCCGAACCGATGAGAATTCCGGTGATAAATACCAGCACGCCGCCCACGACCACCTGAAAAGCGGCCTGCATGAGCGGAGTATCCATGTATTTATGGCGGATCCACGAGATGGCGGCGAGTTCCACTGCCACCACGAGAATGGCGACGAACGTGGCCAGCCGGAAGTCCTCGATAAGGAAGGGCAGGGTATGCCCGATGCCGCCCATGGTCGTCATCAGTCCGCACACGGCGCCCCGGATGTACGGGCGGCCACGTCCGCTCAGCACGCCGTCATCCGAGAGAGCCTCGGCGAAGCCCATGCTGATGCCTGCTCCCAAGGAAGCTGCCATGCCGACGATAAAAGCGTCTTTACTCTGCCCCGTGGCGAAAGCGGCGGCGAAGACCGGCGCGAGCGTGGAAACCGAGCCATCCATGAGGCCAGCCAGACCCGGCTGAATGACCTGAAGGACGAAGGCGCGGCGATTCGTGGCTTCCTCCTCCTTGAGCGCGCCGGAGGCGGAAAGCTCGTTGGTCAGCTTGACTGCCAGGTCCTCGTGATCCTGCTCGGCGCTAGCCAGATCATCGAGGAGGCGGCGGACGTCGAGGTTCGTCGTGCGCTTGGCGGCGGTTTGGTAAAAATTGAGCGACTCGTGCTCCATGAGCTCTACCTCGCGGCGGACTTGATTCACGGTGAGCACTTTATTGAGCCAGATCGGCTTTCGCTTGATAAATCCTTTGACCGCATCGCGTTGTACGAATGGAATGTGGTCGCCGTAGGCCTTCTTGAACATCTCCATCAGGCGGCGGGCATGGACGATCTCCTCCTGTTGCATAGTGGTCAGGAGCTTCGCTGTGTCGGGATAGCTGGTCTTGAGCCGATCCGCAAAGTCCCCGTAGATGCGTGAGTCGTCCTCCTCCAGCGAGATCGCCAGGGCCAGGATCTCCTGTTCCGTCAGTTCCGAAAAATTCCTCGCCATGCAGACCCTGTTGAATCCTTTTTTTTCTTTTCGCTCCAGCCTATTTTTGAGGGCGAATTTTTGTTTTAAGTGTCTGTTGGAAAGGGGGTTGCATGGAAGTAACAAATTTTTGAACGCCCGCGTTTCTTTTTTGAACGTCTGAGCGGCTGCCGTGTCAAATAGTTAAGTGAGTTAAGTAATGCGAAGGACCAAAAAAACCGAACCAAAACCCTTGGACCCAGCGTTACTTACAATAGAGGACCAAATACCATGGCTGTAGAAGACAACGAGACCGGCTTTCAGCTTTATTTGCGCGAAATCGCCCAGTTTCCGCTGCTCACCCCTGAGCAGGAGGTCAAACTCGCGCGCCGGATCAAAAAGGGCGACCAGCAAGCCCGTGCCGAGATGGTGCGTTCGAATCTTCGCCTCGTCGTGAAGATCGCGCGCGACTACGCGAATCTGGGCCTGCCGCTACTCGATTTAATTTCCGAAGGCAACATCGGCCTGATGAAGGCGGTGGAGCGCTTCGACCCGAAGAAAGGTGGAAAACTCAGCACGTACGCCGCCTGGTGGATCAAGCAGTCGATCAAGCGCGCCTTGGCGAACCAGAGCAAGACGATCCGTCTGCCGGTTCACCTCGTCGACAAGATCGGCAAGATGCGCCGTGTCGCGATGCAGATGACTGAGGAACTCGGTCGCGAACCGACCGATGACGAACTCGCGGAAGAGATCGGCCTTTCCTCGTCCAAGATCACGCAGCTCAAGAGCGCGGCGGTGAGACCCGCTTCGCTTGACCAGCCGATCGGCGACGATGATTCGACGGAATTTGGCGAAATCGTGGGCGATGAGGAAGCGGACGATCCGTTCGAGACCCTGCGCGACAAGGATATGCGCGAAGAGGTGGGTGAACTGCTCGACGTCCTCGACGACCGCGAACGCAAGATCATCAACTCCCGCTTCGGGCTCGACGGCCAGAAGCCGAAGACGCTGGAAGAAGTGGGAGAGAAGTTTGGAGTGACCCGCGAGCGCATCCGGCAGCTGCAGAACATCGCGCTGCACAAGCTGCGCCGCGCGCTCAGCAAGAAGGAGCGCCCGAAGGTCGAGGCTCTTGTGTGAGTTTTTGGTGTAAAGTTGGTTGGTGATGAGAGAGGCGGGGCCGTGTCAAAAGCGGCCCCGCTTTTTTTGTCTCCAGATCCCGGCTAGAAGCGTAAACGGGATATGAAGCGAACTCTCCACTGGTTTCGGCGCGATCTGCGCCTGCACGACAATACGGCCCTGCGCCAGGCGGTGGATTCGGCAGAAGAGGTGATACCCGTCTATGTCATCTCCGAGTGGAAGGGAGAGCATCGCTGGACGGGGCCGAATCGGCAGGAGTTTCTCTGCCAGTCGCTCGCAGAGTTGGCGGAGCGGATCGAACAAGCGGGCGGGAGGCTGATTTTCCGCCAGGGAAATGCGGTGCGGGAACTCGCTCTGCTTGTGAAGGAGACGAAGGCGGAGGCCGTTTATTTCAACCGTGATCCCGATCCATTTGGCCGGGAGGTGGAAGAGGAACTGGTCCGCGTCGGAGCGGCGCAGGGTTTCGAAGTGAGGGCCTGCAAGGATGCGTGTCTCCACGAGCGGGACGAGGTGCTAACGGGATCTTCGGAGCCGTACCGGGTTTTCACACCATATTCCCGAGCGTGGGCGAAGCTGCCGAAAGACAAGCCTGTTGCGAGAGTGTCAAAGTTGCGAACTCCTGGGGGCATTCGCAGCGAGTCCGTACCCACGCTGGAGACATGGCGTATAGCGCTGGATGCGCAGGTGATTGCGGGAGGTGAGGATGCGGCGCGTAAACGCATGGCGGCCCTTGTCGCTTCCGGTCTTGCATCGTACGGGGCAGTGCGCGACCGGCTCGACCTGTCGGGCACCTCCCGACTCTCGCAGGATCTGCGGTATGGACTGATCTCCATTCGCGAGCTTTTCGGGAGGTGCCGGGAGAAGATGGAGACACTCCCGGCGACGCAGCGGGACAACGCTGCAAAGTATGTCGGCGAATTGATCTGGCGGGAGTTTTACCAGCAAATCCTCTGGCATTATCCGGAAGTGCTGGAGGATTCGTTTAATCCGAAGTTTCGCGGTATGCGTTGGAAAAGCGATCCTGCGGCCTTTGACCGGTGGTGTGCAGGCGAGACAGGGTTTCCCGTGGTGGATGCGGCCATGCGGCAGCTGGCGCAGACGGGCTTCATGCACAATCGTGCCCGCATGATCACGGCGATGTTTCTGACCAAGGACCTGCACATCGACTGGCGCGAGGGGGAGGCGTATTTCATGCGGCAGCTCACGGACGGCGAGATCGCCAGCAACAATGGTGGCTGGCAATGGAGCGCGGGAACAGGAGCAGATGCCGCACCGTATTTCCGCATCCAGAATCCCTGGACGCAGTCAGCACGCTTTGACCCCGATGCGGCCTATATCAAGCAATGGGTGCCCGAACTCCGCGATCTACCTGCTGAGAAGCTGCACGTGGCGCCTGCATCCGGCCTCCCCATCGCGCTCGGCTATCCCGCGCCCATGATCGATCATGCGACGGAGCGGGAGTGGACACTTCAGATGTTTGCGAAGCACCAGGGCGCTACAGCGCTGCGCTGAGCACCTCAAGTACGCGGTCCATCTCGGCCCGAGTATTGTAGAAGTGCGGGCTGAAGCGCAGCCACTCGCCGGAGTTGCGCTCCATGCGCAGGGACGCGGTAATACGATTCTTCTCCAGTGCCAAGAAAAGCTCCGCTCCCTGAACTTTTTCGTGCCTTGCGGTAAGGATGCCGCTGCGCATCGGCTCGGAGGCCGGAGGCGAGAGAAATTCAAAACCGAGTTGCGTCAGGCCAGCCTCCAGATAATCGCGCACGTCGAGGATCAGGCGTGAAACGGTTTCCGCGCCGACCTCCTCCAGCATCTTCAGGCTGGCGTGCATGCCATACATACCGGTGGCATTGAGCACCCCAGGTTCATAGCGCTGGGCGGTCTCGGGAAAGCTGAGATCAGGCTGGGTGAGGAAATTGGGCGAGCGGACATTCCACGCGCCGAGGAGCGTGGGCTGGCAGATCGCGAAGTTGCGCTTCGCGACATAAACGATGCCGATGGCCATGGGCCCGAGCATCCACTTGTGGGCGTCGGCGCTCAGGAAATCGACGTGCTCCACGGGGGTCGGGAAGGCTCCAATGGTCTGGATACCGTCGACGGAAAACAGGATGCCGCGGGCGTGGAGCATCTGGCCGATGGCGTTGATGTCGATGCGCCAGCCGGTGAGGAAATGACAGGATGCGAGGGCGACGAGCTTGGTACGCTCGGTGAGAGCGTTTTCCACATCGGCGATGGTGATATGGCCCGGGCGGTCGGGCTGGACAAAGCGAACGACGACACCTTTTTCGCGGAGCGCGGTCCACGGGTAGACGTTGGAAGGGTAGTCGTCCTGGTAGCAGACGAGTTCGTCTCCGGCTTCCCATTTCAAGCCATTGGCAAACAGGCTGAGCCCGAGCGAGGTCGGGCCGAGTAGCGCGATCTCGGACTTGTCCGCGCCGATGGTGCGGGCGCAGAGGGCGCGGCAGGCATCGATGTCGCGCAGGACCTCGCCAAATTCCTGGTGATTCTGGCAGCTCGCATGCACGTGTGCGATCATGGCATCCGCCGCACAGCGGGGCAGGGCGGTCACGCCGCCGTGGCCGAGGAAAATCTGGTGGCGGGCGACGGGGAAGAAATCCTGACGCTCGGCTTCGCTGGCGAAGATGCTCACGCTTTTTTCTCCGCCTCCTCGATGAGCTTCCAGAATTCCTTCGCTTCGCCCAGTTGGGCGTCCTCTTCATCCACGGGGAGGTTTGAGCGATAGAGAAAGTCGCGGATCGTGTTCTTGTGGAGCACGCGGTGGATCAGGATGCCGTCGGGGTGTTTCTCGAAATAAATCCGGTAGTCAGTCGCACGGTAGCGGTGGAGACTGCGTCCGTCGCGGCGCACCTTGCCGAAGCGACTGCGGTCGAGATCCTCGAGATCGCTCGGGAGGAAGTGAAACTCCGCCAGCAGGTCGAGCTGCAGCTCCTTTGGGAGGGCTGCCATCTCGGCGGCGCTGATCGAGTTGAAAATTACCTGAAACACCCGGCGATGATACGTCGGTTTCGGCGCAACTTTGCAAGTCCTATTGCAATCCCGGGATGCGCGCATAGCCGATGAACCGGCTCTTGCTGCCGGGTTTGGGCAGGCGGAAGTCAAAGACACTGACGCCATCGCGGCGCTTGTCCCGATATCGCCGGCCGTCGCTAGAGCCGACCATCAACGGTAGGCCGTCGGATTTTGCCTTGCCGAGGTAAAACATGGCGTGGGTGGCCGGAAGGTCTTTTCCAGCGTTGTACGTACCATTCCAGAAGAGCAGGTCGCCGGGTTTGAGATCGGCAAACTCGGGCGCGGAGAGGTCGGTGCCGGTCACGGGGTGAAAGGTGCCCGCCTTGCGCGCCCATTCGTATTGCGCGGCGGAGGAGCGAGGGGGTTCCTTGATGCCGTTCTGCCGCAGCACGTAGTACACCGCGCCGGAGCAGTCCATTCCCTTCTGCGCGGGATCGGCTGATCCGTAAAGATAGCCGAGGTTCTGTCGAGTGAGCGTGAGAGCGGACTCGATCAGCTTTTGAATGTTGGGAGGATAGGTTTCAAAGTCCGCGATCTCGGAGGAGTTGATGCTCGAGACCGCTGCCGGAACGTACTTTGTGCTCTGCTGGGCCGGACTCTCCGGAGCAAGCAGAAAGAGCGCTACGAAAACCGTCGCAAGACCAGCCGATAAATACCGTCGAGCGGAATGGCGAGGAGCAGGAGAATTAACGCCCAGAGCGGAGTGAAGTAGCGGTGCAGCTCCACGCCCAGCAGGAAAACGGCCAGTCCATAGCCCCACAGGGCGATGGACCACACCCCGATGGTGTTCCGCCATGGGCTGAAGAGCGACAGGATCGTGCCGAGAACCACCCACCAGCCGAGAAGGCTCGGTCGGGATTCCAGCATGGTCGAGGGCTTGCCCCTCGGGCGATAAATCAGGTCGCCCGCACGTTGATAGGCGTCGGAATAGGCGACCAGGAAACGGGCTCCGGCAAAATCGGGATGAGGATTGATCCATGTGCGTACGGTCGAGTACGGCGGCATTGGCTCATCCTTGGGAATCCCCAGGGCGATGCGCAGCATGCTCGGCGTGTTTCTCTTCGATCCATACTGTTTTTCGAATTTCTCATCGTAATAGGATGTCTCAAAGCGATCCGTGTCGAAATCTGTCTGGTTCGCGGAACCGGCGAGGCGGGTGAGCGCGATGTAAAGGAAGAGGTGCGGGCTGGAGGTGAGAGCCTCCTTGGACAGTTCATGGTAGAGCTTGTTCAGCCCCTTGTCGTCTTCCTTGGCCAGCTTTTGCCAGAGAGGATACTCCGGGTGGTCCTCCGGGCTCCGGAGGAAGTCGTGCACGTCCATTTCGGTGCGGTGGTAGTCATCCAGCTCGGCGCGGGTCTTTTGTACCCAGTCCTTGATCTCGGCCTTGTACTCGGCATGGAGAGGAGTATCGAGCCGGGTGAGGGGGAAGTTGGAGGTGTAAAGCAGCCAGGAACTCTGATCCTCGTCGCCGATGGTGAGACTGACGAGAAAGAGAGCGGCGATGGCGGCCCACTGCGGCCACCTCAGAACCCGCCAGCCCAGTACAAGCAGGATGCCAATAGCCAGCCCCGGCCAGAGAAATTTTCCGGACGGCTTGGTGAGCAGGAACATGGCGAAGGGCACGAAGAAACACCACCAGAGCCGGCGAGCGCGGACCGGATCTTTTTGCGAGGTCCAGGCGACCCATCCGGCCATGATCCAGACCGTGTAGTTAAAGGTCAGCGTATCCGCGAGCAACTCGTGCTCATACCAGATCAGCACGGGCATTCCCGCATAGAGCACGGTGACCGGAATGATCCACCATTTCCAACCCGTGAAGACCCTGCGGACGATGTAGGCGAGCGGGAGCACGGTCAGCAGCCCGATAGCGGCTTGTATCCAACTCAGCCATCGCAGCGTCCCGCCCGGCAGGAGCGAAATGGGCAGCATGAAAATCGGGTAAAGATACCGTCGCTTTTCGTTGATGCTGAAATACCACTCCGTCATCACGCCATTGGTGAAGCCCATGAAGGAACGCGAGTCGGCATTCCAGAACGCCAGCGGCGAATAATAGAGCAGGATCAACCGCAGCGCTGCCCCAAAGAGCAGGGCCGGGATGCAGAAAATGATCGCGTCGCGCACCAGCGGATGGCGCGCCAGCCAGTCGTGAAGGCGATTCATCTAGGCGGCGGATTTATTGACCGCCTGGAGGAAGGGCTGGATGGAGGCTACGAGTTTCTGGAATCCGGCGAAATCCACCTGCTGCTGGCCATCGCTGAGCGCCTCGGCAGGGTTCGGATGCACCTCGATGAGGAGACCGTCCGCGCCCATGGCGACGGCGCCGATGCAGAGCGAGATTACGAGATCGGCGCGCCCGCACCCCTGGCTCGGATCGATGACGACCGGGAGGTGGCTTTCCTTCTTGGCGATCGCCACGGCGGCGAGGTCGAGGGTGTTGCGAGTGTAGGTTTCAAAGGTGCGGATGCCCCGCTCGCAGAGAAAGACATTCGGGTTGCCGTGGGCGAGCAGGTACTCGGCGGCGAGGAGCCACTCCTCGATGCGCTCGCTCATGCCGCGCTTCAGCAGGACGGCCTTGCCGCTTTTGGCCGCCTCGATGAGGAGTTGGTAATTCTGCGCATTGCGGGCGCCGATTTGCAGGATGTCGGCGGTTTCCGCGACGTGCTCCACATCGCGCTCGCTCAGGACCTCGGTGATGATCTTCAGGCCGGTTTCCTTACGGGCGAGGGCGAGGAGTCGCAGACCTTCCTTGCCGAGGCCCTGGAATTCGTAGGGAGAGGTGCGTGGCTTGTAAGCCCCACCGCGCAGGATGGTCGCACCCGCCGCCTTAACGGCGTGGGCGGTCTTCATGAGTTGCTCCTCGCTTTCCACGGAACAGGGACCGGCCATGAGGCCAAATTTCCCGCCGCCGACCTCTACCCCATCGACATTGATGACTGTATCGGCCGGATGGGATTCACGGCTGGCCAGCTTGTAACGCTTCTGGACGCGCAGGACGCTCTCGACCTGGGGAAAGGCGGTGAGGGACTCCAGGTTGGCGTGGGTGCGCTCGTCCCCGATGGCGGCGATCACGGTCTGCGTCGCTCCATGAATGGGTGCGGGCGTGTACCCGAGCACCTCGACCTCGTGAAGCACCTGGTCGATTTGTTCCTTGCTGGCGTGGGGTCGAAGAACGATGATCATGGTTTCCAGTAATTGAGGGATTCAGCGTCTAAAGGCAGATGAGGGAAGATGTTTGAGCAACTCGGTACGCCATGAAAGATAAAGAGAAAGCAGACCTGATAAAAAGCCTCATTTCCGATGTTGCCCAAGGCCGCCAGGCCGAGTTGCTCGAGGAGATGGTAGAGACCGTCCTGCGTTTCGGACGCGACGGAGCCGGCATCGCCGACCTGAAGCTCTACAGCCGGGCCGTGCGCGAACTGCGCTACGCCACCAGTGTTTTCAGCAAATATCACGGCATCCGCAAGGTGGCTGTCTTCGGCAGCGCCCGGACGAAACGCGAGAGCCAGGAGTATCAACTGGCCCGCGAGTTTGCCCGGCGCATTGTCCAGCATGGATACATGATCATTACCGGGGGCGGAGATGGCATCATGGGTGCCGCTCAGGAGGGGGCTGGTGCGGAGAAGAGCTTTGGGCTGAATATCCGACTGCCCTTCGAGCAGCGGGCCAATGAGGTGATCGATGGCGATCCGAAGCTGATCAATTTTCGCTACTTTTTTACCCGCAAGCTGCATTTCGTGAAGGAAACCCACGCCTTTGTGCTTTTCCCTGGAGGATTCGGCACGCATGACGAGGGCTTTGAGGTGCTGACCCTCATGCAAACGGGCAAGAGTGCGATCGTTCCCATCGTCTTTGTCGATCGCCCAAATGGCCACTACTGGGAGACATGGCGGAGGTTTGTCTCGCTGGATTTGCTTCAGCAGGGGCTCATCTCACCCTCGGACCTGAATCTCTTCAAGATCACCCACAGTATCGAGGAAGCCGAGGCGGAGATTCTCCAGTTTTACAAGAACTTCCACTCCTACCGCTGGGTGCGGCAGGCCATGGTCATCCGCATCCGGCAGCGTCTCTCAGACACCGCTCTGGACGCGCTTAATCGCGACTTTGCCTCTCTGCTCGTCGATGGCACGATCACGCAGGGTCCGGCCTTGCCAGAGGAGGCGGCCGAGGTGCAACTGGCCGATCTGCCCCGCATCGTACTCACGCCGACCAAGCACGACTTTGGCGGCATCCGAGCGCTGATCGATGCGATCAACGCTGCGGAAACGCAGGAGTAGGTTTTCTTCCGGTCAGGCCGAGGCTTTGGGAGCACCAAATCCGAGGCCGAGGAGCGAGACGCCGGAGAAGATCGAGTTGATCCCGTAAAAGGTGCCGATCACCCAACCCGTATTCGCGGGCCACTGGAAGTAGATCATCACGCCGAGGACTAATGCGATCACACCGGAAAAAACAAAGAATCCCCAACCGCCGTGACCGCGCAGCCGGAAGGCGCTGATCGTGGTGACGATGCCTTCCAGGATCAGAAAGACGGCGAAGATCAGCGTGATGACCTTCATTCCCGAGGCGGCGCAAAGCAGCAGGGCAACGCCCACGCCGATACGAATGAGCGCGGCGATGCCATTAAGGATCCGGTGATCAGGCTTTTTGCCCGAAATGGCCAGGCCGAGGGAAACGAAGCCGCTCACCAGGCAGAAAATACCGATGACCTGGGTGACGATGAGCGAAAAGAAATATGGGAAGCTGATCGCAAGGAAGCCGAGGACGAGGGAGAGAATGCCCGAGAAAATCAGCCAGCTTTTGCTGTGCCCGTGGTGGGAAGGATTTGCGATGCTCATCGGTGCGGACTCTAGTCGGATTTCCTGGATGTTCGCCAGCCGGAATTACCGTGGTTTCATCGCGGTAAGGCTCAGGAATTCCCTTCCATCCGTCCGGTGCTTGTCAGGAAAATTTTCAAAGCAGAAATACTCCAGGGATTCGATTTCAAAGCCGGCCTCGCGCACGGCTCGCCCGAGGATATCCTTATCAAAGAGGTGGATCATATCCGGAAGCCTGTCCCGCCATTCCGGGGAGGCGACTTCCTTGGGATTGAGGACTCCGGGCCATCGATCGCCTCGGGCTTTCCGAGCGTGGAACTCATCCCAGTACTTTCGGTAATAGCTCAGACTTGGCGTGATCGTGATGGCGAAAAGCTGTCCTCCGGGAATCAACCACCGATAGATCCTGCCGAGGGCCTCCTCCAATCTTGGACCATCGAGAAAATGCAGGACCTGGCCCCCGAGCACTCCAGCCACGGAGGCATCGAGCAGGCTGAGTTCCTCCGGGAAACGGGCAGGCATCACAACGAGGCGCTTTTGCTCCTCGGCTCCGGCGGATTGCTGGAGGATGGCCAGTTCCGTTGGAGAGAGATCGACCGCCACGACCGTGGCGCCATTTTTCAGGGCTGGCAAGGTAGCATTGCCATAGGCAGCTCCGATGTCCAGCAGCGGCCGCGTGGCCGATTTCGACAATGCCACAAATTCCCGGGCGGCCGGGCCGAGCTCCCGGGTCATGATACCCATGTTGTCGTCGGTCGGGATAAGCCCTTGTTCCAACTCTTCAGGCCACAGCGATTCCATCGGCCTTCGGTATCGGAAAAACTTCCCGATGAAAATAGCCGGGAGGGAAAAGAGTCTTTTCCTCGTGGCTGACGAGAATCTTGCAAAAAAGCTTGCATGAAGGGGTTGGAAAGCGTTTCTTTACCCGCTCTCGAAAACGAATTCCTGAGTAGCTCAGTGGTAGAGCGGTCGGCTGTTAACCGATTGGTCGTAGGTTCGAATCCTACCTCAGGAGCCATTCCAAGAACCCTGTTAAATACAGGCTTTTCACACTTGAAGGCTGATGAATAAAGGCTCTGCGGAGAGCAATTGCATTTCGATACAATGCGAAGCGCGGCTTTCCGCTGTCAAAAACGCCGACTTTCTGCGACTTTCCGCAATAGATGAAAGGGCGTCCGAAAAAGACAGCGATCGAGCCGCGATTCAATGAAACCCGCCAGCGGTGGCAGGTCGAGTTGCCTGCTTCTTGGGCTGGGAAACGGAAGATCGCCTTTTTTCCAGATGAAATGTCCGCTTGGGACTGGCTCTCTGATCGTCAGAAGGAACGCACCCGAGGGCTGGATATTTCAACGGAGCGCAAATCTGGTGCGCGATCAGTTTCAAGGCTGGTGGATTTGTACCTTGAGACCCGAAAGGACAAGTCCGGGTATAATACGACCCGGAACCACCTCGAAAAGCTCCGGTCGGAGTTTGGCGGGCTACCGATCGACGATATTTCACCCTTGAAGGCTCGGCGCTGGATAGAGGGCATTCCTCTGGCTCCTCGGACGCGCTGGGGGATTTACTCTTCATGCAGATCCTTTGCGGCCTGGGCAGGCCGGTATGAGTTCGCCGCTGGGAATCCGTTCGCCGTCATGGAGGAACCAGAGAAAGGGGAGCCTCCAAAGGTGATTTTGACCGTGGCGCAAATGAAGGCGCTCCTCGCTGCGGAGATGCCCGTCTATATGCGCTCATGGATCGTTCTCGGGGGATTTGCCGGGATACGCACTGAGGAACTTCTGCGTATGACGTGGAATGCGGTCAACCTGGAGGAGAAGGAAATCCATGTTTCCCGGGAGGCGATCAAGCGGACCAGGGGAGGAATGCGTGAGCGGTACGTGTCGATGCTCCCGGCGGTGATTCGCCATAGCCCGCAGGGCCAGAGCGGGAAAATCATCCCGGTTGCCAGGACTACGTTTCACTACCACGCCAAGAGGATTGCGAAGGCTGTTTTCAACATCGAAGACGGCTGGCCGCACAACTGCTTGCGCCATTCCTTTGCCAGCTACCATCTCGCCATGTGGGAAGATTCGGGGAAGACGGCTCACCAGATGGGACACACGTCGCCAAACATGGTGCATCAAAACTACGCCCGGGCGGTGAAGAAAAAGGAAGCCACAGAGTGGTGGGCGCTATGAAACTGTTCTCAATCGAAAAGCGAGCCATGGAGGCGCTTTCGGTGATCCTGTCTCCGCTGATCCTGCTATGTCTTATCGGGAAATTGCTCTGGTCTGCCGTGATGTGGATATGGGATAGGGTAAGGCGATGAGCGGTAATAAAAATTCAAATCCGTGGCCGGTAATAATCGGATTCGGATATCTGTTCTCGTTCCCATTTGCATGGGCGATTTCAGATAAATTGAAACTGGATGGCGCAGGATTCGTTTTTATTGTAATTATATCCCCTGTGTTCGTGGCGCTGGCTATCGCTGGAATAATTGGCGCTGTCGTCTATTCCGTAAAGTTGCTCGCACTTTGGAGTGATGAAGTTGAATCGGTGATGAAAGACCGCAATAAGGCAATCGCCGAAAGGGATTCAAAAAAAACCATTTACCTATGGTTGGTATTGGCGGTTCTAGTTATTCCAGTAGTGCTGTTTGTTGTTTTGATGTTTGCTGCGGACTGAAACTTATTCACCGTTGCGCAACGATATGTGAATAAGTATTTTACGTACGTAAATGTACGTCGGACATCGCATGTCCGATGCCCCCCGTTAGCGTGGGGCGCATGAAGAGAGAAGTGCGAATCCCGGCGGCGCTGAAGCTGGCAGCGCGAGTGATGAAAATTGATGAGGCGACTCTAGCGGAATACCTCCTCGAATGCGTGACAGGTGCCCAGGCGTACCAGATCGCAAAAGCCATCAAGGTGGGAGGTTGGAAGTGAAGAGGGTATATATAAAGGTTCCCGATGGGATCGAGGAATGGGGTGAGAAAAATGGCGTCTCAAGCGAGGCCGCGATTCAGGCCATCCTTGAATGGTTTATTACCCCGTACCGGTTGACACGCAATTCGGGGTGTGTTACACCATGCGCGTCATGCCAAACCAGAGATCAAAAGGGAAAACGCACTTCACGGCGTCAACGGAAAACGAATTAAAGGCGGCAATCGAGAAGTATGCTCGCGACAATAATCTTGATCGGAATACTGCCATTCGGCTCTTGCTGTGGCAGTCCGCCGAAAAAGAGGGGATCGCTGTTGCTCCAGAGGAATTCCATAAAGAGGTTTCCGAAACGAAGCTCAAAAACAAAGCAAAGAAGAGGAAGTAAAATTCCTTGTTGACAGGTGTGTCACACCTAATGCATTCTCTCACCGCATGAGCCAAGTACGATTCACAGCCAGTATTGAGAATCCGTTGGCGGCAGCTATTGACGTGTTCAAAGTTCGTGATCGCAGACGCACCCGAAACGCGGCGCTAAATGAACTGCTGTACCGCCACCCCGAACTGCAAAAAATTTTGTCGGAAGGTGTGACACACCCGAAGGCGAAACGCAAACCCGCGAAAGGAGCAGCGAAATGAAACTTCGCGAGTCCGCCGAGAAGTTCGGTCAGCGCGTCGGCTTGAGCACCTACACGGTCCGCAAGATGTGCCACAATAACAAGCTGATCGCCCGCAAGGTTGGTAGGAGTTGGCAGATCGACGTGGAAGCTAGCGAGAATGGTCTTTCTCTCATCAGTGGAAACACACCGGAGAAGGCAATAACGAAACGGCGCATTACGGATGGGAAGAAATGAGCGCGACAACCCAATCCCAGGCCGACGCGATCTTGGCGTACCTTCGCGCTAAGGGGCGGATTACACCGATGGAGGCGCTGCGTAAGTTCGGATCGTTCCGTCTTGGAGCGCGGATTTACGACCTTAAGCGCCGTGGCTTTATGATCCATACAAAGCTTATCGAGAGGCGCGGAAAGCGGTTCGCGCAGTACGAGATGAGCAACGACCAGCCGGATCACGCGAAATGACGACAATTCGACAAGGTAGCCGGTGGGTCCAATCTGAAACCAAGCTGATCCATTACGTTACGATGGTTGAGGATGGCGAGGTTGTTACGTTCTCCGATCCGTCCCGCTATTCGACTGGATACACGTGGCGAGGAACTACGACGGAGTTTCTCAACCAATTCAAACCGGAGGGATCGAAATGAAAGAGTTGCTGATACAGATTGCATGGGCCTTCGTGACAGTGTGGGCGATTAGCGCAATGGGAATTATGCTGTTTTCGTTCTGGCTGACGGTTGAGGAGATCAAGCGCAGGATCGAAGTGCGGTTCGGCAAGGAGGACGAGCGATGATCGAGATTCCAACATGGTATCCGGTGGCTGGGCTGGTGCTGACTATCGGCTGGAGCGCGGTATGTTTCGCCGCCGGATTCTGCAAGGGCCTGAAGCGCGGCAACCAGATCACGCAACGCAAGCGCCGTTTCGGAAGCGCGGAGGACTATTGAGATGCCTACTGTACTTGAAATGCAAAAGTTCGCCGAGCGATTCAGTTCGGACGAGTGGAAGTTTTTAACGACAAATCAGCGATTCCTTGCTGCTGTTTCGCAGGATATTCAAACGGCCTGGATTTTGGCGATTGGATTGCTTGCGAAGTATTATAGCGCAGAGACACGATTCAAGAGCCATCTTGCAAGGTTGATTAATGTATATCTATCAGCCGGGTTATCACGAGATTTCATCCTGAACGAACTTGATGATGCGGCGTTTCAGATCGAGTTGATCACGGGGCGCGAAGATGACGACTTCGGCGAAGAGCTTGGAGTTTTTTAATGCTTCCGCTGACGATCATCCATAAGGAGCCGAACGGGCGTGAGCATGAGGTCCTTTGCGACCTGAGCCGAGACGGCGACGAGATCGCGGCAAGATCGTTGGAGAACGTCTACGGCTGGGAATGGAATGCGAAGCTCGAAGGATGGGACCGGACGCGCGAGCCGATAATCACGGAATGGCAGCGGATGGAGCTTTCGGACGCCGACTACGGACGAGCCGAGCGAGCCTTTAACGAACAGAGCCTGTTTATGGCGCTACAGAACCGCGACTTCCTCAAGCGGACTGCGGCAGGAGGACGAGAGCGCCAGGAGAACAACTAACACTTTGCGAGCGGCGGCGTGGAAGGCCACGCAGGCAAGAAAAGATCGGGTGTGACTAGCTAGCCCGTGACGCCTCCTAGTTAAGCAGGTTTCGAGTCCGGCCCGCTCGCACCTTTTCAACATCAAAACAATGAGCACAACCAACGAACTCGCCTTGTCGCAGGAGAACGCGGTAGCCGCGCCTGCATCTAACCCTTTCGGAACCGCAATCGCTCATCGCGAATCGCAAACTACGCTTGGCGATGTTGAGCAGTCACGAGCTATTGCCGAGGTTCAATCGGCTATGGTGATCGCTAAGCGGTTTCCGCGTGACCAGAAAACCGCATTTGATGCGATCATGAACGCCTGCGACCGTCCGACGCTGGCAAACTCGGCCCTGTATTCTTACTCTCGCGGAGGGTCTGACATCACTGGGCCTTCCATCAGGCTTGCCGAAGCTTTGGCGCAGAACTGGGGGAACATTCAATTTGGAATCCGTGAGCTTGAGCAACGCGGTGGGGAATCGACCGTCGAGGCGTTCGCGTGGGACATCGAGACGAACACCCGGCAAGTGAAGGTGTTTCAGGTCAAGCACGAGCGCCACACGAGGCAAGGGGTGAAGCGTCTAACAGATCCTCGCGACATCTATGAACTCGCGGCAAATCAAGGTGCTCGTCGTCTCCGCGCCTGCATCCTCGGTGTGATCCCTGGGGACGTGACTGAGGCGGCGGTTGCTCGGTGCGAACAGACCATGAGCGCCAATGCGGATTGCAGCCCGGCGGCGATGAAAAAGATGGTCGATGCGTTCGGCGAGTACAAAGTCACAAAGGAGCAAATCGAGAAACGAATCCAGCGCCGTCTTGAGGCAATCCAGCCCGCGCAGGTCGTCCAGTTGAAGAAGATCTATGCGTCGATCCGCGACGGCATGAGCACGGCAGCGGATTGGTTTGAGATTGCCAAACCATCAGCGGTGGCAACGGAAAATCCGATCAATCCTTTCCCCGAGACGAAGGAATGACGATTTACGACCAGATCGAGCAGGGCAGCGACGAGTGGAAAGAGTTGCGCAAAGGCAAGCCTACCGCGTCGAGCTTCTCAAAGATCATCACGGCGGCGAAGGGCGAGCTTTCGAAGTCGGTTGATGGCTACATTAACAAGCTCATCGCGGAATGCTTTTGCCCCGAGTGGGAGGACTGGCAGGGGAACTTTTTCACCGAGCGCGGGAAGGCTTACGAAGACGAGGCGCGAGAAGCGTTCCGCCAGTTTTCCGGACACGACGTGCGTAAGGTTGGGTTTTGTCTGTCTAACGATGGCGTAAGCGGGTGCTCGCCTGACTCGCTTATCTATTGCGACGGCAACCCGGTTGCAGGGCTGGAAATCAAATGCCCAGCCCCGGAAACCCATGTGGGTTACATCCGCGCCGGGGTGCTGCCAGACGATTATAAGCAGCAGGTGCATGGATCGCTGGCGGTGACTGGCCTGTCAGAGTGGCACTTTTGGAGCTACTTCCCCGGAACTCAACCTTTCCACGTTGTTGTAAGACCGGACGAGTACACGGCCAAACTCGCCGCCGCGCTGGAGAAATTTGTCGAGCTTTACAAGGCCGAGTACAGCGCCGCGCTCCCGAAGATCATTAAGAACTAAATTTTATGGCATCCACAAGAACACACGAAGTAAAAGCCACGGTCGGCGAGTATACCGACCAGAGCGGCGCGAAGAAGAAACGGTACATCACGGTTGGAGCCGCCTTCACGGACGACCAGGGGCGAGTGTCTATCAAACTCGAATCCGTTCCGGTCAGCCCTGAGTGGTCTGGATGGCTTTCGCTCTACCCGGTTGAGCGCAACGGCAACGGCCAGCAGCGCCAATCCCCGCCGCGCACACCTAAGCCCGCCCCGCTGGATGATGACGAAGACGACATTCCTTTTTGACCTATGAGCACTGCAATAACACTCACGACAACAGAACTGGAATCCTATCGCACTTTCTTCATTGGAAGAACCGACATCGACGGGCTTTTGATTATTCGAGGTATCGACGCGGAACTCTACGAAAGGAACGCAACACGCTCAGAGCAAGAAAAAATGGAGGAGGAAATTAGGCGAAACCGTGAGTTTAACCAAATGAAAGAAAGGCTCGCGGAAGCAAATGAGCGTCTCGAAGAGATCAGCGATCTCGCGAACAAGGTCTAAACCCAAAGACGACCGGAGCGAAATGGAGCGAGACCTAATCAACCTGTACGGGAGCGACGCAAAGGCAATGAACGCGCTGGACGGCATTGTGTCTGACGAGGCCGTGACGCTACGGGACGTTGCAGACTGCGACCTCGTGCGGGCCTGGAACTGGAGCAGATCGAAACTGTGAACTATTACAATGAGTTTGACCCTAAAGCAGCCGCTTGGCTCCGAGAGCTTATTTCAGCAAGACTTATTCCCTTTGGCGACGTTGACGAGCGATCTATCTGCGACGTTCGGCCCGAAGACTTGCGAGGATACACTCAGTGCCACTTCTTCGCCGGGATTGGCGGATGGAGCCGAGCCTTGCAACTTGCAGGATGGCCAGAAGATCGTCCTGTATGGACCGGGAGCTGTCCATGCCAGCCATTCAGCGCCGCTGGAAAGCAACTCGGGACAGCAGACGCGCGGCATCTCTGGCCCGTCTTCTTCCGACTCATCGCCGAGTTCCGACCTACAACGTGCTTTGGCGAACAGGTTGCGAGCCGCCTTGGACGTGAATGGCTCGCCGGAGTACGTGCTGACCTGGAAGGAGTGGCCTATGAAGTCGGGTCCGCCGATTTGTGCGCTGCGGGCGTCAGTGCGCCGCACATCCGCCAGCGTCTTTGGTGGGTGGCTTACTCCAAAAGGATCGGATGCTCAAGGAGGGTGGCAGGGGAAGGATTTGCGGACGACTCCGGGAGGAGGACTCAGAAAGTTGATAGATCAAGCGATGATTGCCGGCTGGCTTACTCCATCAGCGAACGAGGATGCGGCGGGGAATTGGGGAACTGGAATGCAGGCGATGCTGGGAAGTCAAGTGAAGTTGGTTTCTGGGACAACGCAATCTGGCACCAATGCCGAGACGGGAAAGCGCGGCGGATTAGTCCTCAACCCGAGATTTTCCCTCTGGCTCATGGGCTACCCGGAAGAGTGGGCGTCCTGCGGGGAAGCGGCAATGCAATCGTTCCGCAAGAGGCCGCGGTCTTCATCAAATCGGCAGCGGAAGCAATCGGAGGATAGCAATGGGGTGGCCTAAAGAGGTGCTGCAAATGCCGTTGGTTCTGGATGCTTGCTGCGGATCGCGCATGTTCTGGTTCAATCCGGCTGATGATCGGGCGGTGTTTGTCGATAAGCGCCGGGAGACTCATCACTTAAAGGACGCTTCGAGCAAGTGGGGCGGTCGAACGCTGGTTGTTGATCCTGACATCCAAGCTGACTTCACTGCACTACCGTTTGACTCTGAGAGTTTCGCGCTGGTCGTCTTTGATCCTCCGCACCTTCACCGGATTGGGAAAACTAGTTGGATGGCCCGGAAATATGGAAAGCTTGAGGGGGAATGGCGCGAGGCCCTGCGCAAAGGATTTGCGGAGTGCTTCCGAGTTCTCAAACCTGATGGAACGCTGATTTTCAAATGGAACGAACATCAGGTTCCAGTTTCGCAAATCTTGGCGCTTACACCGGAGCGGCCGCTTTTCGGAAACCGATGCGGTAAGCAGCAAAAGTCACACTGGATCGTTTTTATGAAAGGAGCCGAATCCAATGGGTAACTACCCGTCAATATTGCACATGCAGAACGTGGCAAAGTGCTTGTCAGAAAAAGACCGGAAGGCGCTGAAAGTCCAGACTCGGGAGGAGGCTGAGCTTGCGTACGTGGCGAAGAGCGAGAAGGAACTGCAACGCAAGATAGAATCTCTCCTTAACCGTCGCGGCTATCGTCCTATCCGGCAGCGGATGGACCGAAAAAGCAACATAGCGGAGGGGATGCCTGACATTCAATTCTCGTGCTACGGGCAAGCGGTCTACTGGGAAATCAAGCTCCCTGGACGAAATCCCGACCCAGCGCAGAAAGAGCAGATCGCAGCGCTACTTACCGCCCCGAACTCCGCAGAGGTTCGCGTAATCCGGTCCTACCAAGAAGCCTTCAACCACCTTCAAGAACTCGAACGAAAGTACAAACCGAAACAATGAACGAAATCACCGATAAGCTTGCGCCATGCCCGTTCTGCGGGTGGCACAATATCAGAATCAATCCTCACCGGGTTGGCGGATACGTCCGAACGGGAACACGCTACCAGACCGTTTGCAGCCGTTGCAAATCACGCGGCCCCATCAAGGGAACGGAACAAGAGGCTGAAGAGGCCTGGAACAATCGAGTGAAATGAGACGCCGACCCCGATCCTGGCGTGAACACCCTATGATGTGGGTGATTGGCTGTATCGACGCCTACGGAGCAATTGTCGCCTCGCCCAGCAGAGAGGGCAGAACGCATCGACCGGAGGAGTCTCGAGGGAAACGCTGGCGCTGGTGTGTCTGGTCGCAGGAACTCGTGACTCTCGGGCCTCGAACGATTGACGAACTAAATAACCCCGATTCGCGCACTCTAACATCCGAAGAAGGATTCGCCGTGTGGGAGTGGCTGCGGAAGCGTGGCTACACAGACGACCGAACGATGCCAAAAACAACTGTTGAATAGCATATGAAAATCCAATACCTGAACCCCGAGAACGCGCCGACTCCGCCCGATGGCTGGCGATGGAAGACCGCGCTGTGCAAGCCTGAGACGATCAATGATTGGCGCGTGTGGAGAGATAACTTTAGCTATTATTGCGATAGATTCCGCTACGATGGGTCAGTCTTTGAATGGACGTACATCACGCAAGCCGACCTCCCCGCGGATTACTATTTCGACTTCGACGGCACTGGGCTGAACTTTGACGACCCGTTCTACCGTCGCGGGGTCATGTGGGCCGCCAAAGAAGGGAAGACGATTCAAGTGCTTCACCATGATGGAAGTCCATGGGAAAACTGCTCTCCTAGTTGGAATTGGAAGTATCATTCATACCGCATCCACCCGCGCCACGCTGCCGACTACGGGCTGGAAGTTCCGGGCGACAAGGAGCCGACCATTCCGGCCAACCTGCCGCCGTTCCCTCCGTCGCCTAAGCCTGGGCATCACTTGGAGTATCGGACGCCTGCACAGGCCAAGGGGAAACTAGGAATATGGTATTGCTTTGGGGGTGGACTCAAAGACTGGACAGAATGCGGTCGTCTGTCGTCTCCGTTGAATGGAAATGAACCGCACTACGCCGAGCTAGTCCCCGACACTCCGACCGAGCAGCTAAAAAATGAAAGTCAAATTATGAACCAAATAACCCTAAAATTACTCCTCGAATCAATCCACGAAAGCACAGCTCTTTCGACTCCCGAAGAACTCAAAAAAGCATGCGTGCTCATTGAACGGGTGCAAGGAATGAATAGTGCCGAGCGCGACGTTATTCGCGCAACCTTCAGGAAAGGCCCGCTTTTTGATGGGGACGTTCCAAGCAAATCTGGTCGAGATTCCTTATTGTCAGACGGGTTTGTTGCGAAAGTCGTTGTGAAAGGCGAGGACGGCTACAACGCGTGCACCTACAAGGGCCGCAAAGCTTACCGACTCATTGAGGCTGGAGCATGAGTGCTGAAATAACCAACCAGCCCGACCTCGACTCCCCGGACTACTGGCGCGGCAAGCAGGATGAGGTGCGGATGCAGTGGGCGCAGAATCCAGCGATAGCGCGGGAGTATTGGGAATCTGCGGATAACTCATGGAAATGCCTAGAGCACACGAATTGGTACGATTTCGCCATCTACCGTCCCCGCCCGGTCGCCCTGACGGATGAGCAGCGGGACGAGCGGGATTTCAAGGAGTGGTTCGGGAAGATTTCCGAAACTAGTAACCAGAGAACACATCATGAAATGCGGTATGCGTGGCTAGCTTCCCGCAAGGCCCTCCGCGAGCAGCAGAAGGGAGGCGCGAAGTGAGCGCGGAGTACATTCCAGCAGGCCCATACGAGTTCGGTCTTTTGACCGGAGAAGTATGGCAGGTAAGCACAGGAGCGCCATTGGCAACCGTCCATGGCATTGCATTGGACGACCCGCGATGCGTTTCGGTCGGAAAACTCTTCGCAGCCGCGCCGGAGCTTCTTGCTGCGCTGAAAGAGTTGCTGATGGTCCGCGAGTGGGCCGATGAAACCGGATACGTGCAGGATGTCGGGTTCGTTGACGTAGAGTCCATCCACGAAAAGGCCCGAGCAGCCATCGCCAAGGCGGAGGGCGGGAGATGAAAATCGAACGAGACAGGTTCTATCGGACGCGTGACGGGCGTAAGGCGCTCTGCGTGTATAATCAAAAGGAAGGGGAATATCCATGCGTAATAGTGGCAGCATCGGGCCAATGGAGTGCAACTGAGAAAGGATCATATTATTCAGACGATTCCGAATCTGATCTCGACATAGTATCACAATGGGTTGAACCCCTCGACCTTGACCATTCCGCCCTCCCGGCTTGGGCGAATAAGTTCGTTACAATGGATGCAGATTACCGATGGACATGCTCCGATTCCAAGCCTGAACGTCGTAATCGCGGATGGGACTCTACTAACTACGCAATGTGGATTCCGCCAGAGCACAATCCCAAAGGATTTGACGGAGAATGGAAGGATTCCCTGCACGAATGGAATGGGAGCGAATGGGTCCGAGTGAAAGGAGAAGAAGCATGAAAGAGACATCCTACGCATTCCCGGCCCCGATAGCAGACGCGATGATCCGGGCGCTTCTGGAGGGGCGCAAGAGCCAGATAAGGGTTCCGGTGAACAACCGAAAGTGGATGCAGGTTTACGATGGAATTGACTACGCAAACGGAGCCGATTTCATGGGTCCTGGAATCTACCATCCGACCGTCATCAAGCGGGGGATCGAACAGCCCGGACCGGAGATGTTCGGAATCTACTCCAGCGATGGTGAATGGGGGATTCCCAGCCCGCTCGGAGCGCCAGGGGACCGCGTTCGGTTCAGGGAGGCGTGGGGAAAGACATACGAGCCGATTCATTGGGATGGGGGGTGCGCGACCAATGACGGAACGGTCCGTTACAGGGCTGACTACGTTCCGGTAGGTGCAATCATCGGACCGAAGCCAGAGAAATGGCGCTCGTCCCACACGATGCCGCGCCACCTGAGCCGCATCTCCCGCGAGATCGTATCCGTCCGCGTCGAGAGGGTGCAGGAGATCAGCAATAAAGACGCGAAAGCAGAGGGAGCGGTCCTTTCTGAAAGGATCAAGAATCTCCAATGCTGGCATGCATCTTACCGAGCCGGATTCGCGTCGCTGTGGAATCGAGCTTACCTGCCCGAATCGTGGTGCGAAAACCCGCTCGTCTGGGTCTATGAGGTGAAGTAATGGCCTGGATCGAATCACACCAGCAGCTAGCACGTCATCCGAAAACCGTTCGGCTCGCGGCAAAGCTCAGGATCAATAAGGCTCAAGCTATCGGCCACCTACACCTTCTGTGGTGGTGGACTCTTGACTATGCCCCCGGTGGGGACTTGTCGGTGTTCACTTCTCACGAGATCAGTGCGGCGGCGGAGTGGCAAAGAGACCCTAACGGATTTCTGGTAGCTTTAAAGGAAGCCGGATGGATAGACGATGATATGCAAATCCATGACTGGCATGATTATGCAGGAAAACTCGTAGATGAAAGAGAGCGCGATAAAGCGCGAAAACGGGCTTCACGTAAAAGAGAATGTCCAGCGGATGTCCTGCGGACGTCCGGCGGACATCCGTCGGACGTCCAACCACCGTCCGGGCGTACCCAACCCAACCCAACCCAACCCAACAATACAGTAGCTATCAGCGACGACGAAAACTCGGTTGATGAAATCTGGCGGTCTCACGATTGGGGCGGAATGACGCAGGAGCAGGCATTCGGCCAGCTTGAGCATCTATTCCCCGGGATTGATGTCATCGGAGAATACCACGCATTTAAAGCGAGGTTAGCCAAGGAAGGCCGGAAACCATCGTGGAAGCCCTTCATAGGCTGGCTACGGAAAGCAACTCCTGTGGTGAAGCTGTCGAAGCCGAAACGTGGAGCCGCGATCATGGATGAAGCAGAGCCAGTATCGGAGGAGGAGCAGTTGCGACTTGCTGAGGAACTGAGAAGAGCACGGGAGGCGGCGAATCTATGACCATAACCATCGACTACGAGACGGAGGAGGAGCTTCCCGGCAAGCTGGCGACGGTTCTGGAGCGGTTCGGGTGGATCGTTTTGCCACCGAATCCGCCGTATGTGACGCCTGGGGAGTACCGGAAGCGGTTCGGAGTTTCTTCGGGGGCGCTATCAACCGCCCTTGCCGATCCGTGCGTCCCGTCCTTCGCGTCGATCACCGGGCCTAGCGGTCGAATTAACAAGCTGCTGCCGAACACAGCTTTAGACCGCTGGCTAGCGGCCCGGTTCGGAAAGAGGAAGAGTTTATGACACCACCAATTGAAGGAATGAAAGTCAGGCCATACGGGGAGGACTACATGGTCGGAGCGTTTTTTGGAATTGTTTCGTTTTGCCTCAGCAATGATGGAGCAAGGGGGGCATTCAAAAAAGCTACAGGACGCGACCTTGATAAAAGCAGATCGCCAATAGAGGTACAGATCGATCAAGCAACTGGATACGATCGGGACACCCTAGCTCTATTCGCTGATTGGGTCGCTGAAACCGAATGGGGGATCGAGGAATGATCCGATTCCAGATCCAGACCAACCACGCCGGAGAGCCGCAGCTATGCCGGATCGTATCGGGCCGAGGCGACGCCGCAAACTGCCGCGAGATCATCGCGACCGGCGACGAGCTACAGGAGATTTTGACACTACTAACCAACAACGAAAGAAACGATATGAAAGTGACAATTATCAAACCCGTGCGCTGCTGCCGATGCAGAAACTTGCACGGAGAGAATGACCGAGTAAGGAAGAAACGCCGTGATGGATGGTTTCAGTCAATCTGTCCCCGATGTGGAGGAATTGATTATCATCCTGTCAATGCAGATGGAAATAACTGCAAATCTGGAGATAAACAGGCTGAGACGCTTGTGAAGGAGGCCCGATGAGCGACCCGACCGAACAACCCGCCCCCGTCGTCTCGGAGAGGCACAGGGAGGTGGCGAAGGAGATAATTGGCGAGTGGGATTCTATTATGCGGTATCCATGCCTAAATGATCGCGAAAGTGAGGCCGACGAAGCCGCAGCGACCGTCCTCGCCCGAGCCTTCCCGCTCCAGGTGCCGACGACCGACAGGCCGACTCAACCAGGAGTTTTCTGGTACAGGAACAGGCCCGAAGAACATTGGGAGCTTGTGCATGTGAAACGCCTCATGAATGCGCTTTGTGCTTATACTGATGGATGTTCCCTTGCATGGGTTGACGACATGACCGGCGAATGGCTGCGCATCCCGACGCCGGACGAGCTGGCCGGAAAGGAGCAGGCGTGAGTGGATTAACCTTTGCCAAACTGGTTGAGGCCAAAAGGATATTGGATGCGTCTTTACCGAAACCAAAAGGCGACGACCTTTTATACATTATGACAGATCGAGGTCCGGTCATGATGAGCCGGGACGAACTTGCGAAGTTTACAAAAACAAGAAAGGAGCAGCCATGAGCGCCCACGAGAGAGCGGCTGAGGAGATTGCTGACGAATTCTATCGAGTCGGAAACTCCAGAAGCGAGGAGATAGACGCCGTGCAGAATGTCCTGCAACGCCACTTCCCGGACTGGCAGGACATCAGCTCCGCGCCGAGGGATGGGACCGTGTTTGATGTCACTGTAAAGGAAAGCGGAGAGCGTAGGGCTGATTACTGTTGGTGGGATATGGGCCGTTGCTTCAAGCCAACCAATCCAAGGGGAGGCCGATGCTTTGACGAATGGGAACTATCCCACTGGAAGCCAATCGGCCCGCTGCCGGGGAGGGTTGGATGAACCGCAGCTTAGGCCGCTTCAAACTCGGATTCGAGAAGGTTGAATTGCGCATTCGATCAGGCGAGGGCGGGTCAGCCGCTCTTTGCCCGGTCAATGGCGCATCTGGTCGAATCACGATCGGTATTGAAACGGATCTCTGGGAGGAGGTTTACAGCGTTCTTCTCCATGAGGCTATGGAGTACGCCTTACATCGCAACGGTTGCAGCTACTCTCCATCCTGCGACTTCACCAACAACCCTGGGGCGCGAACCTTCGTTGTCGATCATCAGAAATTTGACCTTTCCTGCCGAATGGCCGGAGAATTCATCACCGAATGCTACTCGCTCCTACTGCTCGCTTGGAAGAAACACACGAAACAGGTCCAATCCCGCACGCTCCGCTAGCGCTTCGCTAAATAATGTGCTGGAAAACAGCCTGTCAAGCGTGTATTGACTAGGCCATATGGGCAGGCCGTCGAAATTCACTCCAGAAATAGCCGCAAGTATCTGTGAGGCAATTGCATCCACGCCGCGCGGACTTGATTACATTTGCGGCACAAATGAAGAGTTTCCATCAGCAAAGACCGTTCACGCTTGGCTCAATGAGCATGAGGACTTTCGTAAGAGTTACGTGCTCGCGCGGGAAAGGCAGGCGGATTTACTTTTCGATGAGTGCCTAGAGATCGCTGATAATGCGGCTCAAGACACGATTCTCCTTGAAAAGAACGGTTGTGAGATCGAATTGCCTGATAAAGAATGGATTCTCCGTTCCAAACTGCGCGTTGATACTCGTATGAGGATGGCTGGTAAACTGGCACCCAAGAAGTACGGCGACAAGCAGGAGGTGACGCACCAGCCAGGGGACGGATTCACGGAGTTTTTGACGCAGATCAGGAACCCGGGCGCATGATTGAGAACCTTAAGGACAAGCTCTGGCGTCTCCAAAACCTTTACAGCATCAAAGACGCCGAGACCGGGCAGGTCCGTAAGTTCGTTCCTCGCCCGGAACAGATGGAGATTTTCCGGGCGCTGCTTGCAGGACATCGCAAGATCATCATTCTCAAGGCTCGCCGCCTCGGCATGAGTACCGCGATCGACGTTTTCGCGGCGGATGAGGCAATATTCAACGCTGGGCGGCAAATCAGCATCGTCGATCAGAACCAGGACGACGCGAGCAAGAAGCTGCAAAACATCGTCAAGGTGGCGTATTCCTCGCTCCCCGCGGCGATCCGGGAGCGCATCGTTGTTACCCGCGACAATGATGGTTCGTGGCAGGTGCAATCCAAGGCGGGAGACGCATCCAGCGCTATCTACGCGGGAAAGAATGCTCGAGGCGGAACCAACCAGCTTTTGCATATTTCGGAATGGGGCGTAATCCAGGCCGACGACCCGAAACGCTCCGAAGAAATTCTTACCGGTGCTTTGCCATCGGCTGAGCATGGTGTGACGATCATCGAAACCACGTGGAAGGGCGGGCGCAAAGGACACCTTTGGAACCTCGTTAAGCAGGCGCAGTCCATACAAGAGGAACAGCGCACCTTGGGAGATTGGCGCGTGTTCTTCTTTCCGTGGTTCAACGACCCTACCTATGCGGCCAGCGGTCCAGCGGTGACAGATTCGGAATTGCTCAAGTATTTCGCTGAGAAGGAGGCGGAAACAGGGCACACGTTCACGCCTGCACAACGTCTTTGGTATCAGCAGAGGCGCAACACGCTCGGGGCGTTCATGTACCGCGAGTTTCCCACCACGTTTGACGAGTGCTTCCGAGCGCCGATCGATGGGGCGATCTATGCCGGGTTGATCGATAAGGCCCGTGCCGAGGGGCGGATTTGCACTTTCCCGGTGGATGGTGCCGGTCTGGTTCACACCTTTTGGGACTTGGGAAGCCCTCTCAATACCGTCGTGTGGTACGTGCAGTTTGTCGGGCGCGAGATTCGTGTCCTCGATGTCGACATGTCAACCGATGAGGCACCAATCGACCTGACTCCAACGGAGCGGGTAGCGAGGATAAAAGCCAAGGGATACCCGCTCGGGAACCACTATTTGCCGCACGATGCAGCATTGACGGAGCGCAGCGGGAGGACATTCCAGACCGAACTGGCATCGCTCGGCCTGGGAAACATCAAGATCATACCACGCACCGTGGATGTCTGGATCGGAATCAATCATTTGCGACAGATCTTTCCTCGGATGGCTTTCCGTCTTCCAGCGTGTGAGCTTGGGATTGACGCGCTGACCAACTATCACACCCGCAGCGAGAGCGGAACAGGCAGGGCGTCTGACGATCCGGTACACGATTGGTCGAGTCATGCATCGGACGCTTTGCGCATGATGGCGGAGGCGGATATGCATGGAATGCTCGACGCGGGCGGGTATAAGCCTCGGTCGTCGCTGGTTGTCAAACGGGGCGGTGAATCATCAAGGCATGTCGATCCCGTAGACGCCTATTTCGAGCCGCAGCGCCGCAGGCTGGTCGTGAAACGCCGATGAGTCCGGTTGATACCATCAGGGCCATGTATCGGGCGCAGCCGACGCGCTGGGCGTTCGCTGAGGAACTTGACGGGTATCTAAGCCACGGGTGGGTTATCAACTCGCCGGAATGCTTCCTTATGGGGCGTGAGGTCCGGCGCGATGGAACGCATGAACAGATCACGGACCCGTGGTTTATTTTCGATAAGCCTGACGCATGGTTCGTTGCGGCTTATGCAGGGAAAGTCAATACAGCCTTGACTCTGATCCCGTTTAGGCATAGGTGGGTTGGATGGGAGCGCGGTTTAAAGTCCGGGCTTCGATTTCACGACTTCGACACCTTCCAAAAGACATGCGAATCAATGACCCGCTCAAAAACCCGCTCGCCTTTGAGGTGATTTCGTTTTTTTCCTCGCCGAAAGTTTCGGTTAAGCAGCCCAGCCAGAAGGCTGCCAAGATTCCAGCCGCGCCAAATATCGTGATCCCCGACCCTCCGGCGGCTACTCCGGTTGCCCCTCCACCCAGCGCCACGAACGCCGAGGTACAGCAGGCCGCAAGCGACCAGCGCCAGCAGGCCGCAAGCCGAAAGGGAGTACGGGCAACGCTGATCGCTGGTGAAACAGGCGGATTCACTCCGGCAACCCCTAGCGCAAAGAAATCACTCTTGGGCTAATGGCGCAGAACCTTTCAGATGCAAGGCCGATTTTGGCCCGTTGGGAGTCCATGAAGGGAAAGCGGTCAACGTGGGATTCCTACTGGCAGCGCATCGCGGATTACGTCATGCCGCGGAAAGCCCAGATCACTATCAAAAAAATCGGCCCGGACCATCTCTCAAACGATCTCTTTGACACAACGGCGGTATATGCAAACCAAACGTTGGCAAACGGGATGCTGGCCTACATGACGCCTGCTGATGGGAAATGGTTCTCGTTCTCTCCTCCGGCGTCAAAGGATACTGACGATGAGGTTTCGCAGTGGCTCCAAAAATGCACGGAGATCGTGCAGCGCAGCTTGGCGAACTCAAATTTCTACTCTGAAATCCATGAGCTTTACTTTGACGATGGCGCTTTTGGAACCGGGGCGCTGATTGCGCTTCCAGGCAAGGCGTCGGCAATAAACTTCCAAGCTCTTCCGATTGGAACATATTGCATCTCAGAGGATGACGAAAAGCTCGTAGATACTCTTTTCCGGGAGTTAAAGCTCACCGCTGGTCGAGCCGCTGAAAAGTTCGGAGAAGAGAACCTTTCTGATAAACTGCGAAAGGAACTTGCCAAGGAGAGGGAGACTGGAAAGGGATGCGATACAGAGCATTGCTTTCTCCATGCGATATATCCAAGGCCGGAATCCGAAAGGGAACGAGGCAAGGCGGACGGGAAAAACAAACCATTCGCATCGGTGTACATCGACGTTGAAAACCGTCATGTGATTTCGGTCGGCGGATTCGATGAGAAGCCATTCTTTGCGACCCGTCATTTGCGTTGGGGGCAAGAGGTATGGGGCATCTCGCCGAGCTGGATGGCGCTACCGGAGGCCAAGCAGTTGAATTACCTCGTCAAGAGCATGGACGCTCTGGCTGAGATCAAGGCTTTTCCGCGCATCCTTGCTCCTGGGGATATGGAGGGGGAGATGGACCTCGACGCATCAGGAGTGACGTTCTTTGACCCGTCGAATCCGAATTCAAAACCTCAACAGTGGGCTGATGCCGGGGATTACAATATCGGGCTGGAGCGGGAGAAGCGGAAGCAGGAGGCGATTGAGAGAGCGTATCACGTTCCGCTATTCAACATGTTCGCGCAGATCGAACGCCAGATGACGGCTCGAGAGGTGGCGGAGCGGAGCGCTGAGAAACTGAATCAGTTCACACCGGCTTTCACCCGCAAAACGACCGAGCTACTTTCCCCACTGCTTCGTTGCGTGTTCAATATTCACCTTCGCGGAGGGTATTTCCCGCCACCTCCTAATGGAATGGTGACGAAAGACGCAGCCGGAGAGGCGGTATTGAGCGAGCCGGAAATCTCATACAATTCCCGCGTTGCCCTGGCGATCAAGGCTCAGGCCAATATTGCGGCAGGAAGAACACTGGAGGGTAGTCTGATGCTGGCTCAGGCGCGGCCTGAGGTTCTCGACCATTACGACTTTGACCGGATCACGCGCGAAAGTGCGCGGAATGACGGTCTTCCTGCTGACTGGCTTTTGCCTTCCGAAAAGGTTGACGAGATGCGGAACGCCCGAGCGCAGGCACAGCAGGCAGCGCAGGCCCAGCAAAGCGCACTGCTCGCCGCCGAGGTTGCGTCAAAGGCCGGTAACATCAAACCGGACAGCGCACTCGCTCAAGCCGTCCAACAGCAAGCCGCATGAACGAGGCCACCCAAAAGCGACAGACCGAGAACGCCAAGGAGCGGCAGCGCCTAATCAATGCGGCCAAGCGGGTTTTTGCATCCGAGGACGGGCAGCGCGTATTGGCGCATCTCGAGACGACTTTCCGCGTAAACGAGCGCGTTTTCACTCCGGTGCGATCCGGTCCGGACCTGTATGCGTATGACGCAATTACAGCGGCTCTTACGGATGGAGGCCGAGCAGTTATTATTGAAATCAAAAGGCTTTTGGACGCTCCCTCGCAGGGAGATGCCAATATCGAGGAGCCAACCCTGAAAGTAACAAAGCAATGAGCATTGAAATCAAAGACGGTGCCGTTCTGAAGGACGGCGAGAACGTTGGATCAATCGGACCGGACGGAAAATTCGTCCCGGTCGATGGCCTGCAATGGAAGCGCCGAGAGGCAATCGAAAAGTTCCTCGCCGACGAGGCCGGGAAGCCGCCTGCCGAGAAGCCGCCAGAGGAAATCCACCAGGAAGCCGCAAACGGCAAAACACAAGAGGTTCCGGGAACGCAAATGCATCGGCTTTCGATTCCAGATCAGCCGGAGCGCGAGGTCTTTGGCTTCACGCACGTCGACTCGAAAGGGAAAGAGCACTTGATTGCAGTCGAGAAAGACACTCTCATCGTTGACGGTGATATTATCGGACATTTCACGGTGGCCGATGACGGGAAAATCGCGCTCATCGGATGGTCTGAAGAAGAGGATGCTCGCAACCTCGAAATGAATATTCGAAAGCTCAAAGAGAAATGGGGCGATTCGTTCGAGGAAAAGCGCGATCGTGCGCGAAGCGTTGCAGAAGTCGCGGGATTCGACCTGAACACTTCTGACGCACTTCGAGACGCGGGCTTCGTGATCGGCCTCGAGTCGCTCTATGACCGGATATTCCCGGCTGCCGCTCTTCCCTTGCGGGATGGAGTAAAGTCGGGGGAGGTGTTCGATTCAAAATCACCCGAGCCGATCAAAGATCCTCAGTTCGGCGACCTGACCCCAGAATGGGTTGAATGGTTCCGCGCGAATCATTCCTCCGAGGAGTTTGCGGCCAAGTACCATCACAGGGGGGTGTACTAAGCCATGAAGATCAAGCACAGCATGATGTTTTTCGAGGGCGAGACGGCAACGGCGGGCGGTGGCGGTGGCGCAGCAACCACGACGGAAACAGGCGGAGGCTCGCTCATTTCTGATGGAAGCGCAGGTCAGCAGCAGACCGAAGCTACGCCATGGGTAGGAGCGGACGGCGCATTCTCGGAAGGGTGGACAAATCGCCTTCCCGAAGACCTCGGCGATTATCGCGCCAGCCTAGGCAAGTTCAAGAACGTTGGCGACATGGCAAAGTCGTACCGCGAACTTGAGACGAAGCTCGGCGTCAAGGGCACATTCATTCCCGGCAAGGACGCCAAGCCCGAGGAGGTGGCAGCGTACCGCAAGGCCGTTGGAATCCCTGACGAGCCGACCAAGTACAACATCAAGCCCGAGCAGCTTCCCGATGGGTTCACGTGGCCCGCTGACGAGGCAATCAAGCCAATCCTTGAGGTTGCGCACCGGCACAACATTCCCGAGGCGGCGCTCCGCGAGCTGATCGGTGCGAACATCGGCGCTCAGGCGGCGGCATCGGCGGAACTCGCCAAGGCGCAGCTTGAGGAAGGAAAGGCGCAGCTTCAGCGCGAATGGGGCGACAAGTTCGGTGCCAACATCCAGCGGGCGGCGGCGGCGGCAAAGCTGGCCGGAGTCGATCCGAACTCGGTTGGCTTCACTGATCCAGAAGTTGTAAAAGCCGTCGTTGCGCTGGCGGCGAAGATCAGTGACGATCAGTTTGTCACGAGCGGCGGAACCGGCAGCGGATCGAAGGGCGGCGTTGCTGAAGCTCGGGAGATTCAGACGAACCCCGATCATCCGAAGTACAAGGCATATCAGGAAGGCGATGCGGATACCGTTGCCTACGTGCGCGGACTTCTGCAACGCGGATGATTTCGCGTTGACGTATTGGCTGATACCGCATAGTATTCAGCCTTCATCACTCCTCGACGCGGCCCCGGTCGGATTAAAAACCTGACCGGGGCTTTTCTTTGGTGTTGACGTATTGACCGATCCATGCTCTAAGCATGGTAGCGGACAACTTCCTTTGAAGCCCGCCCCAAACCCGAAAGCTGGGACCTGCCTTGAGCAGATAATCCAGGTGCCGAAGGGGCGCAGTGAACTTCAAAACCTCAAAAGGAGAAAATCATGTCCAACGCACTTACTCAGATTCCGTCCTACTATCCAACGGAATTCACAACCAACTGGACTCATAAGGTCCAGCAGATGACCTCCAAGCTCCGCGACCTCGTCACTTTCGACACGGTCAACGGCAAGGAGAAAGTCACTCAGCGAATCGGAACCGTTACCTTCCAGCGCATCACTGAACGCGCCGGGTCGACTCGAATCACCGATCTTAACCTCGAAAAACGCTGGTTGCGCATCGCTCCGTACGATGATGCAAAGCTCTTCGACGAGTGGGATGACGAGTTTCTCGGCCAGATCGTGCTCCCAACGAGTCCGCTGATCGAGAGCCAATCTCGGGCGTATGCTCGCCTTTGTGATTCGGTTATCATCACGGCAGCGATCGGCGATGCCATCACCGGAGTCGACGGAACGACCTTGACCCCTCTTCCGAGCGGTCAGCAAGTCGCCGTTGATTACGTGGAAACCGGAAGCACGGCAAACAGCGGTCTGACCATCGCGAAAATGCGCGCCGCAAAGTACATCCTCGACAACAACGATGTTGACGATATGGAACAGCGTACGCTCGTCGTCACTGCCCGCCAGTTGCAGAACCTTCTGCGTACCACGGAGGTAACCAGTCACGACTACAACGATGTGAAAGCTCTCGTCGACGGCAAGGTCGATACCTTCCTTGGCTTTTACATCAAGCGCGTTTCGTCCACCATCGTCCCGAAGACGGGCAACATTCGTTCGCTCCCGTTCTTCGTGAAAAGCGGCGTTCGCTTTGCTGACACCGGCAAGCAGACGCTCATGGACATCATCCCGACGCAGTCGCATTCCGTCCAGATTCGCACGAAGGGTGCCGTTGGTGCCGTGCGTGACGAAGAGGAAAAGGCTGGCGTCATCTTCTGCGACGAAACCGTCCTGTAATCCAACGAAAGGAACCTGACTTATGGCAACTGTACTTACTGATGTGGCGACCTTCCAGGCCTCCACGAACCCGAAAGATCGTGGCGACGCCAATAAGGTGTCAGCCGAAATCCGAATCGCCGAAGCCGTTTACACGACCACGGCGGGCTGGTCTGATGGCGACATTATCAATGTCGTCACGCTCCCCATTGGCGCAATCGTGCTTCCCGAGCGTTCTTGGGTGGCGACCGAAGCGACCGGAGGAACTGGAACGGCAATCTCCAAGATTGGCGATGCCTCCGACGATGACCGCTACTCGTCAACCAGCATCACGCTCACCAGCGCGGCAACCATTGCGGTGACGGCGGCTTCGTCCACTGGAACCATTGTGCGAACCCCGGTGACGAGCGCGACCAACACTATCAAGGCGACCTGTGCGCTTTCGAGTAGCACGGTGACGGCGGGCAAGAAAATCCGCTTCTCGATCGCCTACATTCTTCCCTAATCCGGCTCAGGGTTGATACCCCGCCTTCCTGGGTTTCATTGTTTTCCCGGGAAGGCGGTAATCAGCCATGGCAGCAGATCAGACCACAATTTGCAATCTGGCCTTGGCCCATCTCGGCAAGGCGTCAATTATGTCTCTGGACGACCGTACGCCGGAGGCCGCGCTATGTAATCGATTCTACGATCAGACGCGGGACGAGGTTTTGCAGTCGCACCCGTGGAACTTTGCCATCAAGCGGGCGACGCTTTCACTGCTGGCTGATGCTCCTGCCTTTGGCTGGGCGTATCAATACCAGCTACCTTCCGACTGTTTGCGCATTCTGCAACTGAACGGGTATCAGGTCTATCAGGCGGACGGGCGATTTGATATTGAGGGCGGGCGAATGATGACGAACTGCGACACGGCGCAGGTTCGCTACATTGCCAGGGTGACGGATGGGACGCTTTTCCCGCCGCTCTTTGTTGAGGCGCTGGCTCTGAAGCTGGCAACCCGACTGGCGAAGCCGATCACCGGGAGCGCGTCGGAGGTTGAGCGCCTGAAGACCGAATACGAGCGGATTACAAAGCCGCTGGCGATGCGGATGGATGCCGCCGAGGGCAAGCCTCTGGTAAAACTGCCGTGGGCAAACAGCCGGTTTGTGCGGGCGCGATTCGGAGGATAACCGATGCCGTATCAACTGATCCCGAGCTTCAACGCAGGGGAAATCTCGCCATATCTCGATGCGCGGGCGGATCTGGAGAAGTACGCCTCCGGGTGCCGCCTGCTGGAGAACTTCATCATCATGCCGTATGGCGGTGTGTTCCGCAGGCCGGGGACTGAATACCTCGGTACGGCAAAGTACTCGGACAAACGCTGCCGTCTCGTCGGATTCAACTTTTCGACAACGACGCGTTTTGTCCTCGAACTTGGTAATCTCTACATTCGATTTTGGTCAAACGGGTATCAGGTGACTTCCGGAGGGTCGCCTGTCGAGGTGGTTTCGCCATACCTTGAAAGCGAGCTGCGCGACCTCCAGTACGTGCAGATCAATGACGTGATGTACTTCGTTCATCCCGCGCATGAGCCGATGAAGCTTACGCGCGTGACGGATACCAACTGGACATTCGCTTCGGTCGCCTGGGATTGGCCCGCTTTCCTCGATGAGAATGTCACAGCTACAACAATCACACCGAGCGCGACGACGGGAACAGGAATCACTCTCACGGCCTCGGCTGCTTTGTTTGATTGGGGTCATGTAGGCGGATATTTCCAGATTGCGCACGCCCGGACGAATGCAGCGGTGGCGCTGACATCGGTGACAGCATCCGGCTCTTCCGGCGGATTGGCCGTGCTGGGAAGCTGGGATTTCACGACGTACGGAACTTGGGTCGGCGTGATCCAGTTGCAGCGGAGCAAGGATTCCGGCAGCACGTGGGAGACGTTCCGAACTTTTTCCGTTGCGGGAGATCGGAATATCACAGCCACCGGGAAGGAGACGGGCGAATCTCAACTCCGTATCACCTACACGCACACGAGCGGAACGCTGACGGCCAGACTGGAGGCCATCGACGCCCGGGAATACGGTGTTGTGAAGATTACCGCGATAACCGACACCACGCACGCAACAGCGGATGTCGTCAATGACCTCGCTGGAACGGGAGCAACAAAGATTTGGAGCGAGGGCGCATGGTCGGTAAAGAACGGATTCCCGCGCACAGTTGCGCTACATGAGCAGCGGCTTTGGTTCGCTGGAACGAGCGGTCGGCCTCAGTCGCTATGGGGGAGCATGATTGATGATTTCGAGAACTTCCGCACCTCGGCGCTAGATGACTCGGGATTGTTCTTCACCCTCTCCGCGCAGGAGTCGAACGTCATCCAATGGTTGCTTTCGCAAAAGTCGCTTCTCATTGGAACCGCTGGAGGAGAGTGGACGCTGGGAAGCACGGACAGCAACGCCGCAATCACACCAGCGAACGTCAAAGCGTCGCAGGAATCGTCCTACGGGTCGAAATACCTTCGGGCTTTGATCGTCAACGACGTGGTTCTTTTCGTCCAGCGCCAGGGGCGCAAGGTGCGCGAGTTGCTGTATTCCAACCAGACTGAAAGCATGGTGGCGCAGGATTTGACGCTGCTTTCCGAGCACGTTACCAAAGGGGAAATCCTCGAGACGGCTTTTCAGCAGCAGCCGGACGCGATTTACTGGACAATCACCGGGACGGGGCAGCTTGTCGGGTTGACATACGAGCGGCTGCAAAATGTCGTGGGATGGCATCGTCACACCACGGACGGCACGTTTGAGAGCGTGGCGACGACGTACGGAGCGAACGGAGCCGATGAGGTATGGGTTGCAGTCAAGCGGACGGTAAACGGTCAGGATGTGCGGTATATCGAGCGATTCCGCACTGATTTCCGTGAGAGTTTCGAGGCCGAGGACAAGGAAAATTGGTGGTATCTTGACTCTGCCAAGCGCGTGACGCTTTCTCCGGAGAGCGCGAGCGTCACCGGTCTGGCGCACCTTGAGGGTCGTACGGTCGACATTCTTGCTGATGGCGCAGTGTCTCCGGCCCGCACGGTATCCAGCGGAGCAATCACTTTGCAGGCTCCGGCTGGAACGGTTCTCGTCGGCCTGCCGTTTGTCTCGACGCTCAAGCCGACGAAGTTGGAAATGACACAGTACGGAACGCGCGGGAAGACGAAGCGGGTTCACCGGATCAACCTTTCCTTTCACAAGTCCCTGGGCGGCCTGTTCTCGACCAATGGGAGTGAGTTTTGGGACATCGTCAGCCGGACAACCGCGGACGCCATGGACGACAGCCCGCCCGCATTCACCGGGGACAAGAATCTCGCCACCGGTGCCGATCATTCAGCATCGGCTGACATCATCATCCGGCAGGAGCAGCCTTTGCCGCTGACGATCCTTGCCATCACTCCGAAATGGGACGCCTACGATGACAACTGACCTGACCCCATTTGATGGCAGCCCGATCGCATTCGGCGAGATCACCGACGAGATGCTCGATCATATCGAGGATCGTCTCGAGCAGATCGCTCTAAATACAGGGGTTCCGTTTGAGGCTCCGGTTGATCACGCGTTTGCCGGTGGAATCTACATGCGTACGGTTTTTGTCCCGGCTGGTTCGCTCGTCGTCTCGCATATCCACAAAACCGAGCATCATTACGCCGTGCTGATGGGGGAGGTTTCTGTTGCCATCGCTGGCGGCCCGGTCGAACGCTTCGCGGCTCCACGTACCGGAATCACTAAGCCGGGAACCAGGAGGCTCGTTTACGCACACCGTGACACCGTCTGGACGACCTATCACGCGACCGAGGAAACGGACGTTGAAAAGATCGCTGAAATGATTCTCGAACCACGAAGGAGGAAAACGCCATGTCTTGGGTAGTCACCGGAGCGACCGCAGCCAGCCTTATAGCCACGGGTGTAGGAACGGGCATGAGCTACATGGCCGCGCAGGATGAGGCGGCGAATCAAAAAGCGCTGGCAGACATGAATTACGGCATTCAGGCGCGGAACGCGAAGATCAACGCGACCATCGCGAAGCGTCAGGCGAACCTGAAGAAGACCTATTCGAAAGCAGCGATTGCCGCCAAGGAGGTAAACGCCAAGAACTACGAGATGCAGGCGGGGGCCGTCGAGGCGCAGGGCCGTGAGCAGGCGCGGCGAATGCGCGAGCAGGGAGCCTCTGTTATGGCGGCAATCCGCTCCGGGTATGCGGCGTCTGGCGTGACATCGGAGGGAACGCCGATCATCGCCATGGCCGACACCGCCGGAAAACTGGAATTGGCCGTTCAGGATGCGAAATGGCAGTCCGACACCGAGGCGAACCGATACAAGGACGCTGCCGCCATGGAGCGGTATAACCAGAATTTCGACCGGGCTGACATCCTCGTTGCCGATTACGAGGCCCAACTCGCCAAGATGGGGCAGCAACTCAACATGGACGAGGCGTATTTCAATCGTTCGGCAGGGTATGCGCAGGCGTCGGCCACCAAGACAGCATCTTACGGGACGCTGATTTCTGGGGTAAGCTCGATGGCTACGACCACCGCGAATTATGCGGGATCTTCAGCGGGACAGCAGCTTTTCGCAAAGAAAACACCTCAATATACCGGGAGGGTATAATGCTATCGACTGCCATAAATAGCAGTCGTGACAGCTTGGGTATTTGCCATGTTGTTCAACGTCTGAGCGTTTGCCTGAGCATTCGATTGTGCGCTGGACATGATATTATTCACAGCCTGAGCGTCGGCTGCTCTGCGGGATTGCTCAAGTTGCTGTTGTTGAACAAGAAGTTGCTGGCGTTGAATCGCAAGGCGCTCTTTTTCGATCTTATAGTTAGCCTGCTCAACGGGAGTCATCGAGGCGATAAGCTTTGCCTCCGCCGCATCTTCCGCTCTTGCATTTCTCCATATCGCCATCATGCGATCGTACTGAGCTTGGGAAATCTTTCCAAGCTCAAGGCTGCTTTTAAGGTACGCGGGGTGTTGCTCTACGGGGAGAGTGTTCACATAGGCAACGGTCTTTTCATACGAGGACGCACACCCGACCAAAACCAGAGCCAGCCCGAGGAAAAGAAAACGCTTCATGGTCGAGGCGGTACGCAACTTTGCGAAGAAAAGCAAGGCTGGATTTTTCCTCTCTCACCCTGTATTGACTAAGCCTTATGCCCGTGCGTCTTGCTGAAATCCCGAATGCTCCGCAAGCCGGAGGCCAGCCGATCACCTCGAATGGACCCGGCGCGGCCCCTGATATTTCCTCGGCGGCGCGGTCGTCGCTCTTGCAATCGAGCGTGGACATCAACGCTTTCAGCGGCCCGGCCCAGGCAGCGCAGAGCGTCGGAGAGGCCATTGCTGTCGCTGGTCATCGGGTGGGGGCGGCCATGACGGATTTCGCCCAGAAGCGGCAGAACATCCAGGACATGACCGCCGACAACCAGGTGGATGCAGAATGGGCGGCGCTGACTGCCGACGTGACGGCGCAGACGCAGGGGAAGCCGGGGGATCAATGGCAGGGAATCTTTGAGAAGGCGTATCAAGAGAAGGCTCCCAACTTTAACGCTCTGATCGCGACAGCCTCACCCGAGGCGCAGGCGCGAATCCGTGGCATGATGGGGACTCGGTACGCAACGACGCTGGGGCAGTTCAAAGTGACCGGCCTGCAAAAGGCGCTTTCGGATTCCAAGGACATCAATGATGCGGCGATCGAGAGGGCATTTCAGGCCGGAGACTACGAGACGGTACACACCAAGATCATCGAGGGCGAAAAGAATGGCCTGTACACCCAAGGAGACGCGGAGAAGAAGCGCGTCTACTACGATGGAAGGCAGCAAGACGACCTCCTGCAAACCGCAGTTTTGACCAATCCCCGGGCGGTTCCCGAGATGGTGAAAAAGGGTGTGTTCGGAGAACTGCCGGACGCCAAAAAGGCCGAGGTAATTTATCGGGCTGATCGGGCTGTGAAGATCGACGAGAGCGAGGCGTGGAACGAGGCGCAGAACATGCAGGCCGAGGGAATGACGCTGGACGCCATCAAGAAGACGCTCGGCGACCGACTGCCGGAGCGCCGCGCCGCGCTCCTTCAGAAACGTGCCATGGCCGTACGCCCGTACGATCCGGCAACCGATGGCCCGATGGTTGCGGAGATTCAAACGCTGATCCGGGGCTACAACGGCAAGGACGACCCGAAAAACGACCAATACAACCAGATCGACGAACGGATTTCCACGCTGCCGAAGGAGTACCAGGACCGCTACCGCACCGAACTCAACCAGAAATGGAACAAGACATGGGTGAACGGCGAGGAAAACCCCATGAAGGACAAGCAGCTCGCGCAATGGGGCAACGAGTTTGAGCGGCTCTCGAAGGCCGGGTATCTCGGCCCGACCGGGCGCGACAAGAAGAGCTGGGAAAAGGTCGACGATATGGCGGCTAGTGCGGCCTGGGGACAGAAGTACCAGGACTTTCAAAACCAGATGGCCGATTGGGCCACAAAAAACCCGCAGGCCAGCCCGGAGGAATGGCGCAAGAAATTCGCCGAGATCGTCGGGCCGGAGGCGGCGAAGCATAGCACACAGTCTTTCATGCCACAGCCGACGCAGGAATTCGGAGGCGGATGGAATCGCCATGCCTCGGCGGTGAACTACGGAATACCTATGTCCCGACCAATCTTTCCCAACGTGCCATCCGTGGCCGACGTGCAGAACAAAGTGGGCGTCAAAGTCCCATCGACCTATTACACGCTCGGAAAGAGCGTAGGAGGAACCGACGAGACACAGGACACGTGGACGAACAAGGGATACTCCGCAAAAGGAGAGAACCTCACGCCCGGGGTGGTCGCCGTCAATACCGATAAGTACCCGCTTGGGACGATCTTCCGCGACCCGGCCACGGGAGAGGCATTCATCGCCAGCGACAAGCACGGAAACGCAGATCCCAACGTGATCGACTTCTATACACCGCCCAGCCAGTACCAGGCGAAGAAGGAAGACCGGACGTTGCAGGTGGTCGGGAAGGTGGCAGAGAAGGACATTCCGAAAGACGCCGAGGGCATCCGCTCCCTGCTCGCAAAATACGGAACCGTTCCGCCCGGTGAATCCGCCAAGGAATCCCTTGCGAAATCCAAGCTAGCCAGCAAATGACCAATCTCCTTCAGCCCACGACCGCGGCGACCATCGACGACGCGACGGCCACGCGGTACTACAACGAATTCGACTCGATCACGGACCCGGCGCTCAAGCAGCAGCGAACCGCCGAGCTTCAATCGTGGATCGCATCGAAGCAGCAGGACGCGCAGGACAGCGTCGACACGCATTTCGAGAAGGTTTTCACTGATGACCGCTATTTTGAGCAGCTCGCCCAGAACCCGCAGATGCGCGAGGCGGCGAGCCTGAGCGTCGCTCCGGACCTGCTCAAGTACGAATCGGCAAACCGGGCATACTTCAACTACATCCGGGGCCGCGACCTGACGGACGAGGAATACCAGATTGACCGCTCTGCCTACCTGAAAAACCGATTCGACAAGACGCACGCCGGAGACGGGGAGCTTTATCGGATGATCCGGGGAGAGTACGAGATCGGGAAGTCGCTCAATACCGACATCCCGAAAGCGATTGTCGGCGCCATGGCGACCGGGAAGCCGATTTCCATTCCGGCAATCGTCGACGAGTGGAAGGCTGGAAAGACGATTCCCGGACCGCAGCAGGACGCCATCATGCAGCAGGCAAACCGCACGGCGGCGCAGGTCTATTTCGCCTCGCAGAAGTTCGGGCCTGAGATTCAGGACGCATACGGGGTTCTGAAGAGCTACACCGAGGGCGGGAAAGGGCTGGAGGACATCACCGCCCTGGCCGAGCGCCTGCAATCAAAGTCTCTCGAAGAGCGTAAGGCGCTTTATGGATTCCTCGCCCTGGGAGCGGACGCGAACGGGATCGACCGGGGGGCATTTGAGCAGGTCGCCAAGAATATCGGAGATTCCCTCTCGCGGAGCGTGGACTTTCTTCCGAAAGGCGCACTGAATGCCCAGCAACGAGAAGTGCTTTTTGCCATCGACGCGGCAGAAAACGGGCGAATGCTGATCCGCGAGGAAGACGGGAAACCCGTCATGCAGGCCGGGAGCATTTACGAAGGCGCTCCGGGATACCGCAAGCCCACGGCAGACGAAACGGCGCAGTTCATCGATAAATACCGCAAGGTGCTGCCGGTGATCCAGATTGCGCGGGAGCTTCGTTCCGTGGCGAAAGATGGCATTGACCCGATCAAGCCGATCTTGCGGGAAGGCTCGCTCCTCGGTACGGCGGAACGCGGTATGTACGGGCTGGCTGGTAGCGCTGGAACGATGGCAGCTACGGCGGTTCCCGGCGTGGGAATGGTGCTCAGCTCGCTGGCGCTGGCCGACGAGGAGCTTGACCGCATCCAACTGCAATACCCGAACGTCGATTTCAACACGGCGCAGAGCATGGCGCTCGTGAGTGGAACGGCGCAAATGTCGCTAGAAAAGCTGCAACTCGAGTCGCTCGCCGGGCGGCTCCCGATGGTGGGCGCTTTGTTCAAAAACATGCAGGCAGGCTTTCAAAAGGCCGCGCTTGGCGTCGCGGCATCCGCTGGAGAGCAAAATGTCCAAGAAGGATTGCAGGACATGGTCCCTGTGCTGGTCGACAATATCACGGCAGCGGTACGGCAGGACATGCCGGAAGCGAACTGGAAGGATGATCTTGGCGAATGGGCGAACCAGAGGCCAGAAACGTTCTTCGCGGTGCTTCCGCTGGCGCTTGTTGGCGGCGGACTGGCGAACTTCCGCGATTTCAAGGACGGCGGGCGGTTCATGCTCACGCCGGACATGCTGAAATATGGCGGATTTTCACAGAGCCAGCGCGATCGGATTCTTGCGGCTACAACGCAGGACGAGGCGCAAGCGGTTTACCGGGAGGAATACGGGAAGCGCACGCCCGAAAACATTTCTGCCGGTGTGCAGGCGCTCCAGGCTGACCAGAAGGCGGCACAGGAAGCCCAAAACGACGCCACAAGGCCAACCATGGAGACGTTCACCAAGCCGGACGGCTCCCGCGTGTGGCGCATCACAGAGCCAGAGAGCGGGCAGACGACGGAGTTTGGAGACCAAGACTCGGCAGATCAGGCGTACGTTGATGCCGCCCGGCGAGCGGAACAAGTGCGCATGGTTGCGGATCAGCAGGCGGCGCAGTCGGATCAAGCCATCCTCGAATCCGGTCGGAAAGCCAACCCATGGGGCGCAATTGACAGCACGCCGGATCAAGGGTTGACTATGACACCGGAAAAGCTTTTCAACTTCACGCCGATTCCCGATGAGCAACTCCCAGCCTCAACCCAAAAAGCGCTTAGCGCCCTCAATCAATCCCAACAAAACCGAGGAGCAAAAACGTCGGCAGTTCGCTTCGTTGCACAAAGCTATGGGGGAAACCTGGATAACGCCAAACAGGCAGGAAAATCCGCCGAATTCATCAAGCAGTTTGAAAACCTGACCGGCAAGCAGGTTGTCTTTGTAGATTCCAATCAGGAAACGCCCACCTTCGCCGGGGCGATGAATAAGGCGAATCCGAACACCATTTTTATCCATGTTCGGGGTAATCGCGATGTTCACGCGCTGATCGGGCATGAATGGGGCCACACGGTGGAGCAACAAAACCCGGAGCTTTACCGTGAGATGCAGCGGGCCTTGCTTGGTTACGTCAACGATCCGAAGTCCAGGGCCAAGGCGCTCAAGAGCTCAACATACACCGATCCCAAGGTGATGACGGTCGAACTCGCCAATAACATCATTGGTGATGCCTTTCTTGATCCGCAGTTCTGGGATTACGTACACGCCGCCGAGCCAACGCTTTTTGAAAAGCTCGTCGCCTCGGTAAGGGCGTGGTTCAAGGCGGCAATCGAAAAGATCAGCAATTCCGAGTGGGGTACACGGGAATTCATCTCCGACATCGAGGGAATGCAGCGCACCTTGGCCGAGTATTTCAAACGGGCTACTGAAAACGGCAGGCAATCAGAATTGCCGATGTCTCCTGACTCGGAGCTTTCCCTTTCCACTCCCCGCCCGGTCAACCGCGAAGCCGAGACACAGGCCGCTCTTGAGGCGCAGATGAAGTCACCGGACGGTCGAATCCGCATGTTTGAGCGGGCGCGGGATCGGATGATGACGTTGCAGCAGCAGAACCGGGTGGCGATTGAAGGGATGCGGTGGGGGACGGCCAGCCAAGACAAGGTTGCCCGGCAACAGCTTATCCGATCCATCGGAGAACTCGACGCCCTGCTTTCGGTGTTCCCGCCGGAGATTCGCGGGAAGGTCGGAGGGTACGCCGTGCTCTCAAAGATCGGCAACGGCGAAACCGCCCTGGCCGACTTTTTCACGAAGCGAATCGAGATGATCGGAACCGAGTTGGAGCGGTCGCTCAAACGCGAATACGGCTCGAAGATGGCAAAGCTGATGGAGCGATCCAAGCCAGCCAAGAACCAGTCAGGCCAGAAGCGGGAAGGCACAGCAGGAGCAGACCTGCACGCGCTCTTTGACACGCTGCGCGATGCGATGGACTGGACGACCGACCGGGCAGAGGCGCACGTCACGGCCTTGGAGGCACAGATTGCCAAGGGCGAGATGACGCCAGAGGAAGAGGCCCATGCGCAGATGGAGATTGGCCTTGTTCCGCTTGTCGCCAGTTGGAAGCAGGCCGATGCGGAGCGCCGGGCGGCGGCAGTCGCCAGCGCAACCGAGATTTGGGATCGCGGATACCGGGCATTCAAGGAACAGAAGATCCAGGAGCGCGAGCGGAGGCAAGCCATCCGGCAGCAACTCATCACAGACACCGGGAAGGCCGGAACAGCCCCGGAGCGTGACGCCAAGGCGCTCGAAAACAACAGCCTGAAAGGGCGGTGGAAGGATTCGCTCCTCGGACTTCTCAACTTTGAGCAAGTCTCTAAGTGGGTATTTGGCGACAAGTCGATCGAGGCGCAACGGCTGGCCGACATGGAGCGCGAGGCATCCCACGCGAAAGAGGACTCCATCACGGAAAAGACCGTGGCTCTGGAAGACCTCTTTACCAAGCTGGCCGGGGATCGCTTCAAGGGTGAAAGCCTCCGCTGGCAGATGGCGCAAAAGTCGATGACGGTCCCGCTCTCGAACGGGAAAGAATCGCTCCATATGAGCCAGCTTGAAGCCATCACGGCAACGCTGCTTTGGAGGCAGGAGGACGGACGGCGGCACATGATTGGCCTTCTCGACGACTCCGGGAAGCCGGTGAGTGCCTGGCACTACAATCAAGACTTCATCGACAATATCGAGAAGCAGTTGACGCCCGAGGCTCGGGAGGTGCGGGCGTTCCTGAGCGAGCAGTACGCCAGCGAGTATGCCCGCCTGAACCCGGTCTATCGGGAGTTGAACGGAATCAACCTGCCGAAGAACGCGAATTACTCGCCCATCACCGTTGTTCCCCAGCAGGCGCAGTCCGGCCAGACCATCGACCCGGTAACGGGCAATACGATGTCCACGGCATCAACCACGCCGGGGAGCCTGCGGACGCGATCCGGCAGGGTGGCCGAGCCAGATTTCCGCGATGCCCTGCAAGTCTACATCTCGCACACGAAGCAGATGGAGCATTGGATTGCGTACGCCAAGTTTGTGAACGAGGCTACGGCCTTGCTCAACAATCGCGACGTGGGCAACAGCGTCCAGGCGGCGAGCGGTGAGCAGGCCGTCAAAGTCCTTCGCGGATGGCTCGACTACTTTGGAAAGGGAGGGACACGCGACGCCGGGGCGTTTCTAGCGCTCAATCAGGGATTGGGCCGGATCATGAACCGGGCGGCATCCGTGGCGCTCGTTGGGCGCATCGGGACAATCGCCGTGCAGTCGACCCAACTCGCCGCAGGGTTGGCCGAAATGCCGACAGGCTCGTATCTGTCCCGGCTCGGTAAGCTCTTCACCGGGCAACTCGGCTGGGGGACGGCTTTCCAGTCCGACTACATCCAGCGGCGCTTGCAAGAAATGCCGCCGGTCGTTCGTCAGGCGGTCGAAGGCATCCGGGCCGAGAAGCCGAATCGTTTGCGTTATGCAGTTTCCAAACTCGGCCAGTTGATCGGCGGAACCGATGCACTGATGACAGCGGGAACGTATGCAATCGTCCATGATTACCAACTGAAACGGGCGCATGAGTCCGGATTGACCGGAGCCGATGCCGAGCGTGCGGCGCGAGAGGCGGCAGAGCGTTCCGTTGATCGTCTGGCGCAGCCGACGCGGGCCGGAGCGCGATCTCTTTTCGAGAACACGGCGACAAATCCGGCTGTTCGTCTGGCTTGGGCCTTTGCCTCGGACGCTCGCAAAAACTTCGGACTGATGGCATACGCGCTGGCTAATCGGCCAGCGGCAGAGGCCGCGCGTGTGATTACGGCTGTCTGGATCGCAAATAGCGTCATGGCGGCGCTGATTCGAAGTGCCTGGGCGGATGCTCGGAACGATGACGATGAGGAGATTTTTGACGCGAAGAACTGGAGTCCAAAGACCTTGGCGCTAAAGGCTGCAACCGACCCGCTAGCTGGCATCCCGTTCCTTGGAGACAAGGCGCAAGGAATGGTCTTGCGGGCGTTCGGCGTCTGGACGCCTGATGGGGATATTCTTTCCAGCATCGACCGTGCAGCTGTCAGCGTAAACCGTATTGACGATTACCTATCCGGAGACTTCGAGGCAAAAGACGTTTTCCGAGACGTAGACACGATCCTTTCAGGAATGGGATTACTGAATAGCAATATTGCGGCTGCGGCTTCTCTTGCGCACTTGTCCAGCGACCTTTTCAACGTAACCAAAAACGCAACAGGAGAATAAGCGGAATGCCTAAGAATTCTTGCGCGTCAACCTTTTTCCGTGTATTGACTGCCCCATGAGTGTGCAGAGCGATAATTCCAGAGTGCAGTACGTTGGCAATGCCTCGACTGTCACGCCGTACACCGTGCCGTTCTATTTTTTCGATAATACGGATTTGCGAGTGGTCGCGACAACCGCTGTTGGAGTCGATACGACATTGACTCTCGGGACTGATTACGCCGTAACCGGTGCAGGTAATGAAGCTGGAGGAAGTATTACCACGACCGCAGCTATTCCGAACACTTCCAAGGTGACAATCTTCCGTCAGGTTCCAATGACCCAAACGACGGTTTACGAGGAGAACTCCGACTTTCCGGCTAAGTCCCACGAACGTGCCCTGGATCGGGCAACCATGTTGGCACAGCAGAACTCCAGAACGGTAGGGCGGTCGCTGAAGGTGCGCGAGAGCGACGGGGCGAAGAACGACCTTACGACCGTTGCCAATTCGGTGATAGGATTCGGCGGCGACTCTCAGCCCCGGACGTTCACTCCGGCGCAGCTTGCGGTATGGTTGAACCTGACGCAGCAGTATTTTGGCGAGGGAACGAAAACATGGCTTACGAATTCCGATCGGGCAACGGCGGTTCCGGATTTCCTCGGACAGGTCGGTGTGCAACTGGATAACGCCTCGTTGTGGGTTGCCAATGGCACATCCGCCGGGAACTGGACTGATCCCGTCCCAGGAATCGCTGACGGGTCCATTTCAACGGTTAAGCTCGCTGATGGAGTTCTCTCTGCCGATGCGACGGGTCGGGCAAAAATGGCTGATGCGTTCCTCACGCTGGCCAAGATCGGAGCGGGTATTTTTACGGCTGACTCCACGGGGCGCGGTAAGTTCGCTTCCGGCTTCGTGGATTCCAGTCTTTGCGCCTCGGGCTTGTGGAGAGCAATAGCGCCAGCAGGAGCTGTTATTCAAACGGTTTCCGCCTCGGTATCGGCCTCATCCAGCTTTTCAACAGCCATACCGCTTGACGCGACAATCCCGCAGAACACAGAAGGCACACAGGTTATTTCTGCGTCTATTACGCCATCAAGTTCCTCGTCAAAAATCAAGGTGTCATGGAGCTTGCAGTTGTCTCGTCAGTCAGGAACAGATCCAGACGTAATTGCTGCACTATTTAGCGGCGCTGCGAATGCAATCTTTTCGACTTGTTTCGAGCTATATGCTCGCCAGGAGAATCGTACCGCTGCCTACATTGATTCACCGTCCACAACAAGCCCTGTGACCTATAGCGTTCGCGTCGGAGCCAGCGGGGGAACGACGATTTACTTGAACTCGACGCCATCCCTCTCAACGCTGCTTGGTGCTACAGCGGTATCAACTCTCTTTCTGGAGGAGATCAAGGGATGACGATTACTGCCGCAAAATACGCGAATGCGCAGCGCTCCATCGTTGAGGTTCAAACGCTCGAGGCCGGGGCCGTTCTCGTGCCGCTCGATGGGCCAGACGTTTCCGGCGGGTGGCGCGATGTCCTCTATCGCTGGGTTGAGTTCTTTTCTCCTGATCCCTACATCGAACCAGTTCAAACGCGCTCGGTTTCGGAGCATCTAGCGGCTTTCGGGTTCGATGCCATCGCGCTCGTTAATCTTCTCGATACCGCGGCGAAATTTGCGGCGCAGGGCGTTCCGCTGCCTCCGAAATGCGCGGCAACTCGCGAATGGATCAACGCGGCACAACTCGCCTATGCCTCCGGCCAGACTCTTCCCGACGCACCCTACACCCTTCCCGAGCTTCTCGCGGAAATTGCACCACTCCTACAGCCATGATCGTTGAAAACTTCCGAACCATAATCGTTGATCTTGTCCCGACTCTGGACACCTCGGCCTATGCCGCCGGCGATGTCCTGTTTGATCGAACTGTGCTCGACATCGGGAATTACGCGAACCCGGGCCAGAGTGCCGTGCAGAAGATCCGGGGCCGAATCCTTTCGATCGGTGTGCTCGACAAGGACGATCAGGGTATTGCGATGGACCTCTATTTTCTCAAGGCTGACGTGAGCCTGGGAACGGTGAACGCGGCTCCGTCGATCACGGATGCGAACGCCGAGAACATCATCGGGTTTGTCACTGCCACGGCCAGCAAGGATCTCGGCGGATGCCGATTCGGCCAGGCTGATTGTGACATCCGATTTTCGATCGTCGGTGAAACCCTCTATCTCGCCGGGGTGACGCAGGGAACTCCGACACACACGGCGGCGGGGCTGAAGTTCCGCATCGTGCTCGAACTCGAGGAGGGGTGGTAATGTCGGTGCCTTGGCGGCGGTCTTCTGGTATTGACCCCGACGCGCGGGCGTATTGCCTGCGAAGCGGGGCGACGGATCGGCGCGTGATGTCGGACTGGGTGCGCGGGCTGAAGGGGCTGGCCCTTTGGGAGCAGTGCGCCGGCTGGACATTTCTCCCGGGGCAATGTGCTGGCACGGGATCGGTAGCACATACCGTTGGCGGGCTGTACTCGACGAACGGCACGCTGGTTAATGGGCCGACATGGGGCCGGGGATTAACGATGACGGCTGCGAACGCGCAATATATCGCGACCGGTACCATTCAGAATGCAGCGGCGGCGTCCATCGCGGTCGTCTGCATGATTCCGTCCAGCACGACCGTCCTGCAAAACAACCTGTTTGGAGACTACGGAGGATTTTCCACCATCGGCTCTTACTCTCTGCACTTTGGCAGTCAGAACAACGGAAACTCGTCATTCGCGGGACCATCGAACCCATTCACCTTCTCCGGTAACGGATCGGAAGGCGGAATAAATAAGGGATCGGGTTACTACAAGGACGACAAGTATCATTTCCTCGCGCTCTCCGGAAATCGGGCGATCCCTTCCAATGAATTTTTCCAGGATGGCGAGTTTCTGCAAAAGTTTCCTACGTCAGCTAATGGTATTTTAGGGCAGCAAATCTATATCGGCGGCGTGGTCAATCCGCCAACGGCAACTTTTGCGGCAGCGCTTTACTTCCCCACGCGACTGAGCCAGGCGCAATGGGCGGGGGTCTATCAGCTCTATCGCTCGACGCTCGGAAAGGATCTCGGATTGCTATGAGTTTCCAAACTTATCAGCGCATCGTTGCGATTGATCCCGCGCGGGTTGCCGACGTTTTCGGGCCGCTGTGGGCGCAGTTCGGCGAGGTCTTACCCGATGGGTCAGATCGCATCCGCACGATTGGGGCATTTTGGGATGATGAAGGGAGGACCCGCATTCGCGCAGCCAGCCTGGTCGATGGAACTATTTCGCCAATCCCGCTGACAGATGGGCGAGTTGCTTACCGGTGCCTGTGGCAATCGGATGTTGCGGCGGCTTTTTCAGCGGGAGAAATCCCCGGCGCTACTGAGTTGACGGAGGAACAATTTGAATCCCTTCGGGTGAAGGAGGAAGCACCATGACCGACGAACTGAAAGCGGCCGCGCAGGCTGGAGACCGTTTTGCCAACATTATCTTGATGGCCTACAAGCTGGGCGGCTGGGGTGTGCTTGCTCTCTCCTTGCTGGTGGCGCTCCGGTATGTGTGGGACGAGCGCGCGTTAACCAGTCAGGCGCTCATCTCTGAACTCCGTGAGGGGAAACAGGCACAAATCGAGGTGATTAGTCAAAACTCGCTGGCTCTTCAAAAGAGCGCCGAGGCGCAACAGCAGGTAGCCAAGGCGGTTGAACAGCTGACCGCGGAAGTTCGGAGGCGATAACTATGAAGACCGCATTTGCATTGTTGGCGCTGACGCTGGCCGGTTGCCAGTCATGGACATCTGTCGATCGCTCCTACGGCGTGCAGTACGACATGACGAACAGAACCGGGTATTTGACGCTGAAATTCACCGGCAACCCGGAGAACAAAGGCCGTGCCTCGGTGGAGGCTACAATATCGGGAGGCAAGGCGGTTATCCCGCTGGGGAAGTGATGGAGACGGGATTCATTGAGCCGTTGCCGGGATTCCGATGGATGAGCTATCGGGACGGGCGGCAGGCGCTACTTGCGCCGCTCGTATATGTCTCCAAGGACGGAGAGCGGTTCGAGGTGCCAGCGGGATTCGTGACGGATTACGCCTCGGTTCCGTCGATCTTCTGGAACATCCCGGGCTTTGATCCGTACGGCCCGGCGAAGTTCCCGGCGGTGCTGCATGACTGGCTGTATTCGCTGCGGGGAGGCGAACCTCACCGGAAGACCCGTGCGCAATGTGACGCGCTCTTTCTCGAGGCCATGCAGGAGGTAGGGGTGGGCTGGCTTCATCGGCGCATCATCTGGGCGGCGGTGCGCCTTTGCGGCGGCATTTGGTCGATGTCTCAGCCATGGGCGAAATGACGAGCACTTTGCCACCGCTTGCGGTTTCACCCCTCGAGATCGCGGCCCGATACGTCGGGACCCGGGAGACTTCGCGCAACCAGGGGCCGGAAATCGCGCTCTTCTGGAACGATACCAGCTATCCGCAGGGCGACGATAACCGGGAGCCGTGGTGCGCGGCCTTTGTGTGCTTCTGCCTGGCTGAAGCTGCCCGGCAAGGATGGCGTCCGAAGGTCAAAGCGCTCCCCAAGGAGGCGGCTGTCCGGTACTTCCTCGACTGGTGCCGGGGGCGCTACGGCGTCGAGGTGTGGGCGAACGACGGCAAACGGCTACCGCAGGCCGGAGATATCGCCGTTTTCCTGCCGAAGCTCTCCCATATCGGATTTGTCGAGAGCGTGTCCGGACGCACGTTGAACACGATCGAGGGGAACACTGACGACGGCGGAAGCAGGGAAGGGGATGGCGTTCACCGGCGGCAGAGGGCACTATCGTTTCCCGGGTGGTTTGTGCGATTCCAGAATCCTATCACCTCGGCTTGATTCCCATATAGATTGTCACGTCAGGATTGGGAAGACTGGTTCCCGTCATTAACATTGCTGCTCCTCCTCGAAAAACCGGTCCTTGTTCTGAAAAGGGAATCCCGGCTTTGGAAAAGGCTTCACGGACGGTGCTTACCATCTGCGGGTTATCTCCAGTTATGGCCATTCCAACAAAGATCATGTTTGGCAATGTAAAGCCATTCGCACCAATTTCCCAATTTTCAAAACACTGCTGCAGATAATAGGTATACATCTGCGATTCTGGGTCATTTCCCACCAATACAAAATTAAGCGTTCCTCTAGTTTCGGCCAAAGCGCTTCTAAGAATTTTATCTTGCTCCTTTGTGATTTCTCGCCACGAAACTCGCTGTTGGAGCTCTTTATATCTTACTAGATTATCCGAGTTCTCCTTCTGAAGCTTTGCAACAACCTGTCGCGATTCCATTTTGTCTCGCTCCATCGCTCTTTCTTTATTTTTTGAATCCTGGGTTGTAAAAAAAAGGGCGATGGCAGTGAAAAAGCCTGCCAGAAGACCGAGTCCCACGCTGGCTATTGTGCACCAACTTCCAAGTAATGATGTAAGTTCAGGGTTCATAAGCATGTTGTTTTTGCTTTCATTTCGGAGGTCAAGCGTTGACTTGGTGAAAGGCCTAGACCCCACACTTTCCGTAGCCTTTGCCACTCGGTATATCTGGCTTGGATTGTTTCCAGACGTGCAAGGGTGCTTTCCCGCATCGATTCAATCGAGTGCGCCCATCGTTCTCCCCTCAGAATGGCTATTTCCCAAGCGATAGCGGTCTGACATTCCGGGTGTGTCTCGGGATACCATTTCCCATCGAGGCGAAAGTACCAGCCAGGATCTACGTTCCAATGGCCTATGGTCCATTCTTTGCCCGCCTCATCGCGTAGAACGATATCGCGCTCTTTTTTATCCACAATTCGCAGCAATGCTCCGTCGGGGAGGCCCGGGGGAAGCGGGTATTGTGGAATCTCCGTGGTCCAAGCGGGTTCACCGATCAAAAATTCCCGCTTCATGGCCATTCCGAGGACCGTTCGCGTACCCATTCCGAGACGATCACGGGAAGGCTGCGCATGGTCAAGGATCGGAATCGTGAAAAGTCACGATTCTTCTAGCATCAGGCTCCGGCAAATGCCGCTACAGTGCCCACCACTTTCGCCAGTCAGCTTTTTTCGCTGGAACGGCGTAAACGCGTTGGACCATAGCGGGCGAGGTGTGGCCCATCTGAAAGGCCGTGAGCCCCGGGTTCTTTGTCTTCGCGAGGTGGTAGGTTGCAAAGGAGTGACGAAGGCAGTTTTTCGGCCATTCCTTCCAGTCCATCGGGCCGAGGATGTATCGTTCCCTGTAGGTGTGCAGCTTGCGACCAACGACGGGTACAAGCTTCCCGACGCCTGAGATTTCTTCCTTTCGCCGAATCAGGGGCGGCATCATGTCGACGATTCGCTCGAAGAATCCGCCCGAGTCCTTTTGAACGCCTGGGCGGATATGAATTTGCTCGGCCTTCGTGTCGATGTCTTCCCAATTCATCCGAACCATTTCCTCTGAGCGCAGCCCGGCGAATGCGCCAAGGAGGACGGTTGCGCGGAGCCATTTGGGCATCTCGAGAGCGAGCACGGTTTCGAGATCCTCGGGAGTGAGAATGTTCCGCAGCGGCCGCGACGTCGGACAGTCGATTGCTCGCATGGGGTTCCGGTCGATCATGTCTCGGCGTTCAGCCCATCGGAAGAACATGCGGAGGTAGCGAAAATATCCGGCCTGGGTGGTTCCGTTCGTCTCACCTTTCCGCATGATGGATTCGACGTGCTCGGGGCCAATCGCCTTTAGGCTCATGGCTCCGAAGCGTTCCTTGAGGATGCCACAGATTTGCTCGGTCTTTTGGCGGTGCGACTTGCTCGAGCCTTCGACGCGAGGGAGGAACTGAGCCACGGCGGCTTTTACGGTCAGCCCGCCGGTTTCGATTGATTGTCGGCCCTGATTGCGGATCTGATCGACCAGCTGCGAGCCTACGGAGATGGCCTCCTCCTCGGAATCCCAGAAGCTCCGGAGTTTCTTCCCGGCAAAGCTGGCTCGGATTTCCAGCTTGAAAGGCTTACGGGCAGGGTCACTCCACTTGGTGACGAAGAACTCTTTGCACTCGAAGAGTGGTTTAGCGGGTTTGGGTCTTGTGTCCGCTGTGTCCATTAACCCCGGATTAAACGCAATATTTCGCAACAGCAAGCAATGTTTCCGCCCGGTGAAATGCCTCCTTGTGGAGGCTCATAAACAGAGGCAGAAGAAGTATTTCCAGAGGGGAAATACTGGCGGAAGGGGTGGGATTCGAACCCACGGACCCTTTTGGGGTCGCACGATTTCGAGTCGTGTGCCTTAAACCGGACTCAGCCACCCTTCCTAAAGAGGACGGGGAGTATTGCGCAGGAGGAAGGGTTTGTCCAGTGCCCTCCGGAGGATTTTTCCATCCGGCCTCCAGGAGGTTCCACGCCGGAGCACTTCGGTAAGTTGTCGAAGAGTTTGAGCGTGGGACGATCTGGCAGACGGCGCGCTGGAGGCTGCTTCATCTCACTTGTTTCCGGCCTGTCAGTCCCTGCGCCGCCAGGCCACCGTGCCGTTGAAAACGCCTACAGGATATGCCGTGCACCCAGCCAGGTGATGAAAAGGCCCAATACAAGGAGAATGGCGCTGGAAAAGTAGGGGGCGCGGGCTGCCAGTGAGGAGAACCAGGAGAATCTTTTCGAGGCGTGCTGTACCCCCCATGCGGCGGCAGCACCGACGGTCACCATGGTGAGGGCGAGACCGAAGCTGAAACAGGCGACGAGGGTGAAGCCAAGGATGAATTGCTTCAACTGCAGACAGACGAGCAATACCGTGATCGCGGCGGGGCAGGGGAGCAGACCTCCAGTGAGGCCGAAGACCACAATCTGCCCGGTGGTGACATGGCGGTTGCGAAATCTGCGTGCAATGTCAGCCGCGTGTTCGCGTTCATGCGTATCCTGGAAGTTGCCGCCAGAAAGGTCCAGATGTTCGTGTTCCTCGAAGGTTACGCTGTATCCTTGGCCTTTGGGTTCCACCCGAAGCTCGGCAGTGAAGGCGTGAGGCTCGGGCAGCTCGGATGTGGCCTCCCAGTAATCTCCCGAGCGGGTGAATTGGTAGATTTCCCGCGAATCGTCAGGGCGGGAGACTTCCACAATCGGGGCGCTGGTTTGCGTGAGGGGCCCATAGACCCGGAATCGTGGAGGCACGCCGTCTTCGTGGATGCAGACTTCGATTTGTCCGAGGTTCGTTGAGACGATCTGGCCGCCATGGGCGCCTGCTCCAGAGGCATCATGATGATGGTGGTGCTCATGATAAGCCGCATCAAGCTGATCCCGGCGGGTCCGCCAGAACATCCACCCGGCGAGGGCGACGATGATGAGCCCGGAAATGAACTGGAAATACGGCTCCGTGGTTTCGACATCCCACCGGGAGCCAAAATGCAGTGCTGTTGCCGCCAGCAGCCAGATGACGAAAGAGTGCGAGATCGCGGCCGACAGTCCGAGCAGGACAGCTTGTGCCACTGTGCCGCGGATCGCGATGATGAAGGCCGCCATCATCGTCTTGGAATGGCCGGGTTCCAGTCCATGCAGGATGCCGAGGAGCACCGCTGTCGGAATGAACAGCCAGGCATTTGCCGCTCCCTGGGTGATTAATTCCTGGAATGATGTCACGGATAGGGTATACCCCCTACCCCTATAATGAGCAACCTTGCTCTGGCGGAAAAATCTTTCACCCCGTATGATCGCGTGCGATGTCGAATGACCTGCATCACCACCCGGAAGATGAAACCAAGGCGCTTAAAGCGCGTCTGCGCCGCATCGTTGGACAGCTTAACGGCATCGAGCGAATGCTGGAGGCCGACCGGGATTGCGCGGATGTGCTGATGCAGCTCGTCTCGGCGCGGAAAGCGTTGAAGTCGCTTTCCGAGAGGGTGGTGAACATCCACATGAACCACTGCATCGAGGGTGCCCAGCATCCGGAGGAGGGCAAGCGCCGCCTGCGCGAACTCCTCTCCGTGCTGGAGCGATACGTCGAATAGGCGCTGCGATTGAGGCAGCGCCGTGGCGGGACAGCGAAAGCTAGCTTTGCCGGCGTCTGCGCCGGGCAACGAAGACGAATGTCATTCCCAATGCGAGGCAGAGAAGGGTGGCCGTCTGCGGCTCGGGTACGACGGTGAGGATCAGGTTGGTATTGGAATCCGAAAGACTGAGCGTGCCTGTGTAGCCATTGCCCAGGTCGACGCTCGTATTGGCTCCCAATGTTCCCGAGATCGTGGAGGCGGTATCGAAGAGGACATAAACCCCTGAGCCAAATCCTGCGAGGGTGGTGAAGTCGAAGTCCGTTGCCTCCAGCAGGCCCGTGCCGATGTCCAGCGTGCCGCTGGTCATTATGATCTGGTCATAGGTTGACCCCGGGGTGATGTTCGACCCCAACTCAAAGATGAACGCGCCTGTATTGGCACCTCCGACGGCAGCTTTCGCATCGAGAGATCCCGTGCCGAGGGCAAAGGTGAGGCTTTCCACGGAGGCTCCGCCGGAACCTCCCGCGGTCAGCTTCGCGCCCGATCCCAGCGTGACTCCGGAGTTGACTGCGGAAAGATTGATCGTGCCAGTTCCCCCGAGGATGCCGCCGGTAACATTGTAGGCGGTGGCCGATGTCGTGCCGGAACTCACCGTGTGGGAGCCGTTGATGAGGAGCGTTCCGGACGAAACAGTTGTTTGTCCGGTGTAGGTATTGCTGCCGGTGGAAGTCAGGATGCCATTTCCGCTTTTGGTGATCCTGCTGATCTTGACTGCATCCCCATCGGTGATAGCGCCATTAATATTCGTTGTGCCATCTCCAGTGATATTGATGGTTCCGCCGCCGTTCGTGTTGGAGTAAAAGGCGGTGTTGATCGTTAGCGTGATTCCGCTTTTTACCGTAACGGATGGAGTGGTTCCAGACATCCGCGTGGCAAAACTGCCGCTAATGGTGAGATTCTGGGTGGCTTCGGATAAATCCAGTGAGCCAACGGTGAGTGTTCCGCCTGTGGATAGAGTCACCGCATGTCCTGGATCGAGGATCACAATAGAGTCAGCGCTGATTCCCGCAGTGTTGACTGAAGCGGTAGTGTTCGCGAAAACGTTGTTAAAGATAATACGAGATCCTGAAGGGTTGGTAACGGTGTCGTTTGGAGCGGCATAGGTGCCAGCAGTCTTCAGGTTCAGGCTATTATCAGCCTTGATCAAATCTGCAGCGTGCGTGGAGGGAATCCCTGCGGCAACGCTCAGAGCAAGGGCCAGCTTGGGGAAGGGGATCTTCATGACGGCACCGTACATCGGGTCGTCGGGAAATAGAAAGGGGCAGGCGTGCCAAGATTGTTCTTACCGTAGAATTCGTGAGTGCGGTGTTTCTTTTCTTTCGAAGATCAGTTCAATGCGTTGAATGAAATTTCCCCGCAAAACCGCCTCCGCGGGATTGTTGGGTCGAGGGAGCGCCGGATACGGTTGCACTCCCTTGGAGAGGCGACCGCCTGACCGACTTAGGCAATCGCATCCTTTGCTAGTGATCCCCTGATATTATGACATCATCTGAAGCTTCTCGCCCTTTGCTCATTCCGGGCTTCCGGAAAATCCTCCATGGTGGAGATTATAATCCCGACCAGTGGTTGAATGCTCCCGAGATCATTGACGAGGACTTTCGACTGATGTCACTGGCAGGATGCAATACCTTCACTCTCGGTGTTTTTGGCTGGACGAGTTACGAGCGCGACGAGGGTGTCTATGATTTTGAATGGCTCGACCGGATATTTGACCGGATGGCGGGGCAGGGTCACAAGGTGATCCTCGCCACACCTAGCGGGGCGAAGCCTGCCTGGATGTCGCAAAAGTATCCCGAGATCCGGAGGGTCAATGCCCAGGGGCTGCGGGAGCCGCACTGGCACAGGCATAATCACTGCTGGTCGTCGCCCGTTTACCGGGAGAAAGTGAGGGCGATCAATGAGCGTCTCGCTGATCGTTATGGCCAGCATCCGGCTCTGGCGATGTGGCATATCTCCAATGAGCTCGGCAACGACGATCTCCAGGGGCAGTGCTTCTGCTCTCTCTGCCTGGAGCAATGGCAGCGCTGGCTGGAGCGGAAGTACGGGACGCTGGAAAACCTGAACCGCTCCTGGTGGGCCGCCTTCTGGAGCCATGAGTTTACAGCCTGGGAGCAGATCGATCCCCGGGATTGGAGCGTCGACAGTCTCTCGGTGGACTGGCTGCGGTTTAGGAACTGGCAGCTTCAGGATTGGTATGAGTTTGAGGCGGGGACAGTTCGGCCGCTTTCGCCTGGTGTGCCGATTTCAACCAATTTCATGGGCATGCATTCGTGGATCGATTATGCCGCGCTCTCTCACAAGGTGGATCTGGTCATGGATGATCAATATCCGGCTTATGAGATCGATGATCCCGATCTCATCCAGTCCGCAGCGGCGATCAGCTTCAAGGATAACTACTATCGCTGTTTCAAGCCGGATCGCCCATGGATGCTGGTGGAGAGTTGTCCGGACGCGCCGCAGTGGAAGTCTCGCATGCGACCGAAGCCTGCGGCGGTGCATCAGTTGGAAATGCTTCAGGCCCTCGGACATGGTGCCGAGGGGACGTGCTACTTTCAATGGCGTAAAGGACGGGGAAGCCGGGAAAAACTCCACGGGGCGGTGGTGGACCACTCCGGTCGCGCCGATGGCCGGGTCTTTCGCAGCGTGGCAGATTTGTCCCTCAGCTATGAACGGTTGGAACCGGTTCTCGGCTCCGTGCCTCAACCAGCGCGCGTCGGCCTCGTTTACGACCTGGAGGCGCGGTGGGGATTGGAATTCTCCGAAGGGGCTGCTCGCGGCAATGATGCGTACGACGTGGTCGCAGGTCAGCATCACTTTGCCTTCTGGGAGAGGTCCATACCGGTGGACATCTTCCCATCCGAACACGATTTCACTCCCTACGAAATACTGGTTCTGCCTCAGCTCTGGATGCTCAAGTCCGGTGTCGCACGGAGGTTGGAATCCTTTGTCGAGCAAGGCGGCATCCTGGTGGCCACCTCATATCTCGGCATCTGTGACGAGACAAATCTTTGCCTCACTGGCGGCTGGCCTGGGGACGGGATGATGCGTCTCTTCGGCCTTTGGAACGAGGAATACGACACCCTTCCCGACGGGCAGAAGATCGCACTGGAACCCGCTGTCGGCGCTGCCCGTGGCCTGGGCGAGAGGCTGATGGCAAGCGTGCTTTGCGGCATCCTGCGCGATGTCGAGGCCGAGGTGGTCGCCACCTACTCGTCGGGGATGTTTGCGGGAACCCCTGCGATCACGAGAAATCGCCACGGAAGGGGCGAGGCCTGGTACATCGCTCCCCGATTGGAGGCTGACGCGTTGCGAGCATTTTACCGCCCTCTGATCGAGCGTCTGTCGCTGGAGAGCGCCTGGACGGGCGAGTTGCCTGCGGGTGTATCGGTCCAGTGCCGGATCGGTGACGGCGAGGACTACGTGTTTATCGAGAACTTTACGCCGCAGCCCCAGGTGGTTTCCCTGGCAGGGATGAAGGTGCGTAATGTGTTGCTCGGTGAAGTGCTTGACGGTGCTCTTTGCCTCTCGCCAGCAGGATCGGCCGTGCTGGCGATCGATTCATCGCACTAACATCCGGGAGGCGTTAGCCGCAGCAGCCGCCCATTTTCATGGGAGCAGTGGAGTCCTTGATACTTCCGCAGGAGGACATCTGCTTACCCATGTAGGGATTTTGCACATCCTTGCTCTTTTGCACCCAGTCGGCTCCGGCCATGGGACAACGGAAAACATAATACCCAGACTGGCCCGAGGCCAGTTTCTCCGCGGCGGCGCTGAGCGTGCGAAAGCTTTCGCGAGCTGCGTCGAGGGAGGCTGCCTCCGCCACCTGGGAGGCCGGTGCTGAGAGAGCGCCCTTCTCCCGGGCGAGTTTTTCCGCAGCCGCCTTGGCCGAGCCGAGGTTATCCTGGGCGAGTGCCGCGGAGACCGCCACGTACTCGTCGAGTTCAGCGCTCTGTGCACGGAGAAGCCCCGGCGCGAGGGATACGGCGATGGCGATGAGAAGGAGTGTTCTTTTCATGATAGGAGTGAATAGCCGCAGAGAGAAAAACCCCTCGGGGAAATTCGTAAAATCCCTATATTTTTGCTTCGCCATGGTGATGGCCAGAGTGCGGGATGACGGCGACCTTGCCAATCTTTGAGGCTTCTACAGGAAGATATGCTGTGTAGGAGGCCCGCGGGCTAGGGGCGTAGTGGCTCGCGATGAAATCGGAGCGGTTCAGGATCTCGATCTTTTCTAGAAGGATGTCGCCGTCTCTGTCGTATGCGATGATATGGAGATGAGGCTGGGCCGGGGCCGAAACTCCCAGGGCCGGTCGGGAAATGCCGGAAATATAGGTCCCGCCGTCGGGAGCGGCGCGGATATGCGAACTGGCGACGACCACGTCGCTGCCTGAGTGAATGTCGATCACCGGATCGGCTTGCATGGCCGTCGGGACGGCGAGGAGAAACGCGGAAGCGAGAGAAAACACCGTTTTCATATGGGTAAAATCCCGTGAAAAGGGGAAACCCTCGGAGTTTCTAGAGAAGGAAGCGTAGTTTTTGGCGAAGGATCTGTCGCGCCCGGTAAAGGCGGGTCTCGACGGCCTTTGCCGAGCAGCCGACCACGGCTGCTATCTCGGCATGGGACATTCCCTCGTACTCGAAAAGGATCACAGCTTCGCGAAGGTCTTGAGGGAGATCGCCGATGGCCTTCTTCACGGCGATGGCCTGTTCGGATTTCACAGCATCTCCGGAGGGCGTGCCTGAAGCAGATGGCAGTCGGTCATGGAGAGCTTCTCCGTCGACGGGATCATCCAGGGACACCGCAGGGTGCCTCCGCTGCCAGCGGAGGTGATGACGGGCCAGATTCGTCGCGATGGCGAAAAGCCAGGTGGAAAATGTCGCTGACGGACGGTAACTCAGGCGACTGCTATAGACGCGGACAAAGGTCTCCTGCGCCAGGTCGACGGCCGTGGTCTGACTGGACACCATTCGAATGAGATAGCTGATGACACGTGTGCGCCATCGATCCATCAATTCGTTCAATGCGAGGTCGTCTCCCGCCTGGAGACGCAGCATTGCAGCGCTGTCAGGTTCAGGACTCATCGCATATGATCGTCGTGCATTTCTCCAGGGTGCAGGACGACCGGTAATACCTTGTCCAGATACCGCTGGCGTTCGCTCTCAGGCATCAGGGCCGCGGTTTGATAGAAGTGACTTAACATTGCGATCCGGCAATCGGTGCGGACGCGGTCGGTCTCGGCGATCGCCGCGGCGATTTCCGGCGTGATTGAGGTGCTTGAGCGGATCGCCGATGCGAGCCGGGCGTCTGTCTCCGCGATGCGACGGCACATGGTCTCGCAGCTGGCCTCATACTCGGAGTGCAGAGCCGCAGCCTTTTCCATCTGGGCGTCGGTGAGGTGAAACTCGTCGCGGAGCCAGTCCATCGACGAACGGTTGGCGAATACGTGGCGGGAGACTGCCAATGCCACAAATGCGGCGACGAGAACGACGGTGAGAACGCTGATTGCTCTTTTCACCGGAGGCGGGCGTAGGGATTGACGGAGCGAAGATACGTGGCGCTGTCGGTGCGCTCCGCCGTGGCGGCGCCGGCGAATCCACCAAGGACGAGGGCGACCGCAACCATGGCCCATGCCACGCGGGGGCGGACTAGCCACTCAAGAATGGGCCGCCTTCGTTGTACGGAGGGCGTTTGCTCGATACGCGACCATACCTTTCGGCGAAAATCCGAGGTCTCAGGGACGTCGGGTTGCCACGATTTCAGCAGGTTTCCAAGGTCGTCTTGCATGGTGAGATCATAAGCATGATCTGGAGGCGAATGCAGCATTCGCCTCCAGATCGATAGTCTTAGCTCTGGCGCATGGCCTGGCAGGAGGTCTGGCTGGGCTTGCACGTCAGCTTGTTCTCCGCGGTGCGGGTGCAGCCTTCGTGGCGGTAGGAGGTCGTCTGTGTGGCAGCAGCAGCTCCCTTGGGGTTGGTCGTCGCCAATGAGTGGGCCACTGGCGTGACCATCGGACATCCATGCCTCTGTGATACGGACGGGACCCCGGAGAAAGAGCTGGCGGGATTACTGGGGCCTGCGACGGCGAATCCGGTGGCGGCGATAAGGGAGAAGGCGAGCGCGAGAAGTTTTCTAGAGGTTTTCATGGGATTCAGGATTTGGTTTTTTTTTGGATCGGGAGGTGTTTTCCGTCCCGTATATCGAGTCCAATCCCGCTTCCGGGAAAAACCCTCATGGAAATTTTTGTGGCTTCCGTTTCACAGGGGCAAAAAAAACTCCACCTCTCGTGCGCCAGGCGAACGGAGAGGTGGAGTGGGTTGCGTGTGGAGGCGGCTTCCTAATATGTCGTAGTGCGTTCCACGGTGGTGGACGACGATGGCACAGCCGTGGAGGTTCGTGTCACGGTCGTCGTGGTATCAGGTTCCGTGTGGCGTTCGACGTTGATGCAACCGGATAGGAAGGTGCCGGTCAGAGCGAGGGCCAGAGCCAGGGCTGTTTTGCGAATGAGTGCGAGTTTCATAACTGAATAGTATTTACGCTAGGTTCGTTTTTAGATCGGCTGGTGGTTGTGTCCGAAATGTGGGGAAATCTTACGGCATCCGAAAGTGGCTTGAGCGCCGATTCCCGGGCATGAAGAAACAATATTCATTCATCGGAGCGGGAGGTGTCTCGTCATGAACGGAATCATCGGCGTCGCAATATTCCTCTTGATCGCCTGGTTCATTCTGCGGGTCGCATTCGCCCTCACCGGGCTGGCCTTCCACCTGCTGTGGATTGCGGCGATTGTGCTCTTTGTGATCTGGGTGTTTGGAAAGATTTTTGGGGCAAAGTAAATCCTCCTCTGAAAGCAAACACCCCCTCCGGCGCAAGGCTGGAGGGGGTGCTTTTTTTTATTTCCAGGAAGCTATCGTTTGCCTTTTACGGCGGAGGCGATGACAATCCCGGCGCCCGAGGCCAAGACCACCAAGCCGATGATCGGCGAGATCGGGACGCTTTCCTTCTGTTCCTTCACCGCCTCGATGGGACCGATATCAAGGACCTTTTCCTTTTTCGTGAAGGTAATGTAAGGCAGCGCAAGAGTGGCGATGCCGATGACAATAAGAATGATTCCGAGAGTTTTCATAGGCTACTTTCCTTGGAACATTCGCAAATGGTTCACTTGGTGCGTGTACCGGGGAGAGATCGTTTCAGGAGAATGGATTCCGGCCCTCTAAACTGTAAGGCCTCCACCTCACTGTGTGCCGTACGGATGCCGCCGAAGCGGATTTCTTCGCTGCTTAGCACGCTCTGCCAGGTGCCGCCGGGCGAGATCTCACATGCTTCTCCAAGGTGGGTGACGAGAAGCCATTCCGTATCACTGCCTGTCCAAAGAATGCGTAGAGTGTCTTTCTCGCATTCGGTGCGATAGCCATCTCGTGCGCAGGGACGGAATGCGGCTTCCTTGCGCCGCAGCTGCAGGCACTCGCGGTAAAGGGAGAGGACGAGCGCGTGCGGCTCTCGTTCCACTTCATCCCATCGTAGCTTGGATTTGAGGAAAGTCTCCTGGTCCTGCGGACTCGGTATGCGCTCCCGGGTTTCCGCATCGGCAAATTCCGGAAAGGAGGCAAACTCCTTGCGGCGGCCTTCGATGACGAGCTTGCCCAGCTTTTCATTATGGTCCGTAAAGAAGAGAAAGGGCGATGTGGCCGCCCACTCCTGCCCCATGAACAGCATCGGGGTGTAGGGAGAGAGGCACAGCAGCATTGAGATGGCACGATAGCCGGAGAGTGAGGTTACTTGACTGATCCGGTCTCCAAAGGCGCGGTTGCCCACCTGGTCGTGATTGGACAGGCAATGAACGAACTGATGTGGCGGCAGATGTCCGCCGGGTGTGCCTCGGGGCTTGCCGGTCACCGGAGCTTTCTGACCGTGGTACAACCAGCCTTCCTCAAGAACGGCTCCCGCTTCCGTTGCTCCACCGGTGAAGTTGCCGAGATAGGAGTGATTTTCTCCAGTGAGGGTCACGCGGATGCTGTGATGAAAGTCGTCGGCCCATACGCCGTCAAATCCCATGCCACCCTGCGATGTCGGAGTGAGCATCCGGGCTTCGTTCCGATCATCCTCTGCGATGGCAAAACCACCCCGCTTGTGAATCTCGTCGGTCATCTCGGCGAGAATGTGCGGAGTAGTGTCGTCCTGAATCTCGTGGGCTGCGTCGAAACGAAATCCGTCGATATGAAACTCGTCCATCCAGTACCCCGGATTGGCCCGGAAATACTCACGCACCGGGGCGCAATGGTCGGCATCGAAGTTGAAACCGTTTCCCCATGGGGTGTGATGTCGGGAGTGAAAGTAGTAGGGACTGAACGCGCTCAGGTAGTTCCCATCCGGTCCGAGGTGATTGTAGACGACATCCAGGATCACAGCGATGCCCTCGCCATGCGCTGCATCGACGAGCGACCGAAGGTCATCTGGCGTACCGTAGCAGGACGCTGGAGCATAGATCTGTACTCCATCGTATCCCCAGTTACGAGTGCCGGGAAAATCTGCGAGTGGCATGAGTTCGATCGCAGTGATCCCGAGTGTGCGGAGGTACGGCAGACGATCCTTTGCCGCCAGGAATGTCCCGGCCTGAGTGAACGTCCCGATATGCAATTCGTAGACCACCAGGTCGCGCAAGGCGGGGGACCTCCATCCTTGGTCCGTCCAGTTGAAGGCGGCTGGATCGATAACCAGAGAGCGTCCATGTACTCCTCCGCTGAGGGCGCGAGAAGCGGGATCAGGGAGTATTTGGTCACCTTCATTCAGTCGATATCCATAGGTGTCGCCGGGCCGACCCTCGGGGTCCTCCCCGATGAAGTATCCCCCTTCGGCTCGGGAGAGAGCTATGGCTCGTGTCTTCCCATCGCGATGAACCTCCACGGCAACCGAACTGAATTTTGGCGCCCACACCCTGTAAAACACAGCATTTCCCGTCCAGGTTGCTCCGATCATGTGTTCCATTTTCACGGCTAAGTATCGTACCTGAGCGATTCTTGCGAGTGCGGGAATACCCCTAAACGCCCGTCAGGGTTTCCTGATGGGGTAGGATTTTTGCTGATGCGCCAATCGTAGGGTGCACCGATTGGAGGAATCGATCGCGTCGGTTAGTCTGCCATCGAACCCAAGACAACCTATGGAAATCACAATGGATCAGATTACGTCGGGAGAAGACCAGGAGTTGATGGAGGGATTGATGCAGAGGGTCCCGCAGGCGCTTGAGCGTTTGCACCGGAGATATCGTACGGTTTTGAGATCGATCATCATGCAGGTGCTTCATGACGAAGCCGAGGCCGAGGATGTCCTCCAGGAGGTTTTTCTCCAGGTCTGGGACCGGGCCGACAGTTACTCTCCGCGCAAGGGCAAGCTGGTAAGCTGGCTTTGCACGCTGGCTCGTCGTCGGGCGATCGACCGCCTCCGCCAGCACAGCGCCTATCGCCGGGCCACGGATCGGTACGAGGTTTCGTGCAATCATCCGGACAAGGCCGTGGACGAGACGCATGTGGTGGAGCGCGATGCCTTCCGCGATGATATTCGGGAGTTGCTGCACCAGCAGATCGCGACACTGCCGCCCAAGCAGCAGCAGGTCATCCGGTTGGCATACTTTGAGAATCGGAGCCAGCGCGAGATTTCTGCTCTTACCGATACGCCGCTCGGGACCGTAAAGACCCGCATCGAACTCGGTATGAAGAAGCTCACTCACGCCTTTGGTGGCCTGCGCGACAAGCTCGTCTAGAGCAGTATCGCCATGGCTCAGCCGATCCCGGGCGGGCTGCGGCAGGTGCATGCACCGCCGCGCCGTCGGGAAGGCGTGAAATCGCCTTGCCTCCGGCCTTACCGCCGCGCTTAAATTGGCGGTTTGTATCTGTAGATGAGCCAACTTGCCACCAATCCCAAAGTCCTCGGTTTCATTGATCGGTGGTGTGGCGGGACCGCCTGCGCGGTTCTTACCGTTTTTCGCAAGTTATTCGGCGGCAAGGAAATGGTAACCCCGGAGCACCGTGGGCTGCTCTTTATGAAGCTCGCGGAGCAGGGGTCTACCGTCCTGGCCAGCGCGGCCATCCGTGATGCTGTCCAACGTCACGGTCGCGAAAATGTCTATTTTTTCGTTTTTCAGGAAAATCGCTTCATTCTCGACGCGCTCGAGGTGATCCCGCCGGAGAACGTTCTCACCGTGAATACGAGGAACGCCTTCACCATGATCACGAGCGCCCTTCAGGTCGTGGGGCGGATCCGCCGGATGAAACTCGCGGCATGTGTGGACATGGAGTTTTTTGCTCGCTCCACGGCGGTGCTATGCTACCTGACCGGCATCCCGATCCGGGTGGGCTTTCATGCCTGGCATGCGGGCGAGGGACCGTTCCGGGGAGATCTCTTTACGCGTCGACTGCGGTACAATCCGCATCTGCACAGTAGCGTGACGTTCCGGTCTCTGGTGGCGGCGGTCGATGATCGGGACCCCGACATGATGCCGCGCTTTGACTGGCATGCAGATGAGGAACTCCTTCCGCTGCCCCATTTCCAACCGACTCCCGAGGAGGTGGCTTCCGTCCGCGCCCTCGTGGCCGAGACGACCAGCCCGGATCGCAAGGCGCTCGTGCTCCTCAATGCCAATGCCAGCGATCTTCTGCCGTTGCGGCGGTGGCCCAATGAGAACTACCTTGAGCTCGCCCGTCGCGTGCTTGCCTTGTCCGAGCACTACTATATCGGTTTCACCGGCGGTCCCGCCGAGGCAAAGAAGGTCGCGGGTATTGTCGCGGAACTCAACCACCCACGAGTCGTGTGTTTTGCAGGTCGTACGACGTTGCGCGAGCTTCTCGCTCTTTATAATGAGTCCGACGTGCTGGTGACGAACGACAGCGGGCCGGCGCATTTTGCGGCTTTGACCTCGGTGGAGACGGTGGTGCTCTTCGGCCCCGAGACGCCGAAGCTCTTTGGCACACTCTCACCCAACACGCAGTCCATCACCGCCGGGCTGGCCTGCAGCCCATGCGTGAGTGCGCTGAATAATCGCCAGACGAACTGCCGCGACAATGTTTGCATGCGGCGTATTTCTGTGGATCAAGTCTTTCAGGCCGTCACCATCGCGCTTGAGCGGCGTCAGGCCGCTTCCCTGGCCGCCTGAAACGGCAGCGAGGTGGTTTTCGGCAGTGAGAGGATCTGGCGGGCCAGCCACACGAAAATCGCGGAGGCTACGAGGGCCTTTAGCCAGAGATTCGTCCATGGGAAAATCGGGTTGCCGTAATTTTCGGACCCCAGAATGATCGCGACAGCAGTCCACCACGCGGCGTAGTCGATGCGTTTGAGGAACGCTCCGGTATATGCTCCCATGACGGCTGCAAAGGCGGCCAGCATGATGTAGGAGTTGGTCTCCGTTCGAGGGTTGAAGAGCATCAGGTACGTCACATTGAGGAACAACACGGCAAAAGCCCCCCGGACAGGATCAAATCTGCGTAGCGCGAGCCAGGAGAGGACGAGCGTGCCGAGACCGGCAAGGCCGCGGATACCGAGTTGCACCGGGGACGGAAGTTCCATTCCGAACGATTTGAACATCCCGGCAAAATCGCACCAGGAGTGTCCGGTGGGCTTGCCCGCCTGGGTGAGGTTTTTAAAGAACGCGGGGTATTCCCCGGCGGCATAGCTGAGGTTCCAGTGCAGGAAGGGCATTGCGATGATTGCCGCGAGGGTGGCAGCAAGCGGAATGCGCAGACGGGGAAAGAGCACTCCACAGACCAGGATCGGCGCGATGGCGATGGGCTTTAGGATCAGGGTCAGCCCGAGCAGGATGGCGGACGTCCACCATTTTTCTCGGGCGAGGGTGACTGCGAGCAGCAGGAAGAGTCCTGCAAGGGGCATGTTGACCTGGCCGTTGCGGGCGCTGGAAAACGATGCCGGCAGGACGAGCAGGGTGGCGACAAGAAAGATGAGTTCCTTACGCCGGGGGGTGAAATGCCCCGCTGCAGCCCACAGTGAACCCGCGAGCAAACCGAGGCAGGTCAGGCGCCAAAGAGGTTCGCCGACGCGATCGGGAAGGATTTCATAAGGGGTGTAGAGGATCGCAAACTGTGGCAGGTAGAGATAGCCGTTCTTTTTGCGATACAGGCTCTTTTCGCCGCCCCACCAGTTGTCGGTAGCCCGCTGATACTCGATGGTGGCGCTACGACGGGTCGGCTGGATGGCGACGATGGTCGAGATGACGGTGCCATACACGATCCAGATGGCGAGGGCGGCGACCAGGGCGCGTTTGGCAGGGAGTTTGTCCAGGAAGGACCAGAGATTCTGCCAAAGAGTCGAGATGCTTGCTGCGGGCATCGGGAAAGAGAACCTGATCGCTCCCCGCCGCGCAAGCCGGAGGTGGGGGATTATATGCTCCAAGAGCAGCCTTGGAGGCGACGGGCAACCAATTGCGACTAGGAAAATGAGCGTTTCTGGGCGAGATTCCGGCAATCTGTTGGAAAACTCGTGAAGATGTTTGCTTGTTCGTGTCCTGGAAGGGGAGCCTTGTTCGCCCTCGCATTTTTCGCTTTTTTTTCCGAACCTTCGCGAGCGCAGGAGAGAAAAGAGGCTCGCGACGCGCGATTTGAGAACGATCAGGTAATCGTCACGTTTCGCCTGAACAGCGACTGGGGCGTCGGTTATCAGGCTGATGTCACTATCGAGAACCGGACGGCGCATGTGCTGCCGGACTGGCAACTGGCATTTCGCATCGAGCAACCTCCGGCCAACGTCTGGAACGCGCGGGTCGCGAAGACTTCTGAGGACTTGTACACTTTCGACGCCCAGTCCTTTGACTGGAACAAGAGCGTGCCGCCGAATGGACGGGTTTCTTTTGGGTTCATCGGAGCCAAGGGAGGACTAACCAAGGCACCTTGGGATTTTGCCTTTCAGACTGGCGGCGAACTAACGGCCACGCCAACGGCCACACCAACGGCCACACCAACGGCCACGCCAACGGCCACGCCAACGGCCACGCCAACGGCCACGCCAACGGCCACGCCAACGGCCACGCCAACGGCCACGCCAACGGCCACGCCAACGGCCACGCCAACGGCCACGCCAACGGCCACACCAACGGCCACGCCAACGGCCACACCAACGGCCACACCAACGGCAACGCCAACGGCCACACCAACGGCAACGCCAACGGCCGGATCGAGTCCGCAGTCATCATCGACACCTGTTTCCAAGCATAGTGGGCGAGGCAAGTTTAACTACGCGGAAGCGTTGCAGATGGCGTTATATTTTTATGATGCACAGCGTTCGGGGAAGCTGCCGGAGGGCTTTCGCGTAAAGTGGCGGGGGGATTCTGCTCTGGAGGATGGGAGTGATGTCGGGATCGATCTCACTGGGGGCTTCTATGATGCGGGCGATCACGTCAAGTTTGCCCTGCCCATGGCGAGCGCTATGACTTTGCTGAGCTGGGGAGGTATCGAGTACGGCGATGGATATCATCGAGCACACCAGAAAGGGGTGCTCCTCTCGCTGGTGCGATGGGGTGCAGATTGGTTGATGCGGGCGCATCCGAGCGAGGATGTCTTCTATGCCCAGGTCGGCAACGGTGCTCTCGATCATGATCGCTGGGGAGCAGCCGAGGCGATGACCATGAAACGTCCGGCCTATAAAGTCGACTCCAGCAAACCCGGCTCGGATGTCGTGGCGGAGGCTTCGGCTGCCCTGGCTTCCGCAGCAATACTGTTCAAGAGTGAAGATCCCGAGTATTCGCAGAGACTGCTACGCAGCGCCCGCTCTCTATTTGCCCTGGCCGATACCCACCGTGGCCGGTACTCCAAGGCCATTCACGATGCGGCGGAGTATTATCCCTCCTCGGGTTATCTGGACGAGCTCATCTGGGCCGCCGCATGGCTTTATCGCGCGACAGGCGAAGCGGGCTATTTGCAGAAGGCCGAGGCGTATTACCAGCGCTTCCAGGATGATGACGACCTTCATTGGACCCAGACCTGGGACGACAAGATCTATGGAGCCAACGTCCTGCTGGCCGAGATGACGGGAAAGGACGTCTACAAAAGTGCGGTCGAGCGGTGGCTGAATTTTTGGACGGTGGGGGATGCTGGCAAACGCATCAGGTATACACCGGGCGGCCTTGCCTGGCTCGATCGCTGGGGTTCGTTAAGGTATGCAGCCAATACCGCATTTCTCGCGTTTATCTATGCCGATCGGGTGGGGGATCATGGTACTCGGTACCGGGATTTCGCCCGCTCGCAGATCGATTACATCCTCGGCGAAAATCCCGAGCATCGCAGCTATGTGGTGGGATTTGGCGCGAACCCGCCGCGTAATCCCCACCACGCTGGAGCGCATGGTTCCTTGAGCGACGACGTCGATGAACCCGGAGATAACCGGCATATCCTCTACGGCGCCCTGGTCGGGGGTCCTTCCGCGCCAAAGGATGATGCGTATATCGATCGCCGCAGTGACTATGTTACGAATGAAGTCTCGCTCGACTACAATGCCGGGTTTACCGGCGCTTTGGCTCGCATGGCTTTGGAATACGGCGGTACTCCTCTCGAGGTCTTTCCGCCTGTGGAGTAACCGCTTGCGTTGATGTAATTCCTGCTCCAAGGAGCAGGCTATGCTTTCGTGATGGATCAGGCAAGAGGGTGAGTGCATCCTGTTGCCCTGACAATTCACCGACTTTTTGGGGATGTTCATCGAGTTGGGCGGGAGATTTTTTGAGAGTTCCGCACACTCCCGCTCCATGAGGTTCCTCCTGCTTTCCATCACGGCATTTTTGGGATCGTTGGTCGCATGTTTTGGACATGGCTCCATGGCCAGTCCCATCAGTCGATCGTACGAGGTCTTTCTCGAGAATCCTGAGCATCCATCCTCGGCGGCAGGGCGTGCTGCGGTCGCGGTGGCCGGCACACAGGCATTCTACGACTGGCATGAGGTAAATCGCCAGTTGCCCAATCACGACTACCGCACGCAGATTCCAGATGGGAAATTGCCCGGGGCGGGCCGGGATAAATATGCGGGATTGAATCTTGCCCGTACCGACTGGCCGGCAACCAAGGTGCAGCCTGGACATTTTCATTGCGTCTTTTACGCCGCGACGCCGCATGATCCGAGTTACTTTGAGGCATACATCACCAAGGCGACCTATGATCCACGCCAGCCTCTGAAGTGGAGTGATCTCGAGCCCTTGCCTGGCGGGGAAAATGCCCGCCTCGAGGGAAAGAACTATATGTTTGATGTCACCTTGCCGGAGCGCAAGGGGCGTCACATCCTGTACGTCATCTGGCAGCGCATCGATCCGGTAGGCGAGGTCTTTTTCTCCACTAGCGACCTCGATTTTGGCGGGGTCGATTATGGTACCACCGCCCCAGATCCGATGGTCGCACCTGAGGTGCCTGCGGATCATGATCATGGCGGCTCCAATCCCACACCTACACCGACTCCGGTTCCCACGCCCACTCCGACGCCAGCTCCCGGGTCGCGGAATGCACGTTTTGAGAACGACCAGGTCATCGTCACCTTCAAACTGACGAATGATTGGATCAGCGGATACCAGGCTGATGTGGTGATCGAGAACAAGACATCAAGCATCCTGCGGGACTGGTCGCTCTCTTTCCGGATTGAGCGCGAAGCGGTCAGTCCATGGAATGCGCGACTCCTCAGTAAATCGGGAGATCGCTACACCTTCGACGCTCAGCCGTATATCTGGAACAAGGATGTTCCAGCCAAGGGCAAAGTGTCGTTTGGCTTCACCGGCTCGCCTGGGAACCTAACCAAGGCCCCATCGGACTTCATTTTCCAAACCTCCAGTGGAGGAACCACGCCGACGCCAACCCCAACGCCCGTCGCTACCCCAACTCCCACGCCTACGCCTACGCCTACGCCTACGCCTACGCCTACGCCTACGCCTACGCCTACGCCTACGCCTACGCCTACGCCAACTCCGACACCCACTCCGGTGCCGACACCCACTCCTACCCCAACTCCTGTTCCGACACCTACAGCCACACCGACACCTGGATCGCCAAATACAACGGTGAACCTTGGCAGCGTGAGCGTGACCTTCAAGGTGACCAACGACTGGCGAAGCGGTTTTGAGGCGCAGGTCGTCATCAAGAATCTCACCTCCTCCGTCATCAAGGACTGGCAGCTTGCCTTCGATCTAGATCGCTCGATTTCCTCGATCTGGAACGCCGGGTACACGCAGGTTTCCTCGAGCCGCTATGCGTTCAATGCGCAGCTTTATACTTGGAACAAGGACATCCCGGCTGGAGGATCAGTCAGCTTTGGCTTCATCGGCAGCCCGGGCAGCCTCACGCAAGCCCCGTCAAATTTCGCCTTTCAGCCATCGGGTGGGGGAGGAAATCCCACGCCGACTCCGACTCCAACTCCAACGGCCACCCCTTCGCCGACTCCCACGGCGACGCCGACTCCCACGCCTACGCCGGTGCCAACACCTACGCCGACGCCGACTCCAGCCGTGCCAAAATTTGCCATCGAGGATATCGTGGTGGATGAGCCAAAGTCCGGCACCACGGTGGCTCAAGTGAAAGTCACCCTTCTCCCTGCGGCAACCTCCGTAGCGGGTGTAAGCTTTCAGACAAAAAACGGAACGGCGTGGAGCGGATCGGATTACGTTTCAGCCAACGGCAACCTGCTCTTTGAGCCGGGAACGACATTTAAGACGATCTCGATCACGATCCTGAGCAATCCGACGAATGAAGGTCTCGAGAGCTTTACCGTGGAACTCTCTGCCGTGGTCGGCGGAGAAATCTCCCGCGCCGTGGGGACAGTAACGATCCGCGAATCCAACGCAGGCACCGGGAAGTTCAATTATTCCGAGGCTTTGCAAAAGTCGTTGTTCTTCTATGACGCGCAACGCTCTGGCAAACTGCCGGCAAACTTCCGCATCAACTGGCGCGGAGACTCTGCCCTGCAGGATGGAAGCGACGCAGGGCTGGACTTAAGCGGCGGCTACTACGATGCGGGCGACCACGTGAAGTTCGCATTGCCGATGGCAACCAGCATGACGCTCCTCGCCTGGGGTGGTATCGAGTACGGTACGGCTTATCAAAGCGCGCAGCAAAAGGAGGCGTTTCTCTCGGCAATTCGCTGGGGGGCGGACTGGCTGATCAAAGCCCACCCTAGCGACAATGTCTTCTATGGACAGGTGGGCAATGGCGGCAGCGATCACTCGTACTGGGGGCCTCCGGAGACCATGACCATGTCTCGCCCATCGTACAAGGCCGATACCTCCAGGCCGGGCACGGAGATCGCAGCCGAGGCGGCGGCAGCTCTCGCATCAGCGCACATCCTTTTCAAGAATGAGGACTCCGCTTACGCGACCAGGCTCCTCCAGCATGCCAAAGCGCTCTTTGCTTTTGCCGATAACTATCGCGGCACCTACACAAGCGCCATCCCCGATGCGGCCTCGTACTACAACTCCTACTCCGGATACTACGATGAACTGGTATGGGCTGCGGCGTGGCTCTATCGCGCCACGGGAGAGACATCCTACCTCCAAAAAGCGGAATCAATCTACAACGAGCAATTCCAGAACAAATCGCTTAAATGGACGATTTCGTGGGACGACAAGATCTACGGAGCCAATGTGCTCCTGGCTCAGTTGACCGGCAAGGACGTGTACAAGAGTGCCACCCAGCGCTGGCTCAACTTCTGGACCGTCGGAGAAAATGGGTCACGCATCAAGTATACGCCCGGCGGTCTTGCCTGGTTGGATCAATGGGGTTCGCTCCGGTATGCGGCCAATACGGCCTTCATGGCCTTCATCTACGCCGATCGCGTGGGTGATGTCGGCACGCGCTACCGTGACTTTGCCAAGGCGCAGATCAACTACATGCTCGGCGAAAACCCGAACAACCGGAGCTATGTCGTGGGCTTTGGCAACAACCCGCCAATCAATCCCCATCATCGAGCGGCGCATGGTTCCTGGAGCAATAATATCTCCAACCCTGTCAATAACCGACACGTGCTCTACGGCGCCCTGGTCGGCGGCCCCTCCTCGGCCAGCGACACGGCATATACGGATGACCGGACGAACTATGTCACCAACGAGGTTGCCCTAGACTACAATGCTGGCTTCACCGGAGCACTCGCCCGGATGGTGTCCGAGTACGGCGGTGCCCCGCTGGCGAACTTTCCTGTCGCCGAGACACCGGATGACGAGTACTTCGTCGAGGCCTCGATCAATCAGCAGGGTGCCGGTTTCACTGAAATCCGGGCGCTGCTCAACAACCGTTCGTCCTTCCCGGCCCGGGCCAGTGAAGCGCTCTCGTTCCGCTACTACGTGGATCTCAGCGAGTTGTTTGCTCTCGGGTACAATGAAACCAGTATCGAGGTGAAGACCAACTACACGCAGGGCGGCTCCGCCTCGCCGCTCAAGGTCTACGATGCGACACGCAAGATCTACTACACCGAGGTAAGCTACGCCGGTACACGCATCGCGCCAGGAGGAGGCAACACGTACTGGAAGGAGGCGCAGTTCCGCCTGAGCCTCAAGAGCGGAGTCCCCGCCAGTGGGTGGAATCCCTATAACGACCACTCCTTCTCCGGGCTGGTCGCGGGCAACCAAAATACGAAAAAAACCGACAAGATCCCCGTGTACGAGTCCGGCAAGAAACTCTCCGGTGTGGAACCCTAGGATCACCCGTCCGGTGGATCCCGGGGAGTTCCATGAACGAGAGCTTGAACATCCCCGGGATCACGCTAGGAATGAATCCTCGGCTTCTGGCCCCATTCAAGGAGAGGTGGCAGAGTGGTCGATTGCGGCGGTCTTGAAAACCGCTGTGCCGCAAGGCACCGTGGGTTCGAATCCCACCCTCTCCGCCATGACGGAATTGTATGCAGGCGCCGGGAGACGAGAGGTCCTGAATTTCTCTTTTGCTCTCTCTGCTTTCCGACGAACGTTCCTCGAAGCGTTATTTTACGTACCCGGCGAGCAATGGGAAGCCGCTGGGGGTGACAATGCGGGTTGTATCTCTGTTTGGAAGTTTTCGGACCCGTTAATCTTGCCGCAAAGGACGGGGGGACGTCGTTCGATCAGGTGGGGGTGGGGACACGCAGGGTTGTCTCAGGGAAGATTCTGACACACTCCGGGGTCTTCCGCAGCGAACCCTTTGCGTTATGGCACTCTTCGCACCTACATTCAATAACCTGAACGAATTGCTTATCAACGAATTGCGTGACCTCTACAGCGCGGAATCCCAATTGATCAAAGCTCTCCCCAAGATGGCTGAAGCCGCATCTGATCCCAAGCTCAAGAGCGCATTTGAGATGCATCTCAAGGAAACCGAGGATCAGGCCTGCCGGTTGGAGAATATCTTCTCTGAACTCGGAGAGAAGCCGACAGGAGAGACCTGCAAAGCCATGGAGGGTCTGGTCAAGGAGTCGAGCGATTACGTGAAAGCCGGAGGGAACCCGGACGTGCGAGACGCCGGTCTGATCGGCGCTGCCCAGCGGGTGGAGCATTATGAAATGGCTGGATATGGCACGGCCAGAGCTCTCGCCACCCGGCTCGGCCTTTCGGATATCGCACAGTTGTTGCAGACGACCCTCGATGAAGAAGCTGCAGCCGACCAAAAGCTGACCGAGATCGCAGAAGGACAAGTCAACATTAACGCCGCTCAACCGTGAACGGCCTTGGGCCTTTAGCAAAAGGCCCTGGCCCGCAAAAGGAGACGCCTCCGAGAAGGAAGGGAAATAAGGATCGTCTCCGGACTGAACTACGAAAGCTTCTCCGCACCCATGATCGGAGCGGCAAGGTGGCAATGCACCGCGCCTCCGAGTCGCGGATTCTCAAGAAACCATGGTGATGGCGGCGATTTCGCAAGCCGAGGCGCTTCGCTCCACCGCTTGGTTTCAATAGAGCTATCGCTCCTGGAAAAGAGGCGGTCGTGTCGAAAAGGCATCCTTGGGACCTGCCGCTCGCGAACTCAAGCGGGAGGCAGGTCTTCCTCTTTTGCCCATGCAACGCGGTGAAACCGTAATCAACGTAAGCAGTACTCGGGAAAGATGTTTTCAGAGGTAGAAGCAAAAGTTCGTCAATCGCTGCGGTGGTTTGATCGCTGCGAGTGGGCGATACGATGGCTTCGTCTGAGAGTTTGTCCCGACGCTGGAGAGTCTCCCGGTGTATTGCTGATCCAGATAGATGGTCTGGCTTATCGCCAGCTTGAGACGGCGATGAGTGAAGGTCGGTGTCCGTTCCTGAAATCCCTCCTGGCCAGGGAGAATCATTCGCTCTCGGTCTTTTATAGTGGTTTGCCGAGTTCCACCCCCGCAGTCCAGGGTGAGTTGCTCTATGGGACACGGTGCGCGGTTCCGAGTTTCAGCTACAGGGATCCTGATACCGGAGAGATCTCTGATTTGTTTCATCCCGATCTCGTTCGAAAGGTGGAAGGTTGGCTATCCCGTCAAGGTGAGCCGCTGCTGGCGGGCGGGAGTTCATGGTCGAATATATACTCTGGAGGTGCAGCAAAAGAAGACACACACTTTTGCATATCGGATATCGACAGTGAGTTGCGGCCGCGCAATCTCGTTCGGCGGCTGGCTGTGTTTATCTTGTTTCCCGTCGCAATAGTACGAGTCGGGCTGATGATGGTGTCGGAGTTTTTCTTCGGCCTGCTTGATGCGCTCTTTGGAGTTGCTCGAGGACAACATCCCGTCAAGGAAGCGGCCGCCCTGGTAGCTCGCTTGTGCGCCGGAATTGCACTTCGTGAGTTGATCACGATAGGCGTGAGAATCGATCTGGCCAGAGGTCTCCCGATTATTCATGCCAATTATATCGGATATGACGACATGGCTCATCGAAGGGGCCCCGGCTCCCGGTTCGCTCATTGGAGCCTGGCGGGTATAGACAGGTCCGTCCGGTCTCTATTTCAAGCGGCACATGGCTCGACGCGGCGCGATTATCACGTTTGGATTTTTTCCGATCATGGACAGGAGGCCACCCGGCCTTTCGAGCAGGTCCATGGGCGGAGCATATTTGACGCGATAGATGAGGCCCTGGCACTTGCGGGAGACCCGATCGCTCCCAAGGATTCCGATTTGGAGGTGGGAGGCCTACCGCAGGGAAGAGGTTACCAATTGGCCCATCTCGGTCCCGTGGCACAACTTTATCTGCCGATAGAACCGGACGATAAGCAGAAGCGTCGGATCGCGGAGGCTCTCGTTGCCGCGGGCGTACCCGGGATATTGATTCGAAGCGGAGACAGGCTGCTTTGGATCGATGACACGAATGGTCATTTCGTTGAGCAGGGATCATCGATACCCGCCCTCCAAAGTCACCCGCCGGGATTGGCAGCGATTATCGTCGAGGATCTGATTCGTCTCGCCACGCATCCTGATACCGGTCATCTCGTTCTGCTGGGGTGGGGGTTGAGGAAACCCACTATCACGTTCACGACAGAAAACGGTTCCCATGCCGGCCCGGGGGTGGACGAAACGCGAGGCTTTCTCATAACGCCACCGGCGGCCGGGATCTCCCGAAAATTGCTTCTACGGCCGTTGGATTTACGGGAAGCCCTTCTTTCCCTTGTGCGAGACCGACCGTTCTCGGCACCGCCGGAGGCCCGGGACCCACCGGCGGAAATACGCGTGGTGACTTACAATGCCCACGGATGCTGTGGAAATGACGGGCGGATATCCCCGAGGCGAATCGCTCGTATCCTCAGAGAGTGCAAGGCCGACGTCGTTGCCATCCAGGAGCTGGATCGCAACCGTTCCCGATCCAGAGTTGAGGATCAGGTACTGGAAATCGCGGTTTCTCTGGGATTTCACCACGTCTTTTGCCCGACGGTAATCCGGGGTGCTGAGCAATACGGACATGCCATATTCAGCCGCTATCCCATTACGAAAGTAAAAGTGGATTATCTCCCATCGGTTTCTTTGACCTGGTGGAGAGAACCCCGGGCGGCGCTGTGGTGCACGGTGCAATTAGGTACCCGGGCGATACACATCGTTACGACTCATCTGGGTTTGACTCCGGCAGAGAGGCGCGCTCAAGTCAACGTCCTGCTCGGGCCGGAGTGGATCGGGAAAATTCCCTCTGGAGAGTCGGTGATCTTCTGTGGCGACATGAATTTCCAACCCGGCGGCTACTGTCACAGAGAGGTCCTCCGAGCGGGGCTGGAAGATCCCGTTCCTCCTTCGATGAAGACATTTGGATCAACTGTGTCTGTCGTACGGCTGGATCACCTGTTTACCTCACCCGATCTGAAGGTCCGCGAGGTTCATGTCGTGAGGAATTACCTCACCCGTCTCGCCTCGGATCACCTTCCCATCGTCGCGCGTATCGGGGTTGGCGGCGATCAGCGGGCGCCTTCCCAAAAGGTGCGAAGCTAGGCGGTGAGGGTTTCGAGTGCGCCGATATGCCTCTCCGTGGTGGGAAGGAGTTCATTGCGGATCATCTCTTTGCACGAAGACATCACTTCCTCGTCCTCCATGGCGGCTTCATAATCCATCTTTCCGGCGGTTTCACCTGCCCGGAGACTCGCCACCGCGGATTTACCTCCCAGGAGATCTGCCGTACCTTGGACGAAACTGGTGAACGCACCCCACGCGCCTGTGTCGGTTGACGGGGCGCCTCCCATCGAACGGACATTTTCGGTCAGCATGGAGACTGCCACTTTATGATCATCACGGATGGCCAGGAGGGAGTTGGGAACCGCGTATTCCTTCTCGAATGTCATGATCGCCTTGGTATAGGCCTCCACGGCAGACCGTTCGCCTCGCAGGAGCTTGTTGCAGACTTCGATACAGTGTTGTGTATTCATATAAATAGATCGCCTCAGCACTTGGGGTCGGATCTCGGGTGTCGCCCGCCGAGGCTTTGATCAGGGAGAGAATGGAGGGGAACGATGCTTGCCTCTTTGGGAGGATCAACGAACTTTGTAGCTCTTGAGGACCATGTGATATGAGCGAGATATCGAACGAGCCTGCCGAGCCAACACTGAGCGCCGAGCAACTTTATCGCGAGTTGCACGATGGTTTGTGCCAAAATATCACCGCATCGCTTTTCTTCGCCCAGAACCTCCGCTCTCGCCTCCGGAAAGACGAACGTTCGGACGAGGTATTACTAACTCTCGCTGACAGTGCAGTGAATGCAGCGACGAGTGCGGTTGCTGATATGCGGGTATTGTTGGAGAAGCTCGGAAATGACCGGAAGGACCCGGGCGAGACTTCTGTCGCAAAGACTCTGGCTAGGGGAGGCGAAACGACACCTTGAGTCGGTTGCCGCGATTGCGGATGATCGAGCTTGTGGGAAACGATACCCCTCCGGCGAGGAGTTTTCGCAGACGTTGATCCAGTCTGGCCTTGTTGTCGTTCATTTTGATCGCAAATCTTCCGGGCAGGTAAAACGGATAGGTCTTCATTGGCTTAAAAATCCGGGTAGCAATTTACCACGCCTCCACCTGCGACCAATCGGTGAAGTCCCTGAGCGAGAAGTCATGTTTCTAGCCCTGAAGGGATATAGCCGCGTAAGCGGCAAGTGATAAAGACCGGGCACGCGCATTGAGCCTGCGTCCCGCGATTATCACGCGGGATGAAATATCGCGTGTTTGCCACGGATTTTGATGGAACGATCGCAACGGATGGCATGTTGGACGGTCCCACTGTTGGGGCATTGCAGCGATTGCGTAGCGCGGGCGTGATCTGTTGCCTGGTTACCGGGCGTGAGTTGTGGGACTTTGAGAACGCGGACACGGTCCTTTCACTCTTCGATTATGTCGTGGCCGAGAACGGAGCGGTGCTTTACACGCCCGGGACGAAGGAGACGCGTGTGATTGCCCCCGCACCTCCTGCGGATTTTCTGAGCGAGCTGACGCGGCGGGGAGTGCCGATCAGGGTAGGGCAGGTCATCGTGGCGACAGTGGAACCCCATGAAGTCGCAGTGTTGGAGGCTGTAAAGGAGACGGCCCTGGAGCTGCAGGTGATTTTTAACAAGGGAGCGGTGATGGTGCTGCCCGCAGGTGTGAACAAGGCGACAGGGTTGCAGGCAATACTTGATCTCTGTGACATGTCCTTTGCCGATGTGGTGGGAGTGGGCGATGCGGAGAATGACCATGTGTTTCTCGAGCATTGCGGGCTGTCAGCGGCTGTAGCCAATGCCGTGCCGGGAATCAAGGAAAGGGCAAAGGTGGTGACGCGTTCAAACGCTGGCGCTGGTGTTACAGAGTTGATCGACGCTTTATTAAGCGAGAATATTAAATCTCTTCAACCGGAGGAAAACTGAGTGCAAGTCCTGATGCTCGACATCGGCGGGAGCAATGTGAAGTGCATGAACTCCCGCAGAGGGGAAATGCGCATGGTGAAATCCGGGCGTCGTATGGGACCCGAGGAAATGGTGGCGGAGGTTGACTCGGAGACGAAGGGCTGGGATTTTGATGTTGTATCCATCGGATATCCCAGCCTCGTCCGGGACGGCGCCCCGGCTCGTGAACCACTCAATCTGGGCGATGGATGGCTGGACTTTGACTTTGAGAGGGCGTTTGGACGGCCGGTCCGGATGATAAACGACGCAGCAATGCAAGCCTTGGGGAATTACACGCAGGGGCGGCTTCTCTTTCTCGGGTTCGGGACGAGCATAGGCGCCTGCATCATTGCTGATGATGTCGTGGTACCAATAGAGATTGGACTGATCAAGATCTGGGCGGATGAGAACCTCGTGGACCGGGTTTCGAAAAAGGCCCTAAAGAAGCACGGTCTGGGACCCTGGGTCCGCGCAGTAGAGGAGACGGTAGAGCTCTTGAGCGACGTTTTTCAGCCAGATGAAATTGTTTTGGGGGGAGGGAATGCAAAGCGGATTCGAAAGCTCCCACCCGGTTGTCGCCTGGTTGACAATACTTCTGCCTATGTCGGAGCGGAGCGTCTCTGGGAGTCGTCCGACCTGCACGCTGTCGCGGACGTAAGCACCTGGAAGATCGTCCGCCACCTGACGCCTCGCGAGCAGGCGATCAAAAAGGAAAAGCAGTCTCCAAAGGAGTGATGGGCTTTACCCCACCGGCGATATAACCGTGCGGTTCCCGGACAGAAATAGAACCCGACCGAAGTGGGAGATCTCCGGCCGGGGTTGAAGGAGGATGGAGGGCTGTTATTTGTCTGCGGAGACGTTGATGGAGGATTCGGCGAGCTCGGTGAGTTTCTTGTCGGTTTCTGCCTCTTCTTCCAGGGTGGTCTGGAGAAGCTTGGCCCCGTTTTTGTCGCCCACCAACTGGGCATAAGTGCGGGCGGTGCCGTATCCAGCGATTTCATAGTGCTCGACTCGCTGGGCTGCGGCGATAAGGCCTGCATCCTTGACCTCGTCGTCAGCTTCTTCGTTGATCATCTCCTCGCCTTCCTCAATGAGGCCCTGCATCCCCTTGCACTTCGGGCCGCGGGTGGATTGATCGAGATCCGAAAGGATTTCCTCCAGCCGGGCTGCGTGGGTTTTGGTCTGCTCTAGATGCTCACGGAATCCAGCGGCCAGCTTTTCGTCAGAAGCGGCCTGAGCCATTTTCGGTAGGGCGCGGATCAACTGCTTCTCGGCGCTGTGGAGGTCCTTGAGTTCGTGAATATAGAGATCCTTGAGGGTTTGTAGTTTCATTGGGTGGTTGTTTTCACTGGAGGATCGACTTGATTCTGCGCGCTGGATGGCATGAATCCGGCATCCGAGGAGTGGATCAGGGAGGCTTCGTACTTCTCTGCGGTATCTCTGCCACAGGGCTTGGTGTAACGCGGCAGACTTGCCCCTCATGGCTTGCTCAGCCTGTCCCCTGAGGTCAATCGGGTGCGGCGTTGCGATAAATGCTCAAACATACTCGCATATGAACAAAAGATGGATTGTTGCCGGAGCCGGGCTGGTTGCTGCGCTAAGCGTGGGAGGGATGATCTCGCGCCGAAAGCGGGTGGGGCAGTTTCAAGGCCGTGTAGTTGTCATCACTGGAGGGTCTCGCGGCCTCGGTTTGGCTCTCGCTCGGGAGTTCGGAACGCGAGGGGCTCTTGTTGCTCTGGTCGCCCGCGATGAGGCGGAGCTGAATCGGGCACGGGCGGACTTGTCTGAAAGGGGGATTCGTTGTGCGATCTATGTTTGTGATCTTGGGTCAGCTGATCCGATCAGGGCAACCGTCGAGGCAATCATTTCGGATCACGGAAAGATCGATGCTGTCGTCAACAATGCAGGGATGATGCTGGTGGCTCCATTTGATCTGGCCGATGACCAGGATTTCAAGATCGCTATGGATCTTCATTTTTGGGCGCCATATCACATGATCAAGGCTGCGTTGCCGCATCTGCGGAAATCCCAATGTCCCCGGATCGTGAATATTTCATCGATCGGCGGTCATGTTGCCGTGCCGCATATGGCGCCCTATGCCGCCAGCAAGTTTGCCCTCGTCGGGTTTTCGGATGCGTTGCGGGCGGAACTTGCTTCCGAAGGCATTCGAGTGACGACCGTAGCTCCTGGGCTGATGCGCACGGGCTCTCATGTAAATGCCTTGTTCAAGGGCGATACCGCAGGCGAGTACGCCTGGTTTGCCACCAGCGCTTCCCTGCCTGCGCTTTCAGTAAGTGCATCGCGGGCGGCCAGGCAGATCGTCGATGCCGCTGCCACAGGGCGGGGGGAGTTGACCGTTGGCTTTGCGGCAAAAAATGCGCGCATCTTTCAGGGACTTCTGCCTCGGGCTGTCTCCGTATTTGCCGCCATGGCCGACCGCATGCTGCCACATCCGTCGCGGACTGCTTCTCACGCCCCTGAGACCGGACGGGAAAGCCGAAGTAGCCGCCTGCCTCGCGCTTTTACCTGGTTGGCGGACCGGGCCATTCCGCGCTATAATGAATAGCTAAGCGGGCGCTCTGAGCCCTTCATCGGGGAGCATCTCTTCGGTAGGCGGGTTGCGATCCTTCTGACCATGAGAGCCGTCGTCTACCACAGCCCCAAGGACATGCGAGTCGACACTGTCGGCGATCCGATTATCGAAGATTCGCGTGATATCATTCTGCGCGTTACCTCTACGGCGATCTGCGGATCCGACCTCCACATCTATAATGGATTTATTCCCCAGACGAAGCCTCTGGTAATGGGGCATGAGTTCATGGGGGTGGTGGAGGAGACTGGGGCGGCGATTTCCACCCTGAAGAAAGGCGATCGAGTTGTGGTGCCGTTTCCCGTCGCGTGTGGTGGCTGTTTCTTTTGCTCGCACGGGCTGCCGATCCACTGTGAGGAATCGAATCACAACACGTATGGTCCGGAGGGTGGACTGCTGAGCCAAAAGGGGGGAGCGCTTTTTGGATATACCGACCTTTACGGCGGCTACTCTGGAGGACAAGCCGAGTTTGTGCGGGTTCCCTATGCGGACTTTGGACCCAGAAAGGTTTCTGACCGCTTCAGTGACGATCAGGTGCTCTTCTTGACGGATATTTTTCCCACGGGATTTTCCGGAGTGGAGTGGGCGGGAGTTCAGGGAGGAGAAACTGTGGCAGTATTTGGCTGTGGCCCAGTGGGATTGATGGCTCAAAAATGTGCTTACGTCCGGGGAGCCAGACAGGTCATTGCGATCGATATTCAGCCCTACCGGCTGGAGGCTGCCCGACGCACCACCGGTGCTACCGTGGTGAACTCCAAGGAAGTGGATCCTGTCGATGCGATTCGATCACTTACCGAGGGCCGCGGTGCGGACGTCTGCATTGATGCTGTGGGCATGGAGGCGGATCGTACGCTTTGGGACAAGGTGAAAAACATCGCGCATCTCGAGGCAGGTAGTACGTCCGCCCTTCGCCAATGCTTTAGCGCGGTGCGCCGCGGCGGTTCAGTGTCGATCCTGGGAGTTTATGGAATGGCGTATGATAATTTTCCTCTAGGCCAGATTTTTGACAAGGGGATCACGGTGCATTCCGGGCAGGCTCCGGTACATAGATATATTGATGAACTGATCCAGTGGCTGGACGAGGATCGGATCAGGCTGGATGATATCATCAGCCATCGGCTTCCACTTAACGAGGCGCCCCGCGCTTACGAGATCTTCAATGAAAAAAAGGACGACTGTGTAAAGGTTGTCCTGCAGCCATGAGGGAGTGACTCATGAAGGTTGGGCATGTCTAGATGTCATCTTCTGCTCCAACGCCTCGTCATTTAGCCTTTTTCCAGATCATTCGGGACAACGGCTTGTCCTTGGTTTTGGCCCTGATTTTCCTGGGTGCGATCGCTGGACAGGCGATGGTCGGGTGGAAGGATGCCAACGAAGAGAATCGGCTGCACCACGAGCCGGCGGTCAGCCTCGGAACCTATCTGGGAAGTGGAGATTTTGGGGAAGCTGTCTTTGAAAATTGGGAGAGCGAGTTTCTTCAGATGGCAGTTTACGTTGTGTTGACCGCGTTTCTTTTTCAAAGAGGTTCGGCGGAATCCAAGGACCCCGATGCAAAAAAATCGGAGGTTGGGCAACAAGCGGGCGATGCATCCGTTCCACCAGTGGCTCGGGTGGGAGGGTGGTGGTCCCTGATCTACAGCCATTCTCTTTCTCTTGCGTTGGGGGGGGCTGTTTCGTCTGTCCTTTCTCGGACACGCTGTTTTTGGGATGAGGGCATTTAGTGACGAAGCAGCCGAGCATGGCCAGGCCGCGATATCCCTGTGGGCTTATATTGGCTCCTCCCGGTTTTGGTTTGAATCGCTTCAGAACTGGCAGAGTGAGTTTCTCGCGATCCTGACGCTCGTCGTGCTCTCGATCTGGTTGCGGGAGGCCGGTTCCCCCGAATCCAAGTCTGTATTCGCGTCTCATGCCGAAACGGGCAGATAGCTCTCAATGGTCCGCGCTACCCCTGGTTGCCGGAGTCTCGTAATCTTCTTCAACTCCGATCATCGGCCAGGGATTGTCAGGGTTGCCTGCTCTGGAGGAATGCGACGCAAACGGTCTTTGGCAGAGGAAGCGGCGATGCGAGATGGGTCTTCGTCGGAGAGCAGCCGGGAGATCAGGAGGATCAGAGGGGCGAACCCTTCGTCGGTCCTGCTGGTAAGCTGCTTCTCCGGGCTCTTGCTGATGCCGGGGTCGCCGAGTTGGAGTGCTATTTCACCAATGTTGTGAAACACTTCAAGTGGAAGCCGCGGGGCAAACGACGGATTCATCAAAAGCCTTCCGGGGGAGAAATAGCTGCCTGTCGGCCCTGGCTTCTTGCCGAGCTGGAGGCAATACGGCCACACGCGACCATCTGCTTGGGTGCGACTGCGGCGACCGCCGTCCTGGGACCCAATATCAAGGTTTTACGCGATCGCGGGAAAGAATTTGCCTCTTCGGGACACGGACGAACTTGGGTCACCGTCCATCCCGCGATGCTTCTCCGGATGCCGGATCGATCAAATGCGGAGGAGGAGTATCGGCATTTCGTGCGAGACATTCGGCGGGCGACCAACGGGTGATTTTGCCCGGCCAACGCTCGTCTGCCCCGGGTCGCCTGCGGGCTGATCGCGACATCAGGTGCGATACTGAGGCCGGGTATTCGGTCCCCTGCGAATCATACGATATGAAATCGACCATTTCCGATCCCAGAACCCTATACCCGCAGCCTCCGTATTCTCGCGAGAAGCAGCCGCCGCCGGGTAACGAAAGAGAAATGGTCCCGGAATCGGACCATGGTGAGGCGACCTACCAGGGACGCGGCCTGCTGACCGGGCGGAAGGCCCTGGTGACCGGTGCCGATAGCGGCATAGGTCGGGCTGTGGCTCTCGCTTTTGCCCGCGAAGGAGCAGATGTCGCGATAGGATATCACTCGGAGGACGGTGACGCTGAGGAAACAAAGCGGCTCGTCACCGCGGAGGGCCGGAGGGCTGTCCTCCTCCGTGGCGATCTCGGGGATCCCGCCGTCTGTGAGCATATTGCGGCCAAGGCGGTTGAGGAATTGGGAACGATCGATCTGCTGGTAAACAACGCCGCCTACCAGCGCAATTACGGGGCATTTGAAGACATCCCGGTCGATGAGTTCGAGGAGGCCTTTCGAGTCAATGTCTTTGCCATGTTTCGGCTTTGTAAGGCGCTCCTGCCGCAGATTCCTGCAGGTGGTTCTATCATAAACACGGCCTCCATACAGTCGTTTGACCCGAGTCCCGGCCTGATCGCTTACGCCGCCACCAAGGCAGCTATAGGCAGCTTCACCAGATCGTTGGCCAATCTTGCGATGTCTCGCGGGGTAAGAGTCAATGCTGTGGCCCCCGGCCCGGTCTGGACTCCGCTCATTCCAGCTACTCTGGATGCCGACAAGGTTGAGAACTTCGGAGCAAACACTGCCTTCAAACGCGCCGCGCAGCCGGCAGAGATGGCTCCGGTCTTTGTGTTTCTCGCGAGTCCTCTTGCCTCCTATGTGACCGGCGAGATCTATGGCGCCACGGGGGGGCAAATGCCCGTCTAGCCGGACGCCGACAATGAGTGATTCACCCTCAAATCGATCCCTATGAGTGAGCAACCTGTACCAATAGTTCTTTTTCCCACCACCCATGAGCAGGAAAACCCCACCTTCCATGTGGAGGCGTCGGTCGCGGACGCCTTTCTGGAGTTCTTGAAGGAGAAGGGGTTTTCAGCGTGGGAACCGCCGCAAAAAATCGAAAAAATCGGTCCTGATCACCGGCGGGTCATTGAGTTAAGGTTGGAACCAGAGACTTCTCAGGATAGCTTGGAAGACTTGCTCGGGCAGTTTCTTTCACTTCACAAGCTGACATGACTTCCCTTTCCGGAGCCATGCTGGGGTCGGTCGCGCTCGTGGTAGCCGGTTTGATTCTGGTATTCCTGGGGCGGCGATTGTTTTGGTTCTTTGTGGGTGTTGTCGGATTTGTTTTTGGATTTCGGTTCGGGTTAACTGTTTTTTCGGACTCCACGATGACTCTCGTACTGGCGGCCGCGGTTGGGGTGATAGCGGCGCTCCTTTCTGTTGTGTTAGAGAAGGTATTGATTGTGCTGACGGGGGCTGCGGCAGGCTGGCTGCTCTTTGCACGATTGGCAGAGATTCTCGGAGCCGGGCCACAGCTTACACCGATTTTGCCCATTGTCGGAGCAGTGCTTTTTGCGGTTGTGTCGCTCCTCGTCTTTGATGTCGCCCTGATCGTGATTTCCTCCTTGAGCGGCGCGGCTCTCGTGCTGGAACCATTTGCCTTGGTTGGAACGGTGGAACTGGTTCTCTTCGTCGCTCTAGCCGCAGTCGGCATTGCAACCCAGCTACGGACAAGGCCCCTTGATTAGCGTGGAAGAATCATGGGACGCGACCTGCGTATTGGCATATCCGGATGGACCTACGCCCCCTGGCGCGGCGTATTCTATCCCCCCGACTTGTCGCATTCGATGGAACTTGGCTACGCGAGTCGGCAGTTCAACTCGATCGAGATCAACGGAACGCACTATTCGTTGCAACGTCCCGAGGTCTTTCGCAGATGGTATGAGCAGACTCCGGAGGGATTTATCTTTAGCATCAAGGGCAGTCGGTACATTACCCATCTGCGGCGATTGAAGGACGTGGAGATTCCCCTGGCGAATTTTTTCGCTTCAGGGCTGCTCGGATTGAAGGAAAAGCTAGGGCCATTCTTGTGGCAGTTCCCTCCGAGTTTTCGATTTGATGCTGCGCTGATGAAGGCATTTCTGAGGCTCCTGCCGAAGACGACTTCATCAGCAGCCAAGCTTGCGTCGCGGCATGATGAAAAGGTCAAAGGAAGGGCGCTCCTGAAAGCGGGTGGAAATCGCCGTCTGCGGCACTGTCTAGAAATCCGGCACACCAGCTTTCTCGTTCCGGAGTTCTTCGACCTGCTGAGGAAACACCATATGGCGTTTGTTTTTGCGGATACTGCCGGGAGGTGGCCTTATGCGGAGGAACTCACCACGGACTTTGTCTATATCCGCCTTCACGGGGACAAGCAACTTTATGTCAGTGGCTATACGGCTGAAGCCTTGGAAAGCTGGGCAGGGCGCATTCGCTCATGGCGCTGTGGCGAACAGCCTGGAGCGAAAGGACGCGATATCTATGTCTATTTCGACAATGACGTTAAGGTTCGCGCGCCGTTCGATGCTCGCGAGCTTTATCGTCTGACGGCGGGTTGATGTCAGGTCCCTGGGGCGGGGCTGGATGAAGTTCGCTCTCGATGAATTCTTCTTGAGGCGCGTCCATATTGGATTTCTCCGTACGGGGTTCGTCAACCTTGTCTTCGTCTTGTTTCATATTGTGGCATCGGTCCGGATGGGTGGATCGGATGTTCCGGCAAAATCACCAGCCGAGAATCTGGGATGTGGGCCGGGTTGCCTATCGAGTTCTGCCCTCGGAATTACAACCAAGGCGGGACCCTGTCCCGAATCCACGAGGATGAGTAACCTCCCAATTCCTTGCTCGTGTAGATGATTAGCGCCACAGAAAATGTCGTATCTGTGCTCGATGCGTCCCAGAAGGCCCGGGTGATCTATTGTCTCGAGCATCAATCCGGCATTCGAAGGAAAAAGGCTGGCCGGGGGTTCTATTATTTAGCTCCAGGCGGTCAACGGGTGAGTGCGAAACGCGATCTCATACGGATAGAGTCCCTCCGCATCCCCCCGGCGTGGACCGAGGTATGGATTTCCGCGGACGCAAACACGCACCTGCAGGCAACCGGCAGGGACAGCAGGGGAAGAAAGCAGTATCTTTATCATACGGAATGGCGATCACACCGAGAGCAACTGAAGTTTCAAAGGCTTCTGACCTTTGCCCGGTTCCTGCCAGCGTTGCGACGAAAGGCGCGGACTCATGCGCGCCAGCCGGGAACTGGAAAGCAAAAGGTTCTCGCCGCCATCTGCAACCTCCTGGAGCGAACGCTTATCCGTGTGGGAAACGATGAATATGCCGAGCAGAACGGCTCATATGGACTAACCACGATGCGCAATCGACATGTCACGGTGCGTGGGCCATTGGTCCAGTTTTCCTTTCCTGGGAAGAGTGGCAAGCATCATGACATCGCGCTTCACGACCCCGTGCTGGCGCGAATCGTTGCCCAATGCCGGGACCTGCCAGGACGCGAACTCTTTGAATACAGCGACTCATCGGGTGAGATTCATGATGTCACAGCAGCTGATGTAAACAGGTACATTCAGGAGGTTTCAAAGGCGGAGTTCACAGCAAAGGACTTCCGCACATGGCATGGCACGGTTCTCGCCGCAAAGGTGCTCAGGGGGATGCCTCCCTTTCAAAGCGCTCGAGAGGCTTGTCGGAACCTCGTCTCTGCGGGACGCCGGGTCGCTGACAGGCTGGGAAATACCCTGGCAGTCTGCCGGAGATCCTACATCCATCCAGGGGTCTTCGAGAGCTATCTCGCTGGGGATTATACCGACATTTCGCCTGTCCCGATTTCCGGATTGCGCGAGTCGGAACGTTTTACTTATGCCCTTTTGCAGAAGTGGTACTCGAATCATGCGGCCCGAAAGCGGCCGCGCCAGTCAAATATCAGTCCACGTCAGCGGCGAAAGTCGAATCATAGCTGATGAAGGCTCTATCGAAACATGGCGGTTTTGGAGTCGCGCTCGTGGCCAGCGGGTTTGTGATTCTCGACACGATAGGAATATTGCTGACGGCCGCGATTGTCTGGAGCTTGACCGGGTTTCATTACTTGGAACTACAGCACTTATGGCAAAACAGCCCGCTTCCTTTGGCTGTATACGGGCTGTGGCTCGGGGGAGTGGCCGGAACGACTGCGGCAATCGTGGCGATTTTCGTTTTCGACTTTCGCGAGCGATGGTTCTGGCGATGCCTGATTGTCGCCAGTCTTGCATGGCTGGCGTTTCCTCCGATTCATGCTCTCCTGGGGCTGCTTGCCTTCTTTCTTTTATTACGCAGCAGGAGAGCCTTTCCGGTGAATCAATCCGCCGACGCGTCGAATTTTTAGGCTGATGTCCGGGTCAGGGGCTGCCCTGAGAACCTGAAAAGTTTGCGGGACGATCATTCACGGCTCCGAATGATAACGAACAGAGAAGGTTTACAGAGCACCCCCCATGAGCGGGTGGCAGGTCCTCCCGCGACGGTGTGGTCGATGCTGAAGGAAACTGTTCAGCAATGGACATCTGATAATGTCCCCACGCATGGGGCTGCTCTCGCCTACTACACGGTCTTTGCGATAGCGCCCCTCTTGTTGATCGCCATCAGCATCGCCGCAACGATCTTCGGAAACGAGGCCGCATCCGGGGAACTCTTTCGCATTCTGCGCGACTGGACCGGAGATTCTTCGGCGGCTTTTCTCCAGGACATGGTCAGGAACGGCAATTCGCATCCCGGGGCGGGACTGTTTTCTTCGATCGTTGGAGGGGTCGCTCTTGTTTTTGGGGCGTCGAGCGTCTTTGTACAATTGCAGACGAGCCTCAACCAGATTTGGCACGTCGAATCCCGGCAGCGGCAGGGTGTCTGGGCAATGGTAAGGAATCGCCTCATTTCCTTCGGTTTTGTGCTGGCATCCGGCTTTGTGCTGCTTTTTTCGCTTGTGGTTACGATCGGCATATCTTTCGCCGGCGACTTCTTTACAACGATGAGGGGGAGCTATGAGGCGGTTGCGCAGATCATCAATTCTGTGGTCTCGGTAGGAATCGTTACTGTGCTGTTCGCGCTGATTTACCGATATCTGCCGGAGGCGCAGATCGCCTGGCGGGATGTCTGGGTCGGTGCTTTGCTTACGGCGGTTCTGTTTACGATCGGGAAGTTCCTCGTGGGATTCTACCTGGGAAGGAGCGGAGTCGGTTCGGTCTTTGGAGCAGCTGGATCGCTCATTGTTTTTCTGGTGTGGGTGTTTTATTCGGCGCAGATCATCTTTTTCGGCGCCGAGTTTACGAAAGTCCATGCAATGAGAAACCGCGGTGCTTCCGGGAGTTTGCGTCAGCGAATGTCCGAGATGACTGCGAATACTGCGCAGCAAAGGTGAAAATGGTATCCCGACTCTTTACCCTGGGCGTTCTCGCTCTCCTGACAGGGTGTCTGGCGGGACCGAGGGGTCCCCGATATGACCCTGTCGGGCAACGTCCGGAAACGGTTCGCACGGGTCCTCATTTCTGGTGGGGTATTGGACAAAGTAACTTCCAGAACGAAGATCCAGGCGTGAAGCCCGGGCAGCCGGAATTCTTTCGGACCGATTGGGATGTCTTTGCCGACAAGGGACGGGTTCCTCCCAAGGAGAACGGGACTGATAGCTGGTCCAACTACGACAAGGACATCGTGGCGATGAAGCGCATCGGCGTCACTCATGCCCGGTTGGGCATTGAATGGGCTCGGGTCGAGCCCAAGCCGGGAGTATGGAATCAAAAGGCGCTGGACCAGTACGCAACGATGATCCGAAAGCTACGCGCTGCAGGTATTGAGCCTGTCGTGACGCTTTGGCATTTTACCATGCCAGACTGGCTGGTGAACGATTTTCACAGAGACAGCACCCGGTGGCTTCATCCGGACTTCCAGGAACACTGGAAACAATACGTGGACCGGGTGACCCGGCGCTTTGGTACCAGCGTATCGATTTATGTGCCGCAAAATGAGCCGAATAGCGATGTGAATCTCGGTTGGATCGCAGGGCAGTGGCCACCCGGGATTTGGTTGGATTTTCACAACAGAAACCGCGCCACCACTGCGAGCATCGAGGCTTTTCGGACTGCGGCGGACATCATACGTCGCAACGCTCCTCACGCGAAGGTGATAGCGATCGAGTCTCTGAACTATTTCGAGCGGTTCTTCCCCTATGATCCTACCGGCGCCTTTTTCCATGCCAGCCAGCGAGCGAACTTTGACCACCTCGACGGGGTCGCCGACAAATGCGACCTGATCGGCCTGAATTACTACTATACCGAAGTCGCGAGTCCCCTGACGGCCATGACGATGGGTAAGCGCAGCGGTCCAGGGATCACTCTGCTCGGCTGGAAGATCAAACCCGTCGGGCTGAGGCGCGAACTCAATCTTGTGTGGCACCGGTATCGCAAACCGATCGTGGTCTCGGAAAACGGTATCGCCACCGGCCATGATGTGAAACGGATCAAGTACCTGGTCGATCACCTGATTGAGATGGACCGCGCGAGAATGCTGGATGGCGTGGATGTGCGGGGATACTTTGCGTGGACCCTGGCCGACAATTACGAGTGGCAGTTCGGGTACAAGGGACCCTTCGGTCTCTCCAAGCTCAATGCGGACCGTACGGACTATATTTTGCGGCCGTCTGCCATGTTCTACAAAGGAATTATCGAGTCGCAGCAATATGCCGCTCGGCTGCGTAATGAGGATATCGCTCCCGATCACGTGGAGGCCATCAAAGAGGCCTGGTAAGGCCCCGCCGACGGATTCTTACGACCGGAGAAATCGTCGGAAGCGATTCCTGTAGATCACCTCGGGTATTCGATGAGAACGCTTTGGAAAGGAGCCATCACCTTTGGACTCGTGTCGATCCCAGTGTCGCTCTATCCGGCGACCCGGCGGGAGGAGTTGCGGTTTCGCATGCTGCGGAGGGCAGACCTGAGTCCGGTGAGCTTCAAGCGAGTGGCCGAGAGTGATGGCAAGGAAGTCCCCTGGGACCAGATCGTCAAGGGATACGAGTACGAGAAGGGGAAGTTTGTCGTGCTCAAGGAGGAGGACTTTGCCCGGGTCGATGTCGAGGCGACTCAGACTGTTGACATCATGAATTTTGTCCGAATGGATGAGGTCGACCCGCTTCTTTTTTACAAGCCGTATTACCTGGAGGTGGGCAAGGGCGGTGACAAGGCCTATGTGCTCCTTCGGGAAGCCATGGAAAAATCGGGCAAGATTGCCATCGCAAAAGTCGTCATCCGGGTCAGGCAGCATCTGGCCGCGATCAAGCCGCAAAAGGATGGATTGATCCTGGAACTCATGCATTTTCCCGATGAGCTTACGGACATCTCAAAATTCGCCGAGCCGAAGGAGCGAAAGATTGCCGCTGCGGAGATGAAGATGGCGCAGCAACTCATCGATAGCATGAGCGCAAAATGGGATCCATCGGAATACGTCGATGACTATCGCACTGCGTTGGAAAAGATGATCGAGGAGAAGGTCGAGAAAGGCGACAGCGCGAAACCTCCAAAGGCCCGCCGCCGACATCCGAAGAATGTCATCGATTTGGTCTCGGTCCTGAAGAAAAGCATCGAGGAGACGAGCGCCGCAAAGACCGGGAAGAAGCGGACTGGAAAAGGGAAGCCGCGTCGCAAAGCTGCGTAGCCATGTCGCTGAAGACCTACCATAGTAAACGAAACAACCGAATAACCCCCGAGCCATGGAGGGATGGTGGGAATGCTTCAGGTAGAACATTTGTCGTGCAGAAACATGCGGCATCGCGGCTGCACTATGACTTCCGCCTGGAATTGGGGGGCGTCTTGAAATCATGGGCTCTGCCCAAAGGGCTTCCTTTCAAGCACGGCGAAAAGCATCTCGCTGTACACGTGGAGGATCATCCTCGGTCCTACGGTGATTTTGAGGGTTCGATCCCCAAAGGCCAGTACGGCGGAGGTACGGTGATGCTTTGGGACCGGGGAACCTACAAACCGCTGAGCCGGTCTCCGCTAAAGGATCTGGAAGCGGGAAAGCTCCATGTCGAGCTTCGTGGAGAGAAACTCTCAGGCGAATGGGCTCTAGTTCGGATGCGAGGGAAGGGCGACGACTGGCTGATAATTCGCAGTGACGAGGATTTGCGTCCGGTTTCCGCGCGCGCAAACGATTGTTCGGTGAAAACCGGTTTTACCATGAGGCAGCTCGAGCGCGGGGCGCCCACCAAAAAGCGGACGGCAACCGGGAGAGGCAGGGCGTCATCCGGGTCGAAAGGGGAATATCCTCCTTTCATTGAGGTGATGAAGGCTCTGACTGTCGAACACCCTCCGGCAGGCGACTGGTTTTACGAGATCAAGTTCGATGGCTGGCGAGCGCTGGCATTATGCGGACTTGAGAAGGTGAAAATCATGTCGAGGAACCACAAGGATATGACGGACCTTTTTCCGGATGTGGCCGACGCTCTCGAGAGTCAGGGCCTTGGCGACTCCATTCTGGATGGGGAAATCGTGGCGCTTGATTCGCAAGGAAGATCATCTTTTCAACTTCTCCAGGCTTATCGATTGGCTACCGAGAGCCCGGCGTTGTTCTATTATGTTTTCGACCTTCCGAGGTACAAGGGAAGGGACCTGCGAGATCGCCCCGTTGAGGTGCGCAAGGAGATGCTGCGGGAGATAATTCCCGGCGCTGGGGAGGTGGTTCGCTTCTCGGACTCGCTCGGGAGCAACTATCGCAAGCTGCGCAATCACGCCAAAGCACTCAACCTGGAAGGGTTGATCGGCAAGCGTGGCGGCTCTCTCTATGAAAGTGGTCGGAGGAGCGGCGCGTGGATCAAGATCAAAATCATTCATGAGCAGGAGCTGGTCATCGCGGGATATACCGACCCCCAGGGAAGCCGGAGCGGCTTTGGTGCGATCCTCCTGGGTTACTATAAACAAGGCAGGCTGATCTCGGCGGGCAAGGTGGGTACAGGCTTCAGCGACGCCTTGCTGGATTCCCTGTCTGCGCGCTTTCGTCGGATGTCGCGTGGGACGATGCCTTATGCCGATGCGAAGAATCTCACTCCGGCAGAGCTTCGGTCTGCACACTGGGTGAAGCCGGAGATGGTGGCTCAAGTTCGGTTCAAGGAGTGGACCAGCGATGGGCGTTTGCGGCAGCCTGTTTTTCTCGGGCTGCGGGAAGACAAGTCGCCGAGGGATGTTGTCCGGGAGGATCTCGGGTGATGGCCAAGGAAACCACACTCGAGATCGACGGCATGTCCGTCGGCGTAAGCCGCCTGGACAAGGTCTTTTATCCCAAGACCGGTTTTACCAAGGGCGATGTCATGGATTACTATATCCGTGTCTCACCGTTTCTGCTCCCGCATCTGAAAGACCGGCCCATCAGCTTGAAACGGTATCCGGATGGGGTGGAGGGGTTTTTCTTCTACGAAAAGAACTGCCCGGATTACCGGCCCAAGTGGGTGAAGACCATGAAGGTGGCAAAGTCGGACGGCAGTACCATTAGATATTGTTCGATGAACAATTTGCCCGCTCTCGTCTGGGCTGTGAATCTTGCCGACCTCGAGCTTCATACATTTCTTCATCGCTATCCGGCCCTGCATCGCCCGAGTTGTCTGGCGTTCGACCTGGATCCCGGGCCTCCGGCGGGGCTCATCCAGTGCGCCGAGGTGGCGCTTCTTCTTCGTCGGATATTCCAGCAGCTTGGAATGGAGGCTTTCGCGAAAACATCAGGCTCAAAAGGGATGCAGGTATATGTCCCGCTCAATACTTCCACGACCTATGGGAGAACAAAGGAGTTTGCCGAGGTGATGGCCAAGGTGCTCGCGGAGAAATTTCCAGATCAAATCACGGGCATGATGAGCAAGGCCAAGCGACCCGGAAAGATATTCGTCGACTGGAGCCAGAATGACGAAAAAAAGACAACCGTATGTGTGTACTCCCTCCGTGCAAAGGACCATCCCACCGTTTCCACACCGGTGACATGGAGGGAGGTCGAGTCGAGTGCCAGGAGGAAGAAGCCTCTTCAGTTTGAGACGGAGCAAGCCCTGGCGAGAGTCGCGAAGGCGGGAGATATCTTCGCACCTGTTCTCGCTCTCAAGCAAAAGCTTCCGTCGCTCGCGCGGCTGCGGGACTGTCTGGAGGAACTCTCGTAAAAGGCTTCGTCCTTGCAGCTTCAGGGCGCCAGCGCAGGGGTGCTATTCTTCGTGTCGGGAGTGACCTCCTGCTCGGAATAGAGCTTCCATTGGGCGGCAAATTCAGCGACCTCGGCTGCGTTCTTGCAGAGTAGTTTTTCCCTGATGTGAAGCCGATGCGTATCCACGGTCTTGGTGCTGAGTTTCAGCCAATCCGCGATGTCAGCGGAATTCAGGCCGTCTCCTAGAAGGTCGAATACCTCTCGTTCCCGGCGGGTCAGCTTCTGAAGGAGGAAATCCTGGCCCGCATCCAGGGCCTCTATGGCCTGAAAGATGATCCGATGCTTGATCTGATGGCTTAGGAACAACTCGCCTCGCATGATGGCGCTCATGCCCGTCAGGATCTCGTCCCCGGATTCTCCCTTCAGGATGTAGCCGCGTGCGCCGGCTTTCAAGGCTCGCACCGCGTAGATTACCTCGTCGTGTACAGTCAGTACGAGGATGGGGGTATGGGGGCGCTCTGCCTTCATCATTTTCAAAAGCTCCACTCCATTGTGGCCGGGCATGGAAATATCGAGGATGATCAGATCCGGATTTTTCTGGCGCATATGGGTTAACCCATCTTTGCCGTCCCCGGCATCGCCGATCACCTCAAAGTGTTCCGATTCATCAATGATACTGATGATCCCCTTACGAAACAGCGGATGATCATCGACCACCAACACTCCATACCGTGTTCGTATTTCAGCACTCATGAGAGGTGCCAGCATACGCTCATATGGAGGCCTGGGATATTCAGGGCTGGCCCTGAGTTTTTTTTCAGAACGACGTGACGCGGGTGATGACTTTTCCCGGGGAGTGATATAATCGCCATATTATGATTTTCCCCCGCTCTATTTCAAAGGATCTCGCCTGTATCCTACGAGGTTGGTTGCCGAAGGGATCGCGCGTGCTGGCTGGAGTGGCCTTAACTATTTGCACTTTATCCCAGGCGCATTCCCAGTCGAGCCAGTGGGATTCGGCTTTTAGCAACACACGATGGTATGTCCCGACCCAGAACATGCTGGCATACTCCGCCTCGGGATCTGATCTCTCCGACGCGATTCCCATCGCAGACCAGACCATATGGTCGCTGGGGGCGGTGGTGAATGGTCAGTTCACTGGCACATCGGCTGCGGAGTTCAAGATCGGGTCAACGACCTTTACGTCATCGAACTCCATGAACGGCGTCGTGACCGACAGCGGTCAGGTGCGCATCCTCTTCTCAAGCGCAGGTACGCCGACCACCATAGGCATCGGCCAACTGCGCACTGTGGAGGGTACCACCTATTTCGAGATGCAGATGATCTCGGGTGGGTCCTCGTACGTGACTCACTGGGCCTATATGGCCCCGTACACTCCGGGTACCACGCCTCTACCGCCCCTTGAGGTGTCCCCATCCCAACTCCGCTCTCCGGAGTGGAACTGGATGCAGGGAACGACCTGGTCGATGCAGAATAATGCACTGTTCGGCGAGGGGGGATCTGGGAGCTTCAGCGTGACGAGTTATCAGAACGGATATTTCTGGGGCACAGGAGCCGGGCCGGTCGGCAGCGAAGCGGAGAGCTTTTCCTTCATTGGATCCGCCACCCCCGAGGGAAATATTCTTTTTAACCTCTTGAGCGGAACAACGCTGACGAGCCTCACCGGGTTGATCTCTGGCAACGCGTCCGATGGTTCAATGGTCCTCAGGTCCTATAGCGCGAGTGGAACTCTGGGTAATCCCGGGGTGGCGATGGTGGTGCCGGAACCGTCAACGCTGATGGCGCTTCTTGTCGCTGCAGCGGGCTTTCTGCTGGTGCGGCGGTTCTCGCGCAAGCAGGGCAATTCTCTACCTCGCTAGCTCTTCGCCGCCGTAGATGGGATTTCCCTGATCCCTTTCAATGTGGCGAAACTTACGTCGCGCATGATGCGGATAAACTCCTGCATATATGCGAGTGAGGAGGCGGAGGTCTTGGTGGCCACATAGAGCCTGCTTTGCAACCCGCGTTTCCCTACCGGTTTCCCAATGATGTATTTGCGATCCAGGAAGGGCTGTACAGTCCAGCCCGGTAGCGCGCCCACGCCGCGACCGCTCGCCACGAGTTGCAGGATGGCCACGGTGAGTTCTGTTTTTCGGCGTTCCGGCTTCACCCTCGCCGGATTGAGAACTTCACGCACGAGGTCGAGTCGATCATCCGGGATGGGATAGGTCACGAGCGTCTCGTGCTTGAAATCGGAGGCTGTCAGATAGGGTTTTCTGGCCAGGGGATGATGCCGGGAGACCAGAGCTAGGACATCATAGGAAAATAGCGGATGAAAACTCACGCCGGTTCGCTTTTGGGCATGGGAAACGATCACCAGGTCGGCTCGGTCTTCCTCCAACAGTCCGACCGGATCAGCGTGGAAGCCGGAGACGAGATCCAGTTCCACCTGCGGCCAGTGTTCGCGGAATGCATCCATCGAGGGCATCAGCCAGTCGAAGCAGGAGTGACACTCCACCGCGATGCGCAGTTCGCCGGCCTGACCTTGCGCGATACGGGCCAGGTCGCGCTCGCCGTTCTGGATGCGCTTGGTCACCTCGTAGGCCAGCTCTACCAGCAACTGCCCCGCGGCTGTGAGCTTGAGAGGGTCGCTCTTCCGCTCGAACAACTCGATGTCGTAGTGCTCCTCGATGCCCCTGATCTGGTGGGAAACGGCAGGCTGCGACAGGTTCACCCGCTTCGCCGCTTTGGAGAGGTTTCCAGTTTCCGCGAGAGCGACGACGGTTTTCAGGTGGCGGAGTTCGAGCATGGTAAAAAAGAGCATCATAAATGGGATGAATGATGAACAAAAAAACAATGCGTTATGAGAATGGCGTCCCATCCGCCAACACTGCTGATGTGGACAAGAACATCATGACACACAACCTTGGCTTTCCCCGGATCGGGGAGCGGCGTGAACTGAAGCGCGCCACAGAAGCCTTCTGGAACGGCAGCCTTTCTCTCGATGAACTGAAAAGTGCTGGAGCCGAACTGCGCCGCCAGCATTGGCTGCTCCAGAAGCAGTCGGGCATTGATCTCATCCCTTCCAATGACTTTAGCTTCTATGACCAGATGCTCGACATGAGCTGCCTGCTTGGCAACATTCCGGCCCGATTTGCCTGGGATGGCGCGGCGGTGGATCTGCCTCTGCTGTTTCAGATTGCCCGGGGTTCGGGTGGAGCCGGCTGCGCCTGCGGGGCGCACACTCCGGCGGTCGCCAGCGAAATGACCAAGTGGTTCGACACAAACTACCACTACATCGTACCGGAGTTTCATCGCGCCACGACATTCCAGTTGGGGGCAATGAAGCCGTTTGACGAATTCTCCGAGGCTCTCGCTCTCGGCTTCAGGACCAAACCGGTGCTGATTGGCCCGCTGACTTATCTTTATCTGGGCAAGAGCCACGAGGTGGGTTTTGACAGGTTGTCTCTCCTCGACAGGCTGCTGCCGGTTTATGAGGAAATCCTCCGGCGGCTTGCCGGTCTGGGAGCGGAATGGGTGCAGATCGATGAACCTGTCCTGGCTCTCGATCTGGCTGCGGACTGGCAGGCGGCATTTCCTGCTGCCTTCCAGGCGTTGAGAGGCGCCGCGCCATCTCTAAAGCTGATGCTCGCAACCTATTTTGGCGAGTTGAGGGATAACGCGGCGCTGGCCTTCAGGCTGCCGGTGGATGCTCTGCACATTGATCTCACTCGGGGCGGGAGCGAATTCGATTCGATTCTGGATCGCGTGCCGGAGAATATTACCTTATCCCTCGGTGTTGTTGACGGGCGCAACATCTGGAAAAACGACTTCGAACTCTCATGCGCCTTCCTTGAGAAAGCCCGCCAGAAGCTGGGCGCCGCCCGGATGATGGTGGCGCCATCCTGTTCGCTGCTGCACTGTCCGGTTTCCCTGAGAAATGAGGAGTCAATGGACGCCGAGATCAGGGAGTGGCTTGCCTTTGCCGAGGAGAAACTCTCGGAGGTAACGGAGCTTTCGCAACTGGCATGCGGAAATGGCAATGCCATGGCGCTGCATGATAACCAGGTTGCTATCCGATCGCGGCTGGGTAGCGCGAGAGTTCATCGGCCTGAGGTCAAGCGCCGCTCGTCGGCGGTGACCCCGGATGACAGTCGTCGGGCATCGTCATATTCGGTCCGGCGCGAAAAGCAGCGGTCGGCCCTGCGATTGCCATTGTTTCCAACGACCACGATCGGCTCTTTTCCTCAGACGAGCGAAGTTCGCAGCGTCCGCCGTCGGTTCAAAAAGGGGGATGTCTCAGAGGCCGATTATATCTCCTTTCTCAAGGAAAAGACTGCCGAGTGTGTGCGCTTTCAGGAGGAGGTCGGACTGGATGTGCTGGTGCATGGAGAGTTTGAGCGCAATGACATGGTGGAGTATTTCGGGGAAAGCCTGGATGGGTTTCTTTTCACCGCAAACGGGTGGGTGCAAAGCTACGGCTCCCGATGTGTCAAACCGCCCGTTATCTTTGGCGATGTGCAGAGACCTCGGGCAATGACCGTTGACTGGTCCACCTATGCCCAGTCGCTCACTGAGCGTCCCATGAAGGGGATGCTTACGGGGCCGATTACGATCCTGCAATGGAGCTTTGTACGTGACGACCAGCCTCGTAGAGAGACGGCCCGGCAGATCGCATTGGCGATCCGCGACGAGGTGCAGGATCTTGAGCGGGCGGGCATTCGCATCATTCAGATTGATGAGCCTGCGCTACGTGAAGGCTTGCCCCTGAGGCGTTCGGACTGGGCGGTTTATCTGGATTGGTCGTCTGAAGCATTCCGGATCTCGGCCTCCGGCGTGAGGGATGAAACTCAGATCCACACGCATATGTGCTATTGCGAGTTTAATGACATCATTGACACCATTGCAGCGCTCGATGCGGATGTCATTTCGATCGAAACTTCGCGATCCAGCATGGAACTGCTGGGAGCTTTTGTGACATTTGATTATCCGAACGAGATTGGCCCTGGTGTGTGGGATATTCACTCTCCTCGTGTGCCATCGGCGGAAGAGATGCGGTCTCTCCTGCGCAAGGCGGTCGCCGTTCTGCCGGTCGATAAGCTCTGGGTGAATCCCGATTGTGGATTGAAAACCCGCGGATGGCCCGAGGTGACCATTGCTCTCGGCCATATGATCGCGGCAGCCCGCGCACTTCGCGCCGAGTTCCGGGAAAGCGTATACGCCTGATTCGATTGCAAGAAGCCGCCCGCCGAAGCCAGCGGGTGGCTCATCCCTCTATCAAGAAATGCACATCCGGGACATCTTCTCAGCCAGCAGGACAACCATCTCATTCGAGTTCTTCCCGCCTCGCACGCCTGGCAGCATGGAGTCGCTCCTTGAGACGATTGTCCAGTTGGAGGCGGTCGCTCCAGACTTTGTGAGCGTCACCTGCGGCGCGGGCGGGTCGACACGAGAATTGACTTATGACCTTGTGGTCACACTGGGCAGGGAGACCACACTCAACCCCGTTCCTCACCTGACCTGCGTCGACCATTCCCGGCGGGAGATAGACGGTATCCTCGAGAGATATGCTCGGGCGGGAGTTGGCAATATCCTGGCACTGCGGGGAGATCTGCCGCGCGATGGAAGACGGTCTTCGGGAGATTTTCGTCACGCGGCGGATTTGGTGCGAGCGATTCGAGAGTTTCAGGGGCACCAGGATTCTCGAGGATTCGGCATCGGCGTTGCAGGCTTTCCCGAGGGGCATCCCGACACGCCCAATCGCCTGCTGGAAATGGATTACCTCAAAGCCAAGGTCGACGCCGGGGCGGACTATATCTGCACGCAACTCTTCTTTGAAAATCGGGATTTCCTCGATTTCCGAGCGAGGTGTGAGCTTTCCGGCATTCACGTCCCCGTCATCGCTGGCATCATGCCGGTTACGAGTGAAGTCGGGCTGAGGCGCATGGCGGAGCTTGCTGGAGGGGCGCGGTTCCCGGCTCGCCTCTTGAAAGACCTGAGTCGCGCGAATGGCGATCCCGACGTGGTTCGGCGTATCGGTATTCACTATGCCACCGAGCAATGCGTGGATCTATTGCACCACGCGGTCGCGGGGATTCACTTCTACACGCTCAATCAATCTGCTGCCATCCGCGAGATTCTGGACAACCTCGGCAGCCTGCGCTCGGTCGCCGGTGTCTGAAAGATCAAGCCTGCGCGCGACGATGGAGCATCAGTCCTTGTTCAGGATGAGCTTCTTTTCCGCGGCGAGTTCGGCTTCCTTCTTTTCGATCTCGGCCAGCCGCTCGGCCTTGCCGTGCGCATCGTCCTTCTTTTGCGGAGCGGCGTCTGGTGATGGTTTTTCGCACTCCTTCTGATAGATGGCGGCGATCTTGTCGCCTAGCTTGCCGCGTTTTTCGCAGAGTTCCCTGGCCTTTTGCAGGTAACGTTCGGCGAGCCGGATCTGTTTTTTCTCGTAGGCTTCACCGCTTCGCTGGAGCCACTCGGCCTCCTCAAAAGTCATCTGAGCGTATTTACTCAGGATGTCGGCATCCTCCTTGGCGCATTTTGCCGCCTGCTCGGCGTGGTTCTTCGCCTCCTCGTACATCTGCTTTGCCTGCTTGAGGTTCTCCGATGCGGCCTGGTCCGGATCTCTTGGCGCATCGACGGCGTGCAGCATGCTTCCAGCCAGGAACATCGCGAGGAGAATGTGGGGGAGCGTTCTCATGGTCGGTAGTTTACTCCTCTCGGGCGGATGGGCGAGGTTTCTTTGCCGCTGACGGCGGCATCGGCCGCGGTCGATAATCGGCCGTGTTTGCGACCGACCGCAATCGGTTGATTGGGATTTTTATCCGTGGCCGAGCAGTTGATCCATGCTCGCTAACACCGGCTCCAGTTGGAGATCTCGCATCCGGCGCGTACCATCTTCTCCCATGGGAGCCTGTATGGCGGCATTGATCGGTGTGGCCCGATGCCAGTTGCCGATATTCGTCGGGCCAAAGAGAGCGAGACTCGGCGTGCCAAAGGCCGATGCAAAATGGGCGGCAGCACCGTCGACGGTCACGACCAGTGCGGCGTTGGCGCAGAGCCAGAGGAAATTGCGGAGGGTCGTGCCGCTCGACAGGCTGCAAACGGGGTCCCCTGTGAGCTTTTCGATCTCGGCACATTGCGCCATCTGCCAGTCGGTTGAGGAACTGGTCATCAGGATCGGGAGCTGCAAGCGCGCCTTGATATGCCTCACCGTCTCTGCCCAGCGAGTTGTCACCCAGCTTTTGCGCCTCCAGCCCGAGGTCGGATTGATGAGGACGAAGCCGCCGGGCTGGACCCCGTCAACTCTCCACTCGGCCGGCGGGCGGTTAAGACGTGGCATGGGAAAGGGCGAGCTCGTCGGTACAGGCGTGTTTTTCCAGAAGTATTCCGCGATGTATTCGTCGTGCAGTCCCGGAACGATGAGGGGCCGGAACAAAAGCCGGTGAAACCATCCGAGTTCTTCAACTGAAGGCAGGATGCAGGTCTTGTGCAGGGCTGGGGTGAAAATGGAGCGCGTGGCTGATTTATTCACCGGATCGTAGCAGTACAGGTGACGCCGGGGCGAGAGCGCCGGTCCGGAGTGCATCTCCACATCCGGCATGAGATTGACCAACGCCTCGTGGCCACTGCGGGTCAACAGGCGAACGGGGCCGCCATGGTGGGCTAAAAGCCGCGCAATCGCAGGCTGCAGGAGGAGTAGGTCGCCAAGTTGCTTGTGAAATACGACATAACAGCCCCTCATATGAACCTCTTGAATCGCCCAACCTTCGCCAAGATTCCAATCGAAAATGAAATTGGCTTGAGCGAGAGCCGGTTCGCAGAGACTCATCAGGAATGCGCGTTTTTGTTTTAAAACCGGATGGCATCGGGGACTTTGTGCTCTCGACCGGTGCGATTCGCGCCCTGGCTCGTGAGTACGGAGAAGAGAATCTCATTATCTGCGTGCGTGAGGTGCTCGTGCCTCTCGCCCGAGAGCAATTTCCCGTCGCCGAGATCTGGCCGCTCCCGGTCGCGCTCAAGCGCAAGGTGCTCAACCTTTTTCTGCGCAATCTCCTCGCCTGTGTGCCTCTCTGGTTCCGGATGCGCTTCAATCCTGTCGACTTCGCGGTCTGCCTGCGCGGTCTGCGCAACTACCTCGAGACCGCGCTTTTCTATTCGATCCCGGCCCGGCGTTACATTTCCTGGGAAAATCACCTTTGTCGGGGCAGGAAGGTGAGGGGCACAGTGGAAAACATCCTGACACGGGTCTTTCGTTCGGAGCTGGTGGAGTATCCCGAGACACCATGTGGGGTGCCGCTTGAGATCGAGGCGTTTCGCCGGGTGGTTTCTCGTACCGTAGGGCGTGACGTGGCTGTTTCTGATGTCATGCCTCATCTCCGGGCGCGCATCGTGCCGACCGAGAAGCCGGTCTGGATATGCGCCCCCATCACCGAGAAATCCAAGGTCTACCCTCTGGATCAGTGGGTTGCTTCTTTCTCGGAGCTTCAGCCCGAGTTGGAGGGGCGTACCTTGCTGCTGGTCGGCTCCGAGGACCAGAAGCCGCAACTGGCGGAGTTTGCCTCCGCGTTGCACTCGGCCGGCATTACTCAGGCGACTGTCTTCATTCCCGCCAGTCTCGTCGCCTTTCTCGAGTGGATCGCAGCGGCGGAAATTGTGTTCACGGTCGACACGGCTGCGGCTCATTTCGCCACAGCTTTGAACCAGCGCTGCATCGTCGCCTTCTCCGGGCTGCATTCTGGTATGTTTGCACCGTGGCAATCCGGCGACCGGCAGGCGTGGCTGCTTGCCGAGCCGCGTCCAAAGAAGAAATCCCACTGGTACAAGGCGATTCCACCAGGGCGAATCGCCTCGGAAGCGCGCCGGGTGTTAGCTCTTTCAAAATAATCTCGCGAAATTGATCCTAATTTCCCGGATTGCGCATGCTTTCTGCTTATAACAGTCTCTTGCTGTCGCCGTCATGATTCCTAACCACACTCACACGCACGCCGATTTCCGGCTACGGTACGGACACCCGCTGCCTTTCGGAGCGAGCCACGTCCCCGGAGGCGTGAATTTCTCGATCTTCTCGACCTACGCGAAATCCTGCACGCTGGTGCTTTTTGAAAAGGGATCGGCGCAACCCTACGCGGAGATCCCATTCCCGCCGGAGTATCGCCTTGGCAACGTCTGGGCGATGATCGTTTTTGATCTGAGCTACGAGGATCTCGAGTACGGCTATCGGTTCGACGGTATCTTCGATGTGCGGGAGGGGCTGCATTTCGATCCGAAGAACGTTCTCCTCGACCCCTATGCGCGCGAGATCAGTGGCCGTGAGGTCTGGAAGCAGGAATCGCGGCATGGCGACGCCCACCCCTTCCGCGCACGCATTCCCTTCGAGGCTTTTGACTGGGAGCATGATCGCCCGATCAAGCGCCCCGAGAGTGAGCTCGTCATCTACGAGATGCACGTGCGGGGATTCACTGCGCACCCCTCGGCAGAGGTACAACATCCCGGCACCTATGCCGCGATGAAGGACAAGATTCCCTACCTCAAGGATCTGGGAGTCAATACCGTCGAACTCATGCCGATCTTCGAGTTCGACGAACTCGAGAATACCCGTACCAATCCGCTCACGGGCGAGCAGCTTTGCAACTACTGGGGCTACAGCACGCTGGCCTTTTTTGCTCCCAAAGCCGGATTCGCCGCCACCGGAAAGCACGGCACCCAGGTCGAGGAGCTGAAGGATCTCATCCGCGCCCTGCACTCCGCCGGCATCAAAGTCATCCTCGATGTGGTCTTTAACCACACCGCCGAGGGCGGGGAAAACGGCCCGACCTATTCCTTCCGGGGCATTGATAACAAGACGTACTACATGCTCGACTCGAGCGGGAAGTATGCCAATTACACGGGATGCGGTAATACTGTGAACTGCAATCACCCCGTCGTCCGTGGGTTCGTCATCGCCAGCCTCCGTCACTGGGCGGCGGAGTACCATATCGACGGATTCCGCTTCGACCTTGCCTCGGTGCTCGGTCGCGACTCCACCGGCGCCCCGCTGTCGAATCCCCCTTTGCTGGAATCCCTCGCCTACGACCCGGTGCTCGCCCAGTGCGACCTCATCGCCGAGGCCTGGGATGCTGGCGGCCTCTATCAAGTGGGCAATTTCCCATCCTACGGGCGCTGGCTGGAGTGGAACGGCAAGTTCCGCGACGCCGCCCGCCGCTTCATCAAGGGCGATCCCGGCGTGGTCGGAGAAATGGTTCAGCGCATCATGGGATCGCCTGACATGTACGCCGCGGCGGGGCGCAAGCCGACGGCTTCGATCAACTTCATCACCTGCCACGACGGCTTCACTCTGCGCGACCTGTTTTCCTACAACGAGAAGCACAATCTCGATAACGGCGAAAACAACAACGACGGCGCCAATGATAACTGGAGCTGGAATTGCGGCGTGGAAGGCGAGACCACCGATCAGGAGATCAACGCCCTGCGCCTCCGGCTCCAGAAAAATGCCATCATGCTTCTCTTTGTCAGTCAGGGCGTGCCCATGCTGTGGATGGGGGATGAAAGCGGACGCACCCAGCGAGGCAATAACAACGCCTATTGCCAGGACGAGGATTGGAACTGGCTCGATTGGGCTCTCACGGAGGAAAACAAGGGGCTGTATCGTTTCACTCGCAATATGATTGCCTTTCGCAAGGCCAATCCCGCCCTGCGTCAGCCGGAGTTTCTGACCAGCAAGGATGTCATCGGGAGTGGGTATCCGGACATTTCCTGGCACGGTGTCCTGCCGTGGAAGCCGGATTGGGGGCTTCCCAGTCGATCGATCGCTTTCATGCTCTGCGGTCGCCATGGAGCCGCCGCCGGCGGGCCATCGCATTTCATTTATTGCGCCTTCAACATGTACTACAAGCCACTGGAGTTCACTCTTCCGGTGCTGCCCAAGGGTTACGTATGGTTCCGCGTGGCGGATACGAGCCTGCCGTCGCCCGATGACATCGTCGAGCCGGGGCAGGAAGTGTTGCTGCCTGGAGTGAAGACGCTCACGATTGCCGAGCGCAGTTCGGTAATCCTTTTGGGCAAGCCCGATCCGTCGGTCGCCGTTACCTAGTTTCGGTCCGCTCCACGACTCTATAGATCCCGACCGCTATAGCGGCGGGATTATCCTAGACGCTCTCAGGCGGCTCGATTTTTTAATATGTTGCTGTCTAGGTGTTTGCGAGGATGCAGATTCCGAAAAGGAGGCCGATGATCGCGGCGAGGACGATACCCGAGCCGCGAATAGCGTAGCGCCAGCCCCTGGGGGCGATGCGATAGGCGTGTTCCGACAATGCGGTCCAGATCAGGGGAATCATCAGCAACAAGACCCCGTGGTGCACCAAAAAGGCTGCCATTGGCGTGACATCATCCGGGTTGCTGACTTTCAGCGCCACTCCCAGCAGCAGGATGCCGATCGTCAGGAAGACAAACTGTGTGATGCCGATGACGACAATGTCCGGCTGGGGTGGAATGAAGGGGAGTTGGAAGAGGTTTTTGGGGGATTTCTGATCCATGATGGGTGCCTCCAAAGAGAAGATACCATCATTTGGGAGGGGGACTCATCCAATATTGTTGATTTCTTGCCACTTATTGAAAGTTTGCCGTCCGCAAAATAGGGCTGAAAACCCAAAGAATCCCCTTGCACAGTGCCAAGGGAGAGGCTAAATATTCGCCCCTTTTCAACGAACCCAAAATGGCGAGCAAGCAGAATAAATCCCCCAAAGCTGAAGGCACTCCTGATGAAGGAGCTGACGCTGCGAAGAAGCAGACTGCCAAGAAAGAATCCGCACCCGCCGCTGGGTCCAAGGAAGCGGTGTTCCTCGAGAAGCAGCGCGAGCGTCTTCTCGCTCTCAAGGACACGCTCCTCGATTCCATGCAGGGCGTGGCCCGCGACAGCCTCCGCTCCCGCGCGGAAGGCAGCGAGGCGAGCGCCTTCGGCATGCACCAGGCCGACGCTGGCAGCGACGCCTACGACCGCGACTTTGCCCTGAGCCTCCTTTCCCAGGAGCAGGACTCCCTTTACGAGATCGATGAAGCTCTCAAGCGCATCGAAGCCGGCAGCTACGGCGTCTGCGAGATGTCGGGCAAGCCGATCCCTCACGCCCGCCTTGAAGCTCTTCCCTTCACCCGTTATACGGTGGAGTGCCAGGCGGAACTCGAAAAGCGCAACCGCTTCCAGCGCGTGCGCCAGCCCGTCACCTCGCTATTCGGTCTGGGCGAGGATGATGGAGGAGACGGCGAAGACGAAGACAACTCGACCGACACCAAGGACTAATCACCATGCCACAGGAAATCATCACCCTCGAGTGCACCGAGGCCAAGGCGGAGGGCAAGCCCGTTTCCCGCTACGTCACCACTCGTAACAAGAAGAGCCCCCGCACCCCGGGTCGTCTCGAGAAGAAGAAGTACAACCCGAATCTCCGCAGGCACACCCTGCATCGGGAAATCAAGTAACACATCATGCAGCCGAAAACGCCCAAACGCCGCTCCAATTTCCGCCGCGCGAATCGCACGATGCCGCGCCGTCGCACGGATCTTGCCGAGGAGGCGATCGATTACAAGAACCCTGAGCTCCTGAAGCGCTTCGTTACCGAAAGCGGCAAGATCATTCCTCGCCGTGTCACCGGTATGTCCGCCCGTCTTCACCGCAAGATCACCCGTGAGATCAAGCGTGCTCGTGCGGTTCTGCTGATGAAGTAGTTCAGCGCTGGCGACCGTTGCTATGGTCGCCGCCGTTGGTTTTTTGAGGAGCCGGATGCGTCCCTGACGTCTCCGGCTCTTTCGTTGCGTCCCCGGCATTTCCGCTGTCGAAGCGCGGGATGATCTTGGGACGCCATTGCGGATCAGCAAATGATCCCGTCGAGACATACTCAAAGAGCTTGCTCACCGGGAACAACACGATGCCAGGCACTCCTTTGGCATTGATGCGCACCGAGAGGTTCATCTTGTCGACGAGGAAGCCGATATCGCCGCTACCGATGAGATTGAAGCCAAATCCCTGGATCACCAGGTTGTCGGTGATGATCTTGCCGTCGTTGATTCGGAAATCGGCCGTCGCGAGATGCGCGCTTTCATAGCCGCTGCCAGGGATGATCTTGTCCAGGATGTCCGAAAACGGTCCCAGGAACGGGATGGCAAAGACCTTTCCATCCTCCACCCGGATCGAGCCTTCCCCTTTCATCGTCTCGGCCAGCCCTCCTCGCATGGTGAATTTGTACGTACCCGATGCTACGCCCTGGGAGGTGTCGTAGTTAAAGTAAAGTTTCGTCAGCTTGGCAAAATCGACCCGCTTTACGGTGACACTGGCGGTTACCGTGGGATCGTTGGGTGCAGTTGAGACGTTGGCGTCCAGGGCGGCCTCTCCGTCCATCAGCTTGGCACTGCCGATCTTTACCAGCACCTTGCTGCCCACCACATTGACTGTCCCTGTCGTGCGGCCAAAGCGCAGCGTGCGGGCCAGTAGATCGTAGTCGAAGCCATCCGCCTGCAGCTTGAGCGCGAGATTGTTGCCGCTTGGATCCTTGAGGGAAATGACTCCGCCGCCCTGGACCTTCGGAGCCTTGGTGAAACGGTATGGCTTCAGCGCCTCGGCGATCTTCGGATCGGCCCACATCAGCACATCGACCGGGAAGAGCGACGAGTTGATATTCTGGAGACGCACCTGCTGTCCGCCGAAATCATAGACGAAATTGCCTGTTCCCGTCCCCCCGCGTCCCTTGATCGTGAAATCCTTGTAGGACACCGCCCGGTTTGCGATCTCCAGCTTGGCCTCTGCGGAGTCAAACCACGCGCCGCGCATGGCTGTGCGACCGAGTTTCATCGTGCCGGTTCCGGTAACACTCGCAAAGTCGGGTTTTGTCCCTTGCACCTCGATCTGGACATACGGATTGTCCTTGAACTCCATCTGCTTGAGAAACTCCTGCTCTTTCGGCCCGAGAAGAGGCGCAAACAGGGTGGGGGGGATGGAGTTCGTCATGCGCAGGCGAAAATCGCCGGGGCTGTACAGCACGTCGGCGACCAGTTCCGCCCCATTCATCCAAAGCTGCACATCCCGTGCAAAGACCTGCCCGTTACGCCATGCAAAATCCGCCGCCAGCGTATCAACCTTCGCTCCCTTGAGCGTGAACTTCCCGGCGCGGACCGAACCTGTGAAAAAGGACGCTGCCGGGGTAGTTATGTCCACCGTCCCGGAAACGGTGAGCTGTGGAGCTTCCTGAAAGATGAAATTCCGTGCGAAGGATGTCTTTGGAAACAAGCCCATGAGGGGCTTGGGAGACATCGAACTCGCTAGCTCAAACTCGAATTGCCCGTTTTCCAGGCGTCCGCTCAGGTTGAGCGAGCCATCGGTCCCTTGAATCTGCAATTGAGGAATGGTCAGGATCTTGTTTGCGACAGTGGCCTGCGCCTGTATGCCCTCGATGCGCCAGGTAGGACCGATGATGGGACCACTCTGGATCGAGATAGGCGCAACTCGAATGGTCGATGGATCGGCGAGATCCCCGGAGATCTCGAGCCGGATCTCGGGACGGCTTCCGCTGAAGCGCAGTTTAGAGAGAGAGTCGATGATGTCTGCGGCGAGTTCTCGATGCGCCTGCCCGGCGGTTGGCGAGTTGTTGTTCCCGAAATGAAACGCTCCCGGGTTACGTACCAGTCCGTTCAGCGAGAGCCGGATGCCAAAAAACTCACAGTCAAAATAGCTCAGCCGCATCTGGTCCGCGATGAGGACAAACTGCCCGTTCACGTTGCGCAGTTCCACCCGCACCGGGTTCGGTCCCGGCTCAAGCGGGACCGAGACATCCGTTCCGTCGAGTTCCAGGTGGTCGATGGTGACCTGGCGATTCATCAAATCGCTCATGGAGATCGAGACTGTCAGGCGATCGATATGGGCAAAATCGGGACCTTCCGGAGTAGTGCCCGAGACTACGACATCCTCCGCCACCAGGCCGCGGAATGGATTGAACCGCAGCTTGCCGATCACCGTTTTGAAATTGTCTCCTCGCAGGGCCTTTTCGACCTGTTCCTTCAGCCCGAAGCCGATGCCGACGCGATCGGCATAAATCAATGTGGCCGGGAGACCGACAAAGATCACGAGCATCGCAAGCCGCAGCAGCCAGCGAACGAGGAACCTGGGGACCGGAGGAAGGAGCATTGAAACTGTCGAGGGGGATCGCGTCAGTTGGCCAGGAGGCCATCCTCGATGCGAAGGAGTCGGTCACCTCGCTTGGCGAGGTTTTCATCGTGGGTCACGACGACCAGTGTGCGCTTGTCGTCCCGCGCCACGCCTAGGAGGAGCTCGATGATCGATTCACCCGTGTTCTTGTCGAGATTGCCCGTAGGTTCATCCGCAAAAAGGATCGTCGGATCATTGACGAGGGACCTCGCGATGGCAACGCGCTGCTGCTCGCCGCCGCTCAGTTCGGAGGGGAGGTGATTCATGCGTTCCTTCAGTCCCACACGCTCGAGCAACGCCTCGGCCAGTTCGGAGTTTACCTTGCCAGCGAGCATTCCGGGGATTTTTACATTCTCCAGCGCCGTCAGCTCAGGCAGCAGGTAGTAGGATTGGAAAATGAAACCCATGCTCTTGTTGCGGACCCGCGCCAGTCGGTCCGATCCGAGGGAATAAAGATCCTGTCCTTCAAAGGTCACCGTGCCGCCCTCTGGGCGTTCCAGCCCGGCCAGGGTATAGAGGAGGGTGGTTTTTCCAGCGCCCGAGGCGCCGCAGAGGAAAACGGTTTCCCCCTTCTGCACTCCGATCGAGATGCCTCGCAGGACATTCAGGTTGGTCCGGCCCATCCGAAACGAACGGGACAGATCCTTGGAAACGAGTTGATATTCCGAAACAGCCACGTCCTTTCCCTACGCGAAAAACTTGCGCTTTGCACCGCCAACTTGACGAAATCTCCCTCCGGGAGCAAAACGGATTGCGCGAATCACGGGAACGGAATGCACTTCGGTACTCCAGGCCTTCGCTTTCTGTTGCTTCCTCTTGGATGCACTCTGGTTTCGCTGTTTCCCGGCTGGTCCGAGGAGCCGGTGCTCGCCCTCGCCACTCTGCCGGTTCCGGTGGTTACGACGATGGGCCCGATTGTTCCGGGGACGGATACCATCCTTAGCCAGATCGAGGACCTGCGGCGTGCAGAGGAAGCCCGACAACACGCGCTTGCCATGGAGTTCTTCTCCGCCATCGCCCGGGACGACAAGGCCACGTTTTGCCGTCTCCTGAATGAGGGACTCGATCCCAATACGACGTTGCCTGCCCCGGTCCCGAGGGAGTTCGTTCGCCAGTTTTCCGATGAACTCACGGCCTACTATGCAGGCAGCGAGCAGGGCGTGACCGCTCTCATGCTGGCTACCCTCACTCGGAATGAGGTGTTTGTCAGGATACTCCTTCAGGCTGGAGCAGACCCCTGGAGGATGACGAAACGGCACAAGACCTTTGCTCTCTGGCTCGCGGGCAAGACTCAGCAGGTGACCATCATGCAGATGCTCATGGGAATCGCTCCGGATAGTGAGGCGGCGCGTACTCGCATTTCCGTCGATCTTTCCGCGCAGCGGGCTTCTGTCTGGCGGGGTGACGACGTCGTGCTCGTGACAGATATCTCCTCCGGTCGCCCCTCGCGTCCTACTCCCACCGGGCGTTTTGTGGTCACCGATAAGTACCGGACCTGGAAATCCACGCTCTACCACGCGAAAATGCCGTATTTTTTGCGGCTTTCCTGCGGTGATTTTGGGCTGCATGCGGGCTACTTGCCAGGTTATCCCGCCTCTCACGGTTGCATTCGGTTGCCTGAGGAGGTCGCCCGCAAACTCTTCGCCGATATACCGGTTGGGACGCTGGTCGAGATCAGGTAAACACCGTAAGGCTTTGCCCTGACCGAGGGAACAGGGTGCGAATTCCGCGATTGCCCGCCGTCGGGCGAACGCTATTGTAACTCGCTTTCGATGCTAACCTCCCCGACCTCATCTTTGGCGCGCATTGCGTTCCTTTTCTGTTGTCTAGCCTTCTTCGTTCCGAATAGTCCGGCACAGACGACTGATTCCCGCCCCGGGATTGCTCTCGTCAAACCCCAGCCCTGGTCCAAGCCGACAGAGGCTACCGTATCGGAGTTTGTCGGCTACGTAGACCGCACGCCCGAGGGCGCTTCTGGAGCCGGGTATTATGAGCTCAAGACCAAGCAGGGTGATAAGCGGCAGGTACCGGCCTCGCGGATCGTCAAGCTGATCGTCTATCCCGATGTCACCGTGTATTCGCGCATCATCTCAGCGAGTGATCGTGAGACCCTCGCCAGTGCCGCGGCAGATTTGAAGTCCACCATTGCAGATTATCCCTCGACCCGAACGTACCTCGACCCCTCGGTCAAAGCCTTGAACAAGGAACTCGCCCAGTACGATGCGGGAAATGTGAAAATCGATGGAAGCTGGGTGTCCCGTGAGAGCTACATTGCAGGGCAGGTTCGTGGCCTCGGCGGCCAGCTCCGCTCCGATATCGCACGCGCGCAGCCTACCAGCAGTTTCGACCTTCATACCGATCCGCGTTTCGTCGGCCTTCAGGACATGGCGGCGACGAGCGCCAGCGCCAAGACGCTGGTCACTGAGCTTTCCGAAACATACGACAAGCTCCTCCGAGCCGAATCCCGGCAGGCCCTCCTGGCGTCCTTTGATTCCAATGCTCTTGCGTTTTCCGAGGCTCAGGGTGCGGTGGAGCGTCTCAAGAGCTTGAAGCCCGAGGAGGACCCTCGCAGCCAGGCTTTTATCAAGAAATGGGATGCCTCCATGGATATGGTCAAACAGCTGCGCTCTCGCGCCGAGCCGCTGGCCAGGGAATTCGACGACCAGATGAAAAATGTCACCGATGTCGCGATACCGCCGCTCGCTTCGCCGGAGTTGCTGCCCAAGATCAACAGCCTCGATGGTGATGTGAAGGTCTTCCTGGCCACCAAGCCCGCCCCGGTGCTGATCAATGAGAGTGATCTGGCGATCAGCCTGACCTCGATCTCATCGGCTTTCAGCAAACTCCAGACCCTTTTCCCTGCCCGGGAGTTCCTCCAGGCCAAGGAACTGCTCGATCCGCTGGTGGCGCGTTCTTCCGTGGTTGGCCCGGAAACCAAGCGGGTAGCCGGGCTGCTCCAGACCTACGTGAGCGAGCGTATCCGGGATTTCTCGCGTCAGCGTGAGGAAGCCAAGATTCTCCTCGATTCCGGTAAGCAGAAGGAGGCTTTGGAAAAATTCGAGGCCGCCTTTGCCGTCATCCCCGATCCTACTGTGGGAGAGCAGGTGAGCCAGCTCAAGGAAGCTCTGGGACTCACGGCAGATAAGAAATGATCTTGTGAGCGCCGCCTCGGCGGCGCATATCCGGCGGATGGAAGTTTCGGACCGCTGCCGCATCTCCACGGATATCCGGGTGATGTATTTCGACACCGACGCCGGGGGCGTCGTGCACAATATCGTTTACCTGCGGTTCATTGAGACCGCGCGCACGCTGCTCGCCATGAACATGGGGATGAGCTTTGAGGAGATCAAGCGCACCCAGATTCACCCGGTCGTCGTGCGCACCGAGATCGACTACAAGCGCCCGGCCGTGCTCGGCGATATCGTGGTCGTCAATGGCTGGCTGGCGGAGACGACGCCCGCCCGGTTTTGGGTGGAGTTTGAGATTGTCCGTCCCTCGGACTCGACCCTGCTCGTGAAGTGCCGGCAGTCGCTTGCCCTCGTCCAGATGCCGGCGGGCAAGCTCATCCGCCTGCCGGAGGGCTTCCCGGAGAATTTTGTCATGCCTGCCGCGTGAACGCGTCGCGGACTCTGCTTCTCAGCGCCCTCGTCGGCCTCGCTCTCGGCCTCACGGTTTTGACCGGAGGGTGGGGGAATCTTTACAACGAGACCGACGGGCAGTACGGCGGCGCCGCCAAGGTCATGGCCGAGGGCGGTTCCTGGCTCGTCCCGCTGAACAACGACATCCCGCGTCTCGTGAAGCCGCCTCTGCTCTACTGGGCAATGGCCGGCTCGATGCAGGTCTTTGGCGTCAACGAATTCGCCGCCCGCCTGCCCGGGGCGCTTTCCTGGTGCGCGGTCGCTGTATTGACATTTCTCCTGGGAGAACGGCTAGGCGGTTCCTGGCGGGGCTTTGTCGCGGGGGCGGTGATGTTGACGGGCTTGGGAACGTTCACGCTCGGGCGCATTGTCATGCCGGAGCCAACGTTCGTGGCCTTCATTGTCGGAGCCCTTTATTGCGCGGTGACCGGGGCCGATACGGGGCGGCGCGGCTGGTTCCTTGGTTTCTGGGTCTGTGCCGCGCTGGCGAGCTTCGTCAAAGGCTGGCACGGCCTGCTCTATCCCCTGGCCATCGTCCTTGTCCTGATGGCGCTCGATCGAGAGGCGCGCCGCAGGTATCTGCCCATCCTTTCCTGGCAGGGCTTGCTTATCTTCCTTGTCATCAACGTGCCGTGGTATGCCTACATCGAGTGGCGCTTCCCCGGGTACCTGGGAAATCTCATCTACGGTGAACAGATCGGCCACATCGTCGGCTCGCATGCTCCCGCGACGGATTACACCAACGTTCCTCGCTGGCAGTTTCTCCTGCTTCATGTCGCGTGGTTTTTCCCCTGGCTCCTGCTTGCTCTCACGGCCCGGCGAGATTCCCCGGCGACCTCCTCTTCGCTCTCCCGGCTGGTCTGGATCTGGGCCGTCCTGGTGCTGGCGTCAGTCCTCCTGACCGGGCAGCGACAGGATTACTATGCCATGGCCATGTGGCCCGCGGCGGCGTTGATTTTCTCCAGCCGCTTGCAAGGGCGGATTCCCCGCTGGGCGGTGGGAGTCCTCGCTGCCGTGCTCGTGGCTGGAGCCGTCTTTTGTATCTGGGGAGTTCCGAAACTGACCGGCGCGTCGTCCACCGCCAGTGTGAGCGAACGCTCCACGGCCTGGAATACCGTGGTCAATTTCGACGCCGGGGTCTGGAAAAGCCTTTGGCTTACGGCCGTTCTCGCCGTGGGCGGAGCGGCCATTGCGGCCGTGGCAGCGGTCATTGTGCAGGGGAAGGCGCGTTTTCTTGCCGTGCTCGCGGTGGCCATATCCCTGGATCTCGGGGCCCTGAGTGGTACGGCCATCGTCGCTCCCTATTTCTCCCTCGGAACTTTAGAGGATGAACTTGCGCAATTTCCCAAGGCCCGCGTCGTCTTCGATGGCGACATCGATACCGCGAGCAGCCTCCTCTTTTACTGTGATCTCCCGGTGGTTTTGCTGAACCGCAACCCCAATCAGGATTTCATCGTTCGCAAGTTCGGAATTGGGCGCGATCGCTTCGTGGATCAAAACCAGCTCAAGGCTCTGTGGGACGGCAATCAACCGCTTCTCTTCGTCGCGGAGAAACGCGATCATGACAAGTGGGCTAATCTCCTCGGAGTGAGTGGGTTGAGGTCCGTTGGTGACAGTGGCACGCAGGTGCTGTTCTGGAACGGTCGCTAGATTCTTTCATTGGCACCTCCGGGCGTTTCCGTGTAGTTCCTCTTTATGGAGAATCTGATTATCGTGGGCACTGGCTGTGCGGGACTGACCGCCGCCATCTACGCCTCACGCGCCAACCTTTCGCCCTTGGTTTTGCAGGGCAAGCTGCCTGGCGGGCAGTTGACCACCACCACGCTGGTGGAGAATTTTCCGGGCTTCCCCGAGGGAGTCGACGGCCCCGATCTCATCATGCGCATGCAGCAGCAGGCGGAGAAATTCGGCGCCCGCTTCCAGTATGGCTTCGTTGAGGAGTACGAGCATCTCGGCACACACTCCCGCCTGAAGATCGATGGCGAGTGGGTGGAAACCCGCGCGCTCATCGTGGCGAGCGGGGCTTCCCCTCGTTATCTCGGCATCGACCGCGAGCACGAGCTCATCGGCCATGGCGTGACCTCCTGCGCGACTTGCGACGGAGCGTTCTACCGCAATGTCCCTGTTTGCGTCGTCGGCGGCGGCGACTCGGCCTGCGAGGAAGCGACCTTCCTCACGCGCTTTGCCTCGACCGTTTACCTCATCCATCGTCGTGACACTCTGCGTGCCTCGAAGATCATGGCCGACCGCGCGCTGGCCAATCCCAAGGTGAAGCCGGTTTGGAACTCCGCCATCACCGAGTACATCACGGATGAGAGCGGCGAGGTCACCTCGGTGAAGCTCAAGGATCTCGTCACCGGCGAAATCTCCGACTTGGAGGTGAAGTGCGTTTTTGTCGCCATCGGCCACGAGCCGAATACGGCGGCCTTCCGCGGCAAACTCGATACCGATGAGAATGGTTATCTCATCCAGGTTGAAGGAACCCGCACAAACCTTCCCGGCGTGTTTGCCGCAGGCGACGTGGCCGACCACGTCTACCGGCAGGCCATCACGGCGGCGGGGCAGGGATGCGCGGCGGCGATCGATGCAGAACGCTGGCTCGCCACGCTCGAATAGGGCGTCTTCCCTCTTCCCGGCATCGTACGAATGAAGGTCTGCGACCTCACGCAGTTTTACTCTCCCGTCAGTGGAGGGGTCCGCAGATATATCGAGCAGAAGGTGGCGTACATCCGCCGCCATCGGCCCGATTGTCAGCACGTGCTTGTCGTTCCGGGCAAGCGCACGGAATGCGTCGGAGATGATGTTGCCAAGGTGTACACCATCGAGTCCCCGATGGTGTCGCGCACCTCGCGCTATCGCATCCTGCTCAAGCTCCACCTCGTCGAGGAGGTGCTGGAAAAGGAGCGGCCCGACATCATCGAGTCCGGAGACCCCTACCAGCTCGCGTGGAAGGCCATTGCCTCCGGGGACGGCCTCGATATCCCCGTCATTGGGTTTTATCACTCGCACTTTCCCGAAGCCTACATTCGCTCGGTGGCAAAGTTCTTCGGCAAGACCGCCGTGTCTGTCGCGGAGGACTGGGCAAAGCGATACGTGAAGACGTTGTATAACCAGTTCCACCGTACGCTGGTGCCAAGCCCCAATCTCGTCTCGCTCTTGCAGGACTGGGGCGTAGAGCGGGTTGAAGGCATCGATCTCGGGGTGGACGATGAAGTGTTTGTCCCTTCTGACATACCTGTGGAGGGTTTTCGCCGCGAGCATGAGATTCCCGAGGATGCGCGGCTGCTTCTCTACGTCGGTCGTCTGGCTTCTGAGAAAAACGTGGTTACGCTTTTTGACGCCTTCGATATTCTGCACCGCCAGTCACCCGGCAAATATCATCTGCTCGTGGTTGGGGATGGCTCTCTGCGCTCATCCATGCTTCGCCTGAAAGAGTCGACCAACGCCGTAAGCTGGATGGAGTTTTGCAGCGACCCATATAAACTGGCCGAGGTCTATCGCAGCGCAGACCTGTTCGTGCATCCCGGCGTGCAGGAGACCTTTGGCCTCGTCACTCTTGAAAGCCAGGCCTGCGGCACGCCGGTCATCGGCATCCGCGGCAGCTACATGGACCGCATCATTTTCTCCAATCAGGTCCACTGGGCGGCGGAAAATACCCCGCAGTCCCTGGCGGCAGCCATCGAGAACAAGTTTGGCGAGGATCTCCACCTCACCGGCCTGCAGGCCAGCCATGAAGCCCGGACCCGCTATTCCTGGAAGTCCGTCTTCGGTCGGATGTTTGGCATCTACGACGACGTGATCGCCAACTACCACCCCTGAGTCAACGCGCCATGCCCGGGATGCGTCCCGGCGGCATCGAGCCAATCTCGGCCATCTTGGCGGCGTTCTTCGCCCGTTCCTTGGCGACGATTTCCTTGTACTTCAGGAAGTTCTCCTCGTTCCCGACAAAAATGCGCCCGTTCGCGGGATCGGCGTATTTATAGATCACCGTTTGATTGCTCTGCTCGATGGAAACGACCTTGTTGGGCGGCAACTGTCGCAAGACCTCGGTGTCGGCAAAGGATGTGACTTTCTCCTCTTGAAACCCGGCCTTGAGCAGGCGGCGTTCATCGGCTTCCGCCGCGCCTTGTTTGAGCAGGGCGCAGCCTGTCAGCAAAAGAGGAACCGCGCAGAGAAGGGATATCAGGGCGAGAAGGCGAGGGGGATTCATGGCGGTGGTTTTTTCCATTTACCCCCGGATGCCGGTTGCCTACAAACCTTCTTGTGGCTTTGCCGTCTGATGTAAAAATTCGTAGATACGAGGCGCGCGACCGCGACGCCGTTCGCTGGTTGTGTTGTCAGACGGGGTTTCTGGGCAAGCCGATCGATCCGGTCTTTGAAGATCGCGAGCTTTTTGCCGATTACCTGACGAGCTACTACACCGACATCGAGCCGGAGTCGTCCTTCGTCCTCGAGCATGAGGGACAGGTGAAGGGCTACCTCCTCGGCTCGCGCATGCCGATCAAGCAGCAGTTGCACAACATCTTCCAAAACGCCCGGCTCTTCGTGATCGGCATGTTCCGATACCATCGTTACAACCCGGCGACGAAGGAATTCATCGCCTGGATCCTGCGGAATTCCTGGCGCGAGGTGCCGGCCGCCCCGCGCAAGATGGCGCATTTCCACTTCAACGTCCTCCCCGAGGCTCAGAGCCTGCATGGGACCAAGACCATGATGGACCTGTACTTCGACTACCTGCGCCAGCATGGCGAAAAGGCGGTCTTTGGACAGATGGTTACTTTTGAAAGTCGCCGCGGAGCCCGCGTGCTGGAGCGTTTTGGATTCCAGGTGCTCGAGCGCAAGGAGATCACCAAGTGGCGCAACAAGCACCCCGAGCCGGTTTATCTCACCACCGCGGTGAAGCTGCTTGAGGTTGCTGAAAAATAGACGGGAAACTCCGGGGTGAGACATGGGATGTCCGACCCCATCTGACAGGTTCGCAAAATGACGCTTTTTCTGGTTGGTTTGGGTGCCCTCATCCTGGGTTTTGTGATGGGCAGCCTTGTTTATCTGCTCAAGTCGAGCCGCGAAACCACGGGGCTCCGCGCTCAGTTGGCGGCGGAACAAACAAAAACAACGGTTCTTTCCACTCAGATTTCGAATGCACGCGAGGCGGATGCTGCCCAGCGCACCCAAATCGAGGAACTCACCCGCCTGCTCGCCTCGGCCGAGGCGGAGGGGGCAAATCTGCGCCAGCGACTGGATGAGGATTCCGCCCGGCTGGCCAATCTCCAGAAGCAGTTCACCGCCGAGTTTGAAAATCTCGCCAACCGCGTGCTGGAGGAAAAAAGCACCCGGTTCCTCGCGCAGAACAAGGAAAGCCTCGCCGTCCTGCTCGATCCGCTCCGCCAGCGCATCGGGGAATTCCGCGAGCGCATTGAGTCGATCCACACCGAGGAGACCAAGGCGACAGCCGCCCTGCGCGAGCAACTCGTCCAGCTTAAGGATCTCAACCGCCAGATCACCGAGGAGGCGGGCGCGCTGACCCGTGCGCTCAAGGGCGAGTCGAAGACGCAGGGTTCCTGGGGTGAGCTCATCCTGGAGCGCATCCTGGAGAAGTCCGGTTTGCAGAAGGGTTCGGAATACGAGACGCAGGCCAGTTTCCGCGATGAAGCGGGCGGACGGCGCATGCCCGACGTGATCATTCACCTGCCTGAGGGCAAACATATCATCATCGACGCCAAGGTGTCGCTCACCGCTTATGAGCGCCTGGTCAACGCGACCACCGATGCCGCCCGGCAGGCCGCCATGAAGGAGCACGCTCTCTCCGTGCGACGTCACGTCGAGGAGCTGGCCCGCAAGGATTACCCGGGTCTCGCCGATCTCCAGTCGCCGGATTTTGTCCTCATGTTTGTCCCGGTCGAGACGGCGCTCAATCTCGCGCTCCAGGACGATCCGGAGCTGTACGGCAGCGCGTTTGAGAAAAACGTCGTGCTGGTTTCCTCCTCCACGCTGCTTATCACCCTGCGCGCCATCGAGAGCGTGTGGCGGCGGCACAAGCAGACGCTCAATGCGCTGGAGATCGCCCGCCGCGCCGGGGGCTTGCACGACCAGTTTGTCGCCTTTACCGAGTCCCTGCAGGAAATCGGCCAGCGTCTCGACCAGGCTCGGGGAGCTTATGATCAGGCCATGGGGCGGCTGAGCTCGGGACGAGGCAATCTCGTCCGCCGCGTGACCGAACTCCAGAAACTCGGAGCCCGTGCGGAAAAGCAGCTGACCGATTCTCTCGTGAAACAGTCAGAGGATGAGGAAGCCGAAACGCCGCCCCAAGCTCCGAAAAAGCCCGAAATTCCCGCCCCTGCGCAGGAACGTCTGCTCGGGATGTAGGAAATCCCCCGAAAAAATACCCCCTTGCGCTCCGGGGGAAGTGTGTCAGCGTGTTGATGTGAAAACAGCAAAACAACATAGTGCGGTCTTCACGGAGGTTACCAGGGGAATGATGGTGGCTGCGGTTGCAGTCACCGGCGTACTGGCCATTGCTTTGGCCGGCACGGCGTTTCTCAGGTAATATCCTGAGACCTGCCAGGGAATATTGAGGGAATCTGTCACCGCGTTTTAGCTTCAGCGCGAACCATCCGGGAGCGTCTCAAGCGAACAGGTAAGGGCAGGAACGGGTGCTTTGTCGCCTGACGATCCTGTCGGCTGATTCGCGCTGCTCGCCGAGAACCGGCGGCAGGTCCCTCGATAGACCTCTGTTTCACACATAAAGAAGGCGGCCGATCCGGTGAAAATTCCGGGAAATCGGCCGCCTCTTCTTTTTGCGCCGAGACTAGTCTTTCTTCAACGCCTTCTGGTAGAGGGAGTTGGCGAAATCCCAGTTAACCACATTCCACCACGCGGTGACATATTCCGGGCGGCGGTTCTGGTATTTCAGGTAATAGGCGTGTTCCCACACATCGAGTCCGAGAATGGGTTCCTCGTCCTCCATGATCGGGGAGTCCTGGTTCGCGGTGGATGTGATCTCGAGCTTCCCGTCATCGAGCACGAGCCAGGCCCAGCCGCTGCCGAAGCGCTTCATGGCCGCCTCGTCGAATTTCTTCTGAAACTCCGCGAAGGAGCCAAACTGCTTGTTGATCGCCTCGGCCAGTTCGCCCTTCGGTTCGCCGCCGCCCTTGGGGCTCATCATCTGCCAGAAAAGCGAGTGATTCACATGCCCGCCCACATTGTTGCGCAGGCCGGTGCGGATGCTTTCCGGGGCCTTGTCGAGATCCTTGAGGAGTTCCTCCGGGGTCAGCTTGGCGAGCTCCGGCTGATCGGCGAGGAGCTTGTTGGCGTTGTCCACGTACGCCTTGTGGTGCTTGTCGTGGTGAATTTTCATCGTCTCCGTGTCGATGGAGGGATTCAGCGCGTCGTAGGCGTAGGGCAGGGGAGGGAGGGTGTAGGGACCCGTCGGAGCCGGAGCGGAGGTTGGGGCGGCGGAAGTCTGAGCGAAAATGTTGCCGAGCGGAGCAGCCAGCCAGGTGGCAAGGAGGCTTCCAGCGGAGAGTTTGAAGAGAGAGCGCCGGTTTAGCGGAGTGGGGGTGGAGTCGATCGTCGGTTTCATGATGTTGATGATCAGGTGATTGTGGAGGTTCCTTTGGCTCCGGGGCGGAAGTTCTGGCTAAAGCCACGGAGTTTTGGTGACAATCTTGTTTCAATTTACGACGCGCAAAGGCTTTTTGGCCGTGCGATACAAAAAAATGCCGATCCAAATGTTACGGAATTGTAACAATCAACCCTTTGGCGCTACCCCATATTCCTCGGCACTGTCGGCTCGTAACCTGAATTACCTATGAAACTTCTCTCTCTTCTCAGCGTGGGTGCCGTCTCGACGAGCATTCTCGCCGGATCGGCGATGGCCCAGCAGCTCTCCGGCGCAGGCGCTAGCTTTCCTGCCCCCCTCTACCAGCGTTGGGCTGCCGAATACAACAAGGTCAACCCCTCCGTGCAGGTGAACTACCAGTCCGTCGGATCGGGCGCGGGAGTGAAGCAATTCACCCAGGGAACGGTCGATTTCGCCGCCAGTGACGCGGCCATGTCCGACGAGGAGATCGCCAAGGTGAAGAACGGCGTCGTGATGATCCCGGCCACCGCCGGCTCGATCGTGATCGCCTACAACCTCCCGGGCGTGACCGACCTCAAGCTCTCCCGCGACGCCTATGCCGGTATCTTCCTCGGCAAGGTGACGAACTGGAGCGATCCGATCATCGCCAAGGACAACCCGGGTGTCACTCTCCCGAACCTGCCGATCAACGTGGCTTACCGCTCGGACGGAAGCGGCACGACCTTCGTCTTCACCAAGCATCTCTCGGCCATCAGCAAGGATTTCGCTGATAGCGTGGGCAGCGACAAATCGGTCCAGTGGCCGGTGGGCGTGGGTGGCAAGGGCAATGACGGCGTGACCGCCCTCATCAAGCAGAGCCCCGGCGCAGTGGGTTACGTCGAGTACGGTTATGCCGTGAACAACGGCCTCGCGACTGCCCAGCTCCAGAACAAGGCTGGCAACTTCATCAAGGCCACCGACGAGAGCGGCGCGGCGACCCTCGCCAGCGTGCAGCTCCCGGAGAACCTCCGTATCTGGCCGGAAGACCCGGCTGGCGCTCAGGATTACCCGATTGCCACCTTTACCTGGCTGCTCCTTTACAAGCAGAACGCGGATGCCGCCAAGCTGAAGGCGCTCAAGGAATTCGTGACCTACGGTCTCACCGACGGCCAGAAGTTTGCTGGCGAACTCGGCTACATCCCGCTCCCCGCTCCGGTGGTGGCGAAGGCCAAGGCGGCTCTCGAATCCGTCAAATAACCAACCCTTAAACTCGATCGGGCATTCCCATGGCGGACCAGTCCACTGGTATTGAACAAGGCGGAATCAAGGCCTTCCGCAAGGGGCCCGATCTATTCCGAGTCCTGTGCTGGGTGGCGTCGGCAGCGACCGTCGCCACCCTCGCATGGATCATCGGGGAAATCACCCATCAGTCCTGGCCCGCGATCCGGGAGTTTGGGTTTGGCTTTCTTGTCGGGGAAAAATGGATCCCCAATCGCGATCTGTTTGGCGTGCTTCCGTTCCTCATCGGGACGGCTGTGAGCTCGCTCATCGCGCTACTTTTCGCCCTTCCGCTGGGGCTCGCGATCGCGATTTTTCTGAGCGAGGATTTTCTCCCTTTGCCCATCCGGCAGGCCATCCGTTTCACGGTGGAGATGCTGGCGGCGATTCCCAGCGTGGTCTACGGCCTCTGGGGTATCGCAGTGGTCATTCCCCTGGTGCAGAGTTTTGGAGGCTGGGCCGTCGTAGCTTTCAAGAACGTGCCGGTGTTGAATTCGCTCTTCGCTCCGCCAGCCTACGGAAACAGCATGCTGACGGCCAGTCTCGTGCTGTCGCTGATGATCCTTCCGACCATTACCGCCATTTCCCGTACTGCGCTTGTGGCCGTGCCGGGAACCTTGCGTGAAGGCGCTTATGCGTTGGGCGCCACCCGCTGGGAGGCAATCCTGGGGGTGATCGTTCCGACTGCGGCGCCCGGTATCGTCGCGGCGACGATCCTCGCCCTTGGTCGAGCCATGGGCGAAACCATGGCCATCGCAATGTTGATCGGCAACAGTTCCCGCCTCACGGGTTCGCTCCTCTCTCCGGCTGGAACTCTGGCCGGGCTGCTGGCCAACCAGTTTGGCGAAGCAGAAGGCATGCAGGTCAGCTCGCTGATGTACGCGGCGCTGCTCCTTGTGGCCATGACACTGCTCGTCAATATGGCGGGTGAGTTTGTCCTCCGTTATACCCAGAAACGTACCGCTGGAGTTCGATAATCATGACTTCCGCCACTGCTGCTCCCGAGCGACCTGCTCATAAGGATTTCTTTCACAAGGCACGCGAAGCCCGCTCGGGCTTCCGGTCGCTGGTGAACCGCGTGCTGAGCGTTGTCTGCGTCACGCTCGCCTTTCTCGCGCTGATCCCGCTGCTCTCGATCATCTTTCTCGTGTTGAAAAAGGGCCTGCCTCTCCTCAGCTGGAGTGTTTTCACCGAGCTTCCTCCCGCGGCTGGTCAGGTCGGCGGAGGTATCGGCAACGCCGTGGTCGGCACCCTGCTCATGGTGGGGGTGGCCCTGGTGATTGCCACGCCCTTTGGGATTCTTTCGGCAATTTATGTGAATGAGTATGCGCCATATTCGCGACTGGCCAATGCCGTGCGATTCGTGGCCAAGCTCCTGACGGGCATTCCGTCGATCATTTGCGGTGTGTTTGCCTATGCCGTGATCGTGCTGACGACGGGCGGGTTTTCCGCCTGGGCGGGCGGCTTCGCGCTGGCGATTCTCATCCTGCCGACCATCCTGCTCACAGCCGAGCAGGCTCTTATCGGTGTCTCCAAGGCGTATCGTGAGGCCTCCTACGGACTGGGCGCGACGAATTTCCAGACCATCTGGCGCATCGTGCTTCCCGACGCGCTGCCGGCCATGATGACCGGCATCATGCTCGCCGTGGCTCGCGCCGCGGGCGAAACCGCGCCTCTGCTTTTCACCGCTTTGTTTAGCCAGTACTGGATCCAAAGCCTCAAGGAACCCACGGCCTCACTATCGGTGCTCATTTATAACTTCTCGACAGCGCCCGTTCCGCATCAGATTCAGATGGCATGGACTGCGTCCCTGGTTCTGGTGATTCTGGTCACGATCGCGAATGTCAGCGCACAGATTGTGTTCCGCAAAAAATAACCCGATATGCCGCACACCATGGACCAACAACGCCCGGAAACCAGTGTCGTCTCTAGTGCAAACTTTGCTCCCGTGAATACACCCGCACCTCGCAGCGACTTCCTGAAGGTCGAGAACTTCAACTTCTACTACGGCAAGAAGCAGGCCCTTTACGGGATCAACATGGAGATCCCGGAGCGCCAGGTGACGGCCTTCATCGGACCCTCCGGCTGCGGCAAGTCGACGCTCCTGCGCAACTTCAATCGCATGAACGAACTGATCGACGGCGTTCATCACGAGGGCGAGATCTACCTCAATGGCCGCAGCATCTACGACAAGGCGATCGAGGTCATCGCCCTGCGCCGCAGTATCGGCATGGTCTTCCAGAAGTCGAATCCCTTCCCGAAGTCGATCTACGAAAATATCGTTTACTCACTGCGTATCGCTGGCGTGAAGGCTCGCAGCATACTCGATGAAACCGTGGAGCGCAGCCTGCGCGGCGCGGCTCTGTGGGAAGAGGTGAAAGATCGCCTGCATGACAGCGCTCTCGGCCTCTCCGGCGGCCAGATGCAGCGTCTCTGCATCGCCCGGGCTATCGCGAACCGTCCCGAGGTGCTCCTCATGGACGAGCCGTGCTCCGCGCTCGATCCGATCGCGACGGCCAAGGTGGAGGACCTGATTCACGAGCTGAAGAAGGAATTCACCATCGTTATCGTCACCCACAACATGCAGCAGGCCACCCGCTGCTCCGACAAGACGGCGTTCTTCTACCTCGGCAAGCTCATCGAGTTCGACGAGACGCAGAAAATCTTTACCAACCCCTCGGAGAAGCAGACCGAGGACTACATCACGGGCCGGTTCGGTTGATCGACACGCTGGACGCGCCAGAACTTCAGTAAACTCCATAGAAAGCTCCGACCATGGGCAGTGCACATATCCTTAGTACCTTTGAGTCCGCCTTGAGCGAATTTCGCGACAACGCGCTCATGATGGCCAGTCTCACGCAACGCAACTTCGAACATGCCCGCCAGGGGCTCTTTGAACGCGATGAAGACTGGAGCAACACCGTGATCGCGGACGACGAAGAGGTCGACACTCTTGAGATGCAGCTCGACCGTCAGGGTATCGATCTCATGGTGCGCTTCCATCCCGTGGCCTCCGATCTGCGCACGGTTGTCTCGACCATGAAATTCAGCGTGAATCTCGAGCGCATCGCCGATCAAAGCGTGAACATCGCCCGGCGCTCGCGCAAGCTCACCGGCCGGACGCCTGTGCCGGAGCTGGCCGATCTCGCAGAGCAGTATCGCTTTACCGGACTCATGCTCGACGATGCGATCCGAGCCTTTGCCGACAGCAATGTCGAACTCGCCCGCACCCTGCGCGAACGTGATCGTACGCTCGACATCATGAACCGGGATTTCGCGGAAAAGCTCACCTCCCTCATGCCGGAAAAGCCGGACAACATTCCGAGCTACATGGACCTGATTTTCACCGCCCGCTTCCTCGAGCGCATTGGTGATCAGGCCAAGAACATCGGCGACGACGTGATCTACGCAGTCTCGGCCGAGGAGAGTCGCCATCCCCGCCGCGGTGGGGAATAAGGCGGTCTTTTACGCACCCTTTGCCATCGGCCTGTCAGAAATTACGCCATTTCGTGTAATTTGAGGCTTGCCCTTCAGGGGCGTCTGGGTACTGTTATCGACCCCTTCGCCAGAGTAGCTCAGGGGTAGAGCAGGGGACTCATAAGCCCTTGGTCGGGGGTTCAAATCCCTCCTCTGGCACCAATTTTAAGAATAACCATGGCCAATACGAAATCCGCAGCAAAACGCTCCCGTCAAAGCACGATCCGTCACGGGCGCAACTCGAGCATTCTCAGCGCTCTCAAGAACGGACAGAAGAAGTTCCGCGCTGCCATCGCCGCCGGCAAGCTCGACGAAGCCAAGGCCGAGTACGTCAATGTGACCTCCGCTCTGGACAAAGCCGCCAAGCGTGGAGTGATCCATCAGAACAGCGCCGACCGCAAGAAGAGCGTCTTCAATCGCGCCCTTCAGCCGACCAAGGCCTAACGCAGTCGCTGCCGCGGGACGGCACAATGATTTCTCAGCCGCAGCAGACGCAAGACGCTGCTGCGGCGATTTCCCGCCGCCTTCCGGAGGCGCTCGCCTTTCTGCGCGATCTGGTATCGTCCAATAGCTGGACACTAAACCCTTCCGGAGTTCGAGCAAACGCCCGGCTGATTGCCGGGCATTTTGCTGCCCTGGGATTCTCCGCCGAGCATGTGCCCTCCGAGAATCCCGCTTTCGGCGACCATCTTTTCCTCCGCCGCACGGGTGCAGGCGAGCGCAGCCTGCTCCTAGTCTCCCATCTCGACACGGTCTTCCCTCCCGAGGAGGAAATGCGCAATGACTTCCACTGGCTGGAGGAGGGCGACCGCATCTACGGCCCGGGAGTGATCGATATCAAGGGGGGTACGGCCATGATCTGGCTGGTGCTGGTCTCTCTGCGAGATACCAATCCCGAGCTATTCGAAACGACCGACTGGCTTGTCGCGTTGAATGCCGCAGAGGAGGAGCTTTCCCCGGATTTCCCCCAAGCCTGTTATGAACGCCTGCCCGCGAACACGCGGGCGGCTTTGATTTTTGAAGCCTGCGCCGGACAGGGGGCAGGATACTCCCTGGTGAGGGCCCGCAAGGGATCGGCCAACCTGCGAATAACTGTCGAAGGGCGCGGTGCCCATGCCGGAAGCCGTCATCAGGAAGGAGCGAATGCCGTGGTGCAAGCGGCGGTTTTAATCCAACAGACGGCTGCGCTCACGGACTATGCCCGGAAATTGACGGTGAATGTCGGTTCTGTACGAGGCGGGGGGCCGATCAATCGGGTTCCGCACGAGTGTGAATTTGAGGTGAATATCCGCGCCTTCGATAACGAAACGCTGCAAAATGCTGTTGATCGCATATATGCGTACGAGCAGGAGAGTCCGGTTGTGCGAGCGGTGAGCGATGGCTATCCCTGCCGTGTAAGGGTGGCGACCTTGAGCCGGAATCCGGCATGGCCGGCTTCGGCTGGCACGGACGAATTGATCAGTATCTGGCAATCTGCTGCTGAAGCGGAAGGCGTTCGCCTCGATGCCGAGGAACGCGGTGGCTTGAGTGATGGGAACTATATCAGCCAGTTCCTTCCCACCCTGGATGGGCTGGGTCTTTTCGGTCGAAATGGCCATGCCTCGGAACGCAATGCCGATGGCACGAAGGTGCCCGAGTATGCGGAGAAATCCTCAATTGCCGAGATGGCGAGGGTGAACCTCCGGGCTATTCGATCACTGCTATGAACGTCCATGGTGAGATCTTCACCATTCGTCTGCCGCGCCCGTTTCGCATCGCCCATGGGGTGAGCCATACCCGGGAGACGGTACTGGTTCAGGTTTCTGATGGCGGATTCACCGGCTGGGGCGAGGGGGCGCTGCCTCCTTACTATCCTTCCCGCGCCGGGGCGTGCCTGGAATGGTTGCGCCATATTGAGGCAGAGGCTGATCCTTTGGCGGTTCTCCCGCCGGTTCCTGCGGATGCGGCAGCGGCGCGGGTGGCCTTGGAAATGGCGCGTTTTGATCTGGCGGCTCGGCGGGCCGGTTTGCCGCTTGGGCGGTTCCTCGGCTTGGAAGCTCGTGAGACCGTATCCGTCGCCCGTACGCTCTCGATCCCGCAAAATATCGCCGAGTTGGCGGAGATGCTGGCCGACGGACGCGCCCAAGGGAGCCGTCTCTTCAAGCTCAAGATGGGCGGAGCTGTCGGCTGGGATATCGACTGCGCGCGGCAGGCGGTGCGACTCGCTCCAGATTGCCGATTCATGGCCGATGTGAACGCCGGATGGCGCATCGGCGAGGCGATCGAGGCGCTTCCCCTTCTGGCAAAGCTCGGGTTTGTCCTCGTGGAGCAGCCGGTCGGTGTGGACTGGGAAAACTGGAGGGAGCTTCGCGAGTTTACTCGCAGCGCACCGTTGCTGATCGCGGACGAGTCGTTTCAGGACGCGGGAGATCTTCCGGCTGCCATGGAACTCGCCGATGGCGTGAATGTGAAAATCATCAAGGCTGGTGGCGTTGCGGCAGCGAAGGACCTGTTGACGGAAGCGCGGAGGCGAGGCTTGCAGACGATGATCGGCGTGATGGTCGAAACGGGCATTGCCCGCTCCGCTGCCGCGCAACTCGCCTCCCTGGCCGATTGGGTGGATATCGATCCGCCCGATACAATTCCCACCGAGCCTCTCTGCGGCTTTGCCATCGAGGGAGATCAGTTACGCTTGCATGAGGGAGCCGGACTGGCCCTCTCAGCGGTTACTGCGGGAGATCGCGCAGGTTGATCGAGTTCACCGGCGCCGGTGCGGGTGTGGCGACCGGGCGCGGAGGGGGAGTCGCTGCGCTGTTCACGCTGGCCGTGCCGTTGCGATACTCGGCCATGGTCGGGGGCGCCTGATCCGTTTCGACGAGTTTTCGGTAGGCCAGGATGCCTCGGGCGATGGCTTTGGCGTATTGATTACGCCAGGCCGTCGAGGCCACTCGCTTGGCATCCCCAGAGTTTGTGAGGAATCCTCCCTCGATCAGCACGGCTGGCATCTTGGTGAGGCGAAGGACGGCAAACCGGGCGCGTTTTACGCCACGATCGGCCATGTCGAGATTGGCTCCGCGGAGCGAGTGAAAGATCGTATGCGCGAGTGCAAAGCTCTGGACCTCGTTGGCATTGCCGTACTCCTGCACCATATCGCGCACGAGCAGAGTGTCGTATTCGGTCGACGGCGAACCGCGCGGGGTGATGGAATAAATCTCGAGCCCGCTGGCGTCGGGATTGGTGTCGGTCGCGTTGAAGTGGATGCTGACGAAGATGCAATTCTGCTTCGCATTGGCCATTGCGGCGCGGTCCTGAAGCTCCACGAAGCTGTCATTATTGCGGGTCATGAAGACGCGGAGTCCGGCCTGCTGAAGCTCGTTGCGGACGCGACGCGCCACGTCGAGGGCAAAGTTCTTCTCGAACTCGTACGGACTGGCGGCTCCCTTGTCCTGACCACCGTGGCCGGGATCGAGAACGACGAGCGAGAAGGGTTTTAACCCCTGGACGTTCTCGGGACGAAACGCGGGCTCGATCGTCTTGCCCAAGTCCATGCGCGAAACCCAGAACTTCCCGTTGCGGTCGAGCACCGGGAAGGAAAGCACGTAGCGTACACCGTTGATGTCGAGATCGCGGCTGTCGGCCCTGGCGGTGAGGCTGCGGCCGCCCCGCGAGAGATACATCTGGCGGTCGCTGGGAGCCACATCGAGGGGAAGATTGTAGAATTCGGCGATCTTGGCCACGGACACGTAGTCGCGTCCGTCAATACGCTGGATGTCCCAGTCGAAGGCGCGGGCCTCCGTGGCGAACATCCAGACGAGAAATACTGCGAGGAATCCAGAGAACCGCATCCGCGGTAAACTTCCACAGTTCACCGCGGGCGGGCAAGTCCGGGAAATCAGAACGTGACACCCATCTGGGCGCCGAGGACGAGGGCGTTGCCGATGTTCGGATTTCCGCCCGGGTTGATCACGTACTGCACGTCGGGCTGGATGAAGGCAAACTTGGTGAGCTGGATCTTGTAGCCGCCTTCCAGCACGAGCTCGTAGTTGGGCTTCGGATCACCCGGGTTGGCCCCCGGTTGCTGATCGCTGAAGTTGCCGTAGACGAAGCCGAAGGTCGTCCAGTCGGTGTCGCGGGTGGGGATGAGGCCCTGGTAGGCCAGGCCAAAGTTCGCCTCAAACGGGAGCTTGGCGATATTTTGCTGCGGGGAGAGGACGAAGGCGCTCCACAGGTAGAGGCCCTGGTCGCTGCCCGGGGCCTCCTGGAAGACCATCTGATCGGCGTGCCAGTAGAAACCATAGGCGTTTTGCGCCTTCTGGTCGGGCGTGCCGCCGATGACAGGGTAGGACCATGGCGACCAGTAGACGCCGAACCAGTAATGGCCCTTCAGGCCCTTCATCTCGACGGGTTCCTTGAAGGACTTGGTGGATTTGCCGTCGACGACGGACTTGCTGTCCACGACCTGCTTGCCGTCGCGCGTGGTGTTGGTGGGTACCTCACGCTTGAAGAACTCGGGCGACCAGCCGAACTGGCTGATGAGGAGGAATCCATCGTCGGGACGAATGCTGAAGTCCACGCCGTGGTAGTTCCGGTTGAAGACGCGGCTGGAGACCTGGTAGATGCCGAGCTGGCCAGTCCATTCCGGAGTCGGCTGCACCTTCAGGCGGGCGGCCCACACAGCCCAGGGATAGGCGGAGAACTGGCTGTTGACGGGCAGCGCCTGAGGGTTGCCGTCGATGCCGTTGTTCATGTAGAGCCAGTAGAGCGGGGAGGAGGCAAAGTCATCACCAGTGGCGAAGCGTCCAACCTTGATGGAGACCTTGTCTTCCATGAGCTTCTGCTCGAGGGCGAGTTCGTAAAGCATGACGGCGGAACCACCGTAGACCTGCTGGACGGTGAACTGGTTGCCGATGTAGTCCTGCGAGAGGTTGGAACCGTCACGATTCAGTCCGCTCACAGTGATGGATGCGCCCTTCCAGCCGGCGATCTTTTCCAGGTCAAGAGCCACACCCACGAGGATGTTGTCGCAATAGGTGAATCCCTGATCCCGGCCGCCGGTCACATTACCTGCGATGTTGTTCGTATAGGATCCGGAGAACTCGATCCCGTTATCATCCAGCCAGTTTCTGACACCCCACCAGTCGCCAAGAAGTGTCGGGCCGGCAAGCCACTCCGGCGAGCCGATGTAGTTGGAGGGGTAGGGATTGTAGTAATCCCAGAACCGCGAGCGGCTTCCGGATTCCGTTCCTGCGAAGGACGAGGTGGCGGTAAGGGCGAAAGCGGCAGCACCGATGCCAGCGAGCGAGAGAGTTCTCATAAACAGAGGGGGTGGAGAGTTGTTTAGTGAATCGCGGGAAAATTTGCAATCCCGGACACTGGGCTAAGCTTAGTTTGCCGGGAGGAGGCGGACGACCTTTCCGGGATTGTCGTAAACGACGTAGAGATAACCGTCGTCAAAAACGCGCAGATCGCGGATGCGGCCCGTGCCCTTGAGGATGTCCTCCTGCTCGATGACTTTCTGGCCGTCGAGTTTCACCCGCACGATTTTGGTGAGGGCGAGGGCTCCAGCGAAGATGTTGCCCTCCCATTGGGGAAACTTGTCGCCGTGGTAAACCGTGAGGCCGCACGCGCCGAGGGACGGAGTCCAGTACGTAATGGGCTGCTCCATTCCGTCCTGGCTGGTATGGTCGGTGATCGGGGTGCCGCTGTAATTGATGCCGTAGGTGATGGTCGGCCAGCCGTAGTTCAGGCCTTTGCGGATGATGTTGAGCTCATCACCGCCCTTGGGGCCGTGCTCGGTCTCCCAGAGAATGCCGGAGGGCAGGTCGTAGATGAGGCCCTGCGGGTTGCGGTTGCCATTGCACCAAATCGTCGGGCGAGCGCCCGGGGTGTTGGCGTACGGGTTGTCGGCCGGGATGCTGCCGTCATCCATCACCCGGTGGATCTTGCCCTTCACGTTGTCGACGCGCTGGGCGTTGTTCGTCGGATTGGTGACATCGCCGCGGTCGCCAATGGAGAAAAAGAGATGGCCTTCCTTGTCAAACGTGAGCTTGCAGCCGAAATGGACGCCTGCCCCAGTGGCTTCGTCGGCGGGCGGATCGAAGATCGTCTCCTGGTCGACGAGCCTGTTGTCTTTCAGCCTGGCGCGAATGACCGAGGTGAGCGCGCCTTTGGGCAGAGGCTTGGAGAAGGAGAGATAGATCCAGCCGTTCTTTGCGTAGTCGGGATGCAGGACGACATCGAGCAGGCCGCCCTGGCCCTTGGCCCAGACCTCGGGCACGCCCTCGACAGGATCGGGCAGGAGCTTGCCATTTTCCACGATGCGCAGGCGGCCGGGGCGCTCGGTGATGAGGAAGCGGCCATCGGGGAGCTTGGCGATGGCCCAGGGGTTGGTCATGCCATCGGCGATGGTCTCGACCCGGAACTTTGCCGCGGCGGTTTCCACCACGTCTCCCTGCTGGGCTGAGGCGAGGCCGCACCCAAGAAGGAGGAAAATCGCCGCGTGACGCAAGGGGAGTTGCCAAGGCTGCATGGTGCTGGCTTCTTTCTCACATGCGGCTCCACATTGCACTGCTTTCCTGCATTTTCCCCATGGTCGTCGTCGCGGATGAGCTGGAAACCCAATTGGTTGCCGGGGCGGGAGTCTATGAGATGAATTGTGCGCAGTGCCACGTCGCCGGCAAGGGCGGTCCGACCGCCCCGGCCCTCATCGGGACGGCTATCGTCAAGGGGCCGGCGAAGGCGATCATCGAGGTGGTCCTGAAAGGCCAGACCGGCAAGGTGGTGGTGGACGGCAAGCCTTTCAACGGGCAGATGCCAGCCTTTGATTACCTGACGGATGAGGAAATAGCCTCCGTCGTGGCCTATATCCGCAAGCAGTTTGGCGAGGTGGGAGAGGTCGTGCCGGTGCAGACCGTGACCGACGCGCGGCCCAAATAGAGGCTATTCCGCCTTTTCCCAGTTTACGCTGCCGTCGAATCGCGCGGCCGCCCGCATCGAGCCATGGACAGGAGCCGACGGGGTATTGGCCCGCCAGGCGGCTCCGGCTACTTCGGGGACGTGCTGATCGGCTTCCTTCATAATCCAGCGTTCGTCCTCGGGAAGCGAGGCGACGGTGACGAGTTTCAGCGAGGGCTGGGCGGGATCGGTGGGGAGATTGCCGAAGGGGTTGACCGTCGTTCCGTTGACCTCCACGGCGGTGTTCATCACGTAGATGCGGGCGTCGCCGAGGTTTGTGCCTTTCATTGCGCGGCGGTAGGACTTGGGAATGAGCGACTCGACTACGTAGGCGGTCGGGCGCTTTTCAAAGGAAAGATACTCGCCGACCTCCCGCACGAGACGACCCTCGCGGGCGGGATCGTAGAGCATGACCTGGCCGGGCCAGAGAGGGCCGGGCAGGGTGCCATCGTGCTCGCCCGCATAGGAAATAACGGCCTGCGCCATGGTGCGAAGCTGCGCGGTGGAGTCGGCCTGCTCGGCGGAGCGCTGGCTGCGGAACAGCGCCGCCAGCCCGAGAACGGCCAATACCGCGATGATGCTGATCGTGACCAGCAGCTCGATAAGTGTGAATCCCCGCCGCGTGGTTTTCATTTGGACTGAAAACATACGGCGGCGGGTTGCGAAAGGGCTGCCTATTTGGCGACGATGTTGATCAGCTTGTTCGGGACGATGATGATTTTCACCACGGTCTTCCCGGTAAGGCTTTCCTTAACCTTCTCCAGGGCGAGCGCCGCAGCTTCGATCTCGGCCTGCGGGGCGTCCTTGGGCACGACGAGGCGGTCGCGGAGCTTGCCATTCACCTGCACAACGTACTCGGCTTCGCTGACAGCGAGGTATTCCTCGTTCCACACCGGCCAGGCCTGCGAGGAGGCACGGCCATGGAATCCGGAGAATTTTGCCGCGAGGAGCGCCCAGAGTTCGTCGGCGATGTGCGGGGCGAAGGGCGAGAGCAGCACGAGGAGCGTACGCAGCACCGCAACGGGGCGCGGCGAGGCGTTTACGAATTCATTCGTGCAGACCATCATCTGCGAGATCGCGGTGTTGAAGGCAAAGCCGTCGATGTCCTCGGTGACCTTCTTGATTGTGGCATGCACGACGCGAAGCTGGGCCGGGGTGAGGTCGGCCTCCACGAGGGCGGGCGAGATCGCCCAGTCGCCCTCCTGGGTTTCCTCCATGGCGAGACGCCAGACGCGGCCGAGGAAGCGGTAGACGCCTTCGACGCCCTTCATGCTCCACGGTTTGGACTGCTCCAGCGGTCCCATGAACATCTCGTAGAGGCGGAGCGAATCCGCGCCGTACTCGGAGATGACGCTGTCGGGGTTGACCACGTTGCCGCGGCTCTTGGACATCTTCTGCTCGTCCGGGCCGAGGATCATGCCCTGGTTGACCAGCCGCTGGAAGGGTTCGCGGGTCGATATGTAGCCGAGGTCGAAGAGCACCTTGTGCCAGAAGCGGGCGTAAAGCAGGTGCAGCACGGCGTGCTCGGTGCCGCCGACATAGAGGTCGACGCCGCCGGGCTTCCCCGCATCCATCCAGTAGTTCTCCGCATCGGTACCGACGAAGCGCTCGGGGTTGAGCGGATCGCAGAAGCGCAGGTAATACCAGCAAGAGCCAGCCCATTGCGGCATGGTGTTGGTTTCGCGGCGGGCCTTCTCGGAATACTGCACCCAATCGGTGGCCTTGGAGAGCGGTGGCTCGGGCGAGCCGGTCGGCTTGAAGTCCTCCATCTCGGGCTGCGCGAGCGGGAGCTCGGCCTCGGGCAGGGCTCGGTGACGCCCATCCTCCCACAGGATCGGGAAGGGCTCGCCCCAGTAGCGCTGGCGTGAGAAGAGCCAGTCGCGAAGCTTGTAGTTGATTGTGCCGTGGCCGATGCCTTTCTCCTCCAGCCACGCGGTGATGCGGGCCTTTGCTTCCTTCGTGGGCAGGCCCTCGATGGGGGCGGAGTTGATGGCGATGCCTTCGCCGACAAAGACGGCGCTGGTGTCGGGCTGCGAGCCGTCCGCCGGGGCGACGACTGGAATGATGGGGAGCTGGAACTTGGTGGCAAACTCCCAGTCGCGCTCGTCGTGCGCGGGGACAGCCATAATCGCGCCGGTGCCATAACCAGTCAGTACGTAGTCGGCGGTCCAGATCGGAATGCGGGCGCCGTTGACCGGATTGATCGCATAGGCCCCGGTGAACACACCGGTCTTTTCCTTGGCCAGCTCGGTGCGCTCGAGGTCGGACTTTGAGGCGACCTGGCGCTTGTAGGCTTCCACGGCGTCGCGCTGCTCGGCGGTCGTGATCTGGTCGACCAGCGTGTGCTCGGGAGCGAGCACGAGGTAGCTCGCGCCGAAGAGCGTATCCGGGCGGGTGGTGAAAACTTCGATGGTCTCGCTGGCTCCCTCAAGGCCGAACGTGACCGACGCTCCCTCGGAGCGGCCAATCCAGTTTTTCTGGAGCAGCTTGATGCCTTCGGGCCAGTCGAGGCCGTCGAGTTCATTGATCAGGCGTTCTGCGAAAGCCGTGATGCGCAGCACCCACTGGCGGAGCGGACGACGCTCTACGGGATGGCCGCCGACCTCGCTCTTGCCGTCGATGACCTCTTCATTGGCCAGCACGGTGCCGAGAGCGGGGCACCAGTTCACCGGCTGTTCGCTCACGTAGGCGAGACGCACGGAATCTGCGTCCTCACCCTTGTAGGTCTCGATCGGTTCGGCTTTCTGCGTCTCGGGGTTGAACCACGAGTTGTAGAGCTTGAGGAAGATCCACTGCGTCCAGCGGAAGTACTTCGGATCAGTCGTGCTGATCTCGCGCTCCCAGTCGTAGCTGAAGCCGATGGACTGGAGCTGGGCGCGGAAGCGGTCGACGTTGCGCTCGGTCGTTACGCGCGGGTGCTGGCCCGTCTTGATGGCAAACTGCTCGGCGGGGAGGCCGAAGGCGTCCCAGCCCATGGGGTGGAGGACGTTGAAGCCGCGGAGGCGCTTGAACCGCGCGATGATGTCGGTGGCGGTGTAGCCCTCGACGTGGCCGACGTGCAGGCCCTCGCCGCTCGGGTACGGGAACATATCGAGCACGTAGTACTTGGGCTTGTTGGCGTCGAAGCCGGGCTCGCCGGGATTGGCCGCGCGGAACGCGCCCTCGTCCAGCCAGCGCTGCTGCCACTTCGGTTCGAATTCGGAAAAGGGAAATTGCTTGCGTTGAACAGCCATCGTGAAAGGGGTGGGACTATGGCAGAGACTTCCCTTTCTGAAAACCTCGCAAATTCAGGCCCCTACCGCCTGCTCGTTTCCACCCGCAACGCTCACAAGGTCGGCGAGATCCGGCAGATCCTCGGTAGTTCGTTCGAGGTCATGGACTTGTCCGCGGCTCCGCAGGTGCCGGAGGTGGAGGAAACCGAGACCACCTTTGAGGGAAATGCCATGTTGAAAGCCGTGGCCGCCTCGCTCGTCTTCGACGGCTGGGTGATCGCCGACGACTCCGGCCTGGAGGTCGACGCCCTCAATGGCGCGCCGGGTGTCTACTCCGCCCGCTACGCCGGGGAAAACGCCGGAGACAAGGACAACAACCGGCTCCTTTTGGAGAACCTCGACGGCGTCCTCGACCGGCGGGCGCGGTTCCATTGCGTGATCGTTCTGGCCCGAGGCGGGCGCAAACTGGCGGCTTTCGACGGAACGGTCGAGGGGCGAATCATCGATGCCGAGGACGGCGCGGGCGGCTTCGGGTACGATCCGCTCTTCATTCCGGAAGGTTACAACCAGACCTTCGGCGTCCTTCCCGCCGAGGTGAAAAACGCCCTGAGCCATCGTGCCAAGGCTCTCGAAAAACTGTGCCAGTGGCGCGGGTGGTATTGATTTGCGTAGGGTTGGCGTCCCACCGACCTGTTCGCTAGGCACACTAGAAGCAGTGAGGGAGCAAGGTGGTCATGGCTCGTCGTACTCGCGGGCCGGCAAGATGCCGGCCCTACGATCCTTGCGATGGCTGGTCAACGGGTGGTGCTGGCTTCCGTCTTCGTCCCGATCAGGAGCAGCTTTCCGTATTCCTCGCAGAGGAAAAAGCCGGTGATGACGGTTCCGCTGGATCGAATTTCCAGATACGTCGCAGGCGTTGACGTGGTCGTAAAGCGGACGCCGTCGACCTCTTTGCTTACCGGTGTGCCACCTTGCGGAACATCGAGCCATTGGTAATGCAGGTCGTTCTTGAACGGCTGCAACTTTTCCAGCAATCGGCGGAAAGTGCCATTTTGCGTGTTGCGGATATTCTCCTGCGACATGCCCTGTGAATACAGGAGCGAGGTCAGCACGGCCGGGTTGTTCGCTGCAATGGCCATGCGGAAGCCAGACAGAAACGCTTCCTTCTCCCGGTCGCTCGGTGCGGCGTGAAGGCAGAACGTTCCGAGGAAGACTGCAGCCAGTAACGCGAGGTTCAGACGCATGGGGTGTTTGGCTTACAAAGCTAAACACCGCTTTGTTCGGTGTCGAAGCTGAAGCTTTCCAGAAGGGCGAGGCTGCGCCTGCTCAGGTGCTCCGCCCGCGGAAGGTAAGTTCGGCGACGCCGGATTTGTCGAGTTCGCCGAGATCAAGGGCGACCATGCGGTCGTATTGGGCCTTGGTGGCTTCGGCGAGCGGGAGGGTGAGGCCGAGATCACCGGCCAGTTCGAGGGCGATGCCCGAGTCCTTGGCAGCGTGGGCGGCGGAGAAGTAACAGGAGTGCTCGCGGTTTTGCATGTCCTCGCCGTCTGTTTCCAGCACCCGGGAGTTTGCGCCGGTTTGCGAGAAGACTTCGCGGAGCATGGTGAGATCGAGACCGAGCGCCTCGCCCAGGCCGAGGCCTTCGGCGAGGCCGGCGGTGTTGATGTTCATCACCATGTTGACGAGGGCTTTTACCTTGGCGGCTTCCCCGGCTTTGCCGACATAGCGGAGTGAGGAACTGAGCTTTTGCAGGATCGGCTCGACGGCTAGGAAGACATCCTTTTGGCCGCCAACCATGAGGTAGAGTGTTCCCTGTCGAGCTTGAGTGATGCTGGAGGCCATGCAGGCTTCCAGGGCATAAGCTCCGGCGGCGGAGGCGGCCTTTTCGACGTCCTGATGCACTGCCGGGGTCACGGTGGCGCAATTAATAAAGGTTTTGCCTCCAGCATGCCGGAGAAGATGGTCGCTTTCGCCGCTCAAGCCGAAGATCGAGCGCATGGCGCCGTCATCGGTGACGACGGTGATGATGATGTCGCCTAGTCGGGTGGCTTCCGCTAGTGAGCCGGTTGCGGTCGCGCCGATTTCACTGGCCAGCTCTCGGGCCGCCTCTGGGCGGACGTCGTAGATGCCGCCGATGGGATAGCCGAGTTCATTGAGACGATGAGCCATGTTGCGGCCCATGCGGCCGACGCCGACAAAGGAAATGGTCTGCATTCGCTTAGGGAAAGAATGGGTTGTTTTGCTTTTGCTCGCCCACGGTGGTGAGCGGACCGTGCCCGGGACAGATGATGGTTTCGTCAGGGAGAGACAGAATCTCTTCCTGGTTCGTACGGAGGGCGTCAGAGTACGAAACTCCACCTCCGCCCATGGACCCGGCAAAGATGGCGTCGCCGACGACGGCGAGGGAACGTTCGAGGCCCGTGACCACGTAGGTGATGCCTCCGGGCGAATGTCCCCAGGTGAGTCGGGATTCCACCCGAAGGTTGCCGACCTCGAAGACTCGGCCAGGCGCGAAGGTGGAGGCACCCTTCACGGGTTCCTTTTCGCCGATCCAGGCGGGGGCTCCGGTTTTTTCCACGAGACGGTCGAGTTCGTAAATATGATCACCGTGCGAGTGGGTAAGCAGGATGAGTTCGAGCGTGAGGTTCTCCTCCGTGAGGGTGGCGAGCATGTCGTCGATGTCGGTACCGGTGTCGAAGGCGACCGCTTTGCCCGACGCCTTATCCCACACCAGGTAGGAGTTCACCATCATATCGTGAAACGGCGTATTGTATCCGGCAAGGCCGGGCAGCGAGATCGGCGCGGGTACATAATCCCCCCGGCCGAGAGCGGCGGTGCGATTGGCGCAGAGGCCCAGTTCCGGCGAGAGCGCACGGACGATCTCCTCGTCAAAATGACCATCGAATACGGCGGCGGCGCGATCTTCGGGAATCCCGGCGCGCTGAGCGACAGAGAACAGGTCGAATCCAAGACCGCGACGAGCCTTGGAGAGGACATCGGCAAAATTGTCTTCGAGCGGGATGGTTTTCATGGATCTAGACCGTACGGGTGCGGATTTGGTGGTTGAGGATGAGGAAAAGCGCGAAGAACAGAACCAGCGTGGACAGGGTGAGCACCCCGATGTTGAACCAGATCATGTTGACCTTGATGCCGAGATACTCTTTCACCGGCCCGAAGAAGACGTTGAGGTGGCGGCGGCCCGGCATATCGTTGCGATAGTCGGTCTGCTCCATCTCGGCTTTGGAAATGAGATCGGTCACCTTCTGGTTGATATAGATCTGTTCGGCTGTGACGCCCTTTTCGCGCCCGCGGAATTTTGCCCGGTCGAGCGGGCCGCCGCGAATGACATTGTCGACTTCGCGGAGTTTGCGATCGATATCCTTCGCATTCTTTCCCTGGAGGCCGGAGACGATGGCGAGCAGGTCCTTCAAGTCCTCGAGTCGATCCTCCTGAGGTTCTGTCAGGTTCTTGTTGGCGGCGAGTTCGGTGATCTGTTTCTGAATGATCTCCTGGCGGCTGGTGAGAGGATTGAGCTTGGCCTGAGCGAAGACAAGGGCCTCGTAGGACCAGCGCATCGGCATGAATTCGCAGATAAGCGGCACCTGGAGATCGCTACGGGTGGAGCTCATCGCGTCCGGGTGACGGTTGGCCCACTGTTCGATCGTATAGACGAAGTCGAGGTTGCGGTTCATCTCCTCGTACTTGATGAGTGCGCCCGCAAGGATGATCTGCGGGATGAGCACGGCGGGGATCACGAGCACGGCGGTCTTGCTTTCATTCACCAGCGAGGAGATGACGAGGCCGATGGCCACGCCGCTCACGGTGGTGAGAAACATCGCAACGAAGACGATCCAGTACACGCCTCGCACAGAGAGCAGCGCGTCGCCGATCCACGTGTAGAGGGCGCACTGGACGAGGGCAAACACGGACAGCGTGAGCGCCTTGCCCGCCACGTAATAGCCGATCCGCACGTTCAGGTTTCGTTCTCGCAGAAGCACGGGCCGGTCTCTGAGGATGTCGTCGACGCTATTGGTCAGGCCCAGGAACATTGCCACCACCAGCGAGAGAAAGAGGTAGGTCGGGATGTGGTAGGCCGAGGAAAAATCGTACGGTCCGCTCTCGTTGTAGCGAAGCACGAAGCCGATGAGCAGCGCCAGCGCCGGGGCGACGAGGATCGTCATGAGCAGGTTGGCGGGCATGCGCATCTTGCTCAGGAAGGCGCGTTTCAGAAGGACGACGAACTGCCGCCATTCCTCGCGCCAGCGAATTGGCTCGCGACGGCGGGCGCTGGTCGATGGGAGTTGCGGTGAAGCGTCCTTGGGCGGAGTCGTCTGCTGGACGTCCTTCATGAGGCGATATGCCTCGTACTTGTCGCGCCAGTAGTCCGGGGAATAACGGCGGGCCGGCACAAGCTGGCCGCGGTTGTTTTCCTCGAAAATAATGTCGCCCGAGAGATCTCGCAGCGGAGTCTCCAGAACGTCGAAGATGAACTCCGGCCGCGTCGTGCCGCAGGCCTCGCAGGTACCCATCTCGGTGCCGAAGTGCTGCTGGTGCTCCGCCTCGGCGAAGTACTTCAGCATTTCCTGTGGCGTTCCAAAAAAGACCAGCTTGCCGCCGCGGTCGAGGAGCACGGCCTTGTTGAACATCTGGAAGATTTTCGATGTCGGCTGGTGGATCGTCACGAGGACGATCTTGTTGTGCGACATGCCGCGAATGATCTCGATGACGTGTTCGGAGTCCTTCGACGACAGGCCGCTGGTGGGCTCGTCGAAGAGGTACACGTCGGCCGAGCCGATCATGTCGAGGCCGATATTGAGGCGCTTGCGCTCGCCGCCGGAGAGGGTCTTCTTGTGGGCGGCGCCGACGACGTAGTTGCGACGTTCGTTGAGGCCGAGCTCCGCCAGCTTGCTGTCGATGCGGCGGAGGCGCTCACGGCGGGAGAGGTGGGGCGCGCGAAGGGCGGCGGCGAAATTCAGGTTTTCCTCGATGGTGAGGTGCTCGTCAAAGGCGTCGTGCTGCGGGATGTAGGTGACGTACTTGCGGAGCTGGTCGTTGTTGGAGTACAGCGAACGTCCGTTGAAAAGCACGTCTCCCTGGGCTGGGGCAAAGGTGCCGGAAAGCGAGCGCATGAGCGTGCTCTTGCCCGCGCCGCTCGCGCCCATCACGCAGACCATCTCGCCGCGCTGGACGGAGAAGGAAATACCATCGAGCGCGACCTGGCTGTTGCGGAAGCGGCAGACGAGGTCGCGCACCTCGAGATTGCGAACGATGTTGCGCTCCTCCTCGATGAGGCGCTCGGTGAAGTTGCAGCGCAGCACCTGGCCCGCGTCGATGCGGATGGTGTCGCCATCGGCCAGCGTGGCGTAGTTGCGCACCGGCACGCCGCGCACGACGATGGGACGGTCGGCCTGGAGCACCTCCACGCGGCCTTCCTTGCGGTCGTAGTCACAGTAGATTTTCAGCAGCACGTCGCCGCCTGTGCCGGCAGAGAGGAGGATGTCGTCCTCGTGAAGCAGCCCGGGGTTGTTTGAGACGAGGTACTCGCTCTTGGAGGCCTTGAGCTGGAAGCGTCCGCCGTATTGACGCGCCCTGCGGCGAAGGTCGCCGAGGTCGAGTTCGCTGTCATTGTGGAAGATGATGTTGTCCTCCAGGGTGGCGTCGACGGTGCGGCCCTGGGTGAGGCGGACGTCGCGGAGCACGGCATCAACGTCCTTGAGCGCGGTGACCTTCACGCCGAGGCCGAATGTGACCTGGAGACAGGAGTCGCGGGATTGGTTTTTCTCCAGTCGCACCTCGTCGTCCTCGTTCACTGCGACGAAGATCTGTGGCGTGGCGACGTTTTTCTTGGCGTTGAAATAAAAGACGAGGTCCTGGTGGGTAATGACCTGGTCGTCGATGAGGATGCGCTGCCCGGTGAAGATACGGCAAAGGTCGCCGTTCTTGAGCACGCGGCCCTGCACGATGAGGTTACGGCCGCTGAGGTTCTTCAGGATGACGAGCTCCTTGTAGCGGTAGGCGAGGATGCGTTCGTGGTCCTGGAATCCGCGCAAGGCCACATCACAACTGCCCTGCGGACCAAAGCTCACCGCCTCGAGAGGCGAGGCGCCCTGGTGGTAAATCCCGGCGTCGCCCTGCTCGTTGGCATTGAGCTGGTAAACGATGTCGATGGCCTGGGCCGCCATGCCGAGCTGCGACATGAAGGAGTAGTAGGCGATGACCTGCTCCTGTTTGAGGCCCGCCTTGGAGATCAGGTCGTAAAGCTGGACGCCGAGGAGGATCTTGCGCTCGTCGTCGAGCTCCGCGCTCAGTTTCTGCGCGATGGCATTGAGATCCTGCTGCTCGTGCAGCGCATCGCGGAAGAGCTTGCGCAGTTCCGAGTAGACGGCATCCGGGTAATCGTAGCGCAGGAAGCCGAGGCTGGAGTCGATTTCCTCTTCCAGGATCTCGCCATCGACGCGGGCAAAGGCGGCAAAGACCTTGATGAGGGTCGGCAGAAGGTTGGGGCTTTCCGCAACGGTGCGCGGTTTTCCGGAGAGGCGACGAAACATGCGGCGACTGGCGGCATGTGCCTGGGACGCAAGGAGAAAGATGCCCTCCAACTTGCTGCGGGAGCGGTTGGATTGGGGTTCTTGGGCCGATGCGTCCATCGCAAGAGATTAGGGTCCGATTCCAGTGAATGCAAGGTAGCGGGTTGCAAGCTTCACCATTTCTGAGATAATGAGCAGTCCGCCGTATGACAGAAATCGCTATAGAACCACGCCAGCAGGCCGAGGAGGCCTTGCCCTTGGAGAACATCCGCGTGCGTGGTGTTACCCGTCTGATCACGCCGACGCAGATCAAGGAGCAGCTGCCCATGTCCGCTGCCCAGCTTGACACCGTCCTCCGCGGCCGTGAACAGGTTCGCTCCATCCTCCGTGGGGAGGATGACCGCCTCCTCGTCGTGGTGGGTCCATGCTCGATCCACGATCCCAAGGCCGCCCTCGAGTACGCCGAGAAGCTTGCCGCTCTCAGCCGCGAGGTCGCCGAGAAGTATTTCGTCGTCATGCGCGTCTATTTTGAGAAGCCCCGCACGACCGTGGGCTGGAAGGGATTGATCAACGATCCCCTCATGGACGACTCCTGCGACATGGCCCACGGCATCGCCCTGGCCCGCCAAATCCTCCTCGACGTGGCGGCGCTCGGCCTGCCCGCCGGTACGGAATTTCTCGATCCCATCATCCCGCAGTACATCGGCGACCTCATCACGTGGTCGGCCATTGGGGCGCGCACGACGGAATCCCAGACCCATCGTGAGATGGCGAGCGGACTCTCGATGCCGGTCGGCTTCAAGAACGGCACCGATGGCAGCGTGCAGGTGGCCATCGACGCGATGAAGAGCTCGATGTCTCCGCACAGTTTCCTCGGCATCGACCAGGACGGGTCGACCAGCATTGTCAAAACCTCCGGCAATCCCGACAGCCACGTCGTGCTGCGCGGCGGCCGCATCGGGGCAAACTACGGCCCCGAGCATGTCGCCACCGCCTGCGAGACGCTGCGCAAGAATGGTCTCAGCCCCGTGGTGATGGTGGATTGCAGCCATGCCAACTCCGGCAAGGACCCGAAGAAGCAGCCGACGGTCTGGAAGAGCATCCTCGAGCAGCGCGCCTCCGGTCGCCGCGAAATCATCGGAGCGATGATCGAGAGCAATCTCAAGCTGGGCGCACAGCCGCTCGGCACGGACCCCGCCCAACTCGAGTACGGCGTGTCGATTACCGACGCCTGCATGAGCTGGGAAATGACGGAGGAGATCCTGCGGAGTTGAGGGTCGGCGAGACGGAATTCGCCGCCATCGACTTTGAGAGCGCCGGTGCTCGCAAAGGCAGCACCGACGTTCCCGTGCAAATCGGGATAGCCACGTGTACCGGGGCGGCAACGAATTGCCGCACCGCCCTGGCCAGCTATCTCGCGACCGACCAGCCGATCGTCTGGAGCGCGCAGAAGGTCCACGGCATTCGCCAGGAGGACCTCGCAGGCGCGCCGACACTGCTGGAACTCTGGCCGCAAATCTCGTCCCAAATGCAGGGGCGGTGGGTCGTTGCCCACGGCGCGGCCACGGAAAAGCGCTTCCTGCGGGCCTTTCCGTTCCATGGATTCCGCCCCTGGGTCGATACGCTCAAGCTTGCCCGCGCCGTCTGGCCGGATCTGCCGTCACATTCCCTCGGCGACCTGATCGGGCAACTCGGGCTTGATGGGGAAATGGCGCGTCTTTACCCGGCCTATCGCTGGCACGACGCGGTTTCCGATGCGCTGGCGTCGCTCGTTTTGCTCGGACACGTCATTGCCGTCTCTGGCATCGCGGAGGAACCGGCTGAGATCCTACTGCGCGCTGATGACTCGCATTATCACCGGGCTGCGTCCCTCAAGGGCCGCGCTGCTCGGTAACCACCGAGTCGACCTTCAGATCGTGATCCTCAAGCGGGATCGCGTCGACAATCTGGCACTCGAAGCACAGACCGAGGCGGGGAACCTTGGGATGCCCCATGAGCCAGCGGTCGTAATGACCTTTCCCGCGCCCGAGGCGTCCACCGGATTGATCAAAAGCCATGCCGGGGACCAGAATCAGGTCGGGTGGCGGGGCGATTTCGCCTTCGCTCGGCTCTTGGATTCCCAGGCCACCGAGAGTGAATTCGCTCGGAATGAGAAATTCCATCCGGTTGCCCTCGATTCGGGGAAAAGCGATGATGTGCTCTCCTGCGACCGCCGCAGGTTGCCAGTCGGGTTCGCTGGGAAGGGGGTGGTAGGCGTAAATGACGCGCGAATTTTTCCAGATCGCCGATTCTGCGAGACGACGGGAAATTTCCCCGGAAGCCCATTTTTTCCCGGGGAAAGCGGCGAGCGCACGTCGGGCAGCGGTGCGGAGAATTTGCTTTTCGTTCGGAATCATCAGAAACTCTGACCCACGATATGGTGGTTCGTCTTTTGAAGCGCAAGAAGCATAAACCCCAGAATCATGTGGATATGCGCTTGGGCGACGGGTGGCATAAACGCAATTTTCTCGCCGAGGTGATCCTGCCCTCGATGTTTGCCCGGAGGCGGGGGGAGAAGATCAAACCCAAGTTTCCCAAGCTTCAGGCAGGGCAGATCTGCATCACCTGGATCGGACACGCGTCCTTCCTCGTCCAGACCCCCGAGCACAGCATCCTGATCGATCCCAACTGGGCCAAGTGGCTCAAGATCATCAAGCGCATCAAGCACCCCGGCCTCGAGATTCACGACCTGCCCGCCATCGACCTCGTGCTCGTAACGCACGCCCACTTTGATCACCTCGACAAGCGCACTCTGCGCGCGGTCGCCCGAGACCAGCCTATCGTCGTCCCGCAGAATGTCGGCAATCTCGTTCACGGGCTCGGTTTCGATCGGGTTCAGGAGATGAAGAGCTGGGACACGTTTGAGCATGGATCGCTCAAAATCACCATGACCCCGGCGAAACACTGGGGTGCGCGGGTTCTCCACGACAGCCACCGGGGATTTGGCGGGTTCATTATCGAGTACGGTGGCCGGTCGGTATTTCATTGCGGAGATACTGCGTACTTCGACGGATTTCGGGAAATCGGGGAGCGTGTACCCGTGGAAATCGCACTGCTGCCCATCGGAGCCTACGATGCGCCGACGAAGCGAGACGTGCATATGAACCCCGAGCAGGCCATCCAGGCGTTCCTCGAGTTGGACGCCAAGACGATGATACCCATGCACTTCGGGACATTCCGCCTGAGCTATGAACCTCTGGACGAGCCACCTGTGCGACTGATGGAAAAGGCACTGCAGCTGGATCTGCTGGATCGGGTGCGAATGCTGAACGAAGGGGAACCGACCGTCTTTTGACGGCTATTTCCCCCGTAATTCCCATTTGCCTTGCGAGGGCTGGCTCCCTATCCTCCCACGTTCCATGAATCTCCATACGCTCCTCATCCTGGCTCAGTCCACCCCCGCTGGCGGCGGCGCCCCCCAGCAGAACGTGCTGGTGCAGATGATCCCTTTGGTTCTCATTTTTGTGATCTTTTACTTCCTGCTGATTCGTCCGCAGCAGAAGCGTCAGAAGGACCATGAGAAGCTGGTTAGTGCGCTTAAGACCGGTGATCGCGTGATTACCAATGCCGGCATTCACGGTATCATCGTTAACGTCAAGGACCGCTCCGTCCTCATCAAGGTGGCCGACAACGTGAAGATCGAGTTTGATCGCGCCGCGATCGCGACCGTCGACAAGTCCTCCGACACGGCTGTCGAGGAAACCAAAGCCTAGTCCCCCTAACAGGCAGCCTTTGCCTGATCTCTGCTTCGTATGTCTCCGATCTTTACCTTCTTCTCGGGCCTCGGCCTGTTGATCCTCTTCGGCTGGTATTTTGCGACGGATATTCCGTCCCGCAAACGCTGGCTGGGCTTGACCCTGACCATCCTCGTGACGGCCTTCTGCTTGCAGCAGGCCATTCCGCCGGAGAAGAACATCCGCCTGGGCCTGGACCTCAAGGGTGGTACGTCCTTCCTGCTCAAGCTGGGAGACAGCGGCAACGATGACATCTCCGCCAACACACTCGACCAGGCGGTGGAGGTCATCCGCAAGCGTGTGGATGCCTTCGGCGTGGGCGAGCCGGTCATCACTCCCCAGGGCAAGGACCGTATCCTTGTTCAGATTCCGGGCCTCGATGCCAAGCAGGTGGAGGAGACGAAGAAGTCGCTGCAGCAGGTGGCTCGTCTGGAGTTTGCCACGGTGGCTCCGGGGGGGCAGGCGCTGATCCAGCAGATCGAGTCCGGCCAGATCGTGCGCGACCCCAGCTACGTCATCAAGGACTACAAGACGACCAGCCCCGATGGCACAGAGGTCACCTACAAGCTGCTGGTGAAGAAGCGTCCGGAAATCTCCGGCGACCACGTGAAGCGTGCTTTCGCGTATTTCGACCAGCGCGGCTGGGGTGTTTCGCTCGAGCTCGACAGTCAGGGCGCCAAGGATTTTGACGCCATCGCGGCCCGTCACCAAGGTGAACAGCTCGCAATCATGCTCGATGGCGAGGTGATTTCGGCCCCGACTTTGCAGGCGAGCGCCTACTTTGGCCACGCTTCCATCACGGGAAACTTCAGTGAAAAGGAAGCCCGTGATCTTTCCAGCTCGCTGGAAAATCCGCTCCGCGTGCCTGTCACCATCGAGGAGACCCATACCGTCTCTGCCTCGCTGGGCAGTGATTCCATCCGCAGTGGTATTCTTTCCGGTGTCTTCGGCCTGATCCTTGTCACCATCTTCATGGTGATCTACTACCGCCTGGTCGGATTCATCGCCATTATCGCCCTTATCATCAACTGCATCATGGTGATCGGGTCGCTGAGCATGTTCCACAGCGTGCTGACGCTGCCGGGTATCGCGGGCTTGATCCTGAGCCTTGGTATCGCGGTCGATGCCAACGTGCTCATTTACGAGCGACTGCGCGAGGAACTCGACGCGGGCAAGGGGCTGCGCGCCGCCATCAACTCGTCGTACCAGAAGGCGTTCAGCGCCATCTTCGACGCGCACGTGACCCAGTTCCTCACGGCGGCCATTCTCTACTGGCTGGCCTCTGGCCCGGTGAAGGGCTTTGCCCTCACTCTGACGATAGGTATCGTGGCCTCGATGTTCTCATCTCTGCTGGTGACCTACACCTGCTTTGACTGGGCATTCCACTTCAATGCCATCAAGAAGGTGACGATGCTGCACCTGATCCGTGCAAAGCGTTTCAACTTCCTCGGGCATGCCCGCCCGTTTGTCTTTGCCTCGATCGCGCTCGTGATTCTCAGCATCGGGTACTTCACCTGGCGCGGCCCGGCGAATTTCGACGCCGACTTCAAGGGTGGTGATCTGATAGTCTTCTCCTTCAAGGAAAAGGTGACGCCAGATCAGGTGCGTAGCGCCCTGGCAAGCACGCATCTCGACAACAGTGTGATCCAATCCGAGCAGGTGGCGGGGCGCGAATTCATCAGCGTTCGCACCGGCGGTGGACACGCGGCAGAGTTGCAGCAGATCCTCAATGAGAAGTTTCCTTCGTCTGGCCTTGTCTTTGAGCAGGTCGATCATATCGGGCCGCTGGTGGGACAGGAACTCGCCTACAAGAGCGGTCTCGCACTCGCCCTCGGTCTTCTTGGTATCTTCATCTACGTCTCCTTCCGTTTCGAGACCTCGTTTGCGGTGGGATCGATCATCGCTCTCCTGCATGACCTGATCATTACGATCGGTATTTTTGCCCTGAGCGGTCGCGAGCTTTCGCTCATCATGGTGGCGGCGATCCTCACGATCGCGGGCTACTCGATCAACGACAAGATCGTGGTCTTTGACCGAATCCGCAGTGGCTTCCGCGAGCGCGGGCGTCGCTCCATCGCGCAGGTGATGAACGACTCGATCAACGATACGCTGTCGCGCACGATCCTCACGGGTGGCACTGTGCTGCTGACCGTGGTGGCGCTGTACATCTTTGGAGGCCCGGTGCTAAACGACTTTGCCTTCTCGCTGATTGTCGGCGTGTTGATCGGCACCTACTCGTCGATCTTCATCGCGTCGCCGATCGTGCTCTGGTGGTCGTCGCTGACCACCGGCGGCAAGGGCCTCGATGCCGAACTGATCGAGACCAACGCCGAGAGCAAGGCTTGATGCCTTGCTCGCCGCCCCAGTGGCGGGAATTAGAATAGCTAATGCTTTATTTTTAGTCTGGCTGTGCCAGTATGGGATAAAATGTCAGTGGCATTCGACCCCAGCCTGGCCGCCAAGATTGAAAAGTGCGGCATCATCGCTGTCTTGATCATCGACCGAGTCGATGACGCAGTACCTCTCGCCCGTGCGCTCCTCGCCGGCGGAGTGAACGTCATGGAGCTCACATTGCGGACTCCCGCAGCAATCGACGCGCTCAAAGCCATCACGGCCGAGGTGCCGGAGATGGTGGCAGGAGTGGGCACGGTGCTTACGCCAGCTCAGGCGAAGCTCGCCAAGGAATCCGGAGCGGCTTTTGCCGTGGCTCCAGGCTTCAATCCCCGGGTCCTCGACGCCGCTCGTGAGCAGGACATCTCTTTTGCGCCGGGAGTTCTCACCCCGACGGACATCGAGCTCGCGGTGGAAGGCGGTTGCAAGCTCCTGAAGCTCTTCCCGGCGGAGCCGTCAGGCGGCCTGAAGTACCTCAAGGCTGTCGCTGCGCCATATGCCCACCTGGGGCTTAAGTACATCCCGCTGGGCGGGCTGAATTCCGCCAACATGGGATCCTATATCGCCGATCCGCTCGTGGCGGCGCTGGGTGGCTCCTGGCTCGCACCTAAGGATCTGATCAAGGCGGGAAAGTGGGACGAGATCACCCGTCTCGCCAAGGAATCGACGGAGATCATCGCGAGCACGCCTCGGTCGTAGAACCTTTGTCCGACTGGCAAAGACCAGTAGATACGAAAAGCGCCGATCTGAAGGGATCGGCGCTTTTTGCTTATTGAACTGTCACGACGTCCTAGCCGGTGGTCCGGAGGCCGCTCGCGATGGCGTTGATGGAGAGGAGGACCTTGGGTTGGAGGCGCTCGGTTTCCTGGGAGCCGTCGGCCTTGGCCGTACGCCATTTCTTGAGAATCTCGATTTGCTGCTGGTGCAGGACGCGCAGGGCATGAGCACGCAGGCCGAGAGTCTTGAGCATGCGCGGACGGCGGGCCTCCAGGCTGCCGCCAAAGACCTCCGCCATCATTTGATGGGTAAGGTCAAATTCTGCCAGGATGACCTTCAGGATGGATTCCCTCGCAGTATCGTCGGTGACCAGATTGGCGTAAGCCTCCATGATGCTCTTGTCAGCGCTGGCGATGTTGGTTTCGACATTCGTCAGCACGTAGTAAACGAGCGGCGAGGTCTTGAGCATGCCGCGCAACTTCTCGATTGCCGAAGGGTCGCTTTCCGCAAGGGCTTTGAGGCCGGAACCGACGCCAAACCAGCCCGGGAGGTAGTAACGGCTTTGATTCCAGCTGAAGACCCAGGGAATCGCCCGTAGGTCGGCCAGCGTGCGCTGCCCGGTGCGGCGAGAAGGCCGTGAGCCGATGCTGCTGATCTCAAGGGCGTCGATCGGGGTCGCCTGTGAGTAGAAGGTCATGAAACCCTCGGAGCGGATGAGGTCCGAGTAGGCCTGCTGGCTGCTTTTTGCGAGAACCTCCCACATCTCCTGGTCTTCCTGAATGACGGGCGGCTGGTTTTGCTCCAGCAGGGAGAAACCGGTGACGCCTGCGAGGAGGAGTTCCAGATTGTAGGTACACGTGACGAGGTTTGCGTACTTCTGGGCGATGGTCTCGCCCTGCTCTGTCAGGCGCAGATCGCCTTGGATCGAGCCAAGCGGCAAGGCACCTAGGAAACGATGGGTCGGGCCCGCGCCGCGGCTGATCGTGCCGCCGCGACCGTGGAAGAAGCGGATTTTGATCCCGTATTTCCTCCCTGCGGAAGCGATGCCGGCCTGGGCCTTGTGGAGAGCCCACTGGCTGGCAAGGATGCCGCAATCCTTGTTGCTATCGCTGTAGCCGATCATGACCTGCTGCACCGGGGTGCTGTGCGGGAGTGAAAGCACCTTGGTACGGTCAACCTGGTGATGGGCGAGGCTGCGTTGGGTAATCGGGTGGGCCAGGAAGCGGTCGATCAACCCCGCGCTGTGCTCCAGATCGTCGAGGGTTTCAAAGAGCGGTACGACAGGGAGCTCGCAAAGGAGTCCCTCGGGCGTCCACTTCATCAATCCCGCCTCGCGGGCGAGGACATACACCACGAGCAGATCGGAGAACTGCCGTGTCATGCTGACGATGAGCGAGCCAAGGCCGTCACGGCCGTAGTTCTTCAGGTAATCCTTGAGAATGGCGTAACAGGAGAGAACGGCGTCGGCTTGTTCTCCGATACCGGTGTGCTCGTAAAGGAACGGTCGGGGAGACTCGAGTTCCTTGGTGAGAAATGCAACGCGACGCTCCTCGTCCCACTCCCCAAAGTCTGGCGCAGGCTGGCCGATGGCGGCCAGTATCTGCATGAGCGCCTGATCGTGGAATTTGCTATTCTGACGGATGTCGAGCGATGCCAGATGGAAACCAAAGATGTCGAGCGCTCGGCGCACAGGCCATACGGCCGTGTTGGCGAGGCGCTTGGCGCCGACCTTGACGAGAGAGTCCGAGAGGAGTGCGAGATCTTCGTCGAGTTCGTCCGGCGTGCGATAGTGGTGCTTGGCTTCCTCGATGGCAGTCGGTTTGTCACCCACGCCCACCGAAAGCGGGAGTTTGGCTTGCAGGAGCAGGACGTACTGGCGCCATGGCTCGTCGGAGTATTGACGGGCGAGGGTTTCTGCGAATTCCGGGTTCTCCCCCCAGAGACGGACGATGGCTTTCTCAAGTTCCGGCGGAGCCTGCTGGAAGTTGCTCGAGAGCGGGAGCTTTGAGGCGAGGGATGTCAGGTGGCGGTGAATGACGACGAGGGCATTCAGGCGCAGTTCAGCCAGGGTGGCCTTGGTGACGCTCGCGGTAACAAAGGGGTGACCATCACGATCGCCACCGACCCAGTTGCCAAAGCGCAGCCGAGGCCATACGTGAGGATTGTCGAGCAGGGCGCCGTCGAATCCTGTGTCCTTCCAAGCCTGACGAAGGCGGGCGTCGAGCTGGTTGACTGCCGCGGGAAATACCTCCCGCAGGTAAAAAATGACGTCGCGCCGTTCCGATGCGACCTCGGGCTTCTCCAGGAGGATCTCTCCGCTTCGCCAGAGGCGTTCCAGGACGATCTTGATCTCGTCGCGGATCGCGCTGCGCTGCGATGGCGTGAGAGTCTTGTTTTCCAGCGAGGTAAGGAACTGATAAATCGCATGGTGCTGCTCGAGCACCGCAGCGCGTTTCGCCTCTGTCGGGTGGGCGGTCAGGACCGGCTCGACGCGGACTTCCCGCAGAGAGCCAACGATGTTCTCTGGCGTGATGCCAGCGTCTCGGACCCGTGCGAGCTGTTCGCCCCAGAGACCGGGTTCGTCGGTGAGACCGTGCTCGATCTCGCGCAGGCGCCGGGTCTGGCTGGCCGCATTTTCCTCGACCATGTTCAGCAACTGGAAGGCGATGGAGTAAGCCTGCTCAATGCGAAAGGGAGGCTGTTTTGAGTCATGGACCTCCCCGCTGGCTTGCCAAGGGAGGAACCTGGCCGCCTGTTCTTCCCCGAGTTCGTTAAGAACCTCGCGCAGGCATTCCATCAAGAAGTTCAGATCCGCGTCGATCTTCGCGAATCCCGATGAGATATAATCAGCCGTTGTATTCACCCCGCGCGGCATCATTGGAGAAATGTGCCGAAAATCAACGCAGAAGATTCATTCTCTGCGAGATAGTGCGAAAAAAGTCGGACTAGAAGGACATTAGGTCCTTGCGGGCGGCGCTTTGGACTTTGTTGAGCTCCTGAATGATGCTCAGGGTGCGCTCTTCCTTTTTCACGAGCTGACTGATGGCAGCGGGATTTTGGTCCTCGAGCAATTGGATCTCCGTGAGAAGCATCTGGGCGGAGTTGATGACCGATGCGAGTTGGCGCATCGACTCCTTGTCCGTACGGTTTTCCTTGGTCACCTGCCGGTAATATTCGATCTGGCGCTCAAGCCAGCGAGCAGCTTCGTCGATGGCGGCCTCTCCTCCCACGAGTCGACCCTGAGGCGTAAAGGCGGGCGGGGTGGGTTCATTGGGACGTACCGGGATCACGCTTTGCGGCACTTCGGCGATGCCGGGAGTGGTCGAGCGATTGGTGATGATCGTCGGGGTGATGAAAATGATGAGGTTCTTCTTGCTGCGGGCCCGACCCTTGGCTTTGAAGAGCTCCCCGATGCCGGGAATGTCTCTCAGGAACGGGACGCCATTGCGGGCATATTCGTCGAAGGCCTGCTCAAGGCCGCCGACGGCCAGGGTGTAACCCGAATCCACCTGCAACGCGGCATTGTAGATGCGCGATGAGGCAATGGGGTAGTCATTGCCTTGAATGGTGGTGGTGCCCACGATGGAGGAAATGGTGATCGCAACATTCAGGACGACCGAATTGTCGGGCATGGTCTTGGGCAGGATGTTGATGATCGTGCCGATGGGAAGATACTCGACCTCGGCAGTGGTCGTGCCGCCGACGCCGGGTGTCACAGAAGACGATGAGGCGAGAACGGGCTGATTGACGACGCTACGGATGACCACCTCGCGGTTGTTGATGGTGAGCACGCGGGGGTACTGCACCGTCGTTGTCTCGTTATCGGTAAGAAAGGCCTGAAGCGCAGCGGAGACATCGTGCACTGAGAGGACTGCCGAGTAGGGCATCGCCGCCGAGACCGTGTAGTCCTTGTTGTATGTCGAGTAGTCGTAGGGAGAGGAGCCGGGGGGAAGCTGGCCGGATTGGCGCTGGTTCTGATTGTTGGTATCGATGTTGATCGATCCAGAGGGCGACGCCTGGATATTGGTCAGCGAGACGTCGAAGCCGCCCTTGAGCGTGCCTGCCCAGTTGATGCCGAGCTCTTTCGACGGGTCCTTGGTCGTCTCGAAGAACTTTACCTCGATACCGATGAGAGCCTGGGGACGATCCACTGCGCTGAGGTAACCCTCAACCCATTGGTGCTGCTGGCGAGTGGCGATGACATACACCGTGCCGGAATCCGCATTGTAAATGACCTGCGGGCCTCCATCGCCAGTGCTGTTGGCGGCCAACTGGCTGCCGGGGGCCACGGCGGTTGGAGTCGTTTGAAGGGAGCCGAAATTTTCGACGCTGGCCTCGTCGGCGTGCGCTGCCGAAACCGAACTGGTCGGAATGCCGAGCAGGGACTTGATCTGTTCAATGATCTTTGGCGTCTCCACCTTGAAGACCGTGGTGGCACCCTGCATGTTGATGTCCCCGATGCCCGTGCCGCTCGATGAACTGGAGTTTGAGTTGGCGCTGCCACCCGTGGTGCCATTGCCACCCTCGTACTTGACGTTGTCCTGTGGGTTGAACTTGATTTTGTAGATTCGCCCGACGAGTTCCTTTTCGTTGGTGGGGCGCATGAACCACACACCGTTTTCGTAGAAGATCGTGACGCCATTGGCCTTCGCGACGGTCTCAAGGGTCCGGAACGGACTGGCCTTCAGGGTGAAAGTGACGAGCGTATTTTCGGCAGCCGAGGACTCCTGCAGGGCAACGAAGGGGATGCCGGCATCATCTGCGAGGAAACGGAGGACGTCGCGAAGGGAGGCTCGGTCAAACTCATAGAGCTTGGCTGGCGCATTGCGGAGCTTTGCCGCCATGGCGTTGCCCCAGTTGTAGTCCGGGTAAACCTCGAAAGCCGGAGCGGGAATCGTCTGGGGCGCCAGCGGGACGGTCATCTGGGCGACCGGGGTGGCATTGGCAAGTGCCGCAGGCGTAGCCGCCACGACGGGCGCGGGAGCCAGTGCTGCCGGGGTCGGCACGCTAACGCGAATCGAAGGCGGTTGAGAAGGTTGGGGAGGCGGAGTCTGCGTAACTACGGCCGGCGGCTGTTGCGCGATGACTGTCGGTACGTTCTGCTGTGCGGCGGCACCGCATAGACTGGATGCCATAAGGCTAATGACTAACGCGGACTGCTTGCCGGGGCAGGCAATCGCGTTTCGAGCCTCACGGGCAGAACGAAAACACAGGCTCTTCATTGGTTAGGGCGGCATCCGCATGTTCAGTCTGCGGGAGGTGAATAAGTAGGGGGTTGGCAGGCTATTTACCAGCCCAAAGTGCATTGGGATAGCCCAAAAGTTCAGAGAATTTACGCATTCAGTTGCATAAATTGCTTTCTGCCCAAAGTGCTTTCATGGAGTTTTTTGCTGGCATCTGGCAGAGGGAATGATCATTGTTGTTGCGTGAAGTCGGTGAAATCTGCGCCGTGCGTCTGGGCGTTCACCCTGGTCGAAATCCTTTTGGCCATAGCGGTGATCTCTGTTTTGACTTCAGCGGGCTATTATGTCGCGACCACCACGAAAGAGACGGCGCGAGAAAACAAGCTCCGCTCCGACGTTACGAATCTTAATACGGCGGTGCAGCTGTATGTTGCCAATGGTGGGACCATCCCGGCAAATGCCACTGCTCAGCAGGTTCTCACCAAGCTGCAGAGCCGGGCGACAGGTGCGTCTGCGGCTGTGGCCATCGGGCTGTCAGGCAGCTTTGTTGATCCCCGATTGACGCCTTCCGTCCAATCGTCGGATCAGGCTTCAGGCAGCGAACTGCGCGCGGTCTGGGTGCCTGCGGCGGGTGCTGGGGAGGCGGGAAAGTTTGCCGTAGTCGCGACAGGGCAGGGAATACGGGAGTTTTCCATCGATGAAAGCAAAGCGGCGGCAGGGGCGTCCACCCCAGCTCCAGAGGTAAGGCAGCAAACAATGGAAGCTGTCTCCCTGGCTGAGTCGAATCCTCACTGGGTCTGGGGTGTCTCCGATTCCCAGCCAGCAGCGGCAGAATTGGGCGCCACACCGACAACCGGGGCCGCGGCGGGACCTTCTGCAACACCATCCGCGAGCAATCTGTCGCAACTGGATCCTCCGAGCTTTAGTCGCGGAGGCGGCTCTTATGATCTGAGTTTGTTTCCCATGGCAGACCTGACGTTGAGCAATCCCAACCTGGTTCCGTCCAAGGTTTATTATCAGGTCGCAGGAGGGGCACCTCAGGAATATACTGGGGGGACTCTGCCCTCGTTCCATCCAGACACCCAGGTGACGGCATGGGTGAAATCCAACTCCGCCGCATATTCGGATAGCTCGATGGTCAATGCGACCTACGACAATCTGGTAAAGACCCTCCAGGTATCCCTGAGCGGTCCGACGAGCCTGACCTATCAGCAGGCTGGCGGAGCCATGTACGGAAGCGCCTCGGTAGCGGCCCCGGTCGCGACGGCGACGGTCACGACATCCGGGATCTCCTCAGCCTATCAAGGGACGTCTTATTATGTGATCTATACGAGTGTGGGTTCCGCGACGCCCTTGACCACTGGAGTCTCAAGCGGGAGTGCGACTACTGCGGCTATTGATCTGTCGCTATCCAACTGGGGCACGGCATCGTCTTTGACTGTCAGTGCTGCGGCGAAGGCGGTTCGCACGGACTACTATGCGGATAGCTCAGTGCAGACGATCTCCGTGGGGAAATCTCCGACCGCGCTGGCGATGCCATCGATCAGCCCGACCTCAGGCGAGCGCTCTGCCTTGGTGGCGGTCACGGTCACTGCCTCGGGCACGCTTCCGGCAGGGTTTCAGATTTACTACACTCAGGATGGTTCAGATCCCGGGGTAGGATCAAATGGCAGACCTACCAGTGTAGCGGCGACGTTGCTGCCTCTGGGAGGCGGAACGAGTGGCACTTTTACTCCAGAGTCCGGAGGTACGGGAGCTCTGGCAGTGAAGGCGCGAGTTTATGGTCCCTCGGGTTATGAAAGCTGGTTTACGCCGAGCAGCGTGATTTCGGTGGTTTATACGGAGGCCTCGTCCGGCATTCCGGAAGGCGCCCTCGTCGGAAGCGCTGATGTCAACGGTGTCTTTGTGGGATCGCTTATTTACTCGGATCAGAATGGGTCGATGCCCAGCAATATCAACTTCAACAGCGGGGCTCAGATCCAGCAGGGGAATATCTATTTCCCGGGTACACCGGTAATCGATCTTCAAAATGGCGGTGTAATCGTCGGCAATCAGTACAATGCCGACGGCACCCAGGTGATTCCTGCGACGGACACCCGCAAGATCGTGGACCTTAACGGGAGCATCTATCCGACCAATTACACAGTCCGCTTTAACAACAATGCAGTGGTGCAGGGAAAAGTCTATCGACGGAGCACTCCCCCCGAGTTTCCGACTGTCTCCAAACCCCCGTCGCCCACGAATTCCAATGGTGTCAACATCAACAGCCCGCAAACAACGGCGGTCAATCCCGCAATCACGGCTAATGTCAATCTGAATAATGGAGCGGGGGATGTGAAACTGGCTCCTGGGAGCTACGGAAGTCTGAATGCCAGCTCTGGAACTTCATTTGTCATCGGGGACCCTAACTCGACGACGCCGCAGGTCTATAGCTTTCAGAGCCTGAGTCTCAATAGCGGCAGTCAGCTCAAAGTGGTCGGCCCGGTAATTTTGACGATGAGCGGAAATCTTTTCATCAACGGCGGCTCGATCATGGGAAATTCAGCGCATCCCGAATGGCTGCAACTGAATATGTACTCGGGAGACTTTCAGGTGAATAGCAATGGTCAGGCGTATGCAAGGGTGGTCGCTCCCAAGAACAACGTCGGGCTCGATGGGACGTTTACGGGTAGCGTGGTGGCCAAATATCTGCGGATTAATGGCAATGGTGTAGCCTTTACTGTTCCGCCTGTAATCGGTAGTTAACTGCGATGCTTCTGGCAGATGGCCTGCCTGCAGCCTGAACCTCCAATGCGACTCCTTGATCTTCCTCCAGATTCTCCTGTTGCCCAGCGCATCAAGGAGTTGGCTACCTCTGCGTCGGTCAGTGACTTTTACCTGACCCCGTTTGAGCGCATGAGCTACAAGTACAACGGGCAGTTAATCTACGACGATATCGTCTTCGAGATGGCGGTGCCCGAGCATCTGGAGCCGGGTTGCGACGATAGCGCAATGGATCTCTTTGACTACCGCTTCCGTGTCAACCAGATGGTGACGCGCGGGCGCTTGCGTTGGGTACTCCGTCTCCTGCCGAGCAAGATCCCCGAGCCGGAAGCCATTCGTGTGCCCACGCCAGCCATCAAGGCTTTTCTGGAGGCCAAGAATGGACTGTTCCTGATCTGCGGAGCTACCGGCAGTGGTAAATCGACTACGATTGCCTCCATGGTGTTGCACCGGGCGAAACGGCGGCGTGAACATGTCATTTCCTTTGAGGATCCGATCGAGTTTGTCTATCCGGATGGTCTTCCGTCGCTGGTTTCCCAACGTGAGATGGGATCGGACGAGATTGATTTCTCGTTGGCGTTGAGGGCGGCTCTCCGCCAGGCCCCCGACGTGATTATCGTGGGTGAGATTCGAGACGGCGAGACGGCGGAGATTGCATTGCAGGCGGCGGAGACTGGTCACGTGGTTGTAGCCACCCTGCACACATCTTCTGCCTCCCAGACGGTACAGCGATTTTTGAAGCTTATTTCCTCGGATCGGCTGGAAAGCTCTCAAGAGACGCTGGCCGATACGCTGCGGCTCGTGATGTGCCAGCGATTGCTGCTGGACGAGGGACTGGGCAAGCGCTTCCCGATTCATGAGGTGATGCTGCAATACGATGGCGTCGTCAACATCATCAGGCGGGGCGATTTCAAGAAGATCGACCAGGAGCTCGAAACGGGCTGGAAGCGCGGAATGTTCAATTTTGAGAAAAGCATCCAGGTCCGCGCGGATGAGGGCTATCGCAGTAGCTCCGGCGTGTCGAAGACCGGAAACTCCTGGGAGGAGATTGAAGAGTATCTGGAGAAACAGGTGGAGGTAGCGCCATGACGTTGAAGGATGTTGTTTCGGTATTGAATTTTGCAGCCTTCCGTCCGGAGCCGGATGATCCGTCGGCCAGCTGGCGTCGTCGTTTTCCGACCCACCGCACGGTGCTGGTGGGGGTGGGAAAGGCTTCTCTCGGCTGGCGGGGAGTGCTGAAAAATGGTCGCTTCACCGAGGGCGGGTTGATCCGGGGCGAGCTGAAGGAGTTGATCAATCAGGCCTCGATCCAAATCAAGGATCTGGCTGACGATGGCTGGTGTGCGGTATCGCTGAACACCCGCTATGTGATCAGCCTGGAGACCAACCTTTCCCGACGACCGGGCAGCGAGGACGTAATCAAGACCACCCCTCGTAATGTGCTCGGTGCGCGCTATGAGCGAGGGAAACGGTATGCGGTGACGCACAACCCGGAGACAAATGCCAGCATCCTGCTTTCCACCGACGAGGACTATATCAAAAAACTCGAAGGTATGCTGAAGGAGGCCGGGCTCAGTATTGGGCGGGTCTGTTGCGGCTCTTACGTGCTTCTCCGTCACGCCCTCTCGGCGACCAACTCGACGCGGAGCGGGGAAAAGACGGCGACCTGTTTCTATGTTGTCTGCTGTATGGGGGCGGTCTGTGCTCTCGTGCAGGACCAGGACCGCTGGCTGGAGCTTCGCTCACGCACGGATGTCTACGAGGATACTCTCGATCCGGTGATCGATCTGGTGACGCCTTTCAAGCAGCGCGTCGCTCCGGAGAGTGAGATCGTCCTGATCTGTGATCAACCCTATGAGGGGCTGGCGGAAGCATTGCAGGAACTGTTCACGGGCCATAAAATCACGGATCTCTCCCAACCCGATCTGCTCTGGAGTCTGATCGCCCAGTACTAATGCAAATCCTCGCCAAATCGATCGATGACCTGAAGACGGAGCGCAAAGGGGTAAGCCCGCCGCTGCCGCCGATCTTTCGTTTGCTGCCAATGTTGTTTTATTTGACGATAGCCGCATCGATCGGCCTCAACGGCATCTTCTTTCTCCGGCTCAGCCAGGAGGTGCAGCGCAAGGAGGCAGCGATCAAGCGCAAGTCGGATTACGACGCAGCGCTCAAAAAGGCGCAGACTGAGCGACGGGATCTCGAAGGCGAGGCGAAAAAAGCCTCCGACATTCTTTCCTGGGTGGATACCACGCGGCCCCTTCAGCCGCTTGTCGTCGAGATAGCCCGTAGCGTAGCGGCAGACTCGACCATGGTGGAACTGCGCATGGAGCGTGATGAGGATTCCCCGAATCAGATCAAACTCTCGATGCGGCTCAATAGCGACTCCACCCGGCAACTCGACAATACGCTCGAGAAAATCTCCTCTCAGCGTTACCGCACCTACTCTCCTCAACAGACCGTGAACGGGCAGGAAATCGACTACAAAGCCACCTTGCTCTGGCAGGATGCCTCCCGCCCTCAACCTCCGGAACCTGCCGCCAAATGAACAACAAGCAAATTGCCTGCGTGATCGTGCTGATCATGCTCCTGGGATTGCTCCAGGTGACGAGCTGGATGAACAGCCGGATGGTTAAGATGCAGGGAGAAGCGGCAAGTGCAACCCAGGCGGCGGATTTGGCGTCGATCCAGCTGATGGGTGAGCAGCGCCAGCTTGAGGAGTTGAAGAAAAGCTCCAGAAATCTCATCGATTTTCTCAATACGTGGCAGCCCTATTTCGCGCAGACGGACTCGTCTCAGAACGCCGAGTTGCGTATCTCCCTTCGCATCAAGCAGGACAACCTGGTGAGCCTTTCGCAGCGCTATGAGGTTGCCTCGATCAAAAACAACAAGTCGCTCCCGTATGTGATGCGGGCGCATCTGTCGTTCGAAGACAACTACGCGCGGCTCCTCAATTGGTTCGGAGCGATTGAAACAGAGTTGCCCACCCTTCGCATTTCGAGTCTTCGTATCGCTCCGGGAACCGGAGAGAGCGACCTCAAGATTGATGCCATCCTGGAGCAGCCAATATCCAGTACCCGATGAAAAAGCGCCTTTTGATTTGTGTTTTTCTGGCAGCCGGAGTCGTGGTGCACGGTCAGGAGATCGGGCTTTTGCCCCAGCAAAAAGCCTCGCTGACAGTATCGTCCAGTGAGCGCAATCCTTTTGGGAAAAAGCCCCCCAAGAAAACCGTTGAGCAGGCCAAGGTGCCCGTGGAAAACGAGGAGAGCAGACTGCGAGATGCGATCAGCGAATTGCCGCTGGCGGGTGTGGTGGAAGCTCGTGGCGGAGTAAAGGTGCTCCTTGGCTCGATTGCCATCCAGGAGAATGAGTTGCTGCCGGCCTTGATCTCCGGGCAGACTGAGCAGATTCGCGTGATTTCGGTGACTCCCAAGGAGGTGATGCTGGCATTTGTCGATTCTGATGGAACGGCGAACAACCGGAAGATTCGCCTCCAGGTGGATATGACGCCCTCTGTGCGCTACAAGCTCGGTGGCAGCTCTGCCACCGCCGCAAAGGATGAAACCAAGCAGGAGTCCGCTCTCGGAGGCGTGTTTAAGAGGAATGACTCTGCTCCGAACAAGCAATAGACGGCAGTTTGCTACGCGAGGTGACAAGCGCCGGGCGATCCGGGGGTTTAGCTTCTCGGAACTGCTGATGGCTGCCGCCATCGCGGTCTGCGTCTTGACCGTGGCAGTCATCGCGTTTCGCGCGGTTTCGCAAAACGCGAACCGCTATGGGCAGTACACAAAAATACAGCTGCCAAGTGGTGCACTCTTTGCCCTATACGGCCTGAGCGGAACGGATTTGCAGACCTGGGTGGCTCCCAACTACGGTCGGGTCGCACAGGCTGAGTTGTTGCGGGAGACCTTCTATCAAGATATTTCCCATGCGACGGCGGTTTACTGCCTTGCAAGGACGGGAAGAGATTCGATCGTTCGCCCAACGTCGATCAATATCGATCAGACGATTTATCCCAATCTTGACGCGAGGACCTTGGGGACGCCGGAGGATTTCCGAGTTTTTCTCGAACGCAATGGCGTGGCCGATGCCGGGTTCTTTTTTGGATATCGAGGCGCTGCAGGGCGAACAAACCTCTCGATATTTATCCTCCAGCCATCGACCTCCGAGACGACGCTGAGCGTTCGCGCCGTGTATGAACTCGACATGATCGCCACGGTGGGGACGCCAGGCGGCACCTACGTGTCTGTCCGGCGGTATGATAACTACAGCAACCAAAACCGGGCTCCGACCGACTACTACGATATCTTTTACCCGGAGAGCGATCCTGCGGACTTTCCCGTAACGGCAGTCCATTTTGAGTTAAGTCGTCGCCTGGCTCCGAGCGATACGGCTTACGACCTGTTCAAGGTAGCTCCCGAAAAGCCATTTTACTTTCTCTGGTGGCCTGATCCGGCAACGCCGGTATTGGCTAACGACTCCAATCCGTCCTACGGGAGCGGTGATCCGCGCTCTGCATATGGTCAGATGGGCAGCCGGACATCGCTCTTTATGGTTGTGCCGATGTTTCCCGCCTTATGAGACGTAAGCGGAAATACATAGCCGGCTCGGTGCTGGTATACGCTCTCCTGATTTGCATGGTGGGCGCGGTGATGCTCGCCTCATGGATTTCTCTCCTCGGCAGCAGGGTCCGGTACGTCGAGGAGGCGGTTAAGCCAGCAATCAAACGGCGCGTCGTCCTCGAAAACAGCCGCGCTCTCGCGACGGAATACCTGCTGGAGAATGTATTGCCATATTCGTATCAGGCGATGCCTGAGATCGACTTTGATGCTTTGGACGGCTGGGGGGAGTTTTCCTTGGATGCCTCCGCGCAGATCCTGACGCCGCTAAACTCCACCACCGTTCAGCATGGAGTAAGTGGCGGTACCAGCTACGGCCAGGTGAATCACTTTTCGCCAGGTCTGGGTATCGGATTTCAGACGGTTCTCTCCGGGCAGCTTTCGGACGGGGAGGGGATGAATGCCTGGGCGTTTTATGCCAAATCGCGGAGCCCGATATTTGCCGGCGACTTGTTGACGATGCAGAGAAGCGGGGTGGTTTCTCCTGTGGGGAGTAACGTTTTTCTGGGTGGGGTCGTCATGGGAGCGGCGAATTTTGTTGCCTGGCAGGCCGGTTCCTTTGGGCTGACAGCCAAGACCTTCCAAGCTGCGACGGTGGCGGGATTGGCGACCATCAACGGCCCCGATGGACCCTTGGTTCAGCTGGATTTTCCCTTCATACCGGTGACATCGGGGAGCGGGTATTATGATGGCACTCTGAATGTGGTGAGCCCCTCGGGCGGTATCAACTCACTAGCAACCCGGCTCGTCGGTTCTTCACCGGTGTTGGTGGACCCCCAGATTGCCCAGACGATGGGAGGAGCCACTACGGATGGCACGGGAGGGGTCACGATCGACCTGGGCCAGATTTCGGGAAATTACAGTATCTCGGGCAACATGACTAGGCTGACCCTGATCGGTGTTGAGAATGGGGTGACAGGGGAAAGCTATCCCATGGCCCGTATCGTTTACGTCCAGACCGTGCCATCGGCTGGAGCCGCGACATCCATTGTCCTTTCAGGAAACAATACTCGCCGGGTGTACCTCGGTTTGAAAAAACTTGATGGCAGTGCCACCGTTTCGCTTTCCGGCGCCAATGCTTCCTGGCGCCTGGCAGGCTCGATTGAGAGTTGCCCCCTGACATTCAGCCTCGCCGGACACAGCCTGACCGTGACAGGAGGCTTTCGCACAAACCGGGGCTTTCAGATCTCAGGGGGCGGCTCGGTTACGATTCAGCGGGAAGCCGCCGCCTGGGGAAACCTTGAGTCGTTTGCGGATCGCAATGCCTGGCTGGAGGTTTATCGCCAATGAAAACCAAGGGATATACGCTCGTTGAGACGCTCGTTGCGGCGGGAATCCTGGTCGTAGCGATCGGCGCGGCTGCTGCCCTGGCGGTCACCATGACGGCCTTTGAGGAAGGAAATGCGACCGTTTCTCGCGCCTTCAACTATCAAGAGCAGGCGGCCAGGCTTTACCGGTTGGGTTTTACGCCGGACGAGGTAATCGCGCTGCTGCCTCCGGAATCCAGCGTCCAGAGCATGAACTTTACCACGAATTCCCTGACAATTTCCAACCTCGGCACCGTGGAGACGGCGACATTGGAGATGGTCTTCACATCCGGATCCGCGATCACCTCAGCGACTGCTGGCGCGAATCAGATAAATACGATAACAGTCGTGCGGCCCAGCATCCGATAGCCATGCTCAAGAAGGTCGTCCTTACCAATATCAACACTGCTCGTTCTTTCCCGGTCATCGTCGATACCGACGATGATCAAAAGGCGATCCTAGGCGCTGGAAAAGCGCCGAACGAGACCGCGGTGGTCACGGATATTGTGGGTGTTGACGAAGCCGTGCATCGCGGCACCACCAAGGCTCCCGGCAAGGAGGAGATGGTGACTCTCTTCGGCGGTCTGGCTCGATGCCTGGAACGGAATATCTCGACCGTCAAGAGTCTGGAGTTGATCTCGGGCCGCCTGTCCACACCCAGGTACCGGGGAGCGGTGGCGGACATCGCTCAGAAAGTGCTTGAGGGAGAGAAGTTGAGTGATTGCTTCGGCATGCATCCCGACCTTTTTACCGAGGACATCGTCGCGTTGATACGGGCCGGTGAGGAGTCGGGCCAGGTTCACGAAGTTTTCCGGCAAGTCGCACGCTCAAATGACAAGACTCAACGTGTTTTGAAGAAACTGAGGGCTGGATTAGTTTATCCGGCCATCGTTCTGGTGCTCGCCATTGCTGTTGTAATTGTCATGAGTTTTACCCTCGTGCCAGCAATTTCAAAGCTCTACGGCGCGATGCATGTGACTCTGCCGGTGGCTACCCGCATGATGATGGCGTTTTCTCAAACGTTGATCAAACAGCCCTACTTTGTATTGATTCCAATCATTGGCTTGGGGGCCTTGTTTAAATATTGGCCGAAGATATATCGAATTCCTCGAGTTCAATTGACTCTCACCAGAGTGCCCACGGTCGGGAACATAATCCGAAAATCGGCCGCGATGGTGAGTTTTCGGTGCTTGTCCATGCTGCTGCATGCCAATGTCCGAATCAGCACTGCGCTTGAAATCTCCGCGAGGAGTGCGAACCATGTGGAGTTCGAACAGTTTTTTTTGCGGGTGAGGGATCATATCATCGAAGGAATGTCCCTGCCTGAAGGATTCCTTATGGAATCACATTTACTCGGCCCCGATGGACGAATGATTGCCGGTGTAGTTCAAATGGCCGGTGAGACAGGCGGAGTGAACGAGTTGCTGGATGAAATCGCGGCAGATTATGAAGAGGAGCTTGATATCATTGCAGGCCAGCTCGACAAGATCATGGAGCCTTTCATGATCGTATTCCTGGCTGTGGTTGTGGGTTTTTTAATTTACGCTATTTACGGTCCAATTTTCAACCTGAGTCAGGTTCTCTTGCCGAAAAAGCCGGGTGCGCCTGTTCCTACAGCTGAAGTCAGTCGCTGATGAAGCTCAGGCCGGGCACAGTATATTCCCGAGCGCTCGCTATTTTTTTGTTGGCGTCCCTATTGCTGCTGGGAGCAGTAGCCGCGCTGACACAGTTAATTATCCTCCGGGAATTTAGTCAGACTGAGAGCCGGGAGCTTAAAGCGACAATGCAGCGTGTCGCTCTATTGCTGGGGAGGGAGGACGCTGCAATGGAAGGGGTGCTGAGCAATTGGGAACAAATTCCATTTTTTCGAAATATTGCACTAGGCTCATTAGCAAGGAATTTGAAAGAAGAAGAGGTCACGCGATCATTGGAAGATTTGCGTGCAGATTTCTTCGCGGTGGTAGGCGAGGACGGCAGGATGCGTCGGGCTTTTTACCGTAATGAAAATATCCGGAAAAAGTTGGATGCCCAAATCGGGGGGGTGATGTCCCGTGTAGCGAAGGATGGAAAGCCTGGGTGTTCCTCGGGCTTTGTCGTGATCTCCAATATGCTTTGCAGTGTGAGCTTCCTCAAGTTGGATGGCGCGCCCAATAAAGTTGTCGTTGGGCGAATTTTCGACAAGGACGCTTGGACGTTTATTGAACAGATGTTCTCTGCCGAGATCGGCTTTGGATCGTTTGGTGAACCTACAGCTGGTGTGATTTCTCCTGAAAATATCGTCGATCTTTTCAATAAGCAGGATGTCGTTATCAATGTGGAAAACAGTGACAGAATCACTGGTATCCGTTTGCTGAGAGGTATTGACGGTACGCCTCTTGGCTACATCAAGGTCTCGCAAGGTCGTCCTTTACGGCAGGAGGGGCTGCACGCCAGCAGTGTATTTTTGATCGGGATCTCTCTGGCGGGAAGCGCGCTGGTGGTTCTTGTGTGGATATTGCTGGATCGCACCATCTTGGCGAGAATCAGTGACCTGACTCGAAAGCTGGAACTTGAAAAACGCTCCGGGCGCTTGCCTGTGCGACTCGAGTTTAAGGGCGATGATGAATTGGGCACGCTGGCCAGAAGCATTGAGGATCTCGCCTCCAAGCTGGAACACTCTCAGGATCAGTATCGCGCCATCGTGGAAGATCAGGCGGAGTTGATTTGTCGATTTGACGAGAATTTCACCCTTACTTTCGGCAATGAGGTTTTCTGTCGGTATCTGCTGAACGGCAGGGCGACCATTGCGGATACAGTTCTGCTTGAGGTCTTGCCCGACGATGTGGCTGGTGAACTGAGGCGTGCTTTTGGGAGTCTCTCCAAGGACAGGCCGATGGTGATCCAAACGGTGGAGTTTTCCTTTCCTGATGGAAGGAACTCCATGTGGTTGCGAACTACGCTCAGGCGGGGGTTTGACGATCACGGGCGCTCCCGCGGCGGCCAGTGGGTGGCCTCTGACGTAACCACTCAGGTTCTTGCGCAGAAACAGGCTCTGGAAACGGAGCGGAGGTTTCGACGTCTCTTTGAGACTTCCTCCGACGGCATTCTGTTGATCGACGTCGGAACGATGTTTGTAACCGACATCAATACGAGTCTCTGTCGCATGCTATTCCTGGCGGGTAGTGATGTGCTGGGCAAGAGATTGCAGGAACTTCCGATCTTTGCTCCGTGCATGCCGCTTATCCGTGACGCGTCGGCTCAGCCGTCAAAGGAGGTCTACGGCGGCAGTAAACGGGAATGTCGCCTGGATCGTGTGGACGGGACATCGCTTCATGCTGAGGTGCGATGCTCCAGTTATCTGGTGGGTGATCGCAACTACATCCAGCTGAATTTCCGCAACATCAGTGAACGGGTGGAGGGAGAACACCAGATGCGGCTTCTCTCCGCCAAGCTCCTGCGATTGCAGGATGAGGAGCGACGACGCATTGCTCGGGAGTTGCATGACTCCACGGCTCAGAATCTCTCGGCGCTCGAAATGAATATCAGCCTGCTGGAGCCGATTATTCAGCCGAAAAACGGTCGAGCCACCCGGATCATCAAGGAAACCCGGGAGATCGTGCAGGAGTGCTCAAAGGAATTGAGAAATATCTCCTATTTGCTCCATCCACCGCTCATCGACGAGGTTGGGTTGGCCTTTGCTGTGAAGTGGTTTGTCGATGGATTCGCCAAGCGCACGGGAATGGCCGTGCACCTCGAGGTTGATCCGCTGTTTCCTCGTCTCGCGGCTGAGATTGAGATGCCGCTTTTCCGGGTGGTACAGGAGGCGATGACCAATGTGTACCGGCACTCCCGGGCGGACGATGTCTGGATCACGCTGCACCATACGGAAAATGAGGTCTCGCTGGAAATCCGAGACAATGGAAGGGGCTTCCCCGATCCTGAAGTACTCGAGGCCGGGGGCATGGGCGGCGGGGTCGGCTTGGCGGGAATGAGGGAGAGGTTGTCCAATCTCGGGGGCTCGCTGGATGTGGCCAGTTCATCATTTGGGGTTGTCGTAACCGCTACTCTGGGGCTTGATTCCAACCATGTCCGACCAACTGCCGATTAGGATCGTCATCGCAGACGACCATGAAATCGTCCGCCAAGGGGTCCGCAATCTGATCGAGAGCGAACCGGACATGGAGCTATGCGGCGAGGCTACCATCGGTAGGGATGCCGTCGATATCGTTACGCAGACGACTCCCGATGTGGTTGTGCTGGATATCAGCATGCCGGGTTTGAACGGAATCGAGGCGACACGACAGATTTTGAGGCAGTCGCCGAGGACGCGAGTGCTCATGTTTACCATGCACGATGCGGAGCAGTTGGTGCTGGAGGTTTTTAATGCCGGGGCTCACGGCTACCTGCTCAAGTCCGACGCTGGCAGGCACCTCATCACGGCGATCCGTACAGTCGCGTCGGGTTCGCGCTATTTCAGCTCCAAGCTCTCGGAGGTCATCTTTGAGAGCTTTTTGCACAAGGATTTGCCGCACACGCCAGAAAGTACTCAGCCCAAGCCGAGTTCCCGCGAGCGGGAGATCATTCAGCTCCTCGCGGAGGGCAAGAGTAACAAGGAGGTTGCTGCGGTCTTGGGGATCAGCGTCAAAACAGCGGAAACACATCGGGCCGCGGTGATGCGGAAGCTGGGGCTTCACTCGATCAGTGAGCTGGTTCGGTACGCCATCCGCAATAAAATCATCGAAGCGTGATGCAACTGTTGCGTGAATCCCTACAGGGAATTCCTAAGAGGAATTGCGGGTTTCCTGCTGTAGCGAAAGTGCGAACTTCTTGCCATGATAGGGATGCTATGAAATCCAAGCATCTCTCGTCGGCTCAGGGCTTCAGCCTTGTGGAACTTCTCGTGGTTGTTGCAGTGATCGCGATCATTGCAGCTATTGCAATCCCGAATATCGCAAATATCACTTCGTCGGCTACGTCCGCCAAAGACCAGCGAAACGCGCAAAATATTGCGTCCGTGGCTTCCGCGGCCAGAGCGGCTGGAATAACGAACCAGTGGACAACCACTCAGGGTGTAGTTGATAGTCTGGTTGCCGGCGTCAGCACGAACGGACTGAATTTTGGTATTTCGCCCCTTTCGGCCGCTGAGGTTACTGCAGCCGACAAATACCTCACTTATGGTGGCAATGGCCTGCCTTCGTATTCCACCTCGCCAAAGTCCAACTAGGAACTCCCTTAGGTAACGGTTGAATGATGTTTCCCGATCGACATGATACTCGTAGTGGGAATACGGCATTCACCCTGATCGAACTCCTTGTCGTCATCGCCGTCATTGGAATCATGGCGGCGCTGATTGTGGCCTCGATAACCAACACCGCGCGGGATACCCACGCGGTGTTGGCTCGTCAACAGGCGGTAGTGGTGCAGGAGGCGCTTAATGCCTGGGTCGCGGCAGAGTCCAGCGGAACCAGGAGCCTCCAGGTCGCGCGGTCGAATTATAACGCCGCCGCGACGGGAGCGCAGAAGCTCGCGCTCATTCAGGACTATCTCGATAGCTCGACCCGGGGAAACCTGACTGCTGTCGGCAATTACATCCGCAGTGATTCCATGATCATGCAGGGGAATGCCTTGAGCTTCTCCACCTGGCCAGCCAATGGCTACCCGAGCGTTCAGCTCTCCACCTATTCCTCCCAATGAATTTCCAGATCCGTCATCGCGGGTTTTCGCTCGTCGAGGTGCTGGCTGCTGTCGCCATCATCGGGATCATTACATTCCTTGCCATCCCCAATCTGATTCGTATCAAGGAGGACAGCGAAAAGAATCTCGCCATGGCACGAGCCGAGAGCCTGAACATGGCGATGGCAACCTATGTGCAGGCAGCCGGACAGTCTGCTGCGACCGCAAACTGGACCGGTGCAACCACGGATGACCAGCGGTACATCCAGCTCGCGCCGTATCTGGCCTTTGCTCCCGATACCTTGGATAACTACATGCCGCTGGGTTATACCGTTACCTTCCCAGCCACGTTGGTGCCGCTTTCCAAGGCGACGCTAAAAGGCCCGGGCAACGCGGCTATCGCCTATTAGGAGTCAGATATGATGGCTGCTCTTCATCCCGTTGCACCTTGGGGGAAGAAGGGGCGATCGGGTTTTTCCCTAACGGAAGTAATAATCGTCATCGGAGCCATCGGCGTCCTGGCTGCAGTTTGCATTCCGATCATTGGCGGAGTGGCGACGCAGTCGAAAGCGGCGGTGGCGGAAAAGAACATGCGCTCGCTCAACGCAGCCGTTCAGAGTTTCAATCAAGCCAACTGGGAGTTGGTGTTAGCCCCCGAGGAGGGAACGGACGATGAGCTTGCAATTTTCCTGTCGTTACAGTATAGAGACAGTGCCGTGTCGCGACAAGCGCCCGGTTCGCCGTATCTCAATCCGATGTTTGATTTTGTCCGCTCGAGCGATCCCCAAGATTATCGGGCCATCTGGAATGGCCGAATGTTCGAGATGGTGAATCCAAATGCAACAGGTGACGGTATCAATCTGATGCGTCTCGGAGAGATGGCGGGCGGCGGAGCCTCGTTCCCCAATGGCTATAGACCCGTAGGAGCACCCTGGTGAAAGAAAACGACTGGAGATTTTTGCAGGACGCGCTTCGTAGCTGTGGCTACGAGGTCGATGAGTCCGTGTCTCCAGGAGAGGAGCTCCACGTCGTACTCGCTCAGCGAAATGGCGTCCCGCCCGAGCAGGCACTCGAGTGGCTGGCCTCTCTTTTCCAGATTTTGCCGCTCGACCCGAACCGCACGGCTTGCTCGACTCAGGCTGAGGCGTTGTTCCGGCGGCTTGCGGTGGCGACCGATGATTCGGAGCCGTGGTTGCCGCTGGGTACTGTCGGCCCTCTTTTGATTTGTGCGCATTACAATCCGGCCTGCTCGGAATTTTGGAAGATTCCCGCCGAGTTGCTCGTGCCGGTGCTGATTCCCAAGGCTAAATACGATACCTTGCGTCGGGATGTGTTTGACCGGGTGGCGACGAGTCCACTGGAAAACACCAATCGCATCCGGTTTTCCGAACCTCTTCAGCCTGATCAGGGATACTCCGAGGTGCTCGGATGGATGCTCCGGGAGTTTCCGCTCGATGATGTCGAGGTCCGGGCAAAGCTTGAGCAGGAACGCCGTTCCCTCGCCGAGGGAGCGCACCATGACTACTCGGCCCTGAAGGGATTGCCCCGGCATTATGCCTGTACGGTGCATCATCTTGCGACAGGTGAGCCGTGCTTCAACCCGGAGTATGCACCTTCCCAGACGATGTTCTCCGAGAACCTTCTCGAGAAGCATGCGGTTTATCCGATGTATTGCGGGAGCAAGGTGGTCTATCTGCTCTCGGCAGAGAAAAACAATTTCGCCTTTGAGGACGAGTGGCTCTCCAGCGGGAATGAGGCGATCGATTTTCGGACGATCTATGCGGATCGCGACACGATCATGGCGATCATCGCCAAGGAGCGCGGTCGGGTGGCGGCATCTGGTGCGGTCGAGATTTCCGGGGATCTCACGTACTCGGACGTCGCAAACATCGTCGAGATCGACTTGCAGGAGGTGCAACGCATCAATCCCTCGAGCATCAATGTGACCTCTGAGCAGGTCGTCCATTGGGTGCTGTACCGCGCGATCACGGGACGCGCGAGCGATCTGCATATCGAGAAGTATTTCAACACAGCCCGATTCCGTGCGCGTATCGATGGCGAGATGAAGGTCATTCACTCCTGTCCCGAGGAGATGCTGGCCCGTTTCATCAGCCTCATCAAAAACTACGCCAACATGGGCCAGCGCCGCCAGGATGCGCAGGACGCCCGGTTCTCGCTCATCCTGGGTAAAAAGCGCGTGGATTGCCGTGTGTCGGCTATTCCCTGCCGCAAGGATCTCCAGAAAATCACGATCCGCTTTCTCGACAAGGATGGGGGCCTGAAGAAGCTCTCCGAGCTCAAGCTCTCGCCACGGCAGACGAAGCTGCTGACTGACGCGATGGGCCGCGACCAGGGGCTCATCCTCATCACCGGCCCGACCGGCAGCGGCAAGACGACTACGCTCTACGCTCTGCTCAACAGCATTAATAGCGAGAATATCAACATCCACACAGTGGAGGACCCGATCGAGTACGAGATCGAAGGCATGAACCAGACGCAGACCGACCCGATCCATAATCTGGATTTCGCGGAAGGCCTGCGACGTCTGATGCGTGCCGATCCCGACGTGATTCTTATCGGTGAGTGTCGTGATAACGAAACGGCGATGGCAGCAATCAATGCCGCTCTCACAGGTCACCTCGTGCTGACCACACTGCACGCCAATGACTGCCTGCGCGCCGTGAGCCGGCTTATTTCCATGGGAGTGCCTGCTTATTTGCTGGCAGATTCACTCGCCCTTACCCAGGCCCAGCGTCTCGTGCGTCGTCTATGCACTTTCTGCAAAAGACCGACTCCGATCACTCCGGAGATCCAGGCGATTTTTGACGCCAACATGGTCCCGATCAAACCCGAGGTGACTTCGATCTATTCGAAGAACGGTTGCCCCGAGTGCAATGAGAGCGGGTACAGCGGACGTCTGGCTTTGATGGAACTCGTGGCTGTCGACCATGCGCTGGGCGATCTGATCTCCCGTAATGCTCCTCAGAGTCAGATGCGCCGTCTTGCCTTCCGGCAGGGGATGCTGACCCTGTATCAGGAGGGGCTCGTGCAGGTCCTCAATGGCAATACCTCCCTCGATGAGATTAGCTGCCTGAGCTACACCTCCATCACCGCTGAGAACCACGACGACGATCCGCCGGATGGCAAGATCGTGGGCATGCCTGTCCGCCGGGCTCCTGCCGTGGAAAACGAGGTGCTCGAGTCGAAGTTCGAAGCCTGAGATTTCGGCTAGCCGCGTCGGTGACTGCCGCTATGTTGAGGCGCATGCCGAACGTAAAATCCCTCCTTTGGGTTTTTCTTATGGTCGTAATAGGAGGGATCGCCTTTGCCCAGAATCAACCTCAACCAACTGGTTGGGTCGTGGAGGATGACTCGGTCGGCGTGGTTCAGCCGCCCGCCATCGTGGCGCCGCAGGCTCAGCCAGCGACTCCTGCACCGCCGCCGAAATGGGCCGTTGCCGCGATGTTGTCGCTCGATCCGAAATATGCCGGCGGTATCGTCGATGTGTCGGCTTCGGGCGGGACGCCGGAGCCGAAGCAGTGGATCATTCTCGCTCGGGATACGGCCGATCAAGGTGTGCTCCACCGCATCACAGTGGCCGAGGGGCAGGTTATTTCGGATGTGCCTTCCGTGAATCTGGTCGAGAGCATGCGCCAGCGGGTTGTGATCGCTCCTCAATCGGTGCAGGTGGACTCCGGCGATGCCTATCTGGTGGTCGAGCCGATCGCGGCAGCGAGCGGCAAGATCATCGGTCATGTGGATTACTCCCTGCATCAGGAGGCTTCCGATGCAGGGTCGGTCTGGACCTTGAACTGCTTTGACCTCGACGGTGTCTACATCGGGAAGGTCAACCTGCTCGCCTCGACGGGAAATGTCCTTTCTTCCTCGGGATTCAAGAGCGTACAGGGGAATTGACCACGTTGGAGGGAATTCCCGAAAGGAAGGCCTTCACATTGCCGACAAGTGCATCCATCAGTCGCTGGCGGGCCTCGACGGAAGCCCAGGCGACATGCGGGGTAAGGACGGAACGCGGGGCAGAGATAAGCGGGCTTCCGTGCACGGGAGGTTCCGCGAGCAGGACGTCGCCTCCGTAGCCACCGAGCTGTCCCGCCTCGAGTGCTGCCGCCACGGCCTGCTCCTCGACCAAGGGACCGCGTCCTGTGTTGATGAGGAGCGCGGAGGGCTTCATTCCAGCCAGGGTCTTGGCGTTAATCAAATGATGCGTCTCGGGAGTGAGCGGGCAATGCAGGCTGACAACGTCCGCCCGGCGGAGCAGGTCCTCGGTCGAGACCCAGTCCACGGGAAAATCGACCTGTTTAGGTGACCGGGCGGTGGCGATGATTTTCATGCCAAAAGCGACGCCAATCCGAGCAACCGCCTGACCGATGGCTCCGAGACCCACGATGCCGAGAGTCTTGCCATCGAGTTCGTGCAGGGGAGCCACGGTGAAACAAAAATCGGGACAAGCTTGCCAGCGGCCAGATTTGACCTCCCGATCCAGTGGACCGACCTGCGAGCAGAGTTCCAGGATGAGCGCAAAGACATGCTGCGCGACCGACATGGTCGAGTAGCCGGGGACATTGGTAACGACGATGCCGTGCTCGCTGGCAGCTTTGAGGTCGACGATGTTGGTGCCCGTCGCCATCACTCCGATGTATTTCAGATGCGGCAGGCTGGAGATCGTTTCGCGGGAGAGTGGTGCTTTGTTTGTGAGTACGATCTCGGCGTCGGCGATGCGGGCGGGGATATCTGCGGGAGTGGAGCGTTCATGGATCGTCAGGTCACCGAGGGTGGCCAGGGCATGCCACGAAGGATGGTCGGGGGAGGACTCTGCGGCGGGAAGCGGATTCAGTGTATAGCCATCGAGGACGACGATCTTGGGCATGAGCAGTTGTAGATTGAGCGCAGATTGAAAAGTGGAGCTTCGATCCGCAAGGGCAATCGTGTATGCTCGCGTAATGAGTAGTGTATCCTCGCCCATTTCGACCATCGCAGCCGAACTGAAGAAGAAGCTCGGGTCGGATAACGTGATTTCCGATGCGGGTGATCTGGCGAAACTTGGCGGCGACAAATGGTTTGCGAGCCATCAGCCGGATCTTGCGGTGTTTCCCCGCAATGCCGAGGAGGCCTCGCTCGTGATGCGGCTGTCTCATGAAAACGACATCCCAGTCACCACACGTGGAGCGGGGTACGGGTATGTGGGCGGTTGCGTGCCGGTGCGGGGCGGGATCGTGCTGGGTGTGCGGAACCTGGCGCGCATCAAGGAGATTCACAACACGGACTTTGTCGCGGTCGTGGAACCGGGCGTCATCACTGGTGATCTGCAGGATGCCGTGCAGGCGCAAAAGCTCTTTTATCCTCCCGATCCCGCCAGCCTGCGGGATTGCAGCATCGGAGGGAATATTGCGACCAACGCGGGCGGCCCGCGATGCCTGAAATACGGCGTGACCCGCAGCTATGTGCTTGGCCTGGAGGTTGTCCTGCCAGGGGGAGACGTGGTGCGGTGCGGCGGGCGTACGCACAAGAACAAGACAGGCTTCGACCTCGTGGGCCTCTTTTGCGGCTCGGAAGGGTTGCTTGGCGTGATCACGGAGGCGACGCTCCGGCTATTGCCTCTTCCTCCCGCGCGGGCCTCGGTGTCGGCGGGATTTGTCGACATGGCAGCGGCAGCGAAAGCTCTGCAGGCTGTTTTTGCCGAGGGGTTTCTGCCGGCGGCGCTGGAGGTGGCGGATGGGTTTACTCTCAACGCAGCACGCAATTACAAGCCGGGTGCGCATTTCCCTCCCGGCGATGCCTTGTTGCTTCTCGACCTCGATGGACAGAAGGAAAGCGTGATGAATGAGGCCAGGGTGCTCGGAAAGCTGCTGGAATCCTGCGGGTCGACCGGAGTCGAGGTTGCCACGACCGAGGAGGATCGGGAGAAAATCTGGGACCTGCGCCGCGCATTTTCACAGAGCCTCAAGGCGACGGGGTTGCGCAAGCTCAATGAAGACATCGTCGTGCCGCGTGGGCGGTTGGTCGATCTTGTGAATTTTGCCCGAGATTTGCAGGGGCGGAGCGGATTTCCCATCGCGTGCTTCGGACATGCGGGAGACGGCAATATTCACACCAACATCATGGTGGGCGATTACGATAACCCGGAGATTCGCGCCCGCGCAGATGCCGCGCTCGACGAACTCTTTGGCCAGATCATCGCCTGGGAGGGCGCGATCACCGGCGAGCACGGCATCGGTCTTGCCAAGATGCGCTGGTGGGACAAGGCGCTCTCTGTGGAGAATCGCGCCTTGCACCAGCGGATCAAGCAGGCCGTCGACCCGAAGAACCTGCTGAATCCGGGGAAGTTTGTTTCGCTGGATTAGGCGACTCCTTAAGCAGGCTGACGCCGAGTCCTCCAACAAGCGTGAGGAGGAATCCGCCAAGCTGGGCAAAGTTGGGACGTTCTCCGAGCACGGCCCAAGCCAGAGCAAAGGTTGTCACTGGTCCCACGGTAGAGATGATGGCAAATCGCTGCGCCCCGGCGCGCTTCAGTCCGATGCTCAGGAGCAGGGCGGGAAGCACAGTGCCGAGAATGGCAAGGATCAGGCCATACCCATAGACGGCCGGCTTTTGATTCACCAGTCCTGTGATGTCGCGTGTTAGTATTTCATGGGAAAGGATGAAAACGCATGAGAATCCCACCGCAATGCCTGTGAACCGCATCGATCCGACACGGCTGATCGTGTCGCCGCTTAGCAGAATAAATGCGCCATAGCTCACTGCGCTCGCAAAAATGAGCATCGCTCCGAAAGCGGCATGACCATTTGCGACGGGGTTGTGCATTTCTCCACCAAAGGCGGCGAGGATGCCCAGCCATGTGATGGAACTGGCCAGCCACACGGCGGCGCGTACGGGTTTCTTCAGCACCAGCGCGGAGAAGGCGAGGAGCAGGGTGGGGTAGGTATAGAGGATGACCCGCTCCAGCCCGACGCTGACGTATTGCAGCCCGGTGAAGTTCACGAGCGAGGAAAAGTAATACCCCACGAAGCCGAGGCCCGCGAGCTTCAACCACATCGCAGCAGTCAGCGGGGCTTGTCCTCGGGAGCCGAGGATGACCATCGCAATAAAGAAGGGCAGGGCAAAGCCCATGCGGAGCGACAGTACGGTGAGTGCGTCCGCGCCGAGAGAATAGGCGAGCTTCGCGAAGACGCTCTTTGAGCAAAATAGCACCGAGCTCATCGCCACGATGAGAAAGGTCGAGATTGCGCTGGTGGATCGGTGGGTGGTCATAAATACGAAAAAACCCGCCTGAGTTGCCTCGGGCGGGTGATGGTTGACTTGCTGGAAAAGAAACTTACACGGCAATAGACCACGCTCCCGCCCGCAGGCGGAGAATCCAGATCGTGGCTTTGCCGAGTTTCAGCATGTCAGGACTTTGCGGGTGAATCGGCCCGGAGGCAAGGAGAGTTCTAGTATTTTCTTTCTGCGGCTTTTTGCCAGCCGAGTAGAATGAAGCCAATGACCGGAAGCAGAATGTCACTCCAGAGCATGATTCCCGCATTTCCGGGAGCCATGTTGTGCTGGGTGGCAATTTGGTAAATGTGGCCTGCGGCTGCACCCCAGAGGAAGAAGGCCGGACCAATCAGGGCGGCGGCACGAAATGAGATCCTGCTCCATGTGGCAATGATGCCCACGATGCCAAATCCCAGACTCGCGTAGCCGACCTCATACTGGAACGGGCTGTTGGCCCAACCGATGAATCGCGCCGCCATCTCTGCGAAGAAGACGTGCATCGCGAAGTTGTAAAGAAAGCTGAGGCCGACGGAGAAAAAGAGAAACCAGCCAAGAAAAATGCGAGCGGTCTCGAAGCGCTTTCTTTCCGGCGAAAGCATTGAGCATCGGATAAACGCTCCGACAATGCCGAGCACGAAGAAAGTGAGGGTGAAGTTGCTCAGGACAAAGGCGATGGCTGCTTCAATCATGAGGAAAAAGCTTTTGGTGCACCCGGGAGACGATGGCGGCGCGTTCGTTCACCGTGGGGCTCAGAATGGTATTGACTGCCTCGAGGACCTCGGCAGGGCTGGTTTCGGGAGTTCCGCCCGGGAAGGGAGGAGCTGGAGCATATTCGATATAAAGCTGGATCTGACGTGCGACATCCTCGCCGGAGGCGAGGGCAGCCACCTGAAGCGCGGCGTCGATGCCCGAGGTGACACCTGCTGCGAAGACGAAGGGCAGATCGACCACCACGCGGTTCTCCTGCGGGATGGCTCCAAGAGCAGGGAGGAACTGCTTCGCAGCCCAGTGGGTCGTGGCTCTTCGCCCCTGAAGCAATCCCGCTGCACCGAGGATGAGCGCTCCTGTGCAGACGGAGAGCGTGATCGAGGCGGCGGAGACCTGTGCCCGGATGAAGTCCAGTGTCTCCTCATCCTCCATCAGACGATTCACGCCGGAACCGCCGGGAACCAAGAGGATATCGAGATCCGGGGCGGAGGTGAAATCGTGGGTCGGCGTGAGGATTAATTGCTTGGCATCCTTAACGGGAGAGAGATTCTTCCCGATGACGAGAAAGTCCGCTCCCGGCAGACGGGAAAGGACTTCGAACGGACCGGTAAAGTCGGCTTGATCGATGCCGGGAAAAATCAGGCCTCCGACGTTCATCGTCCTAATCGCTGGAGATCACAGTGCCGGTAGTGGCGAGGAGCTTGAGGAATCCGATGTAGCTGCCGCCCTTGTCGTAGCACCAGATGGACCAGAGCGGTGCGGCGTCCTTGCCCTGCTGCTGCAGGACATAGCTTACGCTGCTCAAGGTCTTTCCTTTTCCCCTACAGTAGCCCGCCGCAGCATTCCATGCCTCCGTCGATCCGATGCGGATCGCCCCAAGGTTTAGCGGGCTATTCTGCACTGCCGAGCGCAGATCGAGAGAGAGCTTCTCACTCGTGATCTGTCCATCCGTGATGATGATGGAGTGAATGGTGTTGCTCGCATCGGAGTTCAATGCCGTGATGTACCACTGGGGAGGGTTGGGCGTGCCATTATCGGCAGAAAGTTTGAGTACCCCATCGCGGTATTTTTGGGGCAGGGCGTTAAGAGCAGCGAGTGCCCCTCCAGAGTCCTGTGCGGAAAGGGTGATAACGCCGGAGATCAAGACGGCAAGGAAGGGTAGGGCGGATTTCATTGCGCTTTCAGCGAAGCTTACGCTCTCGATCCCGCCTGTCGAGTTTTCGAGGTGAAAAGAATGCGGAAACCCTTTAGCCTGACGGTAATGCCCCTCCTTCGTCGCATGGCTGAGTGGATCATCGCCTTCATCGTTCTTTTCGCCGTTCTGCTGGTGGCAGCTTACGTTTATCAGGATCAGCTGATTTTTCATCCATGGCGGGGTGATGCGGGCGGCCTGGAAACGGAAGCCAATCGCGCGGGTTTGATTCCGTGGCGCGATGCTCGAGGCACGCGCATCGGATGGCAGTCCAAGGCAGGCGATCCCCGGGAGGTTATCGTTCTTTTTCACGGAAATGCCGGAGCGGCGCTGCATCGGGCCGATTACCCTTCTTTCCTCCATGGTAACTCCAGAAAGTTCTACGTATTGGAATATCCGGGCTACGCGGATCGATCTGGGCGGCCCGGGGAAAAGCCAATGACGGAGGCTGCAGTGCAAGCTCTGGATGGACTCGCTCTCGGGGGAGCCCAAAGCATCTGGGTGCTGGGTGAATCCATCGGCACCGGGGTGGCTTGCGGAGCGGTGCGCGGACGCCCGAAGCTTGTCCAGGCGCTGGTGCTGATCACGCCGTTTGATTCCCTCGTCCATGCTGCGCAGGTGCATTATCCCATGCTTCCGGTATCCCTGCTGATCCGGCATCGGTTCAATTCCGTTGAGAATCTGAAGGACTACCCCGGCCCGGTCGCTTTTCTCCTGGCAGAGGATGACCGCACTGTCCCCGCACAGCTCGGGCGAGCACTGTACGAAGCCTATCCCGGTGTGAAGCGGCTCTGGGTGACGGCGCAAGCCGATCATAATGATACTCCGCTGATGCTTTCTGCGTGGCCGGAGATTGCGGCCTGGCTGAAGGAAAGCGGGGCAAAATAAAAGGCGCGACCGGATACCGGCCGCGCCTTGGGTGATTCCTTGAGGGAATCGGTGACTTACATGTGGGCGATGATGTTGTCGCCGAATTCCGAGCACTTGATCTTCGTCGCGCCTTCCATGAGGCGGGCGAAGTCGTAGGTGACCTTCTTGGAGCCGATCGCGCCGTTGAGACCCTTGATGATGAGGTCGGCGGCTTCGTTCCAGCCGAGGTAACGGAACATCATCTCGCCGGAGAGCACGACGGAACCGGGGTTCACGACGTCCTGGTTGGCGTACTTCGGAGCGGTGCCGTGCGTGGCTTCGAAGATGGCGTGGCCGGTGAGGTAATTGATGTTGCCGCCGGGAGCGATGCCGATGCCACCCACCTGGGCCGCGAGGGCGTCGGAGAGGTAGTCACCATTGAGGTTGAGCGTCGCAATGACGTCGAAATCCTCGGGGCGGGTGAGCACCTGCTGGAGCGTGATGTCGGCGATGGCGTCCTTGATGATGATGCCATTCGGGAGCTTGCACCACGGGCCGCCGTCGATTTCGACCGCGCCGAACTCGCTCTTGGCGACTTCGTAGCCCCAGTCACGGAAGGCGCCTTCCGTGTACTTCATGATGTTGCCCTTGTGGACGAACGTGACGGACTTCTTGCCCTGGTCGATGGCGTACTGGATGGCCGAGCGCACGAGGCGCTGGGTGCCGGGCTTGGACACGGGCTTGATGCCGACGCCGACGGATGCGATGTCCTCTTCGCCGAAGCGGACTTTCTTGAATTCCTTCGGGTAGTTCGCCTTGAGGAACTCGAGGGTCTTGAGCGCCTGCTCGCTGCCGGCCTGGAAGTCGATGCCAGCGTAGATGTCCTCGGTGTTCTCACGGAAGATGACCATGTCGACCTTTTCCGGAGCCTTGACCGGCGAGGGCACGCCCGTGAAGTACTGCACGGGGCGCAGACAGACGTAGAGGTCGAGGAGCTGACGGAGGGCGACGTTCAGGGAACGGATGCCGCCGCCGACGGGAGTCGTGAGCGGGCCCTTGATGCCGACGAGGTATTCGTTGAAAGCCTCGACCGTGTCGTCCGGGAGCCAGTTGTCGAACTTGGTCTTGGAAGCTTCACCGGCGAAGACCTCGAACCAAGCGATCTTCTTCTTGCCGCCGTAGGCTTTTTCCACCGCCGCGTCAAAAACGCGCTCGCTCGCCGCCCAGATGTCCGGACCGGTTCCGTCGCCGCGGATGAACGGAAGCACCGGATTATCCGGCACATTGAGCTTCCCGTTCGTGATCGAGATTTTTCCCCCTGCTGGTGGTGTCACTGTCGTGTAGGCCATAGATTTTCGTGAACTTGTAAGCAACTCGGCCACAAGAAAAGTAAAAACTCGCCGTGAGCGCCCTCGGGGGCAAATTTACTTTCCGGCAGCTTTTTTCCGGGCGTTGCGGATCTGTTTCGCCTTGCGAACGAGGAGGAGCCAGGTGAGGTCGCCCTTGGTGCGCACCCAGCGCCAGACAAAAAACGCCACGATCAGTGACAGGATGATGGAAATCACCACATCCGAGGGATGGTGCGCTCCGATGACGACGCTGGCCCAGGCGATCAGGGCGGCGGGGACGAGGGCAGCGATACCGATCCATGGGCTGGCGAAAAGCACGACCCCGGCGAAACCAAAGGCCGTCGCCGTATGCCCCGATGGGAAGGAGTTGTAGCGAGGGTCGCCGATGAGGAGTTTCCCATTGTGCCAGGGGCCATAGAATCCCTGCTCGATCTTGGGACTCTCGCGGGGCCGGGTGCGGCCCGTGGTGAGGCGGGAGGCGTTGGCGAGCATTCCAGCGAGGGTCGAGGCAATGAGGGCGGCAACAAGGATGCGCATCCACTCGCGGCTCCTCAGCTTCCACGCGATAAGGAGTCCGACTATGGCCAGGGCGACGATTTGCGGGTAATCACCGAATTTCCGTACGCTGGTGTAGAACTTGTAGTCGTCACTCTTTTTCCACTTCTTTCCCTGGGCTGTCACCAGGGCCTTGCGGATATCGTGATCGTATCGGAAGGCAAGGGTGACCGCGGTGACGCTGGCCAGAGCCAGGACAATGATCAGGATGAGTCGGGCGGTAGGCGACATGACGCTGGGGGAAGAGATTACTGGACGGCCGGAGTATCGCCCGGAGCAGCGGTGGGAGCGATGTCCTTCGTCTTGAGGGAGTTCATGATGACGTAGAGCACTCCATCGAGATGGTCGGCATCAGTGTGGTAGATATCCGTGACCCCGGCGGGCGGCTGCCACATGGCTGGCTGGAGAGCGGGGCCAAACTTCAGGTCGGTGATCGTGACCGTGGCGGAGAGATCCGGCTGCTTGATGGTAATGCGGCGTGGGAGGTAGCCCGGCCCGATCCACAACATGGCGCGAAAGCCTTCCGCCTTGGCTGCCCTGGCAAGATCAGGCATGAGGCCGGCCGTAATCAGGCGGCAATCCTCGCCATCGAGATTGCTGATCTCCGCCGTATCGGCGTTATAAATCGTGAAGAGGGCGGGGATAAAGGCGGCCTGCTGCGCAGTGAGCGGCAGAAAGATCGGGGTGCCCTTTTTTACTGTCTTGCCGGGCTTCACCTTGAACTGCTTGAGGAGGTACTCGACCTTGGCGCCGGGAACGGCCCAGACATCGTTGCCATTGCGGCAGACGGTGATTTCCTCACCGAGGACGGGAGCCTGGAGGCGGACTTTGTCCGGAAACTCGACGGCGGCTTTGAGAATGGAGCCTTCCATCTGCTTGGGCAGGTGGCCGGTGACCTCGGTCATCGTAAGTGTCATCACGCAGGCATTGTTGGTGCCCTTGCCGCCCGACAAGAGGACCGGCATGAAAGGGGCAAGCACCCGACCGATCACGTCGTACGGATTGTCGCGAGGCGGGCCGTCCTGTGCGCGCAGGGTCGGGGAGCCAATGAGGACCGTGGCGGCAAGGACGCAGATGAGGCGGGCTGTCATGACGGCCCTACATAAGCAGGAAATGGTTGGGTGGCAAAAAGTTTAGTGACTCCGGGCGGGAGTTGGGCAAATCTTTGCCCCGGTAATGATGGCAACTGGAATCACGCTGCCGCTGGCAACGGGTCTGGTGTACGCTTTTCTCGAATCGACCGTCGAGGGAAAGGCCGTGCTCCTGGGGCTCTTTCTGGCGTCTATCTTCAGCTGGTCGGTCATGGTGACCAAGATCCGGTACCTGAACTTCGCCAAAAGGCAGTCGGGACGCTTTTCCGTGCTCTTTCACCGCGATCGCGCTCCGCTGCGCATTTACGAGCAGGGGCTTCGCTTTGAGGGTTCGCCCCTTTATGAGATCTACAAGGCGGGTTGCAGCGAGCTTTGCTTCCAGATGCTCGGGTCCACGGAGGTGGACGAGACTTTCCGCGCCCGGCTCGATAGCGCGGAGAAAATCTCCCCCTCGCAGATGCGAGCCGTGACCGTGGCCATGGAGCGCGCGGTGGGCGAGGCGGGGCTGAAGCTCGAGTCGCAGATGATCATTCTTTCCACCGCCGTCAGCGGTGCGCCTTTCCTCGGCCTGCTCGGTACGGTCTGGGGCGTGATGGACGCCTTCTCCGGCATCGCCCAGTCGGGCAGTGCGAATCTCGCCGCCATGGCTCCCGGCGTTTCGGGCGCCCTGATCACCACGGTCGTTGGGCTGCTCGTCGCCATTCCGGCGATGTTTGGCTACAATTTCCTCGTCACCAGCGTGCGGTCGATGATCGTGCAGGCGGAGAATTTCGCCGCGGAGCTTTCCTCGGAGATCGAGCACAAGTTTGTGGATCACGGCGGACGCGAGCCGCGCAAATCCTACACGCACTAAGCCATGCGCCGCTTCAGCAGCCGCAATTCGCTCTCGACGCTCACGGAGTTGAACATCACTCCGCTGCTCGACCTGTGCTTTGTGCTCCTGATCATCTTCATGATCACCACGCCGCTCATGGAAAACAGCATCGAGCTGGTGGTGCCATCGAGCTCGACCGCGAAGAGCGAGGTCAACCCTTCGCAGGTCCAGATGATCGAGATGGATCGCAATGACAACATCAAGCTGAACGGCGAGGTGACATCGCTGGCGCTCCTGCCCGATCAGCTTGCCGCTCTGAAGGCTCAGGACCCGCAGATTGCCGTGGTCGTGCGACCAGACCGGGACCTTGCCATTCAGAAGTTCATCGGCGTAATGGATATCCTCAAACAAGTGGGCATCGCCAAGGTGGGCGTCATGACGCGCCCCGAGGATGCGGCGCCTCCCCGCAACTGATGGGCGACCGCCAATTTCGGCGCAATTTCATCATCATCGCCCTCGTGCACATCCTCGTGCTGGGGGCGATCCTCTTCCTTGCCCGCCGCGAGATCAAGAAGCCGCAGGGCGAGGTGATCTGGATGGACCCAGGCACCTTCTCTGCTGCCGCCGCGGGTGATGCGGGAGCGGCCAATACGCCGGAACCTGAATCCAATCCGACGCCGGAACCGACCCCGGAGGCAGCGCCCGAGCCCACCCCTCCGCCGACTCCAGAGCCCACTCCGGAAATGACTCCTCCGCCTCCGACCCCCGAACCAACCATGGAGGAGACGATCCCGCTGGCTACTCCGACGCCGACACCAACCCCGACGCCGACCCCCAAGCCAACCCCTACACCCACGCCCAAACCGACGCCGACTCCCACACCGAAGCCAACGCCTACCCCGACTCCAAAACCCACGGCGACGCCGACGCCTAAACCTACTCCGAAGCCGAGTCCCTCGGTGACGCCGAAACCGTCTCCGAAGCCAACGCCTTCCGCTTCGCCGAAGCCGAAGGCCAGCGCTTCGCCCAAGGCCTCGCCGAAAGCGTCGCCCAAGGCGAGTTCCTCGCCATCGGCGAAGTCGGACTCAGGGTCCTCCAAGGCCACTCCCAAACCGGGAGCCACGCCGGGCTCTGGTGGCGGAGCAAAGAACTCCTCTTCCGACAAGCCGACAAGCGGCAGCGAATCGGGGCCGGGGGGCGGAGCGTCATCCGGAAAACCGGGTGGTGGAGGCGGGAATGCTTCGCAGTTCGGCTGGTATCATGAGTTGATCCACGACCGTTTTTACAGCCAGTGGGAGCAGCCGACATCGATCTTCGACTCGGCAAAGAACTTCGTTTGTACCGTACAAATCCGCATTAAGGCGGACGGTTCCATTGCCGAGGTGAAAATTGTGCGTAGCAGCGGCAATGTCGTGATGGATAATTCTGTGATGGAGGCGGCCAAGCGTGTTTCCCAAATTGACCCGCTCCCTTCCGGCCTCGGCAGCGGCGGCGAGTACACGGTGAATATCAATTTCGAGCTGCAATAAGTGGCATACGCCATTTGGCGTGGCGTGTTTTGCGAGTTGATTGGCGTGATTTGCAAGTGAGAAAAGGCCAGGCGAAGCTATGGTGTGTCCATGGCTAACACGAATGTCCGCGCGTATGCGGCCCAAGACGCCGCTTCCACCCTCGCTCCCTTTCCCATCAACCGCCGGGACCCCGGTCCGCTCGATGTCGAGATCGACATTCTCTACTGCGGAGTCTGTCACTCGGACCTGCATCAGGCCCGCAACGAATGGCACAACACGATTTACCCTTGCGTGCCGGGTCATGAGATCGTCGGTCGCGTTGTGCGAGTCGGCGAGAAGGTGACGAAGTTCAAAGCCGGCGACCTGAGCGCGGTCGGATGCATGGTGGACTCCTGTCGCGAGTGCCCGAGCTGCAAGTCGGGTCTGGAGCAGTATTGCCAGAACATCGCGACATTTACCTACAATAGCGAGGATCACCATCTTGGCGGACCGACCTTCGGCGGTTATTCCGACCGCATCGTGGTCGATCAGGATTTTGTGCTTCGCGTACCGGAGGGTCTCGACCTCGCCGCGACCGCGCCGTTGCTCTGCGCGGGCATTACGACCTACTCGCCATTGCGCCATTGGAAGGTGGGGCCGGGCCAGAAGGTCGGCATCGTCGGCCTCGGTGGGCTGGGGCACATGGGCGTGAAGTTCGCCCACGCTTTCGGAGCGCATGTCGTGCTCTTCACCACCTCACCGGGCAAGATCGAAGACGGTCTGCGTCTCGGTGCGGATGAGGTGGTCGTATCAAAGGACGCTGACGCCATGGCAAAGCACACCGCGAGTTTTGACTTCATCCTCGATACGGTCTCGGCCCAGCATGACATCAATGCCTATCTCTCACTGGTAAAACTCGATGGCACGCTCACGCTGGTCGGGGTACCGGAGCATCCGCTGCCGGTGGCTGCCTTCAACGTCATCATGCCTCGTCGCAACTTTGCCGGTTCCGGTATCGGCGGCATCGCGGAGACCCAGGAGATGCTGGATTTCTGCGCCGAAAAGGGAATCACCTCGGACATCGAGATCATCCCAATCCAGAAGGTTAACGAGGCATGGGAGCGCCTGCTCAAGCAGGACGTGCGCTATCGCTTCGTCATCGACATGGCGTCGCTGAAGGCATGAGTAATCGCTTCCGGGTTTCCAACATCCTCGCGGATCGATTGAGCGAGCATGGACTCGCGCTGGGGGCCGTCCTCCAGCGCGCCAGCCTGCCAGCAGACCTGTTCCAGCAGGAGCGGATCTATCTCACAACCGACGAGCTGTTCTCGCTCTGGCGGGCGGTGGGGGAGACCAGCGGAGACCCGTGCATCGGATTGAGGCTTGGCACGGAGGAGCGGGTGGAGAGGTTCAATGCGGCGGCTCTCACCGCCCTGTGCAGCCAGTCGTTTCGCGATGCGCTGCAGAGGCTCTCCCGGTATAAGCAAATCACCTGCCCGGAGATGATCCGCATCCAGCAGGAAGGCGGCGAGGCGGCAGTGGAGTTTCTCTTTCTCGAGGCCGACCAGGAGGAGCCGGGCACGCTGGTGGATTTGTGCCTCTCATGGATTTGCTCGATCGGTCGGCGCGGCACGGAGGGGCAGGCACGGCCGATCCGGTTGGAACTCACCCGCTCATTGCAGCACCGCGAGACGCTGGAGGCGCATTTCGGCTGCCGTGTTCGATTCAATGCCGCCCGCAATGCGGTCATCTTTCGCGCCAGCGATCTTGACCGCCCCTTTGTCACCCACAATGCCGACCTGCTGAAAGTGGTGGGCGAGCAGATGGAGGCGGAGTTCCGCGAGTGGAAGGCCGGGGCTTCCGTGGGGGATCAGGTCAAACAAACGGTTAAGCGTTCGCTCGCCGGGAAACGTCCCGTGCTGGGCGATATCGCCCGTCAGCTCGGCATGAGCGTGCGGACCTTGCAGCGCCGCCTCACCGAGGCAGGCATCTCATTTCAACAAGTGGTGGAGGATACTCGTCGCGAGCTCGCTCACCACTATCTCAGGCAAAGCACGGTGGAACTCACCGAGGCGGCGCACCTCCTCGGCTACGAGGATACAAATTCCTTCTTCCGGGCCTTCCAGCTCTGGGAGGGAACGTCCCCGGGCCAGTGGAGGTCTCTCAACTCGTCTCGCGACTGAAAGGACGCGCCAATACGCGCGACAGCACTATGAAAAAACGCACTCTGGGAAACAGTAATCTGGAAGTCTCCGCCATCGGCCTCGGCTGCATGGGAATGAGCTTCTTTTATGATCCGCCGAAGGACCGGAATGAAATGATCGGCGTCCTGCGTGGCGCGGTGGATCGCGGTGTCACCTTCTTTGACACGGCGGAAGTCTACGGCCCCTACCTGAACGAGGATCTGGTCGGCGAAGCGCTCGAGCCGGTGCGTGATCAGGTCATCATTGCCACCAAGTTTGGCTGGGACCTTGATCCGAATGCCGACCTCCGGGAAATGAAGGCGATGCCGGGCGTCAATAGCCGCCCCGAGCAAATTCGACGGGCCGTGGACGGATGTCTGAAACGGCTCCGCGTGGATACCATCGACCTCCTGTACCAGCATCGCGTCGACCCGAATGTCCCGATCGAGGATGTGGCGGGAACAGTCAAGGATCTGATCGCGCAAGGCAAGGTGAAGCACTTCGGTCTGTCCGAGGCTGGGGCGGGGACGATCCGCCGTGCTCACGCCGTTCAGCCGGTGACAGCTTTGCAAAGCGAATACTCGCTCTGGACGCGGGGGCCGGAGCAGGAAATCCTGCCACTGCTCGAGGACCTGGGAATTGGGTTCGTGCCCTACAGCCCGCTGGGACGAGGATTCCTCACGGGGACAATTACGACGGCCACATTTGGCAGCAAGGATGTCCGTACCCGCCTGCCCAGATTCACCCCCGAAGCCATCGAGGCAAACCAGGCACTCGTGAGATTGTTGGGCAAGTTTGCGACGAAGCACCGCGCCACTCCCGCACAGATCGCCCTCGGCTGGCTGCTGGCGCAGAGGCCCTGGATCGTTCCGATTCCCGGTACGACGAGGCTGGATCGCCTCGAGGAAAATATCGGTGCGGTCTCGCTGACGCTCAGTGCTGAAGACGTGGCCGAAATCACAGCGGCTGCCGCGCGGGTGCCGGTGCTCGGCAACCGCTACACAGAAGAGATGGAAAAAATGAGCGGACTGTAATCGTCCCGGGAATTGCCTTTCTGCCTAACCGGCGGGATAATGCGCTTATGCCCGCCGGTTATCATCTCATCACGCCGGAAGATCTCACCTGGCGTCCATCGAATATGATGAAAGTCCCGAACGCCGATTACCTCGAGCGTACCGGGAGTGAAAAGATGGGGGCGCGTCTCTGGCGCATGCCGCCCAAGAGTGCCAACACGCTGCACAAGCACATCCGGGCCGAGGAGTTTTATTTCGTCCTGGAAGGAACGGGTAGGATGCGCATCGGGGATGATACCGTGACCGTACCGAAATATGGCGGCGTGTGGGTTCCTCCCGAGTTGATCCGGCAGCCCTTCAACGACACGGACGAGGAGGTGCTGTGGCTGATCTTCGGCGCACCCGAGGAACTGGAGTTTCTCCAGGGATCAAAGTCCCAGATGGATCTTTCACTGATTTACCCGAGCGATCCGACCGTTCTGCCCAAGGAACTCGATGGCTTTGAGTGGCCGCCGAATGAAGACGGTTAGCGTTTCGCGATAACGAGCAGTCCCGAGAGCATAAGCGACCCTCCGAGGATGGTCCGCCAGGTGATCTGTTCCTTCAGGATGAAGTAGGCGCAGACCACGGCAATGACCATGCTGCCCTTGTCGATCAGGGCGATAGTGGAGACCTGGCCATCCTTGAGCGCCTTGTAATAGAAGATCCACGAAAGTGAGGTCGTTACACCGGAGACGCCGAGCCAGAAGAGATTGTCGCGAGTCACCGTCGCGAGTTGTTGGGCGGGCACGACGACGAAGGCAAAGCCCAGGACGATGGCAAAGACAAAGCAGGTCCGGATCGCCAGGCCAAGTTCACCAGAAATTCCCGAGAGGCCCATCTTGGCGATCACCGAGGTCAGGCCCGCAAAAACCATCGAGATAATGGCATAAACCACCCAAGTTTTCACAAGGGAGATAGTTTCTCCAGAACAGCGGAAAATCCAGTCTCGTTTGGAATTGTCAAATTTCCAGTCCAGCCTAGGAGTCTTCCGGAGATGTGCGCGAGGAGCCTTGGGATCGGCGTCCGGTATATGCTGCGTGAGAGATTTCGCGCGGCTCTCGTTGCGTTAGCCTTGATATTGTCGGACAACGCCGGGGCTCAGATCGCGGCGGATGGCCGCACGGGAAGGGTGGGGCCGTTTCGAGGTGAGCAGACGACCTTCATGTTTCAGTGGAACATGTCGCCGGAGGACTATTTGCAAAAGAACTGGCTCGATCAGCCGCAGGCGCTGGGGGCGATTTTCGGCTTTCGGCTGTGGGCGCTGGAGCATGGCGTGACGCTGGCGGGCACGTATACAGGATCAGTCATGGGCGGTGTGCTGGGCGGCAAGTCGCAGGGCGCGGCCTACACGGATGTTTTCTTCATGAGCGCCATCCTGGACCTGGGCAAGCTGATCGGCCTGGAGGGTTGGTCGATCTCCATTTCCGCCCGGCAGACCGACGGAAGTTTCATCGCCGATATCGTGGGTTCCACGCCGCTGATGAGTCCTGTCTCCGAAGCCAATCGCAGCTTTCGCCTGGGGCAGCTTAGCCTAAGTTGGGAGGGCTTTGATGATAAGTTCCAGGTGTCGGCGGGACGGTTGGTCTTGAACAACACTTTTGCCCACATCCCGCAGTCGTCACTGTTTATGAATGCTTCGATGAGTGGCTATCCCGGAGCCATCTCCAATGACGTAGCTTTTACGGGAACGAATTCCGCGCGGTGGGGCGCGTTGGTGAATGTACAGCCGGTCGAGTATGCGTATTTTCTCGCCGGGGTGTTCAGCGCCGATACCTCGCTGGAGATCAATAGCGCTCACGGGTGCGATTTCTCGATGCGTCCGCGATCGGGGACGATCGAGATCATGGAGCTTGGCATGTATACGGGCACCTACAATGTGGCGTCCGACGGAAAGGAATCGCAGCTTTCCTCCACCGGTCCGGAGACGTGGTTCGGCGGAAACCCGGGAGCCTACAAGATCGGAGGCATTATCTCCACCGCGCCATATGATGACTTTCAGTCAGGCGATCAGGTCTGGGGAAACTGGGGGATGTACGCGACTGCGAGCCAGATGGTTTACCGGGAGCCCGGCGGCACGGGAGGGCAGGAGGGGCTGACTCTCTTTGGATCGGTGACCTATTTCCCGCCGGATCGCAATTACGTGCCGTGGTTCTTCATGGGTGGAGCGTTCTATCAAGGGCTGGTTCCCGGGCGGGAACGCGATCAATGCGGCGTGGCGTTTTCCTGCGCGTTTTTCAGCGAGGATCTGAAGCGACTGGAGCAGTCCGTGGGCAATCCCGGCCCCACCAACGAAATGGCGCTGGAGTTTGCCTATTCGATCTCGATTACACCTTGGGCTTATGTCACGCCGGACGTTCAGGTCCTGGTGAATCCGGGCGCGGCGGGAAGCTACCCGACGGCGGTAGTGGTCGGATTTGAGACCGGCATTACGTTCTAGGATACGGGACTCGGAACTCCCGTCGCCAACCGATCAGCGCCACTGCGCAGCCGGCGAGAAAGACCCCGCTGAGGATAATACCGCCGCTCAGGCTCCCGAGTGATTGGGCGATCCAGCCGATGGCGACCGGGCTGATCAACGCTCCGGCAAATCCGGCGGCATTTACGAGAGGGATTCCCACAGCCGCCTTTTCTCCAGCCAGGACCTCGGGAGGCAACCCCCAGAACGTCACGGAGAGCGACAGCATCGACGCAGTGGCGATGGTCATGAGACTGAGGACCAGCCATCGATCCTGCACGATGCCGGCGAGACCGAACGCCACAGCAGCGGAGACTGCGGAGATCGCGGCCACGCGCCCGAAATCACGCGAGCGGTCGGCCATACGACTCGCCACGACGATGGAGACTGATCCGAATGCCCACGGAATCGCGCTGATCCAGCCGATAACCTGCGGGCTCTCCCAGCCGGGCCGGCGCAGAAACTGAGGCAGCCAGAGCACGATCCCGAACGTCCCGCCTACGAGTAGAAAATACGTGACGCACAATCGCCAGACGGCTGGTGACCGAAGAGTGATGAGTATCTGTGCCCGATCCACTGGTCGAGGAGAGGCTCCGGCCAGGGTCGATGCGGCAGCAATCTCGGCCGCCTCCGTTTCCGACAGCCAGCGGGCCTCGCGTGGGGCATTCGGCAAAGTTGCGAGCATCCACAGGCCAACCAGGATTGACGGTGCACCTTCGCAAAACATGAGGGCCCGCCAGCTTTCGGATTCGGCTGGCGTGGCAAAGACAGTCATCAGCCAACCCGCCAGCGGTCCGCCTATGATTCCTGCAATCGGGACGCCCTGGCCGTAGATGGCCACAGTCTGGGTCCGCATCCGCGTAGGGAACCACCAGGAGAGATAAAGTACGATGGCCGGGACAAATCCAGCCTCGACCGCCCCAAGCAGGAACCGCGCGGCATAGAGCTCGGTCGGCGTACGAACCAGCCCCGTGAGGCAGACAATCAGCCCCCATCCGATGGCGAGGATCCCGAGCCAACGCCGTGCGCCGATGCGCATGAGGCCGATATTGGCCGGGATCTGAAACAGAAGATATCCGATGGCAAAGCACGACCCTGCCCAGCCAAAGCCGACTGGTGAAAGGCCCAGTGACTCCTCCATCTGAAGTCCGGCGAAGGAGATGTTAAATCGATCAAGGTAATTAAGGAGAAATGCGATCGAGATCGCGGGCAGGAGATGGCGAAGCACGCGATGCGTAAGATCATCCGGGATATCGGGTGTTTCTCCGGTATTCATCCCCTTTTAGTGAGACCGCAGCCTAGCCGGGGATTTCGCGCTGACAATCTTTCCTCAGCGGACGGACCGGGATTTACGGCTACGATTCCGCTGGATGGCAAAAGCAATGTACAGACTGCACCACAATGCGAACCCTCGGCGCGGTTGCTCGTGGGCAGGCGCGAAACCTGTCCAGTCATACGTGGTCACCCGTATACTGGCATATGGGGGGCGTACAAAGCGGTGTAAATCCGATATAGCTAATAGTCTCTATGTCGCATCGAAAGCTCATAGACCGCTATCCGACGGGGTGAGTTGTGAATTTCATCAGGTAGGGTCGTGAGGATGTTTTTGGAGTGTTTGGGCGCGGGTGTCTTCCTCCCGGGTGAAGGAGTTCAGAGGCCGCGAAAGTCACGGCCTTTCGGCATGCTGGTACGATACTGCCGAGGTATGGCGGGGGAGTTTGCGGTCGAGGGAATGCGGTGGATTCGCCAGAGACTGAAGTCCTGTTTCGTGACCGGCCTGCGGAGGAGGATTGTCCTGGAATGAACGTTTAGTCTCAGCCGTTCTCAAGTCTTCATCTCGAATGCTTAGAGATGGTCTCCTTTGTCAAAATGTCCTGCGCTTGACCAAGTCTGGCTCTCTCCCTATCTGAAGAGGCGAATGCTCCCTTCCCGGATTCCGCAAAAAGCACGGCTGGAACGACGCTGGTGTCTTGAGCGTGTCGTGGCTGCCATCGCGTGGTGGAGTGTGGCGATTTGCGGAGTGTCACTCCTGCTTGGCGCGGTGCTCGCTTTTATTGCACTTTCGCGGTTCGGGATATTGATCGCGTTGGGCGTGCTCGGGGGCGTCTGGTTGCTTGGAGTTGGCGTGGTGGTCCTCAAATTGCTTCGGAAGCCCGGCTTGGGGACTTTGGTGAAGCGTGCCGATGCCGTGCTTCGCCTGCCGGATGATTTGCTGACCCTCAGCGAGTTGAATGAGGAGCAGAAAAGCGAGCCGTGGAGGGCGGCCACGTGGCAGAAGCTCGAGGAGTATCTGACAAGGCTCAATCTTCGAGAGGCCTGGCCAGTCCGGCTGTCGCGTCGAGGGGTCGGAGCGCTGATCGCAGCCGGGATTGCGACAGGATTGACCGTTTGGCTGGGGGGCTTTCGGCTTCAGCAGGATAATGAACGAGTCGCCCGGGAGGCGGCAGCCCAGGAGGAACGCCTCGCCGCGGGTGAGGAATTGCTGAAAGACTGGAAGGAATTTGCCGAAAAGACTGATGATCCGGAACTGAAGAAGCTCTTTGCCGAGGCGGAGAAAATCCGGGAAGCGCTGAAACAGGGTGATCCCATGGTCGCCATGCTCGCCATGGACCGCCTCGATCAGCAACTCAACTCGCTCCAGGCCGAAATCGACAAGGACAGCATCTCCGCGCAAGCCGGCGGGATCGCCGACGCAATGGAGTCATTTGCCGGCGCGGGCGCGATGAGTGCGGCTTTGCGCAACCAGAATTACGAGCAGGCGGCGACCGAGGCTGAGAAATTGAGGGAAAAGCTCGCCAAGGATCCAACCGGAAAAACGGAGGTGAAGCGTGACGCAGCTGCTTCCGAGATGCTTCAGACCGAGGCAAAAAAGGCTGCGAACCGGGGCAACCAGAGCTTGTCTGACGCCCTGAACAAGCTCTCGCAACTCGCGCAATCGGGATCGGTGGCAAACTCGGATTTGCAGGCGCCATTACAGAAACTCCAGGAGCAGTATCTCCAGGAGTGTTCGAGGCAGGGGAGGGGACTGGCATCGCGCCTCGGGAAAAAGCAGATGGAAACTTTGCGCAGGAGGTTGCGAGGCGAGGAGCCCAAGGATTCCTTTTGCCAGTCGCTTTGCCAATCGTGTCTGAAGCCCGGCAGCAAACCCGGGGGAAACAAGGCCGGTCGCGGGGCGGCGGGTGATCCCAGAGGCACGCCCACCGAACTCGCCAGCGCAGGCGTGCAAGAGCAAGTCTCGGGAACGATGACGGACGGTGAGACGGAGGTGACGGTAAGCTCCTCGGCCTCCGGTGCGGGGGGGGCGGTCAATGGCGGACGCAAAGCGGCCTTTTCCGATTACGTGGAGCTTTCGCAAAAGGCGGTCGCCGACGAAAATCTTCCCCTGGCTTATCGCCAGGTGATCCGAGCGTATTTCGAAAAAATCCGACCAGTTGCCGAAAGCCAGAATCCATGATCGAAGAGCCTAAAGTGTCCCCCGAGGAGCAGATCGCCCTGCTCCAGCATCGTTTCGCCACCATGCAAAGCGCCATTCAAAAAGCCGTGGTGGGGCAGGACGAAATCGTTCGTTATACGCTGATGGCTGTCGTGGCGGGTGGGCATGTGTTGCTGGAAGGAGTGCCGGGGTTAGGCAAGACGCTGCTCGTCAAAACGATCGCATCCGCGCTGCACTTGAAGTTTCAGCGTGTGCAATTCACGCCGGACCTGATGCCGTCGGATCTCCTCGGCACCACGCTGCTCGTCGATGACGGGCGGGGCCATCATCAGTTTCGCTTTGAGGCCGGTCCGATCTTTTCCAATGTCCTGCTCGGCGATGAGATCAACCGCGCCACTCCCAAGACCCAGTCTGCCCTGCTCGAGGCGATGCAGGAGGGGCATGTCACGGTGGGAGGGGAGACTAGGCACCTGCCTCAGCCCTTCTTTGTTCTTGCGACCCAGAATCCTCTGGAGATGGAGGGAACCTACCCGCTGCCGGAGGCGCAGATGGACCGTTTCTTCTTCCAACTCATCGTGCCGTATCCGGCGGAGGAGGAGTTTGCCCGCATCCTGGAGTTGACCACATCCGGCACGAAAGAGGCGGTGACTCCCGTTCTCTCCGGGCAGGAACTCCTCGAGATGCGTGCCGTGGCAGCCTCTGTGCCAGCCACGGCCACCATGCGCCAGCGAGCTGTGCGTCTGGTCATGGCGACGCATCCGGAGTCGCCCTATGCGACGACCGAGGTGAAGCGCTATGTCCGGTACGGCGCTAGTCCGCGTGCCGGCCAGGCTTGTATTGCCGCAGCCAAGATTGCGGCGGCTCTGGCGGGACGTTTCCATGTTGCATCCGAGGATCTCATCTCGGTGGCGCACCCGATCCTGAGGCATCGCATGATGCTGAACTTTGAGGCGCAGGCCGATGGACTCACGGCCGACCGCATCCTTGACGGTGTGGTGAGCGAATGTCGTGCCGCCTGGGCACGCGAGGCGAGCTAGTTTGTTTCCCCCGGATCGTGGCTGAACTTTTCCCGGCGGATTTCCTCAAGCAACTGGAGGGACTGCACCTGCTCGCGCGCCAGATCTCGCGTGGTCGCATGCGCGCGGAGCGGCGTAGCGTGAAGCAAGGGGCCGGGTTGGAGTTTGCGGATTATCGTCAGTTTTCTCCCGGCGATGACATTCGCGCGATCGACTGGAACGTCTACGCTCGCAATCGTCATCTCCTGCTCAAGCTTTTTGAGGAAGAGGAGGATCTGCATGTGCATCTCCTGCTCGATTGTACGGCATCGATGGCCTGGGGTGCTCCGCAAAAATTTGACCCTGCCCGTCAGATTGTGGCTGGCCTGGCGTATCTCGCTCTGGCCAACCTGGATCGGGCGGGCGTGGCGATGATTGGTCCGCACGCCCAGACACCATGGTCGCCGAGTCGTGGGCGGGCGCGGTTTTTGCGCCTCCTGAGGCACCTGGAATCCTGCACCACAAACCCCGGGCCGTGCGGGCTGGCGGACACGGTAGGTCGCTGGCTGGCCAGTCGTCCCCGGCGAGGCCTGGTAATCTGGGTCACCGACGCATGGGGCGCCGATCCGGACGATGCTTTCAATGCCTTGGACCGCCTGCGTTATGCCCGCCACGACATCGGCATTGTGCAGATACGTCATCGCGACGAGGGGGAGGCAGGGGAGCTGGGCGAATACGAGTACGAGGAAGTCGAGACCGGAGAGGTCAAGGCGATGATCGTCGATCGTGCGGTGGCTGCCGCCTACCGCGAGGCGGTGATCGCGTATGAGGGGCGGTTGAAGGAATACTGCCGCCGTCACGGCGTGGCTCATCTGCGAGCGGATGCCTCGGAGCCGGCCGTGGACGTGCTGCGGCGCTCGCTGCTGGAGGGAGGATTCATCGGATGAGCCTGCTTTTTCCCGCCGCTCTCTGGTTGTCGCTTCTCGGCCTTCCGATCATTGGGTTTTATCTGCTGAAGACGCGCCAGCGTCGTCGGCAGGTCAGCACGCTTCTTTTCTGGCAACAGATCAAACCCAAGATCGAGAACAGTCCGCTGTGGAGGAAGCTTCGACGCTGGCTATCCCTCCTGCTGCAGCTTTTGATTCTCCTGCTCGTGGTACTGGCCATTTGCCGCCCGGCCTTTGATTGGGAAAAGCGGGCCGCGCAACGCACTGTAGCGGTCTTTGATCCCTCGGCCAGCATGCAGGCGGTCGACGGCAAGGCAACCCGATGGCAGACCGCCCGCGCCCGGCTCGATGAGGCGATCTCCCGGCTGCGTGTCCAGGATGAGATGGCGATCCTCAGCGCGGAAACTCCACCTCGGATTCTTAGCGGCTGGACAGCGAGCAAGCGGACCCTTCGCGAGGCAATGGCTGGGGTTGAGGAACTCCGGACGGGTACGGATCCTCGGGCCGCCCTCGACCTCGCCCGCGAGTTGACTGTGGTACGGGAAAATGCCCGCATCGAGGTCTACTCGGATTCCGTCTGGCCCGAGGTCGCTCGAGATGCGGTGAAGCCCGATCTCGTTCTGCGCGGCGACCGCAACGACAAGGCGGAGAATGCCGGCATCACCCTGCTGGCCGTAAGGCGCTCCCCGGTTTCTCCAGGAGATTGGCAACTCGATGCCGAGGTGGTGTCCCCGGCTGCTTTCACTGGTACGCTGGAGATGCGACGGGATGGCATGCCGATGGATCGCGTGGAGGTAAAGTGCGAGCCGGGGCTGCCATGGAAAAAAAGCTGGCGGGGTAGCACAGAGTCTGGCTCCACCTTTGCGGCGACCCTCCAGGTCGCAGAGGGCGATGCGCTGCCGATCGATAACCAGGCGTCTTGCGAACTCGCTCCTTTGCGGTCGTTGCGTGTGCTGCTGGCGGGACCGCCGGACCCTTATATGGAGGCTCTGCTGGAATCCATCCCTCTCGTGCAGACTTCGCGCGTCCTGATGTTTCCTCTCAAGGCTCCAGATGGCACGGATTTGATCATTGGCAGCGGCTCGCATGGCCCGGAGGAGCGTTTCCCATCCACGCCGGTACTGCTGGTCAATCCGACGACCAGCGGGCTGTGGGGAAAACTGGAGGGGAGCCTAAAGGACACGCCGGTGACCGATCTCGACAAGAAGTCCGCTCTCGCGAGTCACGCCAACCTCGGTTCCGTCGTGATTGAGGAGGCGGGGCAGTGGAAGCCTTCCCCAGGTGCCAAGGTGCTCGCAGCCAGTCTGGGGAACCCCCTTATTTTCGGCCAATGGGATGAACGGGCAAAGTGGATGGTCATCGGATTCGATCCCGCAAAGTCCGACCTGCCCCTGCGTACGGCGTTCCCGATCTTCGTCAGCAACCTTCTCCAGTCCCTCCGCGACGAGTCGGGAGGAGGCAAGGCCATGGCCGTGCTGCCTGGACGGGTGGAATCTGAACTGCGGCCTGTGGCTCCGGCGGAGAATTTTCAATCCGCGCAGGGAAGCGCCCTGCCCGTCTTTCCGGGCTGGTGGCTGGTACTGCTGGCTGGTGTCGTGGTTCTGGTGTTGGAGTGGTTTTTCTACAGCCGGAGGTTGACCGATTGAGCTTCGAGATTCTTCGCCCTGCCTGGTTGTTTCTGCTTTTGCTCGTGCCGATCGTCTGGTGGGTGCATGTGCGATCCATCGCGCCGTTACGGGGCAGACGCAGACTGGCGACTGTCATCATTCGCAGCGTGCTGGTCGTGCTGCTTGTTTTCGCCCTCAGTGAGCCGAGGTGGGTGCGCCTCTCGGATCGCGAGGAGGTTATCCTGCTGGTGGATGAGAGCCGGAGTGTCGACGGCAAGGCGGTGGAGGCCGCGGAAAAGTTTGCCCGCGAGGCGGATTTTGCCGGCGCCGATGTCGTCTGGATGGGGTTTGCCGGAGGCGGGAGGATCTTCCGTGGGATCGACGAGCTGAAAAAAGCCGACCCTGGCGACGTGCGCCCGTCGGAAACCCGGTTCGATACAGCGCTATCGCTGGCGGCGGCGAATTTCCGCCCGGGACGGGTCAAGTCGGTGGTGGTTTTTTCCGATGGCGTGGCGACGGGAGGGGATGACAAGCTGGGATCTCTTCTCAAAGAGAAGGCGATCCGGATGCACGCAGTACCCGTGGCTCCGCCCGATCGGCCCGAGGTTTTGGTGCGCGAAGTGAATGCGCCTGCCTCCGTGAGGACGAACGAGCCGATGCAGATAACGGCGACCGTGCAGACAAATCGTCCAGGCTCCGCCGACGTCGATCTGTTCCGAAACGGAGTGCGTATCGCCACGCGCAAAGTCGACTTGAAGAGTGGTCCCAACGATGTGCGTTTTGAGGATCGGGCCGATCGCGAGAAGTTGCTTCACTACGAGGTGGGAGTGCGCTCGGCGCAGGACTCCATTGCGGAGAACAACCAACTGGGAGCGGCTGTGATTTCGGAGGGAGCGGCGAAAGTGTTGCTCGTGACTGATCGCCCGGAATCGGCGAGGTACCTGGAATGGGCATTGCGGCAGGAGGGGATCGAACTGAGCGTGCGGCCAGGGCAGGGAATGCCCTCTCAGATGAGCGATATTCAGAATTACGATACCCTCGTCATCGACAATGTCCCTGCCTCCGATTTGTCCCGCCAGCAGATGGATCTGCTCCATTCCTATGTGCGCGATTTCGGTGGCGGGTTGCTCATGCTGGGCGGCGACCAGGCCTATGGACTTGGCGGGTATTACCGTACCCCGGTTGAGGATGTGCTGCCTGTCAGTTGTGACTTCCAGCGTGAGGAGGAAGCTCCTTCGCTCGCTCTCGCGCTGGTGATCGATCGAAGTGGAAGCATGCAGGGAGAGAAGATCGAGATGGCCAAGGCGGCAGCCAAGGCGAGCGCGGAACTGCTCGGTCCGAAAGACTACGTGAGCGTCATCGCGTTTGATAGCGAGTGCTATCCGGTCGTGCCGTTGCAATCCGCCGGAAACAGCAGCGTCGCAACGCAAATCGCATCCATCGAGTCTGCGGGAGGAACCAATATGGCACCGGCGATGGAGGAGGCCTTGCGTCAGCTTTCCGGGAGCAGCGCCAAACTGAAGCATGTGATCCTGCTCACGGATGGAATGTCGGAAGAGGGACCATTCTACGAACTTACCAACCAGATGTCTCAAGGCGGCATCACGGTGAGTACTGTCGCAGTGGGCGAGGGTGCGGATACCGAACTGCTCTCGCAGATCGCACAATGGGGTGGGGGACGGTATTACGAAACGAACGATCCCTCGGCGGTACCGCAGATTTTCACCAAGGAGACGATGACCGCGTCAAAGTCGGCCATCCAGGAGTTTCCCTTTCTGGCCAAGCCGGTGCGTGCGGTCGATTTTCTCGAGGGCGTGCCTTGGAACGACACGCCGTTTCTGCTCGGTTATGTGCGGACCAAACCAAAGCCGACTTCGGAAACCTGGCTGGTCACCGAGCGGGGTGATCCGCTGCTGACCACCTGGCGTTATGGACTCGGCACCACGGCTGCCTTCACCTCCGACGCCCGCAATCGCTGGGCGGTCGAGTGGCTGCGCTGGAACGGGTTTGGCAAGTTCTGGGCGCAGCTCCTGAGGCGTCTCAGCCGACCGGAATCTCTGGGATTGTCTGAGGTCGCGATCAAGGAAAAAGACGGAACGGTACACGTCACCGTCGATGCGCTCGATCCTGTGGAGGGATTCCCGAGCGGCCTGACTGGGTCGATCCGCCTGGCTGATCCCGACGGCAAGGCTCGCGAGCTACCATTGGAGAAAACCCTGCCGGGCCGCTGGGAGACGACCTTTGCCGCTCCACTCAAAGGCATCTACTCCGCCCAGATGCTGCTGGCTCGTGACGGGCAGCCGGTGGATTCTCGCTTCTTTACCTATTCACGGGGCTACTCGAAGGAGTTCCTCTTTGATCCCCCGGATCGCGAGTTTCTCTCGGGTCTGGCCTCCGAGACTGGAGGCATGATCGATCCAGACCCGAAGACCGTATTTACCAGAAAAGATCGCAAGGCCTCGCTCGAGGAAGAGCTGTGGCCGCTCCTGGCGCTGCTGGCACTCGTCGGATTCGTGCTGGATGTGGCGATCCGACGCTGGCCGGAACGATAGACAACTTTATGAAAACTTCCCCGTATCTTCTCCTGATCCTTTGCCTGTGCCTCATCTCGGCCCGGCCGGCGATGGCGGAGGCCGAACTCAATCAGCAGATCGCAGATCGGTATGAGCTGCTCCTCATCAAGTCTCCCCAGCCCGGGGCGCCGTTCGACCGCGTGGTGGAGTGGTACTCGACCGGAGGCGGTGGACTCGAGGTGCTGCAGCAACGCTGGAAGGATGCCGCAGCGAAGGACGAAGGGGCAAGGTCCTCCTACCTGCTGCTCCAGGGACTGCTCGCCGAGAGACGCCGCGATGCCGAGGCTGCTCGCAATGCCTACCGGGACGCGCTGGCGCTGGGGGCGAATCCTGCCCAGGCCGGACGGCTGCTCGGAGCTCTGGAAACCACTGAGGGGCGCTTTGATGCCGCTGCCGCCGCCTATGAAAAGGCGCTCACCGTTGAGGAACTGCCCTCCGTCGATCGGCTCGATCTCATGCGCTCACTCGCCTTGCTTTACCAGCGCTCTTTCAATGAGGACAAGGCTCTCGCGGTGTGGCGGGATGCGCTTATCCGGTTTCCTGGCGATCAGTATGTGCTCGAGGAGTCCGGTGAAGCCTTTCTGGTGGCTGGCAACTATGCCGAGGCTCGCAAGGCATTCACCGCGATGCGTGACGCTGGCGCCAATGATCCATATCGCCGCGTAGCAGCATCGTTGCGTCTCGCCCGCACGGCCGAGGCCGAGGGAAAAATCGATGAGGCTGTAAGCATCTACGATCACGCGCTGGAAGAGACGAGCGAGGGAAGCTGGATTCAGCGCGATGTCCGGAACCGAATCGAGGAACTCTTCCGCCGGAAAAATGACCTTCCCGGCCTGCTGGCGTACTACGAGAAGCGCACCAACGCTGTTCCAGGCGACTACGTCTCCCTGGTAGCTCGCGCCGAGGTGCTCGATGAGCTCGGGCGGAGCAGCGACGGAGTGGACCTGATGCGAAAGGCGGCGCAACTTGCCCCGGACAACAAGGACCTTCAGCTTTCTCTCGTTCGCTGGCTCAGGCAGATCGGCAATACCGATGAAGCCATCGCCGAGGCGGAAAAGCTCGCCCTTGCCAAGGACGCCCAGGACGATGTGCTCATCCTGCTCGGTGACCTGCGGTGGAGCGTCTACGAGGGAACGAAACAGGATAAGTCTCGCGACGAAGCACTTGCTGCCTGGGGCCGCATCGCTCCCTCCGATTCGCAGGATGTCGCCCGGATCGCTCGGCTGGCAGACATCTTTCAGTCTCATGGCCTGACCGATGAGGCAATGAATCAATGGAAACGCATCGTCACGCTCTCTCCCGGCTCGTCCGATGCCCGCCAGCGGCTCGCGGAGATTTACCTGAAGCGTAACGACAAACCGGCGGCGGAAACCATCGTGGCCGGACTCGTCGAGGGCGAGCGTACCCGGCCGGAGAATTACCTTTCCCTGGCACGCATCCAGGAGAAGTTTGAGTGGTTCGATCTGGCCCGTGCGACGGTTCGGCAAGGGCTGGAACGAAATCCCTCGGATTACGATCTGCTCAATCTCTCGTGGACCCTTGCGCTCAACGCCAAGGATCGAGATGCCGTGGACTCGCTGTTTCCCCAGGTTTGGGCGCAGGCTCCGAATGAGTTCTTCGCCGAGGACGCGGCGAAGAAATATGCCTCCTTCCTGTCGGAAAACGACTCGTCCCAGCCGGAAGGGCGAAAGATGGCCGATCGCCTGACCCGCGATCCGGAGAATCCGCAGGATGCCGTTATCCTTCTCCGGCTCGCCTTGTCGGCGCAGGATGAAAAGGCGGCGACGAAGGCCGTGGAGTACCTGAAAACCCAGGGCAATGCCTTGCGCACGGCGCGAGCGCAGGCAGACTTCGCCCAGGCTTTCGGATCCGTCGACGACCAGATTGCCTCATGGCAGGCTGTAGCGGTGGCAGATCCACGCATGGCCGTCGATAGTTTGAGGACAGCCGCCCGCATCCAGGCGGACAACGGGAAGACCGATGCGGCGCTGGCGACCATGAAGCAGCTGATCGAGAAATCCCCCGCAGATGCCTCACTCTATGCCTATTATGCCGATATAGCGGCTCGCTCGGGACGTATGGAGTCTGCCGTGGAGGAACTCCGCAAGGCTGTGCGTTATGTCGAGGATGCCACCAGTCTGCGACTCAAGCTTGCAGAGTTGCTGCAAATGCAGCAGCGAAACGATGAGGCGGCCGCGGTACTGGAGGAGGCTTTTGTCCGGGAGGATCGTGATGCGCGGCGCATGGAGATCTTTCGCCGACAGATCGAGGTTGCCAGCCAGGCGGGACGGATTGATGAACTGATCGCCAAGCTGAAGGAACGTCAGGCCAAGGAGCAGGGCGGAGCAAAGTATGGAGCTTATCTCGCCGAGATCTACATGGCCCAGGGCGATACACTTTCGGCCCGGGACGAACTCGAGAGGAGCCTTGGACGTAATCCCGATAACGCATCCGCGGTCTCTCGACTACGTGATCTTTCCGAGCAGGGCGGGGACCAGGATGACGTATTGCGCCTTTCCGCGCGGCTTTACGAACTGGAGCCGAGCACAAGCAACCGGGCAGACTATATCGAGCGCCTTTTCAGCGCAGGGGAAACGGAAAAAGGACTTGAGGAGTTTGGGAAGGCCCGCGAGGCAGCTTTGAAGAAGCCCGGCGATTGGAGTTCCGTCCTCATCGCCATGCGGCGCGCCGGATTGGATGCCGAGGCGGATGCATTCATCGCCGAGGTCGCGAGTCGGCCGGATGCGTCGATCGAGCAGCGCTGGGATATGGCCAATCTCCGCCTGCAGCAACGGCAGTTCATCCAGGCCAAGGAAGCGATGTGGCAGCTCCTTTCAATGGGTAGCCTCGCGGATGCCCTGCAGGCGGTTTCGCAGGACACCTCGGCCAATCGGATGTACGGGTCGTCCGGCCCGTGGTTGCGATATGCTCCCTTTTACGCAATCATGAACGGGGCGCAAGGGTCGCTCCAGCAGATGTTCACCAACTATCGGGGCAGAGGAATTTATCGCTCTTATCCGATGATGTACTACCCCGCGATAGGAGGAGGTAATGCGTCTCCGGTCACTCCCGAGCAAAAAGCCCAGGTCATGGCGCTTTTCACGCTCCAGCGTCTTGCTTTCGCCGAGGGGCAGTCGAAGGAGTTTCAATCCAGGCTGCATGAGTTGCTAAAAAAGAATAATGTTCCCCGAAGCCTTCAGGCGACGATCTATCAGGTGACGAATGATACCGACGGATTGCGCGCCATTGTCGCCGCAGAAGCGGATGATCCGAGCAGCGACCTGACGACCGCCCGGCTCCTGATTGAAGGGAGCCTTGCCGAGCATCCGGATGACAAGGAACGGAAAGCCCGCATCACCGAACGTCTGGAAAAGGCTGATCCGGTCTTTGCCTGCAGCAAGATGCTGGCCGACACCCGCAAGGAGTTCCTTGAGACGGGGAACACCGTTCCCGCAGAGAAGCGCGAGGCGTTGAAAAAGCGGATTCAGGAGATCCGCCAGCGGCCGGAGGTATCGACTTCTCCTCAGCTCCAGATACAGCTGGTGTCCCTGGCCCTGGCGGGGAAGTTCTTTGATACGGCGATCGAGATATTGGATGGCATGGACGACAAGTCGGGAAACTTGCCGGCGGATTTGCTGACGCAGATTCTGATGCTGCGCAACTCGGTCCTGATGCAGGCCATCATGGCGGACAGCCCGCTCGCCCCCGATCTCTTTGTCCGTTTGATCAAGGATGCGTCCTCGGCGCAGATAAAGACGTCGCCGTTTATGTTCCGCTCCGGCATGCTCCTGCGTGGAGTCCGCCAACCGTATCTCCTCATACAAAACTCGAACGATCTGGCGGTGGGCGACAGCGAGCTGCCGGTCGCGACCTATCGGACCATGACTCAGTCCGCCGGCCAGGAAACGGCAGTCGACCGGGATGGGAAGATAAGCGCCTGGCTCGCGAAGCGAGCCTCAACGGACACGCTCGACGTCTACGGGGTGGCGATGTTTTACCAGACGTGGTTCGCGGGAAATCGCGATGAAGCCATCAAGCGCCTGGAGGCGGTCCAGAAAAAGAACCCGACACCCCGTGGTGCAGCGTTGCTGCTGGAAGCCTATGAACGCTCGAACGCCAACGACAAGGCTCTCGCAGTCATCGATGTCGCTGAGATGCAGGACGGAGAGACCGCGGAGATTCGGACCTTCCGCAAGCTCCGGCTGTTGAGAACTGCCGGAAAACTTGACGAGGCCCGTGCTCTGCTCGACAAGCTGGCCAAGGGGCGAGTCTCCTACACGCTGCGTGACCAGATTGCCAACGAGGTGAATCTCATGGGCATCCCGGTGGCCAATTATCAGAATCTTGCCCAGCAGCCCTTCCGGACGTCTCGAAGCTCACGCGGGTCAGATCCCATGCAGGAAACGGTGTCCCGGCTGGTGAATGGAGGACGGAAGGATGAGGCGGAGAAGCTCGCCCGGCAGGTGCTGCAGCGTCCGTTCCCTTCGGCGAACGATTATCAGGCGATCAATCAGCGAGACTTCATGTTGCGGACTTTATATTCCATGAAGCGCCTCGATGCGCTCGAGTCGGAACTCCGTGATCAGCTGGCGGAAAATCCCAAGGATTTTAACACAATCGTGCGGCTCGCCGAGATTCTTACTCTGAATGACTCGTCCAATATCGCTGCGGATCTCCTGATAAAGGCAGTGGACGATGGAGTTCCTACGGGTTCGCAGCTCAGCTATGCCGTGTCGCGCATGCAGCGAGGTAATGGCGGGCAGGAGAAGATTGCGGAACTGCTCTGCCGGATCATCAAGCGTAATCCGGATGAACTCTACACCGGCGGAATCCAGCTTCAGGAAGTCCTGCAGCGTGGCGATGACCAGAAAAGCCAGGAGTTGCTGGCCGACACAATCGCCAGTCTCGACCAGAAGCGTTACGATCAGCTCTTTCTACCGCAAAGGCTCTCTGGACAGTATTCGGAAGTGGCAATACTTCCGCGACTCGCTGAGTTTTCCTATCAGGCAGGCAAGACCGATCAGGCCATCGCCCTGCTGTCCCGGGCAAAGGACGAGTCTCTGACCAATCTCTATCAAAGCTGGCCGCTCCTCATCCGGTTGATGGAGTTTCAACTCCTTCAGGGAAAGAAGGACGACGCACGGGCCATCATGCTTTCACTCGTGGGAGACTCCTCCCAGTCGCCGGCGATAAGGTCCCAAGGTGGCATTGCCGGCATCCTGATGAACATGATGCAGAACTCCTATGGAGGAGGAAAGTCCACGGAGGATCAATTGATACGGTTCGGCAAGATAGCCGAGCAGACTGATACCTTCCAGGTTCTCATGGACAGTCTTTCTCCCAAGGAAGGTCAGCCAGTCATGCCGGGCATCTCTGCGGGATTGGTCCTGCGGACGATCTACAAGCAGCCTGGAGTGGTCAAGGAGTGGAAGGAAATCGCCAATAACAAGACGACTACCCTGGGATATGTGAGTCCCTCTGTCCTCGCAACAGGGCTGAACGTGCTCGCGGAGCAGAGTGATGGGGAAAAGACCGTTCCCGCTCTCCTGGCGAAGATGCCGGATGCGCAATATTACTCAGGAGACGGCCAGTTGGCCTTCCTGGTTCAGATCCGTCCGATCCTGGAGAAGTATCGCGACAATCCCAAGGTGGCCAAGTTCCTCGAAAGTATCGTGGGCAAGAGCCTTTCCGACCCGAACGCAGTGAACTACCTTGCCTATTCGGAGAACTATCCTGAGGCCGTAAGCATTTTGATTGATCTGGGTCAGGTCGATCTGGCGCAAAAGCTCTTTGATGCCACGGCCACCGTCCGGTCGAACCGCAATAGCGGGCGGGATATTGTTTTTCAGACGCTTGAAGCCAAGCTGAATGCCTCCCGTGGCAGTTCCAGCGCCTATCAGTTTCTCTGTGCCGGAACACCCGGTGCGGATGGCAAATTGAAAGTATTCTGGAAAGCCAGTCTCGCTGTCGACGATAGCAGCATGTCGGAGTATTATAATCGCAAAATTGTACAGTGGGATTCCGGCAGCTTTGCCTTTGGTACGAAGCAGAAGCCGTTGGAACTCGAGATCCTGGCCGGGCCGAATCCTCTGGCAATGGAGCGTGTCGCACTCGTCAAGGGACCGGCTGCCTCGGGCAGCATTGACGTGAAGGCGCCAGGTTCACTGGGTCTGCTCCAGGCGCGATGGAAGCGTTCGGATGGCACCGAGGGATGGGGCCCCCTGACGGCTTATTTACAGGGTGAGAATCTGGCATCGGGTAATGCCATTCCCACCTCGATCGGAGGTGCGGGTAAGGATGCATTCAGCGCGGAACAGCCGGGTCCGCTCGGGCCAAAATCTGCCGTGACGTTGGAAACCTTGTCGCCGCAGACGGAGCTTAAGGTCGACCTCGCCTCAGTGAAGATTACCGAGTCGGAGGAGGGACTCGCTTTTCTCGGCTGGTTTGGGTCCAGATCCCGCAATGGTGCTCCGTCCATTACGTTTCGCATAAAGACCACCGGGGGAAATGACTCCACCGATGGCGACTACATCTCTCAGCTTTCCGACGGCATGTGGACGCAATCGGTGAAGATCTATAGCAAAAGCGACAGTGACCGCGGTTGGTCTTCTCTTCCGGCCAAGGCCGAGCAATTCACTGTCACCGGGCAGTTTCGTGCTACAAACGGGTATAACAGCCAATGGGCGATTTCCGGGGCGTGGTCCGGAGTGCAGGTGATCCGTTTTCCCTGGAAGGAACAGGCTGCGGAGGTCAAGGCCCTGCTCGAGGAAGCCGGAAAGGCCAGGGGAAAGAAGGATTTTGCAGGGGCGACCGATGCCTACTTCAAGGCGTTGAAACTCAGTCCTGGCCAGGTGTTGCGTCAAAACAGCTCCTCGGTTTTTGAGTGTGCGGAGAAGGCGCAGAAGCTTCCTGAGATGTATAGTCTGTTCCTCGCGCCGGCATTGTACCTTCCCAATCCATTGACGGACAATCGTATGGACCTGCAGGGGGACGGGTTCCTTGCCCGATTGGTGGAGGTCGCTTCGCGTCCGGATGCTTCACCCTCTGCAAAGGAGTGGCTGCAGCGGATTCAGGACATTCCTCTTTCAGAGAGCACGCGATTTGCCATCGATGTCGCCCTGCTGAAAGCAGCCAAGGATAATCCGGAAAAGACTACGCCCGAGAAGCTGGCCGCATTCCTGGGCTGGCAGCCGGAAAAGGCGAATATTGGACGCTTGCGTATGCTTTGGTACTCGCGTGGCAGCGATGTCTATCCGGTCAAGACCGTTCTGGAGGTCATTGAAGCGACGAACAATACCGCGAAGGTGCGGGAGTTGATGAAGAAAATGCCGGTGACGGCGGATGTTGTCGCGTCGCAGCTGATGTTGGAGGCATGGCTGGCCGCACCGACAGACCCGCAGGCTGCGCTGACGGCATTCAACCAGGCTCTCGCCCAGCAAAAATCCGGCCAGAACTCGGTGAGCTTCGGTGGCAACATGCAGGACTGGGTCTTGCGGCGCATCGCGCTTACGCATCCGGAGCCGGGCAATATCCTGGCAGCCTTTACCGCACTACAGGGTCAGCGCAGCTCCGATCCGAGGTATGCACAAAAGACCACGGTGGAGTTTCTGTACACCATGAGCAAGCAGGAGACGCCGTTGGGAGCCAAATTTGCCTCGCTGTGGGCGGATGCGGAGTTTGCGGGCTACAAGATTCCCGGATATGAGGCATCCCGTGAACGACTGGGTGCGTTGATTCGGCGGTTGCAGGAAGCGCAGGATTGGGAGCGGATAGAGACTCTCAAAGGCCTCGTGGAATCGAGCAAGACCATCGATCAGGGAATCCGGCAGGAGTTGGCCCGTCTGAGCGCCGTCGCGGCCTTGAGGCGTGGCGATAGTGACATTGCCTGGCCCGTGGTATGGAGCAAGCCGGGAGCGAGTCCGACCGAGGCGACGGTCTGCTGGCAGTGGAATCTCCGCGACACGCGCCCGGACGAGGGATTCTTTGATATGGTGACTGCGGTGTCGGACAAGCCCGCTCTGACCGAGATCAATGGGCAGGACCGTGTGGAGATTTATTTCGGAGAGATGCCGAATGACTTGAAGCTCATCGGCAAGGTGGATGGAAGTGCTGCGGCTGGCGAACTCGCCCTGGATCTCCCAGCGGCAAATGGATTCCTGCGCGCAGTGGCTGTGCTGGGAGACCGACAGGTCCGTGGTCCCATGGCTGTGGTTGTTTCAGGCCCGCCCATCTATCCACCCGTGGACCAGGGGCTGAAAGAGCTCCTCATGAGCGGCGCGAAGCCGCTCGACGCATCGCAGCTCTTCGTAAAGGGAGCCGCTCCAGATGGCTCCCCGGCGGTCCAGCTTGGTGTGCTGGGAGAGGGGGATAACCTGAGCTACGAGGGGCCGTCCTTTCCCCTGCCTCCGGCTCGCTTCTGTGTTTCCCGATGCTGGTTGCGCCGCGCGGGAAATGGCGTTGCCACCGTCACCACGCGGTTCCAGGGAGATGCGGGTGCTGGCAAGCAGGAGGTGGATTTGCTCCTTGCATATCGGTCGGAGTCCGCTGGCTCCTGGGTCTACTACACCCGAGCCGTGCCGAGCCTGCCGTCACACACGTTCTGGGTTCCCTACGATCACCTTACCGGAGTGATCCCCTGCATCCAGTCGGCGCAGCCTGGAACGCAACTGGCTACTTGGGAGATGATCGATGCGACAGATTCCGCGTACGGTAGGTGGCTTGTTGAACTCGTGCTCCTGAAAGGGCAGCTTGAGAAGGCCTCGACGCCACAACTGGTCGATCGCCTTGCCCAGTTGGTGGCGGTGGAGCCGCTCACAGTGCTGGACTATCACGGGGACTGGGTTTGCCGGGAACTGATCAAGGGAGGAAAATCCTCCGCGCTGCCGCCGCTGTTTCGGACGGCGCTCGAAGCTGAAGCAAATCCGTTGTTTGCCCGCACCCGCCCCGAGCGAGTATATGCCAATCTCTTTTCCGTGATCGACAATCCGGACGTGCCGCTTGAGGTACGGCAGCAGGCGCTCGAGATCGGTCTGGCATCTTGCAGCAAGAATCGGCTGGCACGGAAGATCTCGCTCGAGCGCCGTGAACTCGATCTCGCCAAGGTCGCCGGAAAGGACGCGGAAGTTCGGACCCGTCTCAAGGGCGAGTTGCTCGATCTCGTGAAATCCGGCGACGATCAACGAAAGACCCTGCTGGGTGCACTGAAGGAAAAAGCCGTCTGGCGGGACCGCCTCGTGAACGATCTCTTCACCATCGTCATCGCATTGGACGATGAAACGATTACCCGGGGTCTGCTCTCTGCCGTATCCAACGCCAAGGATGACAGCCTGGAGGCTTATCGCCGGACTTTTGCCGCTCTTGCCCTCGAGATGAGTCTGCCGGACCCCAAGCTCGACGAGCAATGGCAGGCCCGAGTGGATAAAGGATTCGCCCTGACAGAACGAGTCCAGAATGCCCGCGACATCCTGCTATGGCCGTCGGTCATGGCGGACACGCTAGCTGCCAAGGCTCTCTTCCCCGAGATGCAAGGGACCCTTCGGCAGAAGGCTTTCGATCAACTGATCAAACTCGATATCAACAAGTCCGAAAACGCAGTCGAGTTGACCCGTTCAGCTGCGCAGCTCATTCAGGCCGACCTCGAGAAAAAGGACACCTCCAGCGCCAGGGAGGTCTCCGACCGGCTGGGCAAGCGATTGGGCGAGCGTGAAGCCAAGCTATCCGATGAAAACCTGCGGCTCTTGCTGCCGGTACTAGACGGTCTCATGGCGGAGAAGATCATCGATCCCGGTTCGCCCCTGCTCCAGCGGGCAGCCAAAGATGCCGCTGATTCGCAGACCATGGCAGACGCCTATGAAAAATATCGGCCCTAGGCCGGAAGTACCTGCGCCCTGCGTCAGCCAACGCATAAGCAAACACCTAGCCAGGATCGGGGCGCAGGGGACTTTGATAACCGGGAGGGGGGGATGACATGACCGCCGGCGTTGGAAAAATGCCTAAAATGTGGGTGACCTTGAAGCCTGCGGTAGCCAGTAATCAGGTCCTGCGGGTGTTGGCCAATGAGGGCCGCATTACGATGCGTGACGATATCTTTTGCCCCCCGAGTCGTATCTCTCAGACCACAAAGCCCGGCGGCCATAGAGGTTAAGTTGATGGCTGACAAACTTCTCAGTGCTTCGATGTCGTGAAAGGAAGGCCTTCGCACGCTGCCTGGCAGGGTTATCGATACCGACGGGTGGATCGACGAGAATGCTCCCTGGACCGCATTGGCTACGGAATTCTTCCTGAGACCGCGGCATGGAGGTGCGGCTGTGCAGTATTATTCTTTTCCCTCGGAAGAAGCGGCATGCTGGATCGCCAGCGCCATAACGTTTGGTCCGAGCCCCAACCAGTGCGCGTAAGGCTTGGACCTGTGATGCGACGTGAAAAAACCTCGGCGTGCAACCCATGGGCATCAGTCGTTTTATATGGACCTGATCGTGGCCCCCAAAGGCGCTGAGCTGCTTTCCGAGATCTCAACGGCAGTTATTGACTCTAATAACTGGAGGTAAGGGGATTCGAACCCCTGGCCTCTTCATTGCGAACGAAGCGCTCTACCAACTGAGCTATACCCCCGTTGAGTGGGAGAGGGACCATATACGGTCTTTTGGCAAAGGGAAAGCGATTTATGCGGGGAGTGGCTCGCCTCGGCGGCGCCATGTGGTGGCGAGCAGGACGATGGCAAGCATCACCCCGGAGAGATAGGCCGTGATCTGGATGGTCTGGGTGATAAGGAGGCCATGGGAATCATCTGGATAAACCCACCCGGGAGTTGAGGCGGAAGGGCGGGGGAGTCGGCATGGGGCGGATTCTCGGTCAAGGATCGGGACAAGCCAGCCATTACCTTGTGTGCCGACCTGACGAGTTGGGCGGAATTGCTCCCCGGCGCGAGATATGTCTTCATGAGGCAATGCACTCTGCCGATCGCGACCTTCAGGCTTTGTTGGACAGTTACACCTCGACGGGAAGGGAGCGAGGGCTGCAACTGGCGGTTTATAAGGATGGCAAGCTCGTCGTTGATCTGAGCTCGGGGATTGCCAATGTCGAGACCGGCGAAAAAGTCACCAGCCACACGCTCTTCCCGGTCTTCTCCGTTTCCAAGGGCATCGCGGCGACGATCGTTCACCGGTTGGTGGCGAGGGGATTGCTGGCTTATGATGAACCGCTCGCCACGTGGTGGCCGGAGTTTGGCTGCCTCGGCAAGGAGGAAATCACGCTCGCCGATGTCCTGAGCCACTCCGCGGGAATGCAAAACATCCCGGCGGGAACGAAATGGGCCGATCTGGCCGACTGGTCCGGCATGTGCCGCAAACTGGCGGAGTCCAGCCCGATATTTCCCCCGGGAACCGCGGTGGAGTATCATGCCATCACGTACGGTTGGCTGGTCGGGGAACCTGCCTGTCGGGTGACGGGGTGCGATTTCCCGGCGCTATTGAGGCGTGAAATTCTCGAGCCTCTTGGCCTGTCGGAACTCTTTATCGGCAACGATCAGCCCTGGACTCTCCCGATCTCGCTGCTCGAGGAGGAGGGGGGCTCCGTCGATGTTCCCGATCCGGAGACCCCGAGATCGATACCGGTGTGGCTGCTGCCGCTTGCGTCGCTGATGAATGACCCGGATGCCCAGCGCGCCTGCATGCCCGCATCGAGCGGTCTGGCTACGGCGCGGGCGATTGCTCGGCATTATGCCGCCCTTCTTCCCGGAGGAGTCGATGGCGTGCGCTTGCTGGATGATGAGGCGTTGAATCGTGTGGTGACACGGCATCCGCCTCGGCTGGCGCCGGACGTGGAGAGCGGCTTTGGTCTAGGGTATCATGTCGAGACCATTACCGGTTCCACAGGCGGGAAGATTCGGTCGTTTGGCCATGGGGGGCATGGAGGCTCGAAGGGATTTGCCGACATAGAAAGCGGGCTGGCGATCAGCTTGACCAAGAACAAACTGAGCGCAGACCCGCATGCGCAGGAGATCATTGACGGGGTGAGAAGCCTCCTGGGATAGCCGGCTCGGTGTTGCAGGCGGCGAGAGACTGCATACGGTGAACGATCAAGGTATGAAAAGAGCCCTCGTCGTCTTCTGCGGAGCACTGGTGTTTTCGGCCCTCGGTTTTGTGCCTCTGGCGGCTGCGGCGGAGGACGATGCGTGGATTGAGGACTTTGCCCAGGCCAGTGCGCTGTCGAAGAAACTGAACCGGCCGATGTTGGTGGAGTTTACCGGTTCGGACTGGTGCCCGCCTTGTATCCAGATGAACAAACAGATTTTCTCCACGAAGAAGTTCCAGGACTTTGCCAAGGACAAGCTGGTCCTGATGAAGGTCGACTTTCCGATGCGGAAGCCTCAAAACACCGCGCTCAAGCAGCAAAATCTTCAACTTGATGAGAAATTTGGCGTAAATGGAGCGGTCCCGACCGTGGTTCTCCTTTCACCGGATGGCAAGGTGCTGGCGGCTCACCAAGGGCTCTTCATGGCAGGTCCTGACGCCTTTATCCAGTGGATCCGGGACAATACAAAGGCATGAGCGGGTATCGCGACTTTTTGATTCTATCCGGCAGCCTTTTGCTCTAGGGTCAGGTCATGGCTGACCCTCGTACTGTCAAGCCGAAGATCCCCGCCCGTGTGGTTATCACGGCGGTGGCCATCGGCCTCGCTGTGTTTTTGTTCGTCGTTGTCGCTGTCATGCAGAGCGGGAGAGGTCTCGCCCAGGCCAGGATGGCTGGAAAGATTATCAAAAAGGAGTTCAACCCTGCTCCCGAGGAACAAATCGTTCTCGGCCGTGACGGCAAGGTCAATGCCCGTCACAAGGAAGGGGATTTCATTCTCACCGTGGAGGTGCCTCAGAAAGACGGCACAGTGAAGATCTTCAATGTCTTTCTCGACAAGGCTAGGTATGACGCTGTCAATGTGGGCGATACCTATGATGTCGGTCCCGCTTTGGTGCCGGAATAGTCTCAGGTAAATTTTGAACGGCGGGCGCATCCTGATGTCTCAGGATGTAAATACATTGTGATTCTCTAAATCATCTCCCATGAGTGTCCTCGCATCGCAACAAAACAGCCAGATCCAGGAAGCCCGCCAGTGGGTCGATCCTCTCCTAACGGAAGTTAGCAAAGTCGTCGTCGGTCAGAAGAAGCTTGTGCATCGTTTGCTAACGGGCCTTCTTTGCAACGGTCACGTGCTCCTCGAGGGCGTGCCGGGTCTGGCGAAGACGCTGACTGTGCGCACGCTGGCATCGTGCATTCACACCGGTTTCCAGCGCATTCAGTTCACGCCGGACCTTCTGCCCGCGGACCTCATCGGCACGCTGATCTATAATCCGCGCGACGGAGAGTTCACCACCAAGCTCGGCCCCGTTTTCTCCAACCTGATCCTTGCGGACGAAATCAACCGTGCTCCGGCCAAGGTGCAGAGCGCGTTGCTTGAGGCCATGCAGGAGCGCCAGGTCACGATTGGCGACTCCACTTATCCATTGCCTGATCCGTTTCTGGTTCTGGCCACGCAGAACCCGATCGAGCAGGAGGGTACCTATCAACTGCCGGAAGCCCAGCTCGATCGTTTTATGCTCAAGGTCAATGTGGGCTATCCCACCCGCGACGAGGAGCGATCCATCCTCGATGCGATGGCAACCTCTGCTCCGCGGCTCCATGTCAATCCCATCGTGACCCCGGAGGAGATCATTCATGCCCGCAGCGTGGTGAACTCCATTTACGTCGACGATCGGGTGAAGGACTACATCGTCGATGTGGTCTGGGCGAGCCGCGACCCGGCTGCCTACAAGCTCAAGCTCGACGGCTTGATCCGCTATGGAGCCTCGCCGCGTGCCACCATCTTCCTCACCCTCGCTGCCAAGGCCCAGGCCTTCATCGACGGCCGAGGCTACGTCACTCCGCAGGATGTGAAGTCCATCGGTCTCGACGTGCTCCGCCACCGCATCGGTGTCAGCTACGAGGCAGAGGCTGAGTCGATCACCAGCGAGGTGATCGTGGAGAAGATCTTCGCCGGTCTGCCGGTGCCCTGATCGTTCCAAGGATTATTGCGCCTGTAATGGTAATGGGGAGCGCGCAGCCCGTGCTCCCCGGTGTGAACCCCTGCCATGAAAAGAGACCCCAAAGAGATTCTAAAGAAGATTCGCCGTATCGAGTTGCGTACGCGGCGCCTGGTGAACTCCTCGTTCGCTGGTCAATACCACAGCGTGTTCAAAGGCCGAGGCATGAACTTCGAGGAAGTGCGCGAGTATGCACCCGGCGATGAGATTCGCTCCATCGACTGGAACGTCACGGCTCGCATGAATGCGCCTTACGTGAAGAAGTTCACCGAGGAACGCGAGATGACCGTGATGTTGTTGGTGGACGTGAGTGCCTCGGGCAGCTTCGGCAGCGTCGAGTTGAGCAAGCGCGAGCTAGCCGCGGAGGTTGCCGCCATTCTCGCCTTCAGCGCCATCAACAATAACGACAAGGTCGGCCTGATTCTTTTTTCAGATCACGTAGAGCTTTTCATTCCACCAAAGAAAGGCCGTCTGCACACATTGCGGCTTATTCGCGAGATGCTGTATTTCGAACCCAGGGGCACAGGAACAAATATCTCGGTGGCTCTCGATTACCTAAACAAGGTGGTGGCCCGTCGGGCCGTTGTCTTCATGATTTCGGACTTTATCGCTCCTGATTATAGCAAGCCGCTTACCGCCGCCAGCCGCCGTCACGATCTCGTAGCCATGCCGGTGGTCGATCCCGGTGAGGAGACTCTTCCCGACATCGGCCTGGTCACGCTGGAGGACGCGGAGAGTGGAGAGTTGATCGAGATCGACACCTCCAGTCGAGAGACCCGCAACGCCTATGCTGCCGCGGAGGAGCGCCGCCGCAAGGATCTCAAGAAGCTCCTTGGATCAAGGGGCATCGACCAGGTGCCGCTGGTAACCAATGAGGATTACCTTATCCCACTGCGCAGCTTCTTTGAACAGCGTGAAAGGAGGCAGGCAGCATGATGCCCACCCAGCCAGCCGCCACGCCCGCGCCTATCAATGACATCGTCGGCCCGGTGTGGATATTTCCTTATCCCGTGTGGGGAGTGATCGGGGCCGGAGTGCTCCTGCTTGTCCTCCTCGGTGTTGCCGTGTGGTTCCTGCGGCGCAAGCCGGGGCCGCGCATCCTGACCGCGAAGCAGCGAGCGCTTAACGCCATCGCGGCGTTTCGCGCCAAAGGTGCGGAAGCCGACGCCTACGAGTTTGGTGTGAAGGTTTCCGACGCGCTGCGCACCTACATTCGCGATCAGTATGGAGTGGATGCGGTCACCCGCACCTCGGTGGAGTTCCTGGATGTCATCCGCACAAATGCGGTTTTCAGCGCCAATGAAAAAGCCGCCATCTCGGAGTTTCTCGAATCGGTGGACTTGTTGAAGTTTGCCCGTCAGACGGCGGGCGTTGAGCAAATCACCGAGTTGCTCGATATTGCCGAGCGTGTGGTGAACGGGCAAGAAGCAGCGGGAGCGAGCAAATGATGGACAGTACGCCATTCGGTTTCAGTTTTGCCCATCCTTGGGTTCTGCTGCTGCTGCTGCTCATCCCGGTGCTGGCGATCCTGAAAGGTCGTGTCGGGGGCTCCCCTGGCATCACATTCTCCAGCACCAGCGCTCTCGCCGAGATAGGAAAACGCCGCAAGTCCCGGGCAGGGGCCTTTCTCAACATGATCGCCTACCTCGCGGTCGCCTGCATGATCGTAGCCCTGGCGCGGCCGCAACTCGGCCGTACCCTCACGCGGGTGCAGGCCAGCGGTGTCGACATCATGCTCGTGATCGACGTGTCGCGCTCGATGCTTGCCGAGGACTACACCATTGGCAATGAGCATGCCAACCGCATCGATGCAGTCAAGCAGGTGACGGAGCAGTTCATACGGCAGCGTCCGAATGACCGCATAGGAATCATCGCCTTCGCGGGCAAACCATACCTCGTGAGTCCGCTGACGCTGGATCATGACTGGCTCATCCAGAATCTCGACCGCGTACGCATCGGCATGGTGGAGGATGGCACGGCGATCGGGTCTGCCACTGCGGCCGCGGCGAACCGGCTCAAGGACAAGGAAGCCAAGACCAAGCTCATCGTACTCCTGAGTGATGGCGACAATAACGCAGGCCGGGTCACTCCGATCACGGCGGCCGAGGCGGCCAAGGCACTGGGCATCCGCATCTACACGATCGGTGCGGGTTCGCAGCAGCCTACGGTCCCATTTCCCTTTACCGATCCTTTTGGACGGACTCAGTACCAGATGGTGCCGATGGAGTTCAACGAAGACACGCTCAAGGAGATCGCCAAGATCACCAAGGGCAAATACTTCCCGGCAACCGATACCGCATCGCTCAAGAAAACCTTTAACGAGATCGACAACATGGAAAAGACCAAGGTCGAGGTTTCAAAAACCGCCGACTATCGCGACCTCTTCGCGTGGTTTCTCATCGCCGGCTTCGGCTTTCTGAGTCTCGAAATCATTCTTTCCCAAACCGTATGGAGACGTCTTCCCTGACCTTTGCCCAGCCTTGGTGGCTGCTCGGCATCCTGGCTGCGCCTGCCTTTGCGATCCTTTATATCTGGTCGCAGCGGCGCGGCGATGCTCTCATCTCCCGCCTGGTGGCTCCCCGTCTCAAGGCGGAGCTGGCAAATGGGGTAAGCATTGGGCGGCGCATTCTTCGCGCAGTGCTCGTACTGGGGGCTGTCGTCCTCATGGCCATCGCGCTGGCCCGCCCGCAGCTGGGTTTCATCGAGAATGAGATCAAGCATCGCGGACGCGATATCATCATCGCGGTGGACACCTCGAGAAGCATGCTTGCGACCGACGTGCCGCCGACCCGGCTGGCGCGAGCCAAACTGCTGGCGCAGGATTTGATGCGCTTTGCCGCAGGTGACCGCATCGGGCTGGTGGCCTTTGCGGGAAGCTCATTCCTCCAGGCGCCGCTCACGCTCGACCAGTCGGCCGTGCTTCAGGCCCTGGACGAACTCGACACCAATGTGATTCCCAAGGGAGGCACAAATATAGCGGCTGCCATTCGTACTGCCGACGAAGCGTTCGGCAAGGGAGAGGGCAACACACGAGCACTCGTGATCCTTACCGACGGCGAGGAACTGGATGCTGATGGCATCGCCGCGGCGAAAAAGGCCGCTGAGCAAGGCGTGAGGGTGTTCACCGTAGGTATCGGCTCGTCGGAAGGATCGCTTATTCCCATCCCTTCAGAAGGTGGCGGCTCGGACTTCGTACGCGATCAGGCGGGTAAGCCGGTGCAGAGCCGCCTGGATGCCAACCGCCTCAAGGAAATCGCCGCAGCGGGCGGGGGATTTTACCAACCGCTCGGCCCCGATGCCGCCAAGGCCATTTTTGAAAAGGGCATCCTCCCCATGGAGGAGGCGGATTCCACGACCGCGACCTCGCGGCAGCCGATCGAGCGTTATCAATGGCCGCTGGGGTTTGCCCTCGGTTTGATTGTGGTCTGGCTGCTCGTTGGCGACCGTCGCAGGCCCGCACGGGTTTTGCGGTACGCGCTCGGCGCTCTCGTCATCCTCCTCGCACCTTCGGCCCGGGCGGATGCTTTGGGCGACTATCAGGCGGGAAATTACGACAAGGCCATGCAGCAGTTTTCCGAGCGACTCAAGGCCAGCCCGGATTCCGTGAAGCTCCAGTACAACGCGGGAGCCGCCGCTTACAAAATGGGCGACTACGGCAAGGCGGTGGAGCATTTTACCAAGGCCATCCTTGCCGAGGACAACAAGCTCCGTGAGGAGGCTCTTTATAACCTGGGTAACTCCCTCGTGCGTCGAGGCGAGGCAGCCAAGGGCAAAGAAGAAAAGAAGGCGGATTGGAAGAACGCCATCCAGCACTACACCGAGGCATTGAAGGTCGATCCCAAGGACAAGAAGGCCGAGGAAAATCGTGAGATCGTGAAGAAGCTGCTCGAGGAACTCGAAAAGCAGGAGAAGCAGCAGGACCAGCAAAAGAACGATCAGCAAAAGCAGGACCAGAAGGACCAGAAGGACCAGAAGGACCAGAAGGACCAGAAGGACCAGAAGGACCAAAACAAAGATCAGCAGCAGCAACAGCAGCAGAATCAGCAGCAAAAGGATCAGAATAAGGACCAACAGCAGAAAGATCAGCAAAACCAGCAGCAGCAAAACCAGGACCAGAAGAAGGACGACAAGCAGGAGCAAAAGCCCGACCAGCAGAAGCAACAGGGCCAGGGCCAGAACTCCCAGGATCAAAAGAAAGATCAGGACCAGAACGGAAAGTCCGGCGATCAGGAGAAAAAGGACCAGCAGGGCGGGGATAAGAAGGATCAGCAAAAAGATCAGCAGTCCAAGGGCGACCAGAAGCAGGATCAGAATCAGCCCGCGCCCCAGCCGACGCCCGGAGAAAAGAAACAGGGCGAGTTGAAGTCTGCCGGAGACCAGCAGGGCCAGCAGCAACCCCAGGGCCAGGAAGGCCAGGGGGCGGCCGCAGGGGAGGGCGAGGAAAAGGACGGGGAAATGTCTGCCGCCCAGGCTCGCAGCTTGCTAAATTCCCTGCGCTCCGACGAAGAACGCGTGAAATTGATGCAACGTCAGCAAACAGAAGATACGGTGAAGGACTGGTAATGCATACGCTAACCAATAAACGGATGAAGTTTGGCGCAGTCGCGTTGTTGGCCGCGATGCTTGTGGCGGCCTCCAGTTACGCCCAGAAGGTGTCGGCCGATCTTTCCCAGGAGGTTACGGCCGTCGGCGAGGCTGTGCAGTTGAATATCTCGGTGACTGGTGCGACCGGCGCCCGGGTGCCTGGTCAGCTCAAAGTCGACGGACTGCAGATCGATTTTGCGGGTCGCAGCGAGCAGATCAATATCATCAACTTTCAGAAAACTGTCTCGGCGGTTTATACCTACCTGATCGTTCCTCTCAAGACGGGCGATTTCACCATTCCTCCGATCGACGTTTTGATCAACGGACAGAAGTACAAGACAGCTCCGCTGACGTTGCGGGTGGGAACCAGTTCCGGAGGGTTCGCAGGCGGGCAGGGGCAGCCGGGTCGCGCCCGTTCGCCCCAATCCCAGATGCAGGCTCAGATGCAGGCGCTCATGCAGTTCATGAATCAGGGTGTGCAGCCGCCGCAACCCCAGCAGATTCAGCCGGGGCAGCAGAGTCAGAGCCGTCAGTCCTCTGCTGGCGACGATGCGGAGCCGGCCTACGGAGACCTGATCATTCCCAAGACATCAGCTTACGTTGGAGAGGTCATTCCCGTGGAGATCCGGTTCTACTTTAATGCCAACTATCCTACCCAGTTGCGGGACCACCCGACTTTTGGCGGTGACGGATTCACCGTGATGGACTTTTCAAAGCCCACCCAGCGCGAGCAGGAAATCAATGGCGTCCCGTACAACGTGGTGATCTTCCAGACGGCGATTACGGCGGTGAAGTCCGGCCCGTTGGAGATTCCGCCCGCGAAGATCGAGGGGCGTATCCAGGTTCCAGCTCGGGGAAGTTCTCAGGATGACTTTTTCAACGGATTCTTCGGTGGTCAGGGATTTGGCATGACCGCGCGCGACATGACGGTTTCCACGAAACCGTCCAAGATCGACATCAAGCCGCTGCCGAAGGACGGCCGTCCGGATGATTTCTCCGGAGCCATCGGACAATTCTCGCTTGATGCCAAGGCGACGCCAAAAAAAGTCGATGCTGGCGAACCCATCACCCTTTCCGTGAAAGTCGCAGGGCGTGGAAACTTCGGTGCGATTACGGCGCCGACACTTTTGGACGCGGAGAACTGGCGCAGCTATCCGCCGAATGAGAAATTCACCCCGAGTGCCTCCGATCCGATCGGCTACAATGGCGAGAAGGTCTTTGAGTACACCATCGTCGCTCGCAATGATGCAACCCTCACCCCGACACCGGAGTTTTCCTTCTTTGACCCGGCGGTCGAGAAGTACGTGACGCTCAAGGCCGCCCCCATCGCGGTGGTGGCTCGGGGATCGTCCACTGCGACCCAGACCACGACGGTCCAGGCGGCATCCAGCAGCCCCACACCCCAGGCCGCGACACCGGCCCCTGCGACACCGGCTCCTGCGGAGAAGGTCGTGGATCTCGTGACGAGCTTCCGGCGCGGAGCATTCCTGCCGACATTGACCGATCCGACCTTCCTTACTGTGAACGGAGTAGTGGCTCTCGCGTTGCTTGCTTTGCTTGCACTTGGCATTCTCCGTGCGGTTGCGAGTTCCGACGCATCGCAACGCGCCGCTCGCTTGCGGGAGGTACGGCGCACCTTGCATGCTGCGGAAGATCCCAGCAAATCCGCGGAGGAGTTCTTTGCGCTGGCGGCGGACTTTGTTCATGGCCGTCTCTCCATTGCGGGAGGCCAGGGTTCAACCCGGGATATGTTGGAGTCGAGCAAGGTCTCCGAGGAAACGCGCACGGCGATTTATGCGCTGCTCAATCAGGCTGATGAGGCCCGATATGCGGCTACTCATGGCACCTCGCTCGATCGCGAGGCCCGTCACACCTACATCCAGCAACTCAAGAAATTCGATGCGCAGGTTTAGCTCACTTCTCTTGGTCAGTTTTACGGCGGCAATCCTTGTTGGTCGCGTGCAGGCAGGTCCCGCCGAGGATGCTGCGGCAGCCTACGCAAAGGGGGATTATCAGGCCGCCGCCCGCGGATATGAGACTGCGGTGGCTACGCTGCCGAGTTCCGGGCTCTACTACAATCTCGCCATGGCGGAGATGAAAGCGGGCGACCGTCCTGCGGCGGCGCTGAATTTCCGCCGTGCTCTTGTTCTCGATCCGCGCATGGTCGACGCGAAGATCGCGCTTTCCGAGATCGAGCGATCGCAAGGTCTGCCCGTAGCCAAGGAGGGCATCTTTGACAAGATCAGCCCCTACGTGCCTTTCGCCACGATCATCACCGTAGGGAGCGTGCTGTTTTGGCTCGGTGCTTTTCTCGCGGTCGGCCTGCTTGTCTTCCGGCGCGGCGGCATTGGCGTGGTCATGGGAGTGGTCCTCGTCGTGATTGGCGGAGCCCTTGCTGCGGCGGCTTTGATTTCTGAACCCGCCTGGGCTCAGCGTAATGATGGGGTGGTTATTTCCACCAAGCCCGTCGCCTTGCTCGATGCCCCGGCTGATCAATCACCCACGCTCACGAATCTGCCCCCGGCCTCGTGCGTTCGCATCATCAGCAAGCGCGGAGAGTGGACCTACTGCGAATCTCCTGGTGGAGAAAAAGGATGGCTACCCTCGGCAAACTTGCAACCCGTCATTCCCGCAGCCTGATCGCTGCGCTGGCTGTCGCGGTGTTCCTGCCAGCGGCGGGCTATGCTGCTGGCGAACCGTGGGCGGGCAAGATCACACCGCTTACGAAGGGAGCCTTCCCGGACATCCCTCCGTTTGAGGGGGAGTTTCGCTTTGGCTGGTCCGACATCGAGGCGGCGCGTGCGAAAGCAATCTTCGATAAAAAGGGGGACAAGTACGTTGTCGATGTGTCCGGTGGCACATCGGGTTTGGCTCGCACCCTCTGGTCGCTGGATGCCACTCACCACGCGGAGTTCTATGTGGATACGTTGCGACCCACGGCTTTTGATCAGGTGGAAAAATACGCCAAGCGTACCATCACCACGCGCGGGGAGTTTCGCCCAGATGGTTTCTGGCGGCATCGGGAGTCCAAGCCCGGCAAGCCGGAGAAATGGAAGAAGATCAAGATCGAGCCGATCTGGGACATGGTGGCCGGGATGTTCTTCGTGCGCAGCCAGCGCCTCGCCGATGGCGACAAGGTGGTGATCAATCTCTACCCCGGCGACTCCGCCTTTTTCACCGAGATCAGCGTGCTCAAGCACGAGAAAATCACCATCGATGGCAAGGCGCACGATGCGATCAAGCTGGAGTTCAAACCCCAGCGCATCACCCGCAAGGACGGCAAATTTGGCCTCGAGCCTCACGGCAAGTTCAAGCGCGGCGTGGTCTGGCTTTCCGACGACAAATACCGGATGCCTCTGCGAGCCGAGGTGGATATTTTTATCGGCTACGTGTTCGGAGAGCTTGCCAATGTGAGGTTCCAGGATGGTAGCACTCTTCCGTGACCGATACACGGCTCGTTGCGGACCTCTCCTCTCTCACTCGTCGTCTCAAGGCGCTTGCGCCTGAGGCGAGGAGTGTGGCCATGCCGGGCGTGCCGGATGATGTGGCTCGGGCGGCGGCATCGGACAATGACCTGACTCTTGTCGATGGCACTCCTGATCTTGCGGTGATCTATCGTCCGGGGGAGGAGAATGTCCATCTCCCTCACAGTGCACGCTTCGGTGAGGTCGCGGTATGTCGTTCCGTGGCGAACTCCGCGGCCTGCTGCCGCAGCGCCCCGGCCCGCCGCTACATCTCTCTCCGCGAGTGGGTGGAGGGTTGGTTCCCGGAGAACTCCAGCGCCGGTCGATTTCTCGCTCACCGCCTGGTCTCGCAAGCCGTGGCAGATCGCCTGACCGTCGCGAAATACCCGGGCAACTCGGAGTGGTTCGCCGTGGCCGACGGTGTGGACATTTCTCGCGCCGGAGCAGGGGAGATAACGCGGTTGCTCACTGTGACCTATTTCGGAACCGGCCTGTTTCCGATTATGCCCGCCACGGTCGCCTGTCTCGGGATGGCTCCGCTGGGACTACTCGCGGTGTGGTTGATGCCACCGCTGGCGTTTCAGCTTCTCTGGTTCGCGGTGGCGGTGGCGGCGACGTGGGGGTGTTTCGTATTGGAGAAATGGTCGGCGAGGCGCTTCCAGTCGGAGGACCCGAAGGAATTCGTCCTCGATGAGGTGGCCGGGCTGGCGCTGGTCTGGGCCTTGCTTCCTGCCCACACTGTGGCGGCGGTGCTGTGGGGAGTGCTGGCGTTTCGCGTCTTCGATATCTTCAAGTGGGGCGTGAAATGGGTCGAGCGCCGCAACTGGCCCGGGACCATCGTGTGGGATGATCTTGTCGCAGCCTTGTACGCTGCGGCGGTGGTCTGGCTCGGGTATCGGGTTCTTTAGCGCCCTGTCGATTTTCATGGCGTGTGGCCGCCTCGTTGGCTAGGGAAGGGGGCATGATCGCTCTCCGGTTATTCGTTGCGGCTCTTGCCGCCGCCGTCCTGGCCTCCTGCGCCACCACCACTGCTCCGCGGCATACCGGCAATCCGCCCGTCCTCGCCAAGCTCGAGGCCATGGGCATCGACAGCCGTACGTATGCGAAGATCGCCAACCATCGCATCCTCGATTTCGGCGACATTCTCGGCCTGCTGAAGAAGGGCGTGCCGTCGCCGGTCATTCTCACCTACATCCAGAGCACCCACGCGCCCTACACCCTTACGGATGATCAGCTCAACCAGCTGATGAATGCCGGAGCCAGCGCCGACCTCGTGAACTACCTCGGCAAATCCGTCGGCTTCTTCGAGGCCACTGAGCGCAGCCAGACCGGCGGCGCGGGCAAGTGGAAGACCGATCCGTTCTTTGCCGATCCGTATTACATGGGTGTCGGGCCGTTCCCATACGCCTGGCCGGATGAGTGGTACGACCAGAACTGGATCGCAGGCGTCTTTTAACCTTTGCCGATCATGAAGGCGGCCCAGCTTTCCTCTTTCGGTTCCGCCAGCGACGCCCTGCGCGTCGTTGATCTGGAGATCCCCAAGCCCGAGGCAGGCGAGGTGCTCATTCGCATTCTCGCCTCGCCGATCAATCCCGCCGATCTCAATGTGATCGAGGGTACGTATGGCGAACTGCCTGAGCTTCCCGCGGTCATTGGCAATGAAGCTGTCGGACGCGTCGAGGAGGTCGGGCCGGACGCCACGCGCTTCGCCGTCGGAGATCTCGTCATTCCGCTGACCAGCGGCAACTGGACGCAGCTCCGGGTTCTCCGCGAGGACGAACTCATCAAGATTCCGGCGGATACCGAAGTCCTCCAAGGCTCCATGCTCCTCGTGAATCCCGTCACCGCGTGGTTCATGCTGAAGGATTGCGTCGACCTTCACCCCGGAGATTGGGTGGTGCAAAATGCCGCCAATTCCGCCGTCGGTCGCTCCGTGATTCAAATTGCCCATGCTCGCGGCCTGAAGACGCTCAACGTCGTCCGCCGTCCCGAACTGATCGATGAACTCAAAGCCCTCGGAGCCGATGTCGTGGTGACTGAGGAGACCGACCTGCGTGCCTCGGTCGAGGAACTTTGCGAAGGCACCCGTCCGCGTCTCGCTCTCAATGCTGTCGGCGGGGCCAGCGCCCTCAATCTCGCCAATGCCCTCGCCGACCGGGGAACGCACGTGACTTATGGGGCCATGGGGCGCCAGCCGCTCAAGATTCCCAACGGCCTGCTGATTTTCCGGGAGATCACCTTCCGGGGATTCTGGCTGCGGAACTGGCGTTACGACGCGACCCTTGCTCAGAAGGAAGAAACGCTCGGCGTCCTCGCGACCATGATCGCCGGGGGCAAGCTCACTCTGCCTGTGCACCGGACCTATCCGCTCGACGACATCCATGCTGCCCTCGCAGAGGCCGCCGAGGGACAGCGCTCGGGCAAGGTCGTGATCGATCTGCGCTGACGGGTTGCCTCCGCGCTCCGCGTCCGCTAAGACTGTCCGTCTTTACCCATGCAGAATCTACCTGGCTTCCGGGATTTCCCACCGGAAGATTGCGCCCGCCGCAACTACATCCTGAATACCTGGCGCTCCGTCGCCCGTCGCTACGGCTTTGTCGAGTACGATGGCCCGACCCTGGAAAGCGTCGAGCTTTACGCCAAGAAGAACGAGAGCGGCGCGGAGATCATGCAGCAGCTCTACAGTTTCGAGGATCGCGGCGGTCGTCCGGTCGCTCTGCGCCCCGAGATGACTCCCACGCTCGCCCGCATGGTGGCCTCCCGGGAAAAACAGTACAAGAAGCCCATCAAGTGGTTCTCCTCCAGTACGTTCTTCCGCTACGAGCGCCAGCAAAAGGGCCGCCTGCGCGAGTTCATCCAGCTGAATTGCGACCTCATCGGCGAAACCGGCCCCGCCGCCGACGCCGAGGTGCTGGCCCTCGCCATTGACCTCGTGCGCGCCTTTGGTTTTGGCCCGGAGGATTTCGTCGTTCGACTTAGCGACCGCAAGGCGTGGATGGATTTCCTCACCGCCCGGGGTGTTCCTGAGGCCCAGTTCGGCACGGTGCTCCAGGCCGCTGACAAGATCGAGCGCGAGTCACCCGACTCCCTCAATGCCAAGCTCGCTCCCGCCGGGCTTACGGTGGACGACCTGAAGGCCTTCATCGCCTCCGGAAGCCCGGAGTCTTTCCGTCCGCTCATCGAGGAGCTAACGGCTCGCGGACTCGCGGGCTACGTCGAGGTGGATCTCTCCATCGTGCGCGGACTCGCCTACTACACCGGAGTCGTCTTCGAGGTCTTTGACCGCTCGAAATCCATGCGCGCTCTGGCGGGTGGGGGACGGTACGACGACCTCATCGCCGGGCTGAGCGATGGCGCGGCGAATCTCTCCGCCATGGGCTTCGGCATGGGCGACGTGGTGCTGGCAAATTTTGTCAGCGAAACGCCGAAGGCGGCCGAACGTATGGCCGCCGCATTGGCTGCTGACGCTCCGGTCGATATTTATGTGATCATCGCCGACGCCACCCGCCGGGCGGAGGGCTTGCAGACCGTGCAGGCCTTGCGCGATGCGGGCTGGAAGGCTGATTTCTCACTCGCCGGGGCCAAGGTCGGGAAGCAATTCCAGACCGCCGAGGGGCTGGGGGCGAAATTTGCCGTCGTTGTCGGTGGCGAATGGCCTGAGGTGAAGGTGAAAACCCTCGCCACCCGGCAGGAGGTGCAGGTGCCGCAAAGCGGGCTTGCGGATTGGCTGAAAAGCGGCGAAAACTCCCTTTGACCACAGAGAACACGGGAGCACAGCGTCGAGTTCTGTGCCGACCGCGCTCTCTGTGGTTTGTTTTTCTGATTTTATGACTTATCGCACACATCATTGCGGCGCTTTGCGCAAGGCGGACTCCGGTTCGCGCGTCACCCTCTGCGGCTGGGTGGATTCCCGTCGTGACCACGGCGGAGTGGTTTTCATCGATCTCCGCGACCGCAATGGCATCACCCAGGTCGTTTTCCGCCCCGAGGAACATGCCGAGGCGGCCTCCGCTGCCCACGGCCTCCGCGTTGAGGACGTCGTGCAGGTTTCCGGCACCGTGGCTCCGCGCCTCACCGGCACTGAGAACACCAAGCTCGCCACCGGCGAGATCGAGATCGTGGCCGACACGCTCGTCATTCTCAACAAGGCTGACGTATTGCCTTTCCCGCTCGATGAGGATTCGGTCAACGAAGACCTCCGCCTCGAGCACCGCTACCTCGACCTCCGCCGTCCGGCGATGGTGCGCAACCTCACCGTGCGCCACAAGGTGGTGAAGACGACCCGCGATTATTTCGACCGCCAGGGCTTCTTGGAAATCGAGACGCCGGTCCTGTCGAAGAGCACGCCCGAGGGCGCCCGCGAGTTCCTCGTGCCGAGCCGCATTTTCCCCGGCAGCTTTTACGCTCTGTCGCAGTCTCCGCAGCAGTACAAGCAGCTCCTCATGGTGGCTGGCCTGGAGCGCTATTTCCAGATCGCCAAGTGCTTCCGCGACGAGGACCCGCGCGCGGACCGCATTACTGAGCTGACCCAGGTCGACCTGGAGGCTTCTTTCATCACTCAGGAGGACATCATCGAGCTGATCGAGGGATTGCTCGTCGAGATCTTCCGCGAGGTGCGCGGCGTGGAGATTCCGCGTCCGTTCCTGCGCATGACGTATCAGGAGGCGATGAACCGCTACGGCAGCGACAAACCCGATCGTCGCTTCGGCCTCGAGCTCATCACGCTCGACGAGGTTTTCAAGGCCAGCGAATTTAAGGTCTTCCGCGGCGCGCTTGACAATGGCGGCACCGTGAAGGCGATCAACGCCAAGGGCTTTGCCGGCATCACCACCGGGCAGATCGAAGGCCTGACCGAGCTCGCCAAGCAATATGGAGCGAAAGGCCTCGCCTTCATCAAGGTTGAGAACGGCGAGTGGAAGTCGCCCATCGCGAAGTTCCTCACCGACGCCGAGAAGCAGGCGCTCATCAGCCAGCTCGGCATCGAGGAGGGCGACCTGATCCTCTTCGGCGCGGGCGACTGGGAGACCGTCTGCAACGTGCTCGGCCGCATCCGCCTCCGCGTGGCGGAGCTGCAGAAGCTCATCACAGACCCGAACGCCCTGGAGTTCCTCTGGGTCGTCGAGTTCCCGCTTCTCGCCTACAACGCCGAGGAGCAGAAGTGGAACGCCGTTCACCATCCCTTTACCCGTCCGCATGCCGATGACGTCGCCCTCATCGAGGCGGGCGAATACGGCAAGGTTCGCGCCCAGGCCTATGACGTCGTTTTGAATGGCGTGGAAATTGGCGGCGGCAGCATCCGTATCCACGAGTCCGATCTGCAGGCGAAGCTCTTCGAGGTGCTCGGCATCTCGCCGGAGAAGCAGCAGCTTCTCTTCCCGCATCTGCTCAAGGCTTTCCGCTTTGGCGCTCCTCCGCATGGCGGCGTGGCGCTCGGCGTGGATCGTCTGGTCATGCTGGCAGTTGGCACCGAGAACATTCGCGACGTCGTGGCGTTCCCGAAGAACAACCGTGGCGAAGATCTCATGATGAGCTCGCCGACCCCGGCCGAGCCTCGGCAGTTGCGCGAACTGGGCATCCAGGTCACCCGCAAGGCCTAGCCTTTTCCCCGGTTACATTTTCGTTATCCGTCCGTCCGGTTTGCCAAAACCGGCGGACTCGGGTATGACTGCGCCATGAAGTTGCGATTCCTCCTCCCCCTGGCGGTTCTTGCCGCGTCTGTCGCTTCTCTTTCCGCGGACCTCCTCAGCGAAGTCCCCAAATACGCCCAGGACGAACTGGCCGAGGGCCAGATCGTCGTCAAGAGCGAGAATATTCAAGGCGCACCCTGGCCGAAGCTTATGCTCTACCAGGTGGTCAATGCCTCGCCCTCCGTGGTGTGGAATCTTTTCAACGACTATGCCGCGGCCCCGGAGTACACCCCGGGCCTGATCGCAGCCAAGATCATCGAGACCTACCCCGATGGCAGCAAGGACGTGCAGTACACGGTCAAGGTGCCGATCATCCAGCGCGCCACCTACGTCGTCCACAATACGTATACGACGAAGGGTAAAATGCAGGAGGTGGCCTGGAATCTGGTGAAATCGCCATTGGCCAAGTCCAGCACCGGCTCCCTGCGCATCGAGCCTTACGGCAAGAACCAGACGCTCCTTTGTTACACGAACCTCGTGGTTCCGATCACCAACCTCGTGGCAGGCCTCAAGAACGAGGCGCTTTCCGAGGCCAAGACCACTGTGCGCGCGCTCAAGGCTGAAGCCGAGCGCCGTGCCTCCGGTTCCTAGATTTTTCAATGTCAGCATCATTCGATCCCTTCCGCCAAAAAATGGAATCGGCCGGCCTGAGCAAGGCGGCCATCGCAGCATTTGAACGCTCCTACGGCCTGCTGGCCGCCAATGAATCGGGCCTGATCCCCGAGAGCGCCATCACTCCCGCCCAGGGACTGCCGCTTTACGAAGATGTGGCAACGACGCAGGCAACGCCCGACCTCCTCGCCAAGACTGTCCTGCTCAAGCTCAATGGCGGTCTCGGCACCGGCATGGGACTCGAGAAAGCCAAGTCGCTCCTGCCCGTGCGCGACGGTCAGACGTTCCTTGACCTCATCGTTCGCCAGGTGCTCGCCGCCCGCAAGGCCACGGGATCGGATCTGAAATTTCTCCTGCTGAATAGCTTCAGCACCAGCGAGGATACGCTTGCGCATCTCGCGAAGTATCCCGAGTTGGGCAAGCCCTCCGACCTTGAGCTGATGCAGAACAAGGTGCCCAAGATCGACGCCGCCACGCTGGCTCCGGTCGAATGGTCGGTCGATCGAGACCACGAATGGTGCCCGCCGGGTCATGGCGACCTGTACCCGGCCATCCTGGGTTCCGGCATGCTCCAGCAGCTCCTCGACGCCGGATATCGCTATCTTTTCGTCAGCAACTCCGACAACCTCGGTGCCACTCTCGATCTCGGCCTGCTCGGCTGGTTCGCCGCCTCCGGCAAGCCCTTTGTCATGGAGGTGACGGCCCGCACCGCCGCCGACCGCAAGGGTGGCCATCTCGCCAGCCGCGCCACGGATGGCCAGTTGCTCCTGCGCGAGTCGGCCCAGTGCCCGGATGAGGACATGGATGCCTTCCAGGACATCTCGAAGCATCGCTATTTCAACACCAACAACCTCTGGCTCCGGCTCGACCTCCTTGCCGAGGCGCTCGACGCCAACGGCGGCCTGCTTCCGCTGCCGGTCATCAAGAACAAGAAGACCGTCGACCCGCGCGACAAGAAATCGCCCGCCGTCTACCAGCTTGAGACCGCCATGGGCGCTGCCATCGAGTGCTTTGCCGACGCGGGTGCCGTGGTCGTGCCGCGTACGCGCTTTGCCCCGGTCAAGACGACCGCAGACCTGCTCGCCCTCCGCTCGGATGCCTATGTCATCACCGACGACGGCCGCGCGGTGCTCGCCCCCGAGCGCAATGGAATTCCGCCGGAGATCAATCTCGACGGCGACCACTTCAAGATGGTCGACCAGCTCGATGTCGCCCTCGCGGGAGGCGTGCCGTCCCTCATTCGCTGCAAGCGCCTCGATGTCAAAGGCCCGGCCAAATTCACCTCCTCAGACGTATATGAGGGTGATGCCGTGGTCGATGTTCGTAGCTAGTTGCCAGCCCGTGCCCGCTCGTTTATGGAGAATCGCGTGAACGAGCTGTACGATGTCGTGGTGGTAGGGGGAGCCTTTTCGGGGGCTTCCACCGCCTTGCTGTTACGCCGTGAGCGTCCACAGCTCCGCATCCTGATCGTGGAGCGAAGCGAGCATTTCGATCGCAAGGTGGGGGAGGCGACTACGGAAATCAGCGGGTGCTTCCTGACGAAGCGCCTCGCGATGAACCACCACCTTAACCATCACCACGTGCCCAAGCACGGCCTGCGGTTCTGGTTTTCGCAGAATGCCTCCGACAGCTTCGGGGATTGTGGCGAACTCGGAGGGTTCTATCAAACCCGCCTGCCCACCTTTCAGGTCGATCGCGAGGTATTGGATGAATACATCCTCGCCGAGGCGGTCGCCGCAGGCGCGGAACTCCTTCGCCCCGCGCGGGTGAAGGATATCGAACTCGGTGAAAAACTCCAGACGCTCCATCTGGAAACCACCACGGGCGAGCATACCGTCTCGGCAAAGTTCCTCGTCGATGCCAGCGGACGCGCGGGAGTGCTTTCGCGCAAGCTCGACCTTCGCCGCTCGCTGCCGGATCATCCCACCCGCTCCATCTGGGCGCGTTTTCGCGGGGTGAAGGATTGGGACGGCTACGAACTCAAGAGCCGCTTTCCGGGGTATGCAAATTCCTGTCAGGTCAGCCGCGCCACCGCGACGAATCACCTCACCGGCTATGGTTGGTGGTGCTGGATCATTCCGCTGAAGGGCGGCGACTACAGCGCGGGTCTCGTTTACGACGAACGCCTCTACACTCCGCCTGTCGGGGCAACCGCTGCCGACCGGCTCAAGGCGCACATTCTCAATGATCCTGTTGGCCGGGAAATCTTTGGTCAGGCCGAGGTCGTCGAGGGCGATGTGAAGTCCTATGCCCCGCTGCCGTATTACGTCGACCAGATCGCGGGTCGCGGCTGGCAGATCGTAGGCGACGCCGCCGGGTTCCTGGACCCGCTTTACAGCGCGGGCCTGGACTATTGCTCGTGGACGGTGAGTTCGGCGGTCTATCGCATCGAGGCGGAGCTGGATGGTTCGCCGGTTGATGTGCCCATGATCAACAAGCATTGGCTCATGTCCTATCACGGCTGGTTCAACGCCCTGTACCGCGACAAATACTATTACCTCGGCGACAAGGAGCTCATGACCGCCGCGATGCTGATGGATCTCGGGCTGTTCTTCTTTGGCCCGGTTCGCTCCGTCGTGCATTGCCTGAAGTACGGCTTTGGCCATCTGCCATTTACCGGACCGATGGACTCTTTCGTTTGCAAGCTCATGGCGTTTTATAACGGGCGTCTGGCGCACATCGCCCGCAAGCGCCACGCGGCGGGAGTCTATGGCAGCGAGAACCTGCGTAGCCGCACGCTCATCGCAGGTTTTGCCCCTACGCCCGAGGTGCTCAAGGTCGTGTGGCGCGGAGTGAAGGTCTGGCTTCGCGCGGAACTCCGCAGCGCGCGCCTTCCCGCCGTGGCGGAGAAAGAAATTTCTGCCCCTGCGGCTCCGGCCACCGTATCATAGGAAATGGCTTATTCGTCCTACCGCGATTTTGTCGAGACCCTCGAGCGTCACGGCGAGTTGAAGCGTATTTCCTCGCCCGTCGCGACGGAGCTGGAGATCACGGAACTGGCCGACCGGGAAATGAAATCACCCGGAGGGGGCAAGGCCCTGCTCATTGAGAAACCGACGATCAACGGCGTGGTCAGCCCATTTCCCGTGGCGATCAATACCATGGGCTCGTGGAAGCGCATGGCGCTCGCCATCGGCGCGGAATCCGTCGAGGCGGTGGCGGAGGAACTCGGTATGCTGATGAAGGCCAAGCCGCCGACGAGCATTAAGGAAGCCCTCAAGCTTTTCAGTACGGCCATTGAGTTGCGCCACGCCAAGCCGCGCAAGGTGAAGACGGGTCCCTGCAAGGAGATCATTCATCGCTTTGACGCCCCGGCCTCGCACACTGGCGAATGGCCTGCCGCGCCCGATGTGGCCGATCTTTCCACCATCAACACCCAGCCGCCAACGCTTCTCGATATCCCGATCCTGCGTTGCTGGCCGCTCGATGGCGGGCGCTTCGTCACGCTGCCCTGCGTGGTGACGCGCGACCCCGATACCGGCGAGCGCAACCTCGGCATGTATCGCGTGCAGGTTTACGATGGCCAGACCACCGGCATGCACTGGCAGCTCCAGAAGGTCGCCGCGCGCCATGGCCGCCGGTACTACGAGACCGGGCAGAGAATGCCGGTGACGATCTTTCTCGGTGGCGATCCGGCATTTCCATTTGCGGCGACGGCCCCGCTGCCCGATGGCCTCGACGAGTTTCTCCTCGCCGGTTATCTGCGCCGGAAATCCATCGACCTCGTGAAGTGCGAGACGAATGACCTCGAGGTGCCCGCCGATGCGGACTTCGTTATCGAGGGTTACATCGACCCGACCGAGCCTCTGCGCATGGAGGGACCCTTCGGCGACCATACGGGCTACTACACGCTGCCCGAGCCGTACCCCGTATTCCACGTCACCGCGATCACGCATCGCAAGGACGCCGTTTACCCCGCGACCATCGTGGGCATTCCTCCGATGGAGGATTTCTACATGGGCGCGGCCTCGGTGAAGCTCTTCATGCCGATCTTCAAGATGAACTTCCCGGAGATCGTCGACATCGCTCTCCCGGCCGAGGGCGTCTTTCACAATGCCGTCTTTGTCAGCATCAAGAAGACCTATCCCATGCAGGCCTACAAGGTCATGCACGGCCTCTGGGGGATGGGGCAGATGATGTTTACGAAGTACCTCGTGGTGGTGGATCACGATGTCGATGTCCACAATACCAGCGAAGTGCTTTTTCATCTCTGCGCGAATACCGACCCGCAGCGCGACAGCATGCTCACGCGCGGCCCGGCCGATGTGCTCGATCACGCCACCAGCGAGATCGGCATCGGCGGCAAGATGGGCATCGATGCCACCCGCAAGATGGCGGGCGAGGGCTTCAAGCGCGGCTGGCCGCCTCTTATCAAGATGGACCCGGCGGTCAAGGCCGCCGTGGATCGCCTGAAAGGCTAGTGTTTTTCCTCATCCCACCGGCTGAGTGATTCCTCATGCAGGTGGCGGGCCTTGAGATGGCGGATGATGATGCCGTATTTCGGGCTGAAGAGATACGCGGCGAGAAACACCGTGCCGAGCACCATGATGATGGCAGGACCCGAGGGAATATTGGTCCAGTAGGAGAGGATCAATCCAGCCACCGCGCCGCTCGCGCCGAGCAGGCCGCCGCACCAGGACATCTTCGAGTAGGAGTCCGATAGCAGGTAAATCGTCGCCGCCGGGAGAACCATGAGCCCGAGCGAAAGCAACACGCCCACGGCCTGGAGGGACGACACCATCGTGAGCACGATGAGGACGATGATCAGGCCGAGCAGCCAGTCGACCGCGACGCCCTGGGTCTTGGCCACGGAGGGCTCGAAGAGCGCCAGCAACAGCGGTCGATGCAGGATGACGAGGGAGAGCAGCACGATGGCGCTCACCGCAAAGCTCGTCCAAAGGTCGCTGTTGGCGATGCCGAGGATGTTGCCAAAGAGGAAGTGATCAAGGCTCACCTTGACGTGGGCAAACTTGATGATCGCGACGCCAAGCGCGAAGGCGATGATGTAGAGCGACGCGATGGCCGTCTCGTCCTTTACCCGCGAACTGCGCGCAATGAGATGTCCGCCGATGGCGACGAAGAACGCCGCCAGCAATCCGCCCAGCAACAGTCCCGCCGTGCTCAGGCCCACCAGCATCGCTGCGATGGCCAGGCCCGGGAGGAGGGAATGCGAAAGGGCGTCGGCCATCAGTGCGAGACGACGCAATACGACGAAGGCGCCGATAAAGCCGTTGGTAAATCCGATCAGCACGCACGCTACCAGCGCGCGCTGCATGAACTCATAGTGGAACAACTCAAAGAGACTCATGACGCGTGCGGCTCGTGGTGATGATGATGGTGCGGCTCCGAGCCGGAGAAGATTTTCATCGCGAACGTCTTCTCAATGTTGGCCGTGGTGAAGGTCTCACTGGTCGGACCCGAGGCAACGAGTTCGCCATTGATGAGCAGGACATGGTCGAAAAGCTCCGGAACCGATTTCAGGTCATGGTGCGAGGCGATGATCAGCTTGCCGCTTTTGCGGAGCTTGTGCAGCGCTCCGGAAAAAGCCTCCTGCGCGTTGCGGTCGAGCCCTGTGAAGGGCTCGTCGAGCAGATAGATCTCCGCCTGCTGCGCCCAGGCTCGGGCGAGAAAGGCACGCTGCTGCTGGCCGCCAGAAAGGGCCTTGATCTGGCGGTCGGCGAAGGCTTCCAGCTCGGTTACATGGAGCGATTCCTCCACGATACGATCATCCTCCGCGCCGAACTTGCGCCAGAGCCCCAGTGACGGATACCGGCCCATCTCGGCCAGTCCGCGCACGGTGATGGGAAAATCCCAGTCCACCGCCTCGCGCTGCGGGACATACGCGATGGCGTTCTTCCGATTCCCTCCGTGAACGGTGACTTTCCCGGTTTCCATCGGCACGAGTCCGGCGATGGCCTTGAGCAGCGTGGTCTTGCCTGCACCATTGGGACCAACGAGGGCCACCAGCGAATGCGAGTTGAGCGTGACGCTCAGGTGATGGACGGCGGGGACGCGGTTATACGAGACCGTCGCGTCGGTGATGGTGAGGCGAGGCGTCATTGGGCGGGGGCGGTGAAATCAATAACCTCGGTCGCGGTCTCCGCTCCCCATATGCTTTGGTCGGCGAGATCGTCGCCGTCATGCGTGATCTTTACGCGGGCGGCGTTCTCCGATTCGGTGTGCGACCATTTGATGGTGGCGACGAGTTCCACCGGGGTTCCGGCTTCCACGGAAATCTCCCGCGAGACGCGGGGAGTTTCCGGGGGAGTATCGAGAACGACCTTCCCGTTGTTCTCGATGCGAAATGCGGCGGGAGAGGTGCTCGTCGCCTCGACCGTGACAGTGACGACCTTCTTTCCACTCTCACTGGCCGCCGGGAGCGCAGGTGTGGGCCGGGGTTTCGTCAGGTTCGCGATGGCGACCCCGGTGATTCCCAGGAGCACGATGATGGCGCAGAGAGCGGCCAGTGGAGGATTACGCATTTATTGAAGGGCTTCTACGATCGTCGTCACGTTGTGGCGAATCATGGAATCATACGTGTTCGCCTCCTTGTCGCCTAGTCCATCTGCGTAAATTGTGCCGCCGAGCTTCGCCCCGGTCTCGCGGGTGATTTCCGAGAGCACCTTTGGATTCTCGATATTCTCGGCAAAGATCGCTTTTACGCCCTTGTCCTTGATCTCTTTGATCAGGAGCTGAACCTTCTGCGACGAGGGCTGGTCACTCGTGCTGATGCCCTGCACCGGGAAGATCTCAAAGCTGTAATCCCGGGCGAAATACCCCAGTGCGTCGTGCGAGGTGACGAGGATGCGCTTGGATTTCGGGAGCTTTGCGATCTCGATCTTGGTCCACTTGGCGAGATCATTGAGCTTGGCAAGGTACGCCTTGGCATTTTCCTGGTAGGTGGCGGTGTTGGCCGGGTCGATCTGGATCAGCGCATCACGGATGACGCGGGTGGCAATCTTTACATTCTCAATGCTATGCCACCAATGGGGATCAGGCACCTTGCCGTCGGCATTAGGCGCAATGTGCTCGTGATCGTGGCCGTCGTGATCTTCCTCCTCGGTGGTCATGATGGGAGTGATCGATTCGCCAACAATGACGAAGGTCGGGCCGGACCCCACGGCGGTTTTCACCTTGGAGAGGAAGGACTCAAACCCGAGGCCAGCGGCGAGAACGAGCTTGGCCTGCGAAATCGCCTTCACGTCGCCCGGGGATGGCTCAAACTCGTGCGGATCGATGCCCGGTTTGACAATGCTCGTCACCGTCACTTTGTCTCCGCCGACGTTCGTGGCGATGTCGGAAAGGACGGTGCTGAGAGAGGCCACCGGTACGGTGTCAGCCGCCTGAAGGGCTACTGCACCGGCGAGAAATGCGATTATTGCAAGCTTCATGCGACAAGAATGGATGATGCTTGTCGTTTTGCAAGTGATTTGCAGATAAATTTAAGCGAGGAGAATTCCGCCTACGAGGACGGCGGCTCCGCAGGCGCGAAGAGCCCAATCCTTGGCGGTCGTACCCACCAGCTTGCCCGCGCCGATTCCGACGAGGTGCAGCGAGGCGGTGGCGAGGACGAATCCGGCACCGTAGAGCAGGCTCATGCTGTTGGCCGGGCACTCGGCGCCATGGGCGTAACCATGGAACACGGCGAAGACCGCGACGAGCGCGGAGCTGGCCCAGAGCGGAACCTTCACCGCAAAAGTGATCAGCACGCCGAGCAGCAGCACCGAGGTAAGGATGCCGGTTTCCACCATCGGAAGCGGTATGTTGGCAAAGCCGAGGACGCTGCCGAGGATCATTACTCCCACAAAGCTGGTCGGAACCGCCCAGAGTGCACGACCGCCGAGCTGCACGGCCCAAAGCCCGACGGCGATCATCGCGAGAAGGTGATCAAGCCCGAAGAGCGGGTGGGTGAGTCCATGCGAGAAATCATGTACGACGTCGACTCCCGTGTGGGCGTGAGCAAGCAACGGTGTGAGAGCAAGCAGTGCAACGAGCGCGGATTTCTTGGCCATGGGGGGCGTTATATGCGCAACGGCCTCGCGAACAAAGTGGAATTTCCCCGGAAAGCGCGCCTTTTTTCGTGGGAATCCCGCCGGACGATTCTTCGTGCTTGATTGATGAAACGCCGGAAGATTTCGTGCCCGGATGTTTCGTCATAGGGTGTTGATCTTAGGTTTGCTGGCGCTGGCCGGCTGTGCAACGGAATCCACGACTCGCACCTCGACCCCCGCGAGAGTCGAAGCCGCCCGCCCGATGATCGCGGCGGCGCCGGTGACAGCTGGTCCGATCTGGCCCGCCTCGGCACCTCAAATTCACGCCCGCTATGCGATCATGATCGATGCTCGTACGGGTCGCACCTTATACCAGAAGAACGCCGACGTGCATTCCCAAGTGGCGAGCACACAGAAGCTCATGACCGCTCTCGTGCTCCTGCAGCGGGGCGATCTGGCGGGAACTCTGACAATCGCGCGGGAGGATACGTTGGTGGAACCGGGTAAGCTCAATGTCCGCGCCGGGCAGACCTATTCCCGCGTCGCCCTGCTCTCGGCCATGATCGTGAAAAGCGAGAATGACGCCGCGGCAGCGCTTGCCCGCGACCATGCCGGCAGCATTCCGGCTTTTGCCGCCGAGATGAACCAAGTCGCACGCGAGATCGGCGCAAACAATTCCTATTTCGTCAATCCGCACGGCCTGCCCGCCTCGCAGTTCTCGACCGCCCGCGACATGGCGATCATCGCCTTTCATGCGTATCGCGAGCCAATTCTCCGCCGCCTGATGGCCACGAAGTACTACACCTTCCTCTATGCCGACGGCCGCACGAGGCAGCTGGAAAATACCAACAAGCTCCTTGGGCGCTCCATGATTTGCAACGGCATGAAGACCGGCTTCACCAATGCCGCCGGGCGTTGCCTCGTTTCCAGCGCGACGAATGGCAGTCGGGATGTGATTCTCGTCCAGCTCGGCAGCAAGACGAATTACATCTTCGATGATGCGGAGACGATGATGCAGTGGGGGCTGAACTCTGCTTCGCCCTTCTCGCTCGCGTCCTACTAGCCGACCAGTTCCCGCAAATCCTCGGTGTCGAGCCGCTCCAGAGCGGTGTCGGCATCGACCGTGCCCTCGAGGAGTTCGCGCTTTTTCTGCTGCATGCGCAGCACACGCTCCTCCACCGTATCGCGGGCGATCAGCTTGATCGAGGTTACCACGTTCTTTTGTCCGATACGGTGGGCTCGATCGGTGGCTTGCGCCTCGACGGCGGGGTTCCACCACGGGTCAAAGTGGATCACCGTGTCCGCCGCCGTGAGGTTGAGACCCACGCCGCCCGCTTTCAGGCTGATGAGAAAGACCGGGATGCCTGCATCCGTCTGGAACCTCTGCACCACGCCCTCGCGGTCTTTCGTTGAACCATCCAGCCGGCAAAAGCTGATGCCTGCCTCGTTGAGATTCTCTCCGATGAGGTCGAGCATTGAGGTGAACTGGCTGAAGACGAGCACGCGGTGCCCGCCGTCGATCGCCTCGGACAATAGCTCACGCAGGGCGTTGAGCTTCCCGGACTCCGTTCCATCAGGTGCGCCGAGCAGTCGCAGGTCGCAACACGCCTGCCGAAGGCGCAGTAGCGCCGTGAGCACGCGCATGCGGGTGGCTCCCGCGCTGCTGCCCGCATCCTTCATCGCGTCGACTTGCGAGCGCGCAGCCTGCTGGAGCTGGGTGTAGGCGGTTTTTTGCTGATCACTGAGCTCCACCTCGATGACCTGCTCGATCTTGTCCGGGAGTTCGGTGAGGATTTCCTGTTTGCGGCGGCGGAGCAGGTAGGGGCGCAGACGGCGGTTGAGCCGCTCCCATGCGGAACCAGCGGCTCCGTTCAGAAGCGGTGTTTCGTAGGTGTCTTTGAAATCCTGCCGTTTGCCGAGATAGCCAGGGAGCAGGAATTCGTAGAGCGACCAGAGATCCCGCAGCGAGTTTTCGATCGGCGTGCCGGTGAGAATGAATCGGCTCTTCGAGCGGAGCGCGTAGGCCGATTTTGCATTCTGGCTCTCCGGGTTCTTGATGTGCTGGGCTTCGTCGAGAATGACCGCGCCAAACTCGTAATCCCGGAACATCTCGATATCGCGGCGCAGCAGCGCATAGCTCGTGATCGCCAGGTCATGCTGCGGGATCTTTGGGAAGAGCTGGACGCGTTGCGGGCCGTCGAGGGTGAGGACCTTCAGGCCGGGCAGGAAGTGAGCGGCCTCGCGCTTCCAGTTCCACACTAGAGATGATGGGCAGACGACGAGGGCGGGGGACCGGAGCGACTCCAGCATGGCGAGCGTCTGGACCGTTTTGCCCAGGCCCATCTCGTCGGCCAGCAAGCCGCCCAAGCCCGAGCGGGCGCGTTGCAGGAGCCAGAGGGCGCCTTCGCGCTGGTAGGGGCGCAGGGTGTTTCGGAGCGAACCCAGTTCGCTTTCCGGCAGTAATTGCGACGCCTGAGGGTTGGCGCGCCCGGTCCACTCCGCGACGCTGGCCTCCATGTAGGCGCGATGCAGGGGGGAGAGGCGGTAGCCGCCGCGCTCCTGCTTCGGGTCGCAATCCCGCAGCACCTGCTCGATCTCTGCTTCCAGCCCCGCATCGGCCACGGCGATGCGACCATCGCCCAGCTTCACGCTGCCCTTGCTGGTCTGGAGGAGATTGCGCAGATCGGTGGGGGAAAAGACGGCGTTCTTCCCGGCGGTGTAGTGGACGTGAAAGTCCAGCCACCCGTCGCCGCGCTCCTTGAGGGCAAAGTGCGGCTCGATGCGCACGATGTCCTTCGTCACATGCTGGAAACGCTCGCCTTCCTCCACCTGCCAACGGCCTTTCCACTGGGGCAGGGTATTCGCAAAGAACTGTACGATCTGCTCCTCGCTCTGAAGCGCGGCCTTGCCCTTGTACTCCTGGAAGCCCGCTCCGAGCATTTCGGTGAGCACCTGGGCCTCGGCTGCCGGGTTGGAAACGCCGGGCTGGGAGTAGGAAAATGAGATTTCCGCCTCGAGATGGCGGAGGGAACCCTCCAGTTTCACCTGCACTTTGGGAGCTTCTGCCGTGGGAGCAGATGCAGGGCGCTCGACGCGAGCGGGCTCTGGTTTTGCGGCCTTGCGGGGGTGCAGCACCTCCAGCCCCACCGCGACGGAGTGCGCGCAGATGATCCCGCGCACGCGGGAGTCCCGGCACGGGCAGAGGTTCTCCACGTCGATCGGGTTGCGCATGCGCAGGCCGGCGGGGAATTGCTTCCCGCCTTCGGAATACCTGCCCCGCAGGACGGGTGGCTCGTACCTGGCCTCGATAATGCGCCCCGCCTCATGCAGGGCGCGGGCTTGTTTGACGACCGGCCAGCCGGCCATTGAGATGAGAAGTTTTTCCGTTAGCTCCACAAGTTTCGCCTTCCAGTCTACGGGGAGACCTGATCGAAGAAAGGAAGAATGCCGTGAGCCGATACCTCTTTTTCTCTGCGTTTTCCTTCTGCTGCCTGATCAACTCCGCCCTGGGGGCCGATGCACCTGTCGCCACGCCGACCCCGACTCCCTCTCAACCCATCAAGGTCGCGGTGATCGACCGCCCTCCCTTCGCAATGAAGGACAAGGACGGCGAATGGACCGGGCTGTGTGTCGAGCTGTGGGAAAACATCGCGAGCGAGCTGAATATCCCCTTCGAGTATCACGAGACGGACCTTGAGCACATCGTCTCGGAGATTGCGGACGGCAAGTTCGACATCGCCATCGGTGAGATCGGCGTCTCCGCTGAGAGGGAGCGCGAGGTGGATTTTACCCAGTCCTTTCTTTCCTTCCCGTCTGCCGTGGCGCTTAACCGACAGCGCGGCACCGCCCTGATGACGGGTTTTTTCTCGGAAATGTCCCAGCATGGCGTGATGTCAGTCGTTTATGTCATGCTTGGTACTCTGATGGTCTTCAGTCTGCTCCTGTGGCTCGTCGAGCGCGGGGTGCATAGCTCCCATTTCGGCGGAAAGCCGATCCATGGCTTTGGTTCCGCGCTCTGGTTTGCCGCCGTCACCATGACCACGGTCGGCTATGGAGACAAAACTCCTCAGACGCCGCTCGGTCGCTTCCTCGCCTTTCTCTGGATGTTCTTTGGTATTTTACTGGTGAGTGCGTTCACCGGCGCCTTTGCCTCGAGTCTCACGGTTTCCAGGTTGAATTCCGACGTGACGCGGCTGAGTGATCTTTCCCGCTATCGGACCGGAGTGCTGGAGGGTTCGCTTGGGCACGGTGCGCTTTCCGCCATGGGCATCACCGTGGATACCTTCAAGACGCCGGAGCAGGGGATGAGCGCACTCGCTGAGGGACAGATCGGGGCATTCGTTACCTCCGAGGCGACCCTGCGGTATCTGAATCACTTCAAATATGGAGATCGCTTCGAGGTCGTCCAGCTCCCGACGACCAAGGTGTCCTTTGCCATGGCGGCCCGGCAGAATTTCCCCCTCCTGCGCGAGATCAATATCGCGCTGGTCGCCGAGACCACCCGGCTCGAGTGGGAAAATGATGTCCAGCGATGGCTGGGGCCGCCTCCCGGTTCCGGAAACTGATTTCTCACCTCGAAGAAATAGGCCTTTGCCCGACAAGTTCCGCATAAGAGCTTGCGTGCAGGTCGCAATCTCTACTACCACAATTCACACGCATGGCACTCGTCGTCCAACGTCCCAAATTGACTCTCGCCGAGAAACTCTACCTTCCGTCGATCATCGCCGGTCTGCTGGTTACTCTCAAACACTTGCGCAAGGTGGTCACCGGCAAGACCAAGGTCACGATGCAATATCCCGAGGAAAAGTGGGACAGTCATTTGCCCGACTGGTATCGCGGCGCGCCCACGCTCGTGGCCGACGAACATGGCAAGGAACGCTGCGTCGCCTGCCAGCTTTGCGAATTTATCTGTCCCCCCCGGGCCATCACGATTCATCCCGAGGAAATCCCCGGTGATACGAAATGGGCCAAGGTTGAAAAGCGCCCGAAGGAATTCGAAATCGACATGATCCGCTGCATTTATTGCGGCCTTTGCGAAGAGGTCTGTCCCGAGCAGGCAATTTTCCTCCAAAAGGATTACTCCATCACCGGTTACAGCCGCGCGGAGATGAAGCACGATAAGAAAAAACTCTACGAACTCGGCGGCATAAAGACCGGCCTCGTATACAAGTGGAACGAAAAAAAGTAGCCGAGCTAACTGCCGGTTGTTAGAAACTTTGCCGCTAAATATGGAGGTCGCTCTATTTTGGATTTTCGCCGCGCTGATGCTGGGCTTCGGTGCTGCGGTAATCTTCCTCAAAAGTCCCGTCTCGAGTGCGTTGAGCCTCGTAGTTTCCTTCCTTGGGCTCGCCGCCCTGTTCCTTCTGCTTGATGCCTTCTTTATCGGCATCATCCAGGTCCTCGTCTATGCAGGCGCGGTCATGGTGCTGTTCCTATTCATCATCATGTTGCTGGACTTGAAGACGGAGCGCGCTCGCAAGTTCAACATTCCCGCCATGATCGGCGGTTTGATGGTGGTCGTCGGGTTCATTGCCTTGCTCGTCAAGCTTCTCGCGGGATTTGATATCGCCAAGCCCGCGCTCGCCCGTCCTGTGAATGACGTGGCTGCGGTAGGCATGCTTTTGTTCAGTGATTACAATCTGCCATTCCAGATTATCGGTGTGCTCCTCCTCGTTGCGACGGTGGGAGTCGTGCTGCTCAGCCGCAAGGAGTTGAAATGACCCTCACGCTCGGCCACTTCCTTCTTGTCAGCGGACTTCTCTTCGCGCTCGGCCTTGCCGGTGTGATGCTGCGCCGCAACATCATTGTCATCTTTATGTGTCTGGAGATGATGCTCAACGCGGCGAATCTCTCGCTCGTCGCTTTTTCCCGCTTTCGGCCTCCGATCGACGGCATGCCCGATTACAATGCCCAGATTCTGGTGTTCTTCATCATTACCGTCGCAGCCGCCGAGGTCGCTGTCGGTCTGGCTATCATCGTGGCTCTCTTCCGTGCCAAGCAAACCGTCCATGTCGAGGACCTCAATAGCCTGAAATTCTGATGAGTACGTCCCTCGCACCCTGGATCATCCTCTTCGCCCCCCTCGTTGCAGCGACGCTGATCCTTTTCTTCGGTAAATACTCCAAGCCCCTGAGCGCCGGGCTGGCCATCGCCGCCGCCGCCCTCGGAGCTTATCTGAGTTGGACGCTCTTTCTTTCGCATGAGCCCATCGAGGCGGCGAAGTTTACCTGGCTCAGCCTGCCAAACTTCACCGTCGAGATCGGTGTCACCATCGATCAATTGAGCAAGGTGATGCTCCTCGTCGTGACGAACATCGCGACCCTCGTGTTTATCTACTCGATCGGGTACATGGACCACGAGGAGGGGTACTGGCGCTATTTCGGCGGTCTCGCCCTGTTCCTTTTCTCGATGCTTGGCATCGTGCTCGCCGATAACCTGGTGATGATGTTCATCTTCTGGGAGCTCGTCGGTGTCAGCTCCTATATCCTGATCGGTCATTATTACAGCAAGGACTCTGCTGCGGATGCTTGTAAACAGGCGTTTCTGGTCAACCGTATCGGTGATTTTGGCTTCATGCTGGGCATTTTGTTCGTCTGGCTTGCCACCGGCTCGATTGTCTTCAGTGAAATCTTTGCCAAGATCCCCGGAGCGCAGTTCGCCGGTCCCGCGACTCTGACCATCGGCGCGATCCTTCTATTCTGCGGTACCGTTGGCAAATCCGCCCAGCTTCCGTTGCATGTCTGGCTGCCGAACTCGATGGAGGGCCCGACACCGGTCTCCTCGCTCCTGCACGCCGCCACGATGGTGGCTGCCGGTGTGTACATGCTGGCTCGTATTTTCCCGCTGCTCCTCACGGTCGACATCGCTCGCGATGTCATTGCCTGGGTGGGTGGCATTACCTGCTTCGTGGCGGCTCTCATGGCTACCCAGCAGAATGACATCAAGCGCATCCTCGCTTACTCGACCATCTCCCAGCTCGGGTACATGGTTCTGGGAGCGGGTGTGGCCTCGACCGCCGATGTGCCGATGTTCCACCTCTTTACGCACGCTTTCTTCAAGTGCTTGCTCTTCCTTTGCTCTGGCTCGGTCATCCTCGGGATGCACCATGAGCAGGACATCTGGAAGATGGGTGCACTGAAGAACAAGATGCCCCTTACACTCCTGTGTACCCTCATCGGTCTGCTGGCGCTTTCTGGCTGTGAGTTCTTCAGCGGTTTTTACAGCAAGGACCTGATCATCGCCTGGGCGGTGGAGAAACAGCCCTTCCTCGGCTGGCTCTCGGCGGCTGCGGCTGGTCTGACTTCCTTCTACATGTTCCGCCTCTTCTTCGTGGTGTTCTTCGGCAAACCCCGGAGCGATCACGCCAAGCATGCCCACGAGTCTCCTGCGGTCATGATCATCCCGATGCTTCTCCTTGCGATCCCCGCTTGGATTGGCGGCTACGGCTTCATCGAGCATCCTTTCTTCCCGAATATCGAGCACCCGCATCATGTGCCGGAGATCCTGCATTACGTGTTGCTCGCTCTTTTCCTTGCCGGTGGTATCGGAGGTTTCCTCCTCTACTTCAAGGCGGACAAGGACCCGCTAAATATCCCGTTCTTTGCCAACCGCTTCTACATCGACGACCTGTACGCATGGATCGTCAAGACCTTCCAGGACGGCCTTGCCTGGGTTAGCGCCTGGGCCGACCGCTGGATCGTCGATCTCATCCTGGCTCGCGGTACGGCTCTCGCCGCTGTGGTCTTTGGCCATGTGCTGAGGTGCCTGCAAATTGGCAACATTCAAGCCTACGCCTTCTTCTTTGGCGCGGGCGTGGTTGGTCTCCTTTACTTCCTGATCGTTCGATGAACCTGCTGCTTGCTTCAATTCTCATTCCCGTCCTTGCCGCGATCCTCGTCATCGCGGGCTTCAATGCGCGGCGGACGGCGATCTTCGCAGCGGCGCTCAACTTTCTGCTTACGCTGGTCATCGTCGGCCAGTTTAAGCAGGACGGTGGTTATCAGTTCCTGCTCAGTGTCCCGGCGGTGCCTGCTCTCGGTATCAAGTTCTCGCTCGGCGTGGACGGTCTCGGCGTCGCGATGCTCTTTCTCTCGACGGCCGTCACCCTCGCGGCCATAGCCATCGCCCGTCCTCCGAAGGCAAATGTCTCGTGGTTCTACGCGAGCCTGCTCTTCATCTCCGCGGGTGCGGTGGGTGCGTTTGTCTCGGTCGACGCATTCTTCTACTACATGTTCCACGAGCTGGCGCTTGTCCCGACCTTCCTCCTCATTGGTATTTGGGGATCGGGAGATCGGCAGACGGCAGCTTGGAAGATCACCGTGTACCTCGCTTTTGGCAGCTTCGTCCTGCTGGTCGGCCTCATCGGCCTGTACCTGTCGCTGCCTGCTGGCAGTCGCACATGGGACTTCCGCGAGCTCGCTCAGGCGGCTCGTATCGGGACGCTCGCTCCGGCGCCGTGGGTCTACCTCACGTTGTTCTTCGGCTTCGGCATCCTGGTTTCGCTCTTTCCGTTCCATACCTGGGCGCCCCAGGCTTACGCCTCGGCTCCTTCGCCTGCCGCCATGTTGCACGCGGGTGTGTTGAAGAAGTTCGGTCTCTACGGTCTGCTCCGTCTGGTGACACCGATCTTCCCGCCAGCGATCACGGAACCCTTTAACAACCTGCTCCTCGTCCTTCTGCTCGGCAACATCCTGTATGTCGGTCTCGTGACGATCTCGCAGCGCAAGCTCGATCTCATGCTCGGTTACTCCAGCGTGATGCACATGGGCTACATTTTCCTCGGTATCCTGAGCTGGACCACGATCGGCCTCGCGGGTGCGGCTCTCATGCTCGTGGCTCACGGCCTCTCGATTGCTGCACTTTTTGCCCTCTCTGGCGAACTCCGCGAGCGCACAGGTACTCTCAAGTTCTCCGAGTTGGGTGGTCTGGCCCGTACAATGCCCAAGTTTGGCCTCCTGTTCGGTTTCGCTGCCATGGCTTCGATCGGCCTGCCGGGTTTTGCAAACTTCGCCGGTGAGTTGATGGTGTTCTTCGGCGGCTTTTCCGCTGGCAAGCCTGTTGTCGGACTCAACAATTTTCAAATCGCCACGGCCATCGCGGTCTGGGGTGTTGTGATCTCTGCGGTGTACATGCTCCGCGCCTACCGCCGCGTCTTTTTCGGTCCTCCGCTTGAGCGCTGGAAGGATCTTCCGGAAATCTCCACCCACGCCAAGATCTGCGTGGTCGGCCTGCTCATCCTCCTGCTCATCTTCGGCTTTGCTCCTCAGCTTCTCGTGAAATTCGTCCTTCCTGCCATCGTCCAGCCATGATTGTTCCCTACGCTCTCGAAATTTCCGTCGTCTGCGTGGGCATCTTCCTGCTCATGGTGGATGCATTCCTCAAGACTGACAAAACCACCATCGCCTGGACGGGAGTGGTCGTGCTCCTCGCGATTTTCGGCCTTACCTTTGCGCTGGGACCCATGCCCAAGGGTGTCATCCCGGAGGGGTTCTACGTACTCGATCCTACGTCGCTGTTCTTTAAGCGGTTTCTGCTGCTGGCGACGGTTCTTACGCTCATCCTCTCGGTCGACTACTCGCCGGTTTACCAAAAATTCGTTCCAGCGGCTTCTCCTCAAGCCGGTCTGGGTGAGTTCTTTACGTTGCCGGTTTTTGCCTGCGCAGGCATGATGTTCATGGTTTCGGCCAATGATTTCATCATGATCTTCGTCGCCCTCGAACTGGTGACGATTGCCTTTTACGTGCTCGTGGCGAGCATGCGGAAGAACCAGGGAAGCCTCGAGGCGGGCGTGAAATACCTGATCCTTGGCGCTCTTTCAACCGGGTTCCTCGTCTACGGCATCACCTGGCTCTACGGCATCACGGGTTATACCTCGCTGGAAGGCATTCAGAGCGTCCTTCCGCGCGTGCCTGAGCAGTATCAGCCCAGTGTGCTTTTCGGCCTCGGCTTGGTGCTGGTGGCGCTCGGATTCAAGGTTGCCGCCGTGCCATTCCAGTTCTGGGTGCCCGATGTCTACCAGGGCGCTCCCACTCCGGTGACCGCCTATCTTTCCGTCGCCTCCAAGGCAGCGGGCTTCGTGGTCTTGCTGCGGGTCCTTGAGCCGTTCGTCACCACTCCGGCCTTTCAGGTCAAAGTCTTCGGTATCCTGACGATTCTCGCTGCAGTGACGCTCGTTCTCGGCAACCTCGCCGCGATGTCCCAGCAGAATCTCAAGCGCCTTCTCGCCTACTCCAGCATCGCTCACGCCGGTTATCTGCTCGTGGCGGTGGCCAGTCTCTCGGCTCCGGGGGCCAGAGTGGCGATCGGGTTCTACCTTGGCGGCTATCTGGTGATGACCTTCCTCGCCTTCCTTGTGCTGCTGAATGTGGCCAAGGCCAGTGGCGGCGACGACATCCGCGATTTTAACGGCCTCGGCAAGCGCTCGCCAGTTCTCGCTCTTGGCCTGCTCATCGCCATGCTCTCGCTGGCTGGCCTTCCGTTCACCATCGGTTTTCTCGGTAAGTTCTTCATTTTCGAAGCGGCTCTCGCCAGTGGTCAGTACGTGCTCGTGGTCCTAGGTGCCATCACCGTGGCCTGTGGCTTCTACTACTACTTGAAGGTCGTGATGGCTATGTACTGGCAGCCCGCCGCGCCCAGCGCGACGAGTATCCAGGTAAGTCCCTTCGGGCACTTCCTGATTGGGCTTCTGGTCCTGGCGATCATTCTCTTTGGCATCTTCCCGCAGCCGCTCCTCGGTGCCCTGACGCACCTCTAGGCGGAGGCTCTTGCAAAAATCGTTCCCCCTTGGTGCCCGCGTCTTTCGTCTCCTTGTCCTGATGGGGTTCGTTCCCCATCTGGCAGGCAGCGCGATCTTTGGCATGGTCATGCATGGATGGACGGGAGCTTTGTTTCTGCCGCTCTTCGCCTTCTTCGGCTGGTTCCTCCTGCCGGTGCAGTGGGCGGTGTCGTTTACCCAGTGGATCCTCTTCGTAAAATACCGGAGGAGCTTCCCGTGGGTGACAGCGGCGCTGGCGGTCGTGGCCCCCATTTTGTTGGCATCGGTGGGCCGGCTTGAGTCAGACGATGGATTCGATGTCGCAATAGCGTTTGCCTCAGCAGGGGCGGCATCCGTGCTGGTGTCGGCCTGGATTCTCTGGCTGGAGTACCAGAACAGTGAGGACTGAGGGTCGCTGAACGGGCGGGGCAATTACGGACCAGCATTTCTGCGTGCTCCGAAAGGTTGCCTCCGGCCTCGGTTTGTATTGCCTGGAAATTTGCGTTTAGCGGCGGACGTATCGCTCCACGGTCATCCCGGGACTGGATATCACTGTCTCCCGGAGTGCGAAATCCTGCTCGAATGCCGGGAAATATGCGTCACCTTCGACCGGCTCGGGCAGTCGGGTGAGCAGAATCTCTCGGCATTTGGGTAGCAGGGCGGCATAGAGCTCGGCTCCGCCGATCAGGAAGATCTCACACCCTTTTGGCGCTGTGGGAATGCGGTCCAGATCATGCAGCACCGTCACGCCGGGAATGGCGATCTCCTGGCGCGTCAGCACCCAGTTTTCCCGGCCAGGCAGCGGCTTTCCGATGGAATCGTAGGTTTTACGCCCCATCAGGACGACATGGCCGAGAGTAGTGCGCTTGAAGAATTTCATGTCCTCGGGCAGCCGCCACGGGATAGTGCCAGCCTTTCCAATCACCCGGTTGGCCGCCATCGCAGCGATCGCGATCATACGGAGATAGGCGCCTTGATGGCCGGATGCGGATCGTAGCCTTCCAGGGTGAAGTCCTCGTAGCGGAAATCTCCGATCTCCTTCACCGCCGGGTTCAGTTTCATGCGGGGCAGGGGGCGAAAGTCGCGGCTAAGCTGTTCACGGGCCTGATCGAGATGATTTGAGTATAGATGCAAGTCGCCGAAGGTATGCACAAACTCTCCCGGCTGTAGGCCGCAGACCTGTGCCACCATAAGCGTGAGCAGCGCATACGAGGCAATGTTGAAGGGCACGCCGAGGAACAGGTCGGCGCTACGCTGGTACAGCTGGCAGCTCAACTCGCCATCCTGCACATAGAACTGAAACAATGCATGGCAGGGTGCCAGCGCCATCTGGGAAATCTCACCGGGATTCCAGGCTGACACAATAAGCCGTCGGCTGTCGGGATTTTTACGGATCTGGTCGATGACCTCTGCAATCTGGTCGATTGATTGCCCCTGGGAGTTGCGCCAGTCCCTCCACTGAGCGCCGTATACGCGGCCAAGGTCGCCATTTTGATCGGCCCACTCGTCCCAGATCGTCACCTTGTTCTCCCGGAGATAGGTGACATTGGTGTCTCCCTGCAGGAACCACAGCAACTCATGAATGATCGAACGGAGATGGAGCTTCTTGGTGGTGAGCAAGGGAAAGGTATCGCGCAGATCGAAGCGCTCCTGCGCCCCGAAAACCGAGTATGTGCCCGTGCCCGTCCGGTCGGACTTGTATTTGCCCTGTTCGAGGACGAGGCGGAGCAGGCGATGGTATTGCTGCATAGGCTTGAAAAGGATGCACGGTACTGCATGGGGAGGCGAAAGAAAAATCGCCGGAAAACCTGCTGGTCGTGGACAGGGGGAATTGCCGTATATTTGCCTCGATGTTTGAGGTTATCACCCTGGGAAGCGGCAGTGCTGGCAATTCCATGCTCGTGCGCGGCACCTCGAGCGCATTCCTGGTCGATGCGGGCCTGAGTGCGAAACAGCTTTCTGTCCGGCTTCAGGCCTGCGGGGTGCGTGTCGAGGACCTTTCGGGAGTTCTCCTCACTCATGAACATCAGGACCATTGCGGAGGGCTGAAGGTTCTCATGAACCGCTGCCGTTTCCCGGTGTATTGCAACCCGCTTACCGCTCGCGCCATGTCCGATGCTGGATTCCCGCATGCGAATTGGCAGCTTTTTCAGAACGGATGCGCATTCGCCTTGAGTGAGTTCACCATTCTGCCATTTCAGGTTCCGCACGATGCCTCTGATCCTGTTGGGTTTCGCATCTCTACTCGAGGGGCATGTCTTGGCGTATTAACCGACCTCGGCTACGCGACGCGTAACGTCTTCGATGTGCTCAAGGGCATCCATGCCCTGCTCATCGAGACGAATTACGACGAGGAGATGCTCCAGCGCGACATCCGCCGGCCATGGTCGGTGAAACAGCGCATTCAATCGAAGCACGGGCATCTTTCAAATACCGCAGCCGCCCGAGTGGTGGAGGAACTCCACGCGCCTGACCTGAGACATGTCATTCTTGGCCACTTGAGCAAGGACTGCAACTCCCCCGACCTGGCCGAAACCTGTGTACGATCCACCCTGGAGGCGCGTGGACGAGGAACCTCGGTTTATTGTGCCGGGCAGGACGTGCCGAGTCCGGCTTTTGCCCTTATTTAGGAAGCACCTGGGGAGCGAGTCCGATAACCAAAGCGGTCAGCCCGAGCATCAGCCCGCAGCAAAAAAGCATCGGGATGACGACGCCAATCGTTGCCTTGGCCGAGGAAACCTGGTGTGTCTCCCGCAGGGCGATCACCATCAGAATCGAGAAGGCGAAGAAGAACAGCGGACCCCCGCAGATGGGGATGAACTGGACGAGGGACGCCGTGCCCCCCGCGTAGCAAAACGCTCGGAATGTGGCTTCAAAGGGTTTGGTCGTGCCGCCTATCACCGAGAGCAGGCCATGAAAGATTGCCGCGGAAATCACGGTGCCGAGCATCACGAGGAGAGGGACAAGGGGAAGCACCGATGCCTGACTCCAGAGAAACTCCGACTGCGACATACCCTTGGGAATAGTCGGAGCGAGAGCCTCGGGGTTCACCTGCGCGAGCGCGACCCGGTAGAGGAATGCAACCCAGATTGTGAGGGTCGAAATGAGGGTGAAAAAAATCATCGGCCGCTTGTAGCCCGAGGTCGCAGATGAGGCGCGAAACGTCTGTACCGGCGTGGCAAAGATCTGCCGGAAAGTTTCAAACAAGGCTTTGAAGAAACCCAGCTCGCCCACCCGTTCCCAGGCAGGCTGGGGAATGTCTTCTTGTTTGCGCTCGATGATGGAAGGGAGAGACTCGAGCTCGGGCTCCGGGTCGGGAACCTCCGGGAGATTGTCAAACTCGCCCAATGGCTTCCAGGCATCCATGGGCTCCCGCCAGGCGAGATCAGACGCGAGGAAACGCCCGGTTTTCAGTCCTTCCGCGACCTCTTCCGGGGAAAACTGACCGAGGGGTTGCCTGTTGCGGGCGATGTGAATACGGAACATGAGACTGGGGCGGGGTTACACCAAGGACGCTGTGCGGTCAACCTTGAGCAGGCGGGGGCTAGTTCTTCTTGAGAAGCTTGCGGCTTCCCAAAGCGAGAAACAACCCGATGCCAAAGAGCAGGCATACGCTCCCGATTGCCATGGATATCGCGGGCTGGAGCGGAGAGTTCGCCGCCCAGGGATTGTTCTGAAGGAAATCCTTGGGCATGACGCTTGGCCACGCACAGCCGAGCACTCCGATGAGCAGGGAGAGGGTGGCGAAATAAGCAAAAGGCCGCACCAGATGGGAGGGGGCAAAATAGGCTGGAACGCAGAAAATGAGAATGAAGAGTACGTAAAGGTAATGCATGCCTCTGGTTGCTTACGGAAAATCTTTCGACTCGGCGAGCCTCTTTCTATGCGGTGGTGCAGACACATCATGGGGAAAAATGAAACGGTCGTGTGCGCGCAGTCTTGCTTCATCGGCCCGGTGGAGAGAAAACGTCTGGAATGAGTCAGACAACGTCGTCCCCTGCGGATGTCTTGATCGTGGGAGCCGGCCCCGTCGGCCTCAGCGCCGCCCTTTGGCTGGCGCAGGCCGGGGTGAAGGTGCGCATCGTGGATCGTCTCGCCGCTCCGATGCGACAATCCCGCGCAGCGATCATTCATTCCCGCACCTTGGAGCATTTCGAGAGAATGGGGATCGTGGAGGACTTTCTCTCGGCCGGGGTGAAGGTTCATGGCGTCAATGTCATGGGAGAAGGAAATACCACCCTGCTTCATCCCCGGCTGGACAAGCTGCCCACGGCGTACCCTTTCATGCTGGGGTTGGATCAGTCCCATACCGAGGCCATCCTGGCGCGCAGGCTGGCGGGCTGCGGCGTGAGGGTGGAGCGCGGGACGGAGTTTCTGGCCTATGATGAACGTGACGCGGCGGTGTCGGTGCGATTGCGCATCGCCTCCGGCGGGCTGGAGGCGGCCTCGTTCCGGTACGTGATCGGCGCCGATGGCGCGCATAGCGCGGTGCGGGCCGCCATGAAGCTGCAGCTCGAGGGGGAGACGCTGGATTCCGTCTGGATCACCGCCGATGTGAAAATCAGCTGGGAGCGGCCGCCGGATGAGCTGTTTGCCTATCTCGGACGCTCGGGGATGATCTTCATCGCCCCGCTCAATGACGATCGCTGGCGGGTGATTCTCAATGTCTCCGGCATGACCATGCGTGACGCGGAGAAGCTGGGCTTGTCCGAGATCGAGGCCATCATCCAGGATCGCTTTGGCTCCCGCATCCCGATGTACGATCCCGTGTGGATCAGCCCCTTTGGCATCAATACCCGGCTGAGTCCCGCGATGAAAAAAGGCCGGGTCTTCATCGCTGGCGATGCGTCGCATGTGCACAGTCCGGTCGGCGGACAGGGGATGAACACCGGTATCCAGGATGCGATTAATCTCTCGTGGAAGCTCGCCTCCGTCCTGCACGGAAATGGTGGAGAGGGCCTGCTGTCCAGCTATCAGATCGAGCGTCATGGCAATGCCCGCAAGCTGCTGGAGCGCGTGGGCCCCGCCACCCGCATGGCGGACCTGCATTCTTCTCTTTCCATCGAGGTGCGCAATCATCTCATCCGATTCGTCGGCCTCGTGGGCATGGACAATGCCATGGCCGAGACGGTGAGCATGTTGAATGTGGCTTACCGGGACAGCGCCATCGTGGAGGAGGGGCATCTGGGCTGGCTCAGCGGCGCTCCCCATGCGGGCGAGCGGGCACCGGAGGCCTGGGGGTTGCAGACCCGAAGCGGGGCGCACACCCGCCTTCATGCTCTTTGGAAAGGGGATGGCCGGTTTCAGCTCTTGATCTTTGGCAATGCCCTGGCTCCGGCAGATCTGCCGGGTTTTGTCCGGGTGATCCGCATCTTCCGCGAGGGCAATGCGGGCGATTCTGTGGTCATCGACCGCCGAGGCGAGGCTCATAAGGCCTACGCTGTCGGAAAGGATGGCGCCTGCTATCTCATCCGCCCCGACGGTATCATTTCCTACCGTGGGATTTCCTCTGATATGAGTTTGTTAATCAGGCATTTGGAGAGAAATTTTGGCACTGAGTGATGGCGATCCTGAGTCGCAGTTAAGCTGCGAATGAGATTGGATTTCAAAAAATAAGAAAATCTTATTGTTGGTTCAAGACGGGATGCTGTATGATTTCGTCTTATGAACTGGATCTCTTATTGCGATCGCCCGGAAGTGGTCGTGTGGGAGATGACCCGGGCTTGTCGGCTGGCGTGCACTCATTGCCGCGCCGAGGCCCAGCCCAAGCGCGATCCGCTTGAACTGGATACGAATGAAGCCCGGACTCTCATCGATCACGTAGCAGCCTTTTCCCCACGATTTTTCATCTTCAGCGGAGGAGATCCCTCCCGGCGACCCGATCTCGTCGAACTCGTCGCCCACGCCGCCAGTCGAGGACTGCGCGTAGCCCTCAGCCCCAGCGCCACGCCGGATATGCTGGCTCTGGATTTTGAAGCCCTCGCCGAGGCTGGCCTGGCTTGCTTGTCCTTCAGTCTTGATGGGGCTACGGAGGAAACTCACAACACCTTTCGCGGGGTGAAGCGTGCCTGGGAGTGGACGATGCAGGGCATCGCAGCCACTCGCAAGGCGGGCATTCCGTTCCAGATCAACACAACGATCACCGCGCAGAATTATCATGAGTTTGACGCGATGACGACGCTCGTGGAATCCCTGAAGCCCTCCGTCTGGAGCATTTTCATGGTGGTGCCAACCGGCCGTGCCGATGCGCATCAATTGCCCGAGCCCAAGCAGGCCGAGGCGCTTCTCAACAAGCTCTGTGAGCTTTCGCGCCGGGTGCCCTTCGCCATTAAAACGACGGAAGCTCCCCAGTATCGCCGCATTCAGCTCCAGCAGGCTGAGCGTGCCGGGTTGGAACGTCCTCATGTGGGAGGCACCAATGACGGGCGGGGCTTTGTTTTCATCTCGCACCGCGGTGAAGTGTGCCCGAGCGGGTTCCTGCCTGTCTCTGCTGGCAATGTCCGACGTTTGCCATTGCTCCAGATTTATCGCGAATCACCGCTTTTCCGCTCCCTGCGCAATCCCACCGCGCTCAAGGGCAAGTGCGGCCGGTGCGACTACCGCATGCTTTGCGGCGGATCGCGTGCCCGTGCCTTCGCTCTTCGCGGCGACCCGCTCGCTGAGGAACCCCTTTGCACCTATCAACCTAAACCGCAGGAATGATTAATCTGACTCGTCTTTATCTCGGAGCCAGCCAGCCGGCCGACGGCTTGCGTTACGGCACCGGTCATCATCGGCCTTTTGCCTCCGCCCGGGAGCGTCGCCCCGTGGTCGTCTGGAACATCACCCGCCGGTGCAATCTCTCCTGCATGCACTGCTACTCCGACTCGTGCAACCAGAACTACGAGGGAGAGCTTTCGTTTGAGGAATGCAAGGGTGTCATCGACGACCTGGCCGATTTCGGTGTCCCGGCGGTGTTGCTCTCCGGTGGAGAGCCCATGATCCGGCAGGATTTTTTCTCCCTCGCCCGTTATGCGGCCAAGCGTGGGCTGCCTTTTACCCTCTCAACCAATGGCACCCTGCTTTCGCGACCGGCGGTTTTCAGCCTGCGTCAGATGTCCTGCCGCTACGTGGGGATCTCGCTCGACGGTATCGGCAAGGTGCACGACAAATTCCGTGGCCGCGTCGGGGCATTTGAGCGCGCCGTGGAGGGCTTCCGCAACTGCCAGAAGATCGGACAGAAGTCCGGCCTGCGTCTCACCCTGTCCCGCAATAATATCGATGACCTCGACAACGTCCTGAAGTTCATCGAGGACTACGACATTCCTCGCGTTTGCTTCTATCATCTGGTCTTCAGTGGGCGAGGGTCCAATCTCCAACTCGTTGAACCTGAGCGCACTCGCATGGCTCTCGACAAGATTCTCGACAGGATCAAAATCTGGCAGAGCAAAGGAATCGAGCGTGAGGTCCTTACCGTGGATCAACCGGCGGATGGCGCCTACCTCTACCTGCGCCTGCAGGAGGAGGACCCTGCCAGGGCCGACGATGCGTTCAAGCTCATGCAGTGGAATGGCGGCGGCGCCAATAGCTCCGGTGTCGGGATCGCCAATATTGACAGCCAGGGCAATGTGCATCCCGACCAGTTCTGGCAGACCCACACGATCGGAAATGTGCGAGATCACAAATTCAGCGAGATTTGGACTCAATCCAGTGATGAACTTTTGACCGGGCTTCGCGACCGATTGCCGAGATTGAAAGGTCGCTGTGGATCGTGCAGATTCCAGAAAGTCTGCGGTGGCGGCTTCCGGGTTCGTGCAGCGCAGGTGCATAACGATCCTTGGGCCACAGACCCCGGATGTTACCTTACTGATGAAGAAACGCTCGCAGCATAAGATGGATCCAGCCGTTCCCCAGTCGACCGGAGAAACTCCGAAACGCCGTCGTACGGTGAACGATCTGGCTCCCTGCGAGCAGGCGAAGGTAACCGCCATTCATCATGACGAGGGTATGGGCCAGCGGCTGATGTCGCTGGGGCTCGTACCCGGCTGTCCGCTTCAGTTTGTCCGCTCTGCTCCTCTGGGTGATCCTCTCATGATCAAGATCCCTGGATGTTTGCTCTGCCTCCGGCGAGCGGAAGCCCGGTTGGTCGAGATCGAGGACGAAATCGCCGCCTGAGGGAAATAACTATGGGGAATCGCCGCGCCACTACCGGAATCGCGACCATCGCGTTGATCGGGAATCCCAATACGGGAAAAAGCACACTTTTCAATCGCCTGACGGGTTCCCGTCAGCGCATCGGTAACTACCCGGGTGTGACTGTAGCCAAGAAATCCGGGCGGATGGTTCTCGATGGGCGGGAGATCAATGTTCTCGATCTTCCCGGTTCTTATTCACTCGCGGCGAGTTCGCCCGACGAACGAATTTCCTCCGACGTCCTGTCCGGCCGCGGCGAGGACGTGCCGGATCTCACCATCTGCGTCGTCGACTCGCGTCAACTGGCGCGGAGCCTGCAACTGGCTTGTCAGATTGCGGACTTGGGAGTCCCGCTGATCATTGCCCTTAATTTCATGGACGAAGTCGTGGCTTCGGGCCAGTCGGTCAATGCGGCACTGCTCAGCCAGAGGCTGGGTGTGCCGGTCATTCCGATCTCCGCGCGAAAAGGCCAGGGACTTGATGGCCTGTATCGGGCGATCGGCGAGTGTCTGCAGACGCCCGTATTTCTTCGCACTCCGCAGTGGCCGCAATGCGTGAAAAGCGCCACGGAGGTGTTGCGCAATCAGCTCATAACAAACATCCATCTCTCGGATGCGGAACTCCGCCGCATCCTCTTTGATCATCGCTCTTCTTATCTCGACCTGGTGGGATGCCCGGAGAGCGAGCGCAAGCCGATCGTGGAGAAGGGCCGCACTCCCATCCGTGACGCGGGATTTGATCCGTATTCGATCGAGATGGTGGTTTTTCAGAAGCTGATCTCTGAGCTTTTGGAGGGGGTCACTCGTGCGGACAATCATGCGCAGATCCAGATGACGGGACGCATCGACTCGATCCTGACTCATCGTTTCTTCGGTCTTCTCATTTTTGCGGGGCTGATGTTCATGGTCTTTGAGGCCATCTACACGCTCGCGGGACCTGCCATGGACCTGATCGATACGTTATTTTCCTGGCTGGGCGAAGTGGTGGGGAATTTCCTCGCTCCTGTCCCGGTCTTCCAGTCGCTAGTCTGCGACGGTATCATCGCCGGTGCGGGCGGTGTCGTGGTATTCCTGCCGCAGATTTTTCTTCTGTTCTTCTTCGTCTCGCTGCTGGAGGACACGGGCTACATGGCACGGGCAGCTTTCCTCATGGACAAGCTCTTCGGCTGGTGCGGCCTTAATGGCAAGAGCTTTGTGCCCCTGCTATCCAGCTATGCTTGCGCCGTTCCCGGCATCTTTGCCACCCGTACGATCGAGAATCCCCGCGCGCGGCTGGTCACGGTCCTCGTCGCTCCGCTCATGAGTTGCTCGGCTCGTCTGCCGGTCTATCTACTGCTGATCGGGGCATTTATCGAACCCGTGTGGGGCGTCTGGGCCGCTTCGCTGACGCTCTTCGCTATTCAGATGCTCGGGCTCTTCGTCGCCCTGCCCCTGGCCTGGGTGGTGAATCGCTTTATTTTCAAGACACCGAGCCAGCCATTTATCATGGAAATGCCGCCTTACCGTTTCCCGGTGCCCAAGGATGTGCTCTGGCGCATGTGGATGGGCGGAAAGGAATTTCTTCAGCGTGCGGGTACGATTATTGTCGTGATCAGCGTCATCATCTGGGCGCTCCTCTATTTCCCACATAAGCAGGGGGCGCATGACCAGAGTGCCGATCCTGTGGTGCAGGCAGAGCAGATCGAGCAAAGTTTCCTGGGCCGCGCCGGACATGCTTTGCAGCCGATCTTTGCCCCGGCGGGTTTTGACTGGAAAATCACCGTTGGCGTCCTGGCGAGTTTCCCGGCCCGCGAGGTGATTGTCTCCACCTTGGGAATCATCTATCGCCTTGGTGGCGATGTGGAGGATTCAGACGGCGCACTCGCCGATGCTCTTCGCGCCGAGCGCTGGCCTGACGGCCCCCACAAGGGGCAGCCGGTATTCACCCTCCCGGTGGCGCTCGCCATCATGGTCTTTTTCGCCTTTTGTATGCAGTGCTCATCGACCCTGGTGGTCATTGCCCGGGAAGTGGGCGCCCGGTATGCCGTCCTCACCTTTGTCTATATGACCACTCTGGCCTGGGTAGCGGCCGTGGCGGTTTATCAGACGACCTCGTTATTCCTATGAGTCTGTTGGATACAGTCCTTGTCTCGGCCAGCTTGCTGGCCTCGATCTGGTGGATCTGGCACATGGTCAGGCATCGCGGCCGTATCGACTGCTGCGGTGCGTGCAGCGTCAAGCGCAGTGGATGCAAATCCTGCGCCTTCAAGACGGATATCTCGCGGAAGGCGGCAGGGCGGAAAAATCCCGCCCAGCTCTAGCTTCACATTACTTCCCTACTCGGAAGCAGTTCCAAACCACTTTTTCTGGAGATCGGTATTGGCGCCGCTCTCCGAGAGTGCCAGCAGGGCACGGTTGATGCGTTCGCGGAGCGGGCTGTCCTGCTGGAGGCCGATGGCGTAGTTCTGTCGGTCAAAGGCGGGTTCGACGAGTTGAAGCTTGTCGTCGCCATCCTTGGAGACAGCGTACTGGACGAGCGGCGCGTCATAGACCACTGCGGCCACTTCCTTGCGCTTCAACGCGGTAAGGCACTCGGTCAGGGTCGCGTACGGCTTGGGATTCGCCCCATGATTGGTGAGCCAGTTTGCGGCGGTGCTGCCCGTGATCGTCGCCACGTCGCGACCGGGCAAATCTCCCGGTCCGGAGATATCGCCCTTGAGCGTGTTGACGGTGAGGGTGGTCGTGAAAGACGCGGTGAGGAGGGAAACCAGCACGATACTGAGCAGCATCCAGATGATGGCAATGATACGACCTCCCACGCCGACCGGCCCTTTGTTATCCGCGCCGCCGACGAGCAGTGTGCTGATCGTCCACCAAAAGGACTCCCAAAGGCCGTGGCGATAGCTCTTCGGCCACATCTCCTCGTTGACTTTGTGTTCGTACAGCCAGACGAGGTGGGAAATGACGAGCATCACCACGATCAAAAGGGTGAAGGCGCCTACGAGTTTCCAGTTCAGGAGATTTCCAACCAGTTGGAAGATGGTGTCGGCGATGGAAGCTGTCTTTCCCGAGGTGACAATCTGAAGGCCGGATTCATAGAAGGGCTGGGAGAAATCCATGATTTCCTCGCGTTTGGATGTAACGCTCAGCGCACCGACCGCAGCATCCGCCGTCCGATTGGTCAAGGCGTCGACCATCTCCTGGGCGGTTCCCACGACCTGTACGTCATAGTCCATCCCGGCCTCGCGGGCGACTTCCTGCCACAGGTCCATGGCATAGCCGACGCGCCTGCCGTTTTGCTCAAAGGAGAACGGCTCGATATTGCGGGTCACGATGTGGATTTTCTGACTCCAGGCCTCCAGGGTGAAGCTGGAAAAGAAAGCAACCAGAACGAGAAAGAAGCGATTCATGCGGGTAGGGCGGAGCTTGCGCAGATCGCACCCGCTCTCGTCAATGGGTCTCTGCGTCCGGTTGCGGAAAATCGTGCTTTTTTACTATGGAGTGAACTCGTAAGCCTCGGTGATCCAGAAAATCTCGCACGCACCGTTACCGGAATCCCCACGCTCCAAGGAGCTTTTCCATGGGGGTGCTCCGTCCTTGGTGGCTTCCACGAGATAACCTTTGAGGCTCACGAGGGAGTTTTTGCGTAGCGACTGGAGGGTGTCGAGGACTTCGTCATTTGCCGGCAGGCAATGGACGTTCGCACTCTGGGTGGCAAGTTCACCCAGGGAGACAGGACACTCCGCATCGGCAAAGAAATCATACCATCGCCCGGACTGGCCTACTGTCACATGAGACAGTACGGCTGTATCTGACATGCTGCCCCAGCCGAGGGCCAGGTCGATCGGCGCGATGGAGGCGGTGTCGTCAAAGTAATATCGCTTTTTGCTGAGCACACGCGCCCGCATGGCGTAGGAGGCGAGGGGACGGATCGTCCAGCCCTTGGCCTGCCACGCGGGCTGGTCGATGATCTGCTGGTCGGGCTCGTCGGCGATCCGGTAGCCGGCGGGTGGGTCCTCCGCCGGATTGTCGCGGAGAAAGCACCACCAGATCGCCCAGAGAAGCAGCAGGCAGACCAGCAGCCTCTTCATTGAGCCGAATCAACCCTCGAGCGAGCTGCGGGCTTCGCGGAGGCGCTTGTAGAGCGGGGTCAGTCCCTCGGGAATGACTCGGGTGCCGCTGATGGTGGTCATGAAGTTTGAGTCGCCGATCCAGCGGGGGACGACGTGCATGTGAAGATGGTCATCCACTCCCGCGCCGCCAGCCCGGCCAATGTTCCAGCCGACGTTGAAACCTTGTGCGCGTACGCAGATGGTGAGGAGTTGCTGGGCATGGACGCAGAGCTCCCAGGTCTCCAGCACTTCTTCCTCGGTGAGGTCCTGGAGCTGGTTGATCTTGCGATAGGGCACCACCATGAGGTGCCCCGCGGAATACGGGTACTTGTTCATGATGAGGAAACACGTCTTTCGCCGGGCCACCACGAAGTGCTCCTCGTCATCCGGGGAGTTTGCTGCGGTGAGAAGAAAGTCGGGGTCGGAGGTTTCCTTGTGTTCAAAATACTCAACGCGCCACGGGGCCCAGAGGCCTTCGAGGTGCTCGCGGGGAAAGGAGTCGCTCATGGGTGCTGTGCGGTCGGTTGAACGTTTCAGGCTGGAGTCGATGATGCCCCGATTTGCGGGAGATGATCAAGTATCGCTCGCGCCGCTCGTTCGCTCGCCCCGTGCGCATCGAGGGAATTTACGATCGCGCTGACCTTTTCCGTGAGTTCCGTGCGCGCCTGTTCGCTGGCAAGAAGACGCAGGGCCTCCCCGGCGAGAGCCGGTGGCGTGGCGAAGTGCTGGATGAACTCGCGCACTACGTGTGGCGAGGCCTTGGCCGGGAGCTTCGGATCGGGCGGGGGATTTTGGATGTAGTTGTTGAGGATATTGATGATGCCGAGGCAATCGACGTCGACGAGCCTGCTGCCGACCTGGAAGGTCAGCCACGCCGCCTTGTAGATCAGGCAATACGGGAGGCCGAAGAACGCAGCCTCCAGAGTGGCTGTGCCGGAGCAGACGATGCCCGCCGTCGCCCGCTGCATCAGGTCGTGGGCTGTGCCGACGCGGATGGTGAGCGGGAAGTCTCCGGCCTGGGCGTGCATTTGAGCGGCCTGGGAGTCCGAGGCGGCGGCAAGCTCGAAGCGAGTCTGGGGGCGCTTCTCGCGGATGATCCGGCAGGCTTCCAGCATCGCGGGAAAGTTGCGCTTCACCTCGCGCTCGCGGCTCCCCGGGAAAAGTCCGAGCAGGTCGGTCTCGCGCGGCTGGTGAGTTTGCTCTGCCTCAAGCATCTCCAGTAATGGATGCCCGGTGAATACCGTGTGCAAACCGCTGGCCTCGTACATCGGCTGCTCAAAGGGAAACACGCAGATCATCAGATCCAGGATCGGGGCCATCTTCTTGATGCGCCCGCGATTCCAGGCCCAGACCTGCGGGCTCACGTAGTAGAGATTTTTTCCCGGGTAGCCGCGTTTGCGGAGCGCCTTGGCCATGCGCAGGTTGAAACCCGGATAATCGACGAAAAGCACGGCGTCGGGCTTGATGCGGTCGATGTCGCGCAGCATGGCGTCGAACTTCCCGCGGAAGTACCCGTAGTTCTTCAGCACGTCCCAGAGGCCGAGCACTCCGGCCTCTGCGATCCAGTTGTCAAAAGGCGCGGAGGCGTATTTCGCCATCTTCGGTCCGCCCGCGCCGATAAAGGTGAGGTCGGGATCGAGTTGATGGAGGGCGCGGAGGAGTTCCGCGCCGCGAGCGTCGCCGCTGGCTTCCCCGGCGACGACCCAGATGGTGCGCTTCACGAGGTTGCCAGCGCCGCAGCGGCAGCGGCGTTTTTCCGCGGGTCGGCTTCCTGGATGCGGCGTGTGATTTCCAGCGCGATATCCAGTGCGTCGGCGGCTTGGCCGCCCGAGACCTTGGGCTTTGCCCCTTCCCGGGCACAGCGTACGAAGGATTCCAGCTCAATCATGAGCGGTTCGCCGCGCTGGACCTCGACGTTTTCGCGCACGATCTCTTTGCCCTTCTTGCCTTCGATGAGGCGAAAAATCACGCCATCCTGCTTCTGGTAGTCCAGCGAGAGGTATGCGTTTTCCTGGAAGACGCGGATCTTGCGTACCTTGTCCCGGCTGATCCGGCTGGCGGTGACGTTGGCCACGCAGCCGTTCGCGAAATGAAAGCGCACGTTGGCGATGTCCTCGCCCTTGCTGAGCACGGCGATGCCCACGGGGTCCATGCTGACGACGGGACTGTTCACCAGATGCAGGATGATCTCGATGTCGTGGATCATCAGGTCGAGAACCACTCCGACATCCGTGCTGCGGTTGGGGAAAGGCGAAAGGCGCGTGACCTCAAGGAATCGCGGGTTTTGCAGCTTCTGCTCCAGAGCGGCGAGCACGGGATTGAAGCGCTCGATGTGGCCCACCTGCAGCACACAGCTTTTCTGCGCGGCGAGATCGGATAACCCACGGGCCGCCTCAGGCGTGTCGGCGATGGGCTTCTCGATGAGGAGATGTTTTCCCTGCTCCAGGAGATACTTGCCGATCTCGTAGTGCGTGGTGGTCGGTGTGCAGATGGTGGCGGCGTCGACGAGGGAGGCAAACTCCTCCAGCGTAGCGGCGGCGCGGGTCTTGTATTTCTTTGCCACGCTCTGCGCCACGCCAGGGTCGGCGTCGTAGACGGCGGTGAGTTGTGAGTCCTTGAGTTCCGAGTAGACGCGGGCATGGTTGATGCCCATGTGGCCGACACCGACCACTCCTGTGCGAAGCGTGTTCATGAGATTCCGTAGATGGTGATGCCGGCACTTTCCGCCGCAGCGCTCACGCGCGGACGGTCGAGGAGCAGAGTGCGGCCGGCTTCCACTCCGATGATTTTGATTTTGGCGGCTTTCGCCGTTTCGATGGTGAGTTCCCCGACGACGGGAACGTCAAAGCGCATGTCCTGCCCGGGCTTGGATACCTTCACCATGGTGCTGCCATCGCGACCCAGGGCTCCACCGCGCTTGATGCATTCGTTGGTGCCCTCAAAGGCCTCAACGGCGAGGACTGTGCCATTGCGGACCACGACGGTCTGGCCAATGTCCAGGCGGCTGCTTTCCTTGGCAATCTCGTAGCCGTACTCCACATCCTCGACATGACGCTTCTTCAGCGCCGGTCCTGCGATGTGGCCTTTCGGAGCGATATGGTTGTCGAGGAAGGTGAGGGCGGGGAGAAGTTGGATGCCGATCTTGGCGAGTTGATTGGCCACCTCGCCGAAAAGCGTTTCGGCATTGCGGCGCTTGAGCTTGGCGAGAAGAATGAGGGCCTGGAGGTCCGGGCGCAGGTCAAAGAGATTCTTTGGCGCCAGTTGCCCGGCCATCATCGCGTGGCTCGCTCCGGATTTCTTCGCGGCGTCGAGCATCTTGCCGAGCTGTCCGACCCGGAGCATGCGCACCTCGTCTGCTGCAGCGATCGTCGACTGCTCCGTTTCGCCTTCGAAGGCGGCGAGGGAAATTCGACCGACTCCGGCGGCGCGGGCTTCTGCGATGACGAGGCCGGGATACTTGCCGCTTCCGGCGATGAGAAAGAGGGAGTCAGGTGTGCTCAAGGTGCGGAAAAGAGATCGTCGAATCGATTGACCCGGAAAGGCTTTGTTCCCTCCGGTTTCGGTTTGTCCTTCAGCAGGCTCTTGGGCTGGTCTTCGGAGGAGGAGGCACTCCTCGCCTCGACGCTGAAGGTATTAATGGGGATCATCGTGCTGCGCCCGCCACCCGGGAGTTTGCGACGGGTGGAGATGAATGCACTCGGGATGTAGTAGCACGTCAGGTCGCGGGGGAACCCGCGCTGGTTGAAGCCGATATTGAGATTCTTGCGGATCTCGAAATGCAGGTGGGCCGGGTAAAGCCCGTGAGCGGTGCCGATGGTGCCTACCTGCTGGCCGCGGACGACCTGGGCATTCTCCTTCACCATGATCTGGTCGAGATGAGCATAGACAGAATCGGCGAATTTTATCTGGCCCTCTTCGATGTAGGCGTGCCGGATAATGACAAGATTGCCCCAGCCCATGCGCATGTCGCGCGCGAGGACCACATAGCCATTGGCGGTGGCATAGACCGGCTTGCCCTTGTCGGTGTTGCCCCCTCCGTCGCCATTCCAGTCCTCTCCCATGTGATAACGAGCCCGGAACCCGCGGCTTTTATAGTATCCGTCGGCATCAGGTTTACCCACTGGCTGGTCAAAGCCATCCGCCACCCGGGTACGCGCAGTCTGCACCGGGGGCGCAGCGATGAGTCCCGCGACGAGGAGCAGAAGACAAAACCAGTATCCGTGTCGTCGCAGGGAAGACATTACCCGGTAATTTCTAGTTATGACGGGGCAGGGCTGCAACCTTTTCGGGCTACTCGCTTGCTAGGACACCCATTGTCGGCGTAGCACTTTGCGCATGGCGACGATCACTTTCCTCGGGACAGGGCATGGCGGTGGCGCTCCGGGACGTTTCCAATCCAGCATCCTCCTCCATACGGATGGCGCTCGCATCCTTCTCGATGCCGGGGAGCCGTGTACCTATTCCCTTCTTAGCAGGGGATTCGCCCTCGACGATCTCGATGCAGTCTGGATCACGCACGCACATTGTGATCATACGGCTGGTATTCCTATGTTGCTTCAAGCGAGTAAGATACGTCGACGGAGTCGAGCTTTGCCGCTCGGGCTGCCCACTCATCTGGTCGAGCCGCTGAAGGCTTGGTTAAGGGCGTCGTTTCTTCCCATCGAGCATCTGAAGTTCCCTCTGGATATCTTTACCTGGAAAGCGGGGGAGGCGGTTACCTTCCAAGGGACATCGGTTATCCCGAGACATACCAGTCACCTCGACCGGTATCAGGACGAACTGCAGGACAAATCTATCGAGTCGTTTTCCTTTGATATTCAGGCGGAGGGAAAGAGGGTCGTTTATACCGGTGACATAGGCGGAGCCAAAGATCTCGAACCCCTCCTTACGGAACCGGTCGATCTGCTAATCTGTGAACTCGCCCACTTGTCTCTTGCGGATTTGCTGGCGGCTCTTGCCTCTTCCAAGGTGGGCACGCTCTGCCTCACGCACGTCGTTGAGCGCGATGGGCTGGATCGGGCGGGAATCCGCCTCCAGTGTAGCCAGAGGCTTGATCAGGTGGATTCAGTCTACCTGCCGGACGATGGCGAGCAGATCGAGTTCTAGTTGGCAGCAACGTTCTGCTGCGGGCGTACGACTGGCAGCGGAAAGCGGAGCTTCAACTCATCGTCGACGCGAATCTCGACGTGATAGATGCCGTATTTGGGAAACTGAATGCCACCGAGCACGTGGACATTCGTTGCGTGTGAGTCCAGCCCGGTGAGGGAAAACTCCACCTCGCTCTGCGCGATGGGCTGGTCATTGTCGCAATCCAGGATGAGCGAACGTTGCTTGAACCGGCCCACTCCGCCGCACCAGCGTGTCCAAATGCAAAGCTTGAAGAACCCGATAGGCGTCGTGGGGGCGGGGATGAGACCGATGATCCCCACGAGAGTTTGCTGTCCGCTGACTTCAGCGCGGACGTCTTCACAGAGCACGGCGGCCTGGAGATCGGGAATGATGGGTTCCATTTATTTCGGCCAGAGGGCCCACAGTAGCACCAGACCGACAACGATGCGATAAATGCCGAAGCTGACAAAGGTGTGGCTCTGCACGTAGCGAAGCAGCCATTTCACTGCGAGGAAGGAGACGATGGCCGAGGCGATCGTCGCGAGGAGGAGAAGGGACCAGTCCTCATGTCCGCCGACTTTGAGCTCTTTGTAAATCTTGAGAGCTCCCGCTGCGAGCAGGGTGGGGATGCCCACCAGGAACGAGAATTCTGTGGCGGCGCCACGGCTCAATCCTAGGATCATCGCGATCATGATCGTCGATCCAGAGCGGGAGAGCCCGGGAAAGATGGCCGCGAGCAACTGGCCGACGGCTACCGCGACGACGATGAGCCAGGTGATGTCTGATCCGAGCTTCTTCCCCTTGAGGAGGCCCTCCACCGCGATGAAAATCACACCACCGATGATCAGGGCCAGTGCCACCGGGAAAACTTCCTCCGGCAGCTCAAAATGCATCTTGTCGAGGATGAGTCCGCCTACGCCGGTAATGAAGAAACAGGCGAAGATTTTGAGCGCAAAGTCGCGGCTTGCGGCCTCGCGCCAGCGCAGAAGCATCTCGATCCTACTGCGGAATAACGGTAGCACCGCTATTACCGCACCACACTGGATGACGACGTTAAAAAGGTCGCTCTGCTTCGCATTGAGCCAATGCTCAACAATGAGGAGATGACCTGTCGATGAAACCGGGATGAACTCGGTAAGGCCTTCAACGATACCGAGAATGACGACTACCAGCCAGTCGGGCATGGAAGTGTGGAGATAACCCTGCCGCCTCTAGACTGGGCGACTAGATCGCCGAGTCGCCCGTCTCTTCGGTACGGATGCGGACAGCCGTCTCGATCGGAAGGACGAAAATCTTGCCATCACCGATCTTGCCGGTTTTGGCGGAGGCGGAAATAGCCTGAACGGCCTTCTCAACCAGGGAATCAGCCACGACGATCTCAAACTTGACCTTCGGGAGGAAGTCCACCGTGTATTCACTGCCGCGATAGATCTCGGTATGGCCTTTCTGACGGCCAAAACCCTTTACCTCGCTGACGGTCATTCCTTCAATCCCAACTTCGGCAAGAGCCTCTTTGACGTCTTCCATTTTGAAGGGTTTAATGATCGCCTCAATTTTCTTCATATCACAGGGTGTTTATTCAGCAGAGAGCAAGTTGGCAAGAAGAGATGCCCCATCGAGGAGTATCAGATGACGATGTTTACAAGGCGGGAGGTCTGTTGTGAATCCGCGTGAATGGCGGAGGAGTGTGGCTGGCAAGTACTTGCGACATCTCCCCAGGATCAAACACATTCGTGGAACCTGGTTGCATCGCCGCCTCGGAGATCGACTTTTTAATTTGGAAATGTGGCAGCCGCAGCGAGAGCGTTTTGCCGCCGGATGCGCCATCGGGGTGTTTTTTGCGATGATCCCCTTGCCATTTCAGATGCTCGGAGCTGCGGTGATCGCATATTTTGGACGCGTCAACATCCCGGCAGCTATCGCCCTGACCTGGCTGACGAATCCGCTGACCGCCGCGTTCTTCGTCTATCTCGAGTACAAGATCGGGAATTTTATCCTCGGAACGGCAGCCGGCGAGCCGACGGGGAATCTTTTTGAATTGATCAAACGCGCGCCTTTTCCCGTTCTTACTGGAGCGGGCGTGCTCGCGATAGTTTCTGCGATCATCAGCTATCCGGTCGCCCTCTGGGGTTATGATTGGGTGGGCCGGAGATTCCTTGCTCCTGTGAGAAAGAATAATGCGCCCAAGTCCCAAGCCTAGACAGGGACAGCAGGATGTTCACTTTGCCGCGTTCATGCGTTCACCGCGTTAGCACATGGTGGTGTGCGTGGGGCGATTTTTAGTCCTCAGTATTTCACTGCACCTTCGGCGTGTTCCGGATGTGTAGACAGGGCTGCTGAGCCGGAAAAAACGGATACTGCTAGGCGCGAGGATGAAATTTGCGGTGCACCTGTTTCAGGCGCGAGGAATCGACGTGCGTATAGATCTGGGTCGTCGAGATGTCGGCATGACCTAGCATCTCCTGGATGATGCGAAGATCCGCCCCACCTCCCAGTAGATGCGTGGCGAAACTGTGGCGAAAGATATGCGGGTAAACGGTTTGGTCGATCTGAGCGATCGACGCGTAATGTTTCACCAATTGCCAGATGCGTTGAGGGGTGAGTCTTTTGCCGCGAACGGAGAGGAAAATTTCCGCGCCCGTCTTTTTTGCGACGAGGGCAGGGCGTTCCTCGGTGAGATAGGATTGGAGTGCCTCTATTGCCTTTTGACCGACGGGAACGAGACGCGTCTTGTTGCCCTTGCCGGTGACACGGATGAAGCCCTCCTCCAGATGGAGGTTCTCCAGCCGGGCGTTGCAGAGTTCGGATACACGGAGTCCGCTGGCGTAAAGGAGTTCCAGGATGGCGCGGTCACGTCTTCCGAGCTCGTGGTTCGTGTCGACGGCTGAGAGGAGTCGCTCGACGTCCCTCGGGTTGAGGGTTTCCGGGAGATAGCGTTCGATGCGGGGGGTTGGGAGATTCTCGGCAGGATCATGTGGGATGATCTGCCGAAAATGCAGGAAACGAAAAAAAATGCGTATTGCGACGGCCTCTATCTTTACCGAGGCGGCGGCGAGGCCGGCTCGTTTGCGCCATGCGAGGTAATCCGTGATTGTTGCCGGCGTGACCTTGCCTAGAGTCAGTTTTGCATGACTCTCCAGCCAACTGGCAAACGACTCGAGGGAACGCCGCGTCGAAAGCTGATAGTTGTCGGAGAGTCCTCGCTCGGTGGCGAGATAGAGGATGAAAGTATCGATGGCCTCGGGGGCCGTCATTGTGCCTTGAACAGGCTGCGTCCCGTGAGCCTCTCGAAGGCCTCGAGGTATTTTTCCGAAGTGCGGGTGATCACATCCGCGGGAAGGGACGGAGCAGGAGGCTGCTTGTCCCAGTCGAGCGTCTCGAGGTAGTCGCGGACAAATTGCTTGTCGAAGCTCGGCGGGCTGCCGCCGGGAGCAAACTCTGCCTCGGGCCAGAAGCGCGAGGAGTCAGGCGTGAGCACTTCGTCGATGAGGAGGATTTCATCCTCAAAGACGCCAAATTCAAACTTCGTATCCGCGACGATGATTCCTTTTTGGGCGGCGTAGGCTCGGCCGTGTTCGTAAAGCTCGATGGAGCGGTCGCGTACCTCATGCGCCACGTCGTCCCCGAGGATGCGGCGACATTCCTTCCACGTGATATTTTCATCATGGCCGGTCTCGGCTTTCGTGGCGGGAGTGAAAAGCGGTTCCGGCAGTTTGTCGCCCTGGCGGAGGCCGGGAGGGAGAACGTGGCCGCAGATGGTGCCGCTGGCCTGATATTCTTTCCAACCCGATCCGGCGATGTGACCTCGTACGACGCACTCCACGGGGAGAGGCGAAGCTTTTCGTACGATCATCGAGCGTCCGGTCAGTTCGGCTTCGAATGGCTTCAGGATCTCCGGGAACTGGCGAAACTGCGACGTGATGACGTGATTGGGTACAAAATCGAGCTTGTCGAACCAGAAAGACGAAATCTGCGTCAACACCTCGCCCTTGTGCGGTATCGCGTTGGGAAGGATGCAGTCGAAGGCCGAGATACGATCGGTCGCGACAAAAAGGAGGGTTTCACCCAAATCAAATACTTCGCGTACCTTGCCGCTTCTCAGTTTCGGGATGCCAGGGAGGCTGCACTCGAGCAAATCCATATGACGCCTCGTTGACTACCCTTGCAAAGGCTTCCTGACAAGCGCGTAGAACGCACCCGGTCGTATCAGGATTTGCGGCGGCCCTTTGGACGGGAGGTACCGCTTTTGTCTTCGCTCTTTTCTGGCGAGGCATGGCGGTCTGGTCGGGGGGATGGGCGCAGTTCCCCGACCGGAGGGAGAATGTCCTTGAACGCTGCGCCATAGATTTCCCAGGCGAGGAGAAACAAACCGCAGACCACCGGCCCGATGACGAACCCTATCGGTCCGAAGAGAAACAATCCCCCGAGTGTGCCGATGAAAATCATGAGATCGTGCATCTGGGCGTCCTGCCCGACGAGGCGAGGACGCAGGACATTGTCGATCGTGCTTACCACTGTGGCGCACCAGATGAGCAGGAGGGTTGCAGGCAGAGCCTGGCCAGCGACGTAGAGATAGATGACCGCAGGCACCCAGACGAGGCCGGCACCGACGCCTGGGATGACCGACAGGATCACCATGATGACGCCCCAGAAGGCCGATCCTCCTATGCCGGCGAAGAAGAACCCCAGCCCGCCAAGTGTTCCCTGCAGCAGACCGATCAAAAGCGTGCCCTTGATCGTGGCCCGAGAGATCGAGATAAACCGCTCGAGGATGCGCTCTTCGTCATCGTGGGCGAGCGGCATGTAGTAAAAGATCTTCGCCAGGATCTGCCGGCCGTCCTTCAGGAAAAAGAACATCGCATAGATCATGATGAAAAACTCGAGGAGGAATCCCGCCGTGCCCGCGGTGAAGCTCGATGCGCTGCTCACGAGATAGGTGCCCACCCCCCGGATAGCGTTACTGACGCTATTGACGATCTCCTTTTGGCTGGGGGCGAAATCCTCGGCGAACGGAAAATGGTCGACGATCCAGCGATTGGCGTCGAACGAGGTGGCCGAGCCGAAGCGATCCTGCAACCAAGGCAGCGCGCGATCGCTCACCGTCACCGCCTGCTGAACGGCGAGTCCCAGCATGGCGCTGATCGGACCTGCGATGATGATGAAAAGGACGAGCAGCGTCGCGATCGAAGCCAGCCCTCTGCGCCCGCGGAACAACCGGACAAACCAGTTGAACATCGGCGTACACAGGCCCGAGAGGATCGCCCCGATCATCAGGGGCCGGAGGAGAGGCCAGGCCAGCGCCAGAAACAGTCCCGAGACAACGGCGACGAGCAGCACGACAAATGCTGTCCGGAATTTGCTGCCATCGACCGCTGCGCGCTCCAAAATAGTCTCCTGATCCGGAATGTGTGGGGATTCGGCCACCGAGTCAACGCCGTTCGCGTCCTGTAATGGCGAGAATGGCTTCGTTTCCTACTTTCCTCTCGACCGAGACCGCGAAGAACTCTGCACGGATGCCCTTGACTGCTCCCAGCATCGTCAGACCATAGCTCTCGCGAGCCTGCTGGAGGACGTTTTGATGGATGGGAGCGATGCCGATGCCGTCTGCAGCGAAATCCTTGAGCAACGCTGTGTCGTCAAACTCTGCCACTATCCGGGGAGTGATTCCCTCACGATGAAACCACGCGTCCAGTTCTCTCCTTAATGGCATGGCGGGAGTGGGGAGGAGAAACGGAGCACCCTCCAGAGAATGGGGGAACTTTTTTCCAAACCGACGGGCGATGATGGGAGCGGCGCACAGGCTGATCCCACACGCGCCCAGTTTGTGGTGAAACGTGCCATGAGCGATCTCTCCGGAGATCTGTGTATCAGTCAGCAGGATATCGAGGCGATGCTGCTTCAGGCGCAGCACCAGGTCCTCAAGCACTCCCTCATGGCACACCAGCCGGACCGATGAGCCGATCGCAAATACCGGACGCAAGAGTTCCCGGGCGATGAGCTTGGGCAGGGAGTCTACGATGCCGACATTGAGGCGGTTGGGCTTTGATTCCATCCCTTGCGCGAAGGCGGCCTGCAACTCCGCGCCGAGGCCGAAGATTTCCTCCGCATACTCCATGGCGACGCGACCTGCCGCCGTGAGAATGAGTTTTCGACCGCTGCGCTGGAAGAGCGGTTCACCCAGCGACTCCTCCAGTTGATGGATCTGGGTGCTCATGGTTGGCTGCGTAAGGTGGAGCTTTGCCGCAGCCGCCCGCAAGCTTCCTTCACGTGCCACAGCCCAGAAAATCCGGAGATGGTGGTAGTTCATCATTGGTTAGATTTTATCTAACGGATCGTTAAAAACATCGTAATATTCAAACGATAAATCCTGGGTATGCTTTCCCCCATCGTGAAAGCAGCAACGATCGATGAGTATATTGAGAATGCAGCTTCGGGGATCGTGCCGGGCGAATTGGGGCGCCTGGCCGATCTCTCGGGGCGCTTGTGGGATAAGGTTACCGAGGCCGATCCGGTCCGGCATCCCCGTCTCCAGGCGCAGGCCCGCATTCTCGAGATACTTCTCGTGACGTATCAGCCGCGCTACGATGAGCTTCCCTCAGATGAACGGCGTGCCCTGGGCGAGCTCGGCGTGGCGGCATCCTACCTGCTCAAGGGGTACGACGTGATTCCTGATGAGGTGGAGGAAATTGGCTTCGATGACGATGCTTTTCTAGTCGACGCCGTCTTCAGCCGTAACCGTGATGTGATCGAGCGTTGGGTCGCATCCCGCCTCGAACGTTCGATATCCGCTTCGCTGTTCGCCCCGAGCCGATGACACTCTTTCCCTTTGAACACTACTGGGGATTTTATGCGGCCTTCTCCGCGTTGATTCTCGGATTGCTCGCCCTTGATCTCTTTGTCTTTCACCGCCGCGCTCATGCCGTGTCGATGAAGGAGGCGGCGGGATGGAGCGTCTTCTGGGTCGCCCTGGGACTCATCTTTGGCGTCGGTCTTTACTATTACAGCCTTTCCAGCTTTGCCGGGAATCCGGCCATGGCGGGGATGAACCATGCCGCCATGGCTGGACAGGCGACCATTGAATACTATACCGGCTTCGTCATTGAGAAGGCTCTGGCGGTCGATAACCTTTTCGTCTTTGTGATGATCTTCGCCTATCTTTCGATCCCGGCGGAGTTTCAGCATCGGGTTCTGTTCTTTGGCATCCTCGGCGCGCTCGTGTTCCGGGCGATTTTCATCGCGCTTGGGGCGGTCCTCTTCCAGTTCCACTGGGTGGTGATTTTCTTCGGCGTCCTCCTGATCCTGACCGGCATCAAGATCCTCCTCGTGGCGGATACGAAGGACGATCCTTCGAAAAACCCGATAATCCGGTTTCTCATGTCGCGTTTGCCCGTGACAGCGATGGATGGTCAGAAGTTCTTTGTCCGTAAGGCGGGCAAGTGGCTCGTCACGCCGTTGTTTGTAGCACTCATATTCATCGAGGTCTCGGACATCATCTTTGCCGTGGATTCCGTCCCCGCGATCTTCGCCATTACGAAGGAGCCGCTGATCGTGTTCACCTCGAATGTCTTCGCCATCCTTGGCCTGCGTGCCATGTATTTTCTGCTCGCGGGGGCGGTCGACAAATTTCACCTTTTGAAGTACGCGCTTGGCGTGATCCTGATCTTTGTCGGCCTGAAAATGGCATGGCTGAACGAAGCTTTCGGAGGAAAGTTTCCGATCACCTGGTCGCTTGGCATCATTCTCGGCCTGCTGGCTGTTGCCATCACAGCATCGCTGGTACTGGCGAAAAAGACGGAGGCGGGGATTGTCCCGGCCAATCCTTCCCGGGACGCCTGAGAAGCTATCTGGCGGGTGCCCGGACCTTCGATGCCGCCGAGCGCTCCCGAGTGGCGGAGAGAAGCCGTCTGGCCAGTAATCCGCGTCTGGGCGCAAACGTCATGGCGAGGAGGAACAGGAGAGCCAGTACGAGCACGATGCAAGCTCCGGTTGCTCCGTTGATGAAGTAGCTGACATATACGCCGACGATGCTGGACAGGACCGCCGAGCCTACGGCTATCTGAAGCATGTGCGTGAACCGGTGGCTTAACAAAAACCCGATACAGCCTGGAGTGATGAGCATCGCCATCACAAGGATGATGCCGACGGCCTGGAGAGAAACCACGATGGCCAGCGCCACGAGCGAGAGCAGTGTGTAGTAGAGTCGCGTGGTGTTCAGCCCGATCGATCGGGCGTGGTTCGCGTCGAAGCAGAATAGCAGGAGATCTCTGCGCAGGAGCAGGATTGCGAGCAGTGTGAGTCCGCCGATGACTGCGGTCTGAGCGATGAGTGATTGCGAGATGCCGAGCAGACTCCCGAAAAGAATGTGGTTGAGGTGTACGTCGGTTTTGACCTTGGTGAACAAGACCAGCCCCAGTCCGAAGAGGCCCGTAAAGACAATTCCCATGACGGTGTCTTCCTTCACGCGACTATGCGATTTGATGAAGCCTGTCGCGGAAGCGCACAGCAGCCCTGCAGCAAATGCGCCCACGGAGAGAGGTAGTCCCGCGATGTAGGCGAGCACGATGCCAGGCAGCATCGCGTGCGAGATGGCGTCACCCATCAACGACCAACCCTTCAGTACGAGGTAGCATGAGAGCATCGCACAAACGACGCCCACCAGCGCCCCCACGCCGAGCGCCTCGAGCATGAACTGGTGCCGGAATGGCGCGGCCGGGTCCTGGAGAAACAGTTCGATGGCTGCGTTCACGCCGAAACCTCCCGGAGTGTGGTGGTAACCGCTTTCCGACCAGCACGCCTCGCCGCGAGCATCCCGTGTTTGGGAGCAAAGGCGAACGCCAGGAGGAATAGTGTCGTCTGGAGAACCACGATACATCCCCCGACAGAACCATCGAGGAAATAGCTGGCATACGCTCCGGCGGCGGCTGTCAATACACCCATTGTCGACGCGATGCCTAGCATCCTTCCAAATCGGTCGGTCAGCAGATAAGCCGTTGCGCCGGGAGTTACGAGCATTGCCACGACGAGGCAGGCACCGACCGCCTGGAGGGCAGCCACGGCAACGGCGGAGAGAAGAGACAGCAGGATAAAGTGCAGCGCAGTGGTGTTGAGCCCGATGGAGCGGGCCTGGTTCGCATCAAAGCAGAAAAGCAGAAGATCCTTCCATTTTGCCAGCAGCACAGCCATGGCGATGCCGCAGATGGCGATCGCCTGGAGGATGTCAAAATCCGCGATGCCCAGCATGTTCCCAAAGACGATCGTGCGGAGATTGAATCCCGTGGGATATAGCGAAATGAGAAGCAGACCCAATGCGAAGAAGCTCGTGAATACGATGCCTATCGTTGCATCCTCGCGAATAGGCGTCTTGGCTTTGACAAAGCCCATGGCAGCCGCGGCCAGAAGGCCCGCGAAGAACGCACCGACGGCAAACGGCAGACCGAGCATCAACGCCAGCGCCACGCCCGGCACGACGGAATGGGAGAGGGCATCTCCCATCAGAGACCACCCCTTGAGCGTGACGAAACACGAGAGGAATGCGCAGACGCCTCCGATAAGCGCACTCACGAATATCGCCTTGAGCATGTACTCGTAGTGGAACGGAATGGTCAGTTGCTCGATCATGAGTCCTCTCCCTGTTTCCTTTCCTCCGCGAGGCGGTGCTCCAGATGGCCGCCGCGTCCCAGCACTACGGGGCGTTCATCGTCGGTCAGCAGAGTCACTGCCCGTCCGTCCGTCTCATCCACGGTGGATTGGTCGAACTGGAACTGCCGCAACACACCACCGAAGGCAAGGGTCAGGTTGGCCTGGGTGAAGACCTCCTCCGTCGGGCCAAATGCCAGTACCGTGCGGTTAATCAATACGACCTGGTCGCAGAACTCCGGCACGGAACCGAGATTATGCGTCGACACAAGCATGATGTGCCCGGCCTCTCTCAGCTCACGGAGAAGCTCGATAATGGCGGCTTCGGTTTTGACGTCCACTCCGGTAAATGGTTCATCAAGCAGGATGACTCGTCCGCCTTGTGCGAGGGCGCGAGCCAGGAAGACACGCTTCTTCTGCCCACCGGAAAGCTCGCCAATCTGGCGGTCCCGAAAGTCCCACATCTTCACCCTCTCAAGACTTTCCCGGACCAGGCGTTTGTCCTCCGCACGCGGGGTGCGCAGGAAATTCATAAATCCGTACCGGCCCATCATCACCACGTCCCACACGCTCACCGGGAAGGTCCAGTCGACCTCCTCGGACTGCGGGACATAAGCGACCCAGCTTTTCTTTTGTGCCTCCTTGACGGGGCGTCCTCCGATCGTGACCGAGCCTCGCGATGGCCTGACGAATCCCATGATCGCCTTGAAGAGAGTGGATTTTCCGCTGCCATTCACGCCGACGAGCGCACAGATGGACCCGCTTCTGAGATGAAACGACGCATCATGGAGCGCGGTGTGTCCATTGTTGTACGTCACGGTGACGTCGCTCACATGGACGTCCAGAGAAGTTGACTTGCTGGTCATTTCGGTCCTTTCCGGCCATTTGTCCCGAGGGAAGGATTGGGAATCATTGCCTTTCGTTGTATTGACTTCACTTCCCGGTGAAGCCTTTGACGATGGTGTCTGCGTTGTACTGGAGCAGTTTGAGGTAAGTCGGAGCCGGGCCCTCCTCGGCCGTGAGAGAATCGACGTAAAGCACGCCGCCGTATTTCGCCCCGGTTTCCTTGGCGACCTGGAGCATGGCCTTCGGGCTGATCGTGCTTTCGCTGAATACGACGGGAATTTTGTCTTTCCGCACCGTATCGACGACTTTGCGCACCTGTTGCGGCGTGCCTTCCTCGTCGGCATTCACGGGCCACAGGTAGAGCTCCTTCATGCCGTAGTTGCGGAGGAGATAGGAAAACGCGCCTTCACAGGAAACAAGGGTCCGCTGATTTTCCGGGATCTGGGCGAGCTTCTCGCGCACCGGTTCGTCGATAGCCTTGAGCTCCTTGGTATAGGCCGCAGCGTTGGCGTTGTAGGTTTCCTCATTGGCCGGGTCGATCTGCACCAGCGCCTTGCGGATGTTCTCCGTGTAAATAACCGCATTGGCCGGGGACATCCAGGTGTGGGGATTCGGTTTTCCATTGTAGGGGCCTTCCGCGATGCTCATCGGTTCGATCCCCTCGGTGAGTACCGCGACCGGAACGCCCTTCACGCTTTTGAAGAACTTTTCGAACCAGCGCTCAAGGCCCATGCCGTTATAAAGCACCAGATCGGCCGCCTGCGCTTTGACGATATCCAGTGGCGTCGGCTCATATTCGTGAATCTCCGCGCCGGGCTTGGTAATCGACTCCACGATGGCTTTGTCGCCAGCGACATTCTGAGCCATGTCCTGAATGATGGTGAAGGACGTGAGAATTCGCTTCGGTTTTACGGGTGAAGTGGTGTCTGCCGCAAACGCACCTGGCAGAGTCAGGCCGATAATCGCGACGTACAAAAGAGTGTGATGTCTGGTTCTCATGGATTCATCTGTCTTCCTGCTTGTTGAGCGCGATGGGTGTTTGCGTCAAAATGTAGCGTTAGCTACAGGATGAAGATATGGCTACTTGCGGCAGTATGATTTGTCAACGGTCTTTTCCCGCGTCCGGAATGCGGATGGCCGACTCAGCGCCGAGGCGAGTCGGATATGCCCCTTGGCTTCCCCCAAAACTAGGGATGTGTGCGATGATACCACCCCAACGCCTGAGCGTTTGGCGGTAGCCCTCTCGGTTGGGCGCGCGAGAGGGACCGTGAGTTATTTTTTGAGGATGATCGCGCCGAGCCTTCCATCGGTACGCCAGAGGTCTCCGCCACCATTGCGGCCCTCGTGTTCCGACTGGAAGTTAGTGACGTAATATTCATCCTGGATGAAGCCCGCCTGCTTAAGGCCTGTCATGACGAGATCACGCTCGGCGTCGACATCCGGGCCGATATGGTGGGTCACCTGGGCGTTGGCGTGACTAAGTCCGACGCGCTCGTCGAGGGTGGCTGATCCGAACCAGACGGGACGACCGTCCTTGAGCTTGTCCCATCGCCAGAATCTCACGTGATGGCGCTGGCGCGGACTGTCTCCGATGGGAAGCTCAAAGGCCAGATCCTGCTTGCGATCGAAAAGAAACAAGCTGCTGACCGGAGCTTGGTCGTCGGGCTTTTTGATGACGGAATCCACCGCGATGCGCACGCTGCTGTCGAAGGTGATCGGGTCGGCGGGATACCATCCAGCCTTGTTCATGGCGCGAACAAGTTCCGCCTCTTCTCCCTCGATGGCGATATTGACCGGATCTCCCGGATGTCCGTCCGACGTGTGAGTGATGCGCGGGCCTCCATTGAAATGATGGCGGTAAAACGACCGCGTGATCATGGGGATAAGGATGTAGGCCGCCAGGGCCCAGACCAGGAGAATGACGACAAACAGGGGGATACTTTTCTTCATGCGGAGCATGGTGCCGACGACCTATGAGTCTGACTGGATGGTAGCCTCGTTGTCGAGAGCGAGGAAAGCCCAAAAGCAGCAATGCGCTGATTGGGCTTCCTGCGTTCCTTACGTCTGGTGGCCACCATCGGGACGTTTGCCGGCCCACGTGAGAAGCGCGTCGAGGGCGGGACAGAGGGACTGGCCCCACCGGGTCAGTGAATACTCCACCTTGGGCGGGATTTCCGGATAGACCCGTCGCAAGACGATGCCGTCTTTCTCCAACTGCCGAAGCTGCTGCGCGAGCATCTTTTGGGTGACTGCGGGAATGGCTCGTTCGAGTTCCGAGAATCGTCGTACTCCTCCATCAAACAACTGAAAAAGGATCAGGAGTTTCCAGCGCCCTTCGAGCATCTTGAGCGCCTTTTCCACGTCGATCGCCGCCGTCTCGGGGGTATAGGGTACGCCCTGGGGATCCATACTTACTTTTTTGTGGGTTCTTCCCATTTGGGAACTATGGATTATCGTGGGGTTATGACAACGAGCAATTCATCGGAGGTCCCAGCGCCGCTTGCGGATTATATCGAGGCCGCCAACGCCGGAATGATCGAGCCAGCTCTTGCCTCCTTCTCCGAAACCGCCGTCGTGCAGGACGAAGGCGGAGAATACTGTGGACATGTAGCCATCCGCGATTGGATCAAGGAGACGGTTGGGAAATATCAGTTCCGGGTCACGCCTCTCGCAGTTCACAAGTCGGGAGATCATGTCGTGGTGCAGTGCCAGGTTGGTGGCAGCTTTCCCGGGAGTCCGGTGCAACTCGATTTTGATACTGTCGTCTCCGGCGGAAAAATCTCTCATCTTTCCATTCGATGAACAGCATTTCTGTCCGGGAGTTTGAGGGCCGCCGGGTCCTGGTCACCGGAGGAACCAAGGGAGCGGGGGCTGCCATGGTTCATCGGTTTGCCCTGGCTGGCGCCAGAGTCGCCACCACGGCGCGTTCGGCAGTCTGTCCAGACGGGGTAAACTGCGAGCTTTACATCCCGGCTGATGTTGCAACGCCGGAAGGCGCCACGAATGTTGGGCGCACTCTCACTGAGCAATGGGATGGAGTGGATGTCCTGATCCACAATGTGGGCGGATCGGCCACGCCCGGAGGGGGCTTCGCCGTCATCACCGATGAACTGTGGGAACAGGAGTTGAATGTGAATCTCCTCGCGGCCGTGCGGCTTGACCGATTGTTGCTGCCTTTGATGATCGAGCGAGGAAATGGGGTCGTCATCCATATTTCCTCCATCCAGCGCCGCCTCCCATTGCCCGCATCAACCACGGCCTATGCTGCCGCCAAGGCGGCGTTGACCACCTATAGCAAATCCTTGTCCAAGGAGGTCGGACCCAAAGGAGTGCGGGTGCTTTCAGTCGCGCCGGGCTGGATCTACACATCAGCCGCGGAAGGGCTCGTGAAACGAATCGCCGATCAGGGAGGCGTCGACGAGGATGCGGCCCGCCAGCAAATCCTCGATTCCCTAGGCGGTATTCCCATCGGCCGTCCCGCGATGCCGGAGGAGGTGGCTGATCTGGTGGCCTTCCTCGCTTCACCTCGCGCCGCATCGATTCACGGAACGGAGCTGGTCATCGATGGAGGAACCATTCCGACGGTCTAGGCAGCTGGGCGTGTTTTATTATGCGCCCTTGGCTTTCTAGGTCGCGACGCGTCCGCGCATCTTCTTCGTCTCACCGCGGCGGCGTTTGCCTTCCACCATCTTGGCTTTCGTCGCCCGGGAACGCTTCGCTTTTTGTCTGCGAGCCTTGGAAACGGCAGCCAGTCGGGCTTGGCGGCGCTCCGCCTTCCGGCGTTCGAGCTCGGCGATAAATCGTTCGATGGCCAGGTGGCGGTTTTGGGATTGAGACCGGGAGTCGCTTGCGACGATTCGGGTGCCAGTGGGCACATGCAGTAACTCGACTGCGGTGCTGACCTTGTTGACATGCTGGCCGCCGGGTCCGCTGGATCGGGTGAAGGAAAAGGTAATGTCCTCAGGGCGTATCCCCACCGCCTTCAGCCGGGCAGCCAGTTTCTCTTCGATTGCCATACTGATCCTAGGTCCCCGGCGGTCTGTTGCCTGGTGGCTGGAAGGGCGAGGCGGGCACCGGCTTGGCCCGGCGATGCATGCGGAATGCCAGCACGGCGAAGAGCAGCAGAAAAAGCGAGCCCATGAGAAGCCCGGCGGCGCCAGCGGCCAGAATGATGACGGCCGAAGTTTTCCAAGCCGGGGAGGACCGGGGAGGTGTTTTCACTTCCTCGGACTCCTCCTGCGTCCCTCCTTTGGTCCAGGAATGTGGCACGGTGATCATGTAGCCGGTCGACCCGTAGGCGCGGTCGAGGTTGGAGAGATAGCCGCTCATGCGATACGAGGGCACATGGTCGGCCTTGGCCTCGTATTTATGCCGCAGGGTCAGTCGGCTGCCATCCGGCGTGGCGGTGAAGGAGTAGTGAAAAGAAGGGTCGTTGACGGTCTCCGAGTCGGAATCGAAATTCATCGAGCGAGGAAACGAAAGTTCTATCACGCTGTTGACCCTGGCGGGATAGTCCAGCGCATAGGGCATTTCGCGGGATGAGGACTCCGGGCGGGATAAGCGCTGGCTGACGATGTCGGCGTCGACCTTGCCCTTGAGATGATCCTCATCGTCGTCATTTTTCCAGAAATCCCGGATGACGTATTTTTCCCGGCAGGTGATGATGTTGCGGGAGCGATCATCCGTAAACTCGGGAACCTCGACGGATTGGATATTCTCGTGATCCCGGCCGTAAAAGCTGCGGTAGTTCTTGGTAATCTCCTCCTGGCTGTAGTTCTCGAGATTCCTCCGCATCACATCAGCCGCATGGCCACGGTAGACGGTCTCGACGGAGAGATTCACCAGGCCGGAGAAGTCGGGGAAATCGTAGTTCTCCTTCACATCGGTGACGGTCTTGTCGTAGCCGCCCGCCTTGATCTCGGTGAGGTCAGTGGTGTCGTCGCGGAGGACGAGAGCCTGATGATAATCGGGGAAATAAATATCTCCGAGTGCGCCGCCCTGATTGTCCTCGGTGGGGTCGAGCCAATACGTCTTGCCGTCGAGCGAAAGGTGGACGACGACGTGATTGAACGCCCATGCGGAGGGCAGCCAGTTATCATGTTTCAGCCAGCCTTCGGTGGTCACCAGGGCCGGGTCGGCCTGGAAGCCGAGGTCGCGGAGCATTGCGCAAAGAAGGACGGCCTTGTCCTTGCAGTCGCCAAAACGGCGCGAAACGATCTCCGACAAGGCATGGGGTTTGTGTGCGTTGGGGCCGATCTCGATGCCGAGATAGCGGATATTATCCTGCACATACCAGAGTGCGGCTCGGATCTGATCTTCCGGCTTGGGCAGGGTGCGGATGCGGGCGACCTCCTGCTTGATTTCATCGGGCAATTCCTCCGACGTATTGTAGAGAGGAGCGCCCCATCTCGCGACGTCCGACCAGGATTTCCACTCCGAAAGCTGCACCCAGCCCCAGGGATCATACCAGTCGGGCAGAGTGTCGTCGGGAATCAGCGGCCGGACATTGCTGGCCGTCCAGCGGTATTCCGTCGTGCCGTCGGAAAGGGTGTTTTGTGTCGGAGCGAGATCGGAGTTGTGGCTTCGCACCTGCAGGGTGCGATCCCTGGGCCAGAGCAGGCGATAATGGAGCGACGAAACCGGCTCGTCACCGATAGTGCCGAACGAGTCCATGAACTTCCCTCCAAAGATCGGATTCTCACCCTCATAGGTGAACGCGTACTCGACCACATCGCCCACCCGGATGTCGTTCAGCACCATGATGACCGAGAGCTGGCCGTCGAACATGTTGCGATCCAACTGTTCTTCGCGATGGAGAGTGCGTATTTCCTGATCTGGCAGGCGGTCGATCTCCTTCCCGTCGCGATGAATCACCAGCTTGTTCAGGACGAGGTGCTGGTAGGTCGGATCGACCAGGATGGTGATACTGGAGTCGTTCTCCACCGAGGACTTGGTGGAAAACTGACGCGCATAATGATGATAGCTGGTTTGCTCAGCGGCATTGTTTTGCTCGTCCTGCAGGAGCCAGACGCGACTGCCGTTGCGTTCCTTTTTGTCGACCGGCGGCGGCACCTTCTCCGGCTGCGCCCAAGCAGGTGCGGGGCCTTTGCGTACAGCCTGTTCCTCACTGGGTGTCTCGGCGGAGACAGGGTGGGAAAATGCCAGGAGGCAAACGATGCTCCAGAGCGCGATCCCTTTACGGCCAGCTTTCATGAGATGATGCCCTTCTTAAGGCGGAAGCTCCCTGCTGGCAACTACTCCCCGATAGAAAGCCGGTCGGCGTTCCGTCCAGAGATGCGCGTCGAGAAGATCCGACGGCGAGCGGATTCGATGTCGTACGGAATCCTACGGAACGTCACATCGCGACTCTCGCGTTCATAGATCACATAGCTGGCGCGAGGGTCTCCATCCCGCGGTTGCCCGACGCTGCCGACATTGATCGTGTATCTGTGTTCCTGCGAGAGCCGGACATTGGCCAGGGCGGGCTTGTGCGCCTTCACCACCGGGCCTTTCTCTTCCCAGATGATCGGGACGTGCGAGTGCCCGTGAAAAGAAACAGGCGTGGTTTGCGCCTTGAAGTTTCGCCGGGCATCCTCGGTCCGAAAGACGTAGGGAAACTCACCTGGGTGGTGCAGAGAGGAGTGCACGGCTGTAAAGCAGCCGATCTTGCTCACCAGCGGCAGTTCGCGCAGCCAGGAAAGCTCGTCGTCAGTGAGTGACGTGCGAGCCAGTTCGATCGGGCGGCGGATACTGGATGGCATTTCTTCCAGGTATACGATGTCGTCAAATACAGTCATCGCCTCATGGTTTCCCATGACGACGATCGGGCACAGGTCGCCAATCTTTCGGACACATTCAGCAGGAGCGCCGCCGTAGCCGACAATGTCGCCGAGGCACACAACCGCTTGCACGCCGTGTTCGCGAATGTCTGCGAGGACTGCATCGAGTGCGTCGATGTTTCCGTGAATGTCACTGATGAAGGCGACGCGGGGGTGAGCGTCCAACATACTCTTCGAGGAAGAGGAGTTAGCAAACGCGCCCGGGTGTGGCAAGTCTACGAAACGTTGCGCCACGTTTTATCTCGGCAGAGAGGTCGATTCCTTAGCGGGCGTGACGATGAATTCTGTCAGAATCTCGAGCAACCGTGCAGGGACGGAGGCGCGCACCATGGCGTACTCGGGTTCGTATGCCATCTCGTGGATTTGCGCCTCGCGGTGAAGACGGGCCAGAAGATCGCCACGGTGAGTCGGGATATGGAGCATGGTTTCCTGGACTTGGTCGCTGACGAAATCTCCGATGCGATTCACCAGTGCATCGATGCCGTCGCCGCTATGGACGGAGACGAAAACCGCCTCGGGGAAATGGCGGCGCAGGACGGCTCGAGTGGAGGGGTCCGAGACCTTGTCCATCTTGTTGAAGACCACGAGCGTCTTCTTGGTATCGGCACCGAGTTCCTCAAGCACCTTCATGGTCGTGTTGTAATACTCCATCACGCGCGGGTTGGAGGCGTCGAGGACGTGAATCAGAAAGTCCGACATCGTAGCCTCTTCCAGCGTGGCGTGAAAGGCCTCGACGAGCTGGTGGGGGAGTTTGCGGACGAAACCCACCGTATCCGTGAGCAGGAGCGGCTGCTTGTTGGGCAGGGCGATCTTGCGGGTGGTCGTGTCGAGAGTGGCGAAAAGCTTGTCCTCGACCAGCACTTCCGCACCGGTGAGCCGACGCAGGAGGGAGGATTTCCCCGCATTTGTATATCCCACGATGGCTGCATTGGGCACGGGGGTGCGCTTGCGATCCTTGCGCTGGGTGGCGCGGGCTTTGCGCACGCTCTGGAGTTCCCGACGCAGGCGATCGATCTGGCCGCGAATCTTTCGGCGGTCCTGCTCGAGCTGGCTTTCACCTTCACCCTTGGCCCCGATGCCGCCGCCCTGTTGACCGAGGTGGCTCCACGCCTTGGTCAGGCGGGGCAGAGAGTAGGCCATGCGGGCGAGATCGACCTGGATCTTGGCCTCGCGTGTCTGCGCCCGGGCGCCGAAGATATCGAGGATGATCTCCTGGCGGTCGATCACGAGCACCTTGGTGAGGTCCTCCCAGTTCCGCTGCTGGGCGGGGGTCAACTCGTTGTCAAAGATGAGCACATCGCAATCGAGTTCCTTGATACGGTCCGCGATCTCCTCCGCCTTGCCCGATCCGATCAGATAGCGCGACTGGGGCTCGCGATGGTAGACAAGCATCTTTTCTCGTACGGGCACGCCCAGGGTGCGCACCAGTTCCTCGAGCTCGCTCAACAGGTCCTGCGCTTCGTCTTCCAGGTCGTTTCCGGTAAAGGCTCCGACGAGGAGCGCCCGCTCGACCATTTTTTCCCGCGCTTTGATTTCAAACATCTCGTGCGTATCTTAGCAGGAATCCCTGCGGCTTTCCACGATGGCATTTTCCCAGCTTCATCTTGTGCGAATCGGTCTGGCTCTCGTCATCCTGGTTTCTCCTTTGGCGGTCAACGCCTCGGACGAGGTGCCACCCGAGGTTCAGGCGGCTGATTCCGTGCTGGCTCGGGCGGGCCTGCCTGCCATTCCCGGAAACGCGACCGAGGTGACATGCTACTCCTGGAGCCAGACGTCCGCAGGGGTTTATGCCGTATTTGTCCTCAAGCCGGAGGAAATCGCCCCCTATGCCGAGCAGTTTCGCGGGTTTTCCCGGGCGGAGCCGATCCCTCCCTCCGTCCTGCCCGCTCCGCTCCCCGATGCGCCATGGTTCAACCCGGCGGGAATTGCCCAGGGCTACGTGCTCTGGCGCACCCAGGTGACGATCAGCGCCCCGGAACTCGTCCGGCTCTTCGTTGATACCGAGGCGCATCGCTTGTTTCTTTATTACACGTGGAATAACCGCAACGTGGCCTACTAGCGGCAAAAGCGGTTTGCCCGACGAGGACGCCGCGCTAGATTCCGCGCATGCAACTGAGGGAACTCGCCGCTTTTCTCAACACGGAACTCCGGCTCGCTGACATCAAGGATTACCCCAACGCCGTGAACGGCCTCCAGGTCGAGAACCTCGGTGAGGTCAGTCGTGTCGCCGTGGCGGTGGATGCTTGTGAATACATTCTCCGCGCCGCCGTGGAGCAGGGGGCGGATTTGCTCATCGTTCATCACGGTTTGTTCTGGAGCGGATTGCAGCCCGTGACTGGAGCGCTCTATCGCAAGCTCAAGATCGCTCTCGAAGCCGATTTGGCCGTCTACAGCGCGCATCTCCCGCTCGATGCCCACCCCACGTTGGGAAACAATGCCCTCCTTTGCGATGCTCTTGGGCTGCCTCCGGAACGTGAGCCCTTTCTCGATCTCGGCTGGAAGGCTTCGTTGAAGATTTCCCGAGAGGAACTTTCGGATCGGCTGGCCCGGGCCGTCGGTGGCCGGGTGCATGTGGCGCCGGGCGGAGCGGGGACGATTCGCTCGGTCGGCGTTGTCACGGGTGGAGCCGGCGGCGAGGTATTCAAGGCCGCCCAGGCTGGTGTGGATGCCTTTGTCTCAGGAGAGGGGCCTCATTGGAGCTATACTGCGGCGGAGGAATGCGGCATCGACCTGTTTTATGGCGGTCACTATGCCACGGAAACCTTCGGGGTGAAGGCGCTGGGAGCTTTACTGGAGTCGCGCTACGGTCTCCCGTGGCAATTCATCGACCATCCCACGGGCCTGTAATGCTACCACGCTCGTTTTTTGAAAGGGATCCGGTGCCCTGCGCCCGGGATCTCATCGGTTGCGAACTCATCTGGGGCGAGGCGAGGGGAATCGTGGTGGAGACCGAGGCCTACGATGCTGAGGATGATGCGGCCTGCCACACATTTTCGCGGCCCAGTGCCCGCACTTTTGTGGCGAAACATCAGCCTGGAACGGCCTATGTGTACTTCAACTACGGCGTACACTGGATGCTCAATGTACTCGTGAAGGGGAACCGCCAGGGTTTCGTTCTCATTCGCGCCCTTGAGCCGGTGGCTGGACTGGAGGCGATGATTCTTGCACGGGGGACGAACATCCCGACGCAACTGTGCTCAGGACCTGGCAAGCTGGCCAGGGCGCTGGGGGTTACTGGGGATGATCATGGCCGCGATCTGTGTTCCGATCCTCAACGATGCTTTCTCGCTGCTGGAGCGAGTCTGCCCGTTGCGGTCGGGCCTCGGATCGGTATTTCCCGCGCGATGGATTTCCCATGGCGGTTCCACGTACCGGCGAACCGGCATGTGAGTCACTTCAGAAGTCAAGACCGACCGCGACCGAGTCACGGCCGGTCTTGAAATTTGCTAGAGCGTAACTCCGATTACTTGGAGTAGCCCACGGTCGGAGCCGGAGCCGGCTTCGGCTTGCTGGCGCAAGCGCCGAGGCTCAGAGCGCCCGTCGCGACCGCAACAGCGGCCAAAATTTTGACGAATTTCACTTAAATGTCCCCCTCCTTTCTTAGCAGGTTGCTAGGGGGACTTTGGCAAATCCTATCCAACTGACAATAAAGAAGGTGTGAAATCGTAACAGGTTTCGCCCCTATCGAGGGGGAAGGGATCTCCCGATGCCGGGTGTCTGTCCGGGAAAAGTGGGAAATTTCGAACGTTCAGGCGACGATTTCGACGGGAGTTCCCTCGGGAATCAGATCGTAAAGTTCCTGGATATCTGCGTTTTTCATTCGCACGCACCCATGGCTGGCGGGCGTGCCGATGAGCTGCTCCTGGTTCGTCCCGTGAATGTAGATGTAGCGATCCTTGGTATTGGCGTTGCCGGGTTCCAGTCCCTCCAGCCAGAGAATACGCGTGAGGACGAGATCTTCCTCACCACCGGGAGCCGCAATGTTGCCTGTGAATTGCCTGCTGACGAAGTGCGCTCCCAACGGTGCGCCTGCACCGTGTTTTTCGGAAACGGCAAACTTTCCAAGAGGAGTCTTGAAGCTCCCCGGTTCGCTGCCAAGACCGAAGCGGGAGGTGGAAATCGGAAACTGCCGTAGCAACCGCCCGTCTTCGTGCAATTCCAGCGTCTGCCGGGGAACATTTACGAGGAGAGACAGTGTGGCGTGGACTTTTTGGTCAGGCTCGTTCATCGTAATGGTCTGTCTCTTTTGTTATGTCCCGAGATTATCGTATCGCAATTGTCGGCGCAACTGGCGCCGTGGGTGTGGAAATGCTGCGCGTCCTGGAGCGCCGCAATTTCCCTGTGGCTTCCCTGCGCCTCCTGGCGTCACCTCGTTCCTCGGGTAAAACGCTCACCTTCCGCGGCAAGGATGTCGTTGTCGAGCCGCTCCAGCCGAGCGCCTTTGCGGGCATCGACATTGCGCTTTTCAGCGCGGGCGGATCGATTTCCAAGGAATATGCTCCTGTCGCCGTGGAAAGCGGTGCAGTGGTGATCGACAACTCCTCGGCCTTCCGTCAGCACGAGAACGTCCCGCTCGTCGTGCCCGAGGTCAATGGTGCCGACGTTGCCCACCATAAGGGCATTATCGCCAACCCGAACTGCACCACAGCTATCACCCTTATGGCGCTCTACCCGCTGCACAAGAAGTTCCGGGTGAAGAGGATCTTTGCCTCCAGCTATCAGGCTGTATCTGGTGCGGGCGCCCGCGCCCTGGAGGAACTGCGCTTGCAAGTCAAGGCGGTCGCCAACGATCTCCCGATCGAGAAGGAAATCTTCCCGCATCAGATCGCGTTTAACGTAATCCCGCAGGTCGATTCCTTCCTCGACACCGGCTACACCAAGGAGGAGATGAAGATGCAGAACGAAGGACGTCGCATCATGCACCTGCCGACCTTCAAAGCCTCGGTCACCTGTGTGCGCGTGCCGGTCTATCGCGCTCACTCCGTCGCCGTGAGTGCCGAGTTTGAACGTCCTGTCACGCTGCACGAAGCGCGCGAGGCGATCAACGCCTTTCCGGGCATCGAACTCCGCGACGACACAGCGTCGCGCGATTATCCGATGCCCCTCGACTATGCGGGCAAGGACGATTGCGCCGTCGGACGTCTGCGCCTCGATTGCGCCTTGGAGAATGGCATCAGCTTCTGGGTGTGCGGCGACCAGCTTCTCAAGGGAGCTGCGCTCAACGCCGTCCAGATTGCCGAGCTTCTCTAGGGAAGCAATTTTGATCGCAGCGAACTCATGAACATCATCGACCCACTTTCCGTTGCCTGGCAGGCCGTATCGAAACAGCTCTTCCAGAATTTTCGCTTCGGAAAGTGGTTCGCTCTGGGGCTTTCAGCCTGGCTGGCAAATATCCTGATCGGGAATACAGGCAACTGCACCTTCCCGTTCAATATTCTCAACGTCCTTTTGGATGTAGGTTCCAAGTCGCACTCTTCATCCGGCTTGATACCGCAATGGCCGCAGTTTCTTGCCTCGGCACCGGTTCCGGGGCAGGCGACCACTCCGGATTTGTCCCAGGCCATTGGCGGCTCTTCAGCGTTTTTGGGCATCTTCGGTGTGATCCTTATCGCTGTCGTGGTGGTCGCACTGGCCTTGGGATTGGTCATGCTCTGGCTGGGATGCCGTGGGCAGTTCATGCTGCTCGATAACGTGCTTCACGATCGCGACCAGGTGATCAAGCCATGGAAGGAGTTTCGCAAGCACGGCAATAGTCTGTTTCTTCCCTTCCTCTTTCTTGGCGGCGGCAACATCATCCTGATCTTTGCCGTGGTTATCGGAGTCGTAGCCTTTTCGGAAGTACCGGGCCTCGGAAATTCCGTGGAGACATGGGTATGGGTTGTGCTCGGACTTGTCTGCATGCTTTCCGTCGCCCTGGTCGTGCTCGCTGCGATACTGCTAATGCTGGTGCGGGAGGTGGGCTCGGTGTGGATGTATCGCAATGGCGGCACTGCCTGGGATGCGATGAGGCGTATCCTGGCATTGGCCGCGGAAAAGCCTGCCGATGTTGTTCTCTACATCGTAGCGCGGATCGTACTCGGCATCGTTTTCTGGTCCGCTCTGATGCTTGTCGGATTCGCGACCTGCTGCTTGGGATTTTTGCCGTACCTCAATACCGTGATTACTCTTCCTGTCAGCGTATTTCGCGTCGTGTACAATGTGGAGTTGGTCGCCCAGTTTGGTGCGGAGTTTGACGTTCGCATTCCAGGCACTCCGGCCATTCCGGGGCTTCCTCCGGACGCCGCGGTCTAGATGTCGCCCGCACTCCTGGCCGCCTGGTGTGGAACCATGGCGGTGATCAGTCTCACTCCTGGTGCCGGGGCCGTGGCCTCAATGTCTAGCGGCGCGACTTATGGGTGGATGCGCGGGATCTGGACAGCCGTCGGGCAGCAGCTCGCCTTGGTGTTTCTACTAATGGTTGCCGCAGTGGGATTGTCCTCGTTGCTTCACACGGTTCCCTTTGCGTTCTTCGTCATGCAACTGGCGGGAGCGATGTATCTGGCCTGGATCGGCATTCGCCTCATCCTTCAGTCGTTTCACGAAAAGCAGATGGGTGGTCCTGGTCGGCAGGCGATTCCCTCCACGCCGACAGGAATGATTCGCCATGGCTTTCTCGTAAATGCGACGAATCCCAAGGCGCTGCTGGCCATGTTTGTCATCACGCCCCGATTCTTGAATCCGCAGGAGGCCCTCATTCCGCAGTACGCGATCATGGGGCTCTGTATGGTCACGATCGATATCGTGGTGATGGCAGGCTACACCGGAGTCGGAGCCTCCGTGCTGCGCTCATTGACCGAGTCCCGCTGGCGGCGGCGGGTGGATCGGCTTTTTGGATCGCTCTTCCTCATCGCCGCGGTGATCGTGGCGAGAGGCTGAGAGTCTCAAGGACGGAAGTTTTCGAAGATGATCGCGTCCGCATGTTGACTGGCGGCCGCCGCCTCCTCCTTGCTGCGGACCGTCCAGGCCAGGATCGGCAGGCGGTATTTCTTGCGGATCAGCGAAGACGCGAAGGACGGGAGATCACGCCAGTCGTGGCTGAGAAAGTGCGGTTTACTGATGCAATTCCACACGTAATTGCGAAGCAGGATGGTCTTCCACCACGGGCGGAAGTCGTCCTTGTACGAGTACGAGATCTGGCCGCGGGGAGCGCTGAAATAATTCGTGCGGAACCAGCCGAGGGTGAGGGGATTGAAGGACTGGATGGCAAAGGGACCGCGGTAGGAAACGAGCTGGCGGCACACCTCCTCCTCCAGCATGCCGGGCTGGGCGGGATTTTTGATCTCGACGAAGATCGGTACGCGCCCATTAACAAGAGCCAGCACATCCTCGAGCATCGGAATCTTTTCCTGGGTGTCGAAGAGAGTCAGGTTGCGCAGATTGGCCGAGCTCACGCTCGACACCTGAAGACTCATGCCGCAGAGGCGATCCAGCGAGGCGTCGTGAAATACCGCTGCCTTCAGATCGAGCGTAGCGCGAACGTCGATCTCCACCGCGTAGTCCGCTTCGATGGCGGCCTCGATGGCCGCCAGCGAGTTTTCCGGACGGGAATAGTCATGCAGACCTCGATGAGCGATAGGTCTGTTGGCTATCCACGCGATGTTTGTGGTCATTTTACTGCATGGGCTGGCCGGCTTCGTAGCGGTCGAGTTCCGCGATGCGGTTGACGTGGCGGCCGCCTTCAAACTCGGTCGTGAGCCAGATGTCGACGATGCGCAGGGCGATCTCGATCGAGATCATGCGTTCGCCGATGGAGAGCACGTTGGAGTTGTTGTGCTGGCGGGAAAGCTGGGCGGTTTCATCGCTCCAGCATAGAGCGCAACGCACTCCCTTGACCTTGTTGGCTGCCATGGCCTCGCCATTGCCCGATCCTCCCAGCACAATGCCACGCTCGCATTCGCCCCTAGCCACGGCTTCTGCCGTCGGGATGATCCAGAGCGGGTAGTCGGTGGAGTCCAGACTGTAGGTGCCGCAGTCCTTGACCTCGTGGCCGAGTTCCTTCAGGTGGGCGATGATCTGTTCCTTGTACTTGAAGCCGGCGTGGTCGGATCCGATGGCGATTTTCATACGGGTTGGGGAAGGTCGGAGTAAGGGGCCTGGGGCGTAAGGTCGAGTTCGCGGAGGAGTTCCATGTCGGCGTCGGCCGCAGGATTGGAAGCGGTGAGCAACTTGTCACCGTAGAAGATGGAGTTCGCCCCGGCGAAGAAGCAGAGCGCCTGCGCTTCGCGGGTCAGCAGGGTGCGGCCGGCGGAGAGGCGTACCTTGGCCTTGGGCAGGACGATGCGCGTCGTGGCGATGAGGCGCACGATTTCAAAGATGTCGACCGACTTGGATTCCTCGAGCGGGGTGCCGCTCATCGGCATGAGACAGTTGATCGGCACGCTCTCGGGCGCGGGATCGAAGGAACACAGCACCTCCAGCATCTTCAGGCGGTCGTCCTCCGACTCGCCCATGCCGATGATGCCGCCGCAGCACACGCTCAGGCCCGCGCGCTGCACGGCGCCGATGGTGTTAAGGCGGTCGTCAAAGGTATGTGTGCTGACGATATTCGGGTAATGCTCGGGCGAGGTGTCGATGTTGTGATTGTACGCTGTGACACCGGCCTCACGGAGTTTGCGGGCTTCGATGTCGCTGAGCTGGCCGAGGGTCACGCAGACCTCCATGCCGAGCTTGTTGACCTCGCGAATGGTATCGAGCATCTGGTCAAACTTCCGGTCGCCATCGCGCACGCCCTTCCAGGCTGCGCCCATGCAGAAACGGGTGGAGCCATTGGCCTTGGCGCGCTCGGCGTAGGGCATGACCTCCTCGGTGGTCATGAGCTTCTCGGCCTTGACCCCGGTGGAGTACCGGGAACTCTGCGCGCAATACGAGCAGTCCTCGCTGCACCCGCCCGTCTTCACACTCAGCAGGGTGCAGAGCTGCATCTCGTTGTTCGGCCAGAATTCGGTGTGGACCCGACGGCTCGTTTCGATCAGTTGGAAAAAGGGCTGGGAGTAGATGCCCTTGAGGTCTGCGAAAGTCTTACTCACGTGGACGGTCTTTCTATCCGCCCCGGTGGCGGCGCGTCAACGCTGCGCGCTTCGGATTCCACCTCGCCGTCCAGGAAACGGGTGCGCAATGTTGCGCCGGGTGAAACGCCTGCCGCTCGCGTGACCGGCTTGCCGGAGGCATCGAGGGTGATGGTGTAGCCCCGCTGCAGAGTTCCCTCGGGACTCAGGGCGGAAAGGATTCCCCGGGTATGCTCCAGCCGGGCGTGGCGATTTTCCATCTCGCGCAAGATGCTTTCTTCGAGACGGTTGCCGAACCAGGTGAGCGACTGGCGGGCTTGGGCCAGTTTGTTCTCGGGCGACTGGTTTTGCAGGCGGAGGGAGAGGTTTTTCAGCAGATGGCTCGGGCGTTCCCAAGCTTCAGTTGCCCGGCGCTCGATGATCTCGGCCATCCGGTCGGTTGTCTGGCGGAGTTCCGCGACCCGGCGCTCCGGCTCGCGCAGCGCGGCACTGGAGGCAAGAGCCCTGACCTGGGCGGTAAGCAGGTCAAAACGAGCCTCCATCGTGCGGTGCAAACGGGCTGCCTGCTGGCGGAGGCTGGAGAGCACCTCGACCCGATCAGCCGCGAGGATTTCCGCCGCCGCACTCGGTGTCGGCGCGCGCAGGTCGGCAACAAAGTCCGCAATGGTGAAGTCAATCTCGTGGCCTACTGCGCTGACCACCGGCACGCTCGCGTCGGCAATGGCTCTGGCGACCACCTCCTCGTTGAATTCCCACAAGTCTTCAATACTGCCGCCGCCGCGCGTGACCACGATCACCTCGACGGGCGGGAGGTGGTACTTTTCCGGCTCGGAGAATTCCCGCACCGCCTGGGCGATCTCGCGGGAGGCTCCCGCGCCCTGGACGCGCACGGGGTTGATGATGACCTCTATGCCGGGATGGCGGCGGTGGAGGACGTTGAGAAAATCTTTCAACGCCGCACCCGTGGGCGACGTCACGACGCCGACGACCTTCGGGAAGCGCGGCAGTGTGCGCTTGCGGTCAGGCTCGAAAAGACCCTCGGCGGCGAGCTTCGCCTTGAGGGCTTCAAACTTTGCCTGGAGCAAACCCTCGCCCTTGTTGCGCACGATGCGCACGACGAGTTGATACTGGCCACGGGCTTCGTAGACCGTGACCTGGCCAAAGACCTGCACGCACTGGCCGTCCGTCAGGTTGACCCCGCGCAGTTGCGAGGCCTGTCCGGCGAAGAGGACGCAGGAGAGCTGGCTGCCTGCGTCCTTCAGGGTGAAATACTGGTGCCCGGACGATTGCTTGCGGAGGTTGGAAATCTCGCCCTCCACCCAGAGCTCACCGACGTGGTCCTCGATGAGGCCGCGAATCGAGCGCGTTAACTGGCTGACGCTCAAGACGACCGGTTCCTTCGGAGCGGGCGGCTCGGGATCGGGCTGCGGCGGCGCAGTCAGATCGAGTGTGACTGGCGCGGCTGGTTTGGACTCAGTCGCTTCCTTAGCTTTTGGCTTGGGCGTCTTCGCGGGCGCGGGCTTGGGAGGCTCGGCGGAGCCAAAGAGGTCCAGTTGCGGCTGCACGCCTGAGTATGGCCCAATTCCGAGCCATGGCAAACCTCAGTCTTTCACGCCGAGCTTTTCGCTGTAGCCCTCTTTGAGTTTGAGAAAGTTCTCCCAGAAGGGCTGGGGTTCGATTCCCTCCAGGCGGGCCGAGAGGATATCGAGGTGCAACTGCCAGCCGGACGAGACGTAGAGATTTGTCGTCGGATCGAGCTTACGGTGGATGAGTTCCAGCCGGGTGCCATCTGCCACCGGCGTCAGATGAAAGCTCACCTCGGACGTTTCATTCCAGGTGAAAGCCAGCAGATGCGGCGGATCGCATTGCGTGACGACGCCCTCCTTGTCCGCGCCCTCATAATGCACGTCGCGGAAATCCTCCGGCGGTTCCTCGTTGGGCGAGATATTTTTATGCAGGAAGTGGAGATGGACCTTGCCGCCGACGCGGAGTTCCATTTCGCCGCTGGCGAGCCAGGTGGCGCGTTTGTCGGATTCCGTGACGTAGGCCCAGACGCGCTCGATGGGAGCGGGGAGGGTGCGGGTGAAGCGGACTGTTCCGGGGGTGGTGTGGTCGCCGTTGAGTTCGATGTTGCTCATGGTGTGGAGTTTTTGCGGAGTTCCTGTTCCAGCGCATCCAGGCGGCCTTCCCAGAAGGTTCGCATGCGCTTTGTCCACGCCTCGATCTCCGCCAGCCCTTCCGGGTTGAGGGATTGGATGCGCTTCTGGCCTTCCGCGCGCACCTTCACCAGTCTGGCCTCGCGCAGCACCTTCAGGTGCTGGGAGATGGCTGGCGCGGTGAGCGAAAAGGCCTTCACGATCTCCCCGGCAGTCAGTTCCCGCAGCGCCAGCATCTCAATGATCTGGCGGCGAGTCGGATCTCCCAGGGCGGTCAGTGGTGACATGCGAGATATATTTAAGTATAAACTTAATTAAATAAAGACGAAAATACGGTATCGAGAAAAACAACCGGCTAGCGGACCGAGTAGCCAAAGACCGCCACGGCGTGGCAAACGGTCCCGCCGAGGACGAAGAGATGCCAGATGAAATGGGCGTAAGGACGGTGCTTGGCGGCGTAAAAGACGATGCCGCCCGAATAGAAAAATCCCCCGGCGAGAATCCACGCGATGCCGGGCATGGCCATGCCGATGGCGAACGGCTTGGCCCAAAGCAGGCCGATCCAGGCGACGAGGAGATAGATGACATTGGAGATCTTGCCGAACCGCAGGGAGCCCGAGACCTTCATCGCAATACCGAGTGCGGCGAGAACCCACTCCAGCCCGAAAAGCCAATACCCGCCATGCTCGCGCAGAGGCCCAAGGGTGATCGGCGTGTACGTTCCCGCGATGAGGATAAAGATCGCCGAGTGGTCGAGCAGCCGCACCTTCCGGCGCAATTCCCCTGGCGGGAGCGCGTGGTAAAGGGTGGAACTGGTGTAAAGCAGCAGCACCGAGCAGTAGAAGACCCACGCCCCGATCGCACCATAAACCGACACGCGCGAGACGACGCCAAGCAGCGCAGGCAGGCAAGCCAGCGCCATCAGCACGCCAATTGCCGCGCTGGCGGTATTGGCAAAGCGTTCCGCCTGAGATTCCGGTCGTTCCTGTGCGCTCATGTGGGCAAGCCCACACTGTGCGCGTCTTCCGCAAACGCGGCAACGTCATTCCGGCGCGCGGGTTTATCCTGCGATCCGAATGGCGGCGGTGATGCCGACGACGAGGGCAATGATCGCGACCAAGGCGCCGACCGCGATCTTCCAGCCGAGATCCTTGTCGGCCTCGGCTTGTTCCAGCCGGAATTTTTTGTCGACAGGAGTCTCGTCGCTCCACGCATTTTCCCACGAGTTCGCCCGAACGACGAAGCAGTCGGCGAGGATGTCGTGCAGCGCCTGTTTCTTGCGCGTAAATGCAGCCATGAGAAAACCTCCGAGAAGCGGAATGAAGGAGAGGATCTTTGCGAGATTGCGGCCGATGGCATTCGGTATGGTCACACGCCCGCCGCGTTTGTTGATTACCCGCACACCCATGCACATCTTTCCGATGGAGCCCTGGTATCGACTGCTCTCCATCAGAATCCAGTAGATCAACAGAGCCATCGCTGTGAGGTTTGTGTTGCTGGCTGGCGGGATGCGTGCTCCGGTCTGGGGATCGATCCGGATGCGATCGTTCTTCGTATGGGAGGGATCGGATGGGATTGGCTCCTTGTAATAATAATGCCACCGGCCGAGTACAATCGTCTCAATGACCCTCGCGTTGGGGGCGATCTTTTGATCTTCGTAGGAGCGTTCTGAAGTGAAGAGGCCGAACGGTGTCTCTACCATGGCGGAGCCTGGCGAGATGAGGGCCAGCACGACAATGATCGGGAAGATCGCAAACTGGACCAGATAGCAATCGATGACCAATGCGACGAGGCGGCGCATGAAGCCTGCAAAGAGATCGCTTCCCGAGGTGGTACGAGGAGGGCGGGAGATCGCCGGGCTGTTTCGCTGGGTGATCGGGCGGATGATATATCCGACCGCGAGCCACTCGCCCTTGGACTGGCGGCCGAAGGTGACGGTTTCAAGAGCTGCGGGCAGCCCCTCGAAGGAAGCTTCAAACTGCACCTCCCGCCACTGCCCGGCGAGGCGGGCTTTCTCCGAGATCATTTTGCGGTCGAGCAGTTTGCCCAGCGGACCTCGAATGCTCTCAAGGCGTGAAACCCACTCCTCCCTCGGCACCCTCGTACGGAAGTACGGCGCTGCATTTTCCCAGCTCTGCACATAGCCACCCGTGTCGATCAGGGAAAGCCATAGCCTCATGCTGGAGAGACATGAGGAAGGGGCGGCGGGAGGCGGACTCTCGGCGCGGTTTTGTCGTTTTGCCCAATGGGTCACACCGAGAAACACGGCGAGAAAAGGCAGCCAGATTACCGTGCTGCCAAAGACCAGCCACGGCTGGATCTGGGTAAATAGCTGGCGGAGCATTGCCGAATCGTGATGGCTGCTGTCGAAGATGTGTACGCCGAGAGCTTGGCCTCCAAGCGCGAGATATCCGATGGCCAGGCCGCCGACCGCGAAGGGGGCGCAGGCGAACCCGCCGAAGGCGATGATCAGGGCGATCGTCATTCCGCCGCAGGCGACGATGCCCGCAGCCAATCCGCCTATAGCCAGCACGCCTCCGGCGACTCCTCCGACTGCGATGACGCCGTAAGCCGCTCCGCCGATGGCCAATACGCCTGAAGCGGTATCGCCCATGGCGATGATCCCGCGGGCATGACGCGGTCTGCCGGTTTGGGGATCGATTCCGGAAGTCACATGCACCAGCGGCCAGCCGAAGAGCGTGCGTCGGGATTTGTACTCCCAACCGTGGTTTTGCGCAGGAGGATTTGGGGTTGGAATTACCTGATCCCTCTCGAGGGATTCGAGCTGGGTTTTGATCTGGCTCGCCTGTCCGTAGCGGAGGTCAGGGCTGCGCTCCAGAGCGCGAAGCACGATTTCGTCGAGGCGCACGTCGATCTGCACTTTCCTCGATGGCGGCTCGATGGTTTTGCCCGGCAGTTCGCCGGTGAGCATCTGGTAAAACACCACCCCGAGCGCGTAGATGTCGGCACGATGGTCGACCTCGCCCGGAGCCTCGATCTGCTCCGGTGGCATGTAGGACGGCGTGCCCATCACCCTGGCGTCGGTCGAGAGGTTGAGCAGGTCGGCAGGATCGGCCGCGCTGCCGATGATCCGGGCCAGCCCGAAGTCCGCCACCTTCACCTGTCCCCGGCGGTCGATGAGGATATTCTCCGGCTTGATGTCCCGATGAACTATCCCGTGATCGTGCGCATACTGTAGCGCGTCGCAAATCTGCGGCACCACCGCCAGCGCCTCCCGGGTCGAGATGCGGCCATTGGCGGTCAGTTGCCGGAGGTTCACCCCATCGACGAACTCCATCAGGAAATAATAGAGCCCATCCGCGCGGCCGAACTCGTAAAGGGTGACGATGTTCGGATGATTGAGCTTGGCCAGGGCGCGCGCTTCGCGCGTGAAGCGTTCGGCAAAGGCCGCGTCCTGCCCGATGTCGGGAGGGAGAATCTTCAGAGCGACGAGACGGTCGAGTTCCCGCTGGCGCACTTTGTAAACCGCCCCCATGCCGCCTTGGCCGATGAATTCCAGGATTTCCAGCGCGGGAAACTTGACTCCGAGTTCGTCGATGGGCGGGGCCTGGAACGCATGAGGCCTTTCATCGCTTCCGGTGGCGGTCGCGAAGGCGGCCTTCATCAGGCAGGCGGGGCAAAGGCCCTTGGGCGCGTCCTCGGTCTGAGCAGTCCCACAACTGGGGCAGGTGCTTGGGGAATCCATGGTGTCTGCTCGGTACTTCAGAATTTCCCGCCGATTGTTACAGGCATTCCTACGCTCCTGACAAAACCTGAAAGAGGTGGCGCAGTTCTTCGTCGACCTCGTCCTCTGAGCCGACGGTTTCAGCGACCTCGGAGCGAATGAGCTGGCGGTAACGCTGGCGCAGGCGATGGACAGCCACGCGCGCCGCTCCTTCGGAGATACCGAGCTGGCTGGCGGTGGCGGCGTAGTCGATCTCTCCGCGTCCGCTCGTCAGCAACGGTCGGAGAATGTCGGCCCAGGCGGTTTTTCCTTCGCGGGAAAGATCGTCCTCGAGACGGCACAGAACATTCTCCAGCAAGGCGAGCGCCCAGTTGCGCTCATACAGGATATCGGGAGATGCGGTGTGGGCAGGTTCCCGGGAAAACCGAGTCTCCGCGGACTCTTCATCCAGGGAGAGGATGGGAAGATGACCGCCGCGTTTCTGGGCGTGAGCGCGATGCCACTCATTGGCCAGAAAGCGCTTCATCGCCGTCAGCAAAAACGTGCGGAACCTGCCGCGCGTGCGATCAGCCGATGCGACCCATTCACCCTCCAGCAATCGGAGGAAGAACTCCTGGGTCAAATCCTCGGCGTCGTCGGGAGAATGGCCGGTGCGCCGGGCAAAGGAGTAAAGCGGATACCAATAAATCTGACAGAGGTGCGAAAGGGCATGATGCGCCTCGGTGGCAGCGCCGGTTCCGGCCTTGACCACGAGCGACCAGCGGGTGGTCGCGAAGCAGCCGTGTCCGTCAGATGTCTTGGGAGCGTTCAATACCGGGAGATTACGGAAACGGGCGCATTTGTTACAGCCAGGACCGTATTCAGTTCTCTCCGGGACGCTCGGGAGTCCGCTGCTCCTCGCCTAGCTGCGGGCCAGTTGCTCGCGGAGGCGGCGGATCTGGACGAGAAAATCGGCTTCGTCGCGGGTCAGGCGGGAACCGGGCAGGGCGAGCTCCATCTGCTGGTAAACCGGGCGGGACTTGCGGGTCATCTGCGAGAAGAAGGACTGGATGTTTTTCATAACGCAGTTGACTTTGCCGCAGGGGGTCGGACATACCATGTCCGATGCCTCCGAAAAGTTTGGCAAAATTAAAAAAAACCACCGCAGAGCCGCCCGTCGCCCGAGGTTTGGCGGCGAAGGCGGCCCGTCCTCCGCTCGTGCGCATGGTGCGCATCCATGAGGCGCTGACGGCGGAGAAGTATCCGAATTGCTCCACCATGGCCCGCGACCTGGAGGTGACGACCAAGACGATCCAGCGCGATATCGAGTTCATGCGCGATCAACTGGCGCTGCCCATCGAATACGAGCCGGTCGAGCGGGGGTATTACTACGCGGCCTCAGTGGCGCAGTTTCCGATGGTGACGGTAAGCCAGGGCGAGCTGGTCGCCCTGCTGGTGGCGCAAAAGGCGGTCGAGCAGTACAAGGGGACGCCCTTCGAGCGCCCGCTCAACGCCGCCTTTGACAAACTCGTGTCCAGCCTGGGCGAGGAGGAGAATATCTCGCTGCACGAGCTTTCCGAGGCGGTGTCGTTTCGCACTACCGGCGTGCCGCACGGGCAGATCGCGACGTTTGAGGTGCTGGCCGATGCGGTGATGAAGCACCAGCGGGTGGAGTTTGACTACATTTCCATGACGGCGAAGACCTCCGAGCGGCGATCGGTCGAGCCGTACCATCTGCCCTGCATCGGGAATCAATGGTACCTCATCGGGTATGACCGGAACCGCAACGGTATCCGCACCTTCGCCCTGCCGCGCATCCAGGGAGCGCGAAATCTGGGGAAGACCTTCGAAAAGCCCGAGGATTTCTCGGTGGCGGACATGCTGGAAGGGAGTTTTTCCGCCTTCCAGGCTGGCAAGACCGAGACGGTACGGCTGTCCTTCACCCAGGCGGTGGCCCGGCTGGTCGAGGAGCGCCAGTGGCATAAATCGCAGAAAATCCGCACCATGCCGGGCGGTAAGCTGGAATTGTCCATGAAAGTGGGCATCGCGCCCGATCTGATCGCCTGGATCCTGGGGTGGGGAGGGGAGGTCGAGGTGCTCGATCCGCTCTCGCTTCGGGAGAAAGTTCGCAAAACCGGGCAGGAAATCGCCGGGAAAAACTTCTGACGCATCGTTTTGCTTGAAGCCAAACCGGGAAAACCGCAAAACGTCTGACCATGACCGAGACTCCCGCCGATGCTGCCGCCACGACTGAGCGGCAAGCTGACAAGGTGACTCCGCAGTTTGAGGCGGAAATCGACGAAATCGTCACGCATTACCCTGTCTCCAAGCGCAGCGCATCGCTCCCTTTGCTTCACTACTGGCAGAACCACTTCGGCTTCGTCGACGACAGCGGCATCGAGTGGATCGCCGCCAAGCTCGGCCTCCAGCCCATCAATATCTATGAGCTGGTGACGTTCTACCCGTGGTTCCGCCGCGAAGCCGCTGGCAAGACCATCATCCGCGTTTGCCGCACGCTCGCCTGCGCCATGGCGGGCGGCTACGAGGTGCGCGACCAGTTTTGCAAGGCGACGGGCATCGACCCGCACCACCATCACCACGGCTTTGGCATCGCGCCCCCGACCTCGGCGGATGGCAAGTTCAGCGTGGAATTCGTCGAGTGTCTGGCCAGCTGTGGCAGCGCTCCGGTCGCGCTGATCAACGACACCCTCCACGAAAACATTTCCCCGGAAGCAGTTCCCGGCATCGTAGAAAAACTCAAATGACCGACAAGCCATTCGTCATGCCCGCACCGCATCCCAAGGAGCGGCGCGTTATTTTTGAAAACATCAGCAAGGAGGGCTACGATGCCTCCATCGACACGTACCTCGCCCATGGCGGATACGAGTCGCTGAAAAAGGCGATCACCATGCAGCCTTCGGCCATCATCGACCAGGTGAAGGCCTCGAATCTCCGCGGTCGTGGCGGTGCGGGTTTCCCGTGCGGCACGAAGTGGAGCTTCATCAAGTACGACGACGGCAAGCCGCACTACATCGTAGTGAACGGCGACGAGTCGGAGCCCGGCACGTTCAAGGATCGCTACATCCTGCACTTTGACCCGCATCAGCTCATCGAGGGTCTGGTGATCTCGGCCTTCGCGACGAACACCCGCCTTTGTTACATCTACATCCGCTGCGAATTCCCCGAGGCGGCCCGCATCGTGTGGAACGCCATCAAGGAAGCCCGCGCTCGTGGCTTCGTGGGGCAGAACATTCTCGGCTCCGGCTTCGACTGCGACATCTACGTCCACCAGGGCGCCGCAGCCTACATCTGCGGTGAGGAAACGAGCCTCCTCGAGTCCCTCGAGGGCAAGCGCCCGTATCCGCGCATCAAACCGCCGTATTTCCCGGCCGTGCTGGGCCTCTACATGAAGCCCACGATCGTGAACAACGTGGAGACGATCTGCCACGTGAAGCACATCATCCGTATGGGTCCCGAGGAATACGCCAAGATGGGGACTCCCGGCGACGGCGGCACCCGTACCATGTGCGTGAGCGGCGACGTGATGAAGCCCGGCTTCTACGAACTGCCTGCTGGAGCGGTGACGCTCGGCGAACTGATTTTTGACATCTGCGGCGGGCTCAAGCCCGGTCGCAAACTCAAGGCCGTGATCCCCGGAGGCAGCTCCGCCAAGGTCATGCGCGCCGACGAGGTCTACAAGATCAAGGTGAAGGGTGCGGACGGCCAGATGGTCGACAAGGAAGTGCCCATGCTCGACGTGGTGATGGATGCGGCCAGTCTCGCCTCCGTCGGCACGATGGTGGGGTCCGGCGGCGTGATGGTCATGGACGATTCCCGCGACATGGTCTGGGCGCTCAACAACCTGAACCAGTTCTACGCCCACGAGAGTTGCGGCCAGTGTACGCCGTGTCGCGAAGGCAGCCTGTGGATGAAGAAGATCACCACCCGCATGATGGATGGCGGCGGACGCGCCGCTGACCCGGCCGAGCTCAAGAGCGTGGCCGACAATATCGCGGGCCGCACGGTTTGCGCCTTTGGTGAAGCCTGCTCCTGGCCGACCCAGAGCTTCCTCGCGAAATTCCCCGAGGAGTTCGACAAGGTCGCCACCAGCGGCACGCCCGTGCCGGTGCCTCACTAGGCTCCGAACGTCAGACTTTCCAAGAAGGCCCGGTGAAAACCGGGCTTTTTTGTTTCGGGGAACCGACTCCGACCGAGAACAACCCGGGAACATGAAGACAATGTGCTTGTATGTGGTTTCCCAAGGCGTCTACTTCCCAAAAACATGCTGCGCACTTTGTGCTCGAGTCTGGTAGCCGTGATTTTCTCTGCCATCTGGGTTCCTATTTCCGTCGCAGAGGAACCAATGGATATTCAGCTCTCTTCCGAAAAGGGAACCTATCGGAAGGGCGAATCGATCGTTTTTCACCTCTCGGTGAAAAATCGCTCAGAGCAGGATGTACCGGTGCTTGTTCGACTTTACGATTGGGCGGATCTGAAAAGGATGGAGGACAATTACCTTGAAAGGAGAAGCGAGCTTCAGCGACTTGCAGCGGAGAAGGATCCTCCAGAGTCTGTGACGCGTAAGTTGGAGAATCTCAGGAACCTGGCAGCCGACTACCGGGCTGAAGGTGGGGTCCGACCGCTCGGGGAACTGGAAGTATCGAGTGCGCCAGGCGCTCAGAGCAAATATGACGTCGATGGCCTCGACTGTGGAACTTTCCTCAAGAGTGGACGGATGCCTGCGGGAGAAAAGGTGAACTCATCTTTCTGCATTCCGGCTCCGATGGTGCCGGGAACCTATAATTTTTCCTGGCGACTGGTATCTGCCAGCAAAGGCAGCGTATGGAAACGGGGAAAAGCCGTGTCGAACGCCGTGACTGTCCAGATCGTCGAATAGGTCGGATCGCCAAAGCTAGAAAAGCCCGCTGAGGAATTTCCATAGCTGGACGGCTCCGGCCTTTCCGACGACGGCGATGGCGGCGACGTAGACTGTCGCGAGCGCGGTCAGGGCGTAGCCCCAAAGGATGGTGCGGCCGTCGCGTTCCATTGAGCCAAGAGAAAGGAAGATGATCGCGAATCCCGGAATAGTATTTGTCAGCGGGAAGGGCGGGGGAATGGGGAGGCTGAGGAGAAAGCCGGCCAGCGCAATGGTCAGGCCGGTGACCATCGTCATGCCGGGAGTGTCCAGGACCGCCGACATGCGGGGACGCACCACGCGCTCGATTTTTCGGTGAACTCGGCAGCCATAGGTCACCATACGTTCCAGTGAGGGGTAGGAGAGCGAGCGGTTTAAAATGAATCCCGGCAGCCACGGACGGTGTCCGAAGGCGATCCGGACGCCGCTGAGCATGATGGCGAAGCCAAACGGGATCGAAATTCCGGGAATTGTCACCGGGGCGAGAAATGGCAGGCAAAGCAGGATGATCACCATTTGCAGCCCCCGGCCCTGCAGGGCCTCCACCATGTCCCGAATGCGCATCGGCTGGCCATTTGCCTCGCGGAGGAGCCTTTCGAGGGCATCGGAAAGGCGTTCAGAGGGCTCTGTGGCGAGGAGGGAAGACATGAAGGGCGGAATAAAACACGAGATCGCGGGGACGGCAAATGACTTCCGGCAAGGCACTTCAATCAGAGGAAAATGCAGTTCGCCTTGCAGCGGACGCAATTCCATCAGACAACAGAGGTGATGAACGAAGAACTGCAAAACGCTGTGGATGCAGGAAAGCTCTCCCAGGCGGCTGCCGAAGCCCTGGAAAAGCTCGCACCCGGCGAATTCTGCCAGCACAAGAGCTGGGGTTTTGGAAAGATCGCGGAATGGAACCTTATCACCGGACAGGTGATCATTGATTTCAAGGGCAAGAAGGGCCACCCGATGCAGGCCCAATACGCAGCCGAAACGCTGACGCACATCCCGGCCGGCCACATTCTCGCTCGCAAGGCGGTCGACCCGGCTGCGGTGAAGGCGGAGGCGGCGGAAGACCCGGTGGGGCTCACTCGTTCGATCCTCAATGACTTTGGCGGCAAGGCGACGGTCGAGCAGATCACGACCTCTCTCGTGCCCGAGGTTTTCGACGCCCCTTCGTTCAAAAAGTGGTGGGATGCCGCCAAGAAGAAGCTCAAGGCCGATGGCCACTTCCAGCTTCCCGCGAAAAAGACCGATCCGGTCGTGCTGCTCGCCTCCCCGGAGGCTCCGACGAGCGGATTGCTCGAGCGGTTCCGCGCTGCGCGCCATCTGAAGGATCAGATCGCCGCCCTCGACCAGATCGTCAAGGCTCTTCCCGACTTTACCGATGCCAGCGAACTTCAGGTGCTGGTGACCCAGATCGAAGCCGCCGCCGCCAAGGTGCGCCGCCTCCAGCCCGCGCAGGCGCTGGAAATGCTCCAGGCTCGCGATGAAATCATTGCCCGCCACCCGGCGATCAAGACGGGCGAGGGTGCCCCGAGTGTGGCCGAGATCCTCAAGGGCGAGCAGCCCCGTCTCCAGGAGCTCTTTGCCGCTCTCCCTGCCATCAAGCAGAAGAAGGCCGTCGAGCAGTTTCCGGTTGCCTTCGGAGACGAATGGCTCGATGTGATTTTCCGCGTGATGCAGGAAGCTCCGAACCGCCTCGTGGTCGAGATCAGCCGCATCGTCGAGAAGGAAGGCCGCCAGGAGGATCTCCGCCTCGTGCTGGCTCGCTGGATCAGCGAGCGCTCCGCCTCTTCCGAAATGCTCATCTGGCTTTGCAAAGAGCGTGGTGCGTCGTACCCGGAGCTCTTCAATCACGACCTCCTCGGCGCGGTCTTCAGTGCTCTTGAGCGCGACCAGCTTGCCGAGAAGCGCGGAGCCCGTCTCCACGACCTTCTCTTTGAAGATCGTGAACTCATCGGTGAACTCCTCACCACGGCCGAGCACGACGAAGTCCGCGACGCCCTGCGCCGCCTCCTTCTCACGCCCGTCTTTGAGGATCTGAGCAAGCGCTCGCTCCTCGCCCGTATCGTGAAGATTTACCCTGAGCTCCAGTCCATGATCACCGGCGATAGCGGTGAGCGGCAGGAGACCCTTACCGTTTCCTGGGCCAGCCTGGAGAAGCGCAAGGAAGAGCACGAGGACCTGGTCAACCGCCAGATCCCACAAAACATCCGCGACATCCAGATCGCCCGTTCCTACGGCGATTTGCGCGAGAACTTCGAGTTCAAGTCGGCCAAGGAGCAGCAGCGCGTGCTGGCCCGCCGTCGTGCGGAGTCCGAGCGCGATCTCGGCCAGGCTCGCGGAACGAACTTTGAGAACCCCGACACGACGCAGGTCTCCATCGGCACGGTCGTCACTCTGAAGACCCCCGACGGCGCTATCGAGGTGTACAGCATCCTCGGGGCGTGGGACAGCGCGCCGGAGCTCGGTATCGTCTCCTACAAGGCGGCGATCGGGCAGGCGCTCCTCGGCAAAAAGGTGGGCGAAAGCGTCCAGCTCCCGGCCGAGTTTGGCGTCCACAACGTCACCATCGAAAAGATCGAACCCTTTACCAACCTCGACATCCTCGCCGAAAAGGTGCACGTCCTCGCGAAACCATCGGTTTCGTAAAAATGGTTGGGATAAGACAACACATGTGCATGGAATCTGCTTGCCTCAAACAGAGCGCCAGCGATGCTTTCCTGCGCTAATTACAAGCACACACACAAATAATGTCCGATACTGTCATCACCTCGATTACGGCTCGCCAAATCATTGATTCGCGAGGCAATCCCACTGTTGAAGCCGACGTAGAACTCGCGGGCGGCGCGATTGGCCGCGCTGCGGTGCCCAGTGGCGCCTCGACCGGCGAGCATGAGGCTTGGGAACTGCGCGACGGCGACAAGGGAGTCTACCTTGGCAAAGGCGTCCTCAAGGCTGTCGAGAACGTCAACGACATCCTCACTCCCGAGCTCGTAGGCCTCAACGCCCTCGACCAGGTGCTCATCGACAAGACGATGAACGCCATCGACGGAACGGAGAACAAGGGTAAGATCGGCGCGAACGCGATCCTCGCGGTTTCGCTCGCCACGGCCAAGGCCGCTGCCGAACAGCTCGGCATCCCGCTCTTCAAGTACCTCGGCGGACCTAACGCCAAGGTTCTCCCGGTGCCGATGATGAACATCCTCAACGGCGGCGCCCACTCGGATGCTCCGATCGACTTCCAGGAGTTCATGATCATCCCGAAGAAGTTTGACACCTTCTCCGACGCGCTCCGCGCCGGTGTGGAAGTCTTCCACGCCCTCAAGGGTGAGCTCAAGAAGCGCGGTCTTTCCACCGCCATCGGTGACGAAGGCGGCTTCGCCCCGGCTCTCTCCTCCGCCGAGGACGCCCTCGACTCCATCGCCAACGCCGTGAAGGCCGCTGGCTACAAGTTCGGCGAAGAGATCTTCATCGCTCTCGACTGCGCCTCCAGCGAATTCTACGACGCCTCCAAGAAGGCCTACGTCTTCAAGAAGTCCGACGGCTCCGTCCGCACGGCTGAGGAACTCGTGGCCTACTACAAGACCCTCGTCGGCAAGTACCCGATCGTCTCGATCGAGGACGGCTGCTCCGAGAACGACTGGGACGGCTGGAAGCTCCTCACCGAGGCCATCGGCGACAAGGTTCAGCTCGTTGGCGACGATCTTTTCGTCACCAACGTGTCCTTCCTCCAGAAGGGCATCGACCGCGGCGTGGCCAACTCGATCCTCGTGAAGGTGAACCAGATCGGTTCGCTCACCGAGACGCTCGACGCCATCGAACTCGCCAAGGAACACAACTACACTGCGGTCATCAGCCATCGCTCCGGCGAGACCGAGGACACGACGATCTCCGACATCGCTGTCGCGACGAACGCCGGCCAGATCAAGACCGGTTCGCTCTGCCGCACCGATCGCGTGGCCAAGTACAACCAGCTCATTCGCATCGAGGAACTCCTCGGCGACGACGCTGTGTACGGCGGCAAGTTCTAGTCCGCTAGTCGCAATCGTTACTTCGAAGACCGGCTGGGAATCTCCCAGCCGGTCTTTCTTTTCGCCGGATCACGGCGCATTTAATTAGTCAAGCCAAAGGGTTGCCTAAAAATCTCAATCCCATTATCATTCGCCAATGAGGTCATCGGTCGAAACACGCCGCAAACGGAAGGACGCCACCTTCCTCAAGGCGCTGAACCGTGTCCTGATGGTCCTCGTTTTCCTGGGATTTCTCGCGATTGTGGCCTTCTGGTTTTATCCGGAGGTGACATATCGCAACAAGCTCGTGGCGCAGCTTGAGGACAAGAAGATGCATCTCGCTTCGCTCCAACTCACACAAAAGCAGCGCGAGCGGGAAGTGTATCTGCTCCAGAATGATCCCGAGTATATCGAGATCATCGCCCGCGACAAACTCGACCTGATGAGACCGGGCGAAACGATCTACCGTTTTGACTCCGCCCGCGCGGCATCAGATAAATAAGGTTTCAAGTATGCAACTCCCTGGCGGGAGGCCAGCCAAGCACCTGTCGCGTCATGGCGCTATGGATAACGAGCGTTTGCTGGACGCACGTCGCAAGAATCGTTGAGACTCCGCTGAGGGCGAAGCCCTGGACCCTGGCCCACGGGCCCTTGAGGAGAAGAGCGAGGCACAGGCCGAATGAAACGAGCCACCGCGGAGCCACAGCGGAGCCACAGCGACACGGGAAGCGAATTCCCGGAGAGGAAAACGATTTCGAGAGCTCCAGTGGTCAGGGCGATCCGGTATGGCCACGCTCTCCGCAGCCCAGTGTTTTTTGGAGGGGGACTACTCCAAGACCGTCGGAATGGTTTTTTCTGATCCTCTGGCATTCAGGGAAGCCAGCAGCGAAAGGACAGATGGAGACTTGATCCCGGGGAAAATCAACGGAGGCTTTCGATGGCTTCGCGGAGATCCTCCTCGGTCACGTCCTTGGAGACGAAAGCCTCGCCGAGTTCCGGAACCACGACGAACCGAATGGCTCCGGATTCGAACTTTTTGTCCCGGCTGAGGGCTGCCAGCAGGGTATCGGTGGTGATGTCCGCAGGGAGGGATGTCGGGAGATTGTAGGCTTTAAGAGCCGTGATGATTTTTTCCGCGGATTCCTCGGAAAGGTCGGCTTTCTTGACCGAGATGCGGGCCGCTGCGACGAGGCCGAGGCTGATGGCTTCGCCATGCAGGTAGCGCCCGTATCCCGCGGCGTTCTCGATGGCGTGGCCGATGGTGTGACCGAAGTTCAGGAGAGCGCGGAGCCCATGGCGTTCGAATTCATCTTCCGCGACGATGCGGGCCTTGATCTTGACGTTACGGGAGATGAGTTCGCCAAGGTCCGGGGATGTCTCGGCCAAGAGGTCTTCCAGCATTGCCGCGTCACGAATGGCGGCATGCTTGATAATCTCGCCAAAGCCTTCATTGAATTCCCGCTTGGGCAGGGTATCCAGCGTATTGACATCAGTGATGACAAGAGATGGCTGGTGAAATGCACCAAGCAGGTTTTTGCCCTTGCGGGAGTTGACGCCGGTCTTTCCTCCGAGTGAGCTGTCGACCTGAGCGACGACCGTGGTGGGAATCTGGACGTGCGGGATGCCGCGATAAAAAATGCTGGCAACAAATCCGGCGAGATCGCCGATAACCCCGCCGCCCAGTGCGATCACTGCGCTCCGTCGGTCAAGTCCCGCCTCGATCATCTGATCGCAGACATCCTCGATGAATCCCAGTGCCTTGGAGGGCTCGCCCGGGGGTACAATGATCGTTGTGACCTCGAATCCTGCTGCTTCCAGGCTTGTCTCCACCGTCTCTGCATACAGGGGAGCGATATTGCTGTCCGTAATGAGAGCGCAGCGTGAAGCAGGCAATACCTGGCTGATGAACTCTCCTGCGCGGCGGAGAATATCATGGCCGACGATGACTTCGTAGGGATTACGGGAAATAAGGACAGGAATGCGAGCAGCCATGGGAGGTCAGGAAGCTTGGGCGAAAATCGGAGGCTCCTCGCGGAGCGGGATGGACTTACCTTGCACGATAAGCTGCCACCATACCCGGGCGCAGGAGAGGACAACAAGCAGAACCAGTATGAGAAACGCGGCAGTGACGCCGGTATTCACGTAGTTGTTCATCAGGAGGTGATTCCAGGTGGCGAGCTGCTCGGGAGTCCCGCCGGCGGCCAGCTTGGCCTTGAAGTCGGCGGCTGCACTGAGGAAACCGAGGCGTGGGTCGGCGCTGAAAATCTTCATCCAGCCCGCTGTCATCGTGACGATTGAAAGCCAGACCAGAGGAAGAAGAGCCACCCAGACATACCGGATGCGATCCATCTTGATCAGGACAGTGACGCCCAGAGAAAGCGCGATCACGGCGAGGAGCTGGTTGGCGACGCCAAAGATCGGCCAGAGTGAATTGATCCCGCCGAGTGGATCGAGCACGCCCTGGATGAGGAAGTATCCCCAGGCCGCGACAAAGGCGGCGGAGGCGAGGAAGTTACCCAGAGCGAAGTCGGTGCGTCCGAGTGGCTTCCAGATATACGCCAGGAGGTCCTGGACGAGAAATCGCCCGACGCGGGTGCCGGCGTCGATCGTGGTGAGGATGAACATCGCCTCAAACATGATGGCAAAGTGGTACCAGACCGAGATGGCGGCCTTGCTGCCAAAGACGCCGGCAAACATCGAGGCCATGCCAACGGCAAAGGTGGGAGCGCCACCTGTGCGGCCGACCATATTGGCCTCGCCGACATTCTCGGCGAGCTGGGTCATCTGCTCAGTCGTGACCGGGAAGCCGAGCGCCGTGACTTTTTGGACGACGGCGGCAGGTTCGCCTTTCATGTTGATGGCGAAGTATTCGCCGGGAGGCATCGCGCAGGCGGCGATGAGGGCCATGATGCCCACGAGCATTTCCGTGATCATCGCGCCATAGCCAATGACACGAATGTCTTTTTCACTTGTGATGATCTTGGGCGTGGTTCCGGACGCGATAAGGGCGTGGAAGCCTGAGACCGCCGCGCAGGCAATCGTGATGAAGGCGAAAGGAAAGACCGGGCCGGCAAAGACCGGCCCTGTGCCGTCTATGAACTTTGTCAGCGCGGGCATCTGGAGCTTCGGAGCGAGAATGACGATAGCGACGCCGAGAAGAGCGACAGCGCCGATCTTCATGAACGTGCTCAGGTAATCACGAGGAGCGAGCAGCAGCCAGACGGGGAGGACGGAAGCGAGAAGGCCGTAGCCCATGATGCCCCATGCGAGCTTGAGTTCCTCGGCGGTAAGTGGGCCTTCCAGCGGAGAACCCTTGATCCATTGTCCGGCAACGACCGAGGCGATGAGGGCGGCAACACCGAAGATGCTGACCCATCCCACGGACATCTTGAACATCCGCAGGGCGATGCCCATGAGCATGGCGATCGGGATCGAGGCGAGAATGGTAAAGAGGCCCCATGGGCTTTCCGCCAGCGCCTTTACCACCACCAGCGCCAGCACGGCCAGCAGGATGATCATGATGGCGACAATGCTGATGAGGGCGATGAATCCGGCAAAGGGCCCCACCTCGTCTCGCACCATCTGGCCGAGAGACCGACCGCGTCGACGGACGGAGCAGAAGAGAATAATGCTGTCGTGCACCGCTCCACCCAGGGTGGCGCCGACAAGAATCCAGAGCATACCCGGAAGAAACCCGAACTGCGCAGCGAGGACGGGGCCGACCAGTGGGCCAGGGCCGGCGATGGCAGCGAAGTGGTGGCCAAAGACAATCCACCGATTGGTGGGTACGTAGTCCTTGCCGTCCTCATTGGTAATCGCAGGCGTCAGGCGTGCGTCATTGAGCGTGAGCACCTTGGCCATCAGCCAGGCGGAATGGAACCGATAGGCGAGGGCAAAGACACAGACCGAGGCAATGACCATCCAGAGAGCACTGACGTGCTCTCCTCGGGCGAGGGCGAGAATGGCCAACGAGGCGGCTCCCGCGAAACACACGGCGAGCCACCCATAGAACGACCACCGGTGGAGGACGGAAGTCATGGTGATGTGATGAGAGTTTTAGTCCTGGTGCGCGAGGCAGGCGGCGATGAATCCCTTGAAGAGCGGATGCGACCCATTCGGCTTGGACTGGAACTCCGGATGGAACTGGCAGGCCAGGAACCACGGGTGGTTCTTGATCTCGATCAGTTCGACGAGAGTGCCGTCCGGGGAGGTGCCAGAAATGACGAAGCCCTTTTTCTCCATCTGCTCGCGATAGGCCATGTTGAACTCATAGCGATGGCGATGGCGCTCGTTGGCCTCGGGGCGTCCGTAGACCTGATGAGCAAGGCTGTTTTTGCTGAAGATGGTCGGGCAGGTGCCGAGGCGCATGGAAGCGCCCTTGGTCGTCACGTCGCGCTGTTCCTCCAGGATATGGATGACCGGGTGCGGCGTCTGAGGGTCGAATTCCGTGCTGTTGGCATGGTCGAGGCCGCAGACGTTGCGGGCAAATTCGATGGTCGCGATCTGCATGCCGAGGCAGAGACCGAGGAAGGGCGTGCGGGATTCGCGAGCAAAGCGGGCGGCAGCGATCTTGCCCTCCGTGCCTCGGTCGCCGAAGCCACCAGGAACGAGGACGCCAGCGACGCCCTGCAGGTATTTCTCCGCGCCTTCGTTTTCCAGATCCTCGGCGTCGACGAGCACGAGGTCGGCGGCGCAGTCATTGGCGGCGGCGGCGTGGGTCAGGCTTTCGTAGATGCTCTTGTAGGCATCCTGAAGCTCGATGTATTTGCCGACGACAGCGATACGGACGCTCTTCTTGGGATTCACCACGCGCTGGACGAATTTCTTCCAGTCCGACATGTCGGGTTCCGGCGTGTTAAGATTGAGGATGCGGCAGACGTAATCGTCGAGGCCCTCGGCCTGGAGGTTGAGCGGGGATTCGTAAATGGTGTGCTCGACGTCACCGGCTTCGATGACGGCTTCCACCGGGACGTTGCAGTAAAGCGAGAGCTTCTGGCGCACATCGAGATCGAGAGGATTCTCGGTGCGACAGATGAGCACCTGGGGCTGGAGCCCGATCTCGCGCAGCTTGGCGACGCTCTGCTGGGTCGGCTTGGTCTTCAGTTCACCCGCGGCCTTGATGTAGGGCACGAGCGTGACGTGCATGACGAGGACGTTGCCGTGGCCCGCCTCGAGCTGAAACTGACGAATGGCTTCGAGGAAGGGCAGTCCCTCGATGTCGCCGGTGGTCCCTCCGATCTCGGTGATGAGGATGTCGGCGCCGGAGTTCTCACCGAGCGCGCGGATGCGGCGCTTGATCTCGTCGGTGATGTGCGGAATGACCTGAACGGTCTTGCCGAGGTAGTCGCCGCGGCGTTCGTTGGCCAATACGGTTTCATAGACCTGGCCGCTGGTGACGTTGTTTTCGCGGGTGAGGACGCAGTTGGTGAATCGCTCGTAGTGGCCGAGATCGAGATCGGTCTCGGCTCCGTCGGCGAGGACGTACACTTCCCCGTGCTGAAACGGGTTCATCGTGCCAGGGTCGACGTTGAGGTACGGGTCGAGTTTCTGGAGGACGACTTTGAGCCCGCGATGCTCGAGCAGGGTACCGAGGGATGCCGCGGCGAGCCCCTTGCCCAGGGAACTGACCACGCCGCCGGTGACGAAAATGTACTTCATGCGCGGGCAGTTTAAGGACGTCTGCGAAGAAATCCAGCCTCAGCGCGAATTTCCTCGCGAATCCTTGCTACGCCGCGGGAATTGTCCGGCTGGAAACCTTGGTCGCCGGGAGGGCGGAGACGATTTTTTCCACCGCGGCCTCGGCCGTGAGGCCGTGCTTGGCGCGCAGGATTGGGACGGTGCCGTGCTCGACAAACTGATCGGGCCATCCGATGCGGACGACCGGCGTGGTGACGTGCTGGTCGGCGAGGAGTTCCATGACTCCGCAGCCAAAGCCGTTGGTCAGCACATGGTCTTCCATCGTGCAAAGGACCTCGCAACCGCGGGCGAAAAACTCGATGGTTGCAGCGTCGAGCGGCTTGATCCAGCGGGCATTGATCACGGCGGTGGAGATGCCTTTTTCCTCAAGCATGGCTGCAGTATCGAGGGCGACTTCGACCATGTTGCCGAGAGCAACGATGGCGACCTGCTTGCCGTGACGTATGACCTCGGACTTGCCGATTTCAAGGATCTTCGGCTGCGCTTTGGGGACGGCGCCCGTGCCACTGCCTCGCGGGTAGCGGATGGCGATGGGACCTTCGTGATAGTTGGCCATCGTCCAGAGCATGTCGACGAACTCCTCCTCGTCCTTGGGCTGCATGTGCACGAGACCCGGTACGGGGCGGAGGTAGGCAATATCAAAGAGGCCGTGATGCGTCGGGCCATCGTCACCGGAGAGGCCGGCACGATCCATGCACAGGCAGACATTGAGGTTCTGTAGCGCGATGTCATGAATGATCATGTCGTAGGCGCGCTGCATGAAAGTGGAGTAGATCGCCAGGAAAGGCTTCAGGCCCTGAATGGCCAGGCCGCTGGCGAAGAGGGCGGCGTGTTCCTCGGCGATGCCGACGTCATAGCACTTGGCGGGGTGGCGCTTGGCGAAGTTTACCAGTCCCGTGCCGGTCGGCATGGCGGCGGTGATGGCGACGATCTTGTTGTTGTGATCGGCGAAATCGGCCAGCGTTTTGCCAAGGAGTTCCGAGTAGGTCGGGGAAGGGGATGCGAGCGTCTCGCCGGTATCGAGCTGGAACTTGCCGAGGCCGTGAAACTTGTCCGGCTTGGCCAGGGCGGGCGCGTAGCCTTTGCCCTTCTGGGTCAGAATGTGGAGGATGACTGGCTCGTTCTGCGTCTTGAGAAATTCAAAGGTGCGAATGAGGAGCGGAATGTCGTGTCCGTCAATCGGGCCGTAATAGCGCAGGCCCAGGTCCTCGAAAATCACGCTCGGCGCCAGCAGGTTCTTCATGCCCGCCTCGACCTTGTGGGCGAGGGAACGGGCGTATTTGCCGCCGAGCCACTCGACGAACTTGCCAGCCTTTTCGTGCAGATCGGAAAAGGCGGGGTTAGTGACGATGCGGTTCAGGTACTCTGCGACCGCGCCGACATTCTTGGCGATGGACCACTCGTTGTCATTCAGGACGACGATGAGGCGTTTCGTTGTGGTGGCGACGTTGTTGAGAGCCTCGAAGCTGACTCCGCAGGTAAAAGCGGCGTCTCCCGCCACGCAGACGACGTGTTCGTCGCCGCCGACCTGATCGCGGCCAGCCGCCATGCCGAGAGCGGCGGAGAGAGCGGTTCCAGCGTGGCCTGCTCCGTAGCAGTCGTGCTCGCTTTCGGTGCGGAGGAGAAAGCCGTTCAGCCCCTCATACTGGCGGATGGTGGAAAAACGGTCGCGGCGCCCGGTCAGGAGCTTGTGGACGTAACCCTGATGGCTGACGTCGAAGAGAAACTTGTCCCTGGGTGTCTCAAAGACGCGGTGCAGGGCGATGGTGAGCTCCACCACGCCCAGGTTGGGGCCGAGGTGGCCGCCGGTTTCCGAGAGAACCCGGATGAGTTCCTCGCGAATCTCTGCTGCAAGCTGGGTAAGATCCTTTTCCTCGATGCTTTTGACGTCGGTGGGTGAGTGAATCTGCGAGAGCAAAGATTCGTTATGATTCATTTGAATACGAATGGAAATCGTCCAGTCCAGCGGGACCGGAGGCATTTCGCTTGATGATTTGAATCTTTTCCTCGGCCGCGTCGAGTCTTTCCTGACAAAGTTTCACCAGCGAGACGCCTTCCTCGTAGTGTGCAAGTAGCTTCTCCAGAGGGAGTTTTCCAGATTCCATCTCGCCGACGAGAGCCTCGAGCTTCTGCATGGCCTCCTCGATGGAGGCGGAGCCTGATGGGGGCTGGCTCACTTGCTGCTCCGGGGCTGACTCCAGCGATCGCGGTCTGCAAAGATGATGCACTCGGCCTCGATCGGGAGGGCGGTATACGAGGTCAGCGGGAAGCCGTCCACCTTGGGAGGGCGGGTAACCAGGGGCGCCCAGTCTTTGAGATTGCCCTTGTAGATATCGGAGAAAAGGCGCTGATTGCCGCTGATCGGCGTGAGGAACAGGCCATTGATCGGCTGCTTTGTCTCGTTGTAGTCGTGGATGCGATTAAAGTCTTTCATGCTCTTGGGCATGAGCAGAGAGGGGCGCTGGGCATACCATGCGACAGCCCACGGCATATCGGAGCAGATCGCTTCATCTTCGTCGAACCATTCACCGAGCATACCGATCACCGGAGGAACGTATGGCGGCCACTGAATGCGTCCCTGCTGCCCGGAGAAAAGCGTAATCAGCAGAGGGATGCCGCACAGGAAGATGACGGCAGAGATAAAAATCACCCGGAAGAGTGCACCGCCAAATTCCAGTCGACTCCACAAGACCAGCAGAAAGGCAAAGCCGAATGCGGCGAATATTGGGATGAAAATCACATGGAGCTGGTTTTCTGACATGACTTCAAAGCCACGGTAGAGACTCATTCCAAAAACTGCGGAGACCCACATGGCTAGAACGCACCATTTAAACATGGCGGCCTTGTGCGAGCGGAAGCGATGGAACAGCGCGAGGAAGAAGGCACCGGCGGCGATGTTGAGGCCGATCAGGCCAAAGAGACCGTCCAACTGGCGAACTAGATTGGCTCGCACCTTGCCTTGAAGGCTGATGCCCGAACCGCCGATAGTCAGCTCCGATGCGCGCTGATAACCTTCGGTTGGCGTCTGATCGAAGAACATTTCATAGAAGCCCAGGCCAAAGGGATTGCCGCAGACCTGATAGGTGCGCACCAGCCAGGGGGTGACAATGACCAGAAACGCAGCCAAGGCCGCCAGGAAAGCGAGGCCGCGGGGACGGAAGTAAATGGCGGCAAAGACGGCCCAACCCACGAACAGCCAAAAGGCCAGACCATGTGCGAGCGTCATGAGGCCGAAGAGCGCACCTGCTCCCACCAGCCAGCCCAGAGTATGGGTGAACTGGTCATTTCCGGCGGCTTCCATCGCGTATAAAGTGGCCAGGCTCGCGAGGCCAAAGAGTAGCAGCACAAGCATTTGCGGGAGTCCGCTCAGCGAGAATTGCCAGAGAAGATCGGTAACGAGCGCCGCCATGGAGGCGAAAAAGGCGAGCTTCGTGTCGAACAGCTTCTGCACGACCAGGAACCACACGCCAATGGCCAGCAGAAAGGTGATCATCGCGACTGCCGCTACCATGCGATCCCCAGAGTAAGGGATCTGAGTCGGGGACATTTTCCAACTGCCTTTGATCAGGCGGAGGGCAAAGGAATTGATCCAGGGATTCAGCGGAGCCTGATAGAAATCCGGGAAGCGATTCAGATCGATCTGGTCGACGGACTCACTGAGATGGTTCTTGTACATCCAAAGGGCGGCGGGTCGGATGTTGCCTGTGGTGTATCCCTTACCCGAGGCGATATTGCGGGCGATCTGCGCCTGATCCATGGCGCTGGAGTTGTCCAGACCCTTGAACTGCACGAAGAGGTACAGGAGGGAAACTGCGATCACGAGCACGGCAATCATGCCCCCCTTGATGAGCAAGGCGAACAAGCCTTGGTCGAGGGAGTGCACGGCGGATTGGACTTGTACGTCGCCGGAGGCCATAAAATAGGTCTATTGAATCGGTGGATTGGTGATTTTCAGGTCGCGAAGCCGTCGATGAAGCGTTCGGCGGCTGATTCCCAGCTTCCGCGCTGCTTCGGTTCGATTGCCGCCGCACTCTTCCAGAGCGCGGAAAATAAGTGCCTGTTCGGTTTGGTGCAAATTTAATCGACCAGATGCATGCGGCTCTTCGACCAGGGGAGAAATGGACGGGATTCCCTGCCGGACCGAGGCCGGGAGGTCGCGCACTCCGATACGGGGAGTGCAGCACATGACGACAGCGTGCTCGATGGCGGCGCGGAGTTCGCGGACATTGCCGGGCCAGTCGTAGTGGATGATGCAGGCAGCGGCCTCGGGTGAGAGGTCCCGGAACGGCTTGCCGTTTTCCTTGGCCGATTCTTTCAGGAAAGACTGGGCGAGCAGCGGAATGTCCTCCTTGCGCGAGCGCAGCGGAGGCATCGTGATCTGGACGACGTTTAGGCGAAAATAGAGATCGTCGCGGAACTTGCCCTCGGAGACGAGCTTGGCGAGATCCTTATTGGTCGCAGCGACCAGGCGGACGTCGGTCTGGATGGTCTGATTACCCCCCACGCGCTCAAAAGTGCGTTCGCCGATGGCGCGAAGGATCTTCACTTGGGTGTTTTCGTCGATTTCTCCGATTTCGTCGAGGAAGAGTGTTCCGCCGCTAGCCTGTTCAAAGCGTCCGATACGTCGTTCAAAGGCTCCGGTAAAGGCACCTCTTTCGTGTCCAAAAAGCTCACTCTCAAGAAGTTGTGATGAGAATGCCTTGCAGTGGACTGTGACGAATTTTTTACCTGCCCGGGGGCTGAGCAGATGAATGGCACGGGCGGCGAGTTCTTTGCCGGTCCCGGTTTCGCCCTGGATGAGGATGGTTGCCCGGGAGGGGGCGACCTGCTTGATCGTCTCGAAGACCTCGACCATTGGGGACGACTGGCCGATCATGTTCTCCAGACCTGAGCGCTTTTCGACCTGCTGTCGCAACTCCTCGTTCTCCTTGCGGGTGTCGCGCTCACGTAAAGCCCGCTGGATGAGGAGTTCCAGGCGATCGATATTCACCGGCTTGGTGACAAAGTCGTAAGCGCCCCGCCGCATGGCCTCCACGGCGGTATCGACGGAACCGTAGGCGGTCATCATGATACAGACGGGCGGTTTGGGCAGCTTGAGCGCCTTTTCAATAAGAGCCATGCCATCTTCGCCGCCGAGTCTCAGATCCGTGATAAGGACATCCGCCGGATCGGTTTCCATGATGGAAAGCGCACCGGAGATATCGCCGGCCACATAGACCTCAAATTCATCCTCGAGGGCGACCCTCAATCCATCCCGGGTGTTTTTTTCGTCGTCGACGATGAGCAGGGTTCCGCGCCGTGCCATATTGGCACAGTCAAAGCGGGTGGATTGCACTGTGGCAAGCAAATCCCAGCGTCGCTAATCGACAAAAACCAGCGGCGTCCACTCGTGCTGACGGTGAAAATTAATCTCGGCATGACGGGAGGTCGAGGAGAGGACCGGGGCGCGGTCTGGTCCGGCGTCGTAACGGCTGAGCGAGACGCGGGCGCTTCCGTCTGCAGAAGCGGCCGGGCAGGGTATGATGGCGACGATTTCCCAGAGACCATCCGTGTGGCGGGTCAGGAACTCAAACAAAGGCTCATCGTCGACAATGCACTCGCCCACAGCTGGGCGTGGGGTGACACTGTCGGGAATCTGCAGCTGGAGTCTATGTCCCGTCGGAGAAACATGAAGCTCGAGGTAATACGGCTCATCCGCACCGTGGAGAAAAATCTCGAAGACATCTCCGAGTTCCCAGAGGTGCTGGGAATCCCGGATGGCTTCGGAGGCGAGGTCGGTATCCTGAAGCGATGCCGCCACGAGGAGATGACCCTCGTTCCAGCCGAGGAAGGCAATGCCGGAGAGAAATTTCTCCCTTGGCCCTGCCAGGTAACATAAGGGAAGACCTGCCTGCTGGGAGAGAAGCTCGAAAAGCGTCCAGTCGGGGGTGGAGCTGGAGCGGGGAAATTTAGGGACGGCGAGTGCAGACATGGGGGGAATTATCCTGAGGCGGCGGCGAGTTTGGCGGCAGATCGGGCAAGGTGTCGAGCGAGATGGCGATTCGTTGGAGCCTGAAGCAGGGGATCAGCTTTGAGAATGGACTCGGCAAGATCCCGAGCCTCGTCCATCAGGTCACGATCGCGAAAGATGTCGCCTATTTTCACCGGAGGCAAGCCGGTCTGGGCCGTACCAAGCAGGTCGCCCGGACCGCGAAGGCGCAAGTCGGCTTCGGCGATGAGAAATCCATCGCTGGTCTCCTCCAGCACCTGAAGTTTCTCCAAGGCATCCTCCGGCGCCTTGGGATCGTGGAGGAGGATGCAGTACGACTTATGCTCGCCACGACCAATGCGACCTCGCAGTTGGTGAAGCTGTGCAAGGCCGAAGCGCTCGGCATTTTCGACGATCATCATGTTGGCGTTGGGAACGTCGACGCCAACTTCGATGACAGTCGTGGCAATGAGCACCTTGGTGCGACCATCGCGGAAAGCGGACATGACGGACTCTTTTTCCTCCGGCGACATGCGACCATGGAGAAGCGCCACCTCAGCCGGGGCGAGGTGGGACTGCCAGCGCTCGATTTCGGCAGTGGCGGCCTTGGCGGAGAGTTTGTCGGATTCCTCCACGAGGGGGTATACGACGTAAACCTGTCGGCCGTTGCCCAGATGCTTGCGGACGAACTCCACCACATCGGGCATCTTGGTCGATGGGCGGACGGCGGTCTGGATCACGCCGCGATTGGCAGGCTTGTGTTTGAGGATCGAGACATCGAGGTCCCCGTAAAGAGTCTGGGTGAGGGTACGCGGGATCGGCGTGGCGGTCATGACCAGGACGTCCGGAGTGTCCCCGCGCTCGATGAGGCGGGTGCGCTGGAGGACGCCAAACTTGTGCTGCTCGTCGATGACGACGAGGCCGAGGTTGTTGAATTCGCTGCCCTCGTAAAGCAGTGCGTGGGTGCCGACGACGATGGTGGGCTTGCTGCCGAAGAGCGGCAGTGGTCTTGCCACCTCCTTGCGCGAGCCGGTCCGCAGGACGACATCGATGCCAAGTGGCTCAAGAAGGCGCTTGAAGCCGAGGTGGTGCTGCTCGGCAAGGATCTGTGTCGGCGCCATGATAGCGGCCTGCCAGCCAGCCTCGACGGTATGCAGCATGGCGGCGAGGGCGACGAGTGTCTTGCCTGCTCCGACGTCGCCCTGGAGCAGTCGATTCATGCGCCGGGGCGAGGCGAGGTCGCGGCGGATCTCCTCGATGACCTGAGTCTGCGAGTCCGTGAGGGCAAAGGGAAGCCGATCGAGCAACTGGCCGAGGAGCTTGCCCTCGGACTGCTTGGCGGCACCGGGCAAAAGAAGCCATTCCGCGCGGCGGGCATGGATCAGGAGCTGGATGGCGAAGAACTCCTCGCGAACCAGGAAATCGTGGGCCGTGATGCGGGCGTGCTCGGACTCCGGAAAGTGGATTGCGCGCAGGGCGCCCGCCTTTTGATGGGAGGCATCGGGGATGAGAGAGGGAATCTCCTCGAGGTCGGTCGACTCAATGGCCCGGTGGATCATCTCGCGCAGGGAGCGGACTGGTACGCCGTCGCCAGCCGGGTAGACGGGCGTGATATTGCGCATGTGGACCGAGTGGGACGCCTCCTCGTCGATAACCTCAAACTCCGGGTGATCGATGACGATGAGCCGACCGCGTCTCTTCGGACGTCCGTACACGACGATCTGATCTCCCGTGGAGATCATCTTCTGCACAAACTGCATGTTGAACCAGCGGCAGGTGATCGGCTGGCTCAGGATGCCGCTGGCCGAGTTTTCCATGATGATCTCGAACATGCGGCGGCGGCCCGGAAGGAACTTCATCGCCGTGTGGGCCACGATACCGTGGAGACAGACCGAAGCAGGTTGCTCCTGATCGGGGAAACGATCAAACCGCGTACGATCCTCGTAGCGGCGCGGGTAATGCCCGAGGAGGTCGGCAAGGGTGACCAGGCCGAGGCGGTGCAGGGCGGGGAGCCGGTTGCGAGGCACCCATTCCATGTCGGCCAATTTTGTGTCCGGCGGAAGAAGTGTGCTCAAGAGACGGAGGTGCGGATGGCGACGATCTGCATCTGGGCATCGACGCGGCCATTGAATTCGTTTCGTTCCACCGTGAAGGCGACATCCCAGGGCCCACGCGGGAGTTTATCCATCGCGCCATTGAAGAAAATCGCCGGGACCTTCTGTCGGCCTGCCTGGAAGTCGAAGCGGAGGTGCTTTTCCTTCAGGATGCGCGGGGGCGAAATGGGTGAGACGCCCCGGGCGGCGTAAACCGGCTGGGGATTGGCAGAGCCATAGGGCTCCAGCCGACTCTGGCACTCGAGAAAGGCGTGTGTCACCTGCGCGATGGGGAGCTCGCCATCGACGCGGAGTTTGGGAACCAGCAGGTCGTCACTCATCATTTCACGAGCAGAGGCGTGGAAAGCATCGCGGAAAGTGGAGAAACGGTCTTCCTGAATCGTGACGCCAGCGGCCATCTCGTGGCCGCCAAATTTTTCCAGGTGCTCGGCGCATTGCTGCAGGGCGAGCACGAGCGAAAGTCCCTCGATGCTGCGACCGCTGCCTTTGCCGAGCCCGGACTCGTCGAAGCCAATGAGGAGGGTGGGGCGGTGATAACGGCGCATGATGCGCGAGGCGACGATACCGAGCACGCCGTGATGCCAGTCGCGCTGACCGGCCACGATGCAGGCATCGCGGATCGGGTTGAAGTTGCCCAGCACCCAAGTCTCGACCTCATCGGTCAGCTGGCGCTCGACCAACTGGCGCTCGCGATTCTGGTGATCGAGGCTGTCGGCGAGGCGGCTGGCCTCCGCGATGTCGTCGGTGGTGAGGAGGCGGAGGGATTCCTGGGCGGTGCCGAGACGGCCGGAGGCATTGATGCGGGGGCCAAGACGGTAACCGAGCGCATTGGCCGAGATGGGTGCCTCCACGCCTGCGACGACCATGAGGGCGCGGAGACCAGGCCAGCGGGAATGCTCCATCTGGGCGAGGCCGCGATGAACGAGGATACGGTTTTCCCCGACGAGCGGGACGATGTCGGCCACCGTGGCGAGAGCCACGATGTCGAGGTAGTCCTTCAGGTCGATGCCGGGACGGGGCGAGAGCTTGAGGATGGCGTGGGCCAGCTTGAAGACGACACCCGCGCTGCACAGATAGCCGAGGCCCTGACCATCGCGCTTGGGATTGACCAGCGCAATGCAATCGGGGCGAGCGCCGGTAGTCTCATGGTGATCCAGGATGAGGACGTCGACACCGCGGGAGCGAATGGCTTCGACCTCTTTGCAGGAATTTGTTCCGCAGTCGACAGCGATGAGGAGGCTGGCATCGTGCTCCTCGAAGCATCGCTCCACCCCGCTCATGCTGAGACCGTAACCTTCCTCGATGCGGTGCGGGAGGAAGCACGCGACGCTGGCGCCGAGGGCGGTGAGGAATCTTTTCAGGAGGGCCAGGGAGGCCACGCCGTCCACATCATAGTCGCCATAGAGAACGACCTTCTCATTTGCCTGAATAGCCTGGAGCACCCGCCGGGCGGCGGTTTCCATCTCGCCAAGGAGGAGGGGATCGCCCAGGTTTTTCAGCCGGGGCTGAAGGAAATCGGCAGCCTCCTCGGGGGCATTGTAGCCATTGCGGATGAGGACGCGCCCGACAGATTCCGGGAGTCCGAGCTCGCGGCACAGGCGGCCGAGGGTGGGAAGATCGATTTCTTCCGGAAATATCCAACGGCGCTGCATCGGCGGATCATAGAGAGGTTTGCGAAAAGGATCAACGATTGCGGAGCGAGTTGACGGGGAGAAATACAGGGTGCGCAAATCCGCTTGCTCCCCCGGAAGCGGGTGGTATGGTGTGCGCATGTCGTTTTCGGAGAACACCGCACTTCTCGCGCTTCGACTCGGGTTGCTCCCGAGCCGACTTACTCTCCTTTCTTAAAACGGCATAGGCTGCGTTCCCGGCGGGCGTGGTAGGTGCCGCGACCCCTTCCCAATCTTTCGCCGGACAACCAAACATCCCTATGTCAGACAAAGTTATCATCTTCGACACGACGTTGCGCGACGGCGAACAGTGCCCCGGCGCCAGCATGAACCTGCGCGAGAAAATGGAGGTCGCTCGTCAGCTCGAGCGCCTCAACGTCGACGTGATCGAGGCCGGCTTCCCCGTCATCAGCGACGGAGACTTCGATGCGGTCGAAAAGATCGCCACGGAAATCAAAGGCCCGAAAATCTGCGGCCTGGCCCGATGTGTGGCCAAAGACATCGACGCGGCAGGTGCTGCGGTGAAGCCCGCGGGTGAACGTGGACGCATCCACGTCTTCCTGGCGACCTCGGCGATTCATCGTGAGTTCAAGCTGAAGAAGGCGGAGGAGGAGATCATTCGCCTGGCTGTCGAGGGCGTTACTCGTGCCCGTGGCTTGGTCAAGGACGTTGAGTTCTCGCCCGAGGATGCCTCCCGCACGGAGCCGGAATTCCTGGCCCGCGTGGTGCAGGCTGTGATTGAGGCCGGGGCGACGACGGTGAATATTCCCGATACCGTCGGTTTTGCGGTGCCGGACCAATATGCGTCCTTGATCGGCTATCTGCGTTCCAACGTGCGCAACATCGACGATGCCATCATCAGCGTGCATTGCCACGATGACCTGGGCCTGGCAGTGGCAAACTCCCTGGCAGCGGTGAAGGCTGGGGCGCGTCAGGTGGAGGGAACCTTCAACGGCATCGGCGAGCGCGCGGGCAACTGCGCCCTGGAGGAAGTCGTGATGGCGATCAAGACGCGCGGCGATTTCTATGGCGGTCTGCACACGGATGTCGTGACCCGCGAGATTTTGAAAACCTCGCGCATCATCAGCCGCATGAGCGGTCTGCATGTCGCGCGCAGCAAGGCCATCGTCGGTGAGAACGCCTTTGCCCACAGCTCCGGCATTCACCAGGACGGCATCCTGAAGAAGCGCGAGACCTACGAGATCATGGATCCCGAGGAGGTCGGGTGGGGTGGAACAGAATTGCCCCTGACCAAGCACAGCGGCAGCCATGCCATGAAGGTGCGCCTGGAGCATCTGGGTTTTCACCTGAGCGATGCGCAATTGAAGGTGGTCTACGATCGCTTCAAGGACGTCGGAGACAAAAAGAAATTCGTCTACGATGACGACTTGGCCGCGTTGGTGGAGGATTCCATGACCTCGGACAGCGAGACATACACGCTCGACTATATCCACGTCACCAGTGGCAGCACGACCGTGCCGACCGCGACCGTGCGCCTGAAAAAGGGTGGCGAGACCTTGCAGGATTCCAGCCCGGGCAACGGAGCCGTCGACGCCGCGATGCAAGCCATCGACCGCATCGTGAAGCGCCACGGCCATCTCGCGCAGTACAGCGTCGAGGCCGTGACCCAGGGGCGTGATTCCCTGGGTGAGGTGACGCTGAAGGTGGACTTTGGCAATGGCGACCTGATCACCGGCAAGGGGGCGAGCACCGATGTTATCGAGGCCAGCGCCCGCGCCTATGTCAACGCGGTCAACCGCACTGAACTGCTCCAGGGCCGTAAAGCCGCTGTAGCCGCCGCTCCGATTTAGTCGGAGCGGTTCAGGGAATCTTCAGTTCTTCGATTGCGAGAACATCCAGTCCCAGATATCGGGATTGGAGTAAGTGGGGGTCCACGCATCGTGTTTCACGCCGGGGAACTCCGTGTATTTGGGATTTCCCCCGGCAGCCTTGATCGCGGCGACGATGTCGCGGGAGCGGCTGACGGGAACGATGTCATCGGCATCGCCGTGGGTAGCCCAGATCGGGATGGAGGTGAGTTTTCCGGCGAAGGCTGTATCGGCTCCTCCGCAGACGGGGGCCGCGGCGGCGATCATCTCTCCCCGGCGCTGCAAGATCTCCCAGGTGGCAAAGCCCCCCATGGAGAGTCCGGTGACATAGATGCGCTGGCGATCCACGGGATGAGTCGCGATGAATTGATCAATCGCATCGAGGGCGAGATGCAGCGGCCACGTTGGCTGCTCCTTCATGGTATGACCGACGCTGCTGCCGAATTGTGTTTCGACCCATACCCCCTCGGGCGCCTGATCGCGCCGGGGACAGAGAGGGGCGATAACGAAGCAGGGGTACTTTTTCCAGAATTCCACCGTCGACCTGAAATTTCGAAGCTGAATCCGGTTGTCGATGCCGCGCTCGCCCGCTCCATGCATGAAGATTACCAGCGGGTACGTCTTGCCCGGTTCCATGGAATCCGGCGAGTAGAGTCGATAAGGTAGGACGTGCCCATCCTCCTCAAACTTGTGAAAGGTGAAATCCGCGAACTTTCTTTCCCAATCCTCAAAGGGCTGCGCGGTGTAGTCGGGATTCAGCGGGTCAGGCGTCTGCTGGGAAAGTGCAGGGCATAACGCCGGCAATAGGAAGAAGAGGCAGCCAATCGGGGACATTCGCATGCCGAAGATTGGCCGCTCTTTCTCCTCGGGACAAGCTGGCTGAGCAGCGGACGGAGTCGGGATATTGGGAGCCTTGGCGGATGCGCCGGGGTGAACGCGGGAAGCCCTAGTTCAGATTCTTCAACTCCGGGATGCCGTATTCCTGTCGGATCTGGGCGTCGGATTTTTCGGACTCGGCTGCGTCGAGATAGATGATCGGCGGATCGTCGTCGAACTCGATCTTGTGGAAGCCGTTCTTGGGATTGGCGATGGCCTTGGCAAGGTCGTTCAGGCTTTTGATTGGCACATCATTGACCTTGCTGACGACGAGATGCTCGAGGTCCTGGTAACCGAGGGCACTGGCAGTCGGGAAGACCTGGCTGAGGAAGACCACCTTGCCGCGATCGGCAGTATTATCTTCATCCTGGAAGGCGTCGAGAGCGACGAGGCGCTGAGGGGCTTCCTTAGGCCAGTTGGCACCCCACTCCTGGAGATAGGGGCGGGAGAGTTCCTGGAAAACCAATCCGCCGACCACGAGATAGCGAGGTTGTTTGTCGAAGATATATGGGTCGCTGACGATGCTGCTGCGATCGACCGGCTCCAGCGTGACGGGGATCGTTTGCTTCTGGCCGTCGCGCAGGACGACGAAGTCGACCTTGTCTCCGACCTTTGCGTCAGTGCTCGTGAGATGGCTGAACGTCAGTTTGCCGTAAAGCGGGTGATCGAACTCGCCGTCCTGATTGATCGCCCTGCCAGCTACGGCCAGAATAACATCGCCGCGTTTGAGGCCTGCCTTGTCGGCGGCGCCTCCGGGGCGGACGGCGGTCACATAGACGCCGCCATCGTCCTTCAGCCCCACATAACGGCGGAGTTGTGGGTCGCGAGTGGGCGAATAGCCCAGACCAATGCGAGGGAAGCCCTGGTACGTGGCCTGGGCGGCGTCGGCGAGGAAGTGTCCGATAACCGGCGCAGGAATGATATCCGCCGTCTGGCTGCGGGAATCATAACGCATAAGCAGACCGACGAGAGCGCCATCGCGCACGGCGGGGATCGTGAAGCTGCTATCGCGGCTCTGGATGGGAGAGCTGATACGAAAGGTGAGCAATGCCAACTGACCGAGCGGATACGGAGCGACGGCAATGGTCGTGATGGTGCCAGGGGTCTGGGCGACGAGGCCGTTGGTTTCCAGTTGAAGCAGCTCAATGTGATCACCCACCACGGCATCCTTGTCCAATGCAAGGGGCCTGGCGTTTTTCAGGAAGTTTTCGTCGGATGGGGCAAGGAGAGCGAGGTTGCTGTCGTAGTCGACGGTGATGACCTGGCCTGCCACCCGGGCATTGGTGACGGGATCCTCCAGCTCGATGTAGGTGCTATTGGTGACGAGTTCCGCCGTGACGAGGATGCGATTCTTTTCCACTACGACGCCGAGGCCTTTACGAAAATAGGGGGCCTTTTTGTTCCAGGGGCGGAAGAAGTCGTAGGACTGGTTGGTCGAGTTGACGCGGACCAGCGATGCGGCAGTGACCTCTGAGGACACAGGTGGAGGAGTTGCCGCCGGCTGGTTCGGGTGAGTGGCTGCGGAGTGGAGAGCGGGGACGAGCGCGAGAAGCGCGGCGATGGTGAAGGAAAACCGGCGCATGGGACTAAAGCTGCTGTTCATTGACGACTCCGTAGCGGGCGCGGACGCGTTCGCGGGCCTGATCGACGGCCTGCTTTTCCAGGACGAGCGGACGGCCCTGTCCGACCATCTCGATGACATAGTAATCGGCTGGTTTCTTAAGGGCCTCAGCAAGGTCGTCGAGCTTGCGGATTTTCTGGCCGTTGATGGTGTCGACGATGTTGTAGCGGAACTCCCCCGAGTAGGCATTCACCGGGTCGGCAAGGATCGAACTGAGAGTGATGATCTCCTGCCGGTCACGATAGAGGTGATCGGAAATGAAATGGTCGAAGTAGTAGCGGAGACGGAGGTCGGCAGGATCGTGCTCGCGCATAAAATTCGCGTCGACCGGCTGGAAAACGAGTCCGCCAAAGACGACGAAGCGCGGCTTTTCATCATAGGCGTTGGCCTGAAGGGTAAAGGGCCACGAGTGGGTGAGGGGAACGGTGACGTCTTCTTCCTTGCCGTCACGAAGGATGTGAAATTTCACCTTTTCCCCGCGGAACTTGCGCTCGACGACTTCTGCCATCTCGACTGGATCGCCGGAGTCCATCTTGACCGTGCCATCACTCGCGATCGGCAGGCCGTCAATCGCGAGGAGGACATCTCCGGTTTTGAGGACACCATCACTATTGCCGCCCCCAAAGACATCGCCCACGACGACGCCTGTGTCCTCGTCGCTGAGACCGAGGGCACGGCGCATGGCGGGATTGTGAAGCGAGTGATAGCTCAGGCTCAGATCGACGTATTTGTCGTAACGTCCGTCCTCGATATCTTTCAGGAAGCGCCGGACGACCGGGGTCGGAATCATGTAGCCAACATTCTGAGCGACGTCGCCGCTGTATCCCTGGAAGGCCACGCCGACGACCTTGCCATCCTGGAGGACGGGGCCGCCGCTGTTGCCGGGGTTGATGGCGGCATCGATCTGAATCGTGAGATGCGAGTCCACGCCGGAGTGCGTGTAGGGTTGGAAGTCGATGCGTGAGACGATGCCTCGTGTGACCGAAAGACGGTCACCGCCGATCGGATAGCCGTAGACGGAAACGGTCGACTCGATGGCCGGGATGCCGCCGAAAGTGAGGGCGGTCGTTCCCTTGAAGAAGTTCGGATCATCCACGGTGAGCAGAGCGAGATCGCAGTCGTGAGCGATGAAGAGGACTCGAGCGAGGTAGGGCTTGGGATCGCCCTCCTTGGAGACAAGGAGGAACCGGCTGTTGCTGACCACGTGCGCGTTGGTCATGATCCGGTTGTTATCGATAATGAAACCTGCGCCAACGCCGCTGATGACGTTGCCCCCGGCCCACGGGACCCGGTAGTTGGGGTCTTGGGAGGTGGCTTGGATACGAACCAGGCTATCGGCGACTCGTGCGGCGGGCAGGCACGCAAAGGGTGCCAGCAGCAGGCAGAGCACCCAAAAGCAACGACGGGACATATGCGCGAGAACCTAAGCCTGTACGGGGCGTTGACAACTCGGAATTTTTACGGATTTGCGAAACTTGCCCGCGAATGGCCTAAAACGAAGCTCCGACCTGGACGCCGAGGATGAGAGCATCTCCGATATTTCCAGTTCCTCCGGGACGGAGTACGTACTGGATATCGGGCTGAACAGTGAGGTTCGGGGTCAATTGGATGAGGTAGCTCCATTCCAGGACCGACTCGGTGGTGGGGCGACCAAAACCTAACGTCGCATAGGCGTCCGCGTAGTCGCTACTCCAGCCGCCAACGAGGAACGAGAACAATGTTTGATCCTGGTCCCGGCCGGGAATGAGTCCCTGCCAGATCGCTCCGGCAAATCCCATTACGGGCATGGTGGCGATTTCAGGCTGGGGATTGCCGGTGGCTCCTCCCCACAGCGAGAAACTGATATTCGGATTGGCTGGGTTGCGCCAGATCATCTGCTGGGCGAGGGCGTAAAACCCGTAGGAGTTTTGCTGTGTGCCGTCTCCGAGAAACTCGTCCTCGGGCAGGTTGGAATAATAGAGACCTGCAACATAGGTGCCGGGTAGCCCGGAGGGAGCACTTGAGACGGAGGGCGTCACGGATTTGGCATCCTTCCCGGAGGGGACTGGGGACTGACCAAGGGTCGGGGTCCACCCCACCTCGCCGAGGAGGAGTATGCCGTCACCGGAGCGGATGGAGAAATCCAGGCCGTGATAGGCGGTGAGACCGAGGCGTTCCGTCGCCTGGTAGATTCCGGCGGAGACATAGGTGTCTGAGGTGGGGGTGTATTTTGCATAGGCGCCCCAGGTCGCATTCGGAGAGGCGGTGAACTCCGAGTTCAGGAAAACGGTGAGAGGATTGCCGTTGATGCCTCCGTTGACCTGGAGCCCGAAGGCGGGAAGCGTGGCAAAGGTGTCGCCAGCGGTGATGCGGCCGAGGCGGAACTGGAGGGCATTGTCGAGAAACGACTGCTGCCAGTAGAGTTCGTAAAACATCATCGTGGGTGTGACGTATGCCTGGGAGGCGGTGAAGATGTTGCCAATATCGTCGGAGATGTTGCTGCCTGCGGCATCTGCTCCGGAGATCACCATCGAGGCACCGGGCACCTTGAGGAGTTTTTCCAAATCCAGCGTCGCTCCGAAGGTGAGCTCCTGCGACCAGGCGGCGGATTGATCGAGGCCTCCGATGGGGTTTCCCTGGAATACGCCGAAATAGGTGATAAATGGCTTCACGCCCGCATCCTTCATCGTCCCGAACTCTTGATTTACCCATGCCGGAATGTCCCAGAAGGGGGGATTCTTCAGCGATGTGGACGTATCCGACCCAGCTGTGGCGGTGAACAGGGTCATAATGAGCGCGGTGCATGCTCCTGCCGCTTTGTGTACCAGGGTCCGACCCGGTCTGTAGCTTCCTGAAGCCATGCAGCGGTGCTACCACCTTGATGAGCCGAGAAAAGAGGAAACTTGCGGGTTTTCTGTCACGACATGGGCAAGAAAACATGCCCCTGATGGGGCAATCCGGAGTACGTTGATGCTTATGGACTTGCCAAGCCCTCACACCGCCGCCTAAAGAATACGGGGAAATTATTCGCGCTTGGTTGCGTGTAACATATTGATGTTTTTCTTGTTACATTTACCCGGCGCTCAAGACAGGTAGACATGCCGACCACAGATCCAAGCCGACACGCATCCATCATGAACCCGTTGGAGGAGCGGATGGGCTATAAGTTTCGCAATGGCCTGCTTCTGGCAGAGGCATTGACGCACCCCAGCATCTCGCTGGAGCGGAAGAACTATCCCTTCGACAACCAGCGCTTGGAATTCCTGGGCGATGCGGTGATCCAGCTTGTGGTGACGGAGCATCTTTACCGGCTGTATCCCGATTTCAGCGAGGGCCAGATGACCAAACTTCGCACTCGTATCGTGTCGCGTCCCGCGCTCAAGGCGCATGCCGTCCTGATGGATCTCGGTCGCTACCTGATGATGGGCCGCGGCGAGGAGGCCAGTGGTGGGCGCGAGCGTGCCTCAACCCTGGCGGATGCTTTTGAAAGCGTGGTGGGCGCGATCTACCTCGATGGGGGATTCGATGCGGCGCGGAATTTTGTTCTACGCGAGACGCTGGATGACTTTGAGCGCATCGCGAAGAACCCCGAGGAGGTGAATCCCAAGGGAACCTTGCAGGAAATTTTGCAAGCTATCGAGCCGTGTGCGCCAGCCTATGAGGTGGTGGAACAGACAGGGCCGGATCATTCCAAACACTTCGTTTCCAAGGTGATCTGGAGTGAGATCGAGCTGGGCAGGGGGGAGGGCCTCAGCAAGAAGCAGGCGCAGGTGGCAGCCGCCTCCGATGCGCTTGATCGACAGCTCTGGTTGCGCAAAGACAAGCGCTCGGGTACTGCTGCATCTGTATGATGTATCCGGTCGACCTTCACGCCGTGGGACTCGTCCTCGGGTTGGCGCTCATTTTGGGCCATGTTCTGGCCTTCGTAAAGCCGACGGCGACCGCATCGGCGCTAAAAGGTTTTCCCCGTTCTCGTGCCGCAGGGACAGTGCTCATCGCGATTGCGGGCATCTGGGGTTTCATTCTCATCACGACCATGGATCTTGGTGAATTTGCCCATTTAAGGCGGGTCATGGCGATTGCGGTGGTGGCTGGTACCGTTCTTTCCTGGCGGTATATGGAGGAGTTTCTGGCTGTACGCGCGCTGGGGATGATCGCCCTGCTCGCTTCCGAGCCTATTTTGGAAGCGGCATTTCTCCGTCCGGAGACCAGTCGTTTGCTCGTCGTAGTGCTTGCCTATGTTTGGATCATTCTCGGCCTGTTCTGGGTGGGAATGCCGTGGATGCTGCGTGATCAGATCACCTGGCTGACCAGCCAGAAGCTCCGTCTCAAGGCGGCGACGGTGGGCGGGATCGTTTACGGCGTGGCCGTGCTTTTTTGCGCGGTGGCTCTCTGGAAGTAAGATTTTTCGGGAAAATTGCAGTCTTCTGGCGTTGACTAGGTAACGCCATGAGAAAGACCGCTCTCCCGCTGGCCGCCCTCGTTTGGGCCGGTCATCTTTCCGCCGCCCCGATCGATGCCTCTTCCCAAATCTCCGCCGTCACAGTCTATGCCGACCGGGCGAGAGTGACTCGCTCGGCGGAGGTGACCTTGCCGGAGGGGGAAAGCGTGGTGCGTCTCGGCGGGCTCCCTGCAAATCTCGATCCCTCCAGCGTTCAGGCGGGAGGTACTGGCACGGGGGTGAAGATCCTTGGGCTGGAAATCCGCGATGTCTTCTTTGACGAGGCGGTAAATCCCCGGGTGCGGGAGCTTGAGGCGCAGCTACAAGCCTTTCAGGATCAGGAGGCGACGCTGGTTGCCAAGAATGCGGATCTCAAGGAACGCCGCACTTTTTTGAACAAGGTGCGCGACGGGCTGGCCCAGCCGGGTGCGGAGGAGGGAAAGAGTTCGTCGGGCAGCAGCCTGGAGAAGGTGAAGCCGCTTTATGAATTTTACGGAGCCGAGAGTGTGGCGATTTCCGAGGCGAGTCAGGCCAATGCCATCGCTCTTCGCGAGCTCGCGCCCAAGAAACAGGTGATCGTCGATGAATTGAATCGTCTGCGCTCGGGCGGAGGCAAGACGGAGAAGCAGGTACTGGTGGCGGTGAAGGCATCGTCTCCGGCGAAAGCTTCGCTTTCCCTGGGATACAATATGACCGGAGCCTCATGGCAGCCGCTCTACGACGCAAGAGTCAATACCCAGACAGGCGCGATCGAACTGGCCTATTATGGAAACGTGCGCCAGCAGACGGGAGAGAACTGGGACGGTGTAAAGCTGTCGCTTTCCACGGCAAGGCCCAATGTGGGGGCGCGCATGCCGGAGCTGGAGCCCTGGTGGCTGAACTTCATTCAGCCGATGGCGGCCGCGGCTCCGCGCGCTCTTGGCTATGCGCGGAATGAGCTGGCCAAGAATAAATTCGTCGCAGGCGCCGATGCCGATATCGCGGCTGAACCAGCGCCCGCCCCCATGGAATACGAACAGGCGCAGATCGAAAGCTCGGGTGTTTCCGTGGTTTTCGAAATCAAGATTCCCGCGACGATTCCGAGCGATGGAGAGGAGCATCGCGTGGCGATTGCGACGCAGAAATTCGATGGCAAAATCGAGTATGTGACGACGCCGAAGCTGGCAGATGTGGCCTTTCTCAAGACCCGCCTGACCAACTCCAGCGGAGCGCCGATCCTCGGTGGCAAGGTGAATGTCTTCCGCGATGGGGACTTCATCGGCGACAGCCATGTGAACTTCATCGCTCCCGGCGCGGACTTTGATTTCTACCTCGGGGCGGATGACAATGTGAAGGTCACGCGCAAGACGCTGGTGGACCGGGCCGCGGAGAACGGGCTCTTCCAGAAGCGCAAGGGCGTGACGCGCAAATACGAAACGACGGTGGAGAACTTCAAGAGCCAGCCGGTGAAGGTGACGGTGCTGGATCAACTTCCGGTGGCCCAGGATGCGAGCATTACCGTGCGGGATGTGAAGTTCAGCGACACCCCGACGCAGGAAAAGGATACCGGCAAACTGACTTGGACCTTTGATCTGGCTCCGAAGCAGAAGAAACAGATCACCGAGGAGTTCACGGTCGACTGGCCGTCCGAAAAAGACGTGAGCTTCTAAACCAGCGCGTCGATCTGGCGGGCGAGTGCGAAGTCCTTTTCAGTAAGGCCGCCCTTGCTGTGGGTCGTAAGAGAGAGGCGGATGGTATTCCAGCGGATGTCGATATCCGGGTGGTGGTCGGCGATTTCGGCCAGAACGGCCACGCGGTTTACGTAGTTCATCGCCTCGGCAAAATCACGAAAGACGCGCCTGCAGGCGATGGCCGAAGCCTCCCGGGCCCAGGTGGGCACGGAGGGGAGTTCGTGGGCGATTTCCATCTCGGAAAGCAGGCCGGGCATGGCGGGAATCCTACAAAAATAGCCTTTCCCGTCGCAAGGGCCGCGTGTAGGTTGCGCTTTCCCCTATCAAATCAATCGTCATGGGCAAAATTTACAACAACATCGTTGAGACCGTCGGACGCACTCCCCTCGTCAAACTGAACAAGGTGACCGAGGGCGTGAATGCCACCATCGCGCTGAAATGCGAGTTTTTCAATCCGCTGGGAAGCGTGAAGGACCGTATCGGCATGGCGATGATCGAGGAGGCCGAGAAGAGCGGTGTGCTCACCAAGGACACCGTGATCGTCGAGCCGACCAGCGGCAACACCGGTATCGCCCTCGCGTTCGTCGCCGCCTCCAAGGGCTACAAGCTCATCCTGACCATGCCCGAGACGATGAGCCTTGAGCGCCGCACGCTCCTCGCCATGCTGGGTGCCAAACTGGTGCTCACTCCAGGTGCCGAGGGGATGAAGGGAGCCATCGCCCGAGCCGAGCAGATCGTGAAGGAGACGCCGAACTCGTGGATTCCGCAGCAGTTTTACAACCCGGCCAACCCGGCGATTCACTCCAAGACGACAGCGGAGGAGATCTGGGAGGATACCGACGGCAAGGTCGATATCTTTGTCGCAGCCGTCGGCACTGGCGGAACGATCACTGGTGTTTACGAGGCACTGGCTCCGCGCAAGGCGGGCTTTGCGGCCGTCGCAGTCGAGCCGAAGGATTCGCCGGTCATTTCGCAAACCCTCGCCGGTGAGCCGGTGAAGCCGGGTCCGCACAAGATTCAGGGCACGGGCGCGGGATTCGTTCCCGGCAACCTGCATCTCAAGGCCTCCGATGGATCGGAGCAGATCACCGAATGTATCCAGGTCGCGAATGAAGACGCTTTCGCCATGGCTCGTCGCCTGGCGAAGGAAGAGGGCATCCTCGTCGGTATCAGCACAGGTGCCAACGTGTGGGCCGCCCTACAGGTCGCGAAGCGCCCGGAGAATGCGGGCAAGCTGATCGTTACGGTAGCCTGCTCCACGGGAGAGCGTTATCTGAGCACGGCCCTGGCCGAGGAAGCTCGCGCGGAGGTGGGAGCCTAATCTTATGTCCAAGGACCAACTTCCTCCGGCGGAGGATCGTTTGCTGCAATCCGACGGGTTCGACTCCGATTTGTTCTGGACCAAGTATCGCTCGGTCATCATCGGCGGCGCCATCGCCGTGGTGGTTATCGCCCTGGGCGGCGGTTTCTACTGGCTGAGCGAGCGCAATACGCGGATCAACTCGGAGAAATCCTTTGCCGAGGCCACCACGGTGGAAGCCTGGCAGACGCTCATTGCCCAGTACCCGAAATCGCAGGCGGCAGCCGATGCGTACTTCCTTGTCGCTGCCGCTCAGCGCGATGGGGGCAAGATCGAGGACTCTACGGCAACGTATAAGAAGTTCCTGGAGATCTTCCCGAAGAACACGCTTACCGGCGCGGCTCGTCTCGGAATCGCCCAAAACCTCGAGCAGCAGAATAAGCTGAGTGAGGCTCTCGATGCCCTGCGTGATGTGCAAGCCCAGGATGGGAAAAGCTACGTGGCTTCATTTGCCCTACTGGAGCAGGCTCGGATACTTCTGCGCCAGAATAAGCTCGAGGAGGCTCGTGGAGCTTTGAATACCCTGACCCAGACCTACCCGACGACTCCGGCGGCAATGTTTGGCGGATCGATCCTGTCCGATGTGCAGGCATTGATTCCTCCGCCGGCTGTGACGGCTGTCGTCGCTCCGCAGCCTGCTGCTGCGGCCTCAGCCACACCGTAGCACGCGTCGGGCGTCTAGGACGCCAGACCGAGATTGGTTAATCCCTCGAGAGGAAGCGTCTTTTCAGGCGCTTCCTTTTCGCTTTTCTGGATGGGGGAGGCTGGCTGCACGGTGCTGTCGGCGAGCAAAAAACCGCCCTTTTCGACCACGACAGCCCTGGCGGTGAGTCGACCCTCAAGGCGGCCATGACGGTGAACATGGACCTGGCCCTCACAATGGAAATTCCCCCGGGCCGAGCCATGCAAAATGATTTCGGCGGCAATGAGCGGGAGGGGGAAATCGAGCCTGGCTCCTTTTTCAATCACGATCGATTTTGCGGCGATCCGGCAGCTCATGATGCCGGAGTAGGCGATACGCACAGTGCCTTCGCAACGCAGGGTGCCGTTGACCTCGCCGCGGATATCGGCCTCGCCACAGACGATGTAGCCGTTGCTGAGGGAGCCTTTGGCCTCCACGATCAGCCGTCCACGAGTGTCGACGGGGCGGGCGACCTTGGAGTCGAAGATGATGTCGTCAAACTCGATCGAGGCGGAGCAGCCCGGGCAGATCGTGCTGCGGGCGGAGGCTGATACCTCATGCGTCCGCCGACAGCGATAACATCGCACCTCCCGGACATGACGCTGCGCCGCTGTCGGCTGAGACCGGGGAGCGGCGGGCGCTGGCGCGGGTTTTTCTTTTCCGGTTACCGGAGCGCCAATCTCATAGTAGCTGCCGCAGGAGCGGCAGTACGTGGAGATGGCGGTTACGGGCTCGAGCTGGACGTACTCGCAGTGCGGGCACCGGAACGGGGCCTTGCGGAGATTGTCCTGCATGGAGCCTTAGGACACGGCAGGCGCGGAAGCAGACTGGGTCTTGGTGGTGGCAGGAGCTGTGCCGCGGTCGGAGGCCTTGAAGGCCGGAGCGGGCTTGTTCGGGGTGACCTCGGATTTGCCGATAAAGGTCGCGCCTTCCTCGATGACGATGCGCACGGCGCGGAGATCGCCGGTGAGCTGGGAACTGGCCTTGAGCTCGACGCGCTCGGTCACGGTGATGTTGCCGTTGACGGTGCCGTGCACGACGACGTTCTTGGTGCGGACTTCGCCATTCACCTCGGCGTTTTTGCCCAGGGTGAGATTGCCGTTTTCGGAGACGATTTCGCCTTCGATTTTGCCGTCAAAGATCAGTTCGCTCTCGAAGTTGATGGCGCCTTTGATCTGGACGTCGTTGGTGAGGATATTCTTGGTGGCAGAAGGAGTGGTATCCGGCATAAAGCTCGTCAAATTGTTGAGGTTCATAGGGCGATAACGGGCAAATCTAGCGGTGAACCTAGGCAGGTCAACTCCCGACCGAGGCGTCCTCCGCCAAATCGGAGGCGGGGTAGGTCCAAATTTCGCACAGGGTGGGGTGATAGTGCGGTATGAGGGCAAACTGACCGGCAGTGGAGCGGAATCGCATGGCCACGACGACCTCCTCAATGAGGTCGGAGGCGTGCGGTCCGACGACGGAGGCGCCGATGATCTCCCGGGAGTGCTTTTCCACGATGAGTTTCACGAAGCCGTGCAGTTCATCCATGATCAGGGACTTGCCATGGTCGTTGAATGGGTAGGAGGCGGTGAGATATTCCACACCCTTCGCCGCGGCCTCGGCTTCCGAGAGTCCCACGGCTGCGACCTGCGGCTCGGTAAAGACGGCGTAGAGCTTGAGCCGGTAGTCGATCTTCTCCAGCAAGTCGGAACCGGCGAGCACCTTGGCGGCGTTGCGGGCGGCGAGTTCCGCCTGCTCGATGGCGATATGGACGACCTCGTAAGGCCCGCAGCAATCCCCGGCGGCGAAGATATGAGGCTGGGATGTTTGCTGGGTGGCGCTGGCGGCGATGTGGCTGCCCTCCACGAGGATGCCAGCTTTGTCCAGCCCGAGGTGAGCGAGATGGGGGCGGCGGCCAAGGGCGTTGAGCAGGGCGGGGGCCTCGACGGTGTGGGTGGCGCCGTTCTTCTCAAAGGTGATGCGGCGAAGGTCGCCTTCCCGCTCGATCTTGACCAGCGTGGTGCCGGTGTGGATTTCCAGCCCGCGATCGCTCAAGGCGTGCTCGAGTTCTTTCGCCACGTCGGGGTCCACGCCGGTCAGGAGTTGGGCGCTGCGCTGGATGATGGTGACTTTGGTCCCCAGGCTGGCGAAGTAATGAGCCATCTCCAGAGCGACGGGGCCTGCGCCGAGGACGATGAGGGAGGGTGGGATCGTGGTCAACTCCAACACGTCGTCGCTCGTCCATGCTCCAGACTCCGCCAGCCCGGGCACCGACGGAACATTGACGACGGACCCGGTGGCCACGATGGCCGACCGGGTGGTGATGGTGCGAGTCGTTCCGTCGAGCAGATCGACGTGCAGGGTGTTGGCGTCGAGGAAGGAGGCTTTTCCACGGACAAATTCAAACTTGCCGGTCTCCAGCTGCTCGCGGCGGTAGTCGGCGAACTCTCCGATAAGCCGCCGCTTGCGGGCGATGATCTCGGTGGCGTCGTAGCTAAAATCCGTGACGCGGAGACCGAATTCGCGGGCCTGGCCGAAGGCGCGGAAGCGGTTGGCGGATTCGATAAGCGATTTGCTCGGCATGCAGCCCCGGAGAATGCAGAGGCCACCCACCTCTTTCCCGCCATCGAGCACGATGGTTTTGAGTCCCAGCGAGGCGGCGGTGCGCGCGGCGGCATAGCCCGCGCTGCCTCCGCCGATCACGGCAAAGTCGTAGTCGCTCATGCGTCCTACTTGCTCCATCCGGGAGAAAAAGGAAAGGGCGAGTTTATGGGTGATCACCGTCGCTTTCAGGAGGAGTCAATAAACGGAGCGCTCTTCGCCCCTGTGAGTGCGGCCTTGAGTTTGCGGGAGCTTCCCGGCACGATGCCCGTCGACCCCTCAGGAATCGCTATGTGGAAGAAACAACCCCGCTCCGGGCTTTGGTGGAAGGCCGGCCTCGCCATGACCGTCCTGTGCGTGGCAGGATGCGGGCGCCAGAGTCCGGGAACGGGTGAGGTGACTGAATCGACGCCAACTCCGCAGCCGTCCATCACGCCGAAACTCGGGTTTCGTTCGATGGAGCCGGGTACTGAGGCAAAGCAGCGACCGGTTTCGGAGGTTCTGGCCGACATGGCCATGGCCAATGGCGATGAAGCCAAGGCAACACTGGCGGCGGCGTATTCCGCCCGCCTTTCTCGCGATGAACTCATTCAGAGCATTCGTGATTTGCAGGCTCAGCCCGGTTCCATGCAGGAGGTCGTATTGCGGGCGATGCTGAAGCAGCTCGCATCTCATGCTCCGTCTGTCGCGCTACAGCTCGCGTTGGAGAAAGACCCTCAAGCGGCTAATGACGGGCTGGCGGCAATGGTGGCCGAGCAATGGGCGGGCACGGATTATGCGGGTTTGTACGACTATTCGCGAACTCTCACATCGGATCTCTTAAAATATCGGGTGGGTGCTTATGCGGCATTTGCTTGGGCCTCGCGCGATCCGACGGCGGCGTTTCAGTATTTTTCCGGCTTATCGATGCGGGATGGAGGCGGGTTTATCGGTATCGCGGCCAGCGAACTGGCGAAACGTGATCCGAACGCCGCGCTTGAGGCGTTGGACAAGATTCAAAACGATCAGGTATGGGACCGGGCGGCGGGCAAGATCACGGAGGTTATCGCTCAACAGGCTCCCGACCAGGCAATCGCGTTGCTCTTTGACCAGGACGACCCGAAGGCGGCGGCGCCGATCGCAAATGCGCTGGGATCGGTCATGGCGGAATCCTCGGCGGCGGCAGGCATAGGCGTACTCAATCGCCTGGAAGACCCGCGCGTCGCGTATAGCTTTCTTTTCGGAATGCTCGGAAAATTGCGCGAGGGCGATGTGTCGGAATTCGCTGCGAATTTTTCGCAGATCAAAAACGAGAATGTCCGCGCTATGGCCGCGAGGAGCATGGCTCGCGATGTGGCGAGGCGGGACCCAAACGAGGCTCTGGCCTGGGCGGCCGCCCTGACCAATGATGAGCAGAGTCGGCGGATGGCCTATCAAGGCGCAGCGAGCGGCTATGCGGCTAATAATCCCCAGGCTGCGGCGCGGTGGTTTGAGACGTTGCCGCAGGGTGCTGAGCGGGAAAGCGCCATTTACGGATTCGTCGAGCAGTATCAATGGCGTCAGCCGGCGGATTCTGCCAACTGGGCATTGAAAATCACCAATGCCGAGGCACGCCAGCGCTACCTGAGCTCAGTTCTGGCCAATTGGTCCCGGCGCGATGCTGAGGCGGCCCGGACGTGGGCCACGCAGACGGGGAACCTTCAGTTTCTCCAAACGAGAAACTAATCCTGCGTCACCTCGTAGATGCGGAAGAACCGGTTCTGATTCACCAGCCGGAGAAAGCGCGGCGGGACGGGACGGGTGCGGAAAAGCTCGGTGGCGAAGCTTGATGCCGGTAGAGGTGTCCCCAGGACTTGCGCGGAATTTTCCAAGATGCGCGAGGGTTCGTACGCGATGACGTAACGGACATGGTGGTCCTCGAGAATCTTCCGGGCTTTTTCCTGATCGGTGGTGGTGTAAAACTCCGCGGTGTCAACGATGCCGGGTAGACTTTGGTGAGAGCTGCCGCCCATGCCGGGATGGCGGCTCCAGTAGACCGCGGCAGGCGTGAGCCACCAGGGAGCAAGGATGCTGCCGGGATTTGTCATGGCCGGAATGGTGCTGCGAAGCAGGACGGCGTCGGCGAGGTTCTCGTTGCGGGCGCGGAGTTCCTCCTGATCGGGGAAGAGCTTTTCATCCCACTCGGAGGCAACTGGCCAGAGAGCGATGATGAAGGCGGCCCAGGCAACAGACTTCCAAGGGATGGCCGCCAAGGCGATGGGCAGCGCGAAGGCGAAACTCAGGGCAAGGAAATACCCCCAGCGCATATGCCAGAGGGTGAGTCCGGTGAGAAGGAGGAGCATGAGCGCCCAGGCGACACCTTTCAGTGCGCGCAGTTGCAGGCTGCGCAGGATGAGCAGGGCCGGGACGATGGCCAGTAGCCATCCGCACCATGCAAAGATTTGCGGGATGGAGGTGTGCTGGAGTTCGCCTATGCTCTGCGCCCAGCGCCAAAATATCGCTTTGTACGCATCGGGGAGACCCGTGCCACGCCACCCATCAAAAAGCAGCCAGAGAGCCAGTATGGAAAAAAAGACGATCAGGCTCCTACGGTCGGGAAGCAAGGCGTGACGACGGGGAGCCAAGCCGACAAGGACCCGGAGCAGGAGGGTGGCAACCAGGAGGATGGCGGGTTCGAACAAAGAAACCCAGAGGGCGAGGCCCCAGCTGATGGCGGAGACGAGATGCCAGCGACCGGGAATGTTTCGCCAGAGGGCGAGTTCCGCCGCCCAGGCGATTCCGACAAGGAGGATGATGAGTGACTGGTGGTCGGGGCGACCAAGCTGAAAGCCGTGGACGAGGATGGGGGAAAGAACGACAGTCACGAGAAGCGGCCATCGTAGACCTCCGGGAAAGACCTTGCCTGACCACCACCAGAGGTAGCCGACCAGAAGCATGCCGACGAGGGGCGAAATGTATGCTCCCGCCAGATCGAGGGATTGGGCGGAGAAGGGCTTTAGTACGAGTGAAAGCCCGGCAATAAGGAAATCCAGGGGAGCTGTTGTGTGCGGAGTCGTACCCTCCGGGTAGTTCTCGAAATCGTGGTGGCGCAGCGGGGTGAAGGGATGCTCAAGGACCATCTGCACCCTGGTCATACGGGCGTAGCAGTCTCCGTCGGCAAAATAGACGCCATCCTCAAAGAAGACCGTCTTGGAGTTCCACGTATAGGTCAGGAAGGCTGCTGCCACGATAAGCAACCCGCCCAGGAGGGAGTAAATACGGCGCACGAGGGTGTCGGACACAGCCCTTGGGATACCGCAAGAGGTGGGGAAAAGGGAAGCCCGGCGAGGTGGGTATCCTGGAGAGTTGTCCTAACGTGGGCAACCGAGACTCAAACGCAATATGTTGTGTTGGGCTAATATCATCTCTCAAGATGCTGTGGCTCAGGGAAGTAAAAAACGGTTGTCTGAACTCCCGGCAACCCCTAGACTTGCCCGTTTAACAGGTTTCCTTCCTGCCAACACTCTTCCATTGATGTCCGACGAACCGAATCTTACGCCGAACAGCGAGAAATACGACGCTTCCAAAATCGACAAACTCGAGGGCTTGGCTGGCGTGCGACAGCGCCCCGGAATGTACATCGGACCCACGGACGAGCGAGGTCTGCACCATTGCGTCTTTGAGGTGCTCGACAACTCGATCGACGAACACCTGGCTGGGTACTGTACGCGCATCGATGTGACCCTGCATGCGGATGGGTCGTGCTCCATCAAGGACAACGGACGCGGCATCCCGGTCGACATGCACCCGAAGTTCAAGGTGCCGGCCATCGAGCTCGTGCTGACGAATCTCCACGCGGGCGGCAAATTCGGCCAGGGTGCGTATAAATTCTCCGGCGGTCTCCACGGTGTGGGCGCCAAGTGCGTGAACGCGCTTTCGGACTGGTTCAAGGTCGAGGTGTCCCGCGACGGCCAGGTGTACCACATGGCCTTTGAGCGCGGCGTGACGACGCAGAAGCTTACGGTCATCGGCGAGCTGAAGAACAAGAAGCAGACCGGCACGCTCATCACCTTCCTGCCCGACCCGACGATCTTCAACATCACGGTCGAGTTTCAATTTGCAAAGCTGGCGGCTCGTCTGCGCGAGCTGGCCTTCCTTAATCCGGGGCTCGAGATCAATCTCATCGACGAGCGCGGGGAGACGGAGCGGCGCGAGCAGTATCTCTACAAGCTCGGTATCGAGGAATTCGTCCGCCAGCTCGGCGAGAACAAGCAACTCATTCACCCGAAGCCGATCGTGCTCGACGGCAAGCGCAAGGTGAAGTTCCGCAACAAGGACCAGCAGGAGGTCGAGGACGATATGTATTGCGACCTCGTGCTGCAGTACAACGACAGCTTCAACGACCAGATCCTCTGCTTTACCAACGCCATTCCGAACCCGGACGGCGGCACGCATTCGACCGGTTTCCGCACGGCGCTGACGCGTGCGATCAACCAGTACGCGAAGCAGAACAACCTCGTGAAAGACAAGGACCCGACGATCTCGGGCGACGACGTCCGAGAGGGTCTCATCGCGGTCGTGTCCATCAAGCACCCATGGCCGGGCTTTGAGTCCCAGACCAAGGTGAAGCTGGTGACGCCTGAGGTGGAGGGCATCGTCTCCTCGATCACGTACGAGGGGCTGATGACGTTCTTTGACCAGAACCCGCCGATCGCCAAGAAGGTCGTCGAAAAAGGCCTCACCGCCGCCCGCGCCCGCGAGGCCGCGCGCAAGGCTCGTGAAACCGTCCGCAAGGGCGCAATGACCGGCGGCGGTCTCCCCGGCAAGCTGGCTGACTGCTCCGAGCGCGATCCGTCGCTGACCGAACTCTACATCGTCGAGGGCGACTCGGCCGGTGGCTCCGCCAAGCAGGGCCGCGACCGTCGTTTCCAGGCGATCCTGCCGATCCGAGGCAAGCTGATCAACGTGGAGAAGGCTCGCCTCGACAAGGTGCTCCAGAACACGGAAATCCAGACGATGATCACTGCCGTCGGCACGGGTATCGGTGCTGGCGACCAGGAGGGCGCCTTCAATCTCGCGAAGCTCCGCTACGGACGCATCATCATCATGACCGATGCCGATGTGGACGGCTCGCACATTCGCACGCTGCTCCTTACGTTCTTCTACCGGCAGATGCCGGAGCTCGTTCGCCAGGGCAAGATCTACATCGCGTGCCCGCCGCTCTACCTCATCAAGCGCAAAAAGCGCGAGGAGTACGTGGACGATGACGCCCAGCTCAACAAGATCCTCATTTCGCTCGGCGCTGAAGAGGTGAAGCTGAAGAACCTCGCCGACGGCAAGGTCTTCACCCCGGTCCAGCTCAAGGAACTGCTCGAACTGCTCGAAAGGCTGTCGAAGTTCAGCGAGGCGATCCGCCGCCATGGCGGAGACTTCGAGACCTATCTCAGCGAGCGCAATCCCGGCACCGGCCAGCTCCCGGCGTATCTCGTAAAGGTGCGTGAGGGTAACACCGAGTGGGTGACGTACTTCCCGGGTGAGGCCGAGATGCGCGCCTTCCACGAGGAGAATCTCGACCTGAATCTTTTCGAGGACGAACCCGAAGCGCCAGCGCTCGATGAAAACGGCCAGCCCGTTGTGATCGAGGCCGTGGCCGCTCCTGCTGAGAAATCGTCGAAGAAGAACGGCGTCCATCGCCGCGCCCGCAAGGTGGAACTCTATGAGTCCACAGCCGTGCAGAAGCTCATCGCGGAGCTGGACAAGAAGGGGCTCCACGTCGACCACTTCTCCAACAGTGATACGCCGCTCTTTGAGCTGATCGAAGGCGAGGGCGAGAAATCCACCACGCATCCGGTGTTCTCCATCCCCGAGATCCTCCAGCGCGTGCTGGATATCGGCAAGAAGGGCATGCAGATCCAGCGATTCAAGGGCTTGGGTGAAATGAACCCGAAGCAGCTCTTTGAGACGACGATGAACCCCAACAAGCGTAGACTCCTCCGCGTGGATCTCAACGAGGACAACGCGCTGAAGGCCGATGAGATGTTCACCATCCTGATGGGCGACGTCGTCGAACCGCGCCGCCAGTTCATCGAGGACAATGCGCTGAACGCCCGCCTGGACGTTTAATCCCACCCCAGATTTCCGAAGTACATGTACACTCTCAACGAGCGAGTAGAAAAAATCGACGTAGCCGATGAGATGTCGAAGTCGTTCCTCGACTATTCGATGTCGGTCATCATTTCCCGCGCTCTGCCGGATGCGCGCGACGGCCTGAAGCCATCGCAGCGCCGCATCCTTTTCGCGATGCACGAGCTGAGCCTTTATCCGCCGCGCAAGCACATGAAGTGCGCGAAGATCTGCGGTGATACGTCTGGTAACTATCACCCCCACGGCGAAGCGGTCATTTACCCGACCCTCGTGCACATGGCTCAGCCCTGGGCGATGCGCGACACGCTGATCGACCCGCAGGGGAACTTTGGTTCGGTGGAAGGCGACCCGCCGGCTGCCATGCGTTACACCGAGGCTCGCTTCACGCCCCTCGGCGGCACGCTTCTCGACGACCTGGAGAAGGACACCGTCGACCTCGTGCCGAACTACGACGAACGTCTCACCGAGCCAGTGGTATTTCCTGCTGCGTTCCCGAACCTGCTGATCAATGGCGGCACGGGTATCGCGGTCGGCATGGCGACGAACATCCCGACGCACAACCTGATCGAGATCATCAACGGCATCTGCGCCCAGATCGACGATCCGGATATCACGATCGAAGGTCTCATGGCCTACATCAAGGGGCCGGATTTCCCGACGGGCTGTCTGATTCAGGGCTCGACCGGCATCAAGTCGTACTTTGAAACCGGTCGTGGCTCGGTGCGCGTGCGCGCCCGTGTCGGCACGGAAGAGGCCAAGGGCGGCCGCGAGAATATCGTCATCACGGAAATTCCGTTCGGTGTAAACCGCGCCGACCTCGTGAAGCGCATCGCGGAACTCGTGAACGAGAAGGTGCTCACGGGCATCAGCGATGTGCGCGACGAATCCGACGAGCAGACCCGCGTCGTCGTCGACCTCAAGCGTGATGGCAATCCGAAGGTCATCATCAACAATCTCTACAAGCACACCGCGCTGGAGACCTCCTTCAGCGTGAATATGCTGGCGATCGATCACGGCAAGCCGCGCCTTCTTTCTCTCAAGGACGCGATCAACTGCTACATCGAGCACCGCCGCGAGGTCGTGCTGCGCCGCACCCGCTACCTGCTCAGCCAGGCCGAGATCGAAGCCGAGAAGCTCGAGGGTTACCTCATCGCTCTCGCAAACCTTGATGATTTCATCCGGATCATCCGCGACTCACGCGATCGCGATGAAGCCAAGGGTCGTTTGCTGGAGCTCAGCTGGACCCGTGAGATCGTCGAGCAGATCGGCATCCTCATTCGCGACGAGGCCCGCCTCATCAATGGCCACTATCGCTTCACCGAGAAGCAGGTGACCAGCATCCTCGACCTGCGCCTGTATCAGCTGACCGGCCTTGAGCGCGACAGCATCAAGGGCGAGTACGACGAACTCCTCAAGGTCATCCGCGATCTCCTCGACATTCTGGCCAAGGAGTCCCGAGTGCTGACGATCATCAAGGAAGAGCTGCGCGACATTCAGAAGCGTTACGGCACGGAGCGCCGCACGCAGATCGTTCCAGCCGAGGGCGAAATCGCCATCGAGGACCTGATCGCCAATGAGGGCGTGATCGTGACGCTCACGCACAACGGCTTCATCAAGCGCACGCTGGTGAGTGCCTACCGAGCGCAGAAGCGCGGCGGCAAGGGCGTGATCGGCATGACGGCACGTGAGGCGGAGAATGAAGAGGACAGCGACTTCGTTGAGCATCTCTTCACCGCGACCACGCACGACTACCTGATGTTCTTCACGCAGACCGGTCGATGCTACGTCGAGCGCGTGTTTGAGATTCCCGAAGGCTCCCGCGCGAGCAAGGGACGTTCCATCGCGAACTTCCTCGAGCTGCGCAATGACGAAAAGATCACGGCGACGATCCGCATTCAGGGGCAGAAGAAGGAAGAGGATACGTGGAGCAACCAGCTTCACATCGTCTTCGCGACCCGTAGCGGCATCGTGAAGAAGAGCAATCTCAGCGACTTCAAAAACATCCGCAAGGGCGGCATCATTGCCATCAAGATCGAGGAAGGCGACCACCTCATTGACTGCAAGCTCACGGGCGGGCAGGACGAGATCGTGCTCATCACTCACGAGGGCATGAGCATTCGCTTCCACGAGGAAGAGATGCGCGACCAGGGCCGCGACACCGTCGGCGTGTGGGGCATCCGCCCGAACAAGGGCGACTACATCATCGCTGCGGCGGTGGTGGAGAAGGATGCCTACCTGCTGGTGGCCGGAGAGAACGGCATCGGCAAGCAGACGGAATTCGAGGAATACCGCGTGCAGAGCCGCGGCGGCAAGGGTGTCATCACCATGAAAACCACCGAGAAGACTGGTGGCGTGGCCGGTGCGCTGACCGTGCGCGATAAAGACGAGATCATGCTCATCACGAACAAGGGCAAGATGGTCCGCACGAAGGTCGACGGCATTCGTGTGACCGGCCGCAACGCCCAGGGCGTGAAGCTGATCGACATGCGCGAAAGCGAAAACCTCCAGGCCATCGCGCCAGTCGTGAGCGAGCCGGAGGACGAGGATTCCAGCGCCCAGGCGTAAGCCTAACCTATCGTGAAACTCCAGTGGGGCATTCTGAGCACCGGGCGTATCGCCCGGCGCCTGGCCCAGGCGCTGGCAGTTTCCCAGACGGGGGAGCTGGCCGCCGTGGCCAGTCGCTCCCTGGAACCGGCCCGCGCGTTCGCTGAGGAATTCGGCGTGCCGCGAGCTTATGGTTCCTATGAGGAACTATTGGCTGATCCTGGCGTGCAGGCAGTCTATCTCGCCACGCCGCACCCGTTCCATCTGGAGTGGGTGATCAAGGCGGCGGAAGCGGGGAAGCATATCCTCTGCGAAAAGCCAGCCGGGATGAATGCTCGCGAGGTTGAGCAGATGCTTGCCGCGGCGAAGCGACATGGCGTCTTTTTCATGGAAGCCTTCATGTACCGCTGCCATCCGCAGACAGCGAAGGTGATCGAGATTTTACGCTCGGGGCGACTGGGTCAGGTGAAAACGATCGAGTGCAGCTTTGGCGGCCTGCCCGCCTATGAGCCGAAGAGCCGACTGTTTGCGCGGGAACTCGGTGGGGGAGCGATACTTGACATCGGCTGTTATTGCGCGTCGATGGCAAGGCTGGTCGCGGGTGTTTCGCTGGGTCGGGAGCTCGCGGAGCCGCTTGAAATCAAGGCGCTAGGGCAGCTTGATTCGGGCGAGGGAACAGATTTGCAGGCTCATGCGGTGCTGCGGTTTGAGGGCGGGATTTTTGCCCATCTGTCGACATCGATGGTCGCGCCGCTGGAGAATTGCGTGCGAGTGCACGGCACAGCCGGAGTCATGACGATCACGCAGCCATGGATCGCGGGATCGGCGGGTGCTTCGATCATCCTGAAGGACTACGCCAGCAATACCGCCGAGACGATTTCCACCGAGGACGCGACCGATCTGTATGCCTACGAACTCGATGCCGTGGCGCAGTATCAGAACGAAGGTGAGTCACCGTGGCCTGCGATGACCGGGGAGGATTCGCTGGGAAATCACCGCCTCCTCGACGCATGGCGCAAGGAAATCGGTCTGACTTATCCAGCGGACGAGGTTTTTTAGGCGCGGCCGAAAGGCTTGCGGTTTTGGAGCACAGGGTGAAAATTACGCCGTATGAGCCGTATCCTTGCCCTCCTACTCTTGGTTCTCCCGGTATCTGTCTCCCTCGCCAATGACGAAGCCGACATTCGCACGGCAGTGCAGGGATTTTACGACAGCTATATCCAGGCTCTGCCCAAGCTGAACGGCTACAAAGGGACAATGAACTTCGTGGCGAAGGACCCGCGCGTGACGCCGGAATTTGCGACAGCTTTGCGCAAGGTTTACACCAAGGCGCTCAAGGATGATCCTGAGCTCGGCTACGGCTCCGACGCGATCGTGTGCGGCCAGGACTGGCCGGACAAGGGATTTCAGGTCGGCAAGATCAAGATCGACCGAGATGGCGACGAAGCCGATGTGAAAGTGGTCAGTCGCGAACCAAATTTCAAACACACCATCGATGTCGAGGTGGTGAAGAGAAATGGCCGCTGGCTCATTAATGAGATCGGCGACATTTCGGGCGATTAAGGCACCTCGGAAGAAAAGCCGGACGAGCGAGGTCTGCCCGCCCGGCTATTTTGGTCGGTTCGTTAGGATTTCAGGCGCTTCTGCAGCCAGTTGAAACAGTCGTTCACCCAGGGAATGCCGTCCTTCATTCCCAGGCCGTGTCCGCCATCCTGGTAGATGTGAAGTTCGAAAGGCACTCCGGCCTTGCGGAGAGCTGACGCGAAATGCACGGCATTCTCGACCGGCACGGCACCATCCTCGTAGGTGTGCCAGATGAATGTCTGCGGGGTTTGAGCCGTGACGTTCTTTTCGGCGGACATGGCCTCCAGCATGTCTTGCTCAGCATCGACGCCGAGGAGATTTTCCTGCGAACCCTTGTGGGTGAAGTCACCCATCGTAATCACCGGGTAGCAGAGGATGCCGAGATCGGGGCGGGAGGACTCGCGATCAATCGGGTCGCTGGCGTTGGCATCAGCCTCGATCCACTGGGTCAAAACCGTGGCGGCGAGGTGGCCGCCGGCGGAAGAGCCAATGATGACGATCTTTTTGGGATCATACCCGCGCTCGGCTGCCTGCGAACGAACGATGCGCACAGCGCGCGAGGCGTCTGTAAGCATGGTGGGATGGCGATAGCCATCGGAGCCGAGGCGGTAGTTGCAGACAAAGGCGTGGAAGCCCCAGAGTTGGAAAAGACCGGCGAAACCTTCTCCCTCCTGGCCGGAGAGAAAGCCATAGCCGCCTCCCGGGAGGATGACGACGGCGCAGTCGCGGAAGGTGTTGCCGAAGGGTTCGTAGATGTCGAGGGTGGGAATGTCGGCGGGCGATGAACCCTTGGCATAAGGGGCGGGTCCATCCCAGAGAGGAATCGATTTCACGAGGGCGAACTTGCTCCCAAATCCGGGAGGGGGTCAAGGACTGGTCGGGGGATTTGTTGACGAGGCTGTTTAATGCGGTAAGATACCAATCGGTATGTATGAGTAGAGTGAAGGAGGGTCAGATCCCGACCAGGGAAAAGCTGGTCGATGCCGCCGTGCGATTAATGCTGAAGCGAGGCTTCGTGGCCACCGGCGTGGACGATGTCTGCGCGGAGGCGGGAGTCACGAAGGGCGCGTTCTTTCATTACTTCAAGTCCAAGGAGGACATCGGCGTGGCTGCGCTGCAGCGGTGGGCCGATTTTGGTATGGCACTCTACGCCGAAGCTGAGCGACTGGATATTTCCGCGGACCCGCTCGTCCGCGTCCATAAGATGCTCGATATCATGACTGGCTTCGCTCAGCAGCCGGAGGAATGCGTCTGCTGCCTGGTGGGGATGTTTGCGCAGGAGATGTCCTTTACGAACGAGCATCTGCGCGAGGGCAGCGCCAAGGCTTTGGCGGATTGGACCTCCTATGTGGCGAAGCTTCTCCAAGAGGCGAAAGACATTCACAAGCCAGTTGCCGATTTCGATGTTGAAGGAGTGGCCTGGTTTCTTAACAGCATCTGGCAGGGCTCGATGCTGATCGGCAAAACACAGCCGGATTCCACGGTGGTCGTCCAAAACCTCCGGTACGCGCGAGACTATGTGGACAGCCTGTTTTTCGGCTCCAAGGCGCCTGAGAAAGCGGGGCAGGGAAAGAAAGCCAGCTAGTCGGATTTTCGTCGACGGCTTTTGCGGTTGGTGATTTCAGAACGGGCTTTTTCGGCAAGTTGTTCGTAATCCGCGCGGATACGATCGAGGTCGGCCTCCTCGAGCTTCTCGAGATCGAGCATGGAGTTGTTCGCAGCGCGCGTGGCGCGGATGAGTTCGTCCAGCTTGATCTGAAGAGCCTCGGTGTCGCGGTTCTGAGTGTTCTGAATCAAGAATACCATCAGGAATGTCACGATGGTCGTGCTCGTATTGATGATCAGCTGCCAGGTATCGCTGAATCCGAAGATGGGGCCCGAAATCCCCCAGACGACAAGCAACCCCACTGCTGCCACGAAGGTAACCGGCTGCCCCGACCAGTGGGCGCAACGCTGGGCGAATCGCGTAAACCAACTGGTGCGATGAGAGGAAGTGCGAGCTTTCACGACGAAAAGGCTGTTTGCCTAATCATCGTGAAGAAACAGGCTGGTGGACGTAAGAATTACCAACGCTCTTAATCCGGAGCATTCGCCGCTGCGGGAGCCCAAGGATCGTAGTCCTCCTCGAAATCAGAGAACCATCGACGCTCATGTGCCTAGCGGGCACGAGGTCTCTGGGGCTGCATGCACAACGCACCTTGGATAATGACTGAGCGAGCAGCTTAATAGTGGAGTTCATCGTGACATCGTCTCCCAGGAAGTGAGGAAGAGAGGACGAGCGTCTTGATCAAATGGAGGCTTGGTCTCATTTCTTTCTGAAGCAGCGACATGTCTCACAAAGAGTTTACCTGGGCCGATATCGGAAGGTCTATGGGGGATGCAGGCGTCGACCATCGGGATATCGAGAATGTTTCGGCGGGGCTATGTTCTCTGTCGGCTCCCATTGACGGGTTCAGGAACGTTCTGCTTCAATGCGCGCTTCTTGCCAATTTCCACGTACTCCATGCGAAAGTCATTTGTTTCGTTCGGCCTGATTCTTCTTTCCGTTCCCGCCTTTGCCCAGACGCCTGCTGCGGCGCCGCTGCCTCCGTATGAGGTGCCTCCGGTGTTGGATGCGCGGGTGATTTTGCGGCCAGAGTTTGACCGGGGTTACAACTTCGCCGTGCAGCCTCCGGTACCGACGAGTCGGGGGTTGAATCACTTTACCATCGATACGGCGGATTCCGGGGTCAACCTGGCGGAAGGCAACACGGCGTTGATCCAGCGTATCGCGGAGATCCAGGCAATCGCCAAGCTGCGCGAGGTGTCTCGCAGCGAGAGCTACAAGCAGGCGCTGCAGCGGGCAGCGAAGAGTCCTTTGGCGCTCGCGCAGAACCTTATCGAGCATCCGGTAGGAACCGTGGGTGATCTGGGCAAAGGACTATGGAATACGGTAAATGGGGTTGGCCAAGCGGTGAAGGAAGCGGGGCAAGGGCGTAAACAGTCCAAGTACGAAGATTCCACGCTTGAAGGCGCCATTGGGTTTAGCAAGGCGAAGCGGCAGATCGCGCTCAGCCTGGGTGTTGATCCTTATTCAACAAATCCAGAGCTGCAAAAAGAGCTGAAGAGCATTGCCTGGGCGGCCTACGCCGGGCAGATGACGCTGACCGGCGCTCTCATGCCGGTGGGTGGTGCGGTGGGGCTGACTTTGAGATCAGTCAACACGGGCAGCCAGACCTATGCGGCGCTGCGCGATCTCAGCCCGGCGGACCTCAGGCTGCGCAACCTGAAGATCCTTCTCGCGATGGGCATCGATCGCGCTCACGCCAACGCGTTTCTCAACAACCCTGCGCTTTCCCCGATGCATCAGACGGTGATCGTGGATTCGCTGGCGCAACTGCGTGGAGCGAAGGGGCGGGCGATCTACGTCAAGCTGGCGACGGCGGCAGCCAACGAGACTGAGGCGATCCGCTATACGCGGCAGGCGCAATTGCTTGCTGCGATCAATCGCTCGCAGCCGATCTCGGCGGTCTTTAACTACCGTCGCGCGCCGCTGGCAATGAACCAGCACGGGGCATTGATCATTCCGCTCGAATGGGATTACGCGGCATGGACGAAGGAGAGCGCGGGCTTTCTCGATGTGGTGAAGTCAGGGCATATTGCCGGACACCAGTTTAGCTCCGTGCAGCTTTATCTGACTGGCGTGGCTTCACCGACGTTGAAGTCCGTTCTCGCAGCCAACCACATCGCGTTGGCGGAGAAATCACTTCCGGGGCCGCTGAGATAGGGCGACGGTCGGGTGGCTTGGTTCAGGGCTTGGCGATCTTGTTGTAAATCTCTTCGATTTTCGCCTGGGGCAGAGCACCCTCGGTTCCGTTTTCCGCGCCGTAAATGGTGAGATCATCGATCATCCCCTGAAACGGTCGTACACCGGAAGAGACGTTGCCCACTTCCAACCCGCCGGAAAAGGGGGGGAGTCTGCCAGCGTCAACGGAACGGGTGCAGACGAGAGTAAGTCCGGCGTCAGTGGCACCCACGTAGAAGTTCACATTATCCATGGTGCGGGTGCCATCATAGGTAATGGCAAAGAACATCCACATTCCCACCTCTGTATAGTTGGGCTCGCTGTTGACAAAGACAGGAGTGCCGTTGTCTGGAACGACTCCGAACTGAAGCTCGCCGCTACTGCCGGCCTGCACGTAGAAGGTTTTCCCGACAATGATGCGGGCTGCACCTGTGATGGGCGCCTGAGGTTTAATCCAGCCGGTAATCGTCAGGGATTCCAGCCCACCAAGTGCCGACAGTCCCTCTGCGTTTCCCGACACGGTGGCGACGGGACCGGTGTTTGGCGGGTTATTGGCTCCCATGCCATTAGCTCCGGAGAGGTCCAGGGCATAGTCACCGGGCTTGCCGGAGGCTCCCCCGCCATCAGGAGTGAAAAGCGATGTTTGGACTTTGTCATTCTTCATCGCCAGAGCAGCGGCGCCCGCGGAGCCGGAGCTTTCCGCCATTTCTCCGCTGCCCTCATTGAATTTCCATTCAATAAGCTGGGCCTGCGAGAGTTCGAGGCCGAGGCCGAAAGAAAATGTCGCGATAAAACTGAGTTTTAGGAAATCGGGGAAGTTAATGGCGACCATGAGAAAAAAGGGGGAGTTATGGTTTGCTCGTAGACGATGAGGGCGCCGTCGCAGGCTGGCCAAAGTAAGAGGTCAAGGTGCCCCAGGAAGGCAGGATGATCAAGTCCACTCCCTCTGGGCGATGCTTCTGTATGGTCTCGCGAACGTAGGGGAGATCGAGACCTTTCTCGACCACATAATGCTGATAAATGAGCTCGTATCCGGGTCGGAATTCTCCGCGGCCCTTGGGACTGATGGGAACCTCTCCAAGGACCTTTACATCCTGTCCGGCAAGATATTTTGCCATGTATTCGTACCCTGTGGCGAGCCGGTTTCCTGCCGCAGAGTAGAGATCAATCCCCTGATTCTTTGCGATCTCACTGCATGCCGCAAGTGCGGCGAGTCCCATCTGTCCATGGATTTGATCGCGACCTGATTCCTGGTTCTGACCGTGGGGGTGAATGTAGTGGGTAAGGGAGCCGTTCCCTTTGCCATTGAGGTAATAGGCAAGGGCTTCGTTGAACATATCGTGGCGGTTGCAGAATACGGAGATCGCCATCATCGTGGCCATCATGCTGGCATCCCAGTTTCCATTGAACTCCGGTTTGAAACCCTGAAGGCGGGGATAGAAGACGGCGACAAGCATTTGTCTGAATTTCTCGGCGGATTCTTGCGGCCAGCCGGCAGAACTACCGTCAGGTTGACGGTAATGCGCCAGCAGCTCTGCGGCACTGGCGTATTTGCCGCCAGTGAAACCAGCGGTGACCTTTCCCTGGTCTTGCCGACCGATCTCGATGGCCTGAAGTTTGCTGCCAGCGGCATCGAGGATCTGGATCGCTTTGTCGGCGTGGGCCTTGTTGCCGGTGAGGCTCCAGAGTAGCGCGTGGCCATAGGCTGCCGTTGCATCCTTCATGAGGTAGCCGACGGTCTTGTCGTGAGGGTTGATTACTGGAGTGATCTTGGGTTGGTAGTCCAGGGCGGTGTATTCGCTGGCTTGTAAAGCCTTCAGCGCGGAGGTCCAGGGTTCTTCTCCGGCGGCAAGATGCTTGCGGATCTGGTCAAGTTCCGCCTGGGTGTGCAGAATGCCAGGGTGGACGAAAGCCTGATTGGCAGGCAATTCCAGGGCCGGAAGGGGCTCTCCCGGCGCGGCGGGGCCCGTATAGTTTGTATCAAGGTACGCGGGCTTTTTCACTCCCTCGGTCTGCGCAAGGCACACGCTGGCAAAACACGCGGAAAGAGTAAGGCAATACAGTGTTGAGGATTTCATGGGAGGTTGTCTGCCGGAGGCTGGCGGACGATATTTTACCGGAAAGCGATTTCCGAGGTTAAGTCGCGCGGTCGTAAATTTCCAGGGTCACCTTGGCAGAAACCGGATCTCCCCGGAGGAAAGCGGCGATGTTGTGCAATGCAAGCTCCCCGCAGCGGGGGAACTGGTCTGCAGTCGGGCCTGCGATATGGGGAGACTTTACGATGCTGTCGACGGCGTGAAGTGGTGAATCGGGCGCGATGGGATCGACCTGATAAACGTCGAGCGCGGCGTATAATCTACCGGAGGCGGCGAGATCAGCAATGGCTGTCTCATCGGCGATAGCACCCCGGCCGACATTGACGAATAGTGCGCCGGGGGGCATCAGCTCCATGATCGTGCGGGAGACTGTGCCGATCGTGCGGGCGTTGAGAGCCTCGCAGTCGACGATGATTTCATTTGATGCGAAAAGCATCTCCAGGCTTTCACATGGGGCGACGTCGTACTCGGTGAAGTAAGATAAGGGTACGCCGGTCGAAAAGGCGGAGACACGAGCGGCAAACGGGCGGAGGAGTTGCACGAGGGATCGTGCGACGTTTCCAAAACCATGGATGCCAACCCGCTTCCCATACAGGGTACGGGTTCGAATCGGGGAGGGCTGCCAGCGTCTTTTGCCCGCGATAATATCGGGCCACTCGGGCGTGCGGCGAAGGCCGGAGAGGATAAGAAGCAGGGCGTGTTCCGCAACCGTGTCGGCGGCGAGAGTTCCCCAGTTTGTCACGAGCAATCCCTGCTCGAGAAGTTCGCGTGGAATAAGGTTACGTACCGAGCCACTCGCATGGCAGACATACTGGAGGGTGGGAACCTCCGCGAGAGTTTCCTTTGGAAACGGAGGCGTCGACCAGCTGGTGACTGCCACTTGAGGAGCAATGCTCCTCAGGAGTGAGAGATCGAGATATCCATCACGCTCCGCCTCGGCAGCATCGAAGATTTCAGCTCCAGGCAGTGAAAAACCAACTGGGAAAAACAGGTCGCTTTCCTTCTTGTTGATCAACAACGCGACTCGGCCGCTGGCAGCGGCCTGCGGGTTGCGATCGGAGGTCAGGGTCTGGAGCATCGAACTCTCCTAATAAGCCTCGCTCTCGGATCGGTCGCGAGAGTCAATCAAGTCAAACTGTTGATCGCTGCGAACAGTTTCGGTCGATAATTTATCTTGGGTGGAGCTAGTGAAGGGTTGACTTGCCATTGGTTCAGCTCAAACTGTTGACATGATCCAGCGAGTAACCTTGCGCGATATCGCGAAGGAGGTGGGCGTGCATTACAGCACAGTCAGCATGGCCCTGCGGGACAACCCCCGGATTTCCTCGGAAGTCAAAGCCCACATCAAGGCCGTGGCGGATCGTCTTGGCTATGTCCCTGACGCTGCGTTGTCAGCGCTGAATGCCTATCGGAAGGCTAAGCTTCAGGCGCATTATCAGTCGACAATAGCCTGGATCGATAACTGGTCCGGCGAATATCGTCTGCGCGATCAGCCGACGTTTGATGAATATTTTCGGGGGGCTTCCGAGCGGGCGAGGGAGCTCGGATACAATGTGGAGGAGTTCAGTCTCAAGAGAGATAAACTCACGCCTGACCAGCTTTCCCGAATCCTGCGAAGCCGCGGGATTCGCGGGCTGCTGCTTGCGCCCCAGCCCTCGGCCGGGACATGGCTGCAGCTGGCATACGAGTGGTTTTCTGTCATCACATTTGGCTACAGTCTGTATCCTCGTATTTTCAACCTGGTGACGAATCATCAGATTCACTCCGCCAATCTCGCTTTTGCGACGCTGAAGGATCTGGGCTACAAGCGTATCGGCTTATATGTGCATAAGGATCACGATGACAAAGTGGAGAACGCCTATTCCATCAGTCATTGGCTGTATCACAAGAAGCATCCCTGGGAGCAGCGCATCGAGCCTTGTTTCGATCCGTCTAGGACTCCGCCGGAGGAGACCTTTGAGCGCTGGTTTAAGAAAGCGGCTCCGGATGTGGTTTTGTTTCTAGGAGGGTTTGATGTCACGAACTGGATTCGACGGATGGGAGTGCGCGTCCCGGAAGATGTAGGTGTGGCCAATCTGAGTCTTGCGGGAGATGACGAGACGCTTTCGGGTGTTTATGAGAACGGAATTACGATCGGACGCACGGCGGTCGACAATCTGGTCGAGATGTTACAGCGCGGCGAGCAGGGTCCGCCGACCACGCCGATCCGCATTCTGGTGGAAGGAGTTTGGCGTGATGGTACGACGACGCGGCCGCAGCTTGGAGGGGAGCCTCCAGGGGCGATACCGGCCAAGGTTTCCCGCAGTAAACGACGCGCCGGATGAGAGTTGTTATGGTGCGAACTGATGGTTCGCAATGACGCGAAATCGATAGTAGTCTCCCAGTGGCTGGCTGGGAGGAAACGAGCTGCTGCTAATGACGGTCGCGTAGTCGGGAATGCTGTCGCCCGGGTCAATATAGCGCTCGATCGTCTGGGAACCGCGGAGCTGTCCGAGGACCGTGTCTCGGTCTTCCCTCCAGGTTGAGTAGTCGCTACCAGGAGTCTGTTTCAGGCTCTGCACGCGGTAATGAACGGTGTAGGTATTGGATTTGGTGGTGAGCAGAGAATAGAGGTTGGTATAGGGGCGCTCACGCACATTGTCCCCTGTGACCGGGTAGGAGTTCCAGAAGGCATCCATATTCGCGCGCGTGATCGGGAGGGCTGGCGCGGAATTATGCGCTGGGACCAGGTCAATACTGCAAATCTCGGAGGCCGAACGAAAGATATCGCCAGTCGCGAATCGGGACGCAAACTGTGAGAGCGTCTTGTCTGCATCGACCGGGAAACGCACGTCGATATTGGAGGGTTTGTTTCCGCTGCTCGGGGAGCCATTTGGGTTCTGGTATGTTTTGTAGAGGCCTGTACCAGGTGAGGGAATAACGGTTACCATCTGGCTCTTCATGGCCGCGCGCAGACCGGTATCGCGGTTGATATAGGTAAATGGGACGATCAAATGGTTCATATTGATACGACCAGCTGTGGCGAGTGGCGTGCTGATCGCATAGGGTTCAACGACCGGCATGGTGAAGAGGTCGAGGATCAGATGATCGGGCGGCATGGTGGCCGAGCCGAGTCCGGGGTGGTTGGCCGGACCGGGGCGGAACAACAAGGTCTGCCAGGGTTTGTTCGCGAGCACTCCGGTGGGGAGGGAGCCGAGCATGCCCGGGGACGGGATCATGCGATTGGGAGAGAAGAAGGTATCTCCTGCGAGCGCGGCACCGTAGTCGAGCTCGAAATATGGACGTCCGTTAACATCGTTGCGGCCTGCGTCTCCTTCGTCGGGCTTGTTGATGAGCGGGCCATCCACATTGTTGGCGATGCCATTGTCCCAGTCTGCCGGGACTCCCGATGAGGTGGTCGCGCCAGTCAGCGAAGGGACCGATGTGTCCTTGCTACGATAGTAGGTAGCGTTTCCCGGCCCTCCGTAGAAGTCCGTGTCGTTGATGTTCCGTCCCGCGGATACTTCAAACTTGGGTTGGTAGTTGGAGTAGTTGACATTGACGAGCTTGCCGCCCGATGCCCCGTACACCGGATAGGCGAGGCCGAAACGCAGCATATGGGAATGCCTTTGGGTCGACGACATGTAGTCGGCACTGGTCATTGCGCTGGTCAACGGCTGGAGCATGGATGATGGGACCTCTGCGCGAGCAGCGAGCAGGCGGGCATCGCCGGGAGTGGCTACGAGGGCACGGACGACATCGCGACTGCTGATCCATGAGATGTTTTTGTTAAAGTTGAGACGGCCGAACGGAGACGAGCCATTGTCGTAGAATGAGCGGAAGTTGTAGCTTGTCGCGTTGGAGTTGAGCGCGGTCGCGGAATCGGCCACTGTATCCGGCACGGGAAGTGTCGCGGCGGGAAAGTTCAGGTTGACGGTCTGGATGGGATCAGTCGATATGCGATTGCCAGATGCATCGAGCGCGAAGATCTTGGCAACGGTCGAGCCGCCCTTGAAGTAAATCTGCCCGTTGTTCATATCTGGACAACCGACGAGGGCGGGAGGGGCTCCCGATTGTGCTCCCGTAGGGCGGGTAATGAAGGGATACCGATTGGCCGCGGAGGCTTTATTCTTTCCGTAGGTGAAGATGCGATAATCGGTGATGCCACCGTAAAGGGACATCGACAGGCCGACTGCGCCATTAGGGCGTATGACGCCGCTCGATGGAAATGTCATCGCATGCGAGGTCGAGTTGTCATTGCTCCACGCCAGCGTATCGAGGCCTTCCACCTGAATTTCATACCAGGGATAGGTGAATGGCGTCCCGCTAGTCGGGTCATACATCTGGAGAAAGAAGCCAGCCTGGACCCTCTGGGTCCCATTGGCCGTGATGGCGGGGAATGTGAATCCGGTGAACCCCGGATATCCAGAGACTGCGGGATTAAATGCCGGACTATTATTGCCTGCTCCGATGAAGACGAGGAACGCCTGCTGAATCGTGGGAAATCGACCAAAGCCTCGCGGGTGGGAGGGTTTTCCGGTGGCAGCGTCGGAGACCGTGGTGGCCATGTCAACGATGGGAATGACCTGACCTTTCCCTGGTTCGCCATCGGTGGCATTGGAAAAGAGCGCCCGGGCGTAAGGAGTGGCGCCCGTCGTGCTGTCCTGAAGGTTCGTCGACCGAATGTAGTCGAATATCTCGGTGAGAATCTGGTTGCGATCATCGCCATACTTGCCAGCAAATGATCCCGTACTGAACCCTGGAGCGGGAAGTGCAGTAAGGGCGCGAAGATACTCGAGGAGCTGACGATTACGGCCGAGGCCGGTCTGTGAACCTCCGGCCGGGAGGTCCACGGTGGGACTATTCGCATCCTGGCGCTGAAAGTGAAAAATGTGGTTGTTTACGGTCGTGCAAAAGGCGATGAGCTTGTCAAAGGGCGTCATGGCGCGAGTCCCCGACGAGTTGAGGGTGATCGGCCACATCGAGACCCTGGGGAGATTGTAGATGTTGACGTCTGGCGCCTGGCTGCTGGCAGTGAGGAAGAAGCTGGCACGGCGGAGCGTGGCGGGATCGAGCGCAGTCGGGGAGGCGAGCAGGGTTCCATTTTCCTTGCGCGCTCCGGAGGCGTCCAGGGCGGTTTGGAAAAGGAACTCGTCTACGGTGCTATATAACCGGGTGACGCTTGCAGGCAGGGTGTTTGATGTCGGTGAGGTATCCGTGTTTCCTCCTTTTGACCCGCCAGGCTTGGTGGCCGGCGTGATCGGGTACAGGTCTTCCAGGCCGAGATGGCTTGCGGGATTGGATGGTGTCCATCCGGTGGAGGTAATACCGAGGCCCATGACTGTGCTCAGGCAGATCGTGGCAGGATGGCCGGGATAGCGTTGAAACTCGCCCTGCACAGGCTGTCTCGTCGCGAGGTAGAAGTCCTGCGTTGTATAAGTGCGAGGGGTATCCCAGAAGGTTCCTTCCGATGCCGTGTTAATATTGATCTTGGTCGTCTCGTCATCTGTCCAGAATGCGATGCGCCCGACGATCTGATTGGTCGCGGAAGGTTGCGCTCCGGAGGAATTGAAGGAGACGACCCCATTCGCGCTTGAGGACGGCGTGATGATCTTGCCGTCTTGCAGGACGTAGAGCCACTTCACCGGCATGGGCGCCTGATTTGGGGATTTCGGATCGACCGGCGCATTGTTAAGCCAGAATCCCTCGACGGATGGTGTGCCGCTGGTGATGGGTGCATATGCCTTGGCATTTGCGGCGAGGGGCGAGTTATAGCTGGCGAGGTCGGAGGCATCGCCGACCAGGATCGGGTAATAATTCGTCGAGCCGATGCGGACAGGTTGATTTAGATCGGTGTAGATGCCTCGTTGGGAATACCAGTTTGCTGGCACGCCATTGGTGGATGTGGTGTGGTCAAACTTTCCCGGTCCCTGCATGCCGGAGTCGGAGTACAGCTTGTAATAGCCGGAGGGTTGTCCCGACGTGGCGTAGGTACGGATCATTCCGGGCTGCGAGGCCCAGTTCAGCGAAGGGTTTCCTGTGGCGACGCGGATCTGCCCTTCGACGAGGTTGACAGCGTTATTGGCGAGTAATTTAAGCGATGCTCCGCTGGCATAGACCTTGGAGCTCTGCACTTCCGTGCGCACGGTGGCAAGGAAGGCCAGAAGGAGGATCGAGATCAGCGTGATGCCAATCAACACGAGGACGAGTGATGCGCCGCGATTGTTTCCAGAAGGGCTTCCGGCCGGGGACCAGAGAGGGCAATTCATTGTTTTGAATGCTCAGGGAGTGCAGGGGAGTATGCTCGACTTCGTCGCGGTATCCGTAGCGGATCTCGGACAGCGCGGGGATTATGTTTCCGCTGGTGTAAACCGGTCAGGGCGAGGCGTGGCCTCGTTTGTTGGCGACAATCAGGGAGTACTGGTTGATCTGCTGTGTTTGATTGACGCGCGAAATCTGGATGCGGACATTATAGGCCTCGTTGCGAGAGGCGGAATCTTGCAATCGCACAGGGTAGGAGGAAAGACTGTCGACAGGTTCGAGCTTCACGGTGGCAGTGTAGATCGTGGCCGGGTCGCCTGTCCGGGTGGTGACTCCGCTGTTATCGTAGGTAAACTTCCTGCCTTCCAGATCTGCGAGATTGGAGAAATCGGTAAGCGCGATCTCCTCCGATAATCCCTGAACAATCTGCGACTCGATCGTCTGCGACATCGCCATCCGGAAGTTGCTAAGTCCTGCAGGCAACAGTCCCACAAGGCTAACCATGGCAAAGGCCACGATGCCTAGCGAGATCGTGACCTCGATCAGCGTAAAGCCGGAGCGACGGAGTGCCCGGGAATCATTTCGGGAGGAAATCATTACACAGACAGATTACTCTGCGGGGAGCATGACTCAACTTACGGGAATGTCAAACTGTTGACGCGTCGCGATTGTGCCGCAGTAATCTTCCGCCGTGAGGTCAACAGATTGAGTTCCGACCGGCTGGCGAGAACTGACGTTTTGAATAGGATGAGATCTCTTCCTTATCGGATGTCTCCTAAAGCCCACTCCTCCCTTATGCAGAGTTCTCATCTTTGTGATTCCTGGTTTCTGCGCGTCGGTTCCCTAATCCTGGGTGGCGTTCTGGTGTGTGTCTCTGCCCGGGCGGAGATTACTCTTCCTCGGATTTTTTCCGATCATGCCGTATTGCAGAAGTCGGATTCGGTGCCGGTATGGGGAAAGGGCACTCCCGGCGAGGCCGTCACAGTGACTCTCGACAAGGCGGTGGCTCAGACGGTGGTTGGTGAGGATGGGAAATGGAAGGTGGTGCTGGACCTTGATACTGCAGGGGCGGGACCGCATGAACTGATCGCGCAGGGGAAAAATACCCTGACGGCCCATGACGTGCTGGTCGGCGAAGTCTGGCTTTGCTCCGGGCAGTCAAACATGGATTTCCCGTTGGGAGCCTTTCCGATCGCGAAGACCGAGGTGCCAGTTTCCGCGAATACCAATCTTCGCCAGTTCTTGGTCAAACGCGGTTCATCGGCTGACCCTTTGGATGAAGTAGAGGGTGAGTGGATGGTGGCCGGCCCCGCCACGGCTGGAAAGTTCTCTGCCGTGGCATACTTCTTTGGCAAGCAGCTCCAGAGGGATATCAGCGCTCCCGTCGGTTTGATCAACTCCGCCCTCGGAGGTACGATGATTGAAGCCTGGATGAGCAATGATGCGCTGGCCGCCGATCCGGTGCTCAAGGAGGGGGCTGAGAAGGCGCAGAACGACCGCCGGGCATTTGATCAGTATTCCGAACGCTACAAAAAGTGGCAGAAGAAATATGGGCGCGAGGACAGGAAGCAGGGAGACCCGGCGACCTTTGCCGGACCCGACGTGGATACCTCGGACTGGAGGCCTGTCACGCTCCCGGGATTCTTTGCAGAGGCAGGATTGCCCGAGGCGGGGGCGATCTGGGTGCGGCGCAAGGTGCCGGCTCCATCGGCTCCAGATATCACGCCCAGAAAGGGCATTGACATGTTCCTTGATAACATTCGCGATTCCAATGAAGTCTACTGGAATGGCAGACGGGTCGGGAGCAGTCCGATCGACAGCGTCGTGCATCGCTATGGCGTTAAGGGAGAGTATGTGAACGAGGGGGAGAACGTACTCGCATTGAGAGTCTTTAGTGCCGGAGAATCGGGCGGAGTTGCACCGGGAGGCTCGCGGTTTCAAGGAAATCATGTGCCATTCAAGGGAGAATGGCTGGCGAAGGTGGAGTATGCGTTTCCTCCGCTCGACAAGGCGGCGATGGATGAGTTTCCTAAGCGCCCGGCCACGCCCATCGACTCCCAGAACGTTGCCGGATACCTGTACAATGGCATGATTCACCCACTCATCCCGTATGCGATTCGCGGTGTGATCTGGTATCAGGGCGAGGGAAATTGGAATCGCGGGTATCAGTATCGTGCGGCATTTCCCGCCATGATTGCCGACTGGAGGGCGAAATGGGGGCGCGGGGATCTGCCCTTCTATTATTGCCAGATCGCCAATCTCGGGGCTCACAGCAAACAGCCGGAAAGGACATCAGCCTTTGCCGAGGTGCGAGAAGCTCAAAGCATGGCGCTATCGCTACCGAATACCGGTCAGGCAGTCTTGATTGATGTCGGTGAGGAGGAGGATATCCACCCTGCCGACAAGATGTCGGTGGGCGACCGGCTGGCGCGTATCGCGCTGGCGCAGACCTATGGCAAGGCCGTCGTATTCTCTGGTCCCGTGTTTGACTCCATGACGCTGGAGGGTGACAAGGCGCGGATTCGCTTCAAGCACGCGGCTCCGGGCCTTTTGGCCAGACCCATGCCGGAGACATATGCTCCCAACTCCAAGTCGGGGCGGATGGTTCCGCTCGTCCGCAACTCCCCGCGATCGGAGATCGAGGGTTTCGCCATCTGTGGAGAGGACAAAAAGTGGGAATGGGCCAATGCCAGGATCGAAGGAGAGACCGTCGTAGTCTGGGCGGATGCCGTGCCGAAACCGGTTGCCGTGCGGTATGCCTGGGCGCAGAACCCGTTCTGCAACCTGTACAACACAGCAGGACTGCCGGCGAATCCGTTTCGCACGGATGATTTCCCGCTTGCTTCGAGGAATGCGAAGTATTGAGCATGGTCCGCTATGCGGATTCCCCTTTGGTATGCAGCAGTCGCTGGATTGATGAGCCTGACCGTGATCGGTTCCGCGCAGGCGGAAACTACTGGATATTTTCATGTGGAGAAACGGGATGGTCGGTGGTGGCTGATCACTCCGAAGGGAGAGCCGTTCCTCTCCAAGGGAGTGTGTGCGGTGCGATATGCTCCGGACCCTATCCTGGGCACCGGACCCTCGCTCTACGGAGAAGCCAATGCGAAGAAATATCCCTCCGTCAAGGCATGGGCGGAGGCGAAGACCTCGCAATTGCTCGCATGGGATTTCAATACCCTCGGGGCGTGGTATGATGAAGGGATGGTGTTCGGAAAGGGTGACAGGCTCGCACGCACGCCTATTTTGAACATAGCGGCCGATTATGCCCGCAAACACATCGAGGCAGGCGGCGGAAAAAAGAGCGCCTGGGAGATGGGCGTGTTTCCGGATGTCTTCAGCCCAGACTTTGAAACATTTGCCCGCGAACGAGCACATAAGGTCTGCACCCCGCAGGCACAGGATTCCAATATACTGGGATGGTTTATCGACAATGAACTACGATGGGGACCCGACTGGCGCAGCCAGGATGAGCTGCTGGTGACTTTTCTGAACAGCTCGAAGGAGGCTCCAGGCCGGCATGCTGCCATCGGTATGCTGCAAAAGCGCTACAAGGACATTGTCGCATTTAACGAAGTATGGAAAACCGGGGCGGCTTCTTGGGCGGAGTTGGTGCAGGGCGGAGAGATCAAGAGCCCGTTTCCGCACAGGGAGAAGTCTAAACAGAACGAGGAGATCGAGCGGGTGGGGGATGACTCGGCTGGGAGACGTAAATTGTATGTGGCAGATTGCGACGCGTTTCTTGGTCTGCTGGCTGAGCAGTATTTTGCCGTGACGCAAAAAGCGGTGAGAGAGGCTGCGCCCCATCACATGGTGTTTGGGTGCCGTTTTGCCTATACTCCGGCAAAGCCCGTACTCGAGGCTGCCGCCCGCCATGTGGATGTGATTTCCTTCAACTCCTACTCCACGGATCCCTCGGGGATCACGGAAAACTATGCAACATATGGCCGCCCGCTGATAGTCGGCGAGTTTGCCTTTCGAGCGGAGGATTCCGGACTGCCCAATACCAAGGGCGCCGGCCCGAAAGTGGCCAATCAAAAGGAACGTGCGGCAGCTTATGAAAAGTATGTGCGCGCGCTCGTATCGAATCCCTCGGTCGTCGGTTATCATTGGTTCAAGCATGTCGATGAGCCTGCCGAGGGGCGGTTTGATGGAGAGAATTCCAACTACGGTTTGCTGAAAATCAACGATGAACCCTATGAAGGATTCGTTGAAAAGGTGAAGGAGTGCAACGGCAAGGCCGATACCTGGCATGCGAACGCGCCTGTGACCGGGCGAAAGTAGCTGGCCTTTCCCGGTGCTGCATTGAGGGATGCCGTAGGTTTACGGGGGGTGATTGCTCAATGGTTTGAGCTGGGTGTGCGTTTGCATATTGTGTGGAGACGTCCAAAGTGGACAGCAGGTTTTTCCGTCGTTCCCAAATTCCCCAAGATATGAAATCTCCTCTTTTCGCCCGTTGCCTGTCGGCGGCGTTTCTTTCGCTAGGAACCCTCGGTATCACCACATTATGTCCGGCCCAGGCTGACGCTCCGAAAATCACCACGACATACGTGATCCTGAAGCTGGATGATGTGACTAATGGTACGCCACAATGGAAACGAACTCTGGACTACCTGAAGAGCAAGAATATCAAGTCATCTGCCGGCATCATCTGCAACTCGCTGGAAAGTGGTAAGCAGGCTTATTACGACTGGCTCAAGGAAGTGCAACAGTCGGGGGTGGTGGAGTTCTGGCTCCATGGTTACGACCACAAGCAGTGGAAGGAAGAGGGCAAAGACGTCTGGGAATTCAGCGGACCGTCCTATGAACAGCAGAAGGAGCACATTGCGAAAAGCCAGCAGCTTGCCAGGCAAATCCTCGGTGCGCCTTTTGCCGCGTTTGGTGCGCCTTTTAACAAGACGGACGAGGCAACGGTGAAGGCTTTGGCCGAGGACCCAGACATCAAGATCGTACTCTATGGGAATACCAAGGACGCCGCAGCGCTGCCGGGCAAGCTGATCCTGGATCGCACGGAGATGAACATTGAGGCTCCGCTTTTTCTCCCCAATTCCCAGAAGGTGAAGCACGACTACGAGGTGATGGCTGGTACGCGTGATTGTTTCGTGATCCAGGGGCATCCGAATCAATGGACAGATGAGCGGTTTGCCGAGTTTCAGAAACTGGTGGAGTACCTGCAATCGCAGGGAGTCGTCTTCACGACGCCGACCGAATATCTCAAAACCCGCGATCCTGGTTCGCTCAAGGTGACGGTCGTAAATACGAAGGCAGTGGCTCCGCAGGCAGCCGCACCGATCGCAACCGAGCCACCGCCTCTCTCGGAGAATCTCCTGGCGAATGGAGACTTTGAGAGTGGCTCCCGGGGATGGTCTCTTTACGATCCGGAAAAGTCCTCATCCGCGGGCTGCCAGTTTCAGGTGGTGGCGGATAACCCGCACGAGGGCAGTGGCACGATGGAACTCTCGTCGGCGGCGAATTCGCGCTATGCGGTGCTTCAGTACCTCAAGGGCGCTAATTTTATCGAAGGCCAAAAATATCGCGTTTCAGCCTGGGTGCGGGCCGGGGAGGATTTCGTAGCCGCATCAGGCACTCCGGGATTCCTGCTGCGGGTATCGATGTTTGGGCCAAACTTTAGCAACAGCGGAATGTACTTTCTGGGTTTCAATGGGATGGGGGGTGACAGTCCCTCGGTCCTGGCTGGACAGGAGGTGCCTCGGACATGGACCAAAGTCGAAGGTGTGTTCGAGATGGCTGCCGGTGTCGAAAAGGTTAATGTCTGTCTGTTGGTTGATCGCGGGGTGGGGCACGTGTACGTCGACGACGTCTCCATTGAACGCGTGGAGGACGCCACTCCTGTCGGTGCCGTAGCCACAACGAAATAGCAGGCCGCCGCGATGTCCGGCAAGCGGTGCATTGAGCGATTCAACAGATTGATCGGGAGGGTTCTTGAGGGCTTCCGGTGAGTCACATAGGATCAGATGATCCCCTCCCAATCATGAACGATTCCTGGATTCCGGCAAATGAGGCGGGAAGGGCAAAAGCGATGGATCAGGCTTTGGTGACAACTGACGAGCTTCCAACCATGCTGACACGCCTGGACCGGCGGGGTCGGCGATCTCTTCGAGGATTTTCCCTCCTGGAGATGCTGGCTGCAAGTGCTGTGTTCCTTTTGCTAATCGGCCTGGTCCTGAAGATGACGCAGGCGACGGCGGACTCATGGTCCAGTTCGACAGGCAAGACCGAGGGGTTTCGCGATGCTCGTGCGGCCTTTGCCACGATCACCAAGGCAGTCAGCCAGGCCACGCTCAATCCCTATTTTGACTACGCCGATGCGGGCGGAAATTTCCGAGATCAGGTTTCCTCGGCGAGCTTCACGCCAACACAATATATTCGTCGGTCGGATCTCCAGTTCATCACAGGAAAGAGTCTCGTCGACGCCGGAGTGCAGAATCCTGTTTCGCATGCGATCTTCTTTCTGGCTCCGCTGGGGTATTCCCTTGAGGCGAATTATCGCAACATGGATGGCTTCCTTAACGCCTGTGGATTCTATGTGTTTTATGGGGAGGACCCCGCCATGCCCGCCCGCCTTTCCGGCGCGATCCCAGCTTCGCGAAACCGATTCCGGCTCATGCAGTTTTTGCAGCCCACGGAGAATCTCTCGATCTACGACGTCTCGGTGACTGGGGGATCTGCCAACTGGCGAAATACGAAGTGGTTCGGCAGCGCTCTCGCCAGAAACTCCGCTCCCGTCTCCCAACTGGCGGAGAATGTGGTGGCGCTGGTGATCCGCCCCAAGGCATCTGATGCAGACGAGGCAAAAGCGACCGCCACACTTGCCCCGGATTACGAATACGACAGCCGGGACCCTGCATCGGCAGAGAGCGTGAATCAACTGCCGCCCGTGGTTGAGATTGTAATGGTGGTGATAGACGATACATCCGCGCAGCGGCTCGGGAATGAAACGACGCCCCCCAATCTCGGGTTGAACAACCTCTTTCAGGATGCTTCCAGGCTCGATGCCGATCTTTCCGAACTGGAGAAAAACCTTGGCGCAATCAATGGCAACGCGGCGGGGAACAAGATTCCGCTCAGATACCAGATATTCCGTACGGAAGTTGCGTTGCGGAGTGCAAAATGGAGTAGTCAATGACCCTGCAAACCGGCATTCGAGACTTCCGAAACATGGACTTCAGAGAGGTGCCTCGCCCATCTCCAGGGGGCTTTTCTCTTGTCGAACTCCTTATTGTGATTGCCATCATGGGAATACTGACAGCCCTGGTCATGCCCGCGGTGTCCAGTATCTCCCGCGGTTACGGATTGACGACGGCAGGGCACGCCGTGATGAACAACCTCGTGCAGGCTCGTCAGGCCGCGTTGACCAGGGGATACCCGGTGCAGGTGCGAATCTACAAACTGCCCCCTTATAGTCAGCCGAATACGGCGACTCCGGAGACATATCGCGCGATGCAGGCCTTCATCGAGAGCGACCCGATCGTAACCAACGGAACGACATCGGTCACAGTCACTCCGCTTTCGCGTCCCGTCTTTTTCAATGCACCAGTTGAGATCCTAAATGATACAAAAAGCTCGCCGATCCTTGGTCTGGCTTACGAGTCGGCTCCGCAGGAAGTGCTCCCGGGTTATGGCAAGAACTACGGTTATGTCTCATTTCGCTTTAAGCCGAGCGGGCAATCAGACCTGCCAGCCGATGCTGCGGGATTGACTCTCGTGCTCGGCCCGAGCAGCAACGGCGGTGCTCTGCCCGGGAACTTTCGGGCCATTGAGATCGATACGATCACCGGAGCGGTGAGAGATTATTCGCCATAGGGTGCATCCGGCTGAAGGGAACTGCGCTGGCTCGCTCTCGATCTGTCAACAGTTTGAACTCAGGTCGCCTTGCGGGACCATGACTTAATTAAGAGAGTTCGTTCGTTCCTAAAAGCTAACACCCCACCATGATAAAAGAATCCCTCTCCTCTCGCTCCGCGAGGCATTTGGTTTATGCGCTAGCCGGCGCTGCTTCACTCGCGGTTCATTCAGCAGCGGCAGCAACCTATTCCTGGGTTCCCTCGACGGGTGGAAACTGGGATCTGACTACTGCCAACTGGAATGATGGCGTTTCGACAACTGCATGGGTGAATGGAGTTGGTAATGCGGCATCGTTTGGCGCATTCGGAGCCGGTCCGACGATTTCACTCACCACGAATATCGTTGCCGGAACGTTGACGACCAATGGCGGTGCGACACTCGTGCTTAATGGTGCCGGAACTCTGGATGTCACAACGATTACAACGGGAAACAGCGGGAGCATTGATCTTTCTGTAAAACTGACCGGTAGTCACGGCTTGACGCTGACTAGTACAGGCGCCGCCGGTAGTCAGGGACGCCTAAACATAAAGGCTGCTGCCGATTATACCGGGGATACGACGTTGTCTGGAACGGCCTACCTGCTGTCGGACAATGTGAGCAATGCTCTTCCGATAACGACGACGTTGAACATGTCCTCGGGAACGACGTTCCGATTTGCAAAGAACGGCGTTACGCAGGAAATCGCCGGACTCGCCGGTAACGGCACGGTGACATCGAGCGCGACGGGTAGCGTCTTGACACTGCGGACGAAATCCGGAGTAACGACTGCCTATTCGGGTTCCATGGGCTTTACTGGAGGCGGTGTTCTCAGTGTTGTTGTAGCCGGCTCCGGAACCCAGACGTTGAGTGGTGGAAACTTGAACTACAATGGTTCTACAACGGTTTCATCAGGAACGCTGCTCCTCGGTGCAAGTCTTAATAACTCATCGTCCGTCACAGTAAGTGGAGGCACGCTGAACAGCAGCGCTCTTGACACCAAGCTTGGCGCGGGTGCAGTTTCCATGAGTTCCGGAACCATTGATATTCGCGGCTCTGCTGCGGGCAAGTTCACCCTTGCGGCAGGGCAGAATTTCACAACGACTGGAGGAACCATCAAGTTTGATCTCGGCACGGGCACTGATCAAATTATCGGTTCCGGGGTGGGAGCGTTTAGCCTGACGAATACGACGCTGGCATTAATCTTGGGAACGGGTTTTGACTATAGCAATAGCTACACGCTATTCTCTGGATTTTCCGGTGGTTCTCTTTCTGGCTTGGTTGTTTCCGGTTACGATACGACCAACTACACGGCATCATTGAGCAATGCGGGCGTCCTTTCGTTTGCCGCGGTGCCGGAGCCATCGACGATCGCGCTTGGTGCGCTGGGTGTCGCCTTGATCGCATTCCGACTCCGTCGGCGTGCGATCTGAGATGCTGTTTGTCTCTCGCCAAGGCAGAGGTGCGAGCGGTTTGGGGGGATTGCTCGCCTTTGCCTTGTTGCCTTTTGGGTCAATTGTGAATAATGAGTTATCCGTCCTTCCCCAAAGGTAAGATTCATCCCTTATGAACACGCGTCCACTGCTGGTTGCATTTTCATTCCTCGCTGTCACCGCATTTGCTGATGAGGCGATTTTCCAAGAGTCCATCCTTGAACTGCCGAAAACAAAGGGTTGGAAGACCCTGGGAACGGTCCAGGCGCAAGGAGGCCGACTTGTGCTGAACGCGGCGGGGGATGAGGGAAATTTCGCAAACGGAGTCTTGATGACTACCGAGGGAGTCGAGGCGCTGAATTTTACCGAGCATCCTTTGCAGATCAAGCTCTCCGGACTTGAGATGAGCGGTGACGCCCCCGAATCCAAGAAAGCCTTTGTCGTTTTATTGAGCACGGATCGAAACTCGGAGACTTCCTCTGCCTATGTGAGGTTTTGCCTGAACGGCGATGGGTCTTTCAATGTGGCGAGCCCCAGGGGAGGAGGTGGCGAGAATGTCCCGCCAGTTGATGTGCTGAACGGAAAGGTGATGCTGCCTGTCTCCATGATCACCATTTCGCTCAGCCGGGAGCAGGTGACGGTGAAGATCAAAGACGCGTCGGGCGAGCAGGAGTTTAGCGGGGAAGTCGGTGACAAAATCGACCTTTCGCTCTGGCAGGGGACGTCTCCGTATTTTGTCCTAAAGGCGGTCAGGCGCCCGGCAGCGGGATTTTTTGAGGCTTCGGTAGGCGGGCTGGAGGTTGTTTCCCAGTAGACGGTCTGGAAGTGCGCGATGTCTCACGTTTCGCCTCCTGATCGTTCCCTCGGTGGATCCGGAGGTGCGCCTTCCGGGGAGGTTGTGGCGCTTTCGCCCTCTGGAGCGAGAGTGTGGAAGGTCGGTTCACTTCAGTATACTGCGGGCGGGCTGGTTGTTTTGTTCCTCCTGCTGTTGCTGGGGGACTTTTCCTGGTCGATGCGAGATCGTTCGGTGGGGCCGATGGCCCAATGGTATCTCAAGCACCTGGATGTTCCGAATTATCTCTTCGCTCTTCTGATCAGTTCTTTTCCGGCCTTGGTGGGACTAGTCCTCGGGCCAATTATCAGCGTCAAATCCGATAGGCACCGCGGTCCCCGCGGGCGGCGTATTCCCTTCCTTCTCGTCACAACTCCGATCGCTGCTGCGGGAATGATCGGTCTCGGGGTCACCCCGCATTTGGCTCGCTGGGTGCATGGACATTTCCCGGGACAGAGCGAGGTTTTTGTGGCGGTCGTCTGTTTCGGCGTTTTCTGGGCGATATTCGAGTTTGCGACCATTGCTGCGATGGCGATCTTTGGCGGCCTCATCAATGACGTGGTGCCCCAGGAGTTTCTTGGTCGTTTCTATGGGCTTTTTCGTGCGGTAAGCCTCATCGATGGGATGATTTTCAACTTCTGGATCCTGGGGAAGGTCGAGACGTACTACACCGTGATTCTTGTCATTATCGGATTCTTTTACGGCCTTTCGTTCTACTGGGTGTGTCTGAAGGTGAGGGAGGGTGACTACCCACCTCCAGAGACACACGCGAACACACACCCGCTGGCCGAGGTGAAGACGTATTTCCGCGAGTGCTTTCACCGTCCCTATTATGTCGGCGTGTTTGTCATGATGATGGCGGCCTCGCTCGTTTTCATGCCGGTGAATATCTTCATGATTCCCTACGCGGACAGCCTGGGAATGAGCATGGACACCTACGGGAAATGCCTTGCATTGACTTTCCTTATCTCGCTCATCCTTGCCTATCCGCTCGGCTGGCTGGCCGATGTCTTTCATCCGCTACGCATGTGCATCTTCAGCCTGGTCGGGTACGCTGTCGTGACGGGCTGGGGCGCTCTGAATGCGAGGACGCCGGAGACCTTTGCCATCGCGCTGGTGCTTCACGGCGTACTGTCGGGATGTTACTTCACCGTGGGTGCGTCGTTGGGTGCGCGGCTTTTTCCGCGGACCCGCTACGCACAGTTTGCCAGCGCCTCGGGTATCGTTGGTTCTCTCGGTGCGATGACGGTCGGTCCGCTGGTTGGCGGTTTGGTGGATGCGACGGGCAATGCCTACTATCATACGTTCACGGCAGGTTGTGTGATGGCCGTGATCGCGCTGCTGGCAGCGATCGGTGTTTACCTCCGGTTCCTGAGCCTCGGGGGACCCCGGGGCTATGTGGCACCGGAGTAATTTTTTAAATCATGGCAAACTTTCCAAAGGACTTCTTCTGGGGTGCGGCAGCGGCCGCTTATCAAATCGAAGGATCGGCACCCATCGATGGCAAGGGTGCCTGTGTCTGGGATATGTTTAGTGCAATCCCGGGCAAAACCTTTGAGGGGCATTCCGGCGCGAGCGCCTGCGATCATTATCATCGATATGAGGCGGATGCTGCGATGATGAGCGAACTGGGCATCCCCAACTATCGTCTCTCCATTTCATGGCCGCGCATTTTGCCCGCGGGTCGCAGTGCGATTAATGCGAAGGGGGTGGATTTTTATGACCGCCTCGTTGATGTTTTGCTTGCGAAGGGCATTCAGCCCTGGGTGACTCTATTTCATTGGGACTATCCCTATGAACTCTACAAGCTCGGAGGCTGGCTGAACCCGGAGAGTCCGCAGTGGTTTGCCGAATATGTGCAGATCGTGGTTGAAAAGCTGTCTGATCGTGTGTCGCGGTGGATGACGATTAACGAGCCGCAGTGTTTCGTGGGCCTTGGACATCAGACCGGCTATCATGCGCCCGGTGACCGGCTAGGATTGAAAGAGGTTCTTCAGGCGGCCCATCATGTGTTGATCGCTCATGGTCGGGCTGTTCAGGTGATACGGAGTCACGCTCGCACTGGGCCGACCATCGGGTGGGCGCCTTGCGGAGCGATGGCGATGCCGGAGGATGAATCCAGTTCCGCCGATATCGAGGCGGCCCGAAAGGCAGTGTTCTGCTTCGGCCCGGGAAATCCGCTGTATTCTCCTGCCGAACCCCTGTGGAGCGTAGCCTGGTGGTCCGACGCGGCTGTGCTCGGGAGGTATCCGGAAGGGGAACTCGAAGTCTACGGAGGTGCTGCGCCGATGTTTACGGAGGAAGAAATGCGAACCATCGCACAGCCACTCGATTTTTACGGAGTCAATATTTATAACGGAACCGTCGTGCGGGCGGGTGGGGACGGCGGGATCGAGCGAGTACCACGTGCACCCGGCGCGCCGGTGACCGCCCTCAAGTGGCCGGTTACGCCGACGAGTCTGTACTGGGGGCCGAAATTCCTGAACGAGCGCTACAACCTGCCCGTGGTCGTGACGGAGAACGGCCTGTCCGGCATGGATTGGGTCTCGCTCGACGGCCGGGTGCATGATTCCCAGCGAATCGATTTCCTGCAACGTTATCTGCGTGAGCTCGACCGGGCGATCGGGGACGGTGTGGATGTGCGGGGGTATTTCCAATGGTCTATCATGGATAATTTTGAATGGTCGGAGGGCTACAAGGAGCGTTTTGGCCTCGTCCATGTCGACTACGAGACCCAGAAACGCACGCCGAAGGATTCCGCCTATTGGTATCGTGATGTCATCACGACCAATGGCCGTGTGCTTTACTAGATCAGAGCCGGGCCGCGGTGAATATGACCGCTTCCCAGGGGCGCAGATGGGAATAGGCAATGCCTCCGTGATTTGCGTACAGAATGCCGTCGGCCGATGGTATCGGGCAAGGCCAGGGCTGAGCGGATGATCCCCAGTTCAAAATGACACAGACGGCGGGATGGCTGCCCCACTCTCCGCGTCGATAGGCGAGGACCTGCCCTGACTCCTTGATGGGAGTGAAGTCACCGTAAACAAGAGATTTCACCTGCTTGCGCAATGCGAGCAGCCGGGCATAGGCGTGAAAGATGGAGCCGGGATCATCGACCTGTCCGGCAGCATGGAAAGGACGATGATCTCCGGCAATGGGCAGCCATGGGACTCCACGGCTGAACCCCGCTCCGGGGGTGGCATCCCAGGGGATGGGTGAGCGACCGTTGTCCCGGCTCGTCACTCGTACCTCGGCAAGGGCCTTTTCCGGTGAAACTCCGGAGGCAACGAGTTCCTGGTAGCGATTCACCGTCTGGATGTCGCGATAGTCCGTGATCGTGGAATATGCATGGTCGGTGAGGCCGAGTTCCTCGCCTTGGAAAAGGAAGGGAGTCGCCGGCAGGGTGAGCAGCCAGGTGGCTAGAAGCGAGGCGGATGCATGGCGATAATTCACGGGATCGCCGAACCGTGACAGACTGCGGCGGGAGTCGTGATTTCCGAGCGTGACGGTGAGCCAGCTTTTCCCGCGGGTGGCCTCGTAGAGATTGGAGAAGTTTTCGAAATGAGCCTGGCCGCTGGCGCACTCGTGGAAATAGAAGTAAAAGGCGGCATTGAGTTCCCGGCGGTGGTATCCGGTGAAGTCGATGGTATTGTGCGCACCCACCCACCACGTCTCGCCAACCGAGTAGAGATCGCGGCCAGCGAATACGGCATCATGCATTTCCCTCAGGTACTCGTGAATGGGCGGCTGGTTCACCCCGTATTCGTCGAGATTGAGGAATGGCTCGGTATTGCCGGCGGGGCGGGGTACGTCGGGGTAGCCCTCTGCCTTGGCAATCATATTGATGACGTCGAGGCGAAAGCCATCCGCTCCCCGGGTGGCCCAGGTCGTCAGGACCTCGTAGAGTGCACGTCGAACGTCGGGATTGCGCCAGTTCAGGTCAGGTTGTTTGCGGGAGAAACAGTGAAGGTAATACTGCTGTGTTGAGGCTTCCCATTCCCAAGCCGAGCCGCCGAAGACGGAACGCCAGTTGTTTGGCGGGACCGGGCGATCTCCCTCTCCATCCGTCCTGGCGTCGAGCCAGTGATACCAGTCCCGTCTGGGGTTTGCTCGTGAAGAGCGACTCTGGTGAAACCACTCGTGCTCGTCGGAGGTGTGATTGAGGACCTGGTCGAGGATCAGCCGCAGGCCCCGCTCTTTTAGCCCGAGCGAAAGCTCTTGAAAATCCTTGAGGGTTCCGTACTCCGGCCCGATCGCCAGATAGTCGGAGATGTCGTAGCCATTGTCATCATTGGGAGATGCATAGATGGGAGACAGCCAGAGACCATCGACGCCGAGGCGCTTCAGGTAGTCAAGTTTGCCAGTGATGCCGGGCAGATCTCCGATGCCATCGCCATTCGAGTCGGCGAAGCTTCTTGGATAGACCTGGTAAAAGACGGCTTCCTTCCACCATGCTGGGGACTCTGGCTGCGGCACGGTCATCAGGATCAGTGACTGTGCGGGAGCGGGTTGAGCCAATACTTTCCGCCCGCCAGAAAGTCCTGGGCGTCGATGAAGACGCCGGCCGTCCATCCCATCATGGAAGGCGTCTCCGCCTCCGGAATATCGTCCCCTCCTGTTGCCAGGTTGACCGGATTTTTGAAATATCCAGCCTCATTTCTGGCTATATGGGAGCCATCGGCGACATTGTACTTTTCCCAAAGATCTCCGGTCAGATTGAAAGCCCGGGTGACGCAGTCGATATATTTTTCCGCAATACGCCGGCCTTCGGCAATGTATCCATATCGCGCGAGACCGCGATAGACGATATGCTGTATGGGAGGCCACATGTTGGGATGGTCCCACTGGAAGGGAGTGGCGTTTTCCGGTGGAAGGGTGGCGGTTATGCCATGGTCAAACTCCAGTTTCGGCAGAGCATTGGCAACAACCGACGCTGCCTGCTCCGGGGTGGCGAGTCCGACCCAGAGAGGCTGAAACAGGCCGGCATTCCACACGACGGATCGCCGGCGATTCACATGATCATAATCGAACCATGCGCCTTGCTCCGCATCCCAGCAGAGAGAGTTGATGAGGGTTCGTCGACTATCGGCCCGCTCAGCCCAGCGTACGCTTTCCTCCCCTTCGGTCCATCGGGCGAGGAGTGTCTCGTAGAGCCAAAGATTGCTATTGAGGTCGACCGGGAAGAAATCGGGACAGCGCTTGGCGAATCGCGAGTTCATATCCCAGCCAGTTTCACATTCGGACATCACCCGGGCGACGAAGTCCAGATCGTCCTCTGCACATGCCTCGGGCAATCCGAGGCGATCCCTTACGGTGGGGAAGAATTCGATTAGCTCCTCGCGGGTAGCGTGGCAGCCATGGTGAGCGAGGCCGGGAGAAACGGTGCGGCGCTTAACCCAGAATTCATACTCCCGCTTGAGCAATGGTATCGCCTCTTGCAGGAACTCCGTATCCTGACTGGACTCCTCAGCCACGAGACCTACCAGCGGAGCGAGATAGGGAGACTGGGAGCGGCTGAGGTAATACGTGCGGTTGCCGTTGGGGACGAAGCCAAACCTTTCTACTTCGGCAAGAAGATTGCGTGCATTGTTAAGAGCAAGGTCCCTCCTGCCTGTGGCGGCCAGGCCCAGACAGGTGAAATAGGTGTCCCAGTAATAGAGCTCCTGGAAGACATCTTTGCGTGTTGGAATCGTGTAGGGGTAAGGCAGCCCGATCAGCGTCTCGTCGTCTCTCGGCGAAAAGCGAACGGTATCGTCCCAATGGGATGCGATGAACGCCCGCACCTGATCGGGAGACGATGGGGGCATCGATTGGGATGTGGCAACGGGGAGAGCAGTAACCGGCATATCAAATATGCCGTCAAAATCGCAGCAGCCTTCGGACTCTCAATCGAGCCTTTGGTCAAACCATTGAGCGGCAGGGTATCAATCCAGCTGGTTTTCTGCAGGCAGATTCTGTCCCAGGTATTTTGCCAGGAACGCAAAGACTTCGGCGCGGAGATCCTTCTGTGGCGGTGTCAGGCCAAAAGCATGTTTGGCGCCGGGCACCTCAATGTATTCGTAGGGAACCCCCAGCTCCTTGAGCTGGGTGATCAGCCGGCGGCCAAAGGAGACCGGGACGATGTCATCGGCGTCGCCCTGCACGGCCAGTACAGGCGGCATCTTTGATGTGAGATGAGTGGCGGGGGAGGCTGCGATGACATTGGATTCGGTTTCCTCCTCTGTCGCTCCGGCGAAGTGGGGGCGCCGATCGACGGTGACATCATGCCGTCCATAGAACTCGATCACAGCGCTGATGTCGTTGCTCTGATCCAGATAAAGGCCGCCTTTGTTCCATTGATCAGAGTCTTTGGTCGCGGCGACCAAAAGGGCCAGATGGGCGCCAGCAGAGGCTCCCATGATGGCGAGGCGGTCCGGATCGATCCCGAAATCCCTGGCATTTTTCCGAACGAAACGCACCGCTGTCTTGCAATCGAGAAAGTTCTGCGGCCAGGCGACCTTGTCAAAATGGGTCTTTCCATCGATATCCTTGCGCGCCTTGTTCAGCAGATAATCGATGGAAACAGCGACATATCCTTTTTCGGCCAGGGCATTGCAAAACTCCTTGGAAAGTTGATCGCTCTTGCTCCCGCCGCTCCATCCTCCGCCGTGAATGAAGATGACCGCTGGGCGAGGACGAGGGAGTCCCACGGCAGGGAGGTAAACATCCAGTTTCTCCGTACGGTCTGCGCCGAGGTATGGGATGTCTGATTTGAACGAGATATCCTCTCCGGCGGGCAGGGCTGCGGTGAGAAACCCGAGGACGACAGCTGCGGCGACGAGAGTGCGGGAAGCGCGCGAGAAACTGAGGATGCCTGGAGTCATTTTGTGACATTATCGGAGTATCGCTGCCTGGAACACTGGAAGTTGCCGGGGCGATACAACTACGTCGTGACTATTTTCGGGGAAATCGCGTAAGGCCGGAACTTTAGGCTCAAAACGAAGGCATATGTAACCCTTCTGCTGCCAAATATCTCGACATTTGAAACAGGTTGCGGCACGAGGGTGGAAATCACGTGCTCAATGAGTTCCCCTGATAAGGTAGCCCGTCGCAAAGAAAAACTGGAAAGGGTCGCGAAGGTGTTTGGGCCGGGCAAAGTCATCCCCGCTGCGCGTACCGTGGAGTTTCTGGAACTCATTCTCTCGCCCGGCGACCGGGTGGTGCATGAGGGCGATAACCAGAAGCAGGGCGACTTTCTGGCAGAGAAGCTCGCTCAGGTCGATCCGAAGAAAGTCAACGGACTCAAGCTCGCCGTCTCTTGCATCGGTCTGCCCGAGCATCTGGATCTTTTTGAAAATGGCATCGCCGAGGTTGTCGACTTTGCCTACGCTGGGCCGCAGGGCGGGCGTCTCGCGGAACTGGTCGGCAAGGGCACGGTGAAAATCGGCGCGGTCCACACCTACGTGGAACTCTATGCCCGCTATTTTGCGGAGTTACGCCCCGATGTGGCCTGTCTCGTCGCGATAGATGCCGACGCGCAGGGCAATCTTTACACCGGATCAAATACCGAGGAAACGCCTGCACTGGTTGAGGCAACAGCCTTCGGCGGAGGCATCGTGGTGGTACAGGCCAACGAGCTCACCGACAGTCTCCGCCGAGTAGACATCCCGGGCGAATGGGTCGACTTTGTCATCGAGAGTCCGAAACCGTTTCATCTCGAGGCGTTGTTTACCAAGGACCCTGCGCTCCTCGACGAGACGCGCATCCTCATGGCCATGATGGCGATGAAGGCGATTTATCAGAAGTACCTGCCGAAGGTGCTGAACCACGGCGTGGGTTTCAATACCGCTGCCATCGAGCTTCTCCTGCCGACTTATGGCGAGGAGCTTGGGCTTAAGGGCAAGGCCTGCACGCACTGGGCGCTGAATCCGCATCCGACCATGATCCCCGCCATTGAAAGTGGCTTCGTAGAGGCCATTGCCTGCATCGGCGGCGAGGTCGGCATGGAAGACTATGTCGCCTCAAAGCCCGACATCTTCCCGCTAGGTCGCGATGGAAGCCTGCGGTCCAATCGCTTTTACGGTCAGATGGCCGGTCACTTTGCCGACATGTTCGTCGGAGCGACGCTCCAGATCGACCCGTTTGGCAACAGTTCCACCGTCACGGCGGACCGGTTGGCCGGATTTGGTGGCGCTCCGAACTTTGGCGCGGAGAATCGTGCGCGTCGCCATCTTTCCGAGGCCTTTCTGCGTGCCGGAGCCGAAGCTCATGCGGGCGATTATATGCCGCAGGGTCGCAAGCTGGTTGTGCAGATGGTTGAGACCTTTCAGGGGGCGAACAAGCCGACTTTCGTGGAACGGCTGGAGGCTTGGGATGCGATGAAGACGGCGGGATTTGAGGTGCCGCCCGTGATGATTTATGGCGACGATGTGAGCCACATCGTGACCGAGGAGGGAGTGGCAAATCTGCTGCTCTGCCGCACGATGGAGGAGCGCGAGCAGGCCGTGCGCGGCGTGGCGGGATTTACCCCGGTCGGTCTCAAGCGCGATCACGCGATGGTGGCCAGTCTCCGCGATCGCGGCGTCATCCAGCGCGCCGAGGACCTCGGCATACGCAAGAGCGATGTTTCGCGCGACCGACTCGCCGCCCGTAATATCCACGATCTCGTTCGCTGGTCGGGCGGGCTCTACAATCCGCCGAGCCGATTCCGTAACTGGTAAAGAGCAATGGAAAACCTATCTTTTGAATTTGATGGCGGCCCGAATGCGCCGAAATCCGGGAAGCCGTATTCCGTCTCCGGAGTGGTGGCCTCCAGCAACCTCGAGGTGCTCGCCCAGCCGATGGATCTTGGCGGCAAGGTGCGCTTTGAGGTAAATACGACGGTTGCGCATTTTGAAGACGCGTGGCGCGCTGTCTTCGCCGATTTCGTTGATCGCAGCCAGCCGCGTGACGTGCTTTTCTCCATCAATGATTTTGCCGCGATCCCACCGGTGGTGAGCCTGAGGCTGGATCAGGCCTGGGAGGCTCTCGCATGAAATTGACTCCGCGTATTTCCTTTTACGAAGCCTCGGCCCGTCAGCGTGTGGCGGGGATTCTCGATGCCGGTTCTTTCCGCGAAATCCTGCCTCCCACCGAGCAGAGAATCAGTCCGCATCTCGGCATGTTCGGAGCGCCGGTCGCCTTTGACGATGGTGCGGTGGTGGGCGAGGGGACGCTCGGCGGAAAAGAGGTTTATATTTTCGCCCAGGAGGGCAAGTTTCGCGGCGGTTCACTTGGTGAGGTGCATGCGGCCAAGATCACCGGCCTGCTGCGGCTCGCCGCCATTCGCAAGCCTGCGGCAGTGCTTGGGCTTTTTGATTCCGGTGGAGTGCGCCTGGAGGAGGCGAATGCCGGCGAGATCGGCTCGACGGAAATCATGCGCGCCATCCTGGAAGCGCAGTGCGCCGGCATACCCGTCATCGGGCTGCTTGGCGGGAGTTGTGGATGTTTTGGCGGCTCGGGCATCACGAGCAGTTGCTGCGATGCGCTCGTCGCCTCGGAGGAGGCGCGGCTCAGTGTCTCCGGGCCCGAGGTGATCGAGACCGTGATGGGCGTGGAGGCGTTTGATTCGCGTGATCGAGCCCTCGTCTGGCGTACCACAGGAGGGAAGAATCGTTTCCTTTTCGGCAAGGTCGCCACGCTCGTCGATGATCACATTCCTGCGTTCCGTGCGGCTGCTGCTGCGCTGATCCAGCCCAGCGAGCCGCTCACCGTGGAAAGTCTCCGCGCCGAGCGTGTACGGCTGGCCCGACGTATCGACGACTACGGCTCCTGTACGGATGCCCGGCAGGTCTGGCGGAAGATGGGCCTCGATGCCGATCGCGTGCCGGACATGACCGCTGCTGAATTGACCGCCGCTAAACCCGCCTGAGACATGGAACTCCCCATCCTGCTTGATCAACTTTTCCCTGAAGGCCACCGTGTCGCCGCCGAAGACTGGCTCGTCTCCGGCGAGGCCACGCTCGGCGGGCGCCCTGTGGCTGTGCTCGGCACCACGAATCATGTCTTCATCGGTATCCGGGAATCGATCGCTCTTTCCGGAAAGCTCCTGGATATCGTGGAAAGGAGTCCCGGCATGCCCATCATCATGCTGGTCGACAACAACGGCCAGCGCATGGCCCTCGACGAGGAGCTCCTTGTCCTGCCCGAATACATCGCCCACCTCTTGCGCGCCCAGCAGTTGGCTCGCAATAACGGCCACAAGCTGATCGCAGTCGTCTATGGCAATTCCATCGCCGGTGGCTTCATCGCCTTTGGCATGCTGGCCGATCGCATCGTCTCTGTTCCCGGAGCGGAAACCTCGGTGATGAAACTCGAGGCCATTGCCCGGGTGACGAAGATGCCGCTGGAAAAACTTCAGGATCTCGCGAGACAGGTGTCTGTCTTTGCTCCGGGCTGCGAGAACTTCTTCCGTATGGGCGGACTGCACGAGATGTGGGCGGATGATTTCTCGAGTCGCCTGCAAAAGGTCCTCGAAAGCGATGACGCACAGGACAACCGCGCTATCCTCGGCAAGGAACGCGGTGGTCGCAACGTGGCCCTCGCGGTTATCGAGGAAGTCCGCGGTTAACGTGTTCCGACGCCACGCCTTTGTCCGGCTCGCAGAGGGTGCATGGTGCGAAGCGACTCCGGAGGGCGGTGACGTTGAGGTTCTTCGTGAGTGGGTCGCACATGGGCGCCCACTTATTGTGCGGCGACCGTGTTTGTCGGATGAGGGACTAGAGGTCTATCTCGGCCTGGCTCTGCCCGGCAAAAAGCGAATGGCCTTTCGCGTGCCGGTTGCGGGCATCAAGTCCATCGAACCTCCGCCGGTTTGGGAAGGTGAGGGAATTCGCGCGCCGGGATTCGTCTTTCGCCTCTATGGCAGCCGTGCTTGGGAACTCCTCACGGGCCTGCCCTATGTGACCCCCGACTCCGATCTCGACCTGCTCGTGGATATCGATTCCTCGGCTGATTGGATGTCCTTTCTCTCCGCCGACCTCCGGCTTCCGGATGAACTCCGGGTCGATCTCGAGGTGATTTTTGGCGGTGATGCCTCGTTTAGCTGGCGGGAATATCTCGGACCCGCCGAAGACATTCTCATCAAGTCCAATCGCCGCGTCTGGCTTGAGCGCAAGAACCATCTCGCAACACTGTTCACATGACGCTATCCGCCGAGGAAATCGCCCTGTGCGCTGCCAAGGCGCTGCGCGAGGAATTGGAAACCTATCCCAAGCCAGGGCTGGTGAGCCTGGTCGACCAGGGTAGCCATCCCGACATGGATGCGCCGTGTTTCCTGGCATCCATTGAGGCGATCACGCCGGGTTTCGCCGAGATGGCTGCTTGTGCTGCCGGCTCGCTGGCCGACCTCCAGAGGATCGGGGTGACAATGGAACAGGCAATGCGTAAAGCGACGAATGGCCGCAACGCCCATCGCGGCGCGATTTTTTGCCTCGGCTTGCTTTGCGCAGCAGCGGGCGTGCAAATTGCAGGGGCGACCGAGTCACTCGGGCAGGTCGTCGCCACGCGGTGGGGCGGCGAGATACCTCAAGCCGAGGCCCTTGAGCCATCCAGCGATGGCGTAGCCATGTGCCGTAGGTTTCACCTGGGGGGCGTCCGGCGCGAGGCCGCACTCGGATTCCCTTCGGTCTATCAATTCGGCCTGCCTGCTTATCGGGAAGCCCTTTCGCTTGGTCGTCCTGCCGCCCGGGTCCAGGCGTTCTTTGCTATCCTGGAGCACTGTGAGGATACGACGCTCCTAAAGCGAGGAGGGCTGGATGGACGCGATTTTGCCCGGCAGTGCGCACGGCGGTTTTTGGATGACGGTGGGGTCGCGAACCCCGAGTGGTGGCAGCGCGCACAGGAAATGCATCGCGAGTTTGTCCGGCGAAATCTGACGGCGGGAGGAGTCGCGGATTTGCTGGCGGCCACTCTCTTTGTTGAGGATATGGAGAGGAAACAATGAGCCAGTTTGCCATCGTATGTTCCGGACAGGGCGCGCAGACGCCCGATCTCTTCACGAGCTTTCCTTTCACGGAAAAGGGTTTCGCTCTCAGGCAACGGATTCTTGATGCCCGTTGTGTGGGCTCCGATGTGAACGACTGGATGGCTGATCCAGCCCGCGAACCGTCGGCGATTTTTCAGAACCATTTTTCCCAACCCTTGATTTGTCTCTATCAGGCAATGGTGTGGGCCGAGATTGCTGACCTGCTGCCTGCTCCTGCCATGATCGCAGGCTACAGCCTGGGCGAACTCACCGCTTACTTTTGCGCTGGAGCGCTCTCGCCGGAGGATGTCGTGCGGCTGGCCGGAATACGTGCCCGAGAAATGGATGCCGCTGGGCCTGGTGGCAAGCTGATCGCAGTTACCGGCCTGTCGCCATCCATGGCGTCGTCACTCGATGGAGCTTTGCTGGCCATCGTGGTCAGCGACGATCATTGTGTAATCGGCTGTTCTGCCACCCGCGCCGAGTCTCTGGCTCGGGAGCTTGGCGCGGCAGGAGCTCGTGACGTCGTCATACTCGCTGTAAGCGTGGCCTCTCATACTGCGCTGCTGGATGCCGCGGTCGAGCCGTTTCGATCCGCTTTGCAGCAGGTGGGCTGGTTTGATCTGAAAACTCCGGTGCTCGCAGGCATCAGTGCCGTCAAGGTCATGCGACGCGAGCAGATGGAGCAGGTATTACCTGAGCAGATCCACCATACAGTCCGCTGGGATCGCGTCCAGCAACGCATTCAGGAATCCGGCTGCCGGGTTGTGCTGGAGCTCGGACCCGGTAATCAACTTTCCCACATGGCAATGGCCCGGGGTATCGAGGCTCGCAGCGTCGACGAGTTTCGTTCCGTGGAAGGCATCGGCGAATGGGTGAGGGCGACCCTGGCTCGGCTGGGATAGGAAATCTTTTCGGAAAGCAGACTACGGGCGAGGTTGACTAGGCACCTCTGATACTGAAAATGTCTGCCATGGAATCCTCCCGGAGAATCTTCCTCAAAACAACTGCCCTTGCTGGAGTTTCGTATGCGATTTCGGGAGCATCCGGCCAAGCGGCCAATCTCGCTCAGCTTCCCCGGCGGCGGTTTGGCCGTCATGAGGATGAACTGTCGATCATCGGATTTGGCGGGATCGTGGTCCGGGACGCTGACCCTGCTGATGCGGCGCATCGCGTGGCCGAGGCTTTTGAAAAGGGCGTCAACTACTACGACGTCGCGCCATCCTATGGCGATGCCGAAGTGAAGCTCGGTCCGGCCCTCGCACCGTATCGCAAGCAGTCCTTTCTTGCGTGCAAGACTGGGAAACGCGATCGCGCTGGCGCTGAGCAGGAATTTCAACAGTCCCTGCAGCATCTTCAGACAGACTATTTCGATCTCTACCAGCTTCATGCCATCACTGATGTGGCCAGGGATGTCGATGCTTCGTTTGCACCGGGCGGTGTGATGGAGTTTTTGATCGAAGCCAAGAAACAGGGTCGCGTCCGCTATCTTGGCTTTTCCGCGCATTCGATCGAGGCCGCGCGGGCTGCACTGGACAGGTATCCGTTTGACTCGATTCTCTTCCCGGTCAATTTCGCCAGTTATGTAGCGGACGACTTTGGCCCCCAGGTTCTCAAGCTGGCGGAGGAAAAAGGAGCGGCACGTCTCGCTCTCAAGGCTCTGGCCAGGCAAAGCTGGCCCAAGGATGATCCGTTGCGCGAGGAATACAGGAAATGCTGGTATCAACCGCTGACTGATCCCCGGCAGGCGGCGTTGGCTCTGCGCTTTACGCTGAATAAACCCGTCACTGCTGCCATCCCTCCAGGCGACGAAAGACTTTTCCGCCTCGCTGTTGATCTCGCTCTGAAAGATATTCAGCCACTTGACACAAATGAGGAGAAAGAGCTCTACGCCTTGATCGATGGGCTAAATCCGATCTTCCGCAAGGTATAGGTGTTTCGATCATGTGGGGCGCCAGGCATCCCGCCACATATCGGGATACCAGCGACCTTCGTCCATTTCGATGAGGTCAAAGTCCGTGAGTACCGAGCCGTTCTCGGGCAGCCCATACTCGCGGATCATTGCCGGGATGAACTCATCAGTCTCATCATCGTGCCAGCCTCGCTTGCTCATGAAGCTGTTGTAGATGAGTATCTCCTCCTCCGTGAGGTGGCGACCGTTTTCATAGCACCATGCCAGCGCCTCGCGATCCGAGGCGCCGGCGAGAACCTGATCGCGCAGGGCTTCGTAGGTGATCTTCAGGTAGCGACAGGTCCGACCGTCGAAACCTCGCCCCAGCATTTCCCAATATTCCGCTGGCAGCGAGCCATGAGCATGAAGCCGGATTTTCGAGCACATGCGGGCGAAGTAAAAGAGTCCGCCAGTTTTCTCAAAGCAGCCTGCGAGACCTTCGATTTTCATTCGTTGGAATAGAGTTTGCAGGTCACTGTAGCCCAGGAAACGGGACTTCCCAAGCTCGTCGTAATAGACAAAACCGACTCCGCCATCCCTTTTCGTTCGTATTTTTGTGAGAATGGAGTGTGTCCTGATCTTTCCCCACCAACTCTTTGACCCGCATCCTGCAATCGGTCCGGGTCGCAAGATCTTCATGTTGGAGGATCCATTGTTCATGGGCACGGACGAGCGGTGGCCCATGCGTATGCATCGGCAGAAGGTGATCCTGCACCGTTCCTCCATGCAGGCTTACGCGAGCAGGCTCGAGACGCAGGGGAATTCCGTGAACTATCTCGCCTGTCCCTCGGGAACGGGACGGACGGAGTCTATCCTCGAGTCGGCTTTGCCTGCGCAAACGGTCGGGTTGCACGTCGCCGATCCGGTGGATGAAATCCTCTCTCGCCGTCTTCACCGGATCTGTGAGCGCAAGGGCTGGCGGCTCAAGGTGCACGACACGCCTGCGTTTCTTAGCCCGGCCTCCTTTCTCGATGAATGCTTCGGTGGTCGACAAAAACCGTTCATGGCCCGCTTTTATCAGCGGCAGCGAGTGCGCATGGGGTTGCTGGTCTCACCCGAGGGGAAACCCTTGGGAGGAAAGTGGTCGTACGATGAGGAAAACCGCAGGCGACTGCCGGCACACGAGCCTGTGGCCCCGGCTCCATGGCTACCCCGGAATCGGCTCGCTCCTGATCTTCTGGAGGAGATCGGGCGCTTTTTTCCGAAGGCCAGTGGCGTCCCGGCACCGTTTGTTTATCCCTCGACGCATGAGGAGGCTTCCGAGTGGCTGGATGAGTTTCTTGAGCGGCGGTTGCTTCGATTTGGAGACTATGAGGATGCGATTTCGGCGAAATACGCCGTCATCTTTCACTCCGTGCTGACGCCTGCGTTGAACGTTGGCCTGCTCACCCCCGGTCAAATCGTGGAAAGAACTCTACGGGTCGCCCAGGCGAAGAGAACGCCGCTCAATTCACTGGAGGGCTTCATTCGCCAGATTGTCGGCTGGAGGGAGTTCATCCGGGCGATGTACGTGCGTGGGGGGAACTCAATGCGGGGCCAGAACTTCTGGGGGTTCAGTCGGCGTATGCCCAAGGCGTTCTACAACGGGACGACAGGTATCGAACCTGTGGATACCGTGGTTGAGAGACTGCTGGAAACGGGCTATTGCCATCACATTGAGCGGCTTATGTTGCTCGGCAATATCATGCTGCTTTGTCGCATTCATCCGGACGAAGTTTACCGGTGGTTCATGGAGATGTTTGTGGATTCCTACGATTGGGTCATGGTTCCCAATGTTTACGGAATGTCGCAATTCGCTGACGGCGGGGGATTTACCACAAAGCCCTACCTTTCCGGGTCAAATTATCTGCTCAAGATGTCTGACTTCCGTCGGGGTCCGTGGTGTGCCATCTGGGATGCACTTTTCTGGACCTTTATCGCCGATTACAAGGACGTCTTTCTCGCAAATCCCAGAATGAACATGATGGCTCGGCTCGTGGAAAAACAGGGGGCGAAGCTCGGCGAGCAACGCCGGATTGCGGAGCGATTCATTTCGAGTCTGGAGTAGCCTTCTCCAGTTGACGGAGGCGGCGGCGGCCCTCAGCATCAAGGCACATTAAAAGGAATCTATTGAATGAATAAAACAGTTGTTGCCTCCCCGGATTTTGAACGCCAGATCGAGATGGACTTTCTGAGAGCCACGGAAATCGCCGCCCTCAATACTCTCCAGTGGCTCGGAAAAGGCGAAAAGGAGAAGGCTGATGAGGCCGCTTCGGATGCGATCCGAGGGATGTTCGATCTCATGGACATCAGCGGAGAAGTCGTCATCGGAGAAGGGATCAAGGACAAGGCGCCAGGTCTCTTCAAAGGCGAGCGTGTCGGGTCCTGGAAGGAAGGGACGCCTCGCTTCGACATCGCGCTCGATCCCGTGGATGGTACGACCAACGTCAGCAAGGGCATGCCGAATTCCGTCAGTTGCATTGCGGCGACGCAGACGGCTGCCGATGGACAACCCAGTCTTCAGGATATCCCTGCCTTTTACATGAAGAAGCTGGCGTATCCGCTCAAGGTGCGTCAGGCCTGGATGAAAGACCCGAGTCTACCGATCGACATCGAAGCACCGATCGAGGAGGTCATCGACGTTACAGCCCGGATTTTGGGCAAAGAGGTGCGCGACGTTGTCGTCTGCGTGCTGGACCGCCCTCGCAACGGTGAACTCATCGAGGCTGTTCGTCGCAAAGGCGCCGCCCTGCGCATGATCATCGATGGCGATATCGCAGCGGCGCTTGCTCCGGCGATGCGGACGTCGAATATCAATCTCTACGCTGGCATTGGCGGAGCCCCCGAGGCCATTCTTTCCGCGGCAGGTCTCCGGTGTCTCGGCGGTGGCATGCGTGCTCAGATCTGGCCCAAGGACGAAGAGGAGCGTCAGTCGCTCATCGCATCCGGCTGGGGCGAAATGCTCGACAAACAGTTCATGTCCCGCGACCTCGCGCGCGGCGAGAGCATCATTTTTGCGGCGACCGGTATTAGCAATAGCCCTTTGCTCAAAGGCGTCGAGGTCGAGGGTTCCGTAGCTACAACGCATTCTGTATTGATGCGCGCCCGCAGCGGCACTGTCCGATTCATCGAGGCTCATCATAATCTGGAAAGAAAGACGATTCACCTGCGGTCCACGCAAGCGGAACGAAAAGTCTAGATTCGAGCAAAGGCTCTGACTTAGGCCGGGCGGGCGGGTATTCAACCCTGCTCCCCGGCTTTTCTGTGAGAATAACTGAGTGTTGCGAGAATCCATGAGTAGGATAGCATGGATTCATGTCGCCACAAAGATCGACGTTTACCAGTCGATCAGCTCCCGACTCCGGGGGACTCTCCGTGCCGTTGTGGAAAGCCATATTTCTCAGATATGGTGCGATATCTGCCCGCTGTCTTAGCGCGGGTGTCTTTGTGCTTGGGATGATGGGACTCGGGGGGTGGGTGCTTGAAAACGAGATCCTGAAGAGGGTCATTCCGGGATGGGTAACGATGAAGGTGACGACCGCTATTGCTCTTGTCATGTGTGCCTTCGCTCTTTTCCTGTCGTTATCCGAAACCAGGTTCCGGGCGGTCCGGATGCTGGTTCGAATCATCGGGGCAGCTGTTGGCTGCTTCGGACTGTTAGTTATTGCCGAATATGTATTTGGCCTCGATCTGGGTTTTGACAGCGTTTTCTTCCGGGAAAATTTTACGCCTGAGTGGACTGTGCGTGGTCGTCCCTCGCCGTCCACGGCATTGAATTTTGTTCTGGTGGGGACAGCTTTTTTTCTGATCAACGGGGCAGGGTTCCGTCGCAACATCCAGGTCGTAAAGTCGCTAGGGTTCACGGTCGCGGCCATCGGCTTTATTGCCATCGCGGGTTATCTTGGCGAAGCGTTTTTCGGGTATCGAGGCTGGATCTATACCGGCATGGCTTTTCATACCGCGTTATCTTTTTTTATGCTCGGATTGGGACTGGTCATCCTGACTCTGTTGAATGACGAGCTTCGATGGTCCGTGAGCATCCCGACCACGCTGGTGTTTTTTTCCGGATTGGGACTCATGGTACTCGCGGCGGAGATGACGTACGCGCACACCCGCCATTTATATGATACCTCGACGATGCTTACGCATAGGGAAGAGGTGCTCAAGGAACTCCAGGAGGTGGAAAAGGGCATCTCGAATCTCCAGGGTGAAGAGCGGAACTTTTTGATTACCGCCGACGAGACATTTCTCGGTGGTCGCCCCGAGGCGGTCAGCGCCATCTGGGGCAACCTTCAAGAGCTGAAGAGCCTCACAGGGGACAATCCCTTGCAGCAGGCACGAGTGCTCGAGGTTGGCGTTTTGCTGTCACGGTGGTTGACCGCCGAAGACGCAGCGATTTCCGCCCGCCGATCCGAGGGACTCGATGCGGCGGTCGAATCGCTGAAAAATGGCGGCTCGATGATTTATCGACAGAACATTGAAGCGATGCTCGCCAGCATGGAGGGTGAAGAGATCCGGCTGCGGGGCGGCGATCGAAGCGTCATGCGCGACGTGGCCGCAGATACATTCCTGCTCCTCCCTCTGGAGGCATTCCTCGGGTCGGCGATATTTCTCGTTGCCTTGTTTTCTCTCGATGCAGGCCTGCGCAAGCGCGATCAAGCCGAACGCCATCTCCGAGAGGCCCTGAAGAAGGAGACCGATCTCCGCAATGCGATCGGCGAGCATGCCATAGTCGCGATCACAGATACGCAAGGGAGGATAGAATTCATCAACGATAAGTTCTGCCTCATTTCAGGATATTCCCGGGAGGAATTGATCGGTCAGGATCACCGAATCATTAATTCAGGCCATCACCCTCACGAGTTTTTTCGCGATCTCTGGGCCGTCATCCAGCAGGGGAATGTTTGGAAAGGCGAGATCAAAAACCGCGCGAAGGATGGCTCCGCGTATTGGGTGGCGGCGACCATCGTCCCATTTCTTGGAGAGGATGATCGGCCAACGCATTTTGTGGGAATCCTCACAGACATCACCCAGCTCAAGGTGGCGGAGGAGTCCTTGAGACACAGCGAGGCTTGCCTCGCGCAGGAGCGGACTCTCCTTCGCACCTTGTTGGATACCATTCCTGACCTGATTTTTATCAAGGATCAGAACTGTGCTTTCGCCTATTGCAACAAGGCCTTTGAAGAGTTCTTTGGCAAGACGTCCGAGGAACTCAAGGGACTGGTAAATAAAGATGTCTTTCCCCCAGAGCATGCCGCCATGGCGCAAAGTCTGGAGATGCAGATATTGGAAACACTTCAGTCGCAACGAAGCGAAAAGACGATCGTTTCGACAACAGGGCGGAGGATGGTCGTGGAGACGGTGCGTTCTCCTCTTTCCGATGCTGCAGGGAACTGTATCGGGCTGGTGGGAATCAGCCGTGACATTACTGACCGGAGGCTCTCTGAGGCCCGGGTCCGGGCGCTGCTCGAGCGTCTTCGTATAGCTTTGCAGGCCTCTGGCGCCGGGATATGGGAGTTGGACCTCTGCGTTGACGAGGCGGTGTGGGATGATCAGATGTTTGCCTTGTACGGTGTGGCTCCCGACATGGCGGAGAAGGGCATACTTCGCTGGTATCGGCGCATGCATCCCGACGATATCGATGTTTGCAAGCGAACGATGGACGACGTTCGCAGCGCCGGGAAGGATATCTTCGAGGTCGATTTCCGAATATTTCGTTCGGACAACGGTGAGCTGCGTTTCATCCGGTCCAATGGCATCGTCAAACGCAACGAGACGGGCGAGGTCATAAAGGTGATCGGGAGCAATCGCGACGTGACCGAGGAACGAAAGCGGGAGCAGGAGCTGGCTGACGCCGTCGCGTTACAAAAAAACCTGGTCGCTCGTGCTCAGGAGGGGGAGAAAGCAAAAGGACAGTTCCTTGCAACAATGAGCCATGAACTGCGGACCCCGATGAATGGGATACTGGGATTCATCCAGCTCCTCGGTGATACCCCGGGCTTGTCGCGAGTGGCCAACGAGTATACCGCGATCATTCGCGAAAGTGCCGAGTCGTTGCTGCGCATCCTGGACGATATTCTCGATTTCAGTCGCATGGACGCTGGGAGGCTGGTGCTGGAGAGCAAGACGTTCTCACCGCGACAGCTTGTCACCGATGTTCACCGGCTCATGGTCAAGCAGGCGGAGGATCGCGGTCTGCGGTTCGAGATGATGGTGGCAGATACCGTGCCGGACCGGGTGAAAGGAGATCCTGGCAGAATCCGGCAGATTCTTCTCAACCTGATCGGTAATGCCATCAAGTTTACACCCGCAGGCAGTGTCACGCTGGAGGTTTTGCCGACCCGTCCCGAAGACCTGCCCCCGGAAAGGGCGGACCTGACGTGCTTTGATTTTCGCGTTAAAGACACAGGCATCGGGATTTCCCAGGAAAAGCTGGCCATCTTGTTCAAGCCTTTCGTTCAGGGAGATTCGAGCATTTCCCGGCGGTTCGGAGGTACGGGCCTTGGGCTTTCGATATCCAGGAAGCTGGCGGAGTGCATGGGTGGCTCCATCTTCGTCCAGAGCGAGGAGGGACAGGGATCATGCTTTACCGCCCGGCTCCACCTGGAATCTGCTCCTGACGAACCCGAGGCAATTTGCCTGTCGGCGATGGAGGCTCTCGATGTGACATTTGCTCAAAGGCATCCTCTGAATGTCATGGTGGTCGAGGATGACCGGATCAACCTCCTTCTGATTCAATCTCTACTAAGGCGACTCGGATATGAATCCTCGGCGGCGGAGAATGGAAAGGACGCCATCGGGTTGTATCAGTCAGAGAAGCCCAACTGTATCCTGACCGACCTGCAAATGCCCGTGATGGATGGCGTCGAACTCACTCGGGAAATCCGCTCCATGGAGAAGCTCGAAAGAGGGTGTCGGGGGGTAGCTGTCATCGCAGTTACGGCCAACATCCTTCCGTCTGACCGGCAGCTTTGCGCTAGCGCCGGAATGGACGATTATCTGAACAAACCCATCAAGGTTGAAGCTCTGGCCAGTGTGCTTGCCGAGGCCTCACGACAGGTCGGCGGCAATCTTTAGCCCAAAGTGGATGGCCTATCGGGCGAAAAAAAAGATATAGATGCCGAAGGCAAAAAACATCACATAGATCAGCCCGGTGAGGATGAGGGTGAGAAGCACTCGGGCATGGAGCAGGTGACGATACCAGGGCCTTGGTCCATTCCCGGGGATTTCCGTCTGGTTGCTCGGTGGCGCAGGGTTTGTGGTCATCGCAATGTCAAGTGTTCCCCATTTCACCGGAACTGAACAGTGGCAGTTTTTTTGATAATGGACCTGCACAGATCAGCGCCCGCCGGCCATGCTGCGGGTAGTTTTTTCACGTGATGTGATGAATCAACCCTCCATCGACGCGCAACGCCGCTCCATTGATCGCGGCTGCTAGCGGGCTGCTCACGAAGGCGACAAAGTCGGCGATTTCCTCCGGTCGAATCAGGCGGGAAATCAGCGAGTTGGGGCGATCGCGTTTCATGAATTCCCTGCCAGCCTCCTCGACCGTGAGATCAGGGAAAAGGCCTTGCACCAGCCGGGCCACACCTTCCGTCTGGGTTGATCCCGGCATGATGGTATTGACCGTTACTTTGGTGCCCTTGGTCAGGTTCGCCAGGCTGCGGGAAAGAGAGAGTTGCATTGCCTTGGTGGCGGAGTAGGCCGCCATGTCAGGCGGCGGGGTAAGGGCGGCTTCGCTGGCGATGAAAATGATGCGGCCGCAGTCCCTTGCGATCATCCGCTCCAGATAGTGGCGGGAGAGGCGGACGCCGCTCAGGATATTTACCTCGAAGAGCTGGCGCCAGCTATCGTCACTTTCCTCGAAGAATGAGCTGACTTCGTAAATCCCGAGATTGTTGACCAGGATATCCAGATCCGGATGCAAGGCGATGGTGAGTTCCGCTCCCTCTGGCGTCCCATTATCGGCAACGAGTGGAAGCAATGCGGCATGAGGCAGAGCCGATTGGATCGAGAAGATCGCCTTTTCGACCACGGCTGACGTCCGGCCGTTGATAATGACAGTTGCTCCCTCGCGGGCGAGGGAAGTGGCGATTTCCTGACCAATGCCGCCGCTGGATGCCGTTACCAGGGCGATTTTTCCTGCGAGCTGAAGATCCATGTCCTCAGAAATTGGACGGGAATGTCACCCGGTGCAAATGGACTTTCCATCGGGTGGTTGAGCGCAAGTTGCCGCCAAACAAACGCAATACCGGGCGAGCGGGTCTGTTTGTGTCGTCTATAAGATAATCTTATGAAAGTAGCGAGTGACTCCCTATTGCCCGGTGCGCAAAAGTCCCGTCCATCGATCTATGCGACGGCGGCCATGGGATGGGCTGGAATGAGCTGCACCATTGCTCAAGCTCTTCTTTTGGGCGTGGCGATCGACACTCTTTGGCGAGGTCAGTCCATACCGATATGGGTGTTTCTTGCTATTGGCGCGGTAATCGTCTTCCGCGCGATTTGCGCGGGAGGCGGTAGAGTTTTTGCCTTTGGCGCCTCGGCTGGTGCAAAGAGAGAAACGCGCCGTGCGATTCACCGCAAGATCCTGGAGTTGGGTCCTGCGAGATCAGCCTCCGAGCGGACTGGAGGACTCATGCATGATGCTGTCGAGGGGGTCGAAGCTCTGGATGCGAGCAATGGACTTTATTTTCCGCAATTTCTCGTCGGACTCAGCGCGCCAGTGGTCATCTGTGTCGTCATTGGCATCCTGGACTGGGTTGCCGGACTGGTTCTACTTTTGACCGCTCCTATTGCGCCGCTGTTGCTCGGCCTGACACAGAGTCGGTTCCGCTCCGTGTCTTCCCGGTATCACGCGGCAGCCAACGCGCTAAGTGCCAGGTTTCTCGATGCTGTACAGGGCCTTGCGACTCTCAAGGCACTCAATGCGGGCAGAGCGCAGGGAACGGAAATGGCACAGGCAGGGGAGTATTTCCGGAAGGAAACGATGAAACTTCTCGCCGTCAATCAACTGGCCATCTTTCTGCTGGATTGGGGGTTTGCGGTTGGCGCTACGGGGGCGGCATTTGTCGTTGCGGCCTTGCGTTGGCAAGCAGGTGCGATCTCGGTCGGCGAGGCAATAGCCATCGTTCTATTGAGTCTGGAGATCATCAGGCAGTTGAATCTGCTTGGAGCATTCTTCTTCGCCGGTGCGGGTGGGCGTGCCATGAGTCGTCGCATTTGTCAGTACCTGGAGGAGCCTGTGCCGGTACAAGATGCGGGGCAGCGGATTCACCGCCTGCCTTCCCGTCTCGGCATTAGCTTTGAGGACGTCTCCTTCGGCTACCGCGAGGGTAGCGATGTTTTGCACGATGTGAGTTTCTCGATTGACCCGGGGGAAACGGTCGGACTGCTCGGTGCGAGCGGTGCGGGAAAGAGCTCCATTATTCATCTGCTGCTGCGCTTTGCTGATCCCCGATCGGGCCGCGTGACCCTGGGCGGATATCCTTTGCCCGACCTGCCCCTGGAGTGGGTAAGATCGCAGATGGCGTGGGTGGCCCAGGATACCTGGTTGTTTCATGGCACGGTGGCGGAAAATCTTCGCATTGCACGTCCCGATGCCAGCCTGCGGGAGATCGTGGCGGCATCCCGAGCGGCCTGTATTCACGACTTTATCAGCTCTTTGCCCGATGGCTACAGTACGCATGTCGGCGAGCGTGGTGTGCGCCTGAGCGGCGGGCAGGCCCAGAGGCTTGCCATCGCCAGAGCGCTGCTGAAAGACGCGCCCATCGTTCTCCTCGACGAGCCGACGTCACATATTGACTGCGCCTGTGAAGCGAACCTCAGGCACGCCCTGGAGCGGCTCATGGAGGGGCGTACCGTCTTGCATATCACCCATCGCCGCCACTCGCTCTCTTCTGCCTGCCGACTGCTCTACCTGGAAGGCGGGCGAATCGTTCTGAACGAGGAAAGCAGAGACAGAGAGGCCATGGCTGCCTGAAGTTTATGAATCATCGACAAACTGTCTCCCGGCTCTGGAAGGTACTGCGCCCCTTGCGTGCGACCCTGGCGCTTTCTGTTGGCATGCGTATCATGAACCATGTGCTGGCCATCATTCTCATCGTGCTGGCCGTATGGGGGATCTCCGTTATCGCCCGGGGAGGTGGCAACAGGGAGCTTTGGAGTGTGGCCCTGGCTTTGGTCGGGCTGGGCATGGTAAAAGGCGTATTTCGCTATCTGGAGCAGTTTTCAGGGCATTACGTCGCTTTTCGCCTGCTGGCCGACCTGCGGCGCCAATTGTACGACTCGCTTGAGGCTCTCGCTCCGGCGGGATTGGAGAGCGAGCGGAGCGGTGACCTGGTCTCACGAGCCATTGCCGACGTGGAGCGAGTCGAGGTATTTTATGCTCATACCATTGCTCCTGCGATAGTTGCCATGGTCATTCCATTGGCTGTGCTAGGAGCTTTGGCGGTTGTGAGTCCGGGATCAGCGTTGGTTTTACTGCCCATCGTACTCCTGGTTGGCGTGGTTATCCCATTTGCAGCTCATCAGCTAGGTATGCATGCGGCTCAGAGAACGAGAAATGGCCTCGGAGAGATCGCCGTGCGACTGGCGGATACCATTCAGGGGATCCGGGAGACACTGGTCTTCGGCCATGGGGACCGTGCTGAAACTCTTCTCGAGCGCGCAGGCGATGAGGTGGGAGACGCACAAAAGGGGCTGGCCCGTTGTTCGGCATTTCAGAACATGGCGACCGAACTGGCTATCGGGACAGGCGTGCTGGCCGTGATAGTCTTAGGAAGCCGGGAGGTTTTGTCGGGAACAATGCCTGTACAGGAATTTCCCCTTGTTCTTGCTCTGACGTTGAGCGTGTTCGTGCCACTGTTAGGTATAACAAATCTGATTCCCGATTTTGAGCAGGCGATCAGCAGTGCACGGAGACTCTTCGCGATAATTGATCGTCCCGAGAGCGGTCTATCATCTCGGTACTTCAGGGGCGGCCGTCCCAAGGATTCGGGAATCATTTTTGACCGGGTGGCATTTTCCTATGAACCCGACGGAGCTCCGGTGCTGGATCGCGTCTCGTTTGCCATGGAGCCAGGGGAGATCACAGCCATTGTCGGTGCGAGCGGAGCAGGGAAATCAACATTGGTTAACCTGCTTTTGCGCTATTGGCACGAGCAGCGCGGGGATATCCGGCTCGGAGGCATTTCCCTCCGGACCCTTGCACCGGAGAGACTGCGGGAGTTGATCGCTGTGGTTCCGCAGCGGGTGCATGTTTTTAACATGACTCTCCGGGAGAATATCCGCCTCGCCCGGCCCGAGGCAACCGATGAGCAGATCGAGACGGCAGTTCGTCTCGCCCGGCTTCATGACTTTATCATGGAGCAACCAGAGGGATATGACACCCAGGCTCACGAGGGCGGTTCACGGCTTTCTGGTGGGCAACGGCAGCGAATCGCCATCGCACGCGCCTTCCTGCGTGATGCTCGGGTACTGGTTTTCGATGAAGCTACCGCCCACCTTGATGAACGAACGGAGCGCGACATCATGGACTCTGCCCGTTCGTGGCAGGCGATGGCGCCGGACCGCACCGTCATGGTCATCGCGCATCGGCTGGCTTGTGTACGGGACGCCTCGCGAATCGTCGTGCTCGAGCTCGGGCAGGTCGCCGGCTTCGGCAGACATGACGAGCTGCTGGAAAGTTGCGAGGTTTACGCGGATCTCTTTGCGGCGCAGTCCTCCGGCGCGCTGGTCTAGGCGGCAGGCTCGATTACGGGTTCCTTCCGGGCGCGGAATCGGGAAGATGCCATGAAGAGCGCGATCGCCGTCCAGATGAAGGCGAAGGCAATGCCATCGCGCAGGGTGAATCGTTCGTGAAAAACGAAGACTCCGACGAGTAGCTGCAGCGTCGGTGCGAGGTATTGGAAGAACCCCAGAGTCGACAGCGGGAGCAGCTTGGCCGCGGAGATGAACCAGATGAGGGGGAAGGCTGTCACGATGCCTCCACCCATCAGGAGCAGCGTGATCTTTGGCGTGTCTAGAAAATGCATCGAACCATGCCCGGCAAATATTCCCAGCAGGATCAGTGCGACGGGTGCCATGACAGCCGTCTCCACCAGCAGGCCGGGCAGGGGATCGATTGGCACCATCTTGCGGAGCAATCCATAGATGCCGAAGCTCGACGCAATACCCAGAGCGATCCAGGGTACCTTCCAGAGGTGCCAGCCAAAATAGATGACTCCCACCGTGGCGAGGAGCACGGCGATGATCTGCGCACGAGTGAGGCGCTCCCGGAGTACCACGGCGCCTAGCAGTACATTGACCAGTGGGTTGATAAAGTAGCCAAGACTCGTTTCCACCACCTGCCCGGTATTCACTCCGTAGACAAAGAGCCCCCAGTTGAAACTCAGCAGGGCAGCTGTGAGGAAAAGAAGGCCCACCAGCCTGGGTGAACGAATCACACGCAGACAGGGCGCAAGCTGTTTCCAAGCTGCGGCCAGAATCACCAGGAAAACCAACGACCATAGCAGGCGGTGGCAGATGACCTCGGCGGCTGGCACCGAACCAAACTGCTTCCAATATAGCGGGAAAAGTCCCCATGAGCCATACGCCAGCAATGCGTAGATCACTCCCTGGCGACTCTTGGCTTCCGTATTCACAGCAGGCAGCGGATTCTGCACGCCTGCGTTTCAAAGAACAGATTCAAATCTGATCTTTTTGGACCATTACAGATTTGCCCTTTTCCGAAGGTTGCCTGGAGGAAAGTCGAGGCAACCATTGCGGAATGTTGAATGGCTCAGTAATAATCGAGCTCCAGGTACGGACGCTGGTTCGCATCTGTATTCTCCGTGGTGCCGAGACTGTAGTAGTCAAACGTGGATGTGGTGCCAGTGGTAAAGACTCCGGTGGGGAGCTTGAGACGGAAGGCGAGGAACGAGCTATTGCGGGAGACGGCTCCCCGCAACGCAGATGTCAGTTCGGGCGAGTCGAAGGCCCAGAGTCCCATGCCCGCAGCCGGGGAAAATATGTCCCCGATCTCTCGAGCCTGGGTTTGATTGGTCCAATCCCCCAACTGAACCGGGCCGCTGGACGCCTCGTAAGTTTGCAGGATCAGATCGTGCACTGGAGCGCCCGTCTTGATCCGGTTGTAGACGCCGAAACGTGCACCGGTGATCTGGGCCCCTGCTGGTATCGAGGCAAGGGGGAATTTGTAGTATGCCTGATAAGATTCATTCAGGTTGGAATCTCCGACCCGGGACGATGGGTCAGTACTGCTTGCGACCGTGGCTGTGGAGTAGGGCGAGGGAGACTTGAGGAATCCATCATTTGCCGGAGCTGAGGCAAGGCTGATTCGTAGAGTGCGAGGGGCGCCCGCGGTGAAACTCAAGATCGGGCGCTGGGTCCCAGTTTGGTTTTTCGTCGATCCGATATCGTAGTAGTCACCGGCGGAACTCGAACCGGCAACATAAGCGCCGCCGGCCAGTTGAAGGCGAAACGCCACATGGCGAGCTCCCCGCAGATAGGCGTCGCGGATCGCGTAGCCCAGTTGCGGATAGGTGGCGGAATCAATCGTGACCGGACCGAGCGCTCGGGCCGGGGCGATCACGCTGCCTATCGATATGAGGTTCGTCGTGTCGTTCCAGTCTGTCACCCGTGCTGCAGTATCTTCCGGCGAAAATGCCACCAGCTCAGCAGCGGCATTGGGATTGCCGGACTTGGACCGAAGATAAACCTGCAGGGTGACATCCTGAACGACCTGCCCCTCGGGCAGACTAGGAAGATCGAATTTCAAGATCGCCCTATAGGCGCGGACGGAGTTTGGAGAATAGCTCCCGATTTTTTCATCCGCATAGTCGGAACTGAAGATCGTTGCGTTGGCGAAATTATCGGAATACGACACGGCCGAGTCCGATGTCAGCAATGCCTCTCCCGCACCATATGCCGCGACGTCAGCGATAATCGGCGAGGTGACTGCCGTATTGGCTCCCGTGATTTTCAGGATGATGGGTTCATCCGGCACGGATAGCCCGGTGATGGCCGTTACGGAACCAGTAGGGATCGCGCTATTGGCCACAGGATTGACTCCGACTGACGGCCGGTAGCAGGTGACCGAACCCACAGGCTGACTGAACGTGATGGAAGCCGTCTGTGCTGCCGGGGTGAGATCCGTGTAGGTGGAGGTATTGAATGAGGAGACGTTTTGCCAAAGGATCAGCCAAAACGAGCCGTCGCGTTTTTGCAACAGGACATGTCTCAAGGCCGGCTGGTTGCTGCCGGACAGCGTGAAGCCAAGGCTGGCGGGTTCGAACGAAACTCCGGGATCCTGTAAGATGGCGATGAGATTCTTGAGGCTGGAAAAGGCGGGTTTCTCCCGGGCGGTGACATTTGCACCAGGCCCGGAGACGGCGATGAGGCCAAAATGTGATTCCCGGTTGGTATTGTTGAAAGCCGCATTGCTCGTCGACCACGTGTCGATGAATTCATAGAGATACGTGCGAGCAACGCCTCGGCGAAAGTACTCCAGAAGGAGACGCGGGAGATACTTCGCCTGGGCAGCCTCGGATATTCCCTGGTTGGAAGAGTTGCCTTCGTTGAAGGTGAAATAACCCGTCTCTGTCGCAACGACCGGCTTTGGTACCCCGGTGATCAACGGCAGCCAGGAGCACCCTGAGTCGAGACCATTATCAGGCAACCCTCCGCCGGGGTAGGAGTGCAGCACTCCCGCATCGCAAGGCACGATGCCAACCTGCTGCGGTCCTCCTCCAGTCATGAATGACGGTGCGAGGACAGCGATGTCAGCGCTTTCAGTCTTTACCGCATTATACAGTGCGGATTGGTAGGCTTGAGTGCTCTGGGGAAAGGTCTTGTTGTCATAGGAGAATACTTTTTTCGGATTGTCGGTTTCGTTGGGACCCTCAATGGAGGCGATGGCATTTGGCATGGCATCGTAGAGCTCGTCGACGATGGCGGGCGGGACGATGAGATTGACCGAGATCGGGTTGGGGAGATTCGAGAGCCCGATCAGATTGTTGACCATGTCGGAGTTGTAGGAGTTCATTCCATCGCGGACGTGGCGGACTCCCAGGGAGATGAGCTTCGGCTTCACGAGGTTCTCATAATTCCCGTAAGCCGTGTCGCCATAACCCAGGTGAATGTTTACGCCGATGGTATCGATGAACGCATCAGCCTCGCGCGCCGTCTCCAGGGCGAGAGATACGGAGTACGAGGAGATGGACAGCAGGGTGATAGCCAAAGCCCGGAAGGAACCTCCGAGTCGGCTGGGGGAGTGCCGAAGAATCATGCCGCACAGATTTCCGGCCCGCTTTACTTCAGGCAACTGTTGTGTTTACGTTAGCGTTAACGCGGTCGCCCAGTTTCCCCAACGATGTCGGACACGCCCACGCTAGCCACCATAGCTCGTCTTCTCGGAGTTACTCCGATCACGGTATCCAGAGCCCTCCGTGGGCAACCAGGTGTGGGGGAGGAAATTCGCGGCAAGGTCAGGAAGGCCGCTGCGGAACTCGGCTATCGTCCGGACTATTTTGCAGCCGCGATGGCGGGTCGCCGCCTGGGAGGCAAGACGGTGGGCGGAGCAATTGCCTGCCTGGTGGGACATCAAAACGCCGATCCGAGGGGCCGGTATGAACACTATGAACTCGTCTTCGGTGGTATGCGAGAGCGTTGCGCCGAGATGGGATTTTCGCTCGACACATTTTGGGTTTTCGACCCTGGAATGTCAACGTCCCGGCTGCACCAGATCCTTCAGGCGCGAGGCATCGAGGGCTGCGTGTTAATGTCGCTCTCCCCGAATGAAATGGCTTTTCCCTGGGAGCGTTACTGCCTCGTCCAGGCTGCAGCCAATACGATGCATGCGGAGGTCGACTACAGTGCGATTGATTATTATAATGCAACGCATTCGGCATTGACTCGGATGCGGGCTCGTTTGCGGGATGAGATCGCGTTGGTGCTGCCGCCTGATTTGAACTCCGCGCTGCGAGAACGTATTGTCGGTGCGTACCATGCCTTTCATGCCTCCACGGGCTCTCGCCATACGCGGAACATGGTGCTTTCAGCCGTGTCGGCCCGCAGACAGCGAAAGCGGTTGGGAGCAGCGCTTTGCTGGGGGTGTGAAGAGGCAAAGCTGGTGCTCGACAGCCTGATGGTTCCCTCCGGTCGTGTGGCCAGCCTGCATCTCCTGCACCGGGATGTGGAGTATCCCGGAATGCTCATTCCGTACCGCGAGCTGGGGGCTGTGGCGGTCGACCTTCTTTGGAAGAAAATGCGAGAGCGAAGATACGGCATCACAGAGGAGTGCCGCGGCCTCGTGATCGAAGGAAAATGGGAGGGGACCGTGGCCGCCTAGGCAGGCCGTCTTTCGGCACTCGGAGGGTATTTCCAAAAACGCCGGTAGAGCCGCGAAAAATAGAGGGGATCGTCGTACCCCACCTCGGCGGCGATCCGCTTCATCTGCCAGTTGCTCTCTCTCAGGAGGTAGCGGGCATGACGCAGACGCAAACGTTCAATATACTCATGGGGGGTGCACAGCGCCGCATCGAGGAACAGACCGCGCAGGTAATTGGGACTGAGCTCCGCCACCTGCATCAGCTGGGTCAGGGCATCGCGTTCAGCAAAGTGATCGTGGACCCAGCGCAAGACCTCCTTGATCCGGGGATGAATTGTGGATGCCGCCATGGAGGGTATGACGGATGCTGCGGGCTGCGCATGCTGGAGAAACCGTGTCAGCATCACCTTCAAGGCGGCCTCAAGATGCAGCGCGCGCCAATCGTTATCCTCACTCAGGTGCAGTTTCCTCAGGCTGGCGTAGGCTGCGCTCTCGTTTTTTCGTTCGGCCGGAGAAAGACGTCGTCGCAGGAAGCCTCGAATGCTCTCGCTCGGATCGTCAAACTCGCACCATGTGATCCTACAGCCCGCGCCTGCGGCCGTCGTCCAGACTCTGCGCACCCACGCGGGTACGAGAAACTGCGTGCCAGCCCGGAGCCGGAACTCCGTCCCATCGAGAGTATAGCGCAGCTCCCCGTCAATGATGAGGATGAATCGATAGGTTGTAATGATTTCATCCCGCGTGGTTTCACCTCTCATAAAGAAGCCCCGATCAACATTGCTCACGTCCAGCTTCTTGCGCAGGCATTCTGCTGCGAACTGGAGGTTGGTGGATGCCGGGGAGGCGAGCATTGCGAAAAATTAAGCCTAAACTGGTGGTTTTATCCATGTCATTATTTGCGTCCCCCATCCCATGGTTCTGGCGGGAGGCAGCCGCATGGGGTGATGCTGGCCAGATGAATGACACGATTCACGAACCCGCCCGTGACCTGCCCGTGATCGGGGATTACGATCTCTGCGTCATTGGTGGCTCCTGCACCGGGGTGTTTGCCGCAGTGCGGGCCGCGAGGCTGGGGCTTTCCGTTGCCATCGTCGAGCGTATGGGGAGCCTCGGCGGCGTCGCGACGCTGTCTCTCGTCAATGTCTGGCACAGTCCTTACGATGAGGTCTTTCAGCGTAGAATCTTTCGGGGCCTGACTGTGGAACTCATTGACCGCCTCCGTGAACGGGGAGCGGTGAGGGAGCGGGACCGTGATCCTTCGTGGGCCTGGGCTTTCAATTCGGCGGAGATGCAGATCGATCTCGACGAACTCGTGGCGGAACACGGCATCACTTCCTGGCTCCACGTTTTGTTCTCCGGGCCGTTGATCGAAAATGACCGGCTCGTTGGCGTTGCGGTGGAAACCAAATCGGGGCGAGAGGCGATCCGGGCGCGCTTCTTTATTGATGCGAGCGGAGACGGCGATCTCTGCACGCGGGCAGGGGCGGAGACGTACAGGGCGAGCCGGCATCAACCAGCTACCGCGTGTGCGCTCTTTGGTGGATGGGACGGGTTGCGGGACACGGACTGGCAGGGACTCCTGCGCCAGCATGGTTGCGAGTTTGGCTTGCCCGAGGGCTTCGCCTGGGGCGCTATGGTCCCGGATTCCGAAGCGTACATGCTGGCAGCCACACGTGTGCATGAGGATTGCTCAACGGCGACCGGCTTTGCGAGGGCTGAGGTGGAAGGAAGGCGGCAGGTCCGGGCGATTCATGATCTTCTGCGAAAATATGCGCCTGCCGCTCGCCTTTCTCTGCTCGCTCTGCCGGCTCGCATCGGGATTCGCGAGACTCGGCACGTTCGGTGCCTGCATCGATTGACCGGAGAGGAGGTTTTGTATGGACGTCGATTCTCCGATGCCATCGCAAACGGATCCTATCGGGTCGATATTCATCATGCGGACAAACCGGGCATTACCTTCCGGTACCTGAATGGATCGGAGGTCTACGCCCGACCGGGCTACGCGGATGTCTGCTCGCGATGGCGTTCCGCGAGTGATGAGAACCCAACCTTTTATCAAATTCCGTACCGGTCTCTTGTCCCTGTTTCCCCTCATGGCAATCTCCTCGCTGCGGGGCGCTTTATCGATGCCGATGAGCAGGCCCACGCCGCGATTCGCGTGATGGTGAATATGAACCAGACTGGCGAGGCGGCGGGTGCGGCTGCGTTTTTGGCTCTGCGAGACAATGTGCCTGCCGCTCAGGTCGACCTGGAGAAACTCAGGTCGACCCTGGCGGAAGGCGGTTCGATAATGATCTAGGCTGGATAGACGAAGGTCGAGATTGAGCGGGCTGGCTGCTGGATCAAACTCCTGTCGTTGCCGACCGAAAGCTCGATGTTGGTATTGTGCTCGAGTGGGTTCATTACCACGACAGCCAATGTTCCGTCGGGGTTCAGGTAGGCGGTGGCTTCCACGGCATCGGAGGTCGTCGCGCAGAGGGCGCGACGTGCTCCCGGGCGGATGAAACGCGAAAAATGTCCAATGTAATAGTATGACGTCTGGAAAAGCAGGGTATCGGTCCGCGTGTCAGCCAGGATCGGAGCGCTGCAATGGTTGCCGACATGATTCGGGCCGCCCGTTTCGTCGAGCAGGAGATTCCAATCGACCCAGCCCTCGGTCCAGTGATTCAAGTCGTTGATAATGGATCGGGCGTAGCGTTCCCCCAGCGCCCACTCACCGATATGGGGTCCTCCTTCCTGGCAGCCCTCGGTGAAGAGCAGATGCTTCTCTGGCCAGGCATCGTGCAGCAGGCGCACGTTGTCGAACTTGTCAGCAACATACCAGTGGAAGCCCGCGCCCCAGATATATTTCGCAGCTTCTGGATCGTGGTACGCGACGCTGGCGCGATGCACCAGCATGTCGCGGTTGTGATCCCAGATGATGATCTTCACATCGGAAAGTCCCGCTCGCTTCAGAGCCGGGCCAAGATGATCGCGAACGAAGTCCCTTTCTTCCTCTGCGGTGTATTCACAGGAGTCCCAGGGCTGGGTTGCGGCGGGTTCGTTCTGCACGGTGATGCCCCAGATCGACAGCCCCTCGACCTCCATCTCGCGGATGTAGCGCACATAATATTCCGCCCAGGCGGCCCGGTGCTCAGGTTTGAGCTTGCCGCCTTCATTCATCCTTTCAGTTGTTTTCATCCAGGCCGGAGGTGACCACGGCGAGGCAAACAGGAGGACTTTTTCCCGTGTCGCGGCCAGCGCTTCCTTGATGAGAGGCAGGATTTCGCGACGCTCTCGATCGAGGGTAAAGGTTTTCAGATCAGTATCGCCGGCCTGTTCGACGCTTGCGTAGTTGCCCAGAGCAAAGTCGCAGCTGTTAATGTGTGTGCGACATAATGTGTATCCATGGCCAACTTCATTATCGAAGTAGGCACGAACAAGCGCCTCGCGGTTCTTTGATCCCAAGCGATGAAAGGTATGTGCCGCAGCCTCGGTAAATGCTCCGCCGAAGCCGATATGTGTTTGAAAGAGAACGGACTTGTCAGCCAACACGGAGACTTTTGCCGGGCCCGCTGAACTGGTTGTTTCGAATTGCTCGCTCAGGCGTTGTGAAGAATAAGCGGCGGTCAGAAAATGACGGAAGGGACGTTGCATTGTCGAAACACGGAGAACTTCCAGAATACGAAAACCGTAGCAAGTGTCTCGCTGCTATATCCGTTGAACGGGATGTTGGACTAGTCAGCACCTCGCCCATGGCTGGCTGGATGTATGCGGGAGGGGATTCGTCGCGAGATTCCGTTGCTGCCACCCAGACAGCTCTTTGCGTGTGAATACGTTGCACATTTCCTGGGGATGATTTTTTGTTTGGAAAAATGGCCGCTAGGGGTTGCCTCGTGAGAGATGTCCGGCTACGTTTGCGCCGCCGGTCCGCCGGCAGGGTGCAAGAGCGCCTGCCTCGGAGATTTCGACATGCCACCCACGACACTCACATTCAGTATGCTCGCGGTCATTTTCCTGCCGATGCTGGCAGTGCCGCTGGTGCTTGCTCTGGCCTCGAGGCTTGGGCCGCGGGTAGGGTACCTCGTGGGCAGCGTGCCGCTGGCTTCCGCTGGGATCCTGGCGTGGGTTACGGCATCTGCGGGGTCTCAACCGCGTGTGGTTCTTGAGGTTCCCTGGGTGCCTCAACTGGGAGTGAATCTCTCATTTCTCATCGATGGGCTCTCGATTTTTTACGGCTTTGTCATTTGTACCATAGGGGCGCTCGTCTGCTGGTACGCGGCGGAGTATCTTGGCAAAAAGTACGCTCACGCCCGGTTTTACTCCTGCCTGCTGTTCTTCATGACGGCGATGCTGGGGACGGTTTTTTCCAACAATTTGCTCCTCCTGTTTGTTTTCTGGGAACTGACCGGTGTTGCGTCTTTTCTTCTCATCGGATTTTTTCACGAGAGCGATGAATCCAGACGCGGGGCGCGGCAGGCTCTGCTTGTTACTGCGACCACGGGACTCTGCATGCTGGTCGGTATTATCCTTCTGGGACTTTCCTCGGGTACTTATTCCCTGGCCAGGTTGGCGGATGGTTCGCTGAGCGATTACAAGGATGCCGGCTGGATCACAGCTTCCTGCGTGCTGCTTCTGGTGGGGGCATTCGGAAAATCAGCGCAGTTCCCATTTCAATTTTGGCTCCCCGGTGCCATGGCTGCTCCGACACCTGTCAGCGCCTATCTGCACTCCGCCACGATGGTAAAGCTTGGCGTATTCCTGGTCGGCCGACTTTTTCCCATTTTCCATTCGCTCGAGCTTTGGTTCTGGCTTGTTTGCGGGGTCGGCTTTTTCACCATGTTGCTCGGTGCGTTCCTGGCGCTACGCTCGAATGACCTCAAGGCCATCCTGGCCTACTCGACTGTCAGCCAGCTCGGCTTTCTCATTGGAGCCTATGGGGTGGGGAGCAAGACGGGTATTCAGGCGGACATGGTCCATGTCCTGAGCCATGTGCTTTACAAAGGATCGCTCTTCATGACCGCGGGCATCGTCGATCATTGCACGGGTCTGCGCGATGTTCGGAAACTCGGAGGACTCGGGCGTTATATGCCGGTGACAGCCTTTTCGGCGGCTATCGGTGTCGCGGCTCTGGCTGGACTTCCGCTTACCACGGGGTTTATCAGTAAAGAACTGCTACTCGCGGATCTCGTTGATGCGAGGGCCTGGGTTTGTTTCGCTCTGGTGGCCATATCCGCGACACTCACGGTGGCATTCGCCGCTCGTCTCTTCTTCAATGTTTTCACTGGCGCCAAACCCGAGGCGCTTTCGGTACATAGTCCGGGCTGGGCGATTCAGATTCCTCCGCTGATGCTTGCTTTGGCGGCTCTTGCTCTCGGGACTTTCCCTGGGGTGCTCGATGGAGCGATCTATTCCCTCAAAGTCGCCGGACTGCATGGAGAGGAGCCGGTCCATCTCGCCTTATGGCATGGTCTCAACCTGGAGGTTATCACGACGGGGCTCGTGATTCTTTGTGGTGGCGGCCTTTATTTTCTTTGCCAGAAAAGCGGATGGAGGTGGGCACACATTCCTTCCTTTCTTCGCTTTGATGCCGCCTTTGAGCGAGGCCTGGACGGACTATCCGTTTTTTCCAAAAAGCTCACACTTGCTCTGCGAGCCGACTGGCCGCCCGCCTATCTGCCCATCGTGATCTTTTTTCTTCTGGTCTCTTTGGCTGGAACTGTCGCTGTCTCCTCGACGAAGTTTTTTGAAGGATTCACCGCCATCGATATCAGCCTTTCACCACTTCACTCCTTTGTCGCGTTGATGATCGCGGTTTCGCTCGTTGGCGTGATTGTGCTGCGTCGCTGGACCACCCAGTTGATCGCGCTTTCCGTTGCCGGTTTTTTCCTCACATTCTACTTCGTCCTTTATCGCGCACCGGATCTGGCGATGACACAGATCCTGGTGGAAAGCGCCTCGGTGGTGATGATCCTTCTGCTTCTCTCTCGCTTCCCGAGTTCCCAGCTTCTGCGATCCGAGGAAAAGCGGGAGGCCAAAGGGCGAATCTTTCGCGTGGTTCTCTCCGGAGGTGTTGGGCTGGTGATGACTTGTCTTGTCCTTTTCGCCGACCGGCATTCGCATCCGGAGCCTATCGGTCCGAAGTATCTCGAACTCTCCGAGCCTCTGGCGGAGGGTACCAATGCCGTGAATACGATCCTCGTGGACTTCCGCGGTTTCGACACGCTCGGTGAGATCACGGTCCTCCTTATCGCTACCCTCGGCGCACTTGGTCTCATGATGCGCTACAAACGCGGCCGTTCGGGTAGCGATCCCGCACCAGCCCCCGGGTTTTTCCTGGAAAAGAAACGCCGGCCATGAAGGCGACCACCGATTCCTTTCTCGTGCGTGCCCTCATCGGGTTGGTGTTCCTGCTGGTGAATATCGTCTCGGTGTATCTCCTGCTGCGCGGACACAACCTGCCCGGTGGCGGATTCATCGGCGGACTCATGACCGGCATGTCGTTTATTCTCCTCGGCCTCGTGCGTGGATGGGAGGAGCTTCAGCGCGAACTCCCCGTGCCCCCACTGCGCCTCGCCTCGTTTGGGCTGCTCCTTGCCATGATCACGGGCACGGCGCCGATGCTCTTTGGCAGGCAGTTCTTGACCCAGTATCAGCTGCACCTCGATCACGTACCTCTCATCGGTGAGGTGCATATCGGCACCCCGCTGCTTTTCGATGTGGGGGTATTTCTGCTTGTGAGCTGTATTACCGTTAAGCTGGTGATCGTTCTCGCCCGTTCCACATCGGGTCTCCCGGCATTTACGCCCGGAGAAGTGCCATATTACGCCTCGGAGCTCGAGGGACCCATCGAGGAATCCGCCAAGGAGGAGCGCCATGCAAATTGAAACTGCACTCCTCGTTGGCCTGCTCTTTGCCGTCTCGGTTTACCTCCTCCTGCACAAGAGCTTTGTCCGCATCCTTTTTGGATTCGTCACCCTGACGAACGCGACCAACCTCTTCCTCATTTCCATGTCGGGCGACCCCGATGGAAAGCGCGCACCGATTCTTGCGGAAGGCTCCGGGCCGATCGTTGATCCGCTGCCTCAGGCACTCGTCCTGACGGCCATCGTCATCGGTTTCGGCCTGACCATTTACCTGATCATGCTTCTCTACCGCATCTTCCTCGACGCGAAGACGACGGACGCGAGCAAGCTCTTCCTGCCGGAGGCTGACGATGAATAACCTCCTCGTGCTGCCATTTTTGCTCCCTGTGCTGACGGCGGTGATATGCTGCCTTTTCGTGGGACGCCCCGGGGTGGGGAGGCGGGTTTTCATCGCCATATCGGCTGTGGTGCAATGCGCGCTGGCGTTCTATCTTGCCATACGCGCCTTTCATGGGCCGCCCCTCGTTTTGCTCATGGGCGGATGGGCTCCTCCACTTGGGGTGGTGCTGGTTGTCGATGGACTCGCCGCCATCATGCTCTGCCTTTCGACCGTTGTCGCACTGGCCTGCATCCTGTTTTCCTATGCCGAGATACCGGTGTGGGCGGAGCAGCCGCTGCGCCTGCCGCTCATGCAGTTGCTCGTCGCGGGTATCAATCTCTCTTTCCTGACAGGCGATCTGTTCAATCTGTTCGTCGCCTTTGAGATCATGCTGGTCGCTTCCTATGCACTCCTGACCCTGGAGGCTAACGATCGGCATATTAAGGAGGCTTTTCCCTATCTGGCGGTGAACATGTTTGGCAGCGCGCTGTTCCTTGTCGCGGCAGGTCTGGCCTACTCCGTTTTCGGCACGCTCAACCTTGCCGACATTTCGCGCCGGGCGGAGGCCATGCAGGGGGACTTTGGCGTCATGGTCGTGGCTGTGCTGCTTGTTGTGGTCTTTGGTATCAAGGCGGGCGTTTTCCCACTCTACTACTGGCTGCCGAATAGCTATCCGATCCTGCCGTTTTCGCTGGGGGCGTTTTACTCCGGCATGCTGACCAAGGTGGGAATCTACGTGCTGCTGCGGACTTTTGGCACAGTCTTCCCGCACAACCTTACTCCGCTTTATACCGCTCTGGCGTGGCTGGCGGGATTAACCATGGTACTCGCCGTACTCGGTGCCGTGTCGCGGAATTTTATTCGCGGCATCCTGTCATTTCACATTGTCAGCCAGATCGGCTACATGATCCTCGCCATCGGATTTTTCACACCGCTGGCCATTGCCGCATGTATCTTCTACGTGATCCATCACATCATCGTGAAATCGTCCCTTTTTCTCATCGGAGGCACGGCGATGTTTTACAACCGCACGGACAATCTCGCGCGTATGGGAGGGCTGCTCAAGGCCAGTCCGATCCTCGCCACCTGCTTCCTCCTGCAGGCCTTCTCGCTGGCGGGAGTTCCGCCGCTCAGCGGCTTCTGGGGCAAATACGCCATCATCCTCGTCGGCCTGGAGGAACATCGGTACTGGCTCGTTGTGGCCGCGCTTGTCGCGTCCGTGCTTACGCTGGTCAGCATGCTCAAGATATGGATGGGCGCTTTCTGGCAGAAACTTCCTGTCGACGGGACTGCTGCCCCTGAGGCACCTGCCGCCGCTCGCGCGATGACAGCTATTGTGTGCGCCCTGACCTTGATCTCCGTCGCCATAGGTTTCGGGGCGGAGTTTTTCTTTGGCATCGCTCAGACGGCTGCCACCTCGCTGCTTGATCCGTCGCAATATCGCGAGGCGGTTTTTTCGCTGACCGGAAAGGGGGGGCAATGATCCCGGGAGCAGTCATGCATCTCCTCATTGCCCTGGTGGCGATGTTCCTGAGCGGCAATACCACCCTGGGGGGACTCGCTCTGGGCCTCGTGGGTGGATTTGCCCTCATGGCGCTCTTTCGCAGTGCGCTCGGGTGTCAGCACTACATTCGACGGGTGGTGGCAGTGCTGGCCTTTGGGTTCATTTTTCTCCAGCAGGTTGTTTCATCGAATCTCCGCCTCGTCGGTGCGGTTCTGCGACGCGATGCCGGTTCGCTTGAGGGTGAGTATATTTCCTATTCCGTGGAAGGCTTGACCAAGCTCGAGGTACTGCTCATTGCGCAATGCATCAGCCTCACTCCTGGCACCATCGTTGCGGACAAGAGTGCCGACGGTCGAGCCCTTATCCTGCATACCTTTGCATCGGGCAGTCCGGAAGAAATTCGCAACGCTCTGGACGAAGGACTAAAGCGCCCCATCCTGGCAATCACACGATGATGACCATAGTTGTAATCCTCGCTCTCGCGCTCTTGATTGCCGCCTCCATGCTGGCCCTGGTGCGCGTCTTGATGGGACCCACCATTATTGACCGCATCATCGCGTTCGATCTCGTCGCCATCAGCATTGTTGGAATGATGGTGATCCTATCCGTCTGGTGGAAAACCCAGCTCTTCATTGAGATCATGCTCATCTTCTCGCTGCTGGGCTTTGTCGGCACGGTCGCGTTTGTTTGCTATCTCCATAACGACCCCTCAAAGCTCAAGCGAGTGGGGAAGAAGGAGCCATCAAAAAAGGAGACGCCATGATACGAGAAATCCTCATTTCAATCCTGCTGATTGTCGGAGCGCTATTGATCTTTCTGTCTGGTTTGGGGCTTATGCGGTTTTCGGACGCATTGTGCCGTTCTCACGCTCTGGCCAAGGCGAGCACATGTGGCATCTGCCTCATGCTGGCTGCACTCGTTTTCGCTCTCAATAACGAAATCTCCGGCCTCAAGATCTTCCTGGTGATGACGTTTACGCTGCTCACGATTCCGCTTGCCGGACATCTCACTGCCCAGTTGGTCTACCGGCACGAGCAGGGGAGCTTGAAGCCTTCATCAAGGTCAAAAACAGGGAGTTCATCCGGAGGAAGCTAGATTTTTCCTCACGTCAACGGTTTGAAACGTTGCTGCGTTTACGTGTGCAGCGCTGACAGCGAAAAGGCGGCGACGATATGAAATCGGTTTTGCTTTCGGTTCGGCATCGCTGGTTGCTGGTTCCCTCCAGTCGGGGCGTCACCCGGCATCGCGTGCAAATTTACGAAGGTGGCAAACTCCTTCATGATTTCGTGTCGCCTCTTGCCAGCGCCGAGGTGGAGTGGTGGGCGCCGATCGACCTGGTCTCTTCGCTGGGGAGGCAGATAACCCTGACGTCGGAAGACGAAACACTATTCGATCTCGTTCGATGGACCCAAGAGCGTCCCAGTCCATGCGACCTTTACCGGGAGCCTCTTCGTCCTTTGTTCCATTTCTCCTGCCGTCAGGGCTGGTTGAATGACCCGAATGGCCTCGTCTGGTATCGCGGCGAGTATCATCTCTTTTATCAGCACAATCCCTATTTCACTGACTGGGGAAACATGCACTGGGGCCACGCCGTCAGTCGGGACCTTGTTCACTGGACGGAACTCGACATCGCTCTTTTCCCGGATGAGCACGGAGCCATGTTCAGCGGGTGCGCCGTCTGGGATAAGGAAAACACCAGCGGCCTCGACCCCGATGGCTCCATGGCTCTGCTCTACACCGGGGCCAAGGAAGACTCCGTCCAGTGTCTCGCTCATTCCTCCGACGGGCGGGAGTTCATCAAGTACTCCGGCAATCCGGTCATTCCCACCATCGAGAGAGGCAATCGCGATCCGAAGGTGTTTCGTGACGATGCGCGCGATCGCTGGTTGATGGCTCTTTATGTCCCGGATGGAGCTAGGCACGCGATCCATCTCCTCTCATCCCGCGACCTGAAGCGATGGACGCCTCTGAGCCGCGTGCTGGGCGGGGAGGGGAAGGATGCTTTTCTCTTTGAGTGTCCAGACATGTTCCCTCTGCGTTGGCAGGATGAGGAGAGGTGGATCCTTATCGGAGCCGATGGGCAATATCTCATCGGCTCTTTTGACGGTACCACCTTTGTGCCGGGGACCGAGCCACTGCGTTCGATTTTCGGCACTTCCTACTACGCGGGCCAGACCTTTGATAGTGAACCCCGCGACCGCCGGGTGCTCATCGGTTGGCTGCGGGGTCCGGCAAATGGAGGGACGTTCAGCCAATGCATGTCCCTGCCACTTGAGGTGTCACTGGCTGAGGGCGACGATGGCCCTCGCATCGCTCTCAATCCCGTGAGCGAGGTGGAAACATTGAGGAAACCTGAGCAAACCTGGCCCGGGGTTTCGCTCGAGGAGGGACAGCGCGAAGTCCTGGCGGAAGCCATGGATGGCTTCGCTTTGAGTATCGTGATCAGCGAAGAGAATGATGGGCATCTCGCCTTGCAGGTCGGAGAAATCGGGCTCCTCTACGATCCGGCTTCTCGCCAGCTCTCCTGCGGGGAAACCTCGGTGCGGATTCCCGGAAAAGCTGCTGCGCTCGATATTCGAATCTATGGGGATCGGACAACGCTGGAAATCTTCGCTGCGGGAGGCTTGATCTACTGGCCGATCGCCGATGCGGCGACATCGCGTTCATTGAGTGTCGAAGCCCGGCGCGGGCGCGTTGATCTGGCAATGATTTCCCTGAGCAGGATGAAATCATCGTGGCCCGGCGCTCTGGACTGAGCGCCGGATACGATTTTTGGAACCTTAAAGCTCGGTAATCGGCTCGTAGGTCTCCGGACGCCGGTCCCGGTAAAACTGCCACACATTGCGGACTTCCTGGATGAGATCCAGGTCGACTGTCTCGACCAGCACCTCGTCCTTGTCGCGGGATGCCACCGCCACCATCTGGCCGCGCGGGTCGCAGATGTAGGAGGAGCCGTAGAATTCCCCAATGTTCCAGGGCTTCTCCATGCCCACGCGGTTGACCGCGCAGAGGAAGTATTGGTTCGCCACGGCATGAGCTGGCTGCTCCAGCTTCCAAAGATACTCGCTCAGGCCCGCGACAGTCGCCGACGGATTGAAGACGATCTCTGCGCCATTCAGCCCGAGGCAGCGCGCACCCTCCGGGTAATGGCGGTCATAGCAGATATACAGGCCAACCTTGCCCACGGCAGTTTCAAAAACGGGATACCCGAGGTTGCCTGGCCGGAAGTAGAACTTCTCCCAGAAGCCAGGCTGGCAATGCGGCAGATGGCTCTTGCGGTACTTGCCCAGCCAGGTGCCGTCGGCATCGATGATGGATGCCGTGTTGTAGTAAACCCCGGTATTCTCCACTTCGTAAATGGGGACGATGAGCACGATGCCGAGGCGTTTGGCCGTCTCGATCATGAGTTGGGTGGTTGGGCCGTCGGGGATTTTCTCCACCATGTCGTACCACTTCATCTCCTGCTCCGCCGCGAAGTACGGGCCAAAAAACAGCTCCTGGAGACAGACGATCTGAGCGCCGCGTTTTGCGGCCTCCTCGATGTAGCCGATATGTTTCTCGATCATCGCCTGCTTGATCACCTTCGGGTCGGCGTCACCCGAGTGTGTGCAAGTGGCCTGGATGAGGCCGATGCGAACGTTGCGTGCCATCTGACCATCGTTGCGATCTTCCGCGGGTGGTGCAACTGGATTTGAGAAATTGCGATGGATTCCCGAGGCAAAAGGGGGAATTCTTTCCCTTTAACCCAACGCTCAATGCCCACGCTTGCCACTACCGTCGATGGCCTGAAGCTCCCAAACCCGTTCCTGATCGCCTCAGGCCCTCCAGGAACCAATTTCAACGTCATCAGCCGCGCTTTCCGGGAAGGATGGGGCGGTGTCGTGGCCAAGACCGTCAGCCTGGATGCTTCCAAGGTCATCAACGTCTCCCCGCGCTATGGCAAACTTCACGCCGCCGATGGCCGCGAAGTTGTGGGATGGGAGAATATCGAACTCATCAGCGACCGCCCGCTAGAGATCTGGCTGGAGGAGTTCAAGAAGTGCAAGGACGCCTTCCCCGATCGCATCCTCATTGCCTCGATCATGGAGGAGTACCGTCGCGATGCCTGGGTGGAAATCATCGAGCGTTGCGAGGCGGCAGGCGTCGATGGGTTTGAGCTCAACTTCTCCTGCCCTCATGGTCTGCCGGAGCGAAAGATGGGCTCCGCCATGGGCGAGAACCCCGACATTCTTTCCGAGGTTTGTAGCTGGGTGATGGCCGCAGCCAAAAAGCCGGTATGGGCCAAAATGACGCCAAACGTCACTCATATCGAATCCCCGGCGCGTGCTTCTCTCGCGTCAGGCTGTCACGGTATCAGCGCCATCAATACCATCCGCTCGGTCATCGCGGTGAACCTCGATACACTCCGACCCGAGCCTACGGTGGAGGGTTATACGACTCCCGGCGGCTATTCTTCGAAGGCCATCCGCCCGATTGCGCTCCGCATGTGCATGGAAATTGCGACCATGATCCGCAACGAATTCCCCGGCCGAACCCTGTCCGGCATCGGTGGCATCGAGTCCGGCCACGACGCTGCACAGTTCATCCTTCTGGGTTCCGACACCGTGCAGGTTTGCACTGGCGTCCTGAAGCACGGCTACGAGCTGATCCATTCGATGAAAGAGGAACTCCTCGCCTTCATGGAGAAACACGGCTTTGAAACGCTCGAGGACTTTAAAGGCAAGAGCCTCCAGTACTTCACCACCCACGCGGAACTCGTCCGCCTCCAGCGCGAGGCCAAGAAAAAGGCCGAGACCGACGGGGACTGGAAGAGCGAAACCTTCGTGGCGCAATCCCACGCCCTGAGTCGCTGACATGGCCCTCCTCATTAAAAACGGCGAAATCGTCACCGCCGACTCCCGCTACGTGGCGGATATCTGGTGCGAGGGAGAAACCATCACGCACATCGCTCCCGACATAGAGGTTCCCGCCGGGGCGGAGGTGATCGATGCCTCGGGCAAGTACGTCTTCCCCGGTTTCATTGATCCCCACACCCATATTTATCTCCCGTTCATGGGCACCTATTCCAAGGATGACTATGAGTCCGGGACCAAAGCGGCCCTCATCGGCGGCACCACGACCATCTTCGATATGTGCACGCCGGGGCGGGGAACGACTCCGCTGGAGGGATTTGAAACCTGGACCCGGCAGGCCTCCGGCAAGGCGGCGTGTGATTACGCTTTCCATGTTGGGGTGGCGGGGTTCGACGAGAGTACTCCGGCTCAATTGCGTGAAATCGTTGCGAAGGGTATCGGGTCCTTCAAGATCTTCCTGGCCTATAAGGGGGCGTTGGGAATCGACGATGAAGAGCTTTACGAAACGTTGCGTATTGCCAAGGAACTGGGCGTCATCACCGCTGCTCATTGTGAAAATTCCACCCTTATTTCGAGCCTGCAAAAAGACCTCCTTGCGCGCGGCGTGACTGGAACGGAGGGACATCATGCCAGCCGTCCGCCACGGGTGGAAGCCGAAGGGGTGCATCATCTGATGACCTTTGCGGAGCTTACCGGGGCTTCGGTGTACATTGTGCACCTGAGTTGCGTGGAGGCATTGGAGGAAGCCCTTCGCGCCCGCCTGCGGGGTGTGGATGTTTCGATAGAAACGCTTATCCAATATCTGCTTATCGATAAAAATTACGCGGAATTAGGGAATTTTGAAGGAGCCAAATATGTGATGTCTCCGCCCCTTCGCGACGCCAGTAATCAGCCAATTTTGTGGAATGCCCTGCGTCAAGGCCTCATCCAGACCGTGGCAACCGACCATGCGCCTTTCGACTTTTTCACACAGAAGCGTATGGGCGAACATGACTTTACCAAAATCCCCAATGGCATCCCGGCCATCGAGGATCGGGTGAATCTGCTCTATACCCATGGCGTGGCTGAGGGCCGCCTGGACCTCCAGACCTTCGTGGCGGTGGCGAGCACGAACGCCGCCAAGACCTTCAACCTCTTTCCGCGCAAGGGAACCATTCAGCCCGGTTGCGATGCTGACTTGGTGGTTTATGATCCGGCCTATCGCGGGACGATCTCCGCTGCCACCCAGACCCAGAATGTCGATTACAACGCTTTCGAGGGTTGGGAGATCAAAGGCAAGCCGACCCATGTCTCCGTACGCGGGCAGCTCGCTGTCCGGGACGGGAAGTTCGTGGGGACGCCGGGCCGGGGCCGCCTGCTCAGGACAACACGCTGAGCAGCGAGTCCAGGTGAATGGCCATATCGGGCCGTGTTCCCGCCCAGGGAAACACGGCGTCGATCTCCTCGGGAGAGACGGATTCCTCCAGAGGTTCGAGTCTTTTTAGTACGCTTGTAAGCGCGGGAGCGAACAAGGAAGCATCCTGACCAATACAAAAGTCGAGAACCTTGGGCGGTTTATTGTTCACCCCCATGCGTACGCGCATTCCAGACGCGTAAGCGTTCAGGCCTAAATCCCACGCCCCGCCTTCGGAGGTCAGCCGCAGGTCGCGGTAATGCTCGTTTGGCTCGATGCGGTGGAAGGTCACTATTCCTTGCTGCGGTCTGGGTGACCCCACCAACTGTTCTTCCGCTTGCCGTCGTAGTGTTTCTCGATCAGGCGCACGGCGTCTTCCAGCGATCCATCGGCCGGAGCCCACTCCTTCACATCGGGAAAGTCGATGGAGGCGTTGCGATTCTTGGCATCGCTGCGGAAACGAATCGGGCACCAGAAGGACTCAATGTTGCGAAGCATCTCGCTGCCCAGGCTCCAGAGCCCCGTCATCCAATCACAGTACCAGCACCAGAGCAAATCGTAGCCGACCAAGCCATCATATTTGTGGCGCGACAAATTGACCCACTCGCTTTGCTTGTAGGTGGGGAGCTTACCGATGCCGGCCACGATGGGGTAGAGGACGAGTTCCGTAGCGCGGATCGCCACGAAGGCGAGCACGGCCGGAGTCTGGAGTAAAAGGCACACCTGATTGCGGATCGGTCCCAGCACATGGGCCTGGGCATCGGTGAGGGTGCGCCCCTTCTTGCCGCGAATGGCTCGGTGCACCAGGCAGAAGAAATGGAGAAAGAGAAGCTGGGCGACGACGGCGGCAAAAAATCCGCGCCATCCGTCCCAGGTCGCGCCGACTGCCCACGGCACCCAGGTGTAAAGGCTGACAAAAGCGTCGAGCAGCGGAGCCTCGGTGATCTTCTCCGAGATGGCATAGGCGATTCGCGTCAGAATCGCGGCGACGATGAGTCCGCAGAAAACAGTTCCGAGGACGCAAAAAAAGGCGGTCACTTCAAGCATCCCGCCAGCATGCCGAGGAGCTGGCTCCTCGGCGATGCAAAATCTCTAGCGGGCGGCTTGCGCCTTCTTGAACTCCAGCACGTTGATCGGCGGGACGTTCAGGGCGCAGTATTCCTTGTCGTGCAACTCAAAGAGGTGGCTCTCGTCGCACAGCTGGGTGGTCACCTGATAGGTGATGAACCTGCTCTCCTCGTGCATCGCATCTGAGATGCTGCCGAGGAGCTTGCCGCGGGCTTCCTCGGGAATTACGAGGAAGGGCAGACCGGAAACGATATAGTCGCAATGTGTGATCCCATGCTCGGCGAGGACGTCGGGCATCTCGGTGGCGTTCCTGTGCAGGATCGTCACGCGCGGGTCATGGGCGAATTGCTTGCGCAGGTGCGCCACGAACTCCTCGTCCAACTCGAAGGCAAAGAGGCGGGAGTTCTTATCCATCCGCTTCACGATCTTGCGGGTATGGCAACCCTCGCCGGGTCCGAGTTCCACCACCACACGGGGCTTGGAGAAATCCAGGCGACGGGAGGTTTGGCGGGTGAGGAATGGTGAACTGGGCACGATGTAGCCAACCTGCAAGGGATTGGCCAACACGCGCTTGAAGAAGAGTAGACTCATTTATTTAAGGGGAGCGACCTGTTTATTCCAGCCTGAGAGTCGCTCGTAGGCATCTGCCACCCCGAGGAGCCTGCTTTCGTCGAGCGATTTGCCGAGGAATTGGAGTCCGACCGGGAGTTGCTTCCCGCCTTCTTCCACAAATCCACATGGAACGCTGATGCCGCAGATTCCAGCCAGGTTGGCTGCAATGGTGAAAATATCCGCCAGGTACATGCGCAGCGGGTCGCTCGTGCGCTCGCCAATCGGGAAGGCCAGATCAGGCGAGGTCGGGCAGACGATGGCGTCGACCTTCTCGTACGCGGCTTCAAAGTCGCGCCGGATGAGCGTGCGCACCTTTTGCGCACGGAGGTAGTACGCATCGTAGTAGCCGCTCGACAGGACATAGGTACCCAGAATGATACGCCGTTTTACCTCACTGCCAAATCCCTCCTCGCGCGAGCGCAGGTAGAGATCCATCAGATCCTTCGGCTGATCGGCTCGCTTGCCGTAGCGCACGCCATCGAAGCGGGCCAGGTTGGCCGATGCCTCGGCGGTGGCGATGATATAGTAAACCGATACGGCGTATTCCGTGTGCGGGAGCGAGATTTCCACCAACTCCGCCCCGGCGGCTTCGCATTGGCGGATGGCTTCCTCGACCTTGGCGCGGACCCGGGCATCCATGCCGTCGACGAAATATTCCTTCGGAATACCGAGTTTTACGCCCTTCAGGTCACGACCGAGCTGGGAGGTGAAATCCTCCGTCGGCAAATCGAGCGAGGTCGAGTCGCGCGGATCGCGTCCGGCGATGGCGTTGAGCAGCAGGGCGCAATCCTTCGTCGTGCGGGCAAATGGCCCGATCTGGTCGAGCGAAGACGCAAAAGCGATAAGGCCGTAGCGGGAAACGCGGCCATAGCTGGGCTTGAGGCCCACGCAGCCGCAAAGGGCGGCGGGTTGGCGAATCGATCCGCCCGTATCCGATCCCAGCGTAGCCGGAACCTCCAGCGCAGCCACGGCAGCAGCGGAACCACCCGACGAGCCACCCGGAATCCGGGAGGTATCCCATGGGTTGCGGGTGACCTGGTAGGCCGAGTTTTCTGTCGACGATCCCATGGCGAACTCGTCCATGTTCAGGCGGCCGAACGGAATCGCACCCGCCGCTCGGAGCTTGGTAATCACCGTGGCGTCGTAGGGCGAGGTGTAGCCGGTGAGCATCCTCGAGGCAGCCGTGCAGGACTCGCCCTTGACGTTGATCACGTCCTTGATGCCGATGGGCACGCCGCCCAGCGGGAGGGAGATGTCGGCGGTTTCGGCAGCTTTCCTGGCTGCTTCAAAATCGCGGGAAAGGAAAGCCTGCACCTGCGGCTCGACGGCCTCGATGCGTTTTTCCAGCGCCGTGATGGCGTCGACGGGGGTGAATTGACCGGCGCGGAAGCCAGCCTGGAGTTCGGCTGCGGAGAGAGTGGTCAGATCCATTATTCGAGAACCTTCGGGACGATCAGGAGATTGTTAGCGGAGCGCGGGGCGATGCCGAGGAAGGCTTCGCGCGGCAGGCTTTCACCCGGCACATCGTCGCGGGTGACGTTAAAGACCGGATACGTGTGGGCGGTGGGTTCCACGTCCGAGACATCCAGCTTTTTGAGATGCTCGATATGCTCAAGGATGCGACCGAGCTGGTCTTGGAATGTGGCGACCTCCTCATCGGAGAGCGCGAGGCGGGCCAGGGTGGCGACTTTGCGCACGTTCAGATCGGGTGAGCTCATGACGAAAAGGGAATCACACTGCCCAGCGCGGGCGGGGAGGGAAAGTGTAAAGCGTCGCCCCGAGGGCGATTTTTGCGTTTTTTCAACTCGGTACGGAATTTGCTTTATGAGGGCATGGACCACCCAAAAACAGCCGCTTCACCGCAAAGTGCGGGGCATTTGGCTGGCCTTCTCGCCTCGCTGCATGCCCTCGGAGTCCGAAACCGCGAGGTCTATAATGGCGTTCTTCGCTCAGTGCTCGACGCAAATCCGCACTTCCTTGGGGTGTGGTCGGTTTGGCAACCCGATGCCCTCGATGGCCGGGACCATGAATATGCCGGTGCGCCGGGACATGATGAATCCGGTCGCTTTGTGCCGCTGTGGCATCGCTTCGGCGGAGAGGTGCAGCTTGAGCCCAATACCGACTACGATGAACCTGGCGCCCAGTGGTATCGGCTTCCGGCCTGTCGCGGTAGCCAGGTCGTAATCGATCCGTACGAATACCGGGTCGGCGGGGAAAATCTCTTTATCGCCAGTCAGGCGGCCCCGATCAAATTCGGCGGTCGCTGCGTGGGCGTGGCCGGATTTGATGTTCACATGGATGTGCTCATCGACGCGGAAGTCCTCCCGCGCAATGTGGAGCCGATCGAGAATGCCCTGAACCGTCACCACGTCATCCTGGACGATGGGGGCGATGTCCGGTTCTGGAGTCCTGTTACTCGCCAGCTCATCTGGCGCTATGTCGGCGGACGTCCCGCCGGGCAAAGCGAACTGCCTGCGCCCTTGCACGAAATGGTCGCTTCCCGATTGCAAAATCCGTCGCGGCGTGGAGCGTCCTGGACTTTTCCGAAGGGAACGAGGGAGTTGGTAATACGATTCACGCGCCACCCGCATGCGGGTTGCGGCCTTCTCCTGGTGGAGGAGCGCGGCCTGGAATGCGCACCCATGGCGTCCGAGAGCGGGCTGAGCCAGCGGGAACGCGAAGTGGCCGACTGGATGTGCCAGGGCAAATCCAATGAGGAAATCTCCATCATCCTCGGGATCAGTGCTCACACGGTGAAGAACCATCTGGAGAAAATCTTTCGTAAACTCGGGGTGGAAAACCGCCACGCCGCAGCACTCGCCTTTCAGCGCGAATACGCTGAATCAGCCGCCTCATAGGAAGGTCTTCCTATTGTTGTATAGGAAGGACGGAGGCAGTGTGCGAACCATGTCGGATGTAAAAGCAATCAAAGAGGATCTTCAGGGAAAGGGTGTGAAGTATTGCATCGGCGCTTACGTGGATATCCACGGTGTTCCCAAGGGAAAAGTGGTGCCCATCTCGCACTTTGAAAGTTTTGCTTCGGGTTCGGAGCTTTACACGGGCTACGCGCTCGACGGCCTCGGTCAGAGCCCCAACGACGATGAGATCGCCTCCGTGCCTGATCTGGAGCGAGGCATTCAGCTTCCCTGGCAAAAGGAAGTCGCCTGGTTCCCGGCAGACAATACCTATCACGGCGAGTCTTATCCGCTGAATACGCGCAATGTCTTGAAGAGCGTTCTCGCCCGTGCGGCGGAGAAGGGCTGGAAGTTCAATCTCGGCATCGAATGCGAGGTGTACTTTCTTAAGCTAACAGACGACGGCAGACTCGAGGTTGCTAACAAGGACGACAACCTTTCCAAGGCCGCCTACGATGTGAAGCGGTTCCTTGATAGCTATCCCATGCTGGACGAAATCGCCGGGTACATCGACGACCTGGGCTGGGGGCTGTATTCCTTTGACCACGAGGATGGCCACGGGCAGTTCGAGTTTGATTTTGGCTATTCCGATGCGCTGACCATGTGCGACCGCTACATCTTCTTCCGCTATATGGCGAAGCAGGTCGCGGCGAAGTATGGACTCATCGCCACCTTCATGCCGAAGCCCTTCGGCGACAAGACGGGCAATGGGGCGCATTTCAATATGTCGCTTGCCAGCCTGGAAACCGGCGAAAATCTCTTCAAGCAGGCGGATCGCAGCGACCCGTACAGCCTCGGGCTGTCCGCGCTGGGCTATCAGTTTACCGCTGGCATCCTGCGCCACGGCCAGGCCCTTTGCGCGGCTTGGGCTCCAACGGTGAACAGCTACAAGCGCCTCGTGCGCCGCGGCCTTATGGGCTACTACTCGTGGGCTCCGGTCTTTAACTCGTTCGGCACCAACAATCGCACCAACTCGGTCCGCATCCCCATGGCGGGAGGACGGGTGGAATCGCGCAATGCCGACTCGAGCTGCAATCCCTATCTCGCCGCCGCCCTCGCGCTTGCTGCCGGGCTTGAGGGCATCGAGCAACAGCTCGATCCCGGGCCGCCGCGCACGGAAAATCTTTATGAACACACGGATGCCGAACTCGCTGAACTCGGTGTCCAGCATCTGCCCAGATCGCTCGGCGAGGCTGTTGCGGCCTTCGATCGCGACCCATTCGTCGAGCAGATTCTCGGGGCGGAACTGAAGAAGGAATTTATCACTTACAAATCCGCGGAGTGGGAGGAGTACAACCTCACTGTCACGCCGTGGGAAATTCATAAATACGCCCGCCTGTACTGACCCATGCGCTCAAAGAAAGTCCTGTTCGTCCAACACGGAGATACCGATAAACCCGGCCTGCTCGGTGAAGTTCTCACCCAGCGAGGCATCAGCCTTGATGTCTTGAGGTCCGACCTCGGCCAGCAGGTTCCCGTGACGTTGGAAGGATACGACGGACTTGCCCTTGGCGGCGGAGCGCAGGGTGTTTACGAGCAGGATCAATATCCCTATCTCGGTGCGGAGACGAACCTGGTGCGTCAGGTCGTCTCGGAGGGGAAGCCGATCATCGGCTTGTGCCTGGGTGCTCAGTTGATGGCGGCAGGGCTCGGCGCGGAGGTGCGCAAGGCTCCGCATCGCGAGGTGGGGTTCTATCGTGTCACGCTTGATCCCATCGCGGACTACGACCCCATCTGGGGCGGTTTGCCGAAAGACTTCGTCACTACGCACTGGCATGGCGACGTGTTTGAAATTCCGGTTGGCGGCATGCGGCTCGGCTCTTCGGAACTCACGCCGAATCAGCTCTTCCGCTACGGGCATTCGCTTTACGGCATGCAGTTCCACTTGGAGATGACACCTGAGATCCTCTCCGAGATGGTGGAGGACTCCCGCGACTACCTCACAGAATCGGGTGTAGATCCCGACATCATGATGTCGCAAGGAAAGGAATGCCTCCCTGTGCTGCGCGAAACGGCCATCGAGGTATTCACACGCTGGAGTGATCTCTTATGATTTACGGACCGGGAGATTCACGCAAGCCGGTGCGGCTCGAGCACCTTTCCTGGACGCGCATTCGCGACCTCCAGGCAGGCGGCGGCGATATGCTTCTCCTTCCGGTCGGAGCCACGGAACAACACGGGCCGCATCTCCCGATTAATACCGATACCGTAATCGCCACCGCAGCCTGCGACTACGCCTCCGCCGCAACCGGAGTGCCAGTATTGCCTGCTCTTTCCTATACGGTGTCCGTCGGTCACACCGAGAGATGGCCGGGGACCTTTTCGATTTTCCACGAGACCTTCATTCATACTTTGCGCGAGATTGCGGCCTGGGCCGTCGCGACAGGATGGAAGCGCCTTCTTCTCGTGAATTCCCACTTTGGCAACGATGCCTCGCTCCGCGTCGCGGTGGATCGCCTCCGCTTCGATTACGTCAACCGGCTCCAGATCGCCACGCGCAACACCTTCAATCTCACGCCGTCCATCTGGGAGTATTTCATCAGCGACGCCGCCGATCTGCACGCCAACAAGGCCGAGACCGATCTCATGCTGCACCTCGCACCGGACTCTGTGGACATGTCGGTCGCCGAGGATGATCCCGACCGCACGACCGAGACGATATTTAACTACATGGTCGCCAATACGAGCATGAATGGCGTCACCGGCAACCCGACCGAAGGCACCGCCGAACGCGGAAAGCTGCTCTTTGAGGAAATCGGCGAAGCCCTCGCCGCGATTGTGGAAAAAGCCCGCCGCGAGACCGCCCCGGTCGAATGGCATCGAACCGCCGGAGTCTTTTGAACCCCTCGAACGATCCAACAACAAACGGAGAACAACCATGATGAAGAAAACACTGATGGGTCTGCTCGCTGCCGCGCTTTGTGGCGGTGTCGCGCAGGCGGAACCCCTGAAGATCGGTTACAGCGACTGGCCGGGCTGGGTGGCCTGGGAGGTTGCGATCCAGAAAGGCTGGTTCAAGGAAGCCGGCGTGGATGTTCAATTCGAGTGGTTCGAGTACGTGCCCTCGATGGAGGCCTTTGCCGCAGGCAAGCTCGACGCCGTCTGTATGACAAATGGCGACGCTCTCGTGACTGGCGCAACCGGCGCGCCGAGCAAGACGATTCTCATCAATGACTTCTCGAACGGCAACGACATGATCGTCGGCCAGCCCGGCATTGAGAAGCTGCAGGATCTCAAGGGCAAGAAGGTCGGCGTGGAAGTCGGCTTCGTCGACCACCTGCTTCTACTCAAGGGCCTCCAGGCTGTAGGCATGAAGGAATCCGACGTCGAGCTCGTCAATGTGCCGACTGGTGAAACTCCCAAGGCACTCGCCTCCGGCGATGTCGCCGCCATCGGCGCCTGGCAGCCGAATTCCGGACAAGCCCTCAAGGCCGTCCCCGGTTCCAAGCCGATCTACACCAGCAAGGACGTTCCCGGCCTGATCTACGACGTGCTCGCCGTTAGCCCGGCCAGCCTCTCGGCTCACCCGGAGGAGTGGAAAAAGATCGCCCAGGTTTGGTACAAGGTCGTCGACTACTTCTATGATCCCGCCACGCATGATGATGCGGTGAAGATCATGGCCTCCCGCGTGAATCTCTCGCCCGAGGAATATGCGAAGTTCGTCAGCGGCACCAAGATCCTCAAGCTCGACGAGGCCAAGAAGGTCTTCAAGAAGGGCGAGGGGCTGGATTCCGTCTACGGCTCGAATGTCGTGGTCGATGAGTTCAACGTCTCCAACAAGGTCTACGACAAGCCGCAGCCCACTGCGGACTACATCGCTCCGGCCATCACGGACTCTCTGTAAGATAATAGCGAATTCGGACCGGTCGCTGACGTCCCTCTGCGGCCGGTCCCACCACTACTCATGAGCAAGGGAAAGAAATGGCTGGTTCCATTCGGGACGCTCCCGGAGTCGCGGCAGTTGATTCTGCTGTGGATCTCCTTTGCCCTCCCGCTGGCGGTCTGGGCGATCGTTAGCTACGTGCCCTTTGTTTGGCATCCGCTGGTCAAGATCGATGATCCGGGCGATGTATCGTATTTCACCCGTGACGCGCTGATTGAGCGGACCACTTTCAAAGCCGAGAATGCCAAGCTGGCAACCTCGGGTGGTCATCTCGCTACTGGCACCCCGGCGAATCCGGTCTTTCTTCCCGCCCCTCATGAGGTCGCGGTGGCCTTTTATAAGAGCTTCACCACCCCGCCCAAACGCAAGGGCGAAAAATGGCTGCATGAAAGCCTCTGGCAAAGTATCCAGGTCATCTTCTGGGGCTTTCTCTGGAGTTCTGTCGTCGGGGTGCCTCTCGGCATTCTTTGTGGCACATTCCCGTTTTTTTCCCGCATCACCGAGCCCTTCGTGGACTTTACCCGCTACATGCCTGCGCCCGCCTTCGGCGCACTGGCGGTGGCCGTTCTCGGCATCTACGATGCGCCCAAGATCGCCATCATTTTCATCGGCACGTTCTTCCAGCAGGTGTTGGTCATAGCCAATACGACGCGCAAGCTCGACACCTCGCTCGTTGAGGCCGCGCAGACCCTCGGGGCCAATCGCCGACAACTCGTGTTTCGCGTCGTCGTGCCCGGCATCGCGGTCGATCTCTACAATGACATGCGCATCCTGCTCGGGTGGGCATGGACCTACCTGATCGTGGCGGAATACATCGGCGCCAGTTCCGGCATCACCTTCTTCATCAACCAGCAGGCGAAGTACCGCATCTACGACAACGTCTTTGCCGCCATCATCATCATCGGCATCATTGGCTTCACCTCCGACCGCATCCTCGACTGGGTCGGACGCCAGATCTTCCCATGGCAGAAGGGAGCAAAGAAATCCCTGATGCGCGCCATCCTCGATCGTCGTCGCAACAGCACACAGAACACGGAGACAGCCAATGCAAACGCTTAACCTGCCCAGCCACCTGGACCAGAGCCCGGAGGTCGCCGCGCGATTCTCCAAGCTCAAGAGCCGCCCGGTCATTCTCGACGTCAACCATCTGAACAAGACGTTTCACACCCACACGACGCTCAATGACATTTCGCTCCAGGTTTTCCGCCGCGAGTTCATGTGCGTGGTCGGCCCGTCCGGTTGTGGCAAGTCCACCCTTATCCGTATCATCGCAGGGTTGGAGACACCCACATCCGGCGATGTCTTGTTGGAGGGAACCCAGGTTTCCGCTCCGGGTTCGGATCGCGGCATGGTCTTCCAAGGCTACACGCTCTTTCCGTGGCTCACGGTGAAGAAGAACGTCATGTTTGGCCTGGAGATCGGTGGGCGTTCCTCCACGGAGTCGGAAAGCGAAGCTCGCCAGTGGATCGATCTCGTCGGCCTGAGCAAATTTGAGAACTCTTATCCGCACGAGCTCTCCGGCGGCATGAAGCAGCGTGTCGCCATCGCGCGCGCTCTCGCCAACAATCCGCGAATCCTGCTCATGGACGAGCCCTTCGGCGCACTCGACGCTCAGACCCGCTGCAAGATGCAAAGCTACCTGCTGGAGATCTGGAAGCGTGTCGACGTCACGATCATGTTCGTGACCCATGATCTCGACGAGGCAATCTACCTCTCCGACCGCATCCTGGTGCTCGGCACGAATCCGAGCCGCATCATGGAAGTCATCGAGGTTCCCGTCCCGCGTCCGCGCAGTTCCAGCCAGTTCCTATCACCCGAGTTCCTGGCCACCAAGGCCCGCCTGGAGGAGTTGATTCACGGCCCGGAGGAAGCGGAGGCCATGCCGCTGCCGAAGATCCGCCTCACTCATGCGGGTGATGACGTGGAGTAGGCGAGCTTCAGGAAGCCGGCTTCCCGTTGGCATCCAGTGGTGTGAGTTTCAGAAACAGGGTGCCGGGAACAGCTTGCCCTAGCTCGATGGGGATCTCGGTGTTGGCTGAAACCGTCCCGGAAAAGAAGGTTTCGAAGCTGACAAAGCTTTTCGGGGAAAGCGATTCTTTACTTTCGAGGACATCCGGTTTGCGGAGCAGGCTCATTCCGGAAATGGTGCATTTCCCATCTTTGTAAGCAGCGGTGATTTTGATGCTAGCTCCGGCTGAGGCTTCATGGGACTCGTCTCCAATTGGAAATATGTATTCCCCGTTTACATGGACGGTTGCGATCTTGCCTGACTTAACAGTGATGCGGGGCATGGCAAGATTGGCTGGTTCGTCCTTGGAAGCGCCCTCAACGATGCCCGGGTCGATGCCTTCATACCTCGCGGCTATTTCGATTTGAGTGACTTGAGCGCAAGCGATGGATGTAAGTGCCGCGGTGATCGCCGCCAGGGGGGTGATAAACTTCATTTGATGGAGGGAATGCCGCCCGCCTACGCTGATCCATCTGCTTTGTAAAGAAGTTATATGGTCGGCGGAGCTTTCGCGACCGGCAACTAAGCTTAGAATCTCTTGGATGGCCGGGACTCAGCTACACGCTCTTCTTTAGCAAAATCTCCGCGGCCTGCGAGACGTCCTTGTCTCCGCGACCGGAGAGATTGACGATCACGAGCTGATCGGGGCTCATCTTGGGTGCGACCTTTATCGCGTGAGCCACCGCATGGGAGGACTCCAGCGCAGGGATGATTCCCTCGACGGAGGCGAGCGTACGGAAAGCCGCCAGCGCCTCATCATCCGTGGCGTAGTCGTATTCTGCCCGACCGATTTCGCGCAGGTAGCAATGCTCGGGTCCCACCGCGGCGTAGTCGAGACCGGCCGAGATGGAGTGAGTCAATTCGATCTGCCCGTCCTCATCGGCGAGCAGCCATGTCTTGGCCCCCTGGAGCACGCCGAGGCGTCCACCCTGGAAACGCGCCGCATGGCGGCCCTTGATGATGCCTTCGCCGCCGGCTTCCACCCCCACGAGACGCACGGAGGAGTCTTCGAGGAAGGGGTAAAACAGGCCGATGGCATTGCTGCCGCCGCCCACGCAGGCCACGAGCAGATCGGGGAGGCGATTCTCCTTTTCAAGAATCTGCCGCCGAGCTTCGTCGCCGATGATACGGTGGAAATCTCGCACCATCACAGGGTAGGGGTGGGCGCCGTAGGCGGTGCCGAGAATGTAGTGGGTCGAGCGGACATTCGTCACCCAGTCGCGCATCGCTTCGTTGACCGCTTCCTTGAGCGTGGCCTGTCCAGCAGTCACCGGCACCACTTTCGCGCCGAGGAATTCCATGCGGGCCACGTTGAGCGCCTGGCGCTTCATGTCCACCGCACCCATGTAAATCACACACTCAAAGCCAAAGCGCGCCGCCACCGTGGCAGTCGCCACGCCATGCTGGCCCGCGCCTGTCTCGGCGATGACTCGCTTCTTGCCCATGCGGCGGGCGAGGATGGCCTGCCCGATGGCATTGTTGATCTTGTGCGCGCCGGTATGCAGGAGGTCCTCTCGTTTGAGGTAAATCTTGGCTCCGCCGAGGTGCTTGGTCAGGCGCTCGGCATAGTAGAGCGGCGTTTCGCGGCCGCAGTAGTCGGTCAGGAGGTTCATGTACTCCTGCTGAAATGCCGGATCGTCCTTGGCCTTCAGGTATTCCTCCTCGAGCTCCTCGAGCGCACTGTAGAGCGTCTCCGGGACGAATTTGCCCCCGTACTGGCCGAAGTGACCGGTGGCATCGGGCGCGTAGACAGGTGAAGGAGAGGACATAAGTCAGCCAATATGCCCGTTTCTGATCAACGCTGCAACAGCTCGCCGATGCGGAGATGGCATCGGGGGCAATTCCGTCAGGGAAAATCCCTTGAAGAGTTCACTTGTCCTTCGCTCCGCATGTACGCTCATGGTCACGCGATACCGGGTGATTGGGTAAATCTCGGTGTGCAGAAGCCGACCGCCGCCGTCCGAGGGAGGCAGCAGCCACATGCCTTTCCAGCGCGGACCATGGGACGGTTCCAGCCAAAGCTTGCCCCGATCAAAGACGCAGGCTCGGCTTTCCGCGATGAGTTCCACCTGGGGCCGTGCCCGTTTCACGGGTAACGCCTCCGGGTTTTCCGCCTGGCACTCAAGTCGCACCGGGCAGTCGTCGCAATCCGGATTCCGCGCTGTGCAAACCAGCGCGCCCAACTCCATCAACGCCGAGGTGTGGAGGCGCCCACCCTTTGCGGGCAGGAGCGCGTGAGCCGCCTTTTCGAGGAAAGTTTTCCCAGTCGCATCGTCGATGGGTTTTTGCCAGTTATTCAGGCGGGCCAGCACGCGGGCGATGTTTGCGTCGATTACCGTCTCCACCGCGTCGAAGGCGAACGCGGAAACCGCTCCCGCCGTGTAGTTGCCAACCCCCGGCAGCGCCCTCAGTTCCGCCCGGGTACTCGGCACGATGCCCCCATGGCACGCGATCACCGCCTTTGCTGCCGCATGGAGATTGCGGGCCCGACTATAGTACCCGAGTCCCTGCCAGAGATGTAGCACCTCTTCCTCGCTGGCCTCCGCGAGGTGCCGGACGGTCGGAAATCTCTCCATCCAGCGATGAAAGTACGGCTTTACCGCTGCCACCGTCGTCTGCTGGAGCATGAATTCGGAAACCAGGATGGCGTACGGATCGGTCGTCTCCCGCCAGGGGAGCTTCCGCCCGTTGCGCCGGAACCACTTGGCCAGCGACTGGCGAATTTTTTCCTCCGCCTCTGCCGTGCTCCGGGTATTACTGGGTGTTCCTGTGTCCGAAAAAGCCATCACTCTCTACAATACGCCGCTCACCTCTGAGCAAGCTGCGAAACTCAAGCTGCTGCTCCAGGCGGACGGTTACAAGTTCGAGACGCGTCCCTATACGCTTTTCTTTGCCCAGAAGGACAAATTGACCATCGCGGTGTATGAAAAAGGACCGAAGGTAGTTGTTCAAGGTCGTGGCACCGAGGAGTTTGTTCAGTATCGGCTGGAACCCGAGATCCTTGGTGAGGCCAAGCTCGGTTATGACGAGGTGCTCAAGCCCGAGATGTTCGAGCCGCACTTCGGCATCGACGAAAGCGGCAAGGGCGATTTCTTCGGCCCGCTCGTCATCGCCGGGGCCTACGTCGACCGTGATATCGCCCAGCAGTTCAAGAAACTCGGCATTACCGACAGCAAGCGCATCGGATCGGACAAGAAGATCCGCGATCTCGCCAAGGCTATCCGCGAATCCCGCACCCCGCAGAGTGTCGTCACCATCAGCCCCGAGCGGTATAACGAACTTTATAAAAAAATCGGCAACCTGAACCGCCTCCTCGCCTGGGGCCACGCTCGCGTCATCGAGAACCTCTGCGAACTGAAGCCCGACTGCCCGCGAGCTCTTTCTGACAAATTTGCCGACGTTCGCGTCCTCCAGCGCGCTCTCATGGAAAAGGGCCGCGCCATCACCCTCGACCAGCAGACCAAGGCGGAATCCGACTACGCCGTCGCCGCCGCCTCGATCCTGGCCCGCGAGAAGTTTATCGACTGGCTCGACGCCCACGGCAAGGAAGCCGGAGTGCCTCTCCTGCGCGGTGTTTCCAAGGCGGTAAAGGCCGCCGGACGCCAGATCGCCCAGCAGGGTGGAAGCGAGAGCCTCGCTCGCTTCGCCAAGATGCATTTCAAGACCGCGCAAGAGGTTCTCACCGATTAACCCCAAAAGACTGACTATGGACATCAACGCCTGGACCCAAAATCTCCGACTGATCTACGACAAGGCCGTCAAATCCTACCAGGACGGCAATCGCGACCTCGCTTCGTACTTCAGCGACGCCGAAAAGCTCTTTCTCGCCACGATTGGCCTGAAACCGATCAACGTCTACGACTACGCCGAGGATTTCGTGAAATACGGTGAACCCGACTGGGACACCTTCCTCCTCATCGTCGCCGCCCGCCGCGACTACTTCCTCTATGAGCAAAAGGGCATGCCCAGCTCCGGGGAGATCGACGAGAGCGAGCTTCCGCCTAAAACTGCGGATCTGGAGGGAGTCACCTGGCTGCCTCGTATCACCCGCAAGGCGAAGTGCTTCCTCCATGGTGACCTCTGCCATGACATCATGTATGGCTGTAGCGGTGACCGGCGATTTCTCAGCGAGCATGGCCTGCATCCGGCCGACTTCCTGAGGGCGGTCTGGGCGTCTCATGGAGACGATCACAAGGTGCTGGCCTTCGTCCGGAAGGTCGAAGGACGCCAAAGCGCTTAACGCTCAAGACCTTCGTTACGCGAATTTTTCGCGATCCACGCGAGTTTTTTGATGACAATCTGCTCGCGTGGAATGAAATTTGCTGCCCAGTTTTTCTCTGAAAACACTGACCTGCCACTGCATCTCTGGAAACCTACGGGGAAACACACATGAATCAAAATAGCCTGAATACCGAAACGCTCCCAACTTGTATGTACCGTCCGGAGCACGAACATGATTCGTGCGGGGTAGGTTTCGTCGCTCAGGTCAGTGGACGCCGTTCCAACCGCATCCTGCGCATGGGCCTCCGGTCCATCTGCAACCTCATGCACCGCGGCGCGCTCGACGCTGACGCCAAGACGGGTGACGGAGCTGGTATCCTGACCCAGATCCCTTACAAGCTCTTCGTGCCGGAGGTGACCCGCCTCGGCCATACGCTGTACAAGGAAAGCGATCTGGCCGTCGGTGTCCTCTTCCTGCCGCATGACAATGCCTACGCCCAGGCTCGCGCCAAGGCCATCACCGAGGAGGTGCTGGAAAAGCGCGGTCTGTTCCTTTTCGGCTGGCGTGAGGTGCCGATCAATCTCCGTGTCCTTGGCGAAAAGGCCCAGACGACTCTGCCGCGCATCGAGCACGTCCTCATCGGCAAGCCCTGGGGCATGGCCGACGACGACTACGAGCGCCGTCTCTTCCTCGCTCGCAACGAGATCGAGGACATGGCCGCCGCCGCCAAGATCAATAATTTCTACATCCCGTCGTTCTCGCACCGCGTGATCATCTACAAGGGATTGCTCGTCTCCGCCTCGGTCGAGAAGTTCTACCCGGACCTCTCGAACCCCGACTACGAGACCTCGATCTGCGTCTATCACCAGCGCTACAGCACGAACACCTTCCCGAAGTGGCCGCTCGCGCAGCCCTTCCGCATGCTCGCGCACAACGGTGAGATCAACACCGTGCGCGGTAACCGTATTTGGATGAGCGCCCGCGAGGCCGAGCTTCAGGCGGATTTCTGGGGCAAGGACATCGATCTGCTCAAGCCGATCATCCAGCCCGGCGGGTCCGACTCCGCCAGCCTCGACAACGCCCTGGAGGTTCTCACCATGAGCGGTCGCAGCCTGCTGCACGCCGTCACCATGCTCGTGCCTCCGGCCTGGAGCTCCGACAAGAGCCTGCCCAAGGTCGTGAAGGAGTTTTACGAATATCACCGCTGCATCTGCGAACCATGGGACGGCCCTGCCGCTCTGTGCTTCAGCGACGGCATCACCGTGGGCGCTTCGCTCGACCGCAACGGTCTGCGCCCGGCCCGCTACAAGCTGACGGACGACGGTATCTTCGTCCTCGGCTCCGAGGTTGGTATTGACGGACTCGACCTCCGCAACATCGTTGAGATGGGTCGTCTCGCCCCGGGCGAGATGATCGCCATCGACACGGCCGAGGGGACGCTGCTCCGCGACGCCGATATCAAGCTCGGCCTGGCTTCCCGCAAGCCATACGGCGAGTGGCTGGCCAACAACCTCGTGCGCTTTGAGCACACGAAGGAGGAGGAGCTCAAGCCCTCCGAGGGCGAGCTCGACATCATGTCGCTCACGCAGCAGCAGATCGCATTTGGCTACTCCAGCGAGGAGCTCGATATGATCCTCAAGCCCATGTACAAGGACGGTGCGGAAGCCGTCGGCTCCATGGGCGATGACACGCCGCTCGCGGTGCTCTCGCTGCGTCCGCGTCTGCTCTACACCTACTTCAAGCAGCTCTTTGCCCAGGTGACGAACCCGCCGATCGACCCGATCCGCGAGAAGCTCGTCATGTCGCTCGCCACCATCATGGGATGGCGGCGCAACCTGCTCTCCGAGTCGCCCGAGCATTGCCATCAGGTCGTGATGGAATCTCCGATCGTTTTTGACGCCGAGCTGAACAAGCTCCGCGCCATCGGCGGCGATTTTGAATCGCACACTATTCCCTGTACTTGGCCCGTCTCGGAAGGCGCAGCGGGTCTGGAAAATGCCGTCCACCGCATCTGCCTCGAGGCGGAGAGCGCGGTCGACAACGGCGGCCGTCTGATCATTCTCTCCGACCGCGGAGTGGATCATCAGAACGTGGCCGTGCCGATGCTCGTCGCCGTGGGCGCCGTGCATCATCACCTGAGCCGCGTCGGCAAGCGCATGCGCGCCAGCATCATTGCTGAAACCGCCGAGGCCCGCGACGTGCATCAGATCGCCTGCCTCATCGGTTACGGAGCGAGCGCCATCAACCCGTATCTCGCCTTTGAAACCGCTCGGGAAATGATCGAGAAGGGCCAGGTCGAGGGTGGCTTCGCCACGGCGGCCATCAACTACAAGAAGGCCCTCGAAAACGGCATCCTCAAGATCATGTCCAAGATGGGCATCTCGCTCGTGAGCAGCTATCGCGGCGCCCAGGTCTTCGAGGCCATCGGTGTTTCCACCAAGGTCATCGACGAGTGCTTCGCTGGCACCACGACCCAGATCCAGGGAGTGGGTTTCAACGAAATCGCTGCGGAAAGCCTGACCCGCCATCACATGGCATTCGGCGAGGCTGTCCCGGTCGAGGAAGGCAAGCTGGAGGACCCCGGTTACTACCGCGTGCGCCGCGGTGGCGAGCTTCACGCCGTCACTCCGCCGGTGCTCCAGAGCTTCCACACCTTCGTCGGCATCAAGGGCGAAGACAAAGCCGGCAAGTGGGAGGATTACCAGAAGTACGTCGACGCCGTGCTGACCAACCGTCCGCATTCGCTCCGCAACCTGCTGGACATGATTCCCGCTCCGACCGGCCCCGTGCCGATCGAGGAAGTCGAGCCTATTGAAGAAATCCGCCGCCGCTTTACCACGGCGGGCATGTCGCTCGGCGCGTTGAGTCCCGAGGCTCACGAGGCCCTGGCCATCGCCATGAATCGCATCGGCGGCAAGTCGAACAGCGGTGAGGGTGGTGAGGACCCGGTGCGCTTCAAGCGCCGCGAGGATGGGGATTGGGCCAATAGCGCCATCAAGCAGATCGCCAGCGGTCGCTTCGGCGTCACGGCGGCCTATCTCGCCAGCGCGAAGGAAATCGAGATCAAGATGGCTCAGGGTGCCAAGCCCGGTGAGGGCGGTCAGCTGCCCGGTCACAAGGTCAATGCGTACATCGCCAAGCTCCGTCACTCGGTGCCCGGCGTCACGCTCATCTCGCCTCCGCCGCATCACGACATTTACTCGATCGAGGATCTGGCTCAGCTCATCTATGACCTGAAGCAGGTGAACCCGCGCGCCCGCGTCTGCGTGAAGCTCGTCGCCGAGGCTGGCGTCGGCACCATCGCGGCTGGCGTGGCCAAGGCTCACGCCGACATCATCCTGGTCAGCGGTCACGATGGCGGCACCGGTGCTTCCCCGCTCAGTTCGGTGAAGAACGCTGGCGGCGCTTGGGAAATGGGCGTGGCGGAAACCCATCAGGTTCTGCTGCTCAACGGCCTGCGCAACCGCGTCACGCTCCGCACCGATGGCGGAATGCGCACGGGTGAGGATATCGTTTACGCGACGCTGCTTGGCGCTGAGGAATATAACTTCGGCACGGCTGCGCTCATCGCGCTCGGCTGCGTCTACGTGCGCCAGTGTCACCTGAATACCTGCCCGGTCGGCGTTGCCACCTCGCAGGAGAAGCTCCGCGCGAAGTTCAAGGGCACGCCCGACAACCTCGTCCGGTTCTTCAACGCCGTGGCGCAGGAAGTCCGCGAGATCATGGCCAAGCTCGGCTACCGCACGATCAACGAAATGATTGGCCGTACCGAGTCGCTGCGTCAGCGCGTGGTGCCCGATCATCCGAAAGCGAACACCCTCGACCTCAGCCCGCTCCTGGTGGACGTGGCCAAGGGCGATTCGACCATGGTGCGTTACGCCACCCGCTCCCGCAACGATGCTCCCGAGGATCGCACCCTCGACGACATCATCATGCAGGATGCGAAGGAGGCGATCAATGACGCCCAGCCGATCACGCTTTCCTACAAGATTACCAACGTCAACCGCTCCGCCGGCACCATGGTGTCGGGCGAGATCGGCTACCAGTGGGGTGAGGAAGGTCTGCCTCCGGGCACGATCAACCTGCTCCTCCACGGTAGTTCGGGCCAGAGCTTCGGTGCGTTCCTCGCACCGGGCGTCCGCCTCGTTCTCACCGGTGAGGCCAACGACTATGTGGGCAAGGGCATGAGCGGCGGCGAGATCGTTATCAAGCCGGTCACTCCTCGCAAGTACACTCCGTCCGAGTGCATCGTCCTCGGCAACACCGTCATGTACGGTGCCACGGGCGGCGCCTTGTATGCGAATGGCCGCGGCGGCGAGCGCTTCTGCGTCCGTAACTCCGGCGGCACTGCCGTAGTCGAGGGCGTGGGTGACCACTGCTGCGAATACATGACCAACGGCACTGTTGTGGTCCTCGGTCCGACCGGAAAGAACTTCGGCGCGGGCATGACGGGCGGCGTGGCTTACGTACTCGATGAAGGCAATACCTTCCTCGACCGCTACAACCCGCAGCTCATTACTCCGGCCCGTCTGGAGAATGCCGACGACATCACGACGCTGAAGGAGTTCATCTACAAGCACCTTGAGCTCACCGAAAGCGCCAAGGCCCAGGCCATCCTGGCCGACTGGCCTGCTTACGAAGGCAAGTTCTGGAAGGTCAGCCCGACCGTCCCGGCTGCTGCTCCCGCCCCGGTGGAGGAGAAGCCCAAGGACGAACAGGTGATCAACGAGAACGTCACCGCCTCACGGTAAGTTCCCAAGTTAGGCTAACTTCAATAGAAAAGGGCGGGCAGAAATGTCCGCCCTTTTTCTTTGCGAAAGAACTGAAGGGGGAGGAGATACCCGCGCGGTTGCATCGAAGCCGCATGGATTCATGCTACCCAGGCACCCCATGCTCGTAAGCGGACCTTGCCGCCGAGCATCGGTTACAATTTGATTTAATTCGCCCTCAGGCGGACTGGGTGAAAAAGCGCCGCTGCTTTTCCGAGATCGGGCGCTCCAGCCGCTCGAGCACCTGCAGCATGTCCTCCCACACTTTGCGCTTCTCGCTGATGAGCTGATTGCGCAGGAGGTAGGCGGGATGGTACGTCGCCATCACCGGGATGCCACGAAATTCGAACCACTTGCCTCGCATCTTGCCGACTGGTCCGTTGGAACCAAGCAGGCCCTCGACCGCAGTAGCGCCGAGCGCGACCATGGCCTTCGGCTTCACCAGGGCGATTTGCTGCTCCAGCCAGGGAATACACGTTTGCATCTCCTCGGGCTTCGGCTTGCGATTGCCGGTTGATCCCGGAGGCATATCGGGTCGGCACTTCAAAATATTGGCGATATAGACATCATCGCGGCTGTATCCCATCGCCTGGATGATCTTGGTCAGGAGCTGACCGGCCTTCCCAACAAATGGCTCTCCCTGCAAATCCTCATCCGCCCCCGGGGCTTCGCCGACGAACATCAGCTCGGCATTGCGGTTGCCCACGCCGAAAACGACCTGGGTGCGGGAGCGCACGAGATGCTCGCATTTCGTGCAATTCAGCGCCGCCGCCTCCAGCGTCTCCCATGTCCAGACTGGCGATATGCTCGGTGCATCTGCAGGCGTCTCTGCGACGATGGTGATCTGCGGCGGTAGGGAAGGCTTGGTTTCGGCAGGAGCAGGCTTGGCCACAGGAGCTGGCGCAACCGCCGTTGATTTGGCCGCCTTGGTGGCCTCCGTTGCGAGGGAGCGCAATGCGGCCAGGCTCTGCTCCGATGCGCTGACCTTTGGGCCGAAGCCGTTCTTGATCTGCTTCAGCATCGGCAGGGTTTCTGCCAGGGCCTGTTGGAATACGTCGCTCACTATCCCTATATTCTCCAATTCTCCGCCGCCTGACTCAAGGCTTCTCCGGCAGCGAACTGCGAATCTTGAAAAACTGGCTCTCGACTGAGTCCTGAGCCCGGGGGAAGGGGATGTCTTTGCCGTCGATATGCAGGATGGGGGTGAGAAAATCGTTATCCGCCGTCATTAAGAGCGTCACCATCGACGGATGCAGCGGCGGCACGATCACGATGCCCTCCCATTTCGCGGCGAGGCGCTTGGGATCGGGGACGATCGCGGGCAGGTTGAAGAGAAGCGTCTTGGCCACCGGGCGGGCCGTGGCGGCGCTGCCGTGGTCGAGGATGTTTGTCGCCATGGAGAGATCGGCAATCCATACCGCCTTGTTGCGAGCCGCCGGGTAGTCGAGACTGCCATTGCGCCCCCGGTTGTCCCGCTCCAGCACGAGGAGGCGAGTCTGGCTTAACGCTGCCAGATCATTCACTGAGACGCTGTCGAGATCCTGCGGTTCGCTGGTCTCCGGCACCACGGTGGAAAATGGGTATGCGTACAGCGCCGTGGGCTTGCCGGAGGCCAGGTCGAGGATCAGCAGATTGGTGGTGGGCGATTTCTTCGCGCCGTCCTGCATCAGGCCGCTCTGGAAGATGAGCGCGACAGATTTCCCGTCTGGCAGCAGGCACATGCCCTCCGGCCCCTGATTCACCGCGCGGCCATGGACAAGTTTCTCCGTATTCGTGAAATCAATCCTACCATCAGCGCGGCGAGGGCGAAACATTTCCGGCAACACAATGCGCCGGATGATCTTGCCGTCGCGGGCGAACTGATAAAGCAGCGGCCCATATTCATCGGTCACATAAAGCGTTCCATCGGGAGCGACGGCGATGGCTTCGGGATCGAGGCAGGTGCGACCGTCCTTGAGCCTGGGGATTTCCGAGTTGGGATCATCCGGGATCAAGCCGCTCATCTCGCGGCCCTCCTCGTCGCGGAAAAGGACGGCTTCGACCACTTGCGGATTCAGGTCATCGCCTTGGAGATCGAGGCGGACTTTGACATAGCGCGGGCGGTAATCAATCGTGCCATCTCCCGCTCCGCGATCCGGGATGCAAAAGAACAGGCCGCTTTCGGGATCATGAGCGATGCCGGATCCCAGTCCGCCGACAGTGTCGCCGAGATTGTCGCGAGTGTCGGAAGGGATGGAACCCGAGGCGATCACGACAGAGTCCGCCCGTGCCGACTGCAGCAGGGCGAGGGAAAGGAGGAGAGACAGGAAGGACTTCACGATTTCGCGGCGAGTTTGGAATAATCGATCGTCTTGAGGCGTTTTTCCTTCGAGCCCAGCCGCGGGATGCAGGCCATGAGCGCCTTGGTGTATTCGTGCTGGGGAGAGTGAAGAATGCTCTGCGTATCGCCGTACTCGACGACTTCTCCCCGGAACATCACCGCCATCCGGTCGCAGAGTCCCTGGGTGATGGCGATGTTGTGAGTGATGAGAATGAGCGACATGTTGAACTCCGCCCGCAGGCGTTTGAGCTCCGCCAGGATCTGCGCCTGGATCGTGACATCGAGTGCCGTCGTCGGTTCGTCCGCCACCAGCAGGCTGGGGCGGCAGCTCAGAGCCATCGCGATCATCGCGCGCTGCTGCATGCCACCGCTGAGCTGGTGTGGGTAGTCGTGCATTCGCTTCTCGGGATTGACGATTCCCACCGTCTTCAGCCAGTGAACGATCTCCGCATCGACATCCTTCACCTCGGGCCGATGGAGGCGGATCGCCTCGGCAATCTGGCTGCGAATCGAGTACACCGGATTCAGCGAGGTCGAGGGCTCCTGGAAGATATAGGCAATACCGCCGCCGCGGATCTTGCGCAGCCTGTCCGGCGACATGGTGAGGACGTTCTCGCCCTTGAAAAAGATGTCGCCGCCTGCATACAGCGCCGGAGGCGAGGGGAGCAGCCGGGTGAGCGACAGCGCGGTCACGCTCTTGCCGCTGCCGCTTTCGCCCACGATGGCCAGCGAGGAACCTTCCTTGAGCGAGAGGGACACATGCTTCACGGCTTCCGTTACACCATGCTCGGTGCGGAAGTTGATGGATAGGTCGCGGATTTCCAGCAGAGAAGGGCTCATGGGTTACTTGCGTTCGGATCGGCTTTCGGCGGCCTGACGCAGCGCGTCACCCGCAAGGTAAAAGGCCAGGGCGGCGATGAAGATGGCCATGCCTGGGAAGACAATGAGCCACCACGCATCGAGGAGGTACGTCTTGCCGTCGGAAATGATGTTGCCCCACGTCGCCTGCGGGGGCTGCACGCCGAAGCCGAGGAAGCTCAGGCCCGCCTCGGTCAGGATGGCGTCGGGAATACCCACTACCGCCGTCACGATGATCGGCGCGGCGGCATTGGGCAGGATATGGCGAAAGATGATGCCCGGCGTACGGATTCCCAGCGCCTTGGCCGCGCGTACATACTCGGTCTCGCGTAGCGTCAGAAACTCCGCCCTCACGAGCCGAGCCGTGCCGGTCCAGCTCACCAGGCCGATCACGACAATGATGTTCATGATGTTGGGCCCGAGCAGGGCGACCGCAGTGAGGATCAGGAAAAACGACGGGAAGCACAGGATGGCATCCACGACGCGCATGATGATGTTGTCAATCCAGCCTCCGAAGTACCCCGAGATCGCGCCGACCGTCACACCGATGAAAAGCGAAACCGCCACCGCGACGAAGCCGACGGTGAGCGAGATGTACGATCCATTCAGCAGGCGCGAGAGCACGTCGCGACCGAGATTATCCGTCCCCAGCCAATGCGCGGCCGAGGGCGGCATGAGCTTCTGTGTCAGCTCGGTGGTATTTGGATTGTAGGGAAAGTAAACGCCGAGGAGCGAGCAAATGCCCGTCACCAGCGCGATTGTGAAGAACACCACGATCACGATGGAGGATACAACCCCGACGGGATTCTTGCGGAAGCGTCGCCACATGCGACGGCCCGGACTTTCCAAGAGCAGGGGAAGGTCAGCGACCTCGGCGGAACTGGCGGTGGATGCGGTCGTCGTCATTATTCGAGTCGCACACGGGGATCGACCACGGCGTAGAGTACGTCGGAGATCAGGTTTCCTATGAGAATCAGGGCAGCCACGATAAAGTTGATCGCCACCAGCGTCGGATAGTCGCGCTCCAGTACCGCCTCGTAGCCGAGTCGGCCCAGCCCCGGATACGCGAAGATGGTTTCAATGATCACCGACCCGCCGATGAGTCCCGGGAGCAATCCGCCGATGCCCGTGATGAGCGGGCGGATGGAATTGCGCAGCGCATGCTTGAAAAACACCGTGTCCGGCTCCAGTCCCTTGGCCCGCGCCGTGCGAATGTAATCTTCCCGCAGCGTCTCGATCATGCTGGCTCGAATGAAGCGCGATTGCACCGCGATGCCGCCGATGGAGAGCACCACCGCCGGAAGGGCGATATGCCAGAAGCGATCCAGCCACATCGACGCCGCATTCGGAAAGATCACGCCATAGCTCTGCGTGCCCAGGATCGGCACATCGGTAAACCGCACCAACCCGATCACGATCAGGTAGGAAATCCAGAAGCCCGGCATCGCGATAAAGATAAACGCCAGAATCGACGTCAGCAGGTCGGGCGTCTTACCTGCGTGCTTTGCCGCATAGACGCCGAGCGCCAGGCCGAAGCTGAGCGAAATCACCGCCGCCAGCACATTGAGCGATATCGTCGCAGGCAGGCGCTCGCCAATCTTCTGTAGCACGGGCCGGTCGTCCTTGATGCTCTTCAGGTTGCCATTGAAGAGATCGCGCATATTGAGCCAGTACTGCTCGATGAGCGGGCGATCGAGGTGGAACTTCTTTTTGAACGCCTCCTTCACCTGCGGGGTGATCTTGGGGTTCAGCTCGCCCCACGGGTACGGACTTCCGGGTGTCAGCGTGATAATGAAAAACGAGATCAGGCTGATGAGGAAGGCCAGTACGACCGAGATGGCGAGGCGGCGAATGATGAAATTCAGCATGTCAGCGAGGGAGTTTGTCCGCGTATTCCGGACGGTAGAACCACTCGGAGTAATAACTCCAGCCGGCCTTGGTCATTTCGACAGGTGAGTCGATCCATCCTCCTTTTCCATCGGGACGGCGGATGCGGTAGCTGTCCTTCCAGAGCACCGAGGTCGCCTGCGGGACGAAGAGGAAGAGATACGGCTGGTCCTTGTAGATGATGCTCTGGAGCTTGCCCGCCATCTCGATGATCTTGTCGCGGTTGTATTCCTGACGGATGTCGACGAGCAGCTTGTCCACTTCCGGATTGTTGTAACTGACGACGTTAAGTTGCTCGGGGTTGTTCTGTGACGAGTGCCAGATTTGATACTGATCGTAGTCTGGCCCGAGCGACCAGCCCAGTACCATGGCGTCGAAGTCTCCCTTGTTGATGAAGTTCTTCAAAAATACGGCCCACTCGTAGAGTTCGATTTTCACCTCGATCCCGATCTGGCGGAAGTTGTCCTGAATGAGCGTGGCGATATCGCGGCGGACCTCTCCGCCGTTGTTTGTGATGATCGTGAACGTAAACCGCTGGCCGTCCTTCGTTAGGATTCCATCCGTTCCCGGCTTCCATCCCGCTTCGGCCAGCAGTTGGCGAGCCTTCTCCACGTCGTACGGGATCGGCTTTACGTCGGGATTGAAGAACCACATCTGCGGCAGGAAGATGCCGGTGCTCTGCACTCCGTAGCCGTAGAGGATGTATTTGATCATCTCGGGCACATTGACCGCATGGGCCAGCGCCCGACGCACCCGCTCATCCTGAAAGATCGGACGCTTCAGGTTCCAGCCGACGTACGAGTAGGAACTGCTCGGATACGAAAACAGGTCGAAGCGGCTGTCTTTGCGAAACTCGCTTACCGCCCACGGATCAACCCCCCAGAAATCAATCTGTTTGGTTTCGAAAGCGAGCCGCAGCGAAAGCTGGTCGCTCAGCACGCGGTATACCATGGAATCCAGCCATGGCCCCGGCGCGTCGAAGTAATCCGGGTTGCGCACCAGCCGTACGTATTCGTTCGTCTTCCATTCGGAGAATTTGAACGGCCCGGTGCCGATCGGGTTGCGGTTGAAATTCTGCGCCCACCATTCTGGCGATTTGCCTTCGAGCAGATGAGATGGGAGCAAACCGATCATCCAGCTTTGGAGGGCGGGGGAGTAGGGCTTGCGATAGACCACGCGGACAGTATGCGGGTCGGGAGTTTCCACTGCCTGGATGTAGAGAAAGTCCGGCTTGCGCGGAGACGCTACCGCATCGTCCATGATCGCATGGTAAGTGAAAACCACATCCGCCGAGGTGAAAGGCGTGCCATCATGCCATTTAACATCGTCGCGAAGGATGAAATCCACGATCGGCTCCGCCAGAAATGGCTGTACATCGCCGGCCGCAACCGTTCCTTTTTGCGTCCGACCGGCCAGGAAGTCCTGCAAATCCTTCACCACTGGCGCGGGGTCACCCACCACTGTCACCTCAAAGGCCGTATCGGATTCCACCCAGTTGCGCACCGCCTTGGCGCCGGTCTCCGTCTCTCGCCAGGCCTTGAGCGTCTCCGCAGCCCTTCCTTCGAGGTCTGCGCGAACAATGGTCGCCGAAACGAGATTCTTGGAATCAAAGAGTCCCATGATCTCCTGCGATGCCGCCATACCCGGCTCAGAGAAGGTCAGAACCAGTGAGGAACCATCCTGCCGGGCATCGGTGAGTTTCCAGTCCGCCCAGCGGCCGCGCATGAAAAACAGCTTCCCCATTGCACCGGGTACGGACTTTGGATCGTCAAAGAATATCGTCGTGTGTTGGCTCAGGGCGAAGGACTTGGCCAGATCCGTGGTGATTTCCAATTCCGCACTGTACTTGAGCAGGCCATTAAAGATCATGCTGCCCACATCGCTGGCGGCGGAATCCGCCTGCTGGATTGGGTTGAGCATGGACGGCTCGGCTATCGAGCCGATCGTCATCTCATTCTTCTTGTCGGAACTGAGCCTCGTCTCGTTGAAGAACGCCACCGCGATGGCAACGATCAACAACGCCGGGAGGCCATGAAGGAAAAACCGAATCACCAGCGCGCAAGATAGCGCGTCCTCCGGCTCTGGAAAGCGGGAAGTGACCGCGAAAATAACCGATTTTTCTGCTGTGCGGCTGCGGGTGCGAATTGCAGAGTCTCGGCGCATGACGGACTCCACCCGCTCATCCGGCGCTCGCCGCACCCTGGCCCTCCTGCTGAGCCTCAATCTCCTCTGCTACATCGACCGCTACATCCTCGCTGCGGTGGAGCCCCAGATTCGCGAGAGCTTCTTTGCCAATGATCCCAATGCGCTGGCCAAGACCGGCAGTCTCGCCACGGCGTTTTTGTTCAGTTACATGATCCTGGCTCCGATTTTCGGTTTTCTGGCCGATCGTATGTCCCGCTGGGTCATTATTGCTTTTGGCGTGGCCGTGTGGAGTCTCGCCACGGCGGGATCGGGTTGGGCGGCGACCTTCGGCGTCCTCTTGCTGGCCCGAATTCTGGTGGGAACGGGTGAGGCGGCCTACGGCCCGGCTTCGGCCACGATCATTTCGGACATGTACCCGATCGAGCGCCGTGGCCAGGTGCTGGCTTGGTTTTTCGCCGCGATTCCCGTGGGCAGTGCGCTCGGGTACGTGTTTGGAGGAATGATCGGAGCGGCTCACGGCTGGCGGGCTCCATTCATCTGGGCCGCCATTCCGGGGATGATTTTGGCCGTGATGTGCCTGTTCTTTAAAGATCCACGCGCCGGCAGGGCCGAGAAGCCGAAGCACGCCTCGTTCAAGGATTACCTCGGCCTTCTGAAGATCCCTTCCTATGTCCTGAATGTCGCTGCGCAGACCGCAATGACCTTCGCCATTGGCGGCATGTCCTTCTGGGCTCCAGCCTATTTCTCCGGGCGGTCGGGCGCGCCGGACCTCGGGCAGGTGAATCTCATCTTTGGCGGCATCACCGCCGTGGCTGGACTCCTCTCCACGCTCTTCGGTGGCTGGCTGGGTGACCGGTTGGCCCGGCGGCTACCAGGTGCCTATTTCTGGGTCTCCTCTGGAGGCATGCTGCTCGCTTTTCCCTGCACGATCGCCATGCTTTTTGTTCCATTCCCTTGGGCTTGGGTGCTCTGCTTTTTTGCCGTGTCCTTTCTCTTTATGAACATTGGGCCAGCCAATACGGCGATCGCCAATGTTACCGATCCCGCTGTGCGCTCGACAGCCTTTGCCCTGAACATCTTCGTCATCCATGCGCTTGGTGATGCAATATCTCCGCCGCTTATCGGGGCCGTGGCCGACCGCTCCAGTCTCACTGCCGGATTCTTTGTGGTTTCTCTCGCCATGTTCGTGGCTGGCGTGATCTGGCTCTTTGCTGCCCGCTACTTGGGACGGGACACCCTGCGGGTGCGCGAGGACTTTGCCAGTGCTTGAAGCGCCCGGTTCATTGCCTTCACCGAGGCAAACCCGCTTCGTAACGCCGCCTCTGTGAGCGTCATGCCCGGCCGGTCGAGGAGTTGCTGCGCCTCTCTGGCGCGCAGCCTCCGGAGATACGCCGCCGGGGCGGTTTTCATACGATTGGAAAAGAGCCGGGTAAAATGCTCCCTCGAGAGCCCGGTTTCCGCCGCGAGTTCCTTGATGCCGATAGGCTCGCGGAATCGCCGCTCGCAGATCAGCTTGGCTGCCTGTACGGGGTCGAGGGTGCGGGCGGCCGGGGTGCTTGCTTCGCGGGTCCATGCGGCGAGAAACGCAAAACATTGGGTGCTGGCCGTGAACGGATCGACGGAAACCCGTCGCTCTGCCTGCCGGATCAGTGAAAAGAAGAGCGTCGCCGCTTCGCCGGTCCGGGTCATGGGGATCACCGGCCCGAAAGCCTCACGAAGCTCCCGGCAAAGCCGGATGCCGAGTTCGCCATACAGGTTGAGCCACGCCAACTCCCATGGCTCCTTGGGATTTTCTGGCAACCCGTATTCGCTCTTCTCCGGAACCAGCACGATAAAGGCGTGGCCTTCCGGCACCTCGTGCTCCCGGCCCTGATAAATCACGCGTCCCACTCCGTGCTCGGTACGTTGGATGATCACAAAGACCTCGTCGCTCCGATTGTCATTGTTCCAGTGATACCGGCTTTGAACCACCTGACGCGAGGCACCGAATGGGACGGAAATATCCAGGGGGTTTTTAGGCAGAGCCATGCCGGAAATATCACAAAATGACCTATCAATGTCACATCTGAATTCTGGATCGACTGATGGAATTATCGTAAGAAAACCCCATGGCAAAGCCATCCTCCAAGAAGTCACTCGGTCACGCCGAGCATTCCAAGGCCGCCCACACTCACAGTTTGGCCGGTGAATTCCTGCGCCCCATCAAGATCACGATGCTCGGCGCGGGCAGCGGGTTCACGCCCAAGCTGGTCAACGACGTCCTGCGCACCCCTGGCAACAAGGGAGGCGTGATCGCCCTGGTCGACATCGACCTCAAGCGCCTGAGCGCGATGAAGCGCCTCATCGGCAAGGTCATCGACCTTGTCGGGGCCAAGGGCTGGAAGGTCATCGCCTCGCCGGACCGCCGCGCGATGCTGAAGGGCTCGGACTATATTGTGAACTGTATCGAGGTCAGTGGCCTCGAGTGCGTGCGCCACGACAACGACATCCCGGCGAAATACGGGGTGAGCCAGTGCATTGGCGACACCATTGGGCCTGGAGGCTTATTCAAGGCTCTGCGCACCATCCCGGTGTGGCTCGCCGCCCTGCGCGACGCCGAGGAGCTTTGCCCGGAGGCCATCGTGCTGAACTACACGAACCCCATGAACATGCTCTGCCTCGCTGCGCAGCGGACCTCTGCCATGTCGGTGGTCGGTCTCTGCCACTCCGTACAGGGAACCAGCCACCTTCTCTCGAAGCGGGCAGGCATTCCATACGACGCGATGGAATGGGAGTGCGCAGGCATCAACCATCTCGCGTGGTTCGTGAAGCTCCGCCATCAGGGCAAGGACCTTTACCCGCTCCTTAAGAAGCTGGCCGAGCAGGATATCGCCGGAAAGCCATCAAATCCCGACGACGTCGGAGACATCGTGCGCAAGGATATGATGCTGCACTTTGGAGCCTTCATCACGGAATCCAGCGGACACCTTTCCGAGTACCTCCCGTACTACCGCAAGCGGCCCGAGATTTTGGAGAAATACGGACGTTCCGGATACGATGGCGAAACCTCGTTTTACGCCGACAACTGGCCGACCTGGCGCAAAAACGCCGACGCTTCCCGCGAAGCCATGCTCAAGGGCAAGGAATCGATCACCTGGGATCGCACCTGGGAGTACGCCAGCTGGATCATTGAGGCCCGCGAAAAGGACTCGCCGTTCCGCATCCACGGCAACGTCTCCAACAATGTGGAAGGCAGCGGAGCGCTGATCACCAACCTACCGGCCAGCGGCTGCGTCGAGGTGGCGTGCATGGTCGACCGCAACGGCATCAATCCGACTCGTTTCGGAGCCCTGCCGCCCCAGATGGCAGCCCTCTGCGCGTCAAACATGAGCATGTTTGAACTCGGGGCCACTGCCGCCATCGAGCGGAGCAAGGAGGCGGCGATTTACGCCCTCATGCTCGATCCGCTCACGGCGGCCATGTGCAGCCCGGCGGAGATCAAAAAGATGACTTTGGAGCTGTTTGAGGCCGAAAAGTCGTTCCTGCCGAAGTACAAATAACCAAAAACGTCACCGGCGGGGGCAAACTCATCTATTGTCCCCGCCGGGACGTTGTGCTTAACTGGACCGTTTACCGATGAACGTTCTAGTAGAAAACCAGCCCAACTGCCTCGTCTCCCTTCAGGTCGAGCTGCCCGCCGACCGTGTGACCCGTGAATGGCAGACCGTGGCCGAGCAATTTCAGCGCAACGTGCGCATCCCTGGCTATCGCCCGGGCAAGGCCCCGAAATCTCTCGTCGACACCCGTTTCGCCAAGGACATCAAGGAAGAACTCACCAATCGTCTCCTCCGCGAAAGCCTCAACGAAGCGATCAAGGAAAAGAACATCCAGGTCATCTCCGTCTCGCAGGTCGAGAACGTCGAGATCGGCACGGACAACGTGCTCCGCTATCGCGCCACGGTCGTGACCGCCCCGGATTTCGAACTGCCCGATTACTCCAGCATCCCGGCGGAGATCGCCCTTGAGGAGGTCAATGACGAGCACATCCAGCGCTGGGTCGACCAACTCCGCGAGCCGCATGCCACCTACACCCCTGTGGAGGATCGCGCCCTGGCCTTTGGCGACTACGCCGTGGTCAGCTACGAGGGCAAGATCGACGGCACGCCGCTCGCCGAGGCCATTCCGACCTCACCGCAGCAGCTCCAGGGCCGTCGTAACGCCTGGATCTTCATCGACGAAAAGAGCCTCCTTCCCGGATTCTGCGCCGCTCTCGTGGGCCAGAATGTGAATGAGGAGCGCACCTTCTCGCTCGAGCTTCCCGCCGATTTCCCGATTGCCGATCTCGCCGGCAAAAAGGTCGACTACACCGTCACCCTGCACGGCATCAATTCCAAGAGCCTGCCCGAGTTCACTGACGAACTCGCCGCCAAGCTTGATCCGGGTTCCAATGCCGAACAGGTACGTACCAAGATCCGTGAGCAGCTTGAGCAGCTCGCGCAGAATCAGTTTGAATCCAACAAACGTCAGGCTGCGGTGAAGTACCTCCTCTCCAAGGTGGAGTGCGAGCTTCCCTCAAACATCGTTGAGCGTGAGATGGCTGGCATCCTCAAGGACATCGTTCGTGAGAACCAGGGCCGCGGCGTGAGCGACGAAGAGCTGCGCAATCATCAGGACGAACTTCTTGGCGCTGCCCAGCAGAGCGCCCGCGACCGTGTCCGCACGAATTTCCTCCTCCTCCGCATCGCGGAAAAGGAAAAGATCGAGGTCGGCGAGCAGGATATCGCCCAGCGCGTCTACGAGATGGCCGCCCGCTATGAGATTCCCGTGAAGAAGCTCATCAAGGACCTTCAGCGCCGTGAAGGTTTCGGTCCGCTGCGTGAACAGATCCTCGCAGGCAAGGCTCTTGATTTGCTGGCCGCTAATGTTACGGTGACGCAACCCGCTGCAACAGCGGAGGCTCCGGCTAACGCCTGACATTTATGACGAACTCCTATCTGATTCCCACGGTCATCGAACAGACCGGTCGTGGCGAGCGCGCTTACGACATCTACTCCCGACTCCTCAAGGATCGCATCATCTTCATCGGCACACCGATCGACGATCATGTGGCCAATATCGTGATCGCGCAGATGCTCTTCCTTCAGATGGAGGACGCCAAAAAGGACATCAGCATTTACATCAACTCCCCTGGCGGATCCGTCACGGCGGGTCTCGCGATCTATGACACGATGCAATTCGTGACGTGCGACGTGAATACCTACTGCATGGGCATCGCCGCCAGCATGGGAGCTGTCCTGCTCTGCGCCGGCACCAAGGGCAAACGCTATGCGCTGCCCAACTCCGACATCATGATCCACCAGGTCTCGGGCGGCGCCCAGGGCCAGGCCAGCGATGTCGAGCGCCAGGTCGAGTTCATGTTTAAGCTTAAGAAGCGGCTCAACGGCATCCTCTCGCATCACACCGGCAAGCCGGTGGAGCAGGTGGAGAGAGACGCCGACCGTGACAACTATATGACCGCCGAGGAGGCGTGTGCTTATGGTCTGGTCGACGAAGTCGTCAAATCCCGCAAGGAAATCAAAGAGCTTCCCGTCGAAAAGGCTTCCGAGTAGTATTCTTATAGATGGCCAGGGCTAGCAATCTGACGATGTGCTCCTTCTGTGGCAAAAGCCACGCGGAGGTGAGGAAACTTATTGCCGGCCCCGGCGTCTATATCTGCGACAGTTGCATTACTGTTTGCAAAGGCATCCTGGATAAGGAGCTTAACGACGAAGCACGCAAGCAGAAGACCGCGATTCACGTGCCGAAGCCCGCAGACATCATGCGGGAGCTCGATAAGCACGTCATTGGCCAGAATGGCGCGAAGAAGGTCCTGGCCGTCGCTGTTCACAATCATTACAAGCGTCTCATCAGTGGGGAATCCAACGCCGATGGTGCGCTCATGCTCGACCCGCTTTCCGAGGTCGAGATCGAAAAGAGCAATATCCTGCTCATCGGACCCACTGGTTCGGGCAAGACGCTTCTTGCCCGTACGCTGGCACGCATCCTAGATGTTCCCTTTTGCATAGCTGACGCCACGACCATCACGGAGGCTGGCTATGTCGGTGAGGACGTGGAGAACATCGTGCTCCGGCTCCTGCAAAACGCCGATTACGACGTGAAGCGTACGGAGATGGGCATCGTCTACATCGACGAGATCGACAAAATCGGCCGCAAAACCGACAACGTGTCCATCACCCGCGACGTTTCTGGCGAGGGTGTCCAGCAGGCACTACTCAAGATTTTGGAGGGTACCGTTTGCAACGTGCCTCCGCAAGGGGGGCGCAAGCACCCGCATCAGGAGTATATCCAGATCAACACGGAGAAGATCCTCTTCATCTGCGGCGGCGCTTTCGTCGGCCTGGACAAGATCGTCCAGCGCCGTATTGGTGGCCGTTCGATGGGCTTCCACGCCCGCGATCTTCGCGATCCAGACGAGATTGCAACGGAGGCGGTTCATTCCGTCGAGCCGGAGGATCTCCTTGGCTTTGGCCTCATCCCCGAGTTTATCGGTCGTCTCCCCGTCGTCAGCACACTCGACGCGCTGACCGAGGATGAGCTGATGACCATCCTGACCGAACCCAAGAATGCCATGACCAAGCAGTATACCAAACTGCTCGCCATGGACGGGGTCGGACTCACCTTCACCAAGGATGCCTTGCGTGCCCTGGCTGCCGAAGCCGTGCGCAAAGGCACTGGCGCACGCGCTTTGCGCGCCCTGCTCGAGCGGATCATGCTCGATATCATGTACGATGTTCCCAGCCGCGACGACATTGCCGAGGTGACGATCAATCGCACTGTGGTGGAAGGAAAACGCCCCCCGTTGATCCGGAGGCGGCAGGACAAGGACGCCGCCTGAGGCGGTTTTAGGGAAGCCATGGATGACTCCACGAAGGCAGGCGGATTTGCCTACCTTTTTGAGAAATTTCCGTCGTTCAGCCAGACCTTCTGTTTCCGGGAGGTCGCTGAAATGCGACGGCAGGGAATCAAGTGCCCCGTCTATTCCGTTCGTGAGCCCACTGGCGAGCCTCCGCAGGATTTTCCGGAGGGATTGAAAGAGGCGATTACGTATCTTCCCGCCTGCTTCCACGAATGGACGGGTTCCGTGCGCCATCGCCGGAAAACTTTGCAATGCACCATCCCAAAGATGGTGAAGCGCTGGGGCGACGAGATCGAGAAACGCCGCATCCACGAGGCTCTCTGGCTGGCTGAGGATTTCCAGCGCCGCGGCATCCGCCACGTCCATGCTCATTTTGCCGGATTGGCCGCCCGTACCGCGTACTGGCTGCACGACCTTCACGGCGTGGCGTACAGCTTTACGGCGCATGCCAATGACGTCTTCTGCGACGAACCGAAGCATCGCCTGGAGACCATGGTAGCGGGTGCGAAGGTGATCACCACCGAGACCGAGTACAGCCGCAAGTTCCTTCAGGATCTTTTTCCGAAATACGCCGACAAGGTTTACCGGACATATAACGGCATCGATATCAGTCGATTCATCCCGGGAACTGAAAAATCCAATCCGCCCGTCATCATCAGCGTGGGCCGTTATATCGAGAAGAAGGGATTCGCCGATCTTATTTCCGCCTGTGCCCAGCTCAAGGATCTGTCTTTCGTTTGCCAGGTCGTCGGGAGGGGTCCGCTCGAGGAGGAACTCAAGAATCAGGCTGCAGCCATGGGAGTGGGGGACAAGGTGCAGATCACTGGTCCGCGCACCGAATCCGAAATCATCGAGATTCTGTCTCGTGCCTCGCTCTTCGTCCTTCCGTGTGTGAAGTCCTGCGATGGCGGGTCGGACAATCTGCCGACCGTCATCATGGAGGCCATGGCCATGGCATTGCCCGTCATTTCCACTCCGATCGCCGGGGTTCCCGAGATGGTGATTGAGGGACAAACCGGGTATCTTGTTCCAGAGCACAATCCCGATGCGCTGGCTCAATCCATGCGTGAGATTCTCTCGAATCCTGCCCGGGCCGATCAGTTTGGCAAAGGAGGGCGAGCCTTGGCGGAGGACCGCTTCGATATAGCGAGGACTGTTCAGACCCTCCGGGACGTGCTGGAGCAGCACGAAGCGTTCCGGCCCCGTTCCCGCAGCATTCTGTCGAGTCTTTGGTCATGATCACGGATGCCTCGCCACTCCCCGCCGGGTGGATCGAGAGCGGACGACCGCTGGAGATCGACGTCGGTTGCCACAAAGGACTGTTTCTTGCCGAAATGGCAGCACTGTACCCTGACCGGAATTTTCTCGGCATCGAACGGCAGGCCGAACGTGTTGAGCGTACCAATCGCAAGATCCAGCGCCTCGAGATGCGCAATGCCGCTGTCATCTGCGGCGAGGGCCACGAGACCTTGCGGACGCTGCCTTCGGAGGTTGCCGACCATATTCATGTGCTCTTTCCCGATCCCTGGCCAAAGCGGCGCCATCACATCCGGCGGTTGATTCAGCCTTCGTTCATCGAAACCTGCCTGCGGCTTTTGAAGCCCGGCGGAATTTTACGTCTGGTGACGGATGATGAACCCTATGCCCGGGATGTCCGCATTCATGCGGCAACCGTGCCGGGGCTCGTGGAATGCCCGGACGATCGCGAGTACCCGCTGACCGAGTTTCAGAAGAAATTCCTCGTCGACGGCCGCCCGGTTTACGCGCTGATCCTGCGCAAGCCGGATAACGATTAGGCGGCGGCTTTTGGCGAACTGCCGAGCAGCTCTCGATAAGCCGCTTCCAACCTTGCAATCGACTGACTTTGCTCGAAATTCTGGCGCACGCTCTCTGCGGCATTGCGAGAAAGGGATTGATAGAGAGACCCGTCGCCGCAAAGTCGCTCCAGCGCCGCCGTGAAGGCATCCACATCGCGCTCCGGCACGAGCAGGCCGGTGCTTTCCGATGTCACGGCCTCCGGGATCCCTCCATGCAGGGTGGCGACCACCGGCAGCCCCATGGCCATCGCCTCGAGCATGGCATTGGGCACACCTTCCTGATCGCCGGTTTCCGTCGTCTGGCTGGGGTGCACGAAAACATGCGCCTCGCGGTAGGCCTTGGCCAGGGACTCCTGGTCGAGGAACCCGGTAAAGGTCACCGAGGAGAGAATCCCGAGCTCTGTCGCCTGCCGCTTGAGGCTTTCCTCCAAGGGACCGGCCCCGGCCAGAATCAGCTCTGCGGCAGGGTAGGTTTTCTTGATACGGGCAAAGCTCTTCAGCGTCACTTCCAGCCCCTTCTTGGCGATAAACCGCGAGGCTTGGATGAATTTCCACGCTCCATCGGCTGGAGGCTGGCGATCCTGATACGGGAATCCGTCGAGCGGAATGCTTGTCCGGTTGAGGCGGATCTTGCTCCGGTCACAGCCGAGTGCAACGAGGCGGTCGGCCAGCGATTCGCTCCGGGCCAGAACCATCGGGACGGTTTTGAGCACTTCCTTGAGCTTGCCGGCATAGCTGGGCTGGTCATCCCGCGTCATGATATCCATGCCGTGGAACGACACGAGCGCGGGAATCGGCCATGCCTGCAGGAATGGCAGGAGATGCACTCCGGTATGCCCGAAATACACATGCATCAGGTCGACTTCCCGACGGCGCAGCACCTCGATCAACTGGTCATACTCTCCGCGATAGTGGATCGCGGGCATGCGCCGGACATGCTTCCGGTAAAACCGCCGGAGAAAGTTCGTCCGAGGCTTCAGTAGAATCTCGACGTCATCGAAGGGGTAAACATCCTCATTTTCCCGGCAGCGCGTCAGCACGAACGTCTTGAACTCCTTCAAACCGGTGACCTGACGATAAATATGCCGCATTTCTTTCTTGAGAAATGTGGTGCAGTAACTGGCGACGACCGGCTGGGACATGAACGATCCATTCAACGGAACTCCGCCCGCTTTAGCCAAGAGATTTTCTGCGTCTTTTTATCATTTGCCGGGTTAAATCTCTGGTAAACTGTGATTTCGTGTCTCCCGGCGATGAATTTGGACGCTTCCCCCAACGATGATTCGTCGGCGGCGGAGGATGTTCAGCTCATGCTCCGTGTGCGGGACGGCGATATCGACGCCTTCGAAAGTCTGGTTGTCAAACACCAGCATAGCGTCATTGGCACGGTGGCGCGCATGATGGGAAATCCGTCGGACTCCGAGGATATCGCTCAGCAGGTCTTCATCAGAGTCTGGAAGTCGGCCGTACGCTACGAGCCGAGCGCGAAGTTCACCACATGGCTCATGACCATCACCCGCAACCTCGTCTTCAACGAATCCCGCCGCCGGAGCCGGGCCAGGGTCGTACCTTTGCATGACGATGCCGACGATGGGCCGACGGTGCAGTATGCCGACCCCGAGGCAGGCTCTCCCGCCGACGATCTTTTGGACGCAGAACTGCGTGACGCCGTCGACACCGCCATCGCGGAACTCCCCGAAAAGCACCGCCTCGCAATTATCCTGCGGCGTTATGAAAACATGGCTTACGAGGAGATCGCCAAGGTTCTCAAGACCAGCGTGCCCGCCGTGAAAAGCATCCTTTTCCGCGCCCGGGCGGACCTGAAGGCGAAACTCCAGCGTTATCTGGAGTGATCAGCCCAGACGGCCGATCTGCTGAGCGGCGCGGAATCGCTCCAACGATTGCCTCATTTCCTCGAGCTGGGTGGCATGCCCGGCGGAATGGCGTAGATTCAGCGCCTCTTCTGGATCACTGGCGAGATCGAACAGCGCTTCCTCGCCCCCGGGAAACGCCATGTATTTCCATCTCCCATCGCACACCATGAACTTGTCTGCCTGATACTGGCTGAACGTGACCGTGGGGGGATTGGCGACCAGGTCGCGACCGTCTACGCCCTCGGGGTGTGGTAGTCCCGCCAGCCCGCAGAGGGTGGGGAAGAGATCGACGAGGTTGGCAGGGGCGGAATTCACCCCGGGTTCCAGCCCGGGAGCGCGGACGAAAAGGGGAATGCGGGCGCTTCCGTCGTAGAATTTCCGCTTTTCCCAAAGCCCATGCTGGCCGAGCATGTCGCCGTGATCGGAGGCGAAAACCACGATCCACTCGTCAAGATCTTGTCCAGCCTCCTCTAGGGTGCGGATAACACGGCCCAGTCGCTGATCGGTTTTTTCAACCATCGCGTAGTATGCTGCCGTGGCACGCCGGAGGTCTTCTGGGCCGATGCCCTCGTCCTCCCCGATACGCCCCACATTCAGGGCACTCAGATCAGGTCGCGGTTGATCGGTGAAGACCGGCACTCGGTTATGGTAGTAGTGGTAAAGATCGTCCTCGGCCAGGAGCGGGAAGTGCGGCTGCTGCAGGCTGACCATCATCAGCAGCGGTGTCTCCGGAGACAGGTCATACATCCCGCCAAAGTGGATGCGAATGAAATCGCAGGCTCCCTGCACGGTATAGTCGTCGTGGATGCCCAGTGGCGAAACGCCCGGTCCCGCCTTGCGCAGATCGTCGGCTCCCTGCCACTTGCGTCGCCCGATCTGGTTGCGCTCGCCGTAGGCATCCGGCCAGCGCACCGCGGTTTCGGACCCGATGCGGTGCATCCATCCCTGCATCTGGTCCGGTCCCCGGTGATGCAGCTTGCCGCAGGCCACCGTGTAATATCCCCGCTCGGCAAACCATCGCGCAAAAGTCGGCGATCCCGGCGGGATATCGGCGAGAAATTGGGTGCAGCCCGCGCGTTGCGGATAACGTCCAGTCGCCATGCACTGGCGGGCTGGTACGCAGACCGGCGAGGGGGTGTAGGCCCGATCAAATCGCATGGCATTTGCTGCCAGTTGATCAAGATACGGCGTACGGGCGACAGGGTTCCCCGCGAAGCCAGCGACGTCGTGGCGGAACTCGTCCGCCATCAGGAACAGGATGTTCTTCACTAACCCTCCGCAGCCATGCCGAAAAGGCCGACATGCTGATTCTTGCCCTTGAGCTGGTGCTCTCCCAAGTCCTTCGCATCGGCGGGCCGTGCGGGCAGGGTGGAGATCAGGTCATGGGAGGCGACGAGCCGGTAGCCGCCCAGTTGCTTCATCACGCTCTCGATGCGGAAGACCGTATTGACCGTATCCCCGATGATGGTCGCGTCGCGCTGGGCCACGAGCCCGATGTTGCCACAGGTGACCGGGCCATGATGCAGGGCCACCGCGATGCGGAAGGGCTTGCGCTCCACGCCGGGCCAGAAGCGCTTCTGGGCTGCCTCCAGCAGGGCGAGGCCGCTCTTCATCGCGCTTTCCGCCTCGTTCTTGGCATTTTGTTCCCGCGTCCAGTAGGCGAGCACGGCATCGCCGATGAATTTATCGATCGTCCCGCCGCTGGCGTGAATGACCTCACCGGCATCGCGGAACCACTCGCCCAGCATGCGTGCGAGATGCTCCTCGGCCAGTACCTCCGACATGGTCGAGAATCCCCGGATGTCGCAAACCATCACCGCCACCACAGCGCTCTGGTCCTCGCTGGCGTCGGTTCCCGCCGCCATCGTCACTTCGTTGGCCATGTCGGCGGGAGCGTCTTCGCTCTGCTCGAAAATGATCTCGTTGTTCGTGATGCGAATCACTGCCCCATGATTCAGCAGGGTCGGCGTGATGACGCGGCGACCGTTGACGAAGGTGCCATTGCGGCTACCCAGGTCCATGATCTGGTATTGGAAGGCATTGTGACAGCGAATGATCGCGTGCTGACGCGATACATGCTGGCTGAAGTGCAGACTCACCGTGTTGTCCCGGCTGCGGCCGATCGTCGCTGTATTGCCTACGTCGACCGTGAAGGACTCGCCTTCCGCCGGGCGGATTTTCAACCTTGCTCGCATGGGGCTATAATACTCGGTTCCCGCCGGAGCGCTACTCCCGGCGACCGTTCAGGATTCGCTCCGCGTATTTGGCCAGGATGTCAAATTCCAGGTTTACAGCGTCTCCCACCTGGAGGTCGCTCAGGTTCGTGTGCGACCGGGTGTGCGGGATGATCCAGACGGCAAAGGTGGTGTCGTTTACCTCGGCGACGGTGAGACTTACGCCATTCACCCCGATGGACCCCTTGTAGGCTATATACTGGGAAAACCCTTCCGGGATCGTGACTTCAATCCGCAGATCGCCACGACGCTCGAGGAGGTCTTTGACTTCGCCGATACCATCGACGTGGCCCTGGACAAAGTGTCCTCCCAGTCGGCCGTCCGCTGCCATCGCGCGCTCCAGATTCACGGGGGACTCCGGCCGGAGTTTGCCGAGATTGGTTCGGTGGAGTGTCTCCTCGAGGAGATCGAAGGAGAGCTGGTCTTTACGATGGGCGGTGACTGTCAGGCAGCAGCCATTGACGGCGACGCTGTCCCCAGTGCGAACCGCCTTGGGAATCATGTTTGCGGCTATGGTCAACTGCACGGCATCCGTGGTGCGCCGCAGCCACTGACACTCGCCAACTTCTTCTACCAGACCAGTAAACATTGCAGCCGGGGAGAATCTCAGAGTCTGGGCCTCCGTAAACGCAAAATCGCTCCGCAATTTCATCGACTTTGTATTCATCGGGTCTCATCAAGTGCCGGTGATGATGTCGCGGCTGATTTTGGCGGGTATTTCGCTGGCACTCTGCTCCTGCGCCTCCGTTGGGGTGCGATCTGCGCAGCAGGTTTCCGAGACTTTGCCTCGCAAGGTTCCTTCGGCCATTTTCGTGAAACCGTTTGCATACTATGATCCGAATCTGGCCGTGGATCGCAGCGGGACAAAGCTGACGGACTTCCAGTACGATTTTCAGGAGAAATTCACCCGTTTCCTCACCAGTCGCCTCTCGGATGGTATCGCTCCAGCCTCTGCCATGGCGGCTACCGCTCCGCCCCGGAGGGGCAACTACTGGCTGATCACTGGCCAGTTTGACCGCGTGAGCCAGGGCAGTCGATTTCTGCGCTCTTTCGCCGGCTTTGGTCTTGGAGGGACAAAGCTCGATACGACCGTGGTGATCGCGGACATGTCCGGTCCGACACCCCGTCCATTCCTTGTGATTCGGACCTCGGGAGGGTCGAATGCCGTACCTCTCCTGCTGGGGTTACCTCGCTCTGGCCTGACATTTGACGCCCAGCGCACCGCTCGCGAGGTTACGGCGGCAATTTCCGAGTTTCTCTACCAGCAAGGGGCGGTTCCCTACGAATATGCCGTCGCGCCCCGGAGGCTCTCGGAGACAGCCCCGGCAAGGTATGATCCTCGTGCCTGGGTGCATCCGTCCGCGCCATAGTCTTGCATAGGGCGGTGTGCTGTGCTCGTACTTGAGCTGCCATGATTCTCTCGAAGAATTCTCATGTGCTGTTCTATGGAGACAGCATCACCGATTGTGGCCGCAATCGGGACGACATCAACTCTCTCGGCGGCGGCTACGCCTTTCTCATCGCCGGTCGACTCCAGTCGGCCTACCCGGGATGGAATCTCAAGTTCACCAACAAGGGCATCGGCGGTAACCGCGTCTTTGATCTCGAGGAACGCCTGGAAAAAGACGTTCTCGCCCTCAAGCCCGACGTCGTTTCCATCCTCATTGGGATCAACGACACCTGGCGCCGCTACGACAGCAATGTGGTCTCGCAGATCGACGAATTCCAGGCCTCCTACGACCGGATTCTCACCCGCATCACCACGGAGCTTACTTCCCGCGTCATCCTGCTCGAGCCCTTCCTCCTGCCCGTGCCGGAGGATCGCAAAAAGTGGCGTGAGGATCTCGATCCCCGCATCACCGCCGTTCGCGAACTTGCCTGGAAGTACAAGGTGCCCTATGTCGCCCTCGATGGCATCTTTGCCACCGCCGCCACCATGGCTCCTGCCGATTATTGGCTGCCGGATGGCGTGCATCCCAGCCTTGCAGGCCATGGCCTGATCTCCTCAGCCTGGATTCGCGCGATCAAGAACTGATCACTTCCAGCTGACCGTTCCGACCTGGGGGTCCCATTCCGCAACCGGAGTGCGGACCCCGAATGGTTTTTGCACCGCGTGTAGCAAGGCGGCCGGTGCCTGGTCGATTCTCAACGGCAGGCGATTCGCCTCATACGGACGGTTGGCGACTGTCGTCCACAGCAACCCGACCAAGGTAAGTGCGATGCCGGCCACGACGACTCCTCCTCCCAGCCCAAAGGCAAGCCCGAGGATGCTGTCGATCACGTTGGATTCAGTATCCTTCTGGTTACGTTTCCGGATATTGACCGCAAGGCACGCCAGAAGGGCTCCCACCGCAAAAAGGATGACGAATACGGCGGATGTCACCAGCCCCGGGGATGCGGGAATGATCGGAGTCAGGCGGGTTGCCACTGGCGACCAGAGACGCTCGGCAAAGATCGTGGCGAGGGCGATGCCCACTACGTACTGAATCACGACATAGGCTCCATGACGCCAACCGAGGAAGGCGCCGACTAGAATCGGAAGGAGACTGACGAGAAAGATGATGAATTCAGTAGCCATGATGTTCTAGACAGCCTGGAGGACTTCTTCCACGGTGGTGATGCCCATAAGGACCTTGAGCGCGCCATCCTGTCGGTAGCTGCGGAAGCCCCGCTCCTCGGCCATCGAAAGGAACGTTGCTTCATCGACGTCGTCTCCGACGGCTTTACGTAAATCGTCGTCGAGCACGAGGAGTTCGAAAAGGCCGGTCCGTCCTTTGAAGCCCGTGCCGTTGCACTCGGGACAGCCTTGTGATCGGTAGATGGCCGTTCCAGGGTCAAAGCTGAACCCGATGGAGGCAAGTTCCTCGCCCTCGCACGCGATTTCCTCCCGGCATGCCGGACAGAGGACTCGTACGAGGCGCTGCCCGACGATCATGAGGAGCGCCGTGCCGAGTTTGTAGCGCTCCAATCCCATGTCTTTGAGGCGGGCCAGCGTGCCCGGCGCATCCTTGGTATGCAGCGTGCTGAGAACGAGATGGCCTGTCAGTGCGGCACTCACCGCGACCTGCGCCGCCTCGGCGTCACGCATTTCACCGACCAGGATGACGTCGGGGTCCTGTCGCAGGATCGAGCGCAACCCGCTTTCATACGTCACTCCGGCTTTGATATTCACCGCGATCTGCGTCGCTCCGACGAGTTCGTACTCGGCCGGGTCCTCGATGGTCATGATGTTGATGCGCGCAGCGTCAAGCTGGCGCAGCGCGGCGTAGAGAGTGGATGTCTTGCCTGATCCTGTGGGTCCGGTGGCCAGGATCATTCCGTTTCGAGAGTGAATTACCTGCTGGAAGGTCTCGAGCATTTCGGGCGACATGCCGAGCGCCGTCAGATCAAAAATCCCCCGGCTGTGATCAAGCACCCGGATGACGATTTTTTCACCATGAATGGAGTTGGCGGTGGCGACGCGGAAATCCACCCCGGCTCCGCCCAGGCGTGCGCGGAACCGCCCGTCCTGCGCTTTGCGCTTCTCCGAGATATCGATCTGCGCCAGAGATTTGATGGCGGTGACGATGCGCCGTCCATCCTCGGTGGCGAAGGCGAATCTCTCATGCATGATACCGTCGAGGCGGAACCTCACCCTGTATTCCTCGCTGCCCGGCTCAATGTGGATATCGCTGGCACGTTGATCGAGCGCCGTCTCGAGGATGTCGCTGGCCAGGTCGAGTCCGGAGGAAAGGTCGCCCTTCTTTTTGAGCTTCAACGCCTTTTGGTCCTCATCAAGGAACTCGATCGTTCGTGAAACCCGGTGCTTCGGAGCGGTATCGAGGGGTTTGTTCTGCTGTCGGAGTTTTGCGATAAACGTCGACCATGGGGACCAACGGGTGCCTCGCTTGGGCAGGAAGGGCAGCATCGCGATATATAATCCGTAGAGGATCGAGCCGAGGATCGGCAGCACGATCGCGACATTCGTCCACATCCCCGGGTCCACTCTCCGATGTTCCAGCGAACGCCGCACCCACTGGAGACTGTAGATCCAGATAGCAGTGAGTAGAAACAGGGCTGCGATTGCGACATCGGCTTTCCACTGGGGATGCGGTGCGGCAATCGCTGTAGTCGTCGAAACGACCGGTGTTGGCGTGGGAGTCGGAGCGACCTTCAGTCGATCCTGGATTTGTTGCACTTCGGGCACCATCCCAGGAACGACTTCATCCGGAGTTGCGCTTGGGGCCACCGTAGCGGTCGGGGTGGGAGAAGCTGACTTGTTGACGGGAGTGGGTACGGCCTTGGCAGGTCCGGGCGCTTTGCCATTGATCGATTTGATTGCTTGCCGGGGAAACTCTGCCACTCCCTTGGGCATGTGGACGATGACGTGGGTCTCTGTGAGAACCGTACGCACATCGTGCATTTTCGTTCCGTCCTGGAATACCACCTCGTCAGCAAAGAGGGCTGCATGTCCCAGAATCAGGGCTGCCAGAATGAGTGCGCCGGTGAGCCGACGTGAAATTGCCACGTTGGGGCGTATAGACTTGGGAAGGTTGTCGAGTCAAGTCGCAGCGCTCGCTCCCTGGCGGGATGATTGCGCCGCAGTCGAGGGCGGGTTGTATCAGCCTGACGCTGTGGCGATTATGGCAGACGCTCAACCGCCCGCCTTTTCCCCGCGGACGGGCGGGTGGTCCGAGAAAGAAAATAATCTCCGGAGCTTGGGAATTCTACGTAACCGATGAGACGTCAGCCTTGGGGCGTCGCGCCACGATGTACCGGGCGATGCTCGCTTCGAGATCGGCTTTACGGTAGGGCTTCGTCAGGTAGTCGTTCATTCCCGCGATTTGGCATTTTAGCCGATCGTCGGGCATTGCGGCGGCCGTGAGGGCGGATATCCAGGTTTTCTTTCCTGCGGCTCGCAGGCGGGCGGTCGTTTCAAATCCATCCAGACCGGGCATCTGCACATCCATGAAAATCAGGTCATATTCCTCACGTTCACACGCTTCAAGGCACTCGAAACCATCCCCGACCAAGGTGGCGGAATATCCAAGGGACAGGAGCATGCGCGAGATCACCTTGCGATTGATGGCATTGTCTTCCGCCACGAGGATCTTCAAGGAGGGATGGGCGGCGAGTTCTGTCTTGGCGTCTCGCGCTACAGGCGTTGCCACAGGTTCGCTCTCCGGCGTTTCCGTCAGCTTCAATGGCAGGGTGAAGGAGAAACAGGACCCGCGTCCGGGTTCGCTCATGACGGTGAGTTTCCCTCCCATGAGCTCTACGACACGGGCCGATATGGCGAGGCCGAGCCCTGTCCCGCCGTAGCGTCGAGTGGTCGAGGAGTCTGCCTGGCTGAAAGGCTTGAAAAGGCGAGCCAACGCATCCTTGTCGATGCCGATGCCCGAGTCGAGGATCTCGATCTTGATGTGATCGGGACGGTCCGAAGGGGGGGCGCTCTCGGCCGGAGTCACGCGGAGTTCCACCCAGCCGCGCTCCGTGAATTTGACCGCATTGCCGACAAGGTTGAGCAACACCTGCCGGAACCGGGTGCTGTCTCCCAGGATTTGATCTGGCACCTTGGGATCGATCTGTGCCGAAAGGGCGATCTCCTTGGCGATGGCCGTAGGCAGATTCAGGCTGATAACCTCCGAGGCGCATTGGCGGATCGAGAACGGGCGGTGCTCCAGTTCCACCCGGCTGCTTTCCATCTTGGAAAAATCGAGAATGTCATTCAGCAGTCGCAGCAGGGTATCTCCGCAGCCTTTCACCGTTTCCACATATTCCCTTTGCAGCTCGGTCAGCGTGGTTTCTCCGAGCAATTGGGCGAATCCGATGACGCCATTCATGGGCGTGCGGATTTCATGGCTCATGACCGCAAGGAACTCGCTCTTGGCGCGATCTGCCGCCTCCGCCGCCTCCTTGGCTGCAATGATCTCCTGCTCGGCTTTTCTCCGTGCGGTAATGTTGGTCAAGGTCCCGCTGATACCCGTCTGGCGGCCGGTCGAGTCGTAACGCTGACGCCAGTCGGCCTCGACCCATATCTCAATGCCTGTCGATCCGACGATGCGGAACGGAGCGGTATCCGGTTTGCCGCCATTCCATGCTCGCAGGACACGTTCCCTATCCTCCGGCCAGATAAACGGATCGATCGGTCGTCCGAGACAGTTGGTGATTCGGTAGCCGGTGTTTTCCTCCCAGGCGGGATTGAGGAACATCCAGTGCCCGTTCTGATTTGTCTGAAAGACGATCTGATCCAGCCCTTCGACGAGTTCGCGGTATTTTTTCTCGCTAAATGCCAACTCTCTTTGTGCGTGCTTGATCTTCCGGAGATCGTGCCAGACGACCAGCATGATTTCCTCGCCCGCGATGGTGAGGTGGGTATTGGTGACATCGACCGGGATCAATTCGCCGGAAATGTGCTTTTTGTAGCTTTCGAATCGGTGCAGCCCGCGGAACACCGTGGTGTCCCAGGAGGCGGTCTCATCGAGATCAGGCCAGTGGGTGGCCAGTGGTTGCCGGAGCACGTCGGCCTTTGTCTCCAGGCCGAGCATCTCGACGGTTGCCTGATTGCAATCGATGACCTTGTGGCGAGCGACCAGCATATGCGGGTCGGTGGATGCTTCAAAGACTGTCCGAAAACGCTCGTCGCTCACCTTTCGCTGCGTGACGTTGAGGAGAGTGCCGTCGACCAGCAGCGGAGCGCCTGCCGAATCTCGCAAGATGACGCAACGGTCGTGAAGCCAGAGGTAGTGTCCGTCGGCATGGCGGAAGCGATACTCCCCATCATAGGAGTTTGCTTTGCCTTTTACTGCCGCCATGAATGCGGTCACTTCGCGCGCACGGTCGTCAGGATGGAGGAAGCCGAACCACTCTTCCGTCTTTTGCGGCATCTCGCCGGGTTTATAGCCGAGAAGGACTTCGGTTTCTCCTTCCCAGAGGATTTCGTCGCGGCGTTGATCGGTGGCAAAGTTATGCCGGTAGATAATCTGTCCCAGGGATTGGATGACGCGCCGGTCGCGCTCTTCCAAGTCGGCCTTTTCCTTGGTTGCCTGCCATTTTGCCTGTTCGTGACGCCGAGCCTGTCGGGCATGCCACCAGACGAGCACGCCCAGCAGCATTCCGGTCAAGGCGGAGATCACCGAGGAAAGGAAACCGGTCTTCTTCAGGTCCGAGAGTCGGCTCTCATAATCGGCCACGCTCATATCGATCCCGAGCGAAGCGACAACCTTCCCCTGCGAGTCCCGGATGGGGGCGAGTGCCGAGAGGAACGTGCCGTATTCATCGGTGAACGCCTTTTGGCTGACAAAGTTTTGCCCCTTTCTTACAGCCTGTACCTCGGCTGCATCCTCATTCGGCGAGAAGCTGCTGTAAGGTTCCAGAAAGCCGGATGGCTTCATGGGGCGGGAGAACTGGAGTGCTTTCGCGGAGGTAGCCGTATCGAGGACGAAGTAGAGCTGCCCGTCCTTTTCGACGAGAGTGTAGAGGTAGGCGATTTCCGGCGCCCTCCGGTGAAATTTCACCAGAGGAGCAATGAGTTTCTCATAGGCTGCCGGATCGACCTTTCCGTTCTGCACCATTTCCTCGTGGGCATCGCCATCCACCAAACCTGCTGCGGTTCGAGCGGTTCGCTCCAGGCTGTCCTTGATCGTGATGCGCTGCTGGCGCAGCGCCTCGATATCCATCAGGAGAAGGCTCGACAGTGCGATGACAAACACGGCGAGTCCCGCCAGTATCCCATCCCGGACAGGGATGGAGATCCGGGGAAATAGGTGTTTTTTGCCGTGGTCTGAAGACGAACCCACTCGCGGAGAATAGGCACACATTAGGCAATTTCCAACGTAAACATGCAACGTTTCACGAGAGTTCCCTCTTCAAAGTCTCGCAGGAATCGACTAGGTCACCGGGTGGAATGATCGCGATCTCGATTGAATCCCTGACCAAGCGGTTCGGAAGCCACGCAGCACTTGACGATGTTTCGCTGCGGATCGAACCCGGGGAGCTGTTTTTCCTCCTGGGCCCGAGCGGGTGTGGAAAGACGACATTGCTGCGTACGATCGCCGGTTTTGTCACTCCCGATGCGGGCAGGGTGCTTTTTGATCGTGAAGATGTCACGAAGCTGCCAGTGCACAAGCGGCGCACCGGCATGATGTTCCAGAGCTATGCTCTCTGGCCTCATCTCTCGGTGGCGCGCAATGTGGCATTTGGCCTGGAAGAGCAGGGAGTGCCTGCTGCGGAGCGGGAAAAGCGTGTTCGCGAAGCCCTCGCTTCGGTCCGGATGGACTCCTATGCCGAACGCAAGATCGGCCAGCTCTCCGGCGGCCAGCAACAGCGGGTGGCTCTGGCGCGAGCGCTTGTGGTACGCCCACGCGCCTTGCTGCTTGATGAGCCGCTCTCCAATCTCGATGCCAAGCTGCGCCTGGAAATGCGCTCGGAAATTCGCCGGGTCTGCAAGGAGTTTGGACTCACGGCTGTCTATGTGACTCATGATCAGAAGGAAGCTCTGTCCGTGGCAGACCGCCTCGCTGTGATGTCGGAGGGGCGCATTGCCCAGATCGGTTGTCCCGAGGAGGTTTACCGCCGTCCACATTCCCGGCTAGTGGCGGAGTTCATCGGAGAAACCAACATTCTTCGCGGCAAGGTTGTGTCGCGGGCGGGGGAGGAAATGCTGGTCGCCACCGCGGCGGGAAAGTTTTCGGCGCGGGCGACCGGTGTCCTGAGGACGACGGCTGAGGAGGGCGTGTTGGTCTCCATCCGTCCTGAGGGCTGGAGGATTTCCGATACCGGCGGCGAGAACTCGATTCCCGCCGTCCTGCGGTCGACAATGTATCTTGGCGAGTTTGCCCAGCATGAGTTTACAGCCGGAGGAGAGGCGCTCAAGGCTTTGGAGCTTAATCCTCATCTGGCACACCGCGTGATCGGTCGGCAGTATTTTCTCGAGCCGCTCGATGCCGTGGTTCTCAACGACACGCCATGAAGAATCTTTTCGCCATCGGGGTGGTCATTGCCGTCTTGGCGCTACCGTTCGTTTTGCGTCCAAAGCAGAATCTGCTGGCGGCCGCGGACGATACTCTCGTTCTTATCAGCCCTCATAACGAGGCGATTCGCTATGAGTTCACCAGGGCTTTTTCCGAGAGCTATCATCGCGAGACGGGCCGCACCGTCCGGCTCGACTGGCGTACCCCTGGCGGTGGCAGCGAGATCGCACGCTATATCAAGAGCGAGTTCTACAACTCCTTTGAGAACTACTGGCGCTCGCTCGGCCGTGCCTGGACTCCCGAGGTCATCGGAGGTTTCGACAATCCCAGGATGACTCCGGCGGCCAGTCCAGCAGAGGACTTTCCAGCGCAGGCTGCCCGGCGGAGCTTTCTGGACTCCAGCGTGGGCATCGGCATCGATATCATGTTTGGAGGCGGTTCGTTTGATTTCATCCAGCAGGCGGACGCTGGTCGGCTCGTCGCGGGTGATGTCATGCGGCGTCACCCGGAGTGGTTTTCGGAAAACTCCATCCCGCAGTCGGTCTCGGGCGAGATATTTTATGACCCGAAGGGACGCTGGATCGGGGCAGCTCTCTCGTCATTCGGCATTTGTTACAACAGGGATTCCCTGCGCCGTCTCGGGGTGATGCAGCCTCCGACCGGGTGGGAGAATCTGGCCGATCCTGTGTACCGGAACGAGGTGGCATTGACAGATCCCTCCAAAAGCGGTTCCGCCGCCAAGGCCTTTGAAATGATCCTCCAGCAAAAGATGCAGCAAGCCGGGGAGGATCGGCTAGGCGACGGGTGGGCTGCCGGACTCAACCTTATTCAAGCTGCGGCCGCCAACGCCAGGTATTTCACCGATGCCGCGGGCCGCGTGCCCATGGACGTCGCGGCTGGCGATGCGGCCATTGGGATGTGTATTGACTTTTATGGTCGATTCCAGAGCGAATACATTGCAGCGCCTGATGGCGAATCCCGGCTGGTCTATGTCACGCCCTCGGGCGGGTCATCTGTCGGAGTCGACCCCATAGCGATTTTACGAGGCGCTCCGAATCGAGCCGTTGCGGAGCGATTCGTTGAGTTTGTGCTTTCGATTGAGGGGCAGAAACTATGGAATTTCCGAGTTGGCACTCCGGGCGGCCCGCAGAAGTACGCCCTCCGCCGTCTTCCGATTCGCAAGGAATTGTACGCGCCGGAGTACACGGCATTTCGTTCCGATCCCACCGTCTTTCCTTATGAGGATGCCCGCCTCTTCACATATCACGCCGCCTGGACCGCTCCGCTCTTCCGGGCGATTGGCTTGATCGTGAAGGTTATGACGCAGGACAGTCACGATGAACTCGCCGACGCTTGGAAAGCGCTTATCGCGGCAGGGTTCCCGCCAGAGGCGACCCAGAGGTTCTACGATGTCAGTTTGGTGGATTACTCTGTGGCCAGGGAAAAGCTGCGGCCCATACTTTCCTCGCCGGACCGGATCGCCGAGGTCGCGCTGACTCGCGAACTGACCGATGCATTCCGGCGGCAATATCGCGAGGCGGCGCAACTCGCCAGGGAGGGAAAATGAGCCGCGCCACCGCCATCGCTGTTTTCGGATTCAGCGTTCTGTTTTTCTTCTTTTTTTTCCTCTGGCCCATCGGCGAGACCGTCCGGGGAGCATTTGCCACGCCTGGGCAGGGGTTCACGCTGGACTATATCTTCGAGGTTTTTCGGAATCCGGTGTATGTGGAGGGATTGGTCAATGCGCTGATCCTGGCGATCGCCAGCACGGCGCTGACTTTGATGATCGCCCTGCCGCTTGCCCTCGTCTCGGATCGCTTCCTCTTTCCGGGGAGAACCCTGCTCTCGGCACTCGTGCTCGTACCGATGATCCTGCCTCCCTTTGTGGGAGCCATTGGCGTGCGGCAGATCCTCGGCCAGCAGGGCGCGTTGAATGCCTTGCTGGAGAGCCTGGGGCTTGTCAACGAAGCCGTTCCGGTTGACTGGCTGGGGCAGGGGAGATTCTGGGGCGTTGTCATCATGAACGCCCTGCATCTTTACCCGGTGCTGTTTCTTAACATCACGGCGGCCCTCTCCAATGTCGATCCCGCCATGGAGGAGGCGGCGGAGAATCTCGGGTGCACGGGAGTGAGGAAGTTCCGGCGTATCACGCTACCTCTCATCATGCCGGGAGTATTTGCCGGCGGAGCCATCGTCTTTATCTGGGCGTTTACCGAACTCGGCGTGCCTTTGATGTTTGAGTACACGAGGGTAACTCCGGTGCAGATTTTTTACGGTATTCGTGACATCTCGGGGAATCCTTTTCCCTATGCTCTGGTGGTCGTGATGCTGGCATCTACCGTGCTATTGTATGCGGCGAGTCGCTATGTTCTCGGCAATAGTGCGCATGGGATGATGCCCAAGGCCACCAGCCAGGGCGGCCCCCGACCGGTCAGGAGGGTGGCTGCATGGGGATGCACCGCACTCTTCGGCGGCGTCACTGCGCTGGCGTTGCTGCCACACATCGGCGTGATCCTGACCGCCTTCTCGTCCAACTGGTACGGCACCATTCTGCCCGCAAGCTGGACGCTGGAGCACTTCGAGGGTGCTCTGGGCCACAGCCTGACGCTTCTTTCGATCCAGAACAGCCTGAAATATGCCTCGCTGGCCACGATCCTCGACGTCGTGCTCGGGATCGGAATCGCCTACGTTGTGACCCGGACAAAGTTGCCAGGTCGCGGTTTTCTCGATGCCATGGCGATGCTTCCACTGGCCGTTCCCGGGCTGGTGCTGGCATTTGGATATCTTGCGATGACCCAGCCGGGAAAGACTTTCGAGTTTCTCAATCCGCTCGTCGATCCTCTGGCCATTATCGTCATCGCCTATGCCGTCCGGCGTCTGCCTTATGTCGTTCGCTCCGTGGCGGCGGGGTTGCAGCAAACCAGCGTGACCCTGGAGGAGGCTGCGCAGAATCTCGGAGCCTCTCCGCTCCGCGCTTTGCGCCGAGTGACGTTACCGCTCATCCTCGCCAATGTCCTCGCCGGCGGGCTGCTCGCATTCTCCTTTGCCATGCTGGAGGTAAGCGATTCACTTATCCTTGCCCAGCGGATGAAGGATTATCCGATCACAAAGGCCATTTTCGAGCTATACCAACTCCTCGGGGAAGGCCCGTACCTGGCTTGTGCCCTCGGCGTCTGGGCAATGCTGTTCCTCGCCGCCACTGTATTTGCGGCCAATCTTCTTCTCGGAAAGAAGTTGGGAGGCATGTTCCGGCTCTAGCGGCGTGAAGGGAAGGCCTGGTCTCGCCCTCCATTTCACTTGCCGCGTCTGGACTTTCCTCGCTTTAGTACGGCTCGCCCAATGAAGAGCGTCCTGCGTTTTCTCATCTTTGTCGTTATTCTCTTCGGAGCGGTGCTGCTGCTGTACTTTACTCGCACGAAGTCTGCGACGTCTGCCGGTACCACGACACCGGTAGGGACGACTCATTATTCCGCCCTGGAGGCTGTCGACCGGGAGTTTACCGATCTCGTTTCCCATGTGCTTCCGTCGGTCGTCAGCATTACGGCCATCCCGGCCGATACGACCAATCCCCGCATCCAGTACCTGCGGAGCCTCTTCGGCTTTCAACCCGGTGCGACACCTCCTCAGCTCGGCTCCGGCGTGATTGTATCCCCCGAGGGGCATATCGTGACAAATTTTCACGTGATTCAAGGTGCTGGTTCTGCCGAGGTGACCCTTAACGATGGGCGCGTCCTGCCTGCGAAGTTCCTGGGCGCGGACATCCCTTCCGACATCGCCATCCTTCAGATCTCTCCGGAAAACATCTCGCCCATCGCCTGGGGAAACTCCGATGATGTCAAGGTCGGCCAGATGGTATTTGCGGTGGGAAATCCGCTGGGTCTCCAGGAAACCGTCACCCAGGGAATCATCAGTGCCCGCGGTCGCCGCGCTGCCAGCGAGGCGGCCAATGAGTTTTTCCAGACGGATGCCGCCATCAATCGCGGCAACTCCGGAGGTCCTCTGGTCAGTCTCCGTGGTGAGCTGATCGGCATTAATAACATGGTTGCTGCCCAGACGCAGACCCAGGGAATCGCTTTTTCGATCCCGGCAAATACTGTTCGCCGGGTTTTTGAAAGTATCCGGGATCATGGACGCTTTATCCGCCCGTGGTTCGGCGTTTCGACCCTTCCGCTTTCGCCCATGATCGTGCGCCAGCTCAATCTGCCGGACGACATTACCGGGGCTCTCGTCCAGGTCACCCAGACGGATTCCCCGGCGGAAAAGGCCGGTCTCGAACCCGGCGATGTCATCGTGGGGTACGGTGGTAAGCCGGTTCGCGACGCGGCAGACCTCCGTAGCCGGGTGGTCGACACCCCGATCGGCGATACGGTGGAGATCAAAGTACGGCGTGGCGGACAGATTATTCCCTTGAAAGTCACCATCGCCCCGGAGCCCGGGAGCTGACCGTTCCAGTTTCCCCTGCGAGCAAGGCTTTGCAAAAGCCACAAAAATGTTATTCTAGCCTGCTGTGTCGACTGCCACCCCTCATCCTCCCTTACCCAAGCAGCCTTTGGGGAAGACGTTTACCGTCGCGATTTCTCTTCTGGGGCTCCTTGCCATTGTCCAGTTGCTCGCGGTGATTCTTCATTTTGGCCCCATGGTAGGGCAACAGATCAGTGATACGGCGCTCGCCGCCTCGCGGCAGAGTGAATCCCGGGCGTCCACTGCCTCTCCTGCCCCTTCTCAGGCGGACCTTCCCCCGTCCCAGTCGACCAAGGCCCCGGCCATTTCTGCTACGGATGGTCAGCAGGTGAGGGACCTTTGTGATGAAGCCGCGGGCAAACTTCGGGTAGGTGACTATGACGCTGCATTGAAAAGTCTGGATGAGGCAGAGGCCATCGTCCCGGGCGATCCCACGGTGCTTTGGCTCAAGGCCAAGGCGTTCGAGGGTTCCGACCAGCCCGGCGAGGCATTGGCTGCCCTGGAGGCGGCTTCGCGGTATCCCGATCTCCCTCCTCAAGTGCGGGCCAACCTTCAGAAGGATATGAACCGTCTCTCCCAGTTGGTCGATGCCGCACCGAGTGCTCGCGCGCGCCCGGCTCAACCCTCCGCTCTGGAGTCCGGCGGTGAGCAGGAACTGCGGGAAAACGGCCTCCAGCCGGGCTCCTCGCTCGGCATAGTTGATATCCGACTGCGCGATGTGAAAGTGGGCATCAAGGGGCTCAAGGTTGCGGTAAAGGCTCGCCCGGGTTCCACGATCAACGTCAAGGACGTCAAGCTCCTCGCCTTTTTCTATGAGCAAACGGAGGATGGTGAGATCCAACTGACAGAATCCAAGGTCGTACCCCAATGGCTCAGCCCTCCGATCGACTGGGCGGGAAATGACTTTGAATTGCTCGAGCTTCAATACACGACGCCCGAGGCCAGTGGCGACACCACCGGTCGCAAATATTTCGGCTACGTCGTAGGTATTTACTATAACAACGAACTGCAGGATTTCCGCGCCGACCCAGGCAAGCTCGCGAAAGACTTCCCCCTTCCCCTCTATCTTAAGCAAGGCAACGAATGAAAATTTTGATCGTAGACGATGAGCTCGGATTAGCGTCCGGGCTGGCAGGTTGGTTGACAGAAAATGGCTGGCCTCAGCCCGGCGTGGCAACCAATGCCGACGAAGCCACCGCCTGGGTAGATCAACAAGGCCGCCTGGACGTCCTGGTGACCGATGTCGTGATGCAGCCGACGGATGGGTTTACCCTGCGGGAAACCCTGCAAGCCCGTTTCCCAAAGCTCAAGGTAGTCTTCATTTCCGGCTACGACCTGAGCGATTACGGACCACGCATGGAAGGGGCTCGTTTCCTGCCCAAGCCTGTTTCCGGCTACGACATTGACGGAGCGATCCGCGCTCTCTTTGAACAGCCAGCGCCTGTTGTCGCGCAACCTGTGGCTGCACCGACGCCAGTGACCCCGGCCGTTGCTCAGCCTGCGCCGGTCGCCGCACAGCCGACGCCCGTCGTCGCGCAAGCTGCTCCCGCGGCCGCCCCGGTTGGCGCAGTCGGTACGGCAGGCGCTCCGGTCGGTGCGAAGGTTGCCTCAGTCGCGGCGAAGGCCGCAACCCCTACGCCAACGCCGGTTGCTTCGCCGAGACCCGTTGCCGCCGCTGCGACGCCTGTCGCTGCCGCCGCTCCCAAGGCCGTCGCCGCAGCAGCCGCTCCGCAGGCGGTTGCTCCCACTGCCGGACAGCCGGTCGTCGCCAAACTTTCCGCTGCTCCGAAAGTCGCAGCCGCTCCGCAGGCCAAGCCTGCCGCAGTCGCAGCCAAGGCCGGAGCTCCACGTCCTGCCGCCGCCGCTCCGGCGGGAGCAGGCGCCCGCCCGGCAGCCGCCGCATCTCCCGCTGTTCCAATCGCCCAGCCGGCGGATAATTCCGAGGTGGAACTCCCGGCAGATCAATTTGTCGGTACCGCGGTAGGCAATTATCAGGTCGAAGCCAAGATTGGGCAGGGTTCGCGAAGCGGCATTTATCGAGCGCAGCAGACCAATATCGGTCGACCGGTCCGACTCTACATCCTGGAGCCGGAGCGTGCCCACGATCAGGAGGAGGTGAAGAGCTTTATCTCCGATGCGAGCGTGAAGGCCAATGTTTCCCACCCGTATATCTTCGCGGTATATGAGGCGGGACAGTCAAATGGCTCATACTTCTACTCTTGCGAATATGTTCCCTGCCGCTCTCTAAAGCAGATCATTCAGGCCGGCCAGTTTCTGGACGAGGCGACCGCCGTGCAGGCCATGAAGGTCACCGCCGAAGTGCTTGCGTACTTTGAGAAGGAGAAGATTTCGCACAATCTCATCGGAGAAAATACCGTGCTGATCGGGGAAAAGAACAAGCCCCGCATCGCGAACATCGCCACCTATCACCCAGAGGCAACCTTCGACATGAAGCGCGAAATGGTGGAGATCGGGCGCGTATTTGCCGCCGTTCTCCCGGAGCAGTCCCAGGCTTTGGGTATTCGTGCCCTTGCCGTCGGTCTGGCCGATGGCTCGAGGGAGTTCCCAACCTGGCAGGCGCTCATCGATGCCGTCACGGCATTGGAACCGAAGGTTGCTCCTCAGGATGCCTACAAGCTCGATGCCCAGGAGCGTGCGGCGATTCGCATGGTCGAGGAGGCAAAGAAGCGCCAGAAGCGCGGCATGTACATCAGTACGGCTGTTTCCCTGACTCTGCTGGCGGTTGCCCTTGGCGTGGTTTACTTCTTCATCTCGGGTTCAAATACCAAGGGTACGGACTTCAACAAGATGATCGAGATTCCGGCCGGGGAGTTTGTCTATCAGGATGGACAAAAGGAGACGCTGCCGACCTTCTACATCGATGAGTATGAGGTCACGATCGGCCAGTATGCGAAATTCCTTGAGTATCTGAAGGCGCACCCCGACGAGGCCACAAAGTTTGATCATCCAGATCAACCCAAGGGCAAATCGCACAATCCCGAGAAATGGGCCGATGAGGATCTGCCGACCGGCTGGATGCCTGGCTACTATACGCGTGCCAAACGGTGGGGCAAATATCACGACGCCAAGCTCGACGTGAACAGCCCTGTCTTCGGTGTGGATTGGTATGACGCCTACGCATACGCCAAATGGAAAGGTCATCGTCTGCCAACGGAGAAGGAATGGGAAAAGGCGGCTCGCGGGACGCAGGGATTTCTCTATCCGTGGGGCAACGATCCGGATAACAAAAAGGTCAACAGCGGTCTCGATACCAATCCTGATCCCTCAAAGGGCGGAGAAATTGATGGTTGGGATCGATGGAGCCCTGTGGATGCGGTCAAGACCGATAAAAGTCCCTTCAATGTCTACGGAATGGGTGGAAACGTTTCGGAATGGACTGCTACCTTCGACGTCGATCCGATGCTGCCGAGCCAGAAAGTCCCTGTACTCCGTGGCGGCAACTGGCGTACCCCCGACTACAAGCTGACCCGTCGTATTCTCAAGTTAAGTGAAATTCAGAATGACGAGGCGCTTGGATTCCGTACCGTATCGGATACACCTCCCGCCAAATGACGAAATTTCGGTATTGGCTCATCGCCATCTGCCTCTGGGCCGCGCTTAGTCCGTTGTCGGCCCAGATCCTGGTCGACATCAAGTTCAAACGCAATTTGTACGTCGTCTACGAGCCGATCATTTGCACTGTCACGATCACGAACCAAAGCGGACGCTCGCTGACTCTCGCGGATACTCCGAAAAACCAGTGGTTCAGCTTTCAGATTGAGACGGGGCAGGGCCGGCCAATACCGCCGATCGATCCCTATTATGAGAATCAACCGCTCGTCCTGCCGGCGGGCGAAAAAGTCGTGCGAGCCATTAATCTCACGCCGCTCTTTCCGCTCGGCGAGTTTGGCACGTATCGGGTGAAAGGGGCGGTCTACTCGGAGGAGCTGAAACAATATTTCTCCTCTCCAATTCTTAATATCGAGATCACGGAGGGGCGCCTGCTCTGGAGTGATACGGTCGGAGTGCCGGAGGGCGCGGGTGCAGGCAAGACGCGCCGGGTTTCCGTTCTGGCTCATCGCCTGCCGAGCACGAGCATGCTTTACCTGAGGGTGGAGGATGCCGATGCAGGAGTCATCTATTGCACGACTCAACTGGGTAGGTTCATCGCCTTCAATAATTCGGATATCGAGCTGGATGGTTCGAACAACATTCACATCCTGCAAAACACCGCTCCCAAGGCCTTCCTCTATTCTCAATTCGACATCAATGGAAAGCTGGTCAACCAGCAAGGCTACCAGGCCGGAGCGCAGCGCCCGATTCTGGTGCGTTCTCAAGGTGTTGTATCCGTCAGCGGCGGCATGGAGTACGATCCGCGCGCGACCCCGCCCGAGAAGCAGCTTCCCAAGCTGGGCGACCGGCCCGTACCGCTGCCTACTCCGCAGACTGCGCCGACGCCGGAAGACAAGCGACCGGAGAACCTGCTTTCGCGATAAGCCTGGTCGCTCTGGATCGAGAGAGAGTTTTTCGTCGAGAGAAGGAGACGGCTGTCCGGCAATATGCTAGAAGCCAGGGTGATGGCAGGTGTTGAAAATCAGCGGCTGTCCGAGCACTCCTCCGGATCGGTGAATTGGCTCCTATGGGGGCCCTATCTGAGCGAACGCCAGTGGGGCACTGTGCGGGAGGACTACAGTGCAAGTGGGGATGCCTGGAATGACTTTCCCCATGAGCATGCTCGCAGCCGCGCTTATCGGTGGGGCGAGGATGGTTTGGGCGGCTGGTCTGATGAGAGGCAGCGACTCTGTATGAGCGTGGCCTTGTGGAATGGTCATGATGCGATCTTGAAAGAACGCCTCTTTGGCGTGACCAATGCCCAGGGCAACCACGGCGAGGACGTCAAGGAGTCCTATTTCTTTCTGGATGGTACTCCAACGCATTCTTACCAGCGGATGCTCTATAAATATCCGCAGAAGGCCTTTCCCTATGAGGAGCTCATCCGGGCCAACCAGAGTCGCTCCCGTTTGGAAGAGGAGTTTGACCTTACTCAATCCGGCATTTTTCGAGAGAATCGCTACTTCGATGTCTTTATCGAGTATGCCAAGGCTGGCTCACGCTCGACCTGTCAGCAGATCACGGTGACCAATCGCGGGCCGGAGGCCGCTCCGCTGACTTTGCTCACGCAAATCTGGTGCCGCAATGTCTGGTCATGGGGCGAGCCTGAACGCAAGCCGACGTTGCGTTTGAGGGGTGAGGGAATACAGATTTCGAATGCCGAGCTAGGCGATTATCGCTTCCAGGCAGAAGACGCACAGGAGTGGCTCTTTACCGACAACGAAACAAACTTCACCCGTCTTTTCCGCGCAGGCGAATGCACATGGCCGAAGGATGCGTTTCACGACTATATTGTCCACGGAAACGCCGAAGGCGTGAATCCTGACAGGGTTGGCACCAAGGCCGCCGCCGTATGGAGGTGCATGCTGGAGCCGGGTGAAACGAAAGAGTTTCATACCACCCTCTGTCCCATTGACGAGGTCGCTCCGGATATTGCCGCAGTGGTGACGAAGCGTCAGGCGGAAGCCGATCAGTTTTTCCAGCGGAGGACGGATGACCTTTCCGAGGAACGGGCCGGCATTTATCGTCAGGCCGCTGCCGGGCTGACGTGGAGCAAACAGTTTTACCGCTTCAACGTCCGCCGTTGGATCGAGGGTGATCCCACCGGTCCCAAGCCGCCCGCCTCTCGCGCCACCGGGCGAAACTCGCGCTGGCAGCATGTGAATGCGGGCGAGATCATTCTCATGCCCGACACGTGGGAGTATCCCTGGTTTGCCGCGTGGGATCTCGCATTTCACGCAGTGGCCTACGCGCCCATTGATCCAGCTTTTGCCAAGGAGCAGCTTTTACACATTACCAACGAGTGGTATTTGCACCCGAATGGCCAGTTGCCCGCGTACGAATGGGCCTTCGATGATGCCAATCCGCCCGTCCACGGCTGGGCGGCCTGGCGGGTGTTTCTCATCGACCGCGAGCGGCGCGGGGATCGCGGGGATATCGAGTTTCTGGAGCGCGTCTTCCACAAGCTCATCCTGAATTTCGGCTGGTGGATCAATCGCAAGGACGCTGATGGACAGAATATCTTCGAGGGCGGCTTCCTCGGCATGGATAACCTCGGAGTCTTTGACCGCAGCCAGCCGCTTCCTCCGGGATTGAAGCTCCATCAGTGCGACGCGACGGCCTGGATGGCGATGTGCTCGCTCAATCTCATGCGCATCGCCGCCGAGCTGGCGCTGACGAATCCTGCCTACGAGGACATCGCTGCGAAGTTCCTCGATCACTTCCTGCGCATCGCTTCTGCGATGAACAACGTGAGCGGGCAGGGGCTGGGACTATGGGACGAGGAGGACCAGTTTTTTTATGATGTCGTGACCAAGGCCGATGGCCAGCCGTTTCCGCTCCGGGTACGCTCGATCGCGGGATTGCTGCCGCTGCTCGCAGTCGAGACGCTGGAGGCTGAGCATATTGAAAAGCTGCCGCGGTTCGCCCAGCGGCTCGATTGGATTCTCAAGCACGAGCCGGGCCTGGCATCGCTGGTTTCCCGCTGGCAACAGGCGGGCCATAAGGAGCGGCGCTTGTTTTCTCTGCTCCGCGTGCATCGGATGAAGAGCCTGCTGCACCGCATGTTTGACCCGGCGGAGTTTTTATCCCCCTATGGCATCAGGGCGCTGTCCCGCTACCATCTGGAGAATCCGTATGTATTGCCTTATGACGGACGCAATCTCACCGTCGGCTATGATCCCGGAGAATCAAAGATCGGGGCTTTCGGGGGAAACTCCAACTGGCGCGGCCCGATCTGGATGCCGGTGAATTACCTGCTCGTCGAGGCGCTGTTGCAGTTCCATCAGTATTATGGGGATTTCATCACGGTGGAGTGTCCATGCGCAGGCGGAAATGCCAACTTGCGGGATTGGGCGGTGGAGCTTGCGACGCGGCTGGTAAGGCTCTTTGAACGCGACGAGGCAGGATGTCGTCCGATCTTTGCCAATGACGACTTGTTGCAGCGCGATCCATACTTTCGGGACTACCTGCTGTATCCCGAGTACTTCCACGGAGACACGGGGAGGGGACTCGGGGCTACGCACCAGACTGGCTGGACGGCTCTCATCATGCCGCTCCTCAAACTGGCCTCGGGTTCGCAGTCGGATATTCCGCTGCGGTAGCCTTAGTGAGCCTTGCGAGCCATCAGCCCGATCAAAAGCCGGGTGATGATTGTCTCGTCATTCAGGCTCCCACTGAGCAGTCGCTGGTTTGCCTCGGCGCAGGCGGCGAAGCCCGCCTCGAGTTCCGGCAGGGTATAGTGCGAGGCATTCATCGCGGCAATGCCGAGCGGGTAGGCATTGAGCGTGCCGTCCTTTTTCTTGGGCAGGTGCGAAAGGGCGCTTTCCGGGAGGCGCTTGAGCGATGATGCGAAGAAATGCGGCTGCGACGGCGGGGGAACCTTGTGACGAGTGATGAGATCCTTGGCCAGCAGGAGATTGCGCACTGTCGGGACGATGGAAGCGAGCAGGATGCCGACGCCTTTTTCTCCCTGGCGGAAAAGCTGGGCGAGAGTGTCGAGGGCCAGCGGCAGATCACGGCGGGAAACCGCCTCGCTTAGGTCAAAGATGCCGCCCTCCCGGGTTTGTGGCACCAGATTGCGGATGTCCTCGGCCTCAATGGCCCGGCTTTTCCCGAAGGCGGTTTCCAGCTTCTCCAGTTCCGTATCGAGTTGTCGGGTATCGAGTCCGACGCGAGCGGTGAGCGCCTCGATGGCCGCCGGGCTCATCTGGAGATCGCGGGCATGCACGCGAGATGTCGTCCACTCGATCATCTCCTCCTCGCCAGCGTTGAAGCCGAGGTCCGGCAGGTCATGTACGGTGGTCTGGGCGAGCTTGGTGAGAGTCTTGTAAATGCCCCGCCGTTTATCGGGCTGAGGCGCGCTGAAGACGAAGGTGATGCCATCGGGCAGCCCCTCGGTGAGCAGCTTGGAAAGGCTCTCAAGATTGTCGGCAACGGTTTCCGAACGGCCCATCACGCTGTCGGAAAGGAACGTGGCGCTCTTCAGCCACACGAGCTTGGCTCCTGCCAGGAAAGGCATGGTCAGCAGCGCCTGCATGGTGCTCTGAATGGCCGTGGCGGCGGCATCGACGGTATCGACCGCGCCGTCGATCGTTTCCAGGCCGAAGGCGTCGGCTCCGGGCGCGAGCTTCTGGACCAGCGCCGATGCAGCTTTCTTGACGGCCGACTCATCAGAGCCGGTAATGAAATGGATGGGTGAGGCCTTGGAGGGCATTTAAAACGAGCCGGCTTTTTTTCGTCCGCCGCGCTTCGTTGGATATTTCGACGGACGCTGGCGTGGCTCAATCTTTGAAACCCCGGAGCCATTTTTCAACTCCAGAATTTGGTCTCGCAGCAAAGCGGCCTTTTCGTACTCCAGTGACGCGGCGGCGGCGGCCATTTCCTGTTCCAGCTCGCGGATGACCTCGTGGAGGTCAAAGTCGGCCGGAGTTTCCTTCACGATGCCCTGCTCGAGCTCACGGCCCTTCAGGATGACGTGGAGGCTTTCCTGGACGGCGCGTTTCACGCTCGTGGGCGTGATGCCGTGCTCTTCGTTGTAAGCGATCTGGCGGGCGCGGCGGTATTCCGTCACATCGATGAGGGCCTGCATGCTGCCCGTGACCTGATCGGCGAAAAGGACGACCTCGCCATTGACGTGACGCGCCGCGCGGCCTGCTGTCTGGATGAGGCTGGTCTGGCTGCGCAGGTAACCTTCCTTGTCGGCGTCGAGGATGCAGACGAGGCTGACCTCGGGAAGGTCGAGACCTTCGCGGAGGAGGTTGATGCCCACCAGGATGTCGCATTCTCCCGCGCGGAGACCTCGTAGGATTTCCACCCGCTCGATGGTATCGATGTCGCTGTGCAGATAGCGGACCTTCAAGCCGATATCGCGCAGATAGTCCGCAAGATCCTCAGCCGTGCGCTTGGTCAGCGTGGTCACGAGAACGCGCTCGCCGATGTCGATCCGCTGGCGGCAAAGCTCGATCGTGGCGTCGATCTGGCCCTTCAGCGGCTTGATTGTGATCTTCGGATCGATGAGGCCGGTGGGGCGGATGATCTGCTCGACGATGAGCGGCGATCCCGGCGTGATCGGGTCGAAAGTCTCTTCCCCGGCCTTGCCCGTGCGGGATTTTTTCCCACTCAGGCGGGCGGCGGATTTCTGCTCTTTGAACCCCTCGGTATTGGCCAGGTAGCTCGTGTTGCCGACGATGCTGTTGCGGATTTCAAATTCCCCCGGCGTCGCGCTCACGTAAATGACCTGATTGGTCATTTCCATGAACTCGGCGAAATTCAGGGGCCGGTTGTCGAGGGCGCTGGGGAGGCGGAATCCGTAGTTCACCAGTACCGACTTGCGCGAGCGATCTCCCGCAAACATGCCCCCGATCTGGGGCACGGTGGCGTGCGACTCGTCGATCACGAGGAGGAAGTCCTCGGGCATGAAGTCCATCAGCGTATAGGGACGCGATCCCGGAGGCCGACCGGTGAGGTGCCGCGAGTAGTTCTCAATGCCATTGCAGAATCCCATCTCCTGCATCATCTCCAGGTCGAACTCCGTCCGCTGCTTGATGCGTTGCGCCTCGATGAGCTTGTTGTCCCGCTCGAATTCCATCACTCGCTGATCGAGTTCCTCGCGGATGGCCCGGGCGGCACGCTGGAGCTTGTCGTAAGGGGTGACGAATTGCTTGGCCGGGTAAATCGTGAGGGTCGTCAGCGTGGCCGTGACATTGCCGGTGAGGGGATCGAACTGTGAAATCCGGTCGATTTCATCGCCGAAGAACTCCACCCGAATCGCCTCGTCGTCCACCTGGGCCTGATGCACCTCGACGACGTCGCCACGCACGCGGAACTTGCCACGGCCAAAGGCGATGTCATTGCGCTCATAGAGCATGTCGACCAGCTTGGCCAGGAAGGCTTCGCGGGTCATCGTCTGCCCGGTCTTGATCGTGACGAGCATCTGGAGAAAGTCCTCCGGCGAGGCGAGGCCATAGATGCAGGAGACACTGGCCACGACGATGGTGTCGCGACGGGAGAGGAGGGAACTCACCGCCGAGAGGCGCAGGCGCTCGATCTCCTCGTTGATCGAACTGTCTTTTTCGATGTAGGTATCCGTGCGCGGGATGTACGCCTCGGGCTGGTAGTAATCAAAGTAGCTGACGAAATACTCGACCGCGTTGCGGGGGAAGAACTGCTTGAACTCGCTGTAAAGCTGCGCCGCCAGCGTCTTGTTATGCGACATGACGAGGGTGGGGCGATCCAGCTCCTTGATGACATTGGCGGCGGTAAAAGTTTTCCCCGAGCCGGTTACGCCGAGCAGCGTCTGGTGGCGGTTTCCCGCCTGGAGCGAGCGAAGCAGTTTATCGATCGCCTGTCCCTGATCTCCGCGAGGTTCATAGTTCGAGGCGAGCTCAAAAGCCATAGCCGATCAACATGCCCTCAACCCGGCCCGAGCGCAAATCCTGCTTTTTACGGTTGCCAAGCCGCTGATGACGTGGCAATATCGCCGATTCGAATTAACGAAGAAATGGCAAAAGCAGAAGCAATCGAAGTCGGAACGCTGCGACTTCACGAAAAAGATACCGGCAGTGCGGATGTGCAAATCGCCCTGCTGACCAAGCGAATCAACGATCTTACCGAGCACCTCAAAGGTCACTCCAAGGATCATGCCTCCCGTCGTGGACTCCTGAAGCTGGTCGCCCAGCGTCGCAGTCTCCTCGACTATCTCAAGAATACAGCTTCTGACCGCTACAGTTCGGTCGTCGAGAAGCTCGGCTTGCGTAAATAGCAAGTCAAAGACCGCAAAGCCCCGTCATTTGGCGGGGTTTTTTGCGTAATCCCGGCGTCGGCCCACAGGGGGTTCGACGCCTCATCCCTACACGTACGTACATAATATGCCTCATTCCGTAACGGCCAACGTTGGCCACTCCCCCCTCCTGATCGAAACCGGTAAACTCGCCCGTCTGGCTGACGGTGCAGTGACGGTTCGCTCCGGCGACACGATTGTCCTCGTGACCGCTGTTTCCGCCACCACTGTCAAGGAAGGCCAGGACTTCTTCCCGCTCACCGTCGACTACCGCGAAAAGGCGGCTGCTGTGGGCAAATTCCCCGGTGGATACTTCAAGCGCGAAGGCCGTCCTTCCGAGAAGGAAATCCTCACCGCCCGCATGACGGACCGTCCGCTCCGTCCGCTCTTCCCGAAGGGCTACCTCTACGACACCCAGATCATCGGTGTGTTGATGAGCGCTGACGGCGAGATCGATCCCGACATCCTCTTCATCAACGGCGCCAGCGCCGCTCTTTGCGTTTCCGACATCCCGTTCGCCGGTCCCGTGGCCGCCGTCCGTATCGGTCGCATCAACGGTCAGTTCGTCGCCAACCCGACCCACGCTCAGCGTGCGGATAGCGATCTCGATCTCGTCTACGTCGGCACTGAGAACGACGTGATCATGATCGAAGGCGAGGCCAAGGAACTCCCGGAAGTCGAGTTCGTTGCCGCCCTCAAGTTCGCCCACGAGTCGGCCGCCCCGATCATCCAGGCCCAGAAAGAACTCGCCGCCGCGGCTGGCAAGGAGAAGCGTGTTGCTCCTCTCTTCGTCGTTCCCGAGGAACTCCTCGAGATCGCCTACCAAGTCGCCGGTGACCGCATCGAGGCCGCCCTTTACACCCCGAGCAAGGTCGCTCGCGGCAAGGCTGTCGGCGCTCTCCGCGACGAAGTGGCCGCCGCCATCGTGGCCAAGTTCCCGGAAGCCTCGAAGTTCGAGATCAGCCAGGCGTTTGATTATCTCCAGAAGAAGGCCTTCCGCATCAGCATCCTCGACAAGCAGGTGCGTTGCGACGGTCGCGGTTACGACCAGATCCGTCCGCTCGCCGCTGAGACCGGTCTCCTCCCGCGCAGCCACGGCAGCGCGCTCTTCCAGCGTGGTGAGACCCAGGCCGTGTGTCTGGCGACGCTCGCCCCGGCTGATGAAGCCCAGGAGCTCGACGGTTACACCGGTGGTGAGACGACCAAGCGTTTCATCCTGCACTACAACTTCCCGCCGTTCAGCGTGGGTGAGACCGGCCGCACAGGCAGCCCGGGCCGCCGCGAAATCGGCCACGGCGCTCTCGCCGAGCGCAGCATCGCCCCGGTCATTCCCGACGTGAGCGACTTCCCGTATGCCATCCGCGTAAGCAGCGAGATCATGGAGTCCAACGGCTCCACCTCGATGGCCAGCGTGTGCGCCGGTGTGCTCTCCCTCATGGATGCGGGCGTGCCGATCAAGAAGCCGGTTGCCGGCATCTCCTGCGGTCTCGTGACCGAGTACAATGGCAGCCAGCTCAGCCGCTACACCATGCTCACCGACATCATCGGCAGCGAGGATCACTTCGGCGACATGGACTTCAAGCTTTGCGGCACCGACAGCGGTGTGACGGGCTTCCAGCTCGACCTGAAGCTCCCGGGCATCAGCCTCCAGCTCATGGAAGAGGCCGTCTATCGCACCCGCGACGCTCGCTACCGCGTGCTCGAGGTAATGAATGCCGCTCTCTCCGCCCCGCGCACCGAGCTCAGCGCCTACGCGCCGCGCATCGAGACCATCCGCATCAATCCGGACAAGATCGGTCTCCTCATCGGACCTGGCGGCAAGACCATCAAGGGCATCGTCGCCGAGACCGGCGCCGAGATTAACATCGAGGACGACGGCTCCGTGCACATCTACTCGAACAATGGCGAGAGCCTGAAGCGTGCCAAGGAGATCATCAATGGCATGACCAAGGAGATCACCATCGGCGAGCTCTACCAGGGCACCGTCGTCTCCATCAAGGAGTTCGGCGCCTTCGTCGAAGTGCTCCCGGGCAAGGATGGCCTCGTGCACATCTCCGAGCTGGCCGACTTCCGCGTCAACAAGGTGCAGGACGTGGTCCAGGTGGGTGATTCCGTCTGGGTCAAATGCATCGGCGTCGACGACAAGGGCCGCGTGAAGCTCAGCCGCAAAGCGGCAATGAAAGATCGCGACGAGGCTGCCAGCCAGCCCGCTTAAGTCCTTCATTATCAACATACGAAAAAGCCCGACCTTGACAGAGGTCGGGCTTTTTTCGTTGATACGCGAATCCTGATGTTACGGAATTGTAACATTAGACGCCTTTGCCCAAGGCCCCACGACTTGCAGGCTCGGCACCGCCTTAAATCTCTCCTATGAAATTACCGACAAGCCTGCCGTGGCGCTCATTTTTTAGTGCCGCAGTCTGTTCAACCCTTATCGCAACATCCGTTCACGCTGGAACGCCCACGACGACTGTCGCCGAGGAATCTTCCTCCTCCGACTCGTTGCTCAAGACCTGGTGGGATGGCAAATACATGACCGGCAACTGGTTCGGTCTGCGCGACACCCTCGAAGAAAACGGCCTCACCCTTGGCGGAAAATACGAAGGCGCCTACTTCGGCGTCGTCGATAGCGCCGGTGGCTCCCGTGGTTTCTACGATCAGCAGCTGACCTTCACGGGTGACCTCAATTTCGGCAAGCTCCTCAAAACGGAAGCCCTCGAAGGCGTCAAGGCCTTCGGAGTGGTGCGTTGGCGCGATCCCCGTCAGGCCTCGAATCCGAATCAGTTCGTCGACGCCTCCAGCATGTTCAACCCGTCGAACTGGCAGTCGGGCACCCAGTGGCGCATGATGTCCTTCGGCATGGAAATCGGCACGGCCAATCTCCTGCCGGTCAAGGACATGATCGTTCTGCGTGGCGGCTGGCTTCAGCCGAACCGCGAGTTCATCGATCAGCCGCTTTCCAAGCTCTTTTCGAACAACGCGATCAACAGTGCCAAGGGCGTAGGTGGCAACATCCCGTTCTCGTCCAGCTTCTCGACCTGGGGCGGTACGCTGAAGGTTAAGCCGGTCGAGTGGTACTATGCCAAGGCAGGTCTCTTCATGTCCTACCCGCAGGCCACCGCCAGCGGCAACCATGGTCTTGCTTACCAGGGTTTTGCTCAGGACCCCAACCAGAATGGCCTCTTCTTCATGGGTGAGACCGGCTTCACTCCGAAGATCGGCTCGTCCAAGCTCCCGGGTAAATATGCCTTCGGTGGCTACTACTACGAGCAGCAGAATACCTCGTATTTCGGCCAGAACTACGATGGGCGCTATGGCTTCTACTTCCAGGCTGACCAGATGGTTTACCGCGAACCTTCGGCCGAGGCTCCCGCTCCTCTGGGCAAGGGACCTTCTGATGGCAAGTCGGTTGCCGACGGCAAGAGCTTCAAGGCTCCTGTCGCGGAGTCCAAGCCTGAGCTCTCGAAGCAGGGTCTGTCGCTCTTCAACCTGATCAGCTTCGCTCCGAAGTATAACAACCTCTATCCCTTCTACTTCCAGTCGGGTGCGGTTTATACCGGTCTCATCCCGTCCCGCGACGAGGATCAGCTCGCCTTCGCGATCGGCTACGGCTCGTACAGCTTCTACAATATCCAGGCCCTTCAGGACCGTGGTGTGGTGAACCAGCCGAACTACTCGATCGTCCTGGAATGGGATTACCGCATCCAGCTCAACAAGTGGGCGTACTTCCAGCCGATGGCTCAGTACATCATCCAGCCGAATGGTACCGGCGCGGTCCAGAATGCGACCGTCCTTGGTTTCACCTACGGTCTGACCTTCTAAGTTCTCGTTCTCTAGGTAGCTAGTGTGAACCGCCGCCGGGCCTCTCCTCCCGGCGGCGGTTTCTTTTTTCCACAAGGGGACAGATAAACTTCAGGCGAGGGATTTCGCTGAATTGGGCACATCGAATCTGGGAAATTCCAGTGTGGCCGAGGGAGTTCCAAGGGAAAAAAAGCTGTAGTCGATTCAGTGCGACAGACCGAACTGTCGGGATGAACTTAGCTCTGGCAGCGGCGAGCGGTCTCCGATCTACAAACAGGCTGAGGCGTGCAGACGCCGCAGATTACCTGTCCGATTGGGCCTGACCTTCAGGGCGTTTGGCTGGGCGGAAAACGCCTCCCACCGAAAGTGCGCTAGTCGAGCAATTCGCCGTAGTGAGCGCGGGCGATCTCGATGCATCTTTTCAGAATAACCTCGGCCGTATCAGCCTCGAAAACCTCATTGGCGAATGTCTGGCATGTAGCCAGGGAAAGGGATTGCACGGCCTTTTTCACTCGCGGGACGACAGAAGAACTGGCGCTGAGCTCATCCACTCCCAGACCGATTAAAAGGGGAGTGTACTGAATGTCGCCAGCCATTTCGCCGCAGACTCCCACCCAGATGTTATTCCGATGGGCGGCTTCGATTACAGACTTGATCAACCGGAGCACGGAAGGGTGCGTTGGCTCGTAGAGATGAGCGATCTTGTCGTTTCCGCGATCGACAGCGATGGAATATTGGATGAGGTCGTTGGTGCCGATGCTGAAAAACTTTGCCTCACGGGCCAGCAGGTCGGCGCACAAGGCCGCACTGGGGACTTCGATCATGATGCCGACTTCGATGTCGGGATTGAACTCCACTCCGCGTTCACGCAACTCGACTTTGCATTCCTCCAGCAGAGCATTGGCCTGACGGAGTTCGCTCACGCCCGAAATCATGGGGTACATGACTCGGACATTACCCAGGGCAGCGGCTCGGAGGATGGCTCGGAGCTGGGTCTTGAAAATATCCGGATTTTGCAGGCAAAACCGAATGGCTCTGCAGCCCAGGAAGGGGTTTTCCTCTTCCTCGAGTTCCAGGCTCTCGGAGAGTTTGTCACCTCCGATATCCAGAGTGCGGATGATGACGGAGTGGGGCTTGGCTCGCTCGGCAACCAAGCGGTAGTTTTCGAACTGCTCTTCTTCGTCCGGCGGCTCCTCCCGGTTCAGATAGAGGAATTCCGTGCGGTAAAGCCCAACGCCTTCCGCCCCGCTTGAGATGACGTCGTCGACTTCCTCGGGAAGCTCAATATTTGCGGACAGGATGATGTGCCGACCTTCCTGCGTCGCGGAGACAGTATCGCGGATGAGCTCAAGACGCTCTTCGACTTCTTCTTTCCGGCTCTCGATCTTGCCGTACTCATGAAGGGTCTCCGGGGTCGGATTGATGATCAACAGGCCCGTGTAACCGTCGATCAGGATGTCATCACCGTTGGAGAGCTTGGAGCAGATCCCATGCAGGCCCACGATGGCCGGAATGTCCAGCGAGCGGGCCATGATGGCCGAGTGAGACGTCTTGCTGCCCACCTCCGTGGCGAATCCCAGCACGAGGGAGCGATTTAGCGACGCCGTATCGGAGGGCGTCAGATTGTGCGAGACGATGACGTGGGGCTTGTCATTGGACGTATACCCCTGCGGACCCTTGCCTAGCAGATGGCGGATGACGCGTCGGGCGACGTCTTCGATATCCACGACTCGCTCGCGCAGATAAGGGTCATCGATCTGGCTCAGTGTCTGGCAGTACTTTTCCGCGACCTGGTGAAAGATGTACTCGATGTTGTTGCGCTGCTTTTCGAGATTACGCAGTACCTCATCGATCAGGGTGCGATCCTCGACCACGAGCAGGTGAGCGTCAAAGATACTGGCATCCTTGGCCCCGATGGCATCCGCGATACGCTGCTGGATCTCGAGGAGTTCGGCTCGCGTGGCGATGAGGGCGGCTTCAAAGCGCGCGATCTCCTCGGGCAATTCCTCGTTCGTGATTTTACGGAGAGGAATCTCCTCTTCATCGACCCAATGAATGACGGCCTGGGCATGGGCGATGCCCGGGGCGACTCCTACTCCTTGAAAGCGCTGTTCTGGCTTTGGAGTGGTCGCTGTTTCGCTCACTCAATCAGCGGTAGCAGCAAACCGCTTTCACGTCAAAACGTCTTCAACCATCGGTGTTTGAAGATTTGCTTGCCGGTCGCCACCAAAGGGCATGTTCCGCTGTGGTTTTTGCTCTGGGAGCCGAAACTTTTGCAAACTCTGGTGGCGGCTTTTTGCCGGGAAAATCAGGCAAATACGTATCGCCCGCCGCCCGGTGGTGGACCGGGATGCGTTGCAAGACTGAGATCGAGGATGGAAAGCGGAGGAGAGACAGTTCCGCTGGTCGCAGTATCGCTTGGGAGAAGATACTCCGGATGTACGGGATATGCCCATACGCCCGGGAGCAGGTTATTCCTCTCCGAAACGGGTCTGAACCAGGTTGTCGAGTTCGGCGACGACCTTGTCGGCGTCGGCTCCCTCGGCAACGATGTGGAGCTTCGATCCTTTGCCAGCTGCCAGCATCATGAGTCCCATGATACTTTTGCCGTTGACTCGCTCGCCATCCTTCTCGACCCAGACTTCCGCCCGGTAACGACTGGATATCTTCACGAACATGGCCGCCGGCCGGGCGTGCAAGCCGTTCCGATTTTGGATCACGATCTCCTTGGTGCAGCGGAGAACGTCGTCGTTTGATTTCTTGCGAGAAAGGAGGCCCATTATCTGATACGTCTTTCGCTCATCATTTGCAGTAGTCGCTGGTTAAATTCAACTGCACTGTTTTGACCCATGCTTTTTAGTTTTTGATCAAGCGCGGCAACCTCAACCAGCCTCCCCACGTCGCGCCCGGTGCGGACCGGGATGATAACGTGCGGGATCTTGATGCCAAGGATTTCATAATACTCACGATCCAGACCGATGCGATCAACATTTTCCAGTTCCGCCCAGTCTTTCAGTGTCACTACGAAATCGAGTCGCTTTTCACTTCGGACGCTTCCCACACCAAAAATCGAGCTGAGGTTGATCACCCCGATGCCTCGAACCTCCATGTGGAAGCGGGTAAGATCCGCTGCCATGCCGATGAGCTCCCGACCTTCCACGGAGCGGACCTTGGTAATGTCGTCGCTCACGAGGCTGTAGCCGCGCTCGATCAGCGACAGCACGCATTCGCTTTTGCCAATGCCGCTGTCGCCGCGGATCAAAGTGCCTATGCCCTGGATGTCCACCATGCTGCCGTACTCACTGGCTGAAGGCGCGAAGTCGAATTCCAGCGCGATCGTGGCGGCGTTGATGAACTTCATGGTGATCATGTGCGTGCGAAACACCGGGGTCTCAAACTCGGCTGCCGTGTCCAGCAGGGCATTGGGGATCGGTGCGTTTCGCGCGATGACCAGACAGGGAATATTGCGGGAAAAGAGTTGCTTGAGACGATCCTGCATGGTCGTCGAGTTCAAACTGCGCAAATAGCTGAGCTCGGCTGCACCGAGCACCTGAATGCGCTTGCCCGCGAAATAGTTATAGAAGCCGCTGATGGCCAGCCCGGGGCGGTTGATGGTGGGCTCGCGAATCTTGCGGTTCAAGCCGCGCGAGGCGCCTTCCAGTCTCAATCCAAGGGTTTCCGCATGGTTGGCATAAAAATGTCCGACCGTGATATGCGGGACCTGATGGGAGGTGGAGGCGACCGATTTGCGCGGCATGGGGGTTACATGGTGAAGTTTTCGCCGAGGTACAGCTTGCGGCTGATCGGGTCGTTCAAAAGGAAGTCCTTTGTACCCTGACTCTCGACCCGCCCTTCGAAGATCAGGTAGGCGCGATCAACGATGTTCAGGGTCTCGCGTACGTTGTGGTCGGTGATGAGAATGGCCAGGCCCTGCGTGCGGAGATCCTGAATGATCTGCTGCACGTCATAGACGGCGATCGGGTCGACACCGCTGAAGGGTTCGTCCAGCATCAGCAGGGAAGGGTTCGTCACCAACGAGCGGGCGATGGTCAGGCGGCGTTTTTCACCGCCGGAGAGGGTAAGGGCGACATTCTTGGCCAGATGCTCGATACCAAACTTGGTCAGCAGTTCTTCGCAACGCTCCTTGCGCTCCTTGCGGGTGGATTTGGTGGTCTCGAGGATGGCCATGATGTTCTCTTCGACCGTGAGCTTGCGAAAAATGGATTCTTCCTGCGGCAGATACCCCATTCCTTGGCGCGCCCGGCGAAACATCGCCATGCTCGTGACATCCTTGTCCTCAAACAGGACCCGCCCGCCATTGGGCCGGACGAGGCCGACAATCATATAAAACGTCGTCGTCTTGCCTGCACCATTGGGTCCGAGGAGGCCGACGATTTCGCCCCGGCGGACATTGATGTCCACGCCATTGACGACGGAACGGCCATTATAGATTTTTACCAGTTTGTCGGTCTGCAGCAGCGGCTTGGCGGTATTTCCGACCGGGGCTGTTTTGGGCTCGGGAGAGCTGGCGGCTGCGCTCATCAGTACTTCTGCTCTGAGGTTTCGACGATGACTGTGGTGCTGCCTCCGATGGTCTTGGAAGTACCTGATCGGTTTAGGATCATGATGGTGCCTTCTTCGGTGGCCTTCTGCATGTTGACGTCGTGTTGGATGGATGGCCAGATGGAAAGTGTCACGTCGCCGGATTTCGGCTCGTAGACCGCTTTGCCTGCACGTCCTGTCGCCTTCGAGGTCTTGCCGTTTTCGTCGGTGCTATTTTGAACGATGATGACATTGCCCATTGCCTCGGCCAGTTGAAGCCCTTTGCGGTCCTTGCTCAACGTGACTCGGAGCTTGTCGCAGAAGAGGGTAAACTGGGGGTCCTGCACGACCACGTTGCCCTCAAATTCCGCCAGATTGGCGTTGTTATCGAAGGTGGCCTGCTTTTTTGCGGTGATCTCGGTCTTTGCGTTCTTTGGCCGATCCTTCATGAGCGGATTCATGCCGAAGGGATCTTTTTTGTCGTTTTTCGACGACTCGGGGTCCATCGAAGCTCCGGAATTGGTCTGCGCCCAAGCGGTAGCCGATAGGAGAATGAGACAGAGGGTACAGAGGAAACGCTTGATTATCATGAATTATTGAAGATTTTCGGCGCTGTTGATGATCATCTGAACGTTGCCGATTACTTTGGCAAAACGGGTTTTGGTCTCGAATTCTCCCTGATCGCCTCGAATTTCAAAATCTTCACGCCGAATGAGCACGCGATCATTACCAGTCAGCACACGGTTTTCGAGATTAAAAACCGACTTGGGCAGCTCGATATAGAACTTCTTCCCATCATCGGAATAGGCATCAATTTTGAGATTCTCCATTTCGATGTGATTGTCGTCGATTTTGCGAGCGACATCGGCATTCATGAGCATGATCAACTGACCGTTCTCGCCGTAATGTGGGATCTGAATGCCCTTTACCGGGACGTTGATGGGCATCGGAATATCAAAGTCCTTTGATGTTCCGCTGTCGTCTCCATCTTTCTTTTTGGCTTTGTCGTCCTTCTTGGCCTCGGGTTTCGGCGAGGCGGATGGCTGCTGCTCCTGAGCGGGGAGCGATGATGTTACGACAAGCGAAGCGAGGAGGAGGCTAGCGAAGAATCTCATTGCGGATGCCTTTGAGTTGCCGGATCAGCTTGGGAAGCTGGCGGAGGGGAATTTGGTTGGGACCATCGGAGAGCGCCTTGGCGGGATTCTCATGGGTCTCGATGAATATGCCATCGCAGCCTGCGGCGACAGCAGCGCGGGCGAGGACCGGAGCCAGCTCGCCATCGCCGCCCGTACGGTCTCCCGCGCCTCCAGGGCGCTGGACCGAGTGGGTGGCGTCAAAGACCACCTGGTAGTTGAGCTGTTGCATCCAGTAAATCGCGCGCATGTCGGCCACCAGGTTGTTGTATCCGAAGGTCGCTCCGCGTTCCGTGAAGAAAAATCCCGCAGATTTCGCGTTTTTCAATTTTTCGCCGATGTTTTTTACGTCCCAAGGGGCAAGAAACTGGCCTTTTTTGACGTTTACGATGCGTCCGGAGTGCGCCGCAGCGACGATAAGGTCTGTCTGGCGACAGAGAAAGGCGGGGATTTGCAGGATGTCGATGTACCGGGCGGCGATCTCGATATCCTCGGGGGAGTGGACATCAGTTGTCACCGGCACTCCGAGATCTGCGCCGATTTCCGCAAGCAAGGCACAGCCGTCCTCGACGGTCGTACCCCGGAACGAATTTATCGAGGTGCGGTTGGCTTTGTCGTAGGAGGCTTTGAAGATGAACTGGACGCCTTCGTCCTGGCAGATTTTGTGGAGCTTGCGAGCCATGCGCCGGGTGAATGCCGGCGTCTCAATCACGCACGGGCCCAGAATGAAAAGGAGCGATTTGCCGCCAATCGACTGGCGACCGATCTTCACTGCAGGTCGGGACATCCGCAAAACCTAGCGAGGTTAACGATTTTCGCCAAGTCTCTTACGCAGGTTGCGCAAGTTTTGGGTAGACCGACAGGTGTTCCGAGATGGCATCGCAGAAAATTTCGCCATATTCGGCCAGTTTTTTCTCTCCAACGCCTGGGATAAGCGACATTTCTCGCTCAGTGGTGGGGTATTTTCGCGCCATCTCTCGCAGGGTGGCGTCGCCAAAGATAATGTAGGCGGGCACCTGATGTTCGTCGGCGAGCTTTTTGCGCACGGACCGCAGGCGGGTAAAGAGGAGTTCGTCGCAGGAAATCTCGCCCGAGCGGCTGCGGGCACGCTTCCTGGGTGAAGCCAGAGGCTTCGTGAGCGAGATCATGCGGCGCGATTTCAACACTTCCAGTCCCGCTTCGGTGATTTCCCATTGAGGATACTCTCCGGCAGTTTGCTGGACGAATCCAAGGCGAAGAAGTTCACGTCCGATGGCCGCCCATTCTGGGCGGGGCAGATCCTTCCCGATGCCATAGGTGCTGAGGGTATCGTGGCCCCATTTGCGGACCTTCTCGGTTTCCGCGCCGGTGAGGACTTCGATGATATGGTTCATGCCCACGCCGAACGGAGTGGCCTTGCGGATACGAAGGATGCAGGAGAGAAATTTCTGGGCTGGGATGGTGCCATCGTATGTTTCGCGAGGTTCGAGGCAGTTGTCGCATCCCTCGCAGTTTGTCTCATCGACGTCTTCGCCAAAGTATCGCAGGAGCGATTGGCGGCGGCAGTGCGAGGTCTCGGCATACTCAAGCATCTGGCGAAGCTGGTCGCGGGCGATCTGCTTCTCCTTGGGATTAGTCATTTCATCAATGAAATGCATCTGCTTAGCCGCGTCGCCGGGACTGAAAAGGAGCAGACAATCTGAGGGCAGACTGTCGCGCCCGGCACGCCCGGTTTCCTGGTAGTAGCCCTCGACGTTCTTGGGCAGATCGTAGTGCAGGACCCAGCGGACGTTGGGTTTGTTGATGCCCATCCCGAAGGCAATGGTGGCGCAGATGATGCGCACTTCGTCGCGGAGGAAGAGCTCCTGGTTAAGCGCGCGCTCCTCGGCGGAGAGGCCAGCGTGGTAGGGGCGTGCGGTCAGGCCGCGATTGGACAGTGCGTCCGCCACGCGCTCGGTGGTGGCCCGGGTGGCGCAGTAGACGATGCCGCTTTCCTCGCGGCGGCTGGAAACGAAATCTGCGATCTGCTTGGCGGGCTGGTCTTTGGCGATGACGCGATAAAGAAGGTTGGGGCGGTTGAAGCTGGCGACGAAGATCTCGGGATCGCGGAGCTTCAGGTGCTTGACGATGTCGTCTCGCACACGTTCCGTCGCTGTGGCAGTGAGCGCCGTGACCGGGATGTCGGGCAGGAGATCGCGGAGCTTCGCAATCTGGCGGTACTCGGGACGGAAATCGTGACCCCATTCCGAAATACAATGCGCCTCGTCGATGGCGAGGGCGGAGACATTCCAGGAGAGGAGGTTGTCGCGCCAGTTGTCGAGCATCAGGCGCTCGGGGGCGACATAGAGCAGGCGATACTCTCCATTATGCAGTCCACGCAGACGGCTCTTGGACTCGGCGGCACCGAGGGTGGAATTCAGAAAAGTCGCGGAAACGCCAGCGGCCTGGAGCTGGTCGACCTGGTCCTTCATCAGCGCGATGAGCGGTGAGACCACGACCGTCAAGCCGGGACGAATGAGGGCGGGCAGTTGGAAGCAAAGCGATTTGCCGCCGCCCGTCGGGAGCAGGGCAAAGACATCGCGGCCCGCCAGTGAGGCTTCCATGATCTCACGTTGGAGCGGCCGAAATGAGGAATAGCCGAACGTGCGATGGAGCGTGTCTTCGAGGCTGGGCATGGGCAGAACGGGGAGCTTACTCCCGGTGGGAAAAAGGTCAAAACCCGTGCAGATCTTTCGAGAGGGAAATTTTGATCGCAACGGGTTGGAAAACGAAAAAGCCCCGGGCCTTGCGGCACCGGGGCTCTTAGCGGGAGGGAAATCCTCGCGTACTTAAAACTTGAGTTTGACCATAGCCTCATGCTGCTCGTCTGTGCAAGCAGCATTTAGCGGAACGTCGGTGGTTTTATCCGACGCTCCGACGAGGCCCTTCTCGAGCATATACTGCTCGAGCTCCTCGCCGCTGATGTCCGCGAGCATCGTGTCGTTCACGATGACGCAGGGCGACAGCGGCTGCCCGCTCAGTTGCTCCATCTCGAAGCGCAGTTCCGGATTTTTGATGATGTCCTTCTCCGTGTAGGGGAGGTCATACTTTGAGAGTACGGCGCGAACGCCGTTGCTCCATCCGCAGAAGGTCTTGAGATAAGCTGTGATAACGGGTTTTTCCATGGCTTTAAGCTACGCAGGTTTTGGACCAGGCAAGGGTTATTTCTTCTTCTTGCCTTCGCCCGGACGATATTCTTCCTCGGCGAACTCGAAGGCCTGAGCCAGGCCGACCATGTCCTCGCCCGGACGCAGCGTGTCGAGAGTCTCGGCTTCGCGGCGGAGGGCATCCTGGTCGTAGTTCGCGGCCTTGATGGAAAGACCGATGCGGCGCTCGGCCTTGTCGACCTTGATGACGCGGGCTTCCACTTCCTGACCGATCTTGAGAGCGTCCTTGACCTTGTCGACACGGTCCTCGCTGATCTGCGAGATGTGCACGAGGCCGTCGATGTCGTCCTGGAGCTGAACGAAAGCGCCGAAGTTCGTGATCTTGGTGACGGTACCCTTGACGAGGTCGCCGATCTTGAACTTGCCGTCGATTTCCTTCCAGGGATCGTTCTCGAGCTGCTTGATGCCGAGGCTGATGCGCTGGTTGACCTTGTCGATGTCGATGACCACCGCCTCGAGTTCGTCGCCCTTCTTGAGGACTTCGCTCGGGTGGTTGATCTTGCGGGTCCAGGAGAGGTCGGAGACGTGAATCATGCCGTCGATGCCTTCCTCGAGTTCGACGAATGCGCCGTAGGCGGTCATGTTGCGGACCTTGCCCTTGACCTGCTTGCCGATCATGTAGCGGACTTCGATTTCGTCCCACGGATTCGGCTCGAGCTGGCGGACGCCGAGCGAGATCTTCTGCTCTTCCTTGTTAACGCCGAGGACAAGAGCCTCGATCTCCTGGCCGAGCGTGAGCACGTCGGAAGGACGGGCGATGCGCTTGGTCCACGAGAGTTCGGAAACGTGGATGAGACCTTCGACGCCTTCCTCGATCTGGACGAAAGCACCGTAAGGCATGAGGCTCGTGACCTTGCCCTTGATCTTCTGGCCGACCGGGAAGCGCTCTTCGATGCGATCCCAGGGGTTGGACTGCATCTGCTTGATGCCGAGCGAGACGCGCTCCTTGTCCTTGTTGATGTCGAGGATCTGTACGTCGATCTGCTGGCCGACCTTGAGGAGCTCGCCGGGGTGGGTGAGGCGGGCCCAGGACATGTCGGTGACGTGGAGGAGACCGTCGATGCCGTCGAGGTCGATGAACGCACCGAAGTCGGTGATGTTCTTGACGACGCCCTGGACGCGATCGCCGACGTTCACGCTGCTGAGGAAGCGCTGGCGCTTCTCGGAGCGTTCCTGCTCGATGATTTCGCGGCGGCTGAGAACGACGTTCTTACGGTCTTCGTTGATCTTGACGATCTTGAAGTCGTAGGTGTTGGCGACGAACTGCTGGAGATCCTTCGGCGGGATGATGTCGATCTGGGAAGCGGGGAGGAAAGCCTCGACGCCGACATTGACGGTGAGACCGCCCTTGACCACGGCTTTGACCTTGCCCTTGATGAGGCCTTCGCCCTTGAACACGGAGACGATTTTCTCCCAGTTCTGGCGCGCGGCGGCCTTTTCCTTCGAGAGAACAACCATGCCCTCATCGTTTTCGAGACGCTCGAGAAGAACCTCGATTTCGTCGCCGACTTCGACCTCGGACGGGTCGTCAAATTCGCTGGCGGGGATTACGCCCTCGCTCTTGTATCCGATGTCGACGAGAAATTCGCGGGGACGGACTTCAAGAATGTGTCCTTTTACAATGCTACCCTCGCGGTAATTCTTTACGGAGTTAGCGATGAGTTGCTGGAGTTCTGCCATGATGGCCATATTGTTGAGTTTGTTGATGTTATGCCGCTCGTGGTGGGCGGAGGCCCAATGACTTCCGGATTCCTCATCCGGTAGAAGCGGGTCGTGAAGAATACCCCCGCATCCGGGAATGGCAATCTAAATCAACTGGCTTAGCTGGCCTGGGACGAGGCGACTCCGGCGCTGGCCGGGACTCGGATCTCGGGCAGGGGAGCGCGGAGGCCGAGGATTTCCGACGTCCAGCTCCGTACGCGGTCAAAGAGGGCGCGATTTTCCAACAGGTGCTCGCCGTAGGACGGGATGAGCGCCTGGAGGCTGGTGACCCATTTCTCACTGGAGATTTGCTGGGGGAAGCACCTGGCCAGCAGTTCGAGCATGATCGAGATGGAGGTGGAGGCTCCGGGCGAGGCCCCCAGCAGGGCGGCCAGCGAACCGTCCCCGGCGGCGACCACCTCGGTGCCAAACTCCAGCACGCCGCCGAGCTTTGGGTGCTTCTTGATCACCTGGACGCGTTGTCCGGCGTCGACGAGCTTCCAGTCCTCAAATTTCGCCATGGGAATGAAGGCCTGCAGGGCCTGGAAGCGCTGCCTGGGCGACTGGAGGACCTGGCCGATGAGGTACTGGGTGAGTGGAATATTCTGAGCACCGGCGGCCAGCATGGGAACCATGTTGTCCGGACGGAACGATAGCGGCATGTCGAGGATCGAGCCGTGGCGGAGATACTTTGTCGAAAATGTCGCATAAGGGCCGAAAAGCAGCCCGCGTTTGCCATCGATCACCCGCGTGTCGAGGTGCGGGACCGACATGGGCGGGGTGCCGACCTCGGCCTTGCCATAGACCTTGGCGAAATGGCGCTCGGCCAGGGCCGGGTCATCGCAGCGCAGCCATTGCCCGCCGACGGGGAATCCGCCGTAGCCCTTGCCCTCCGGGATGCCGGATTTTTGCAGAAGGGGCAGGGCGCCACCACCTGCTCCGAGGAAAACGAAGGGGGCGCGGAATTCCCGTTTCCCGCCGCTTGCGAGATTCTTTGCCGTGATGCGCCAGCCAGAGGCTTCGCGGTCGACGCCGGTGACCTTGTGGCGCAGCAGCACCTCGGCGCCTTGCTTGCGCAGGTAGTCGATGAACTGGCGACAGAGTTCGCCGAAGTTCACATCCGAGCCGATGGACATGCGCGTGGCGGCGAGCTTTTCTGTCTTTTCCCGACCATCCATCATGAGCGGGAGCCACTCGGCGATCTCCTCGGCAGTATTGGCGAATTGCATCCCGTCGAAGGCATGGTGACCCTTCAACGCCTCAAAGCGCCTGCGTAGATAGGATGTATTGGCCTCTCCTCGGACGAAGCTGTGATGCGGCACCCGATGGATGAATTTCTCGGGCGAGGCAATAACACCGCGCTGGGCGAGGGTGGACCAGCACTGTTTCGAGATTTCGAAAGCCTCGTTGATTTTCAAAGCCTTGGAAACATCGACTGATCCATCGGCCCGTTCGGGCGTGTAGTTCAGTTCGCAGAGTGCGGCATGCCCTGTTCCCGCATTATTCCAGGCGAGACTGCTCTCCTGGGAAACGTCGTCGAGCGACTCCAGGATCAAAATTTTCCAATCTGGTTCCAGCGCATTGAGGATGACCCCCAGAGTGCTGCTCATGATACCCGCCCCGACGAGGATGACGTCGGCGGCCCCTTCTCCCTTCCCGCTTAGCATAGCGGGATAGGGGAAGCAGGTTGTATTCCAGTTGGCAAGAAAGCCGTCGGAAAAATCGACGGCTTTCGGTGTCAGTCTTTACGCGTGGTATTCCTGGATGCTCTTGACGGCGTAGCCAGCCTGTTGCAAGGCGCGGATGGCGGCTGCGCTGGCGCGGGCACCTCGGAGAGTCGTCATCGTGGCGACGCGTCCGGCGACGGCTGCGCTGCGGATCACCACCTCGTCGCGGCGGGGTTGCTGGCCGCTCGGGGTGTTGATGATGAACTGGATCTCGCCGTTCTTGATCAGGTCGAGCACGTTGGGGCGGCCCTCCTGGAGCTTGAGGAGCGCCTTGGCGGGTACTCCGGCATCGGCCAGGATTTTGGCGGTTCCGCTCGTCGCATGGATGATGAAGCCCAGGTCATGGAATTCCTTCGCGATCGGGATGACGGCCTGTTTATCGGCGTCCTTCACGCTGATGAAGACATTGCCCTTGGTCGGGAGCGGCGGCTGGGCCGACATCTGGCTCTTGGCGTAGGCAATGCCGAGATCGGCGTCGATGCCCATGACCTCGCCGGTCGAGCGCATCTCGGGGCCGAGGATGATGTCGACGCCCGGGAACTTGATGAACGGGAAGACGGCTTCCTTGACCGAGAAATGAGTCGGGATGATCTCCTCCGTGAAGCCGAGTTCGCGCAGCGTCTTGCCCGCCATGATCTTGGCGGCGAGCTTGGCGAGCGGCTTGCCGATGGCCTTGCTGACAAAGGGGACCGTACGCGAGGCGCGCGGGTTGACCTCCAGCACGTAGACCTGCTCGTCCTTGACGGCGAACTGCACGTTCATGAGGCCGCGCACCTGGAGTTCGCGAGCCATGGCTTTGGTGGCGCTCTTGATGGTTTCCAGAACCGTGGCGGAGAGCGAGAAGCTCGGGATCACGCAGGCGCTGTCGCCGGAGTGAATGCCCGCCTGCTCGATGTGCTCCATCACGCCGCCGATCACACAGGTTTCCCCGTCGGCGATGCAATCGACGTCCACCTCGGTGGCGTCCTCAAGGAAGCGGTCGACCAGCACCGGGCGTTCCGGGCTTGCGGCCACGGCGGTGCGGATATACTGGCGCAGTTCCTCCTCGTTGTGAACGATCTGCATGGCGCGGCCGCCGAGAACGAAGGACGGACGCACGAGCACGGGATACCCGATCTCGGAGGCGACGGAAACGGCCTCCTGCTCGTTGGTGGCCGTGGCGCCCTCGGTCTGCTTGAGGCCGAGCTTGCTGAGCATCGCGGCGAAGTGCTTGCGATCCTCGGCCATCTCGATGCTGCTCGGCTGGGTGCCGATGATCTTGCAGCCGTTGGCGGCGAGGCCGGCGGCGAGATTCAGCGGGGTCTGGCCGCCGAACTGCACGATGATCGCATCGGCGCGCTCGCGCTCGTAGATGTTGAGCACGTCCTCAAGGGTGAGGGGCTCGAAGTAGAGCTTGTCGCTGGTATCGTAATCGGTCGAGACGGTCTCCGGGTTGGAGTTGACCATGATCGTCTCCCAGCCGAGCTCCTTCAGCGCGAAGGCGGCGTGGACGCAGCAGTAGTCAAACTCGATACCCTGGCCGATGCGGTTCGGTCCGCCGCCGAGAATCATGACCTTCTTCTTGTCGCTGGCGCGGGTCTCATCCTCGTCGCCATAGGTCGAGTAGAAGTATGGCGTGTAAGCCTCGAACTCCGCCGCGCAGGTGTCGACGAGGCGGTAGGTGGGCACGACTCCGGCGGCTTTGCGGGCGGCGCGGATTTCCGGTTCGGTGGCCTTGGTCAGGATGGCGAGCTGGCGGTCCGAGAAGCCGAGCTTCTTGGCCTTGCGGAATCCCACCTCGGCAATGCCCTTGGTGCGGATGCGCTCCTCTTCCTCGACGATCTGGCGGATGTTCTCGAGGAACCATGGATCGATGGCGGAAATCTCGTGAATGCGCTCCGGCGTGATGCCGACCTGCAGAGCGTAGCGGAGGAAGAAAATGCGCTCGTGATTCGGGATGCGAATCTTCTGCTCGATCGCGGCGATGTCGGGCTTGCCGTCGGGGAGGGTGGGCAGGGCGTCCTTGCCATCCGCGCCGAGGCCGAAGCGACCGATTTCCAGCGAGCGAAGCGCCTTTTGCAGGGCTTCCTTGAACGTGCGGCCAATGGCCATGGCCTCGCCCACGCTCTTCATCTGTGTGGTCAGGGTCGGATCGGCCTGCGGGAATTTCTCAAAGGTGAAGCGCGGGATTTTCACCACGCAATAGTCGATCGATGGCTCGAAGCAGGCGGTCGTCTCGCGGGTGATGTCGTTGCGCAGTTCGTCGAGGGTGTAACCCACGGCGAGCTTGGCGGCGATTTTCGCAATCGGGAAGCCCGTGGCTTTCGAGGCGAGGGCGGAACTGCGCGAGACGCGCGGGTTCATCTCGATGACGATCATGCGACCGTTCTGCGGATTGACGGCGAACTGGATGTTCGATCCGCCGGTCTCCACGCCGATGGCGCGAATGACGGCAAAGCTCGCGTCGCGCATGACCTGGTACTCCTTGTCGGAGAGGGTCTGGACTGGGGCGACGGTGATCGAGTCGCCCGTATGCACGCCCATGGGATCGAGGTTTTCGATCGAGCAGATGACCACGCAGTTGTCGGCACGGTCACGCACCACCTCCATCTCGTATTCCTTCCAGCCCAGGAGGGATTCTTCGACGAGAACTTCGGAAACGGGGGACATGTCCAGACCGCGGCGGACGATCTCCTCGAGTTCGTCGCGGTTGTAGGCGATGCCGCCGCCCGCTCCGCCGAGGGTGAAGGCAGGGCGGATGATCAGCGGGTAAGACCCGATGCGACCGGCGATCTCTCGAGCCTCATCGAGCGTATGGGCCACGCCGGAGGCGGCCACATCGAGGCCGATCTCGAGCATGATGTCTTTGAAAATCTGGCGATCTTCGCCTCGGCGGATTGCCTCTGCGTTCGCGCCGATAAGGCGGGCACCGTGACGCTCCAGGGCGCCATTCTCCACGAGAGCCATGGCGGCATTGAGCGCGGTCTGGCCACCAAGGGTCGGGAGCACGGCATCGGGCTTCTCCCGCTCGAGGATTTTCTCAATCGCCTCGGGCGTAATGGGTTCGATGTACGTGCGGTCGGCAAACTCCGGGTCCGTCATGATGGTGGCGGGGTTGGAGTTTACGAGGACGACAGAGTATCCCTCCTCGGCCAGGGCCTTGCAGGCCTGGACACCAGAGTAGTCGAATTCACAACCCTGGCCGATGACGATGGGGCCGGAGCCGATGAGCAGGATTTTTTTGATCGAAGTATCTTTGGGCATGGAGAGCGGCGCTGGTTTACCGGATATCTGACATCATCGCAAAGGCAAACGATGCGAATCGTCTTGATTTTCCTCCGAGACGGCAGACCATGGGGGCATGGTTGATCTTGAGGTTTATGCCGCCGGAGTGCGGAACCCGGACAAGATGTTGGCTTTGGCCCTGGAACTCGATGTCGTTCCAGGCCTTCGTTATAAAGTCGATACCAACCACGATATTGTTTATATGGAGTTTAGCGGAGACGCGCCAACAGTCTCCAGCCTCCAGTCCATCTTTCGTAAGATCGAGCTCGACGCGAAGTTCGTCGGCCAGATGCCCTCGGAAGTCAGTACGAAAAAGAAAACGCAGCGCCTGGACGTCCTTGAGGCGTAACAAGCGCGCGATTCTCGACCTCGTATCGGCTTCATGAAGTTCATTCCGGTTTTCTTTTCCCGCCTGATTTTGTCCTTCTTCCTCGCTCTCGGGGATGTTGCGCAACTGGCGTTTGAGACCTTTGGTTCGATTTTCCGCGGGCGGATTCGGGGGAAGCTGCTCCTTCAGCAGATCGCGGAGGTCGGCTACCGTTCGCAGCTGGTGGTCATTGTCACTGGCGCTTTTACCGGTGCGGTCTTCACGGCGCAGGCGTATTTTCAGTTTGCCAGCCTGAACATGCAGACCGCCGTCGGTCCGGTGGTGACTCTGGCCATGTTCCGCGAGTTGGGCCCGGTGCTCACCGGCCTGATGGTAGCGGGTCGTGTCGGGGCGGCGATGAGCGCCGAGATCGGCACGATGAAGGTCACCCAGCAAATCGACGCCCTGCGCGCTCTGGCAGTGCATCCGGTGGATTACCTCGTCGTTCCCCGGGCGCTGGCGATGTTCATATCCATGCCGCTGCTCGTGGTCGAGTGCGTAGGCTGCGGTGTGCTGGCGGCCTATTGGGTCGCGGTCAAGGTCCTCAACGTCGAGTCCGTCTATTTCGTCAACAACCTCAAGAAGTTCACCGACTCCAGCGATATCGCCATGTCGCTTATCAAAGGAGCTGTTTTCGGCGTGATCATCGTCTTCATCAGCTGTCGCGAAGGCCTGCGGGCCAAGGACGGCGCGGTGGGCGTGGGTCGGGCTACCACGGAAACCGTGGTGACGTGCTCGCTCGCGGTGCTGATCGTGAATTTCTTCATGACGATGTTCCTCAACATCATCTTCCCGGCAGGCCAGCGCTGATGAATCCCGAACCGCTCATTTCCGTTCGTGATCTTCACCAGAAGATCGGTCGCCAGGAGATCCTGCGCGGATTTTCCCTCGATATCTTCAAGGGCGAAACGCTCGTCCTGCTCGGCAAGAGCGGCGGAGGCAAGAGCGTCTTCCTGCGCCATCTCATCGGGCTGATGAAGCCCATCTCGGGCCAGATCGTTTTCGAGGGGGATGACATCACGAAGTATAACGAGCGCGAGCTTGAGCCCGTCCGCCGCAAGATCGGCATGCTATTCCAGGACGGAGCGTTGTTTGACTCGATGACAGTTTACGAAAACGTCGCCTTCCCGCTCCGGGAACGCGGCGAGCGCAACGAAAAGGTCATTCGCGACAAGGTGCACGACGCCCTCGGGATGGTGAACCTCCACGGCCACGACCAGAAGATGCCGGTGAACCTGAGCGGCGGCATGCGCAAGCGCGTGGCTTTGGCCCGGGCGATCATTTCGCCCCCGCATGTCATCCTGTACGACGAGCCGACGGCGGGTCTTGATCCCATCGTCTCGGATAGTATCAATCGACTTATCCGCCGCCTCCAGAAACAGCTCGCGGTTACCTCGATCGTCGTGACCCACGACATGATCAGCTGCGATCATATCGCGGACCGGGTGGCTTTACTTAACGAAGGTAAGCGGTACTTTCACGGGACGCTGCAGGAATTGCACGGCACCCAGGACCCGGTGATACGCAACTTTGTGGACGGGAAGTCGACGGATGACGACGACTTCGCCCCGCTTGATTCGCCGAACGAAGACAACTGAAGATTATAAGGTCAGCACTATGACAGAACGTGGATCCCAGCTGAAGGTAGGCATTTTCATGGCCATCGGATTGGCCGCCATCGCGGCCATGGTCGTTTATTTTGGCCGTTTCGGAGACAGCGTACGCGGCTACTACCAGATCCGGGTCGAGTACCCGAACGCCAGCGGCATCCTGCAAGGGGCGGGCGTCCTGCTCGCAGGGGCGAAGGTCGGCGTGGTGGCGACTCCGCCGGTGATCCTGCCCGACATGAATGGCGTCTATGTGATGCTGAAGATTTACGAAGAGGTGAAAATCCCGAGCAAATCGGAGTTCACCATCGGCAGCTCGGGCCTGCTCGGCGACCGCTTTATTCAGATCAATCTCCAGCCGGGAGCGAGCCAGTCCGAGCCGATCCAGCCGGGTGCGGTGATCCAAGGTAAGAACGAGACGGGAATGTCGGAGATCTTCGATCAGGTGGGCCCAGTCGTGGGCGAGGCGAGGGAAGCCATCACGAACATCAAGAACATCTCGAAGAAGCTGAACGAGCAGGTGCTGACCGAGACCATGCTGAAGGATCTCAACGCCTCCATGGCTAACCTCAAGACGACCACTCAGTCCTTTGCCGATGCCTCAAAGCGCCTCGACTCCATCATGGACAAGGCCGAGAAGACCATCGGCACAGGTGAGGATGCGTTACTTTCCGCCAAGGGTGCGGCTGACGAACTCAAGAAAACCATCACCGACGTGCGCGGCATCGTGCAGCAGGTGAAGGCGGGCAACGGTGCGCTCGGGGTGCTCCTCAGCGACAAGCAGACCGCCGAGAATCTCCGCATTCTGGTTGAGAGCATGCGCAAGCGCGGCATCCTCTGGTACAAGGATACATCGAGGGGAAATCCCGACCGGTAAGACTCCCATGACCGCCGCCGCGCCGCAGACACGAGCCGGGTTTTCCGAGACGTGCCTGCTTGCCTCCGTGGGCGGTTCGGTCGACGCGATTGGCGTCATCACGCTGGGCGGGTTGTTCGTTTCCCACATGAGTGGAAACACCGCCGCGCAGGGTGTCTTTTTCGGGCAGGGGCAGTGGTGGCTGGCGTGGCCGCATCTCGTGGCCGTACCGATTTTCCTGCTCGGGCTCTTCCTCGGCTATCTCCTGATGGAGCGCGCCCCGACCCCTCGGCAGTGCGCCGGGGTTCTGGTGCTGGAGGCCGGGCTGCTATTCGTCTTTTTCATCCTGCTCCTGATGGGGGCGGACTATCGAGTGGAGAATCCCTGGACGTTTCTCACGGCGGTTCCGCCGTTGATCGCCATGGGCATCCAGAACGCCACCCTGCGGGGGCTGAAACTCTCGGCCTTTCCCTCGACCTACGTGACCGGGGTGCTCGACACGGTGGGCCGGACTTTTGCCAAAGCCATCGCCGGGAAGGCAGAGGAGCGTGCGGAGAATGCCCTCATGGCCCGGCGTGCGGCGATGGTCTGGACCTCCTATGCGCTGGGTGCGATTGCAGGCAGCGCGATCTTTTTGGGCATCGGGAAGTGGGTTGTCCTCTTCCCGATCACCTCGCTCCTGGCGGTGGCGTGGTCGGTCGCCAGGAGGTGAAACGAACCTAGATCGTCGCGGCGCGGGCGAAACGGGAGAGCACGCGGTCTTTGCCGAGAACCTCCATCATTTCGTACAGGCCGGGGCCGACGGAGCGTCCGCTCACGGCCACGCGGGCCGGGTGGACGAGTTCGCCGACCTTCACGCCGAGCGAGGCGGCCAGTTCTTTGAGTTTGGCCTCGATGTTGGGATGGGTCCACTCCGTCACGGTCGAGAACGCCTCGCCGAGCTGCTTGAGCCGCTCAAGCGCGCCTTCCTTGCGCAGGCTCTTCTCCACAGACGCGGGATCAAAGGCGAAGTCCTCGGTGAAGAGGAAGCCGATCCAGTCCGGCACGTCGCTAAGGTGCTTGACCTTGGGCTTCACGATGGCGAGTGCGGGCAGGAGGGCTTCCTTCGTGCCGTAGTTCACGCCGGCCTTTTCGATGAAGGGCAGGGAAAGCTCGGCGAACCGCTCGATCGGCATGTTCTGGATGTACTGGCCATTGAGCCAGAAGCACTTGTCGAGGTCGAAGATCGCGTTGCGGCGATTGATGTTCTCCAGCTCGAAAATCTGGCTAACTTCCTCGATGGAGATCACTTCGCGGTTGTCCTTGGGCGACCAGCCGAGGAGGCAGAGATAGTTGATGACCGCCTCGGGAGCGTAGCCGTTTTCGATGAAATACTGCACGCTGGAACCGCCATCGCGCTTGCTCAGTTTTTTGCCCTCGTGATTGAGGATGAGCGGGATGTGGGCGAACTTCGGCGGCTCGAAGCCGAGGGCCTTGTAGAGCTCGACGTGCTTCGGGGTATTCGAAAGGTGATCCTCACCGCGAATGACGTGGGAGATTTTCATCTCGATGTCGTCGACCACGTTGACGAAGTGGAAAATCCACGAGCCATCCGGGCGGCGGATCGTCATGTCGGGGTGGGTCGCCGGGTTGGACATGTCAAACTCGATGCGACCGCAGACGAGGTCCTCGACGAGCACGCTCTTGCGGGGTGAGCGGAAGCGGATCGCGCCCTCGTCCTCGTAGAGGTAGCCGCCCTGCTCGAGGATGGCGAGGTACTTCTCGTAAATGGCGTTGCGCTCGCTCTGGCGGTACGGGCCGTAGTTGCCTCCCTTGTCCGGACCTTCATCCCAATCGAGCCCGAGCCAGGTCATGCCATCATAGATGGCCTGGACGGCCTCGGCGGTGTTGCGCTTGTCGTCGGTATCCTCCACGCGGAGGACGAGTGTGCCGCCGAAGCGACGGGCGTAGAGCCAGTTAAAAAGGGCCGTGCGGGCGCCTCCGACGTGGAGGTAGCCGGTGGGCGAGGGAGCAAAACGGGTGCGAACAGACATGAGAGCGGGAAATGTAGCCGATCAGAATGCGCAGGGTTTGCCGGGAAAGGAAAGTCTCCATCGCGGGGGAATGTCTGCGAGCGAGCGGCGTGGATTTTCCTAGGCACCGATTTTCGCCCGCTTCATGATGCGGGGATGAGTCTCCAAGCCCAAGTCGACAACGACATCAAGGACGCAATGCGCGCCAAGGACATGCCGCGCCTGAACACCCTGCGTCTCCTCAAAGCCGCCCTCAAAAACACTGCCATCGAAAAGGGCGGGGCGGACGCCGTGCTCGACGACGTGGAGGCCTCCGCGGTCATTCGCAAGCAGGTGAAGCAGCGCCAGGATTCCATCGAGGGATTCGAAAAGGGCGGTCGCCCGGAACTCGCTGCCAACGAAAAGGCTGAGATCGAGATCCTGAGCGCGTACCTGCCGAAGGCGCTTTCCGCCGAGGAACTCGCCGTCATCGTGCGTGACGCCATCGCCGAGGCCGGAGCGACCACCCGCCAGCAGATGGGCGCGGTGATGAAGATCGCCTCCGCCAAGGCAGCGGGCCGCGCGGATGGCAAAGCTCTCAGCTCGGAGGTCCAAAAGCAGCTTTCGTGAGCGTGCCGACGCTCGCCGCCATCATCGTCGCCGCGGGATCGAGCCGCAGGATGGGTTTTGACAAGCTCACCGCTCCGCTCGGCGGCAAGCCGCTGGTCCGGCATAGCCTGGAGGCGTTTTGCCGGACGGCTGAGGTTTCCCGCGTCGTGCTCGTATGCTCGGCGGAGCGAATCGGAGAGTTTTCTGAAATCGCCGCCGGTTTGCCCAAGGTTTCCCGCATCGTGGCGGGAGGCGTCGAGCGTGCTCACAGCGTGCTGGAGGGCGTCCGGGCGCTGGTTGAGGATCGCCCGGAGTTTGTCGCGGTGCATGATGGGGCGCGACCTCTCATCACGCCGGAGGCGATCAGCCAGTGCTTCCGCGAGGCTATCGAGCATGGTGCCTCCGTGAGCGCGGAGCCGGTGACGGACACGCTCCATCGCACGGATGCCGGGCGTTTTGCCCGTGAAACCGTTTCCCGGGATAACCTCTGGCGGATGCAGACCCCGCAGGTGATGCGGACGGATTTACTGGAGCGCCTTTTAAAGGAATCCATCTCCCTTGGCGGCGCGATAACGGATGAAATCTCGCTCCTTATCCGCTCCGGCGGTTCCGCCCGCATCGTCGAAAATCCCGACTGGAATTTCAAAGTGACCTACCCGCGAGACCTGGAGCTCGCCGAATTGATTTTATCGAAACGCAACGCATGAAAACCGAGCTGACCACACTGCCCTCCGGCCTGAGAGTGGCGACCTGTGAGATTCCGCACGCGGAAACCGCCTCCCTGGGTATCTGGGCCGACGTCGGCGGACGCCACGAGCCCGCAAAGCTGAACGGCATTTCGCATTTCATCGAGCACATGCTCTTCAAGGGCACCAAACGCCGCTCGGCCCGCCGCATCATGGAAGAGGTGGAGGGCGTCGGCGGCGACCTGAATGCCTACACCGCCGAGGAACGCACCTGCTATTATGCCGCAGCGGCGGCGGAGTTCTTCCCGCGCCTTTGCGACGTGCTAAGCGACCTGTATCTGGACGCAAAGTTTTCGCTCACGGACATCGAGCGGGAAAGGGGAGTCATCGGGGAGGAAATCCTCATGTACCGGGATGAACCCGCCTCCTGCGTACAGGAGATGCTCAATGAGCACTACTGGCCGAATCACCCGCTGGGCCGTCCGCTCACCGGCACGCTGGAAACCATCGCAAGTTTCAAGCGCGACGACTTCCTCGACTATCGCACCTCACATTATCACGCAGGCAGCACGGTGGTTTCCGCCGCCGGCAAGCTGAAGCATGAAGAGGTCGTCGACCGGATCGCGAAACTCTTCGAGTCCATTCCCAAAAAACGCGCTACGCGCTTCTCCAAAGCACCCGAGCCGAAGGCGAAGACGCGCATCATTTCCGAAAAACGCGACACGCAGCAGACCCAGATCGCCATCGGGTTGCCGGGGCCAAGTCACTTCGATCCCCGCCGTTATGCGGTGCAGATTTTGCATGTGATTCTGGGCGGCAACGGCAGCTCGCGACTCTTTCAGGAGGTGCGCGAAAAGCGCGGCTTGTGCTACTCAGTCAGCACACATCCCTCGGCCTTTCACGACACGGGCATGCTCAATGTCTCGCTCGGGCTTGAGCAAAAGAACGTCGAGAAATCGCTCCGCCTCATCCTGGCGGCTTTTGAGACGATCAAGAGCAAGCCGGTCGGCGCGGCGGAACTGCGACGCGCCAAGGAGTACGCCGTCGGCACCAGCCGCATGTCGCTGGAGCGCACGTCGAACCAGAACATGCGTATTGGCGGCTCCGTGCTGGTCTATGGAAAAATCACCGATCCCGAGGACGTGCATGCCAAGCTGCGAGCGGTGACGGCGGATGACGTGATGGCCGCGGCCCGGGATTTCCTCGATACGAGCCGGGCGACGATCGCGGTGATCGGGCCCTCGCCGGACGACAGGAAGATTCTCAGCCTTTTCGAATCATGAGTGACTTTTACGCGATCTTTGACTGGGACGGCGTGGTTATTGACTCGTCCAGCGCCCACGAGCGTTCGTGGGAAATGCTGGCGGCGGAAATCAACAAGCCGCTGCCTCCGGACCACTTCAAGCGGGGTTTCGGCAAAAAGAACCAGATCATCATCCCGACGATTCTGGACTGGAGCCACGACGAGGCGGAGATCATCGCGCTGGGTGATCGCAAGGAGGAGCTGTATCGCGATATCGTTCGCGACGAGGGCGTGGAGATCCTGCCGGGTGCGGTGGAGATGTTTCAGGCGCTCAAGGCTGCGGGAATTCCTCGCGCCATCGGATCATCGACGCCGCGCGGCAACCTCGACGCCATCTTTGCCTCGACGGGGCTGGATCAGTATTTCGACGCCGTGGTTTGCGGCGATGATGTGGTCCATGGCAAACCCGCGCCCGATGTGTTCCTGAAAGGAGCCGAGTTTCTGCGCGCCGACCCCGCGAAATGCGTCGTCTTTGAAGACGCGCTTTTCGGCATCGAGGCGGCGCAGCGCGCGGGCATGAAAGTCGTGGGAATCGCGACGACAAATCCGCCGGAACTCCTGTCGCACGCCGATCTGGTCGCGCCTAATCTGGCCGGTGTGACGGTTGACGATCTGCGGAAGCTCTTCGTCGCCTGAGCGGAAAGCCTCGCTTGAGTTGCGCCGGATTCCGTCCGAGGGTCCGGCATGAACAGGAATATTTTATTCCGGGCTTTATGTGCGCTGATGCTGGCCGGGGCGTTTCCGGGAACGTCCTTGCGGGCGGCGGAGAAGGAAAAAGCAGGTGACACGATCCTGCTGACCATTTTCCTGAAGCACGACCAATCGAAGAGCCTCGCGGAGATTCAGAAAATCCAGGAGGAGCAGGGCTTTTATAAAGCCTTCCCTCCCGAGGGAACTCGCATCGTATCCTGGAATGTCGCGATGGGAATCGGCCAGATCGTTACGTTGGAGGTGCCTGCCTCCAAGCTGCGGGACGTAAATGTCGCGCTGGAAAAAACGGCATGGAAGGCTTTCCGCACGGAATACTATCCGACCTACGACCTCTATCCCATCATCAAGGACAAGCTCGCGAACCCGGCCCTCGCGAAGTAGCCGTCCCACGAGCGCGCAAAGGCTGCCCGGACTACTTGTTGGTCTGGTTCCCCTGGAACGTCTGCTGAATGTCCTTGGCGGTATCCTTGACGGCTTGACCGAAGCCCTGGAGGGCGTTCTTGGCATCGTTGAGCGCCTTGGCCAGCTTGGCGGTCTGGTACTGCTCCTTCAGCGAAGTGAGCTGATCGGAGATGGCGTCCGCCTTGGCGTCGCCGCGCTTCTGGAGCGCGGCGAGCTGGGTTTCCAATTTGGCGAAATGCTCCTCGATCAACGCCTGCTTCTTTTCGTCAGGAGTGTTTTTGAACTCCGCGATTTCGACGCGGAGCTTGTCCGCCGTGCTCTGGGCGGAATCGCATCCGGCCAGAACGAGGGCGCAGGTGAGAGCGAGGAGCGCGCGTTTCATCAGGCGAGAGAAACGGTGTCGGCACCCGGATTGGCTCCGGTTGTGTAAACGACGCCGGGCTTGTTTGCCGCGATGTGGCGGGCGACGTGGAAGACATTCTCCGCGTCGGCTCCGATCGCTGCGGCGATCTGGTCGGCGGTGAAGGCCTTGCCCTTGTTATCGGCGAGATAGGCGAGGGTCTTCGCCTGCAGCTCCAGCACGCGGGCGGCGGCTTTCTTGCCAGCCTCCACGCCGGGCTGATGGTAGGCGTTGATATTCACCAGCGTGCCGTAGAAGCCCACAGCGCGCTCGTACAGGCCGATGAGTACGCCGAGGTAAAAGGCGTTGAACTCCGGGATGCTGACGGTGATGGACTCGCGGCCCTTTTCATGGAGGGCCGTGCGGGTGCCGCGCAGGAAGCCCTGCAGGTAGTCGCCGCTTTCGACGCCGGGTTCCACCTCGAGCTGTGCGACGGGCGAGGCCTTGCGCACCTCCACAAAGGTGATGAAGAAATTGTTCACGCCGTCGCGGAGCTGCTGGACGTAGGCGTGCTGGTCGGTCGAGCCCTTGTTGCCGTAGACGGCGATGCCCTGGTTGACCACGTTGCCATTCAGGTCGAGCTCCTTGCCGAGGGACTCCATGACGAGCTGCTGGAGGTAGCGGCTGAAGAGGAGGAGGCGATCCTTGTACGGGAGGACGACCATGTCCTTCGCGCCGCGGCCGCCGCCCGCGTGCCACCACATGAGGGCGAGCAGGAGCGAGGCGTTCTTCGAAAGATCATCCGTGCGGGTCTTGGCGTCGATCGCCTTGGCTCCGGCGAGGAAGGCCTCGACATCGAGACCCTGGAGGGCCATCGGGAGCAGACCGACCGCGCTCATGACGGAGGTGCGTCCGCCGACCCAATCCCACATCGGGAAGCGCTTCAGCCAGCCTTCCGCCGTGGCGACCTTGTCGAGTTCGCTGCCTTCACCGGTGACGGCGACAAAATGCTTCGGGAAATCGAGCCCGGCCTTCTTGATCGCATCCTGCGCGACGAGCATGCCGTTGCGGGATTCCTTGGTGCCGCCGCTCTTCGAGACGACAGCGACGAGGGTGGTCTCGAGCTTTTTGCCGAGCTGCTCGACGACCTTTTCCATGCCGTCGGGGTCGGTGTTGTCAAAGAAATGAACCGCGATCGGGTCCTTGGACGACCAGAGGCTGTCCGCCACGAGCTGCGGGCCGAGGGCGGAACCGCCGATGCCGACGAGGAGGAGGTCGGTGAACTTCTTGCCCGTCGAGGAAAGGATCTTGCCGGAGTGAACGTCGGCGGCGAAGCCGAGGATGGCGGCCTTGGTGTTCTCAATCTCATCGGCCAACTCCTTCGTCGGGGCGAGGCTGGAGTCCCGGAGCCAGTAGTGGCCGACCATGCGGTGCTCGTCCGGGTTGGCGATGGCTCCCTTTTCCAGGGCGAGCATCTGGGTTACGGCGTTCTTCGCCGCCTCGGCCTTGCTGCTGAGGAAATCATCCGCAAAATCCATCCGGCTGATGTCGAGCGACACGCCGAGGTCGTCGTAACGGAGGAAATGAGACTGAAACCGATTCCAAAGGGAGATTGAGCTCATGGGTCGGAGCGAACTAGATTCGCCGCGGCATGGCAAACCGAAAACTGTTACCAACCCGTCTTCTCTCGGAGGAAGGCGCGATCTGTCGCACCGAGGCGGAAATGATTTCTCTCGGCGAGGAAGTCGGCCGTTTGCTGGGCCTTGGCGACGTCGTGAGCCTGGAAGGCCCCCTTGGAGCGGGAAAGACGCAGTTTTCCAAGGGCCTCGCAGCGGGTTTGGAAAGCCGGGCCGAGGTATCGAGTCCGACCTTTGCCCTGGTGCATGAATACGATGGCGGCAGGGTGCCGGTGGCGCACTTTGACTTTTACCGGCTGGAGTCTGCCGACGAACTCCTCACGACCGGTTATGACGATAATGTCGCGGAAGGCGTGACGATCGTGGAGTGGGGGAATAAGTTCCCCGAGGTGCTCCCTGCGTCTGCGCTTCGTTTTGTTTTTGAGGTTGTCGATCCGTCCACCCGTGTCGTGAGGCTGGTGTCATGATTCTGGCCATCGAAAGCTCGGGTCCGGTCGGCGGGGCGGCTCTCGTGGAGGGTGATGCCGTTATTGCGGAGCGATTGGTCGACGCGCCACGCGGTCGAGGCACGGCCCTCGTCGGGCTGGTTTCTGAATTACTAGCCATGGCTCCGGGACTTGAGCGTGTCGTCGTCGGGATCGGACCGGGCAGCTATAATGGCATTCGTGGAGCACTCGCCCTGGGGTGGGGAATCGCCGCCGCTCGCCAGGTTCCGCTCATCGGTCTTTCCTCGCTTCTCGGTTTTTCCGACGAGCGATATGCCGCCGCAGGCGATGCCCGCCGGGGCCAATATTACTGGGCGCGGGTGGAGAATGGGCGGTTCATTGAGGAACCGGCGATTTTTGAAAAGGACGACTTTGAACGCAAAGTCTCGGAAGCGGCACGATTGCCGATCTTCCTGCCATCTCCGATCGAAGGAGTAGAGGGAACCGTCCAAGCAGCCTCCGCTGCGATTCTCGCCCGGCGCGGGGTATTCGCCGACCCGGTGCCGGGGGTGCCGGAACCACTCTATCTGAAGCCCGCCTTTATCAATCTGCCGGGTAAAAAATAGCGCTTCCCGTTTTCGCAGAGTCGGCTACATTCCTCAGTCCACCCAAGCCGGCGTGGCGGAACTGGCAGACGCGCACGACTCAAAATCGTGTTCCTTTCAGGAGTGTGGGTTCGATCCCCTCCGCCGGCAGTGGCTTATCTGCAATTTCCAAGACGATCTGGAAGATAGCCGGGGTGCGAGACTCTTCGACCCAGCCATTGATGGGAATTTTCAGATGGGGATAAGTCGATAACTGGGGAGGAGATGCTGGGGACCTGTGCGGCGTTTGCAGAGGGTTCAAGCAGTTGAAAATACTCCGTTGGATCTGCGATCTGGGTGAATCGCGGGCTAGAGTGCTTTTTTTCGTCTGTATCCCGACCAGGAGCGGCGGATGACATACCATCCTCCAATGAGCAAACTTATGCCAAAGAGCGCGGAGCTATTTGGCTCCGGCACGGTATTGAAGCCGACATAGCCATCCTGAAGATTGAAGGCGACATCCTTTCCGAAGAATGCGGTGATCCCGGTGTTTACATAGAGGGCGGGCGAGTCGATGACGTTTTGGGTCGAGAGTCCGATGGAGTTTAGGCCAGAGACGTTTCCGACCGGAGTATCCAGAATGGTCGAGTCATTCGATGCCTCGTAGGGTTGGCCGATCAGGGAAAAGGAACCGCCGTTGGCCAGTGCATCGGCCAAGGCTTGAGAGACATCGGAGTAGTCACCTGCGTCGGCTCCGACCGGATGGATCTCGGTATTGGGTGCTCCGGTGTCGTACACGATGCCGATGTTGGTAAAGGTCAGCGGAGTACCATCGGTGGGACTGGTCGAGATAGAGGTCGTTCCGTTCGAAAGGATTTCTTCATATACCTTCTGGCCTGAGTTGAGGAATGTTTCGCCAGACGGGGTTACCATCTTTGCGGTGGCATCCCAATGAGATGCCTCCAATTGATTCGTTGTGAGTCCGACCTGAACCCAACCCGTTCCGATCAGGCCTTTGCCGACACCCGACGCAGGGACATCTCCCAGGTGAATAACAAAACCAGCATTCGCGGAATTGCCGAATTGCGGAATCAAGGCAAAGAGAGAGACCGGGTTCGGGGTGTTTGCGGTGGAGGGGAGTGATCCGAGTCCCATGCCAAAGTCCCCGTAGAAATACTTTTCCAAGGGTGCTTCGTTGGGAAGTCGTTCTGTCCACTGGTTGATGGACTTGTCGGGGTGGGTCGGATTCGAAGCGCTTGAGATCAAGCCGATATTGGACTGGAGGGAGGCAGGGGCACCTCCGTCCGTGACCTCGAAGGTGACCGAGGTATTGCTCAGATGAGCGCTCAGTTCGTTCCCGCTCGCATAGCTGAGAGAGTATTCACCCTGGGTATTTTCCGTGGCGCTGTAAGGAAAGGCAAAAAAGCCGGTTCCCCCTGTATCAAACTCGTACATCCGCCAGGGGGTGTTGGAGCCATCGGTCACCGATCCCACCTGAAGGTTTATGCCCACCTTGTATTGAGGTGCGTCCTCAGAGCCGACATTGAAAATATAGAGAGGAATGCGGAACGGCGTGAATTCCTGGGCCTGCGCCCTGAGTCCGAACAACCCAACTGCCATAATGAAAAGGCAAACCCTGAGAATCATTTGATTCCCGTATCAAAGTCCTTCCAGGTGTCAAGATGGCGCGAGGGGGAGCGGAAATGGTGAAACGTGTCCCATTTATCGGCGATGCAAGGTCTGCGACGGGATGGGAGGGACAGCATTTACTCGTATTATCATGTTGATCATATGGGGCTTGAACGCAGCGTGCATCCGGTTTATTCATCCACGGCCTCCAGTCTTGGGAGGCCTGTTGTCAGGGCAGAGGATTATTTTCATAAGGACCTTAAGCCGCTTGACAATTGGCAAGATGCTGCCAAGCTCACCGATTCCACTTTTTGACTTTTTAAGATATGAAGCGCACCTATCAACCCAGCAAACGTACGCGCAAGCGCCAGTTCGGCTTCCGCGCGCGGATGAAGACCAAAAGCGGCCGCGCAATCCTGAGCCGTCGTCGTCAGCGTGGACGTAAGCGCCTGCTGCCGAAGGGTGTTGAAGTCCATTACGCCCGTCACACCGAAGCCTAACCGGCTTCGGTTTCCTCGAGCGGCCCGACTGCGAACCAGTCGGGAATTTGCGCTCGTCCGCAAACAGGGCCGAACCGCCCAAGGCCGTCTCCTCCGCATCAGCGTGGTGCGCATGGAGGAGGACAGTCAGCCTGCGCGGTTCGGCATTATTACGTCCCGCAAAGTTGGCGGGGCGGTAGATCGCAATCATACGCGGCGGAGGCTGCGCGAGTTGTGCCGTTTGTCGCGTCCGGAAGTCATTGCCGGATGGCTGGTTGTGGTCGTCGCAAAGTCCCATGCTGCAAGCGCTTCGTTTTCCGAGTTGCGCGAGGAATGGTTGCAACTGGCACGACGTCTCTCTATCGTGCCCCGCTTCGATGATCGCACGGAGAAATCCAACTAAACGGCAGACCGAAAGTCAGTGGCTTCCGGGCATGCCGTATTAACCGGATGAAGGCGGTCGTCGTATTCCTGATCTATACCTATCGCTGGACACTCAAGCCGGCTCTGCACGTGATTTGCGGACCCGGTTGCGGCTGCCGGTACGAGCCGACCTGCTCCCAGTACGCCCTCGACGCTGTGCGCGAGCATGGCGCATGGAAAGGCTCCTGGCTGGCCATGAAACGTCTCACGCGATGCCATCCCTGGGGTGGCGCCGGGTATGATCCCGTTCCCAAAATGTTTAAACCGCACTGTTAAATGGATCGCAAAGCCTGGATCGCTGTTACAATTTCCGTCCTCGGCCTGGTTGGCTGGTATTACTACTTCGGGATTCTCAACCCGCCCAAGCCTCCGGTCACGCCGCCAACGGCGGAGGCTTCTCCTACGGCGTCGCCAGCTGCGGCGACTCCGGCACAGGAAGCAACTCCCTCGGTAGCTGCGGCTACGCCGGCTCCGGCGATCGTGGCCAGGACGGAAACGCTGTCCGCCTCGGATTCCGCGTATGTATTCACCAACGATGTCGGCGGCATCCGGCATGCCATCCTGAATCGCCATCTCGGGGAAAACGACCAGCCGGTTGCTCTTAATGCCGACCCGGCTCTTCCCATTGGAGCGATCGGTGACGCTCCGGGCAAGGCTTGGGGCGGTTTCGACATGGCGCTAGACGAAGCCAATGGCGTGGCGACCTTTACCCGCAAGGATGGAGACGGGGTTCAGATTACCAAGCGCTTCTTCGTTTCCCGCGACCCGGATAAGAAGGCCAATCATTACGTGGTGCGCCTTGAGGTGGAATTTAGCAATACCGGGACCAGTCAGGTCTACCGACCTCCTTACTTTGTGAGTACTGGGGGAGCGGCTCCGATTCACTCGGCGGATCTCCCGACCTATACCCGGTTCGACTGGATGCACGATTGGAAATTCGTTGGCATCGATGTGAATTGGTTCAATGCCGGATCGATTCCGTTGATTGGCATCCAGACCCATCCTGCCCGGGAGGTCTATCTGGAAAGTCGCAACAAGGTTCAATGGGCTGCGGTAGCCAGCCAGTACTTTTGCACGATTGTTTCCGTGCCGGAATTTGAGGCGGTATCCGTGGGTGCTCTGCGGTACTCCACGCAGAAGGCGAACCATACGCCTGTATTTGGCATCGAGGGCGCGCTCGGAATGCCGGGAATCAACCTCCAGCCGGGGCAGAAAGTCACGAAGACCTTCACCATTTATGCCGGCCCGAAGGAACTCGCGAGCCTGCGCAAGCTGGGTGAGAAGCAGGACGCCGTGCTAAATTTCGGCTGGTTCGGCTTTATCAGCGAAATTCTGCTGGCAGCGATGAACTGGTTACACGGCATTCTGTTCAACAGCTTCGCCGCGGCGATCATCGTCCTGACCCTCATCATCAAATCGCTCCTCTGGCCGATCCAGAACAAGGCGACCAACGAGATGCGCAAGATGTCGCTGCTCGCGCCGAAGATGAACGAGCTCAAGGCGAAGTATCCGGATGACCCGCAGAAGATGAACGAAGAGGTCATGAAGCTCTACCGCGACTACGGGGTGAATCCCTTCAGCGGGTGCTTCCCGATGCTCATCCAGATCCCGATCTTCTTCGGCTTCTACGCCATGCTGGGCAGCGCCATCGAGCTGCGCAACAGCTCGTTCCTCTGGGTGCACGACCTTTCCCAGCCCGATACGGTTTTCCATGTGCTCGGGTTCCCGATCAACGTCCTGCCCATCATCATGGCGGGTACGATGGTCTGGCAGATGGCGATCACGCCGAAGACGGGAGATGCCATGCAGCAGCGCATCTTCTACTTCATGCCGATCATCTTCCTGGTGTTCTGCTATAATTATGCGAGCGGCCTTGCGCTCTATTGGACAACACAGAACATTTTCTCTATCGTTCAGCTATACCTGACCCGAAACAGGCCGCTCCCGACGCTGGAAAAGAAAAGCGTCATTGCGAAACGGGAAGCGGCTGCGACGGGCAAGAAAAAGAAACGCCCCGGCCAATGAGTACACCCCTGAATGCACGAGATCTCCTCGACACCATGCTGGGCTACCTCGGTTTCGTCTTTGAAATCGAGGAGCAGGAGCGGGACGGTCATCTGGTGCTTCAGATCTATACCCACGAGGCCGATCGCCTGATCGGCAAGCGCGATCAGGTGATGGACGACCTGCAGTATCTCCTCAACCGAATGCTGCAAACAGCCGATCCTCAGGCCCGTCGCGTGATCGTGGATGTGGAGCATCACCGCGCGATGCGGGATGATGCTCTGGTCGAAAAGATGAAACATCTCGCCGAGGCGGTAAAGACCACCGGTCGTCCGATCCAGACCGAGCCGCTGAATTCCTACGACCGCTACGTGGTGCACAATGTTTTCAAGGATGATCCGGAGGTTGCGACCTGGAGTCCGCCGGATGATGCGAAGGTCAAACGCATCACGTTGCGACTGCGCAAGAAAACCGCTTAACCGCCGGTCGGTGCCTGGAGCTCATTACGTGATGAGAACGCTGCTCTGCGCCTGTTTGCTGGTCAGCACTGGTGGTTTCACCCTTGCCCAGCAGACTGTATCTTCAACATCCGCCGGTCTACCGACCGTCCGCGCTGCGGCTGCCATCCTTTTCAATGCCCAGACGGGCGAGGTTCTTTACAAGAAGAACGAGACTGATCATCGAGCGGTCGCCAGCACGCAAAAACTGCTTACTGCCCTTATCGTCGCAGAAAGCGGCAATCTGTCGGACCTCGTGACGGTTACGCGCTCGGATACTTTTGCGGATCCGACGAAGCTCTACCTCAAGCCGGGCGAGGTTTACCCCCGCAGCCAACTCCTCACAGCGTTGCTGGTGAAAAGTGCCAATGACGTCGCCCGTATCCTGGCGCGCGATAATGCCGGTTCCGTCGAGCAGTTTGCACACAAGATGAATGAACGCATGGAGCGCCTGGGCGGCAAATCCTCGCATTTCATCAATCCCAATGGCCTGCCGGTCGAGGGACAGTACTCCACGGCTCGGGACATGGCCTGCGTGGCCCGTGCGGCGTACTACAACCCCGTCCTTCGCGAGATCATGAAACAGCGGCATTTTCCGTTTTGTTTCTCCAACGGGAGAGTCAGCTCCCTTCGAAATACCAACCGGGTGTTGCGGACCTATTCCTTTTGCAATGGGATGAAGACTGGCTATACCGATGCGGCTGGCCATTGCCTCATTTCGAGCGGCAGCTACAACGGCAAGGACATGATCGCTGTGGTGCTCGGAAGTAACAAGGCGCGTGTTTGGGATGAAAGCGCCCAGTTGCTGGCTTACGGGCTGGGACTCAGCCAGAGCCAGATGGCCTCATTGCGAGTCGACGAAACGAAGGTGCAGGACGACGAGGACTGATCGTGGCTCGTCATTATCAACTCGATCCGACCTCGGCAGGGCCAGCCACGGACTTTGCCGCCGAGCTCAATGAGCAGCAACTCGCCGCTGTCACAGCGGCTCCTGGGCCATCTCTGGTGATCGCCGGGGCAGGCAGCGGAAAGACCCGCACTCTGACCTACCGGGTGGCGTGGTTGCTGGAACAGGGAACCGCTCCGCGGAATATTCTCCTGCTTACCTTCACCAACAAGGCTGCGCGCGAAATGCTCGAGCGGGTTGGTGCCCTTTCTCAAAGCGCCGCCGAGGGCATCTGGGGCGGGACGTTTCACTCCATCGGCAACCGCATCCTTCGGCGCAATGCGGAGCGCATCGGGTTCCGCCAGGGATTCACGATCATGGATCGGGAAGATCAGGAGGAGATGATCGAGAGCATCGTGGCCCGCGAGGGATTGCGCACGAACGACCGGCGCTTTCCGAAGGGCGAGGTGCTGGCGGATATCTTCAGCTACTCCATTAATACCGGGGCACCCATCTCGCAGGTCGTCGCGACCAAGTATCGGTACTTCATGCCTCTCATCGCGCAGATTGAGCGCGTGCAGGTGGCCTACGAAGGCCGCAAACGGGAGGCAAACTCCCTCGACTTCGACGATCTGCTCTCCAAGACCCTGGAACTGCTCCAGATGTGCGAGGATGTCGCCGCACAGTACCAGCAGCAGTTTCAGCACATCCTTGTCGACGAATACCAGGACACCAACCGCATCCAGGCGGAGCTCGTCGACTGGCTGGGGCGCAAACATGGCAACATCATGGTCGTGGGCGACGACGCGCAGAGCATTTACTCGTGGCGCGGCGCCAATTTTGCCAACATCCTCGACTTCCCCAAGCGCTATCCGACCGCACAGGTCTTCAAGATTGAGACCAACTATCGCAGCGTGCCCGAGGTATTGAATGTTGCGAACGCCTCGATCCTGGGCAATGAACGGCAGTTTCCCAAGAATCTCGCACCGGTTCGTACGTCGTATCCGATGCGCCCGGCTCTGGTTCCGCTGTCGACCAACAACCAGCAGGCAACCTTCCTGGCCCAGCGCATCCTGGAACTGCACGAGGAGGGCGTGAGGTTGAATGAAATCGCCGTGCTGTATCGGGCGCACTTCCATTCCATGGAGGTGCAGCTTGAATTTACGCGCAGGGGTATTCCCTTCTCCATCACCAGCGGACTGCGTTTCTTCGAACAGGCTCACGTCAAGGATGTGTCGGCCTTCCTGAAGTTTGCCACCAATCCGCGCGATGAGGTGGCCTTTAAGCGCATGGTCAAGCTCCTGCCGGGAGTAGGGGCCAAGTCTGCGGAATCCATCTGGAGCCAGACGTCGGATGTCCTCGATGGCGGCACGGAGTTTGGCCGCCTGCACGGGCTCAAGGTGCCGTCGAAGTCCGCGAAAAACTGGGAACAGCTCGTTCACACGCTGGCGGAGCTGGCCCCGGATGGCAGCATTCTTGCGCCTTCCACCATGATCGATAGCGTGCTCTTCGCCGTCTATGACGACTACATGAAGAGCAAATTCGCCAATTATGAGGCGAGGCGCGAGGATCTCAACACACTGGCGGGTTTTGCCCGGCAGTTCGAGAGCACGGAGGAGTTTCTTTCTCAACTCGCGCTCCTCGGCGCAGTCGAGACGACGGACGCGCTCGCGGTGGAGAGCGAAAGTGAAAAGGTGACGCTCTCGACCATCCACCAGGCCAAGGGGCTGGAGTGGAAGGTGGTCTTTCTCATCTGGTTGACAGAGGGGATGTTTCCGAGTTCTCGCAGCGCGGAAACCGACGAGGGAATCGAGGAGGAGCGACGTTTGTTTTACGTAGGTGTCACCCGATGCTGCGATGAACTCTATCTGACCTATCCTGACCTGCGTCTTAACGCGGGCTACGGCGAGGCATTGCAAAGGCCCTCGCGATTTTTAACCGAGATCCCCGAGGAGTTGGTGGAGGGGTGGGAAGTTTCCGCTAGCCGCCAGAAGGAACCGACTTCCGACGACGAGCCGTTCTAGATTGGCGCTGGGGATTCGCCGTATTCCTGAATGATCGAATCTTTCGACAGCAGGATCAGGGTAAAGATTCCCAAGGTCGTACCGAATGGAAGGAGTGCGCAATTGATCGCACCCACGATGATACTGAACTTCCGCGACCGGCGCCGGGCTATTCTGCGACCAGACAGGATGGTGACAATCCCGAGCGTCCATCCCGCAGCGACGACGATGCTGCCGATGATGGCGAATATGGCCGCCATTGCCATTTCAGGCCCCGCTGCAGTCCGTGATTCATTCGGAAATAGGCCGAGAAGTATTGCGACTCCGAAGGAGACATGGATCAGGCCAAATGATCCGAACAGCGCGTGCAGTCCTCCGACCACGTAGTGCGAGATCGCCAGGACATTCAACTGCTCCTTGGGAGACATGAGGTTATTTGATGATCGTAACCGGGGTGCCCATCGGGGCGTTGTCCCAGAAGATCTTTACCATTTTTTCAGGCATGCGGATGCAGCCGTGGCTGTCGGGCACGCCGGGGAGGAAGCCCTGGTGCATGCCGACGCCTGCGTTGGAGACGCGCATGAAGTAAGGCATGGGGGACCCCTGGAACTTGGCTCCCGGAGGGCAGGGGTCCTTGGAACTTACGTTCTTCTGCACGACATTGCCCGAGGCATCCACAAAGTCGCCATAGAGATTGGAGACATGATTCTGGTTTTTCTGGAGGATCTTGTAGTTTCCCGTAGGCGTGTCGTAGCCCTCGCGACCGCTCGAGATCGCGGAAACTCCTACGAGCTTGTCACCCTTGTAGAAGGAGGCGGTCTGCTTCGTCAGGTCAATGACGATGGATGGTGCGCCATCGATGCCTTCGCCATCCCAGTACGATTTCCGCATGGCGAGATCCTCCTTGGCCTCGGGACTGACAACGGTTTCGCCGACGCCGAGGTACTTGACGGACGAGTTCGTGAGACGGGTATCGTAATTGGCGCAGCCGCCGATCAGCAGAGTTGCGGTGGCGGTGAGTGCGAGGACGGCACGGATATTCATGTGCGAAGGCGCTACAAGAGCACGCCCGCGGAAAACGTCAAGCACGCCATAGTTCCGCGACGCTTCGGTTGCGCGAAGTGCCATCTCTTGCTACCTTTCTAGGCTTTTGCCATGCCAACGTACGAATACGAATGCAAGAAGTGCGGAAAGACATTCGATGTCTTTCAGTCAATGAAGGACGAGCCTCTCACTGTTTGTCCTGACAAAAAGTGCAAGGGCAAGGTGAAGCGTCTGCTTGGCACCGGAGCCGGACTCATTTTCAAAGGAAGTGGGTTTTATATAACGGATTATCGCAGCGAGGGTTATAAGCAGGCGGCCAAAAAAGACTCCAGCAGCTCTTCGAGTTCGTCCTCGAGTAGTTCGAAGTCCAAACCATCGAAGGAATGAGTGCTGCGCTGGTTTGCGATCAGTGTGGATTTCATAACGACCTCACCCGGGTTTTTTGCCACAACTGCGGCGCTCGGCTGACCTCGCCACCCAAGGAAGTGGCTGAAGCGGAGGCTCCCGCGCCCGCTGCAGGAGCCTCGGTGCCGGGTCGTATGCAGATCCCTCCCGCTCTTGGGACCACTCGCGTCGCTGGATCATCGGCTCCTCCACCGGGATCGGCCTCGACTGGAAGCGCTTTGGCGAAATTTGTCCGGGCGATCGTCGCTACGGCGATATTTGCCGCCATGCTGGCTGCGATGATTCAGATGGCTCGGACTCCCGATGGCCTTCCGCCGGCGCAGATCGTTAATACGGCCATGGCCGATGGTGTTTCGTCTGCCGTGGAGTCGGCTGCCAAGTCAGGTACGGGACTGGTTTTCAAACAGGCTCAGATCAACAACTTTCTCGCGGCCAGGATCCAGGCGTTGAATGACGGAACGCAGGCGGTTTATCAGCCACAGTTTGTCAGGGCCTTCGTTCGGCTTGGAAGTGGGGAGTATCGCCTGTATGTCGAGGAGACAGTCATGGGATGGCCTGTTTTCCTCTGCCTCGCCCAAGTGCCGGTCGCTTCTCCGCAAGGCCTTTCGAAGACAGACGTTGGAGGGTGGATTGGCCGTTTGCCCATTCATCCGAAGCTATTACCAGTCGTGCAGCGATTGGTGAATCCCGTCGGAGCATCGGCATTACAGGCGGCTCCGGATTTTTCCAAGGCGACGTCGATTTCCGTGACCCCGGAGCAGATCACCGTGGGTTACATCGGAGCATCTCAGAAACCTCATTAGGCCGTTGAGACATCGGTTATGGATGGTCATCCTTTTTGCCGGGATGACTCTGGGGCTGGCGCAATCACCGGCGCCTGCTCCGAAGGTATTGCCCTTACAGCGATCCTTCAGCAGTTCCCAGCAGTTCATCATTTATAACAACGACAAGATCCTGCGTGCGCGACTGGCGCGGCAGGTCGAGGATATCAAGGCTAATTTCCTTCGCCGCCTGGGGCTTTCCGATGAATGGAAATCGCCGATTATCATCAGGGTGCTGACTCTGCGCCCGTCAAACCAGCCAAAGATCATCACCAATGCCTTCGAGAGCGACGGCGACCAGCTCAAGCTGCAGATCGATGTCTTTGAACCTGCCGTGATCGGGACGGCAGACTTTGACATCGAGATCTATCGGGCGCTCTGTCTCGAGTATCAATATCGGAACTATGTTCTCAAGGCGGGCAAACAAATCAGCCAGCCTCCGGCCTGGCTGATCGAGGCCCTTTATGAGGAAAGTCGTGCCAAGGAGGATGGGCCAGCCGCGGGACTCTACGAGATGCTCCTCCAGCGCGGAAGCTCTCCGAAGCTTGAGGCCTTTCTCAAAGAGAAGCCGACAATGTACGACGGCACATCGCGTGCGATTTACCGCGCACAGGCGGTGGGACTCCTTCGAGCGATCATGGCGTTTCAGGGCGCACAGGCCAATCTCTGCACCTACCTTTCGAAGCTGCCGGAGAAAAATGCGACGGATGCGAAGGAACTGATCAAGGCTTTTCCTGCTCTCGATCAAGATCCCTCCCTCCTCGCCAAGGCTTGGGTGCTCAGTATCGCAGATGTCTCGGCTGCAAATCGGCTCGACCCGATGACGATTGAAGACACACGCAAGCAGCTCGCCCTTGTCCTGGATCTGAGCGCTCCTCCAAATCCGAAGAAGCCTGACGAAAAGCCCTTGCGAGGACCTATGGCGTTTCAGGAAATCGCGCGTACGCCGGAGGGGCGGTACGTACTGGATCAAAAAAAGGATGACCTGTTGAGGCTTGAATCCCGGTCGCATCCGCTCCTGCGTCCCATGATCGCAGAGTATCGGTTGATCGTGACTCAGCTCGTGGCCAAGCCGAAGCGCAACGTGCGTGATCGCCTGGAAAAGAACCAGGAGCTTCTCGATGCTGTCTCTCAGCGAGCCAACGCAGTGGAGGACTATTTGAACTGGTACGAGGCGGCCAAACTCGAGACGCCGAGCGGCCATTTTACAAACGTCACCGATGAGCCAGCCATTCAGAAGACGCAGCGATCCGATGCGGTCAGCCGCCGTCTGGACGATCTGGAGGCTCAGGGCTGGTAACGTGTGTTGGCGCTTGCAGGGTGAGGGGAGCAGGCTATTTTTGCGGTGATTTGTTGACCCGACGCGAACAGATACTCGTTGCTTCCATCGTGGCCGCCTTCGCGGTGGGGCTGGCGGTGAAGTGGTGGCGTGACTCGGCCTCGCTTCGCAGCCTGCCACCCGTGACGGTCACCACTCATTGATTTTTTTATGCAGTCGATTGGATTTCAAGAAGCCCTGGAGCAGATCCTGGCCTCAGACACTCGCTACCATGCCGAGGCCTACGCCTTTCTGCGCGACGCGCTGGAGGGGACGCTGAAGCGCCGCAAAAAGGCGCGCAAGGACGCTCCACCCTCGCATGTGAATGCCGCCGAACTACTCGACGGCTTCCGCATTCATGCCTTGCAGGAGTGTGGCCCGATGGCGGTTACGGTGCTGGACTACTGGGGCGTGCGATCCTGCGAGGATGTGGGCAACATGGTGTTCAATCTCGTGAACGCCGGAGCCTTTGGCAAAACGGACGAGGACACGATCGAGAGCTTCCGCCTGGGATATGATTTCCGGGAGGCGTTCGTGATTCCTTTCCTCCCCGAGCCAACAAATTTGAGCGCCGGAGCCCCTGGCGTTGTCGGAAAGAAAAAATGAAGTCGTTGATCCCCTGTGCCCTTCTCTCTATGTCCATTGCCCTAGCGCCAGCCAAGGAGACCCGTGTAGTCAAGGAAACCCCGGTATTACCCGATAACAAGGCCCAGTCCTTCACTCTGCCTAACGGTCTCACCCTCATCGTCGAGGAGGACCACAGCGCTCCAGTCGCAAGCGTGCAGGCGTGGTGCGGCACGGGGAGTATCGATGAGGGAAACTGGATGGGGGCAGGCCTCTCTCACATCCTGGAGCATATGCTCTTTAAGGGCACGGAGAAGCGCAAGTCAGGCGACATCGCCCGTCAGATCCAGGACCAGGGTGGCTACATCAATGCCTATACCAGCTTTGACCGCACGGTGTACTGGATCGATATCCCGTCGAGCGGAGTGGATCAGGCCATCGACATCCTCGCGGATGCCATGCTGCACTCGACGCTTCCCGAGGATGAATACGTCAAAGAGCAGGAAGTCATCCGGCGCGAATTCGCCATGGGTTTTGACGACCCGGGTCGTCAGAGCTCGCAGCTCATGCTGCGAACCGTTTTCACGGAAAGCCCGTTCCGGCATCCGGTCATCGGATATCTCGATGTTTACAACAAGCTGAAGCGCGAGGATGTCTTTGCCTATTACAAGAAGCGTTACGTGCCGAACAACCTCACCTTTGTAGTGGCAGGTGATGTTGATGCGCAGAAGGTGCGCGAGCAGGTGGAGGCCCTCTTCAAGGACGAACCCCGCCAGCCCCTCGAGCCGGTCTATGTGGCGGGCGAGCCGGAGCAGGTTGGCCGCCGCGATGTGCATGAGGAGTTTCCCACGGAGCTTACCCGCTTGTCCCTGGCTTGGAGGATTCCCGGCCTGACCAACCCCGATACACCGGCTTTGGAGCTCCTGGGCGATATCATGGGTTCCGGACGCAGTTCACTCCTCAATCAGGACCTCCGCGAGAAACAGCAGATCGTTCATTCGGTCAGCGCAGGCATGTATTCGCTTCAGACCGACGGCGTCTTTGTCATTCAGGCGCTTTGCGATCCTGACAAGCGTGAACAGGCCGAGAAGGCCGCCTTTGCCATTGTTGAGAGGATCAAGAAGGATGGCGTTACCGCGGCCGAACTCGACAAGGCACGGCGTTCCATGCTTTCGAGCCAGCTCTCGAATCTCGGCACCTCGAACGGCAAGGCTTCCGATCTCGGATCGAACTGGCTGCTGACCAAGAATCTGAATTTCAGCAAAGACTATCTCGATGCCATCGCCAGAGTGACGCCTGCGGACATCCAGCGGGTGGCCCGCCAGTACCTTCGCGACGATCGCGTCAACGTCACTTCGCTCAACCCAATAGGTTCTCTCAACCTCAAGTCCGACAAGGAAAAGGAAGCGGCCAACTCGGAGGTGAAGAGATTCGTCCTGCCCAATGGCCTGCGCCTGCTCGTCCGTGAAGACGCTCGCCTGCCGCTCGTGTCGATTTATTCGACCTTCCGCGGCGGCCTGCTGGCCGAAACGCCCAAGGACAACGGCGTGACCAAGCTCATGGCACGTACGATGCTCAAGGGTACCAAGTCTCGTACGGCGGCACAGATCGCCGAGCAAATTGAGGATGTGGGTGGCAGCATCGGCGCCGATGCCGGAAACAACAGCTTTAGCATTTCCGCCGATGTGATGAAGCCCGACCTCGCGCTCGGCCTGGACCTCGTCGCCGACGTCATCAAAAACCCGACCTTTCCGGCGGGCGAGGTGGACCTCGAGAAGCGCGGCCTCCTTGCCGCCATCAAGGCCGAGGACGAGCAGCCGACCGCCGTGGCCCGCAACGCCATGCGCAGCAGCCTCTTTGGCACGCACCCGTATGCGCTGCGCGGCAATGGCTCTGCCGAGAGCGTGGCCAGTCTGACCCCCGAGCAGCTCAAGGCCTTCCACGATGAATACGCCGTCGCGTCCAATGGTGTGATCGCCGTCTTTGGCGACGTGAAGGCCGAGGATGTGCTCAAGCTGGTCGAGAAGGACTTTGGCTCGCTGCCCGCGGGCAAGCTGGCATTGACGAATCCGCCGCAGCCGGTCTTCCCGGACAAGGCAATAGACACGCAGGAGAACCGCCCGAAGCAGCAGGCCGTGCTGATGTTTGGCTTCCCCGGCACGGATGTCCTCAGCGACGACCGCTCCGCCCTGGAGCTGATCAACGAGGCCTCGAATGATCTCGGGTCGCGGTTCTTCAACCGCATCCGCGAGCAGATGGGCCTCGCGTACTACGTGGGCGCGGGCAACTTCATGGGCCTCGCTCCGGGGTGCTTCCTCTTCTATCTCGGCACGGACCCGAAGAAGGTCGACCGCGTGAGGGTGGAGTTTCAGGATGAGATCGGGAAACTCGCCAAGGACGGTCTGACGGAAGAGGAACTCGTCCGCGCAAAGAAGAAGCTCCTCGGCTCTGAGGCGATCCGCAACCAGAGCAACTCCGCCTTCGCCGCCGCCGTGGCCATCGACGAACTCGTCGGCCTCGGGTACGACAATTATCTGAAGCGCAAGGACCAGATCGAGAGCGTGACTCTCGACGACACGAAGCGCATCGCGGCGAAGTATCTTGGCGTACCGGGCCGGGTTGAAGTAATCGTTCAACCTCCGGCGCAAGCCGCCGCGAACAACCCTCAACAGTAGCACCGATATGGCAGAAGTTCAGACATCCACCCAGGCCGGGGCCTTGACCCAGCGATTCATCGAGTTCGTCGTCATGCAGGCGCAGCAGGCGTCCCTTTTCCTCGGGCGCTTCCCGCACCCGCAGACCGGCAAGACCGAGGTGCACCTCGAGGCCGCGCGCCTCTTCATCGACCAGCTCGAGATGATCCGGGAGAAAACCCGGGGCAATCTCAGCCCTGAGGAAGTCGAGATCCTGAAAAACGTGCTCTCCGATCTTCAGATGGCCTTTGTGCAGGCGACCAACGAGGCCGCCGCCGGAGGAGCCGCGCCGGCTCCCGAGACGGCCAGCGCCGCACCCGCACCGGAGGTCGCCGCCTCCAATGCAGGCGACGAGGAGAGCAAAAAGCGCTTCTCGAAGAGCTACGGCTCCTAAGCGCGGACCGCGCTTTAGTTGGAGACCTTGATCAGCCGGGAGGTGTCGTAGCCTGCCCGGCGGATTTCCTCCAGGATGTGCTGGTAGGTTTTCGCAGGCAGTTGCGGCTCGCGGGCCAGCACCCAGAGGTACTTGCGGGACGGGTGTCCCACCACGGCCCACTGGTATTTCGGGTCGAGCGCAATGACCCAGTAGTCGCCGGTGAAGGGGCCGAAGAAGCTCACCTTCAGCTTCGCGTTGCCGCTGTCCGGCACCACGCGGGCCCTGCCGATGGCCTGGATCGTCTTGCCTTTCTTATCGAGGCAGGTGTTGGTGACCTTGATCGAACCATCCGCCTGGGGCGTGTACTCCGCCGTGCTCTGGCAGGCGCATTTCCGCTGGAACCAGTTCGGGTAGCGGGCGATTTCGTACCATTTGCCCGAGTAGCGCTGCAGGTCGACCGAGGGAACAGTCTTGAGCGTCGGCGACGCGCAGCCCGGGAGGAAAAGGCCGAGGAGCAGCATTGCAGGGAGGGTCAGCTTCGTTTTCATTGGGTGCTTCCATGAGGATACGTATTTGGATGCTGGCAGGGATGCTTGCGATTGCGGGTTGCGATCGCCTGACGAAGCGCGCCGACCTCGTTTTCCTCAACGGCGCGGAGCCGGAAACGCTCGATCCCTCCCTGCTCGTCGGCCAGCCCGAGGGGCGCGTCGTGCAAGCCCTCTTTGAGGGGCTGACCACCTTTGACGCCAAGGGCCGCGCCCAGCCCGGCATGGCCGAGTCGTGGACCATCTCGGAGGACAAACGCGTTTACACCTTCCGCATCCGCGATAACGCGAAGTGGAGCGATGGCACGCCGATCACCGCGCAGGATTTCGTGGATTCCTGGAAACGCACGCTCACCCCGGAGACCGCGTCGTCGTACAACTACCAGCTCTTTTACGTGAAGAACGCCCAGGCTTTCGCCGAGGGCAAGATCATGGATTTCTCCCAGGTCGGCGTGAAGGCGCTCGACCCGCGCACGCTCCAGGTCACGCTGGAAAACCCGACGCATTTCTTCCTCGAGCTCTGCGCCACGCCGCCGCTCTTTCCCGCGCCCGTGCGCACGATCGAGAAGTATGGCGACGAGTGGATCAAACCGCAGCACATCGTGAGCAACGGCGCGTACATCCTGAAGGAATGGCGCATCAACGACCGCATCCGCCTGGAGAAAAATCCGTACTACTGGAACGCCGCCAACGTCGCGCTCCAGACCGTCGACATCCTCCCGGTGAGCAAGGCCAATGTCGCCTTCAACTTCTTCTCCAGCGGCGTGGCCGATGTGCTGCTTGACAAGGGGCTCGCGCCGCCGGCCTTGCTCGACGACCTGCGCAAGCAGCCGTACTTCCACTCCGCGCCCTTCCTCGGTGTGTATTTCCTGCGCTTCAACTGCGCGAAGCCGCCCTTTGACGACGTGCGCGTGCGCGAGGCGTTTTCCCTCGCCATCGACAAGCGCGTCATCACCGGCAAAATCACGCGGGCAGGGGAGTTGCCCGCCACGAGCTTCGTTCCGCCCGGCATCGAGGGATACACGTCGCCGACCGGCCCAGGCTTTGACCCCGAGCGCGCTCGCAAACTCCTGGCCGAGGCGGGGTATCCCGGCGGCAAGGGCTTCCCGCTCGTGACGTATCTCTACAGCGAGGGCGAGGTAAATGGCTTCATCGCCGACGAACTGCAAAACATGTGGTCGCGCGAACTCGGCATCCGCGTCGAGCTCGCCCGGCAGGAGTGGAAGGTCTACCTGAACTCGCTTAACTCCTTGGAGTACAACATCGCCCGCTCCAGCTGGCTCGGCGACTACGCCGACCCGAATACCTTCCTCGACATGTTCGTCACCGGCAACGGCAACAACCGCACCGGCTGGAGCGACCCCGCCTACGACAAGCTCATCGCCGAGGCCGCGAGCGAGGGCGAACCCGCTCGCCGCGCCGCCATCCTCCAGCAGGCCGAGACCATGCTCGTCACCCGCGCCATGCCCATCTGCCCGCTTTATTACTACGTCGGCATCCAGTTTTACGACACCGACAAGATCGGCGGCATCGAGCCCAACGTACTGGACGAACACCCGATCAAGAGTATGTTTCGCAAGGATCGCCCCCCGGCGGCTCCGCAAAAATAGACACGCGCAGCTTCCCCCCGGCAGACGAAAAGACGTTTCGACGATAGACCATCGGGCTTTTTTTAGCGGTGGAGATCGCTCCGCCAACCCGATAACCTACACAAGTATTTCCCCATGAAGATTTTCCACTGCGATAACTGCGATCAGCTCGTTTATTTCGAAAACTCCAAGTGCCTGAACTGCGGCAGCGTGCTGGCCTATCTGCCGGACCGCCAGGATCTCTGCTCCCTGGAAATGGGCGCCGATGGCGCGTGGAAGGTTCCCGGCAAGGAGCCCGACTCCTACCTGCTCTGCACGAACTACGTGAGCGAGCACGTCTGCAACTGGGCCGTCAACGTGGAGGACAACATCCCGTACTGCGCCTCCTGCCGCCTTACCACCAGGATTCCCGACCTCACCATACCGGGCAACAAGGAGGCCTGGGGCAGGATCGAGCGGGCGAAACACCGCCTCGTCTACAGCCTGCTGAACCTCGGGCTGCCCGTCATCTCCAAGCAGGAGGAACCCGAGACCGGGCTCAGCTTTGAATTCCTCGCCGATGATCCCGCCGACGGCCCCGTGCTCACCGGCCACGACAACGGACTCATCACGCTGAACATCGCCGAGGCCGACGACGCCGAGCGCGAAAAGCGCCGCATGCAGCTCGGCGAACCCTACCGCACTCTGCTCGGGCACTTCCGCCACGAGGTCGGGCATTACTACTGGGACCGCCTCATCCGCGACGGGGGATTGATTGATTCCTTCCGGGAAATCTTTGGCGATGAATCGCGCGACTACGGCGAGGCGCTGAAGGCGCACTACGCGCAGGGCGCTCCGGCCGACTGGCGCGAGAGCTTCATTTCCTCCTATGCCACGGCGCATCCGTGGGAGGACTGGGCCGAAACCTGGGCCCACTATCTGCACATGAGCGACACGCTGGAGACAGCGGCGACATGCGGGCTGGCGCTATTTCCGCCGAGGGAGAATGAGCCGGAACTCTGGCCCCTCCAGAGCGGGACGAAGCAGTCCTTTGACCACATGATCAAGAGCTGGTTCCCGCTGACACACATCCTGAACAACCTGAACCGCGGGCTGGGGCTGGCCGATGGGTATCCCTTCGTCATATCCCCGCCCGTGGTTGAAAAGCTGCGTTACGTCCACCAGGTCGTACACGGCGAGATCCTGGCCCCGACCGCCATGGCGGCGGCCTGAGGCCGGGCGATCCCGCTACTCCAGCACGAGGTTGCGGCGCGTGTTGCCATCGGCGCGGATGCCGGTGGCGTAGCGCCAGCAGAGGCGGATGCCAGCCTCCGGACTCGCCGCCCAGTTGCGTAGCGCCGTCGCGTGATGGAACTGCCCCGCGAGATCCAGCGGCACGGCCAGATACTCGGCCAGCGTGGCCGGGTCCTCGTACTCCTCGTACCACAGATCGTGCATCAGCGGGGTAAAGCCCGCTTGGTCCAGCCAGTCGGCGAGGTGCTTCCCGGCGCGGGTGTTGCCGCCGTTGCAATCCTGCAGCGTGCGATAGGCCTGGATGGCGCGATCCACGCGCACCGGGTGCGAGGTCAGGTCGATGGCGTCCCAATCCGGGCTGCACACGCCGATGAATCCGCCGGGCTTCGTCACGCGATGAAACTCATTCAGCGCGGGCATCGGGTCGCGCAGATGCTCGAGCAACGCATGGGCAAAAACCACATGAAACGCCTCATCGGCAAAGGGGAGCTGGTCCACGTTGCCGGCCACGAAGTCGAGATTCACGATCTCGCGCCCCTGGGCATTGCGGCGAGCCTGGTCGAGCTGCTTTTGCGAAAGATCAAAGGCCGTCACATGGCCGGGGAAAACCGTCTGCGCGATCCCGGTCGAGATCGTGCCAGGGCCGCATCCGGCGTCGAGCACGTCAAAGCCCGGTTGCAGCAGAGGTGTCAGGAAAAAGCCGTGGGTCTCGAGCTCGCGCGCCGCTTGGAAAGCAGTCGCGCTGGCCGTGTGTCCCGGCGTGTACTTTTGGCGAGTTGGATTCATTGGAGTTGGTATTCTTGGTGGACCAACCCACTTTCCTTTCAGCCGTGAAATAAAAAATCCCACAGCCTTCAGAGGGCCGTGGGTTTCGTCGATTCAGTGAGTTCTCAGTTCACCACGACGCCACGGCTCCCCGGCCGACGACGGCCTTGGAGACGACGGAAATCATGATGGAAACGAGATGCTTCACTGCCGCCTAGTATAAGGACGGCTTATCCATCCGCAAGCGGAATTTTCACAAGGCCGGAAAATCTTGAGGCGACCCCGGTTTCGGGCTACCAAATCCGGATGGCCCTACGTGCTTTTTTCGCTCTCTTTGTATTGGCACTCGGTACGGCGGTGGCAGCGCCCCAGCGGTTTGAAGCCTCCACGCTGAAGTTTCTCTATCACGTCTCCCTCGAGGAGAAAAAAGGCGCGGTGATCGGCACCCTCGAGCGCAGCGAATACGGCGTGAACCGCGCCAAATACCGCTTCACCGGCCAATGGACCCCGCTGCCCGCTGGCGACAAGGGCAGGGGACTCCTCGTCACCTATCTCCCCAAGGATCTCAAGAAATACGGCGACCCGTACTCCTTTCCCACCGCCGGCAAGGACCTCATCTGGCGGCTCGTCCCCACCAAGGACGGCACTCGCCTCTACGTCCGCACCACCAGCCGCATCTACTCCTCCCCGACGAAGTGGAAAGTCACCGAGCTCGTCTTCGAGCCTCAGGATTAGGGAATACGGCTGCTAGGGAACGAGAAATAGCTTTCCCGTGTAGGGGCACCTCACCTCCGAACCGGAGGGAAGACCTCGGACATCGACGTAGCCCATATCGGGTGCGTGGGGGCTGGTAACGAATCCCAGTTTGTCGGGAACCGGCACGCCGGACGGCAGGTCCTTCGCGGCGCGAGCCGGGGGAGGATTGGCAGGCACCTCCGTGGTGTCGGCAGGGGTAATCCGAGCGGTAATCAATGTGTAGAGAACGTGCTCGCCCTCCCGGCCTTCGGTCGCCTTGCCGCCGGGGAAGGCCGTCATGGATGGAGAGTCGGCATGCGAAAGGCCGCCCAAGACGATCGTTTCACCAGACCGGAGAACGGCCGTAGTCTGCATTTCCCGAGTGCGAAATACCGGCATGTTGATCGCCCCCGAGGTGTTGGCGGCAGGCCGCATAGCAGCTTGAATGGTATCTTCCTTGGGATCGGAGATTTTGGGCTTTGCACCTGCGTAGTCGACAAGGCCAAGCAGTTCCACCATGCGAGGCTTGAGGTTCAGGATGATCCGTTCGTCGTCCGCAACGAAAGGCTCGACCTCAAGAGTCAGGCCGACCGGCTCGCTCACAAATGCATTCGGGCTGGGCGGAGTCTGGTTGTCTGCTGGTGGGGAAAATTCCGACGGATAACGAAATTCGCGCACCACCTGAATGACGGCGCGCTGGCCGCTGCGAGTCGTGACTTTTGGCGAGGATGCAAGGTCTACGCCTTGGGCCTGGCTGAGGCTTTCGATGAGTTTCTCAAATGCTTCTTTCTTCAGAATGCTCTGAAATTGTCCAGGTGTGTTGCCGAAAAACTTCTCAGCGAGAGCCGGGGTCATTTCGATAAATTTCGCCCCGATTTCCACCCGGGACCCGGCATGGGAGGCGGCGGCCGGAGTTCCTTGTGGCGACTGGGATTTGGCGCTTGGTGAAAGCAGGGCCATCGCGCAGGTTCCCAAGGCTACAGCGATCACCACAGACCACCATCCGCGGGGATTAGCCAACGCGAGATGCCGGATTCTCCGCGTCAGCCCGCGACGCGACTCCGCCATGCCGGTGCGCATATACCAGTGATCCGATGGCAGGGACGCGATGCGCAGGATGGCCTCACCGTAGTCCTCAGCGCGGGATCTCTCGTGAGAGAGCACCCATTCGTCGCAGGCCATCTCCATGTCAACCCGGCTCGTGCGCTCGGCCAGCCACATGAGCGGATTGAACCAGTGCAGCGCCCGGACGACTTGAAAGCACCAGGACCAAAGCATGTCTCCACGGCAGATATGGCCCTTTTCGTGCAAAAGGATCCAACGGAGGCTGGCCGGATCCAACCGGTCGGCCCAGCCGAGGGGTAGCAGGATCACCGGAGAAAAAAGACCGCACATCGCGGGACTGTGTATGAGATCCGATTCCCGGATCGATGTCCGGCGAGGCAGCGTAATGTCGGGAAGCGCACCGGTGACCGGAGTGCTTCGGTGAACGATCTGGAGCGTGCGCAGCCAGCGGACAGACGCAGCCGTGAACAGGCAAAACGCTCCGGTCGCCCAGATGATGAATACCCATGGAACCACCGGGGCAGGCGTCGACGCAGGAGCGGACGTCGGAAGCGCGTCGTGGGAGGAGGGCAGAAAAACCGTGGCCACCACGGGCGGCAAATCATCGACCCTCGGCAGGACACCGGCAGGCGAGGGGAAGAGGGAAGGAATCACGAACGCTACCAGCGGAAATATCCACAGGACAAATGCCGCTCGTGCTCCGAGAAGCTTTCTTGCCCAGGGAATAAAGGCCAATGCAAGCACAAGGGATGCCGTCCCTGCCACCGACGTCGTTCCGAGCCAATGCAGGAACATGCTCACGGTTCGTCCACCTCCCGCATGGTGATGAAAATAAACTGCGCGTTCGTTTTCTCCGTGGCCGGTGCGCTGTAAAACACGATCTGCCCGCGCGTCACCGTCAGATCGCTCTTGAACTCATTGCTCTGAAACGCGGGCTGCCAGACAGATCTGCCCGGAGCTTCCGGGTCGGGACAGTCAATAAACCCCTCGAGGCTCTTGAGCTTGATGGTGAGGGAGAGATTGATAACGCCGTCACCGAGCTCCGGCACAAATTCCATGATCGTTCCCACCGGGGCGCTTTCAAACGCCGTGGGAACCGAGTTGGCGTTTTTCGAAGCGGAATATTCCGTCGGATATTGAAAATCCCGTACGTTCTGCACCGACGCCATCTTTCCGCTTAAAGCAATAACGCGCGTCGTGCTCGCCACTGTCGCGCCAACTCGTTTGAGGAGATCGAGGGCTTTTGCCGCCTGTTCCGGCGACAGGACTGCGGTGACACCAGAGGGTTTATCAGAGGTAATAGGAAATTCGATCGGTTCGAGACCTTCAGCCTGGCTCTTGGTCGCGCTCAAGGTGCGTACCTCGATTTCCACCATCTTGAGCGGATCGACCGCACCCGGGTAAGCAACACCCAACCCGGCAAGGAGGCACACCGTGCAGATTAAGAGCCTACTTTGCATCGCTTCGTCTCCCCTTCCGCTTAAGGATGTCCCGCAGCGTATCGATTTCCTCGGGCGAGAGATCCTGGGTTTCGCAGAAGTGGGCGAGCATGGGCGCGACGGCTCCGCCGAAGACGCGCTTGAGGAAGGATTCGCTTTCCTGCCGCACGCATTGCTCCTTGGGAATCCCGGCGTGATAGCGGAAGGCCCGGCCATCGGGGCGGGCGGCGAGGACGCCTTTGGCCACGAGCCTCGCGAGGAAGGTGTTGATCGTCTTTTGCTTCCAGTGCGTCCGGCTGGCGAGGCGATCCGCGATGTCCGCAGCGGTGAGCCCTTCCTCGGCCCAAACCTCGGAGGCGACCAGCCACTCGCTGTCGGAAATGGAGGGAATTTCAGAACTCATCGAGTTGCGGGGAGTTCTAGTCCTACAAATGTAGTCCGGTCAAGGCATAATATGTCTCATAAGACAAAAAGCTTAGGAAACGCTCAGTGGAGGAGACTAAGCTTTCACCGAGCGCAGGCCGAGGTTGTCAAAGATGCGGCGGGTGGCGTCGGAGCGGTTGAGCGTGTAGAAATGGATGCCGCGTACGTTGTTTTCCAGCAGGTCGGCGCATTGCTCGGTGGCGTAGTGGACGCCTATGCGTTCGACCGCGGCGGGATCGTTCTGGCCGCGCTGGAGGGCGCGGAGGAGCTTGGCGGGAAATCGTGCTCCGGCGGCGAGCTCTGCCATGCGGCGCATGCCACCGAGCGAGGTGATCGGCATGATGCCCGCGATGATGGGGATGTTGATCCCGGCCAGCGAGCAGCGGTCGCGGAAGTCGAGGAAGTCGCGGTTGTCGAAGAAAAGCTGGGTGACGATGTAGTTGGCCCCGGCGTCGACCTTGGCCTTCAGGTAGTCCATCTCCAGGAGGCGGTTGGGCGTGGCGGGATGGCCCTCGGGGAATCCGGCGACGCCGATGCCGAAGCCGCGCGGGTCGGCGTGTTTGCCGCTGGCGTTGAACCGCGAGATGAAGCCGACGAGATCGGCGGCGTGCTGAAAGGCGTCCCTGGAGCGATCGTAGCCTTCGCGCACCGGGGGATCCCCGGCGAGGGCGAGGATGTTGCCCACGCCCTCCTCGGCGTAGCGGGCGAGGATGCTCTCGATCTCGGCCTCCGTGTGGCACACGCAGGTGAGGTGCGGCACAGGGTTGAGCGAGGTCGTGCGCTTGATGCGCAGCACGAGGTCATGCGTGAGGTCGCGGGTGGAGCCGCCTGCGCCGTAGGTGACGCTGACAAAGTCCGGGCGGTACGCCTCCAGCTCGCGAATGGTTTGGTACAGATTCTCCGAGGCCTCGGGAGTTTTCGGGGGGAAAAACTCAAAGGAGAACGTGGTCTCGGATTCGCGCAGGGTGTCCTCGATATGCATGACGGGCCGGAAAGAATCACCTGTCGGCGGCAAATTGGCAACAATCCGTGTTTCCGGAGGGGTGGTTTTGGCACAAATTTCCCCCATGGCCGCCCTCAACGACGCGCAAAAAGCCTCCCGGGACCAGTTTCAGAAGCAGAGCGCCCGGTATGGGAAATCCCACATCCTGGCCAATGTCGAGGACGTGGCGGCGCTGCTCGATGGGGTGAGCTTTCCCGCTGGCGCGCGAGCCCTGGATGTGGCGACGGGCGGTGGGCATACGGCGCTGTACCTGGCTGGGCGGGGGCTTTCGGTCACCGCCAGCGACATCACGCCCGCCATGCTGGAAAATACGGCAAAGCTCGCGGCGGAGCGCGGCCTTTCCATCGAGACGGTGCTGCACGAGGCGGAGAGGTTTCCCTATCAGGATGCCGCTTTTGACGTGGTGACGTGTCGCGTGGCGGCGCATCATTTCAGCGATCCGAGGCAGTTCGTGGCCGAGGCCGTGCGGGTGCTCAAGCCGGGCGGCTACCTCATGGTGATCGACGGCAGCGTGCCGGATGGCGAACCCGAGGCTGAGGAGTGGCTGCATCAGGTGGAAAAGCTGCGCGATCCGAGCCACGGGCGATTCATTGCTCCGGCGGTGTGGGCGCGATGGGTGCGCGAAAGCGGGTTGGAGCTTGTGGAGTGCGCCACGACGCCGTTCAAGCAGCCCGACCTGGAGTGGTATTTCCAGACCGCCGCGACCTCGGAGGAGAACCGGGCCAGGGTGATGGCCTTGGTCGAGTCCGCGCCGGAATCCGTCCGCCGCGCCTTTCGCCTCGCGGTGGAGGACGGCAAGGTCGTCTGGTGGTGGCCGCGCCTCGGGCTGCTGGCAAGAAAGCCGTAGGGGTGGCGTCCCGCCGCCCCTACGAGTTATCAACTTTCGCCGATCTCGTCGTTGACGGTTTCCTCGAGGATGTCGGCCACGCGCTGCACAACGCGCATGTAGCGGACGCCGTCGGTGAAGTCCGGGCGCGGGCGCGCTCCGGCGGAATCACGCACGGCATCGATGAAATCCGCCTCGACCGTCCAGCCGCCCAGGAGTTCCTGCGGGATTGGCAATATCTCGGGCTCCTTGCCCGGTCGCTGAAGCGAGATGCGGTCGGCGAGGTAGTCGTAAAACAGCGTCCCAGTCGTGCCCGCAATCTCCAGGCGCTCGACCGGCTCCTGCGTATAGACGCCGCTGAATTCCAGCGTGCCGGTGAAACCCGCCGCGCCTTCGATTTTGACCCGGAGCGCATCAGGAATCGAGATGCGGTAGCCGTGGCGTTCGCGCACATCGAAGCGGCCAATGGCGCGGATCGGTGTGAAATCTCCCAGCCAGCGCTGGATCACTTCGGTGTGAATGCCGAGCGTGAGGATGTTGAGCCCGCTGATCTCGCGGCGCTGGCGCCAGTGGGCGGGTTTCTCGCGATCCGAGAAGGCCCCGTTCAGGCTCAGCAGGTGAATGTTGCGGACATCGCCGATGACCTTTTCCCCGAGCAGTTCCCGGATGAAGCGGTCGCCCGTCAGCCCATGCGGCGGCGGGCAGAGCATGGTGACGCGATCCGGTCGCTCGGAGGCGGCGGCGTGCATGCGTTCGGCCTCGGCCAGATCGCGAGCCATGCGCGCCTGGCAAAACACGTGCTTGCCGTGGTGCAGGGCGGCGATGGTGGCGGGTTCGTGCAGATAAGGTGTCGCGCCGATCCAGACGATGTCGACATCGGGGTGGGCGACCACCTCCTGCCAGCTCCCGAGCGGCTTCGCTCCGGGCGCGTGTTCCTGGCAAAAACGTTCTGAACTCTCCAGCGTCGAGTTCGCGACGACCGCGAACTCGACACCCGGAATGTTTTTCAGCCCCGGCAGGTGTCGTTGGAGAACGATACCGCCTGCCCCAACGAACCCTACTCGAAGCGTATTCATGATTTTTAACTTAGCAACTGACGCAGGACGAACGGCAGGATGCCGCCATGGCGATAGTAGTCGACCTCGATCGGAGTGTCGATGCGCAGCTTGACCACCTGATCGACGACCGAGCCGTCCTTGCGGGTGATGCGGAGCGTCACGTCCTGGCGAGGCTGGATCTCATCCGACAGGCCGAGAACGTCGTAGGACTCCGTGCCGTCGAGGCTGAGCGTCTGGGCGTTCACGCCTTCCGGGAACTGGAGCGGGAGCACGCCCATGCCGCAGAGGTTGCTGCGGTGGATGCGCTCAAAGCTTTGCGCCACCACGACCTTGACGCCGAGGAGGTTCGTGCCCTTCGCGGCCCAGTCGCGGCTGGAGCCCGTGCCGTATTCCTGACCGGCGATGATGATGAGCGGGGTGCCTTCCTTTTTGTACGCCATGCAGGCGTCGTAGATGAAGGTCGGCTTGCCGCCCTTGTCGGTGGTCATCTCCTTGTCCGGAGCCGGGACGTCGCCCTGGCCGAAGTAAACCGTGTAGCCACCCTCCACGCCCGGGAGCATGAGGTTCTTGATGCGCACGTTGGCAAAGGTGCCGCGCGTCATCACGAGGTCATTGCCTCGGCGGGAGCCGTAGCTGTTGAAGTCCTCGACGGCGACGCCGTTTTCCAGCAGGAACTTGCCAGCCGGGCTAGTCTTCTTGATCGCGCCAGCGGGCGAGATGTGATCGGTCGTCACGCTGTCGCCGAAGATGCCCAGCGGGCGGGCTCCGGAGATGCCCGAGATCGTTCCTGCCTCCATCGAGAAGTCGGCGAAGAACGGCGGCTCCTGGATGTACGTGCTGGAGCGGTTCCACTGGTAAACGTCACCGGTGGAGGAGGGGACTTCGTTCCACTTCGGGTTCTGCTCGGCGAAGTCGGTGTAAAGCTTGCGGTACACCTCGGGCTTGAGCGCGGCGGCCATGGCGGAGCGAATCTCCTCCTGTGTCGGCCAGATGTCCTTGAGGTACACGTCTTGTCCATCCGTGCCCTTGCCGATGGCGTCCTGGCTCAGGTCGATGTCGACCGTGCCTGCGAGGGCGAAGGCCACGACGAGCGGCGGGGACATGAGGAAGTTCGCACGGATGTTCTGGTGCACGCGGGCTTCGAAGTTGCGATTGCCCGAGAGCACGCTGGCGGCGACGAGGTCGTTCTTCGTGATGGCGTCTTCCAGCGCCGGATGGAGCGGGCCGGAGTTGCCGATACAGGTCGTGCAGCCGTAGCCGACGGTCTGGAAGCCGAGCTTGTCAAAGTACGGCTGAAGGCCAGTCTTTTCGAGGTAATCGGTCACCACGCGGGAGCCAGGCCCGAGCGAGGTCTTCACGGCGGGGTTCACCTTGAGGCCCTTTTCGACGGCCTTCTTGGCAAGCAGACCCGCGCCGAGCATTACGCTGGGGTTGCTGGTGTTTGTACAGCTCGTGATGGCGGCGATGAGCACGCTGCCGTTGCCGATGGCGGTATCCGCCGTCTTGTAGGGCGACGGGAATTTCGAGATGTCGTCGCCGGTCGGGCGATTCTCAACCATCTCCTCCTTGTTGCGGGCTTCGCCTTCCTTGAGGTGGTTGGTCGTGGAGTCGGTCGAGGGCAGGTCATCGGAATCGCCGTTTCCATGGCCGTTGATGTGCACGGGCACCGCGAGCTTGAGGTCCGCGGCGGATTTGCCGTAGCCGCCTTCGGTGAGGGGCTTGGTGAAGAGATTCTCAAACGTGCTGCCGAGTTCGCTGAGGTTGATGCGATCCTGCGGGCGCTTCGGGCCGGCCACGCCGGGAACGATGGTGCCGAGGTCGAGATCGAGTTCGACGGTGTAGTCGACCTCGCCCTTGCGCGGGATACCCCACAGGCCCTGGGCCTTGTAGTAGTTCTCGAACGCAGCGCAGTTCTCCTCCGAGCGGCCGGTGCCGCGCAGGTAGGCGAGCGTCTCCTCGTCGACGCCGAAGAAGCCCATCGTGGCGCCGTATTCCGGGGCCATGTTGGCGATGGTGGCGCGGTCGGTCACGCTGAGCGCGGCCGCACCCTCGCCGAAGAACTCGACGAACTTGCCGACCACCTTCTGCTTGCGGAGCATCTCGGTTACGCGGAGCACGAGGTCGGTCGCGGTGACGCCTTCTTTCAAGGTGCCGGTGAGGTTCACGCCGACGACTTCCGGGGTGAGGAAGTAAACGGGCTGGCCGAGCATGCCGGCCTCGGCCTCGATGCCGCCCACGCCCCAGCCAACGACGCCCAGGCCGTTGATCATGGTGGTGTGCGAGTCAGTGCCCACGAGCGTGTCGGGGTAGTAGACGGTGCCCTTGTCGCTCTTCGCGCTCAGGACGCCCTTGGCGAGATACTCGAGGTTGACCTGGTGAACGATGCCGATGCCCGGAGGCACGACGCCGAAGGTCTCAAAGGCCTGCTGGCCCCACTTGAGAAATTCATAACGCTCGCGGTTGCGCTGAAACTCGAGCGCGAGGTTCATCTGGAGCGCCTGGGCGGAACCGAAGAAATCCACTTGCACGGAGTGGTCAACCACGAGGTCGACGGGCACGAGGGGCTCGATGATCTTGGGATTGCCGCCCTTGAGGGAGACGGCGCTGCGCATGGCGGCGAGGTCGACGAGTAGCGGTACGCCGGTGAAGTCCTGCAGGACGATACGGGCGACGACGAAGGGGATTTCCTCCGGGGCCGGGGCCTTGGCGTTCCAGTTGGCCAGGGTGACGACGTCCTTGTCGGTCACTTTTTTGCCATCGCAGTTGCGCAGCACGGATTCGAGCACGATGCGGATGCTGACCGGCAGGCGGGAGATTTTGCCGATGCCCTGCTCTTCGAGGGCGGGGAGCGAGTAGAGGAGGCCGGTCTTACCGTTGCCTGCGTCGAAGGTACGCTGCGTGTCTGAGATCATAGTTTGGTGGTTATAGAAGATAAAATAAAGCGTCGCGCCAGCAATTTATGCAGGCAAATGGACGGCGGAGGAAACCCATGCCAGCAAACGACATGCCAACCGGCGGATATTCCCGTGATTGACGGGCGATACGCAAGCGGGCAAAACGTCCCTTCACCGCATGGTTTTATTTTTTCTCCGCCACGCAGAGGCCGAACGAGACGCCGAGACGGACTTTGCCCGCAAGCTGACCTCCAAGGGGGTCGATCAGGCAGAAAAAGCGGGTAAATTCCTGCTGCGGCTCGGTATCGTGCCGGATGTGATCCTGACCAGCCCTCTCGTCCGCGCCCGCCAGACGGCGAAGATCGTGGCCGACCGTCTCGGCGACATCGAGGCGACCGAGGTGCCGTGGCTGGCGGCCGGCATGGCTCCCGAGACCTACCTGCGCGAGATCCAGGAGTATTCCAAAAACGAGTCCGTGATGGTCGTGGGCCACGAGCCGGATTTCAGCGAAACCATCGCCTACCTGCTCGGGCTGCCCGATCCCGACGCCTTGAAAATCCGCAAGACCACGCTGACCGCCGTTCAGATCGGCCAGATCAACCCCGGCAAGGGACAGCTCCAGTTTCTCGTTCCCGCCCGCCTGATGTAACCCTTTCCCCATGAAACCCGAGATCATCCACTCCACCAACTTCGTCGCAGACGCCGTCAACCTGATCCGCGCGGAGGCCGCCGCCGCCATCGCCGCACGCGGCGTTTTCCGCATCGCCCTGAGCGGCGGCAACACCCCGCGCCCGGTTTACGAGGCGCTCCTGAAGGAACAGACCGACTGGTCGAAATGGGTCTTCACCTTCGGCGACGAACGCTGCGTCCCGCCGACCGACGAGCAGAGCAACTACCGCATGGCCCGACTGGCGTTGTTTGACCACATCGCGATCCCGGCAGAGAACATCCTGCGCATCCGCGCCGAGGCCGAGCCCGATGTGGCTGCCTCGGAATATGAGGCAACCCTCCGCCAGCACGCCGCCGGGGAGGACTACTACCGCCACGACCTGCTCCTGCTCGGCATGGGCGACGACGGACACACCGCCTCGCTGTTCCCGGGCACCGAGGCGCTCAAGATCACGGATCGCTGGGTGGTTGCGAATTTCGTGCCGAAGTTCGACACGCATCGCATCACTTTCACCTATCCGCTTCTCGACGCCTCGCGCCACGTCTGCTTCCTCGTGAACAGCAAGGGCAAGGACGCCGTGCTCGACGAGGTCTTCAGCGGCACATCGCACTATCCGAGCGCCGCGGTGAATCCGACCGACGGCAAGCTCACCTGGCTGCTGGGGGCGTAGCCTCCTCGGTCAACCCCTCCCAGATCTCGGTTCCATCCTGCTTCGGCGCGGGCCACCCCGCGCCGCAATGCTCGCAGGTTTCCCGCTCCACCGAGCGCTTCCGGCTGCACGATGGACAGGCGAGGCGTCGCGGCCAGTCGTTGGCGATCCAGAAAGCGAGCAGTCCGAAGACTCCGAAAAAGAAGGCAAACACGGTCCACGCGAGGCGCTGCCCGGCGAACTGGTCGCGCTTCAGCGGGATTTGAATTAAGGCCGCGCAAAGAAGGCCAACCGCAGCTGCGGCCAGCCAGCGAAGCATTTCCAAGGGTTTTTCCGCTGCATTCCATTCGGTTACCATGCGGTAATATCCGTTCTCGACGAATTGCAGGGCCTGGGTGATCCCGGCGCCCAGAAGTCTCGCGCCCAAAGGCGTGAGCGCTTCGCCAAGCCATTTTGAGATGGATTGAGGCGGACTGTTATACAGCAAGGGAAGAGTTTGCTGGCGGGTGATTTTTCCGTCCGGCGAAGCGACGGCAAGCTCGATGCCCTGTGGGAAGCGTCCCCTGATAAATAGGGTGTAGTTTCCGCTCTCTGGCCGATAAAACTCAACACCTGTGATTTTATTCGGAGCAACGGGCAAGGCAATACGAGCCCTGGGGCCCGATTTTGTGACGACTTGAATGGCCTGATTCGAGCCAATGGCATATTCTTCCTGCGCTCCCTCTTTTTTCGGTTTCGGGAGACGAGCGGCGGAGATGATCTGCTCCCCAGGTGCCGCCGCGTAGATTTTCTTTACGGAACGAGCATCAAGATCCGGAATATACACTCCGTCCCGGTCACCAATGACTGTTGATTTGTAAGCGCTGAAGCCCGGATGGAATCGTCCCGCCTGTCCGGTGTTGTCGATCGGCGCGTATCCATTGGGACCAAGGACTCCCAGCGGCATTTTTGTTTCCGTGGAATAGACCCGGAAGATTCCCAAATCGTTAATATAATACCAGGCGAACGGAGCAGTCCGGTTGCTTGACTCGTAAGTAAAATAAGCGCGTGGGCTGCGAAAGTCGCGGAATCCATCCGGTGTGGCGTAATAGAGCATCGTCGGAAAGAGGAAGTCGGCCCATTCGAAAGCCCTTTTCTCCGGCTTGATTTGCTTGCCGTCGAGTGTTTCGACTTTTTCGTACCAGTTCGACCGCGTGGTGATCCGGACTACCTCGCCATTCTGGTCTACCCCATATCGTTGATAACTGAGAGGTTGAGGCGGAAACAGCATCATCCATCCCAAGGACAAGACCATGTCGGCGACGAGCAGGCCAAGAAGGTAGACGGAAAGTATACCGCACTTTCCAACTACTGACATTCTACGAAACAAGCCGCTCGCGGCATGAGCGCTGGCTGCGGCGATGATCATGCTCGTCAGGACGATGATAGGTCCAATCAAAGCGGGCGACAGAATGATTGTATTGGCAAACGTCGATCCCAGCAGCGCCGCCGCGAGTGGCAAAACCTTCCGTCCATACCATCGCCCGGGGAGGATGCTGATAAGCAAAGCGGCATAATAATACGAGAGTCCTGCGAGGAGATTGACTGATCCCGGAAGGATCTGCCTGATGTCAAACGGCGCGGCGATGCTGCCGGGTAGGGAAAGCCAGTAAGCCGACGCTGCCAGTGGCAGCCCGCCCGCCACGAGATACAGAGCGGTTCCCGGCAGGGCCTTGCCCCAGAAGACCTGGAGACGGGTAACGGGGCGGTGCAGGAGAAACGCCCATTGATCCCGGCGAAGCTCGGTCAGGATTTGGAGAAAACCCAGGGCCAGGGCAATGACGGGAAACCCGAACGCTGTGACGGTGAGGAACTGCTCGTTTTGAAGCCCTGCCCATGAGCTATCAACCGAGTCTCCACCTTGTCGCAGGGCGTAGACCATCGCGACAGCGATGGCCGCCATCGCCAGCAGGCCCCATTTCAGGTTCTCCCGCCATTCTTTCCAAAACAATGCCTTCATTTTACGTCCTCCAGATCTTTGGTGAAAAAGCTCTTCGCGCCGCGCTCGCCGACATAAGTCACGAATGCGTCCTCCAGGCTAAGCGGAACCTCCTCGATACGATTTCCCGTCAGTACCTGAATGCGCTGGATCTCGGCAGGGCCGATATTGGCAAAGGTCAGACTCGTTTCCGTATCTGTGCGGAAGGTTTGCAGAAGGCCGGGCAAGTCGGGCAGGGGAGGTTCGTTGCCGTCATGCCGGATGACAAACTGGCGGACATGCTGGCGAAAGGTCTCCAGCTTGCAGGATGCTCGCAGCGTTCCGAGATCGAGCACCGCGATTTCGTCCGCCACGCGCTCGACGTCGGAGAGAAGATGCGAGGAAAAGAGGATGGTGCGGTCGGTCGTTCGCGTGACGTAGAGCATCGACTGGATGAGGCTGCGGCGAGCCACGGGATCAAGGCCAAGCGCAGGATCGTCGAGGATGAGGAGTTCCGGCTCCGGCGCGAGCACGAGCGCCAGGCAGAGCCCCGCGCGCTGGCCGCGCGAGAGATTGCCCGCCCTGCCTTTCCGGTCGAGACGGAAGTGGGATAGGACGGCCTCAAAGATGCTTGCGTTCCAGTGTTTATAAAACGCGGCTTGAAACTTTCCGCACTCCTCGATGGTCATCCAGCCGTAGACGTGGTGCCCCTCCGGGAGATAGCCAATACGGGCGCGATCATCAGGTGATAGGTTCCAGCAGTCTTTCCCAAGCACCTGGGCGGACCCGCGCGAAGGTTCGACCAGACCGAGAAGCATGCGGATCGTCGTGCTTTTCCCGGCGCCATTGCGCCCGAGGAAGCCGAAGATGCTGCCTTTCGGCACCTTGAGATTGAGTTCGGAGACCACGCAGGTCTTGCCGAAGTATTTCGTGAGTCCCTGGGTTTCGATCACGTATTCGCTCATGGCTTTGGGGAATGGGTGAAGTAGTCGGTTCCGGCCTCCTCCAGACGACGGAGGATTTCGGCGAGAGGGATGTCGAGAAATGCCGTTTCATCGAAAAACCGCTTCATCGCGCAGGACAGCCTGCGAAGCCGTTCTTCCTCGGAGTAAATCTGGCGACGCGCGGCGATGAAGACGCCGCGCCCTGCATGCGACGCCACCAATCCCTCGGCTGTGAGTTCGGAGTAGGCCCGGGCGACGGTGTTGGGATTGACGGTGAGTTGCTCGGCCAATGCACGCACGGATGGGAGCTGATCGCCCTCCTTGAGGGTTCCCGTCGCAATCCACCTCCGGATTTGTCCCTCGATCTGCTCGTAGATCGGCTGGGGCGAGCCGGGGGTGATGTCAAACCGAAGCGACATAAGTGTATTAATGCAAATAATACAGTTGAGGTCAAGAGATCGCTTTTTGACGGTATGTCAGGGTCCCCGCAGCACTCTTGCCGGATGCAACTCCTTTGCTAGACTCGTGTTGTGAAGGCACTCTTCCTGACCAACGAGTATCCGCCCCACATCTACGGTGGAGCAGGTGTCCATGTGCAGTACCTCAGCCGCGAACTGGCCAAGCTGATGCCGGTGGATGTGAGATGTTTCGGTGACCAGAACCAGGTTTCCGGAAATCTGTCGGCGCTCGGGTACGGGCTTGTTTCCGATGCCTACACGTGTCCCAAGCCGCTGAAGTCGGTCTTTGGGGCCTTGCAGCGGTGCATTGATTTCAACACGACCAACATCGACGCCGATGTCGTCCATTGCCACACGTGGTACGCGCATTTTGGCGGCATCCTGGCGAAGCTCAACTACGGCATCCCGCTCGTCGTGACGGTTCATTCTCTGGAACCGCTCCGCCCCTGGAAGCGCGAGCAGCTCGGCGGCGGCTATGACTTCACCTGCTGGCTGGAGCGCACCACGCTGGAGATGGCCGATGCGGTGATCGCGGTTTCTGAGGAAACCAAGCGTGATGTGAACAAGCTCTTCCACATCGCCCCCGAAAAGATGCACGTCATCTACAACGGCATCGACCTCGACGAATATCGCCCGGTCACGAGCAAGAACGCGCTGAAGCGTTTTGGGATCAATCCTGTCGAGCCGTACATCCTTTTCGTCGGTCGCATCACGCGGCAGAAGGGTATCATTCATCTCGTCAACGCGATCCGCCATATGAACCCGGGCTTTCAGGTCGTCCTCTGTGCCGGAGCCCCCGATACGGCGGAGATCGCCACCGAGATGAAAAACGCCGTCAGCGCGGCGCAGCGTGCACGCCCTGGCGTGATCTGGATCGAGGAGATGGTCGATACCAAGAGCAAGGTCGAGCTCTACAGCAACGCGGCGGCATTTGTCTGCCCGTCGATCTACGAGCCGTTCGGCATCATCAACCTCGAGGCCATGGCCTGCGGCACCCCGGTGGTCGCCAGCAATGTCGGCGGCATCAAGGAAGTGGTAATACATGGCGAGACCGGCTTCCTCGTTTCGCTCGACCAGATGAAGGAGAGTCCGTTTGAGGCGACGAATCCCGATCGCTTCTCGCGTGATCTCGCGGGCCGGGTGAATGAATTGATGAGTGATCCGGCCAAGCGCAAGGCCTTCGGAGCCGCCGGACGCCGTCGGGTGGAGGAAAAATTTGGATGGTCTGCCATTGCGCGACAGACCGCCGACCTGTACGAGACTCTCGTCACAAAGTAAAAATCGGGTGAAATTCGTCGATCAAGTTCGTATCCATGCCAAGGCTGGCGATGGCGGCAACGGGTGTTGCAGCTTTCGCCGCGAGAAGTTCGTGCCCCGGGGCGGTCCGGATGGAGGCGACGGCGGAAAGGGCGGCAGCATCATCCTGGAGGCCGATGTCCACACGGACAACCTCGTCTCCCTGTACTATGAGCCCAACATCCGCGCCAAGCGCGGCGCGCACGGCCAGGGCAAGGACAAGCATGGCCGCAGCGCCGAGGATCATATCGTGCGTGTGCCCGTCGGAACGATCATCTACCGCCTGCCGGATCAGGTGCCCGCGCCGACAGATATCCCGCTCTACGAAGACCTGGAGGCCTCGGAGGAGCCCGTAAAGAAGAGCCATCTCGACCTGCGCACGATGGAACCCGTGGCGGATCTTTCAGAACCCGGCCAGCGGTTTGTCCTCTGTGCCGGAGGAGACGGCGGCAAGGGCAATTCGCATTTCAAGACCTCGACGAATCGCGCCCCGCGCCGCACGACCGACGGCTGGCCCGGCGAGGAGGGGTGGTTCGCGCTGGAACTGCGCACGATCGCCGATGTCGGCCTCGTGGGCTATCCCAACGCGGGCAAGAGCACGCTGCTCGGCAAGATTTCCGCCGCTCATCCGCGGGTGGCTCCTTATCCTTTCACAACTCTGAACCCCGTGGTCGGCGTGGTCGATCTCAATGGCTACCAGCGTCTCACCGTCGCGGACATCCCAGGCTTGATCGAGGGCGCGCATGAGAACAAGGGGCTTGGCCACGAGTTCCTGCGCCACATCGTGCGCTGCCAGTTGCTTTTATTCGTACTCGATACCGCAGGCAGCGAGGGCCGCGATCCGGTCGAGGATTTCCAGACGCTTCGGCAGGAGTTGAAACTTTACGATCCCAACCTCGCAGCCAAACCGTGGGCGGTCATCGCCAACAAGGTCGATCTGCCCGAGGCCAAGGAAAACCTGAAGCGCCTCAAGTCCAAGGTCCGCAAGGTGAAGATTATCCCAATGAGCGCCCAGGAGGGCGAGGGGATTGACGAGTTGCGGAAGCTGCTTGAGGAGCTGGCGTCTTCGCCTGCCGTTTAATGCGATAGGTCAGGAAGCACTCGCCGCCGAGGACTTCCTGGCTGGACAGCTTGAAACGCACCAGATGAGGGAGGAATTCGCCGGGGAGTCCGGTGAGCGTGGATGCCTCACGGCCTCCGAAGATCACCGGGGCCCAGGTGAGGTGCAGAGTGTCGACCAGATCCGCCTCCAGCAGGGAGCGGAATAACGTCGGCCCGCCCTCGCAGATCACCGAGCGGATTCGGTAGTCCGCCCGCAGGATGCGCATCATCTCCGCGAGATCGACCGACGTCTCAAAAAGCCATACGTCGGCCTTCGCAGCCAGCCACGACCGGACGCGCTCCGGCATGGCCTGGGTGGAGAAAATCACGATCGGAGCGCCTGCCTGAGTGAAAATTTTTGCTTTGGGATCAAATCGCCCGGATGCGCTCACGACGACTCGTAGCGGCTGGGGCGACTGGCCGCGTTTTTTGCGAGCGCGTTGCTGGGCGGGATCGCTTACGCCCATGGACATGTTGTCCGTAGTGAGTGTTCCCACGCCAACCATGACCGCGTCGGCCTCTGCGCGTATTTCGCGGAAGCGGCGTTTGTCGCTCTCCGATGTAAAGCCCGAGGCCGTTTTTTTCCGCGTCGAGACTTTGCCGTCTGCGGTGATGGCGAAGTTCACGGAGACCTTTAGCCTCGATGCTTTCACGCCGCGTCTTCGATGGTCTTTTCGACCTTCTCCACTTCCTGCTCCAATTCACGGATATGGATGCCGCCGACGGGTCGGAAAAGCATGTAAATGACTCCGCCGACAAGCCCCCAGAAGACAATCATCAGGAATCCCGTCATGGAGATCATCGCGGCGGTTCCTACTGGCGTATTGAACAACTCGGAGAAGACTTGCTGGAAGAGACCTTCACGCACGCCGAGGCCGGAAAGGCTCACCGGCAGCGAGGCGATCGTCATGATCGCGGGGAGAACCGCGAAGACATCGATCAAGCCATCAAACCCGCCGAACAGGCCGAACGCCCGTGCGGCAAAATAGAAGGCCAGGAACATCAGCAGATGCGAGGGAATGGAAATGCCAAACGTCGCCAGCAGTGTCTTTGGACTGCGGGCATAGGTGGAAAAAGCCGTGGCGAACTCGAGAATCTTCGCGTGGAGCGGAAGCCATGTGGGAAGCTTGTGCGCCAGGCGAAAGTAATCCACCAGAAAGCCACCTACGATAAATGTTAGGGAACCGCCGAGGATGATGCCCAGCGAACCCATGAGCGCCTGGGTGATCGGTTTGGAAAACAGGAGGTTAAACTCCAGCGTGCAGAGCGTGGCAGCAACCGCGACTAGGCCGAGAAGGCCCATCATGCGATCGACCAGCACACTCAGGAAGGCCGCGCTCTTGCGGTCCTTGGTCTCTTTCATGGCGTAGAAGATCTTCACGACATCGCCACCGGTGCCGCCCGGCAGGAAGAGGTTGAAAAACGCTCCAATGAGAAAGATGCGCATCGCCCGCCACCAACCCATGTGAATGTCCTGCGCGGCCAAAAGGATACGCCAGCGCTGGGTTTGCAGGGAAAAGGCGATGCCCACAGCCAGCGCCCCTGGGATCAGCCACAGAAAGTTCGCCGTGTGGAGGGCGGTCGCCATCTGGTCGCGCTTGGTGGGATCTCGGAAGATCCAGCACAGGAGCAGGACGGTAACGACGATTTGGAGGATGGTCAGGAGAGTGCGCTTCATCGGAGAGTGCGCCACCTTGCGGCGGCGGAGAGAATGTCTTCTTTGGCTGTTCTCGGATGAAGTTCAAAGACGAAAAGGCAATCCGGCGGAAGAAATTGCACGAGTTTCTCGAATGGGATCTCCCCGGTAAAGGGCGCGCGATGATCCTGGAACGGCCAGCCGACGTCGTGGACGTGGCAGCCCATCGTGCGCGGACCCATCTTCCGCAGCCAGTCGGAGTGATCCAGCAAGCCGAGGTTATGCTTGATCTGGGCATGGCCAAAATCATGCCAGTACATGGCATTGGGAGCGTCGAGTCGTTGCAGGAAGTTCACAAACTCATGCTCGGACGGCATGGCCTCGTAGTGCTCACGATTTTCGATGCCGAGGCGGATGCCCTTTTCCGAGGCATAGTCAGTGATCTCCATCAGGCAGTCCAGCGCCCGCTGGATGTAGGACTCGCCGACCTTCTCTCGCCGGAGAACCGCGCACAATTTCTCTTTGGAATAGCGACGGGTGAAGTTTCCTTCATTTTCCACGAGTTCCCGGAGGTGCCGGGTAAGCTTGAGCGTTTTGATTCGTCCCGTGTGCAGGACGACCACCTTTGCTCCGAAGCGTTCCGCCATGTCGATCGTTTGCAGGGTCAATCGGACCGCCCGCTTTCGATCTGTGAGCCGATGGGAGGTGAACTCATAGCAGTCGGGATTGTCGACCATCACCTCCGGGGGCAGGGGACAGAAGTTGTGCAGACTGGAAACCCGGAATCCCTCCTTCTCCTGAAACGACAGGATCTCGTGCACGGTATGCGCCTTCAGCCCATGTCCCAGCTCGATGGCATCGAATCCCATTTCGAGAATTTCGCGAACGATGCTTTCGCCGCTGCGATGCCGGTTCGAGTTCCATGCTGTCGAAAAGGAAAGCATGTCTTAGTGGGATTCCAGAATAAGCCGGGCCGCATTTTCACCGGATCGAATCGCGGCATCGATACTGCTGCTGGAGACCTGGTCCCCAGCGAGATGAACGTTGGGCCAGGGAGACACCGGGGGAGGTCCGGCTTTCACGGTCGCGTAGGGCACGTGGCGCTGATGGACGAACCTGAGAGAGTCCGCCGCATGGGGGAAGATCTCTGAAACTTCCGCTTGGGCGCGAGCAATGATGTCCTCAGGACTCAGACCCTGGTCTTTCAGGATCGTCGCGCTGATCAGGTGAGCGCCGTCCGGCGCATACTCGGGCACGATGTTGGTGATCTGTACGAAATGCCGCACCAGACGTTCTTCTCCCGCCGGGAGAACGAGCATTCGCTCTGGATAAAGGCTTTTGCGCGAGGAAAAATACACGACACGGGTTGAAGTGTGAGCCCGGCAGGGCGTGGTGTCCTGGATCAGTCTCCGGGTCGTGGGTTCTGCGGTGGCGATCACGACCCGCGAGGCGTGAACAATGCGGTCTCCGGTGAGAAAAATACTCGCGCTCTTACCTCCTTTCACCTCCATGCTTTGTACGGGGCTGTCCAGGCGTAGCGAACCGGGAAGCAATCGCGAGGCCATCTGCGCGGGCAGTGCTCCGACACCCTCGGCAGGAACAAACACCCGCCCGGAGGCGAATTTCTTTAAATAAAAGCGGAAGAGCGATGCGGGAGCGCTCAGCGTATCATCCAGGAATACACCTCCGAAGAATGGGCGGAAAAATCTCCTCAGGGCCATCTCGCTAACGCCCCTTTTTTTTAGGAGCTGAAGGGTGGTTTCTTCGGGATCTTCGAGACTCTCGAGATCTGTATCCACGGAGAGCAGGAGATCTGCCACCATTTTGGTGATCCGAGCCTTGTCGAGCCAGGTGAGGGCGGAAGTTGCAAAAGCGGCGCCGGCCGACGTGGGGTGCTTCAGAGGGTTGTGAACCTGATAAAACTTCCGGTGATCCCACATGATGGCACCAGAGTCGAAATACCGTGGGCGGAGAGCGGAAAGGTCAACATGCGCCCGCAGGCTGGTGTAGGAATCCATGATGACCTGAAAGCCCAGATCACAGGTGTATCCATTGATGCGCTCGTGTCGGACTCTGCCTCCGACTTCCGAATTTGCCTCGAGGACAATCACCTCTCTACCGGCATGCTGCAAACTGCGAGCGCACGCCAGTCCTGCCAATCCTGCTCCTATGACTACGACCACGGTGTTCTTTCCTGGAGGTGCCGGAGTGCCATCCCCGCAGCTAGAGCTTTTCCTCGCACGGCAGCAAGGAAAACCGGCGGTCATGACTCAAAAAGCGGCACAGTTGAAAAGTAAAAGCGATAGTAACTTGGCAAATCGCTTCAGGCAATGGCATGTTCCCTGCCAATATGAAGTACCGCACATTCCGAGGCACGGACATACGTGTGAGCGAAGTTGGATTTGGTCTCTGGACGGTTTCCACCGGTTGGTGGGGCAACTATACGGATGACGAGGCGGTGGCATTGATGAAAGAGGCGCTGGATCTCGGGATCACCCTCTTTGATGCGGCAGATACCTACGGAAATGGCCGCAGTGAGGAACTCATCGGCAAGGCTTTCGCAGATCGTCGTGATGACATCGTCATCGCGACGAAGGTGGGCTACGATTTTGTGAATCATGGGGAAGAACGTCGCGGTCAGCGCGAGATCCCTCAGGATTTCAGCCCGGAGAACATCCGCCGTGCCACGGAGGCGGCCCTGACGCGCCTCAAGACCGACACCATTGATCTTCTGCAATTGCACAACATTCGTTTCGAGCAGGTGGAGGATGACGCTCTTTGGGAGACCCTCGAGGACCTGCGTGCCGCTGGAAAGGTGAAGCACTATGGCGTCGCTCTGGGACCCGCCATTGGCTGGCTCGCTGAAGGCGTCCTGACCATTCGGCGTCGCAATCCCGGTGTGCTCCAACACATTTACAATCTTCTTGAGCAGCATCCGGGCAAGACCATCCAGGATGCGGCGCGCGATGCACAGGCAGACACGATGTTCCTGATCCGCGTTCCACACTCTTCCGGCATGCTGGAGGGCAAATACACTGCCGAGACGGTATTCCCTCCGAATGACCATCGCAGCCATCGCCCCAAGTCCTGGCTCACGAACGGCGTCAAGAAAGTCGAGCAGCTTCGCTTCCTGGAAAAAGGAGGAGAGCGTACGCTCGGCCAGGCGGCCATCCAGTGGCTGCTTGCTGATGATCGCGTCGCTTCCGTGCTGCCGAATATCTACAATGTCGAGCAGCTGCGGGAGTTTGCCGCTGCTGCCGATGTGGCTCCGCTTTCTTCCGAGGAACTGGCGCGCATCGAGGCGTTGGTGAAGGCGAATTTCGGCCTGGAACCTGAGGAGGGGCGCTACAAGGGAACCATGGAGCTGCCCGCGGAAGCCACCGCGTGAAGCATTGGGCACATCGGGTCTTTGGACGTCGCAAGCCAAAGCCCCCTGTCGTCGTCGCTCCCAAGGTCATCGTTTTCGATTTTGATGGCACTCTGGCAGATACGTTCGAGATCGCCTTCGAGATCCTGAACAAGCTGGCGGACGAGTTTCGCTTCCGCAAGCTCAGCAGGGAGGAACTCGAGCATGCGCGCGACATGCGCACGCGGGAGTTGATGAAATTCCTGGGTGTGTCACCGACGAAGCTGAGTCGCATCGGCTCCCGCGGCACTGCGGCACTCCATGGGCAGATCGACCGGGTGGTTCCCTTGCCGGGCATTCCTGAACTGGTGAGGGAATTGCATCGTCGGCAGTTTGCGCTCGGAATCATCACGTCCAATAGTGAGGACAATGTCCGTACCTTTCTTCGCAATCACGATCTCGAGATCTTTCAGTTCGTGCGTAGCTCCTCGAAGCTGCTTGGAAAGGCGCGGGAGATTCGTCAGGTAATGAAGGACTTCCGGTTTGCGCATGGAGACATGCTTTTCGTCGGAGATGAGACTCGCGACATCGAGGCGGCGCACAAGGCCGGAATTCCCATGGCGGCAGTCAGCTGGGGATATAACAGCCGTCGCTCGCTCGAGGGGATGAAACCCGGAAGGCTTTACGATAAGCCGGAGAGTCTGCTGGATATCCTGGAAAAGCCGGGCCAGCTCCTCGACATTCCGATAGGGCATCCCACCAAGGAATAGCTTTTCTGGCTGCCGCGGCCGGAGCCGGGCAGCCTGAGAAAGGCCAGCCGTTTCTTAGAACGGCTTCTGGTCGAGTTTCCAGATTTCCTTCGCGTACTCCATGATCGTGCGATCGCTGGAGAATTTGCCCACTCGCGCGGTGTTGAGGATGGCCATCTTGGCCCACTTGTCCTTGTCGCGGAAGGCGGCGTCGACCCGTTTCTGGGCATCGCTGTAGGAGCGGAAGTCCGGCAGGCAGAGGAACGGATCGCTGTAGTAGAGATTGTCCCGGAGCATGCTGAGGACGCCGTGCGGTTCGTCGGGGGTGAAGTAGTTGGAGCCCACCCAGTCGACCACCGCGCGCAACTCCTCGTCGGCGTTGTAGTAATCCTGCGGATTATACCCGCGAGCCCAGAGGGCGTTGACCTCCTCCACGGTCATGCCGAAGATGAAGATGTTGTCGTCGCCGACTTCCTCGCGGATCTCCACGTTCGCGCCATCGAGCGTGCCGATCGTGAGCGCGCCGTTGAGGGCGAGCTTCATATTGCCTGTTCCCGAGGCTTCCTTGCCTGCGGTTGAGATTTGCTCGGAGAGGTCGGCTGCCGGGACGATGCGCTGCGCGAGCGAGACACGGTAGTTTGGCAGGAAGACGACCTTGAGGCGGTCGTTGATGCGCTTGTCGTTGTTGATCACCTTGCCGACCGAGTTGATCGCCTTGATGATGCATTTCGCCAGGTCGTAACCCGGAGCCGCCTTGGCGGCGAAGACAAACACGCGCGGGGTGATGTCCAGCGACGGATCCTGGAGCAGCCTGCGATAAAGGGCGAGGATGTGCAGGAGGTTCAGGTGCTGGCGCTTGTACTCGTGGAGGCGCTTGATCTGGACATCAAAGAGCGCCGATGGATCGACCGAGACATCGCAGGACTCCTTGATGATCCGGGCGAGGTCGACCTTGTTGGCATGCTTCACGTGCATGAAGGCCGACTTGAACTCCTCGTTGTCGGCAAAGGCTTCGAGTTCGCGCAGCTTGTCGAGATTGCGCTCCCAGCCATGGCCGATCTTGGATGTGATCAGGTCGCTGAGGCGCGGGTTGCAGGCGAGCAGCCACCGGCGGGGCGTGATGCCGTTGGTCTTGTTGTTGAACTTGCCCGGGTAAAGGGCGTCAAATTCCGGAAACAGCTCCTTCTTCAGCAACTCCGTGTGCAGAGCGGCAACGCCGTTGACGGAGTGGCTGCCCACGACCGAAAGGTGGGCCATGCGGACCATCTGGGTCGGGCCTTCCTCGATGAGCGAAAGGATCTGCTTCTTGGTGGTATCTCCCGGCCATCTGGCCTCCACCTCGTCGAGGAAGAGCTTGTTGATCTCGAAAATGATCTGCAGATGGCGCGGCAGTACCTTCTGAAACAGGCCGACGCTCCACTTTTCCAACGCCTCCGGCAGAAGGGTGTGGTTTGTGTAGGCGAAGGTCTTCGTGACCAGTTCCCACGCCGGTCCCCAGGACATGCTGTACTCGTCGAGCAGCAGGCGCATCATCTCGACGATCGCAACCGCCGGATGGGTGTCGTTGAGCTGGATCGCGACTTTTTCCGGGAATTCGCTCCAGTCCTCATTCGTCTTGCGGAAACGGCGAATGATGTCTTTCAGCGAACATGCGACGAAGAAATACTGCTGGAGCAGGCGCAGTTCCTTGCCGCTCTCGGTCTTGTCGTTCGGATAAAGGACCTTGGAGATGGTTTCGCTGTGGTTCTTTTCGCGCACCGCTTCGTCGTAGCCCCCGCGATTGAAGGCCTCGAAATCGAAATCCTCGGCCGCACGAGATTCCCATAGCCGCAGGTAATTGACGGTATTTGTGCCGTACCCGGGGATCGGAATATCGTAAGGGATTCCAAGCAGCTTTTTCCAGCCGTTCCAGCGGGATACGTAGTTGCCGCGGTCGTCGAAGACATTCTCGACGTAGCCGTAGACCTTGATCTCGGTGGCGTGCTCCGGACGCACGATCTCCCAAGGCGTTCCGTCGCGCATCCAGGCATCGGGCAGTTCCACCTGGTAGCCATTGCGGAACTCCTGCTTGAAGAGTCCGTACTGGTAATGGATGCCATAGCCGATGGCCGGAAGGTCGAGTGTGGCTAGGGAATCCAGAAAGCAGGCGGCGAGGCGACCGAGACCGCCGTTACCGAGGCCCATGTCGTACTCCTCGCTGCGGAGTTCTTCAAAATCGAGTCCCAGTTCCTCGAGCGCGTGAACCATGTTCTCCATGATGCCCGCGCTGTAGATCGTGTTGGAAAACAGGCGTCCCATGAGAAACTCGAGGGACAAATAGTACACCCGCTTGGCGTTGCTGTTGTGATGCACCGCCTGCGTGGCGATCATTCGCTCCACTACGACACTCTGTGCAGCTTTGCAGGTTGCGAGCCACCAGTCGCGCTTCGTGGCCGTCGAGGCGTCTCGAGCCAGGCTAAACTTGAGGTGGGTTTGGATCAGCCGTTTCAGGCCGGGAATGGAAGTATCGAGAGCGGATTGGAACTGGCTCATGCTTTATCTCGTTTCGTATGAATGGGAAGTCAGGGAAAGAGCAAAATTCGCGCCAAATTCGATTGCGGCGAACTTGTTACACAAATTCCTCCGCTATTTACGCGGCTTAAGCCTGCTGCTTGGCCGTCACGTAGGAAGCGATCGTGTTTACACTGACGAAAGCCTCCCGGGCGACCTCGGAGCTCGGAGTGGCGACGCCGAAGTTCTTTTCCAGACTAACGGCGAGTTCCAGAGCATCGATCGAGTCGAGAGCGAGGCCTTCCGGGCTGAACAAAGGGGTGTCATCCCCGATGTCGTCGGGCGATACCTTCAACATCAGGCTTTCAACGAGCATTTTCTTGATGCGGGAGGTCAGGTCGGAATCTGGCATGGCGGACGATCTAATCGGGGTTTCCAAGTTGAACAGGATTTTTTATACGGAGGTATGTCGTCAAAAATACGCCTCGATAACCTCTTGGTGGCGAGGCAATTTTTTCCATCTCGCGAAAAAGCACAGAGATCCATCATGGCCGGGCAGGTCTACGTGGCTGGGCAAAAAGCAGCCAAGCCGGGCCAGCAGGTGCCCCAGCATGTGGAAATCGAGGTGCGTGGTGGAGAAAAATATGTCGGTCGAGGCGGATTGAAGCTCGAGGGGGCGCTTGATTTTTTTCGAATCGATCCCACCGGTCGAGTGGCGGTGGATGTCGGAGCCTCGACCGGGGGATTTACGGACTGCCTCTTGCAGAGAGGGGCATTACGGGTTCACGCCCTTGATGTGGGCCATGGCCAGCTCGACTGGTCCCTGCGTACGGACCCTCGAGTGAAGGTTTACGAGGGATTCAACGCCCGCAACCTGAAGGCCGGGGACCTTGGCGAGCCGGTCGACCTGGCGGTGGCGGACGTGAGCTTCATCTCGTTGACGTTGATCCTGCCTGCGCTGTTTGCCCTGCTTGCGCCTCCGGGCGACATGATCGTGCTCATCAAGCCGCAGTTTGAGCTTTCGCCGGACAAGGTCGGCAAAGGTGGAGTGGTCCGGGAAGCGCTGTATCACGAGGAGGCGGTGGCACGCATCCGTGACTTTGTAGCCCAGCACGGCAAATGCTGGCATGGCGTCACGACTTCGCCTATCAAGGGCCGCGAGGGGAATGTCGAGTTCCTCGCTCATTTATCTTTGTGATCGGACTCATCGCCCATACCGAAAAAACGGAAGCAGCCGAGCAGGTGCGCGCCATGATCGGCGCCCTGCAGGAAAAAAAGGTCGGCTTCCTCCTTGAAAAATCCACTGCCGAGATCGCAGGCATACTGTCCGACCTGGATGAGCGCGCTCTGGCCCGCCAGTGCGACCTGCTGGTCGTAATGGGTGGCGATGGCACAATTCTGCGCGTCGTTCACAAAATCGGCGAGGACATCAAGCCCATCTTCGGCATCAATATCGGGTCCCTGGGTTTCCTGACCTGCGCCGCTGCCACGGAGATCCCTCGGGCGGTCGAGAGCATCACTCGCAAGGATTATATCCTGAGCCAGCGAAGCCTTCTTTTGACGGAGTTGATTTCATCCGGCGGAAAAATCCGCAAGATGTATGGACTCAATGACGTCGTCATCAGCCGCGGCGAGCGATCCCAATTGGTGAAACTGCGCGTCAAGATCGATGGAGCGGAGCTGACGGACTACAATGCCGACGGCCTCATCATCGCGACCCCTACCGGGTCCACCGCCTATTCGCTTTCTGCGGGCGGGCCGATCCTCATGCCGGACTCGGGCGGCTTTGTCATTACTCCGATTTGTCCGCATGTGTTGACCAATCGGTCCACGGTCGTGAGCGATCGATCGATCATTACCAGCGAACTCATCGTAGCCGAGCACTCCGTCTTTGTGACGGTCGACGGGCAGGGGAATCACGCCATGCATCTGGGCGACACCCTCCGCATCTCGCAAAGTGACCGACGTCTGCCTCTTGTGATGCTCCCGGAGAAACTCTTTCCCGAGGTGCTGCGGCAGAAACTCAAGTGGAGCGGAAGCAACGTATGACACCCATTTCTGACGTTCTGCAGCCCGATCATGTGAATCTTGCGCTGTCTGCAAAATCAAAGGCGGAGGCGGTGGAGGCAGTACTCTCCAAACTCAACGGCGATCCCCGGGTGACAAACTTTGCCCAGTTGGAGGAAGCGGTCAAAGCCCGCAATGCTCCGGCTATTTCCGAGAACGGGTGGGGGATTTGCCTCGCTCACGGCCGGACCGACAGCGTGACGGAGCTTGTGATGGCTGCGGGCCGGGTGACTCCTGGTTTTAGCTGTCGGGATGTGAGAGACCCTGTTCGCCTCGTTTTCGTGGCGGGAATCCCCAGCGCCTTCGACTCGGAGTACCTGCGTATCGTAGGGGCGATCGCCCGTATTTGCCGCGACCGCCACCAGTTTGAACGACTCCTCGCCGCCAAAACTCCCGAGGATTTCATCCATTTGCTCGGCGCGGCGGAGGTCAAATTGTGAAGGCTGCCTTGACACTTCGGCCCTATCGCCTTTGCTTATCCGCCAATGCCTTTGCTTGAGGTCAAAGATTTACGCGTTTGGTTTCCGGTCCATGGAGGATTGCTTCGGCGCAAAGTGGGCGAGATCAAGGCGGTGGACGGCGTTTCCTTTACCATCGAACCGGGCCAGACGGTTGGTCTCGTGGGCGAGAGCGGGAGTGGCAAGACCACAGTCGGGCGTGCCCTGCTGAAACTCGGTCCGGCGACCTCGGGGGAGGTGTATTTTGAGGGGCGAAATATCCTGCCCCTGAATGAACGGCAGTTTCGGCCCCTGCGTCGCCAGATGCAGATGATCTTTCAGGACCCATTTGGGTCGCTCAATCCGCGTCTGACCTGCGGATCGATCATCGGCGAGGCCTTGACCACGCATTTTAAGGAGATGACGGCTACCCAGCGCCGCGCTCGTATTTCCGACCTGCTGACCCAGGTGGGATTGAAACCCGAGATGGCTTCCCGGTATCCGCATGAGTTCAGCGGGGGGCAGCGGCAGCGGATCGGTATCGCGCGTGCTTTGGCGGTTGAACCCAAGTTCATCGTCTGCGACGAAGCGGTGAGCGCGCTCGATGTGAGCGTTCAGGCGCAGATCGTGAATCTCCTCATGGATTTGCAGGAAAAGCTCGGTATCGCCTATCTGTTCATCGCGCACGATCTCGCGGTGGTTCAGCATATCAGCGACCATGTGCTCGTGATGCATCACGGTCGCATCGTGGAGTCCGCATCTTCAGACGCGATCTATTCACGCCCCCAGCACGAATACACGAAAACCCTGCTGGCCGCAGTGCCGCAGCTGGCGTAAAGATTTTCCGTTTCGATGCATCCTCTTCTCCGAAAGATTCTGGGCATGAACTGGTTCGTCATGTTGCTCATGACGGCCCTGCTAGCCTATGGCGTTTATTCGATCTATAGCGCCACCTGGATGCGCAATGAGAACTATTGGTCGTCCCAGCTCATCTGGATCGGCATCTGTCTCCCTGTCTTCTTCGTTACGGCGCTCATCGATTATCGCTGGATCCGCTTTGGGGCGGTGCCCATCTACGTGTTGGGCATCCTGGGGCTGGTGGCGACGATGGTGATCGGCGAGGAGCGCTACGGAGCCAAAAGCTGGCTCGACCTGAAGGTCATGAGCTTCCAGCCCTCTCAGCTTGCCATCGTGGCAGGAATCATGACGCTGGCGGTGTACCTTGAGGCGTCGCGCAGGACGATGCCGATCCTGCGCATCCTCGCCTGCGGAGCCATCGTGGGCGCTCCGTGGCTGATGATTCTCATCCAGCCCGATCTGGGGTCCTGCATTGTCTGGGTGCCGGTTCTGCTCGCCATGATGTTCATCGGTGGCATCCCGAAGCGCTGGCTTGCGGCCATGTTGATCATCGGCGTGGCCTTGGTGCCTCTCGTGGTCCATTTTGGACTTAAGCCCTACCAATACGCCCGTATCACTACGTTCCTGAATCCCGACCTTGATCCCCAGGGCGACGGCTGGAATATCAACCAATCTCTCATCGCCATAGGCTCCGGCGGCTTTTATGGCAAGGGCTTCAAAGCCCCCAATACCCAGAATGAGCTGGGTTTTCTCCCCGTCACCATCGTCCACAACGACTTCATCTTCTCCGTCATGGGAGAGCAGCATGGATTCATTGGCGGCGTGATCCTGATCGGCGTGCTTGCTCTCTTATTTGTGGGCATCCTGCACATCGGCATGGAGGCGAGTGACGATCTCGGGCGATTATTGTCGATAGGCATTCTGCTGCTGCTATTCACGCACACCTTCATGAATATCGGCATGACGATCTCCGTGACGCCGATTACCGGCTTACCTTTGCCATTTGTGAGCTACGGTGGCTCCTTCCTGCTCATCACGCTCTTCAGCATGGGACTCCTCCAGAGCATCTGGATTCACCGCAAGGTGGTGCGATAGCGTGATTCGCTGACAAGAACGACGCGCTCGCCGCGAACGTTCCAACCTTTGGTTGGGAAGATCGGAATTAAGGCCGCAAGGATCATTCCGACGATGGCAAGTCCGATGAAGTGAATCGCAGTGGCAGAGAAGGCGTTGTGCAGCCAGTTCTGCGCGTTGAATCGGGTATGAAACTCCGGGATTCGCTCCGGCAGCAGCTTGTGGCAGATCACGTCGGCGAGTAAATCCGGGCCTTCGCGGATCAGATGGTAGATCAGATGGTAGATTAGATAGGTGCCGAGGGAGACCAGGGCGAGATAGATCCCAACGATGACCGATCCGCCTCCGCCTTGGCGAAGTCCTTGGTTTGCTCCGTTCCAGAAGCTGTCCTGAAATTTTCGTTCCTTTTCCGTCAGTTCGCCGAACTGCCGCCGATTTTCCTGAGCTGTTCAGTGTTCATCTGCGGAGATCGAGGATTCCAGATTTTGCAGGAGATGGTGGCGCTGATCGAGTCGGCGGGCGGCGCGATGGATGCACAGCAGGAAGATCGGCCAGGAGAACAGTATGGCGGTGAATACCGAGGCTGGCGTCGATGCCTTGAATGACGAAAGGACGGCGAAGACCGCGAAAGCGAAAACCGTGAATTGACCGAGCGCCCAGGCTGTGAGCCATCGAGGTTTGTCCATGGCTCAAATCGCACCGCGAATGCCTGAGTAAAGACGACGTGTGCGGTGTTCTCGTTCCTCCCAGGCCACTCGAGCTTCGTCTCCGAACTCGATATAACCGCGCATGGAAGATGAACCCTAGATCTTGACCCGCTCGATCTGTGCGCCGAGGCCATTGAGCTTGTCGTCAATGCTCTCGTAGCCGCGGTCGATATGGTAGACGCGGTTGATCTCGGTCATTCCGTCGGCCTTGAGTCCGGCAAGGACGAGGGCGGCGGAGGCGCGAAGATCGCTGGCCATCACGGGAGCGCCGCTCAGGCGGTCGACGCCGGTGATGACGGCTGTAGCCCCTTGCAGCTCGATATTGGCGCCCATGCGCTTGAGCTCGGCCACGTGCATGAAACGCTGCGGGAAGACATTCTCCGTGATCGCGCTGACGCCATTTGTCATCGCCAGCAAGGCGCACATCTGAGCCTGCATGTCGGTCGGGAATCCCGGGTAGGGAAGCGTCTCAAGGGTGAGCGACTTATGGCTGCCATTGGCCTTGAGCGTGACGTAATCCTTGCCGTTCGAGATCTCGTAGCCAGCGTGTGCCAGAGGCTCGATGACGGCCTGCAAATGGGCGGGGTCGACGCGCTTGAGCGTGACCTCCTTGCCCGCAATGGCGGCTGCGACGAGAAATGTTCCTGCCTCGATGCGATCGGGGATCACCTCGTGCTCGGCACCATGGAGTTCCTTCACGCCCTCGATGATGATGCGACGGGTGCCTGCGCCCTCGATGCGCGCGCCCATCTTGATCAGGAAATTGGCGAGATCCTCGACCTCCGGCTCCTCGGCGGCGCCGTCGATGACGGTGGTGCCTTCCGCGAGTACGGCGGCCATCATGACGTTGTCGGTGCCCAGGACGGTGGAACCAAACTTGCCGCGCAGATTGATGGTGGCACCTTTCAACTCGGGGGCGAGTACCTTGACATTACCGCCCTGCACACGAACAGCCGCGCCGAGGGCTTCAAATCCACGCAGGTGAAGATCGATCGGTCGATCACCAATGACACAGCCACCGGGCAGGGAGACTGTAGCCTCCTTCTCGCGACCGAGCAGGGGGCCAAGGATGCAGACCGAGGCGCGCATCTTGCGGACAATGTCGTAGGGTGCCTCGGTGAGAACTTTTTCCGCCTTCACCGTCACGATGCCGCTGGCCCGCTCCACCTCGCACCCGAGTTCACTCAGGATGGTGAGCATGTAGTGGATGTCGCTCAGGTCGGGAACGCGGGAAATCACGCACGGTTCCTTGGTCAGGAGTGTCGCGGCCAAGATAGGCAGGGCGGAGTTCTTTGATCCGCTGATGCGCACGGAGCCATTCAGTGCGGCTCCTCCGTGAACGATGATTTTATCCATAACTCGCGAAGACGAAACGTTCTATACCTTGATAATCGGGACGTACGGTGATGTCCCGATAATTGTTCCCGGAGAACAATTCGCATACGAGGGCTGCCTGGTCGTGTCCGATTTCCAGACCGATGCGTCCTCCGGGAATGAGATGAGCGGGCGCGGTGGCGATGAGCCGCCGGATGATATCGAGGCCGTCCGGGCCGCCGTCGAGGGCGGAAACGGGATCGAACTGCACCTCGCGTTGCAAGTCGGGAATGTCACCTGCCGGAATGTACGGCAGGTTGGCCATGATCAGGTCAAATGGTCCACCTTCGGACGGAAGCAGGTCCGCTTGGGAGAAATGCACCTTTGCTCCGAGCTTCTCGGCGTTTTGTCGTGCGAGGCTGAGGGCTTCGGCGTGCAGGTCGGTGGCAAATACCTCCGAGTCGGGAAACTCCAGCGCAAACGTGATGGCAATCACGCCGCTGCCCGTGCCGATATCGAGAATCCGGGCTGGCTTGGGATACTGCAGCGCAAACTCGATAAGCTGCTCGGTCTCGGGGCGGGGGATCAGCGCGCGCTCATCGCACAGGAAGGTATGGCCAAAAAACTCCGCTGTCCCGAGCAGATGCTGCAAGGGTTTGCCCTGGGCGCGCTGACGTACGAGGTCGCGCAATGGAGCGCGATCCGCATCGCTCAGGGGACGATCAAACTCGAGGTAAAGGTCGAGGCGCTTCTTGCCAAGAGTGTGGGCGAGTAGATGCTCGGCATTCAGGCGCGGACTCTCAACGGAATGCTTGCCGAGGTAATCCGCGGCGGCCGTGAGAGTTTCGAGGACGGTCATCACGCCTCGTTCTGGGCGTCCTGCAAGCGCTGCTCCATGTCGCTGGACAGCAAAGCCTCGATCATTTCCTTGATGTCGCCTTCGATGAAGCGATCCAAGCTTTTCAGCGTCATCTCGATGCGATGATCGGTGACGCGATTCTGCGGAAAGTTGTAGGTGCGGATTTTTTCCTCTCGTCCACCGCCGCCGATGAGGGCCTTGCGATGAGCGGAGTATTTCTCCTCTTCCTCGCGGCGTTTGTCCTCGAGCAGGCGGGAACGCATGATTTGCAAGGCGCGTTCCTTGTTCTGCTGCTGACTGCGGCCATCCTGGCATCGCACGATGCGACCCGTGGGGATGTGCAGGATCTGGACGGCGGAGTCCGTCGTATTGACTCCCTGTCCACCGGGACCGCCGGCGCGGCAAACCTCGATGCGGAGGTCTTCCATCTTGAGCTCCACGTCGACTTCCTCAGCCTCAGGGAGCACGGCTACAGTCGCCGTGGATGTATGGATGCGTCCCTGGGCTTCCGTGGCGGGCACGCGTTGCACACGGTGGACGCCGGACTCATAACGCATCTTGCGAAACACGCCTTCGCCGGAGAGGCGAAAGGTGATTTCCTTCAGGCCGCCCAAGTCGGCCTCGCTGGTGTCCATCACCTCGATCTTGAGGTTATTCGCCTCGGCGAAGCGCACATACATGCGATAGAGGTCGGCGGCAAAAAGCGCGGCCTCCGTGCCGCCTGTGCCAGCGCGGATTTCTACGATGGCGTCGCGATCTTCATCGGGCTCCGGCGGGAGCAGCGCGATCTGAAGTCGCTTCTCCAGCTCGGGAAGCTTTTGCTCCAGCTCGGGGAGTTCAGCCTGGGCCATCTCGGCGATCTCGGCATCATTGTCCGATGCGAGTTCGCGATTCTCCGCGATCTGCTGCTCGATGCGACGGCATTCGTCCGCGATGCTCAGGAGTTCCTTGAGCCGCGCGTGTTCGCGGAGGATTTCCCGGGCTTTCGCGGGATCGTCATACAACGATCCACTCGTCACCGCGCTTTCAAGTTCGTCGAAGCGGGTGCGCTTTTTTTCGATCAGTCCGGAGAAGTCCACAGCAGTACGATTGGGATGTAAAAACGCGAAACGGTGATGGCGCTTTTGGCGCTATCACCGTTTCTTGCGGGAGGGGAAAGCTAGGCCTTCTTGCCCGGCTTGAGAGCGCGAGCAACGCGCACCGTGCCGTAGCGGCGCTTGAACTTGTCAACGCGTCCAGCCGTGTCGACGAATTTCTGTTCGCCGGTGAAAAAGGGATGGCAAGCCGCGCAAATACCGATTTTGATGTTGTCGCGCGTAGAACGCGTGCGATACGCCGCACCGCAAGCGCAAGTGATAACGGTCTCGACGTAGTTGGGATGGATATCTGCCTTCATTTCAGTGGAAACGAGCCAATTTAGTCAAAATTCCTCCGGACGCAATCTCGAAAAGAATCCAATTCTCGCGAGATGGTCGGAAATCCTGAAGCAGTTGGGCTCGAAACCGGCGGTTTTTTCTCCGTCTGGAGAGGTTTTGCGGACTTTTGACGAGGTGGAAAAAGATGCCCGTTTCTGGGGCAGCCGCCTGGGATTTCTTCCTCCGAGATCCGTGGTTTCCTGCCAGATCGGGAATGTCCCGGAGTTCTTTTCCTTCCTGCTCGCCTGCTGGCGGGCGGACTATTGTTTCCTGCCTTTTGACATGGAACTGGCGAAAGACCGGCGAGACAAATTGGAGAAGGTCTGCGGCGTCACCATGCGGCTGGAGAATTCCAGATCCGGTCCCCGGCTGGTTCCGGTCAATAATTCCGCAACTTCGCTGATGGCGGCCGACATGCTCAAGGTGACGTCGGGTAGCGCCGGGGAGCCCAAGGCGATCCGCTTTTCCTGCGCTCAACTCCTGGCGGATTGCGACAACATCTGCGAGACGATGGGAATTGGGGCGGGGGATGTGAACTACGGCGCGATCGCGTTTTCGCATTCCTATGGGTTTAGCAATCTTGTTACGCCTTTGCTGTGCTGCGGGGTGCCAGTGGTCGTTGCTCGCGACATGATGCCTCATGCGCTGCGCGATGGGCTATCAGCCTCTCGTGCCACAGTGTTTCCCGGCGTGCCGGCCTTGTTCCGGGCGCTCGGGGCGGTGGGATCCGGAGGGTGGAAGCCTCGGCTCTGCATTTCCGCCGGTGCTCCACTCACGCCAGAAATCGCCGCAAAATTCGCGGAAAGCTGGCAGACGAAGATACACACGTTTTATGGGGCTTCGGAATGCGGCGGCATTTGCTACGACGCTTCGGAGGATTTCGCCATTGAGCCGGGATTCGTGGGAAATCCGATGCACGGCGTTGCCTTGGAACTGGCGGAGGATGCCGAGCCATCCCAGGCCGCCGTGATCAGTAAAGCGGTTGGCAAAGGCTATCATCCCTCCCGGGCGGGAGAGAGCTTCGGTGGACAGTATGTTCCCGGCGATTTGCTGGAAAAGGTTGCATGCGGCTACCGCATCTGCGGCCGGGTTTCGGATTTCATCAACATCGCCGGCCGCAAGGTCAACCCCGCAGAAATCGAGCAGGTGCTGGGTTCTATTCCCGAGGTGGAAAGTGTCGTGGTCGTCGGATTGCCCGTCGGTACCCGGGGGGAAGAGATTGGGGCATGTTATGTCGGTGGCGTGGAAATTGACGGCTTGCGCAGGGCCTGCGCGCGCGCTTTGCCTTCGTGGCAGGTGCCGCGGCACTGGTTGCGGCTCGAGGAAATGCCGGTCAACTCCCGTGGCAAGATCAGTCGCGCCGACCTGCGCAGGAAGCTGCTCGCCGAAGGATAGCCGGATTTCGATTTACTCGGGAGGGGGCTTTCGTAGGTTACGCCCATGTCCCAACTGGAATCTCTCCGCGAAGCGGCCCGCGTGTCGCCTGACAACATCCCTCTGCAGATGCTGTTCGGAGAGGCGTGTCTCAACGAGTTTGCCGCCGATGAAGCGATGGGCGCCTTTCAGCAGGTGCTGAAGCTGAACCCGTCTCATCCGGAGGCTCGCATCGGCCTGGCCCGGGCGTTGCATCATACCGGGCGCACATCCGAGGCGGTTGTGCGTCTCGAGGCTCTGGTGGCGGAACGCCCCGAACTTTCCGCGGCCTGGCTGCATCTTAGCCGTTTTCTCATGGCGGAAGGGCTGCGTGATCAGGCAAAGGCTTGCTACGAAAAGAGTCTCGCTCTGCCCGGCGGACTGCCGGACCCCGCACTGGAGCAGGAACTCTATTTGCGTGGCGGCACGGAAAAGCCCTCCGACAGCAAAGGCCTCGGCCGGGTCACCAGCGAAGGATGGGAGGCTCCCATCGCGACGGAGGAGAGGGGATTCTCGGGCAGCCCGATGGGTGCGGACGGTTTCGATGGTATCGAGCAGCCGGATCTGAATTTTGACGACATCGGAGGCATGGAGCCGGTGAAGGAGGAGATCCGAATGAAGATTATTTATCCGCTGAAGAATCCCGATCTCTTCCGGGCCTACGGCAAAAAGGCCGGAGGCGGCGTCCTTTTGTACGGCCCTCCGGGTTGTGGCAAGACGCTCATCAGCCGGGCTACGGCAGGCGAGATCGAGGCGAATTTCCTCTCCATCGGCATCCACCAGATCCTCGATCTCTATATCGGCGAGAGTGAGAAAAACCTGCACAAGCTCTTTGAGCTGGCACGGGACAATGCCCCGGCGATTCTCTTCTTTGACGAGGTCGATGCCCTCGCTGCCGATCGCCGTGATCTTCGCAAGAGTGCGGGGCGGACGCTGATCAACCAATTCCTGGCCGAGATGGATGGGAATGTCGCCTCCAACGACGGCTTGCTCATTCTCGGAGCGACCAATGCTCCCTGGCATATCGACCCCGCGTTTCGACGCCCCGGTCGCTTTGATCGTATCCTTTTCGTGCCGCCGCCCGATGAAGAGGCTCGCGAGGCCATCATCACGATTCTCGCCAAAGGGAAGCCGGTTTCCCAACTTGATGCCCGGAGCCTCGCCCAGAAGACCAGGAATTTCTCTGGCGCCGACCTGAAGGCGATCTTTGACACGGCGGTCGAGCGCAGCCTTGCCCAGGCCATGAAACAGGGGCAGGTGGTGCCAATCACCCAACGCGATCTCCTCGATGTCGCAAAATCCATTAGGTCGTCCACCCAGGCATGGTTCGAAAGCGCGAAGAACTATGCGCTCTACTCGAATCAAGGCGGGTTTTACAACGACGTGCTTGCCTTTCTGGGAATCAAGAAATGACACCAGATTCCTCTGCTGCTCACCGCGGGCTGATTTTTATCCAGCAGGGTCGCTATCGCGATGCTGAGAAATATCTCCGCGATGCCCTGGCGACCGACCCGAATAATCCAGCCACCTTGTATTACCTCGCTCTGTGCGAGTTGAATCAGGGCAGGCCGAGGGAGGCTCTGGAAACCATAGAACGGGCCTTGGGCTTAGGTCCAGAGGTGGACGGATTTCACGCGCTACGAGCCTTGTGCCTGCTGCAGATGGGTAAAGCTGATGAGGCAATGGAATCGGCAAATGAAGCAGTGCGGCTCGGGCCGGATTCCGATTTTGCCTTTGTTGCCATCGCATCGATTCATCTCGCGAAAAAGCGGTGGTTCGAGGCGGAGACGGCGGCGAGGAAGGCCCTCGATCTCAATCCTGAGAACGCAAACGCCTCGAATATTCTCACGACGGCTTTGCGCATGCAGAACCGCCTCTCGGAAAGTGCCGACCGCGTGGCATATGCTCTCCAGCAAGACCCGGAGAATCCCGACAACCATGTGTCGGCGGGGTGGACCGCGCTGCATCAGGGTCAGGTCAAACAGGCGGAGGAGCATTTCCTTGAGGCTTTGCGACTTGAGCCGGAAAATGAGCAGGCCAAGGACGGGCTGAAGGAGGCCTTCAAGTCCCGTTCCATCATTTACCGAGGATATCTCCAGTACTGCTTTTTCATGCAGCGCCTCACGACTGCGAACCAATGGCTGATTATCATCGGTTTGTTGGTTGGCGTGAGACTTGCGCGTGCCTATCTGCCTCCGGCCATAGCGACATTTGTCATCGGTTTGTACTTTCTATTGGTGCTCTGGGTCCATGTGGCCCGGCCGGTGGGAAATCTGCAACTCATGCTCGACCGGTTCGCCCGGCATGCCTTGAGCCGCGGTGAACGCTGGGAAGCCTGCCTCGCCGGGGGAGCCGTGACTGTCGGTGCACCACTGTTTTTCCTTGGTTCCATCGGAGGGTACTTGCACCCGCTTATTATTGGCTCGGCATTGACCTCGGCGGCATTTCCACTGGCCTACATCTTCACAAACCGTTCCCGGGTCGGGCAGGCGGTATTCGGACTCGCCGCCGCCGGCGCGCTGGTTTGCGGAGGACTTGCGTATCTCTCCATTTATTTCGGACATCCGGCCGGTCAACAGGGACCGGAGCTTTTACTGGTATCGGCCATCATTGCCATGGCGGTGACCTGGCTATGCAACATTCCTGCGCTCAATCGTCGCTGGTAAGGGGGGAGGGAAACCTTCCTCCTTGCAGCCTGTGAATAACCGGATATACTTGACCTCCCCAGCTGCCTATGCTCCGCGCAGGACATTTTGCCCTCATTGTTACCGCATCGTTTACGATGCTCGCAACCGCGTTTGCCCAAGACGCGTCTGATCTGTTTTTGCGTGGCTACAATGAGGTGACGGTTGCAAACAGGCTCGAGGGCGAGGATAAACCTGCCGAGGCCCTGGAGCGGTATCGCAATGCAGCGAAACTGTTCGAAAAAATCGTTAGCGACTCGCCGGATTGGCAGCCCATTGTCATCGAGTATCGCCTGAAGAAAACTCGGGAAAGCATTACGCGACTTGAGAGTCAGGTAGGGTCGGCTCCGGCTCCATCGGAAGGCATCGAGGGACCGCTGCCGTCTTCAGATCGTTCATTGCCGGAGATTTCCACCCAGCCGCTCACGGTCACCGCTCCCCCAGTTCGTCCTGCTCCCCGTCAGCAGTCCTCGGTGAGGAGTTCTGAAGTCGGCCAGTATGAAAACAGCGGTTCCGGCAATTCCGTCATGGCGGAACTTCGGAAGCTCCGGCGGCAGTTGGCGCAGGCTCAGGAGGAAAAGGACGCCCTCACAGAGCGTCTTCAGAAAAAAGGAGCAGAACTCCAGAGTGCAATGGTCGAGATCGACCGGATCAAGGTCACGGTCGTGGACCTGAAGTCTCAGCTCGCCCAGGCAAACAGTGCGCTGGAGGATGCGACCCGCGACCAGTCTTCGGATGGAGCTGCCAAGAAGAATTACGAAGCTCGTATCGCCCAGTACGCCCAGAAGTTGAGCGAGTTGCAGGCTGATAATGAGGTGCTTACGGAGGAGAATGGACGCTTGCTGGGTAAGCTGGACCTGGCGGCAAAGTACATCACCTCGAGCGATGCGATCCGGGAGGGACTCTTGAAGGAACGCATCACCTTGGCCGATGCCCGCGATACAGCCCAGGCAAAGCTGAAGAAGATCAAGGACAATGCGGCCGAACTCGACAAGGTCGCCAGCGAAAACAAAGCGCTGAAAGCCCGAATCGCCGAACTTGATGGCGGGGCTGCAGGCAAGAAAGCTCTGGACAAGGTCAAATCGGAGAAAGCCGAACTCGAAACAAAGCTGGCCGAATCGGAAAAGAAGCTTCAGGAACTCTCGGGCGCAGGTGCAGAGCGGGATAAGACCGTCCTCGCGTTGCAGAGCGAGCTCAACAGCGTCAACGACAAGCTGCTCGAGGCTCAGACTCAGTTGACGAAGAACCAGGACCAGGTGGCCGACCTTCAGAAGCAACTGGATGAGACCTCCGGCGATCTGGCCAAGCTGCGACTCAATGGCTCGCCCGGCAGGGAACAACAGACCCTCCTCGC